>CAUCKA010000064.1 GCA_958443265.1 uncultured Collinsella sp. | reverse complement strand
ATTGACCTTCTGGTCATGCCGCCGAAGTTGAAAGGCAGATTGCCGCTCTGGCGGGTTTGCAGCGTCAACCGGTTACGCGGTTTGGTAAAACCGCGTAACTACAAAGCCTCAGCGCAGCGCTTGCAGATGTGAGCGTGACCGTTATACTCGCCAACGGTGGTGCGGTAATTCCAGCAACGGTCGCAGCACTCGCCCTCAGCAGCCTCGATGGCAACGGAGAGCTCCTCGCCCTGGGTCAGTTCAACAGCGGAGACGATGTAGAACTCGGCCAGGTCGACGGCTTTGTCACCAGTCAGCAGCGCGTACATCTCGGCGGGAACGACCGCCTTGACGCGGACCTGCTGGCTCTTGGTGAAGGTGCCGGCGGAGCGGGCGTCCTCAAGGGCCTTGGTCACGGTGCTACGGAGCTCGAGTGAAGCCTCGAGCACGCCCTCAAACTCATTGGCCTCGTCGACCGTAATGGGCGACTTATACCAATCAAGCAGCGCAGCGTACTTCTGGTGATCGACGCAGCCGGCAGGCGCATACGCCATGGCCTCGTCGACCGTGTAGGACAGGATCGGCTGCAGATCGCGCATGAGCATCGAGAAGAGCTCGGCCAGCACGGTCTGGGCGCTGCGGCGCTCGAGCGAGCCGGGCTTCTCGCAGTACAGACGGTCCTTCAGGGCGTCGAGGTACACGTTGGAAAGCTCGGTAACCACGAAGTCGTAGAGCGCACGGTAGGCACGCGGGAACTCGTAGCTGGCGTAGGCGTCGTCAACCTCGGCCTGAACCTGGGTCAGGCGAGCAACCATGAGCTTGTCGAGCGGCAGCAGGTCGGCAAAGGCGACGCCGTCGGTCTCGGGCTCAAACTGACCCTCGAGCTCGGAGAGCAGGAAGCGCAGCGTGTTGCGGAAACGACGGTAGGCATCGGACGTACGGGCAAGGATCTCATGGTCGATGGACACGTCGGAGCTGGTATCGACGGAGGCAACCCACAGGCGGATGATGTCGGCGCCCATCTCGTCGCAGACCTTGTTGGGGTCGATGACGTTGCCGAGCGACTTCGACATCTTACGGCCCTGGCCGTCGAGCGTGAAGCCCTGCGAGACGACCGCCTTGTACGGGGCATGGCCATTGGCGCCCACCGAGGTGAGCAGCGAGCTCTGGAACCAACCACGGTGCTGGTCGGAGCCCTCGAGGTAGACGTCCGCCGGGTACTCCAGCTCGGGACGGTACTCGCAGACGGCCTTCCAGGAGACGCCGGAGTCCCACCACACGTCAAGAATGTCCTTATCGGCCTTGAGGTGATGGCCACCGCACTTGGGGCAGACGCAGGCCTCGCCCAGGTAGCTCTCGGGAGCGTCGGTGAACCAGGCGTCGGAGCCCTTCTCATGGAAGAGCTTGATGACGGCGTCGAGCGTGGCGTCGTTCATGACCTTCTCGCCGCAGTCGGCGCAGGTGTAGCTGGGGATTGGCACGCCCCAGTTGCGCTGGCGGCTGATGCACCAGTCGGGACGCTGCTCGACCATGGCGCCAATGCGGTTGGCGGCATGGGCCGGATACCACTTGACGTTCTCGCGGACCTCTTTGCCAGCCTGCTCGCGCAAACCGGTCTTGTCCATCGAGACAAACCACTGGTCGGTAGCACGGAAGAGCACCGGGTGCTTGCAGCGCCAGCAGTGCGGATAGCTGTGCGTGATCTTCTTCTCGAGGACCAGGGTGCCGCGCTCGCGCAGGAACTCGATAATGTGCGGGTTGGCCTCATCGGTATCCATACCGCTGAAGGGGCCGCCGGTGCCAAACTCCTCACCGGTGTAGAACTTGCCGTCGTCATCGACCGGCATGCAGATGTCGGTGATGCCCTCCTTGAGGCAGGCAAAGTAGTCGTCGACGCCATGGCCGGGCGAGTTGTGGACGATACCGGTACCGTCGTCGACGCCGACGTAATCGGCCAGCAGCGCCACGCCCTCGACGCCGTCAAAGATCGGCTGCTTGTAGTGGATGTGGTGGAAGGTCTCGGCGGGAACCACGTAGGGCTTGCCGTCGACCATGACCGGGGTGTACTCCCAGCCAAACTCCTCGCAGCACTTGGGAGCAAGGTCCTCGAGCATAACCTCGGCACGACCATCGTGCTCAACGGCGACGTAGGCGGCGCCGGGCTTAAGGGAAACGGCCTGGTCGGAGGGGATGGTCCACGGGGTAGTCGTCCAGATGATGAAGTCGACCGAGCCGTTGAAGTTCTCGAGGCCGGCGGGCTTGGAGGTCATCTCAAAGCGAACGAAGATGGAAGGGCTCGTCTCGTCGGAGTACTCGATCTCGGCCTCGGCGAGTGCGGTGTGACAGTGCTTGCACCAGTGAACCGGCTTGTGGCCGCGATAGATCATGTCCTTATCGAACATGGCCTTGAAGACCTCGATGTCGGCGGCGTCATGCTGGTGATAGAGCGTCAGATATGGGTTGTCCCAGTCGCCGAGCACGCCCAAGCGACGGAAGCCGGCCTTCTGCAGCTCGATGTTCTCGACAGCGAACTTGTTGCAGAGCTCGCGGATCTTAGCCGTGGAGGTCTGGTTGAACTTCTCGGTGCCGAGCTTCTCCTCGACCTTATGCTCGATCGGCTGACCATGGCAGTCCCAACCGGGGACATAAGGGACCTCATAGCCCTGCATCATCCAGTAGCGGTTGATCATGTCCTTGGAGATCTTGTTCATGGCGTGGCCGATATGGATCGGACCGTTGGCGTACGGAGGGCCGTCGTGCAGCACGAACTTCTTGTGACCCTCGTTCTTCTTCAGAACCTGCTCGTAGACCTTGTTGTCCTGCCAATCCTTGAGTCG
>CAUCKA010000063.1 GCA_958443265.1 uncultured Collinsella sp. | reverse complement strand
ATGGAGATGGATGACAACAAACGTAGACGGAATATGATCCTCTACGTGCTCATCGCCTTCGTCGTCTACCTCGTGCTCTCGACCGTTCTGTTCCCCAACATCGGTCACACGCAGCAGATTACGAAGACCGATTATTCGACGTTTGTCAAAGCGCTCGATAAGAAGAGCGTCGACAAGGTCGAGTACAACACGGACGATTACACGATTTATTACACCAAGAAGGGCGAGGACGAGAACATCGCCTACAAGACGACCGGTGTGCCGAACGATGCGGGATTTACCGATCGCGTGCTTGAATCCGGTGCGTCCCTGGAATCGGTCGTTCCCGATAAAAACTCGGGTCTGATGACCTATTACCTGCTCACGCTCATCCTTCCCATGGCCATCTTCTTCCTCATCGGTTGGTGGCTCAACCGCCGCATGAAGAAGGCCATGGGTGATGACGGTCCGTCGATGAACTTTGGCGGCGGTGGTTTTGGCGGCGGTGGACTGGGCAAGTCCGGCGCGCGCGTGATCGCCTCCAAGGACGTGGGCGTGACCTTTAAGGATGTCGCCGGCCAGGAAGAGGCCAAGGAGTCCCTCAAGGAGGTCGTCGACTTTCTGGAGAAGCCGCAGCGCTACGAGGAGATCGGCGCCAAACTGCCACGCGGCGCTCTCCTTGTCGGCCCTCCGGGTACCGGTAAAACCCTGCTCGCCAAGGCTGTGGCCGGCGAGGCGGGCGTGCCGTTCTTTAGTATTTCTGGTTCTGAGTTTGTTGAGATGTTTGTCGGCCGCGGCGCCGCTAAGGTTCGCGACCTGTTTAAGCAGGCCAAGGAAAAGGCCCCGTGCATCGTCTTTATCGACGAGATCGATACCATCGGTAAGAAGCGCGATGGCGGCGGCTTTAGTGGCAACGACGAGCGCGAGCAGACGCTCAATCAGCTGCTGACCGAGATGGATGGATTCGATAACCACAAGGGTATCGTCGTCCTCGCTGCGACCAACCGTCCCGACAGCCTTGATCCGGCCCTGCTGCGCCCCGGCCGCTTTGACCGCCGCATCCCCGTTGAGCTGCCCGACCTGACCGGCCGCAAGAACATCCTCGAGCTGCACGCCAAGAGCGTTAAGACGCAGCCCCCGATCGATCTGACCGCGATCGCTCGCGCCACGCCTGGTGCTTCGGGTGCCGATCTGGCCAACATCATCAACGAGGGCGCCCTGCGCGCCGTCCGCGAGGGTCGCAAACGCGCGACTCAGGATGACTTTGAGGAGTCGGTGGAGGTCGTCATCGCCGGCCAGCAGCGTAAGTCCACGGTGCTGTCCGACCACGAGAAGCAGGTCGTCTCCTACCACGAGATCGGCCACGCCATCGTTGCCGCACGCCAGAAGGGCTCGGCACCGGTTACCAAGATCACGATCGTTCCCCGTACGAGCGGCGCTCTGGGCTACACCATGCAGGTCGAGGAGGACGAGCGCTTCCTGACCACGCGCCAGGAGGTCTTGGACAAGCTCGCCGTCTATTGCGGCGGACGTGCTGCCGAGGAGCTCATCTTTGGTGAGATGACGACCGGCGCTGCCAACGATATCGAGCAGGCCACCAAGCTCGCTCGCAACATGGTGACGCGCTTTGGTATGTCGGAAGAGTTTGGCATGATGGCGCTCGGTACCGTTCAGAATGCCTACCTCAACCAGGACACGTCGCTCACCTGTGCCCCCGGTACGGCCGAGCGCGTCGACGCGATCGTCGCCAAGCTGATTGAGGATGCGCACGACCGCGCCCTGCAGATCCTCAAGGAGAACAAGTTTAAGCTCCATGAGCTGGCTCGTTATCTGTACAAGAAGGAGACGATCACGGGCGAGGAGTTCATGAATCTCCTCACGCGCGAGAATCCACTGATGCCAAAGCAGCAGTAAAGCCGCGGCCGAGCCAGTAAACGCCGACGCCCCATTTGAGCAGCTTTCTCAAATGGGGCGTTTTGCTTGAGAGGGATGGAAATGAAGATCGTGGTAAGCGCCTGTTTGATGGGCGAGAGCTGCAAGTATAACGGGCTCGACAATTACCACCGCGCGTTGGTCGAGGCTTGCGAGCGTACGGGGACCGAGGTGCTCCTCGTATGCCCCGAGGTTTTTGGCGGTCTGCCCACGCCGCGCGACCCGTCCGAGATCGTGGGCTGTGAGGTTCGCACCCGCGAGGGCGTGTCGGTTGATCGCGAGTTTCGCCATGGTGCCCAACGCGCGCTCGATATGTGCGAGCACTTTGGCGGCCCGTCCGAGATCGCTGCGTGCATCTTGCAGGACCGTAGTCCCTCGTGCGGCGCGGGCCGCATCTACGACGGAACATTCAGCGGCACCCTTACAGCGGGCAACGGCGTTTTCGTCGATCTGTTGCTGCGTCACGGGTACCGTGTGATTCCGGCTAGCGAGTTCGATCCCAGCATGCTGGAGCATTGTCCATAGCACTCGAACCCAACACTTCCTCACGGGTGACCGTTTTGGCATCATCCGTGAAGTTGATATTGAGTACGACCCGGTCATCAAAGACGTAGACCGAGTTGACAGGCGCCGTACCCAGGCAGCCCCTCCCCGCGGCCCTCGCGCAGGAACGCGCACGCGGCCTTCCCGTCTCTTGCGCCCCTCCCGGAACTGTCCACATCAGTGTAGCCAATCCAGTCCGCAAAGGGCTGCAGCCCGGACAACGCGGCGATGGAGGGCTTCTTCGGCCTGCTCAAGAAGGAGTTCTGGCACGGCCGGGACTGGTCGGACTGGACCCCCCGCCCGCTTCATCGAGGAGCTCGGGGGCTGGATCGGTCGATATAATACGGAGAGGCGCAGCGATGCGCTCGGTGGCCGCACGCCGGCTGAGTTCCGCTCCGCGCTGGGAAGGGCCGCGTGACGGTCCATGAAATCATCCGCAGTCCCCATTCTTGCCCCTTTGGGACAGCTTCTTGTTGGGGCGTGCCTGCCCCAAACCCTGCTAGGAACGAGTACAGCTAACTGGAATTTTCAAATTAGTCTTTGCAAATTACCTTTGAACCTTCACCATCAATTACAATTCCCTGACGGTTGTTAATTGGGCATA
>CAUCKA010000062.1 GCA_958443265.1 uncultured Collinsella sp. | reverse complement strand
ACCGGCATCAAGGAGAGCGTCGAGCTGCTCTCGGGCGCGCGCGACAACGTCCACGATCTTTCGATGTTCGTCGATGACCGCATGGACGTGGCCGAGGAGGCCCAAAAACTGCTGGCGGGCATGTCTGCCGACGATGATGTCGTTGTCTGCACCGATCTCTTTGGCGGCAGCGTCAACAACGAGTTCACCAAGATCGTCCAGACGCGTCCCCGCACGTACCTCGTTACCAACATGAACCTTCCTCTGCTCATCCAGCTGCTGTTCTCTGACGAGTCGGCGCCGGTTGAGGAGACGATTCGCGCCATCGTCGCTGCGGACGATACGCGCGTGAAGTTTGTCAACGACCTGCTGGTCGATGACGACGAGGAAGAAGAGTTCTAATCCGCAGCACCTATTGACATGCCGTAAGACGGCGCAAGACCTTTGGGGGGTCACATTATGATTCAGCTACTTCGCGTTGACCATCGCCTGCTTCATGGCCAGGTCGCAGTTTCCTGGGTTCAGGGCCTCGGCTCCAACTGCATCTTCTGCGTGGGCGATAAGGTCGCCAACGACCCGGTGTGGAAGACGACGCTCAAGATGGGCAAGCCTGCCGGCTGCAAGCTCGTCATCAAAGACATGGAGCATGCCATCGAAGCTATCAACTCGGGCGTGACCGACAAGTACAAGATGATTATCTGTGTCGCCACTATTGCTGAGGCAAAGCAGCTTGTTGAGGGCTGCCCGCAGATCAAGTCGGTCAACCTGGGCAACACCAAGCCCAAGGACGAGAAGCGTCCCGATGCTCGTCAGGTCTCTCGTCAGATCTTCCTGACCGCGGCCGAGGAAGCCGATGTGCGCGAGATGCTGGATCGTGGCGTTGAGGTCGAGATTCGACCCCTGGCCGATGACCCCAAGGTTGACTGCGCCAGCGTGCTCTAGGCGTTCAATTTCGAAGAGCCTGCGGGTTCTTCGTAGTGTCCTATATGGAAAGGGGGATGTATGCTTACCCAAGCAATCCTCATCGGACTTATCGCCGCATTTGGTAAGTTCGACTACCAGCTCGGTACGCTCTATGCGTTCCGCCCCATCGTCCTGTGCCCGCTCGTGGGTCTGGTGCTGGGGGACCTGCAGTCCGGCCTCGCGATCGGTGCGAGCCTGGAGCTGCTGTTCATGGGCTCGATCTCCATCGGCGCCTACGTGCCGCCTGATGAGACGATCGGCGGCGTGCTTGCCTGTGCCTTCGCTATCCAGCTGGGCCAGAGCACCGAGGCAGCCATCGCGCTTGCCATGCCCATCGCCACGCTGTGCCTTGCCATCAAGAACATCCTCAACGCCGCCCTGCCGATTCTGGTTGACCGCGCTGATGTCTTCTCCGGCCAGGGCAACCTTAAGGGTGTCTATGCGATGCACTTCCTGATCGGTTCCACCGGTGTCATCATGGCGTTCCTGTTGTGCTCGCTGTCGTTCTATCTGGGTGCTGACGCTATCCAGGGCATGCTCGACTTCATCCCGCCCTTTGTCCTTGCTGGCTTTGGCGTTGCCGCCAACATCCTGCCGGCCATGGGCTTCGCCATGCTCGGCCGCCTGGTGCTCACCAAGCAGCTCGTGCCCTTCTACTTCCTGGGCTTCCTGCTGTGCTCCTACGCCAACGTGCCCGTCCTGGGCGTCGCCCTGATCGCCATCATCATCGGCATCGACAAGTTCGACCTGCTCGGCCTGGGCGGAGCCCAGCCCCAGCTCTCCGCGGAAGGGGATGAGGACGATGACTTCTAGTCCCGAGAACAAGATCACGCGCTCCGACCTCGTCAAGAGCGCCGTCAACACCGGCGCCCTGGGCATGGAGTTCTCCTGGACCTACTACAAGCAGATGAACATCGCCTTCTGCCTGATGGTCGCCAACATGCTCAAGAAGATCTACGCCGGCCGCCCCGACGACTACGCCGAGGCCCTGCACCGCCACTGCGCGTTCTTCAACATCACCGTCCAGTTCGCCCCGTTCGTCGGCGGCATCGCGATGGCCATGGAGGAGAAGGTCGCCCGCGGCGAGATCGAGCCCGAGAGCGTCAACGACGTCAAGGCCGCCCTCATGGGCCCGCTGTCCGGCATCGGCGACTCCATCTTCCTGTCGACGCTGCGCGTGGTGGCCGCCGCGGTGGGCATCAGCCTGTGCCAGGCCGGCAACCCCTTCGGCCCCATCGCCTTCCTGCTGATCTACAACGTCCCCGGCTTCGCGCTGCGCGTCTGGGGCGCCGTCAAGGGCTACGAGCTGGGCGTGGGCTTCCTGGACGAGGCCCAGAGGACCGGCCTCATGCAGAAGATCATGACCTGCGTGGGCATCGTGGGCGTCATGGTCGTGGGCGCCATGTGCAAGGACATGTTCTGGGCCAGCATCCCGGTGGCCATCGGCTCGGGCGAGGACGCCCAGACCCTCCAGGACATCCTGGACGGCATCATGCCCGGCATGCTCGGCATGCTCGCCTTCTGGCTGTACTACTGGCTGCTGTCCAAGAAGATCAACCCCATGGTGCTGATCGTGGCCACCATGGTCGTGGGCATCGTCGGCGCGTTCTTCGGCGTGCTGGCGTAAGGGCCCGGCTGCATAGATTTTCGTTGCAACCTGGAAAGGGGATGGAGCAGGCCTATGCCCTCCATCCCCTTTTTGTATAGAAGGAGTTCGTATGTTCGCGAAGGATCGCGAAGCAATGCGCCTGACGCCGGCAGAGGTCAGGCTGATTCTTATTGAGTCCCTGCAGTGGTGCGCCAACAACGCGGTCTACTTTTTGGGGCTTATCGGTGCGGCCACGTATGATTTGGCCGGCACGGCCTTTTTGGTCGCTGCCATTACGCTCGTGCGCAATCTTATGACGTCGGTGGGCAATATGGTGTCGGGTTCGGCCATCGACCGCTTTGGACCGCGCCGGACGTCGTTTGTGACGTGCGTGATTACGGCAGTGCTATCGCTTGGCGTGGGGTTAGCGCCGTTGTCTGTCCCCGGGCTTGTGTTTGCCGCGTGCGTCTTGGGACTTGCGGGCGGCTTTATCAACACCTGCACGCATGCGTTTCCGGGATACCTGGAGTCGACCACCGAGGGCCGTACCCGCGTGAACGGTCTCATGGTGTTCTACAGCAATATCGCCTATACCGCTGGCCCGC
>CAUCKA010000061.1 GCA_958443265.1 uncultured Collinsella sp. | reverse complement strand
TGCGACACTGGAGTCAGTGTCCATCCTCGCAGTATCCGGTTCTCAAGGTGCACGCTTTGCGGCTGATCCGGTCCGACCGGGCCGCGCGGCAAGGAGATATATTGCCAGACCGCGAAGCCCTGTGGGACGTCAATTCCACTCTTCACAAGTCCTACACAACATATTGCTTTCTATAGATAATAGAAAGACTGGTGCGGATCTTCCGCACGTATCAGATGATGACCCTTTGGTTCAGGAATATATAGAGATCGGCCACCTGTAAGTGTTTATCTACCCGCGCTTTTAGCAATGTAAACCAGCGCTTTCGATAAAAAAGAGGGAGCGCCGCGCACAACGCGACACTCCCCTAGCGATTCAAGAGAATCTATTAGGCCTCGAGAGCCTTCTTGGCGATGGTAGCCAGCTCGTTGAAGGACTCGATGTCCTCGTAAGCCATCTGAGCCAGGACCTTGCGGTCGAGCTCGATGCCGGCAACCTTCAGGCCGTGCATGAACTGAGAGTAAGAGATGTCGTTCAGGCGAGCAGCAGCGTTGATACGAGTGATCCAGAGAGAACGGATCTCGCGCTTCTTGTTGCGGCGATCACGATACTGATACTGCAGGGAGTGCTGGACCTGCTCTTTAGCATGCTTGTAAGTACGCGAAGCGGCACCGTAGTAACCCTTCGCACGGTGCATAACGGTACGGCGCTTCTTCTTGGCGGCAACAGCGCGCTTAATACGTGCCATGTTCTATCAACTCCTAGACGGTAAAACGAAAAACGGGAACGCGAACTTAGGCGAGACGCGACTTGATGACCTTGCGGTCGGCAGCGGCGATCTCGGTCTCCTGACGGAAGCCACGCTTACGCTTGGTGGACTTCTTGCTCAGGATGTGGCTCTTGAAAGCCTTGGCGCGCATAAGCTTGCCGGTACCAGTCTTGCGGAAACGCTTCTTGGTGCCGCTGTGGGACTTCATCTTAGGCATGAAATACTCCTTAATCGGTTACAGAACACTAGTTACTTGGTATCGCTTGCCGCTTTATCCTCATCGAAGGCGCCCTTAATCGGGGCGAGCAGCATAAGCATGTTACGGCCTTCCATCTTAGGCTTGGACTCGACCGTAGCGTAAGGCTTGAGATCCTCGGCGAGACGCTCGAGAACGTTAAGGCCCTGCTCCGGGTGAGCCATCTCACGGCCGCGGAACATGATGGTGATCTTAACGCGTGCGCCCTTCTTGAGGAAACGCAGAACGTGGCCCTTCTTGGTCTCGTAGTCGCCAACGTCGATCTTGGGTCGGAACTTCATTTCCTTGACCTCGACCTTGGACTGGTTCTTACGAGCAGCCTTGGCCTTCATGGCCTGCTGGTACTTGAACTTACCGTAGTCCATGACCTTGCAGACCGGCGGCTCCGCGTTGGGAGCGATCTCGACCAGGTCGAGACCCTGATCGTCGGCGACGCGCTGGGCATCGCGGATGGCGAACAGGCCGAGCTGAGAGCCATCGACGCCAATCAAACGGCACGAAGATGCAGTAATCTCGTCGTTGATGCGGGTGTCATCAGACTTAGCTATTTTCCCTACCTCCATTCATAAAAAAATAACCCGGCGCTTCTCAGCAACCAGGTCGTACACATAGACATCCTCGATTTGAGGAAGAGAATCTAATTTGTATGACCAGTCAGCTGCTCATTGGCGCCAAAAGGTGGGAACCCTCGGGTTCCTCTTTAGGGCATTGCGGGAACAACGCCTTGCGAATAATAACACGTACAGCGCGTTATCACATTACGTACACGAAAAAGGGGCCTTGACCCCCTTGAACACTCGCTTGTATGTATGGTGCCCGAGGCGAGACTCGAAGGCCTTTCGCTTCGCGAAGCTCCAGGCTTCGGGCGCGTGGCGCCCTCGCCACGCTCCGCTACAAACAGGCCACAAGCCTGTTTGCTTAACGCTTCGCGCGCTCACGCGAGTTCGGCACGAAAAAGGGGGCCGCAACCCCCTTGAACGCTCGCCTGCATGAATGGTGCCCGAGGCGAGACTCGAACTCGCACGTTGTTGCCAACGGTGGATTTTGAGTCCACTGCGTCTGCCAATTCCGCCACTCGGGCACGCAATGCGTGAGTTAGTTTATCACAGCTTTCTACCGATTAGTCCGAAAATGGGACTTCGAGCATTTCGATGAGTTCGACCGTGCGGAGCATCTCGCGCCGACGGCATCCACGACCGTCGACCGAAGCCTCACCCATCTGGTTATCGTAAGGGTCCTCGCGCATGCCGTCGAAAGAGGGTTCAAACTCTGCCTGGAATCGATTGTTGGCCACCATACGCCACGGGTCGAGATTGCCAAAGTAGTGACGGCGGCGCCACTCCTCCCCCATCCTGCGAGCAGAAGATCCAAATGACACGTCGGCGTTGAGCCAACCGGTCTGCGGCGTATAGAACTCTGCCCAGTCGTGCGACCCCACCGAATCGGGCGCAACATACAGGCCGCTCTGCCAACGGGCAGGCACGCCCGCGATACGGCACATGGTGATAAACGTGAGCGCCATAACGCCGCAATCGCCGCGGAGCGAATGCGCACAGTCATCGGCAATAGACCCCAAAAGCAAGTACGGCGGCTGATAGCGATAGTCGACATACTGCGTCAGGTAATCATAGATAGCGCGGGCGCGATCGAGCGGATCCTCGAGTCCGTCAACAACACTGGCCGTCAGCTGCTGCAGATACGGCGTAAATGCAATGTGCGGACGGTCCTCGGAAATATCCTCGGGCAGAGGCGCGTCCATACGCGGGTGAACCGGAAGTGTGCCACCGTAGACATCACAATAAGCAGCATCGATGTGATAACGATAGGTCACCGAAAAAAAGTGCTCACTCGAAGAAGACCACGAGGCGGTACGCGCCGAAGCATTCGCGGGGGCAACAGCACCCTCCGGCGTCATATCGAGAACCTCGATATGAGACTGTTGACGACAGGCGGCGGCAACGGGTAGCCACGCGCGAACAGTCTCTCCATCTAGAGCGCCGGGGACAGACACGGACGCTTTAAGCGTAATGACGCGAGCCAATCCGTTTTGTGACTCCATCTCCTTGAGCATCTCGTTGCGCAGTGCTATTCCGTCCGTAGAATCGGGCCGCATGCCGGGAACCTCTTTGGGATATACGCGAAGCGAATCGAGGAAGTTGTCGAGAACGAACAGCTCGCCATCGATAAAGCGCCAGTCAATACGCTTACGGTCAATCAGGTCGTCAAACTGCTCCTCGGTAAACTCAGGCCACTCCTCGCGAATCATCGCAATAGCTCGATCGCGCGACACCGAAAAATGAAGCGGCGTCTCGAGCATGCGATACCGCTCGGCACGAACGCAGGCAGCAAGCGAGGGATCGGGATCTTGGGCAAGTAGGCGGTCGCAAGCCTCAATAGCCCGCGAAAGATACCCCGCGTCCTTTAAACGCAGAATCTCGGGTGGCAAGCCAACATCTAGAAAACGGAAGTCATCATTGCAAACATCAACAG
>CAUCKA010000060.1 GCA_958443265.1 uncultured Collinsella sp. | reverse complement strand
CATCGTGCAGGTCCGTCTGGAGGAGCGCCTTCCCGTGCGATCGGGCGACGGCCTCATTGTGCTCGCGTTCTCGCCGGTGGTGCTTATCGGCGGCGGTCGTGTTCTTCTTTCGCGGTGTCGCCGCTCGCGCGTCCTCTCCGCGGGCGAGTGCGCGCTGCTCGGGGCCCTGGATGCCGACGACCGCGCCGCCGCCGTTGCCGCATGGTTGGGGCTGCAGCGCCTGCCCGTGCCTGCCGCGGCCGCAGCCCGTGCTCTCGATCTTTCGGGTGCCGAGGCGGCTGCGCTCCTGCACGGGGCGGTTTCCTCGGGTGACGCCGTGGCGCTTCGTGCCGAGCGCTCGACCGAGGAGCTCTATGCCGCCCCCGCTGTGCTCGATGCCGCCCTCGCCACGCTCTCCGTCACGCTGGCCGCCATGCACGGGGCCGCGCCCAAGCAGACGGGTTTCACGCCGGGCGAGGTCGCGCATGCCGCCTGGCCGACAGCGGGCGAAGATGTCGCCTCCGCGCTCATCCTCGAGGGCTGTGTGCGCGGCATCTGCGCCATCGACGGTGCCGAGGTCTTCGACTCGCATTCCGCCGCTGCGGCGTTACGCGTGGTGCGCGAGGCTAGCCATCGCATTGTGGCCCTGCTGGATGAGGCCGGCCTCGACGCGCCGACGCTGCCCGAGCTGGGACAGCAGTTGCAACTCGATCGCGACACCATGACGCGTGCGCTGCGCGAGCTTTCGCTCAACCACTCGATCGTTAAGGTCGAGCACGACGTTGCCTTGTCCGCCGCCGCCGAGGCCCATGCGCGTGAGGTTGTTTTTGCGGCTATCGAGGCTGCCGGCGGCGCTACCACCACGAGTGTATTGCGCGAGGCCTTGGGTGTGTCGCGCAAGCGAGCGATCAGCATCTTGGAGCACCTGGATGCCGTGCGCTTTACCGCACTCGACAAGGATGCCGGCGGCCTAAGATCGCTGCGTTAGGGGCTTTGCATCGCTGCCCTGGTCCTCCTTGCAGTTGCGGGCTGTTCGGTTTGGTAAAATACCGCCACGCTTGGGAACGGATGGGCTCCGGTGGGCCCCGCGGTCCTCAAAACCGTTGCGAGGCGTGCAAAACGTCTTGGATGTGTTCGATTCACATACGTTCCCGCCAACGTATCTCGCCAAAACCACCACAAAGGTGCCTGTCCCCTTTGTGGTGGTTTTGAAACGTGCGGGAAACAGCTTCGAAACACGCAACTTGCACGTCAGGCGCTCAAAAACGCATCTACCTGCATCGTAATCAAAATGAAACATCCGCCCGCGGTCTTATTCGTAACTTTGCGGCAACAGTGCGATATTATCCATACTCGATAAAGCTCGCGGCGCATAGGGTGCCGCGACCGACACTTTTCTTTCCCATCATTGGAGGAAGCATGAGCTACACGCAGAAAGTTCTCGACGAGCTCAAGGCCCGCTATCCCGAGCAGCCTGAGTTCATCCAGGCCGCGACCGAGATCCTCGGCACCATCCAGCCGGCGCTCGACGCCCACCCCGAGTACGAGGAGGCCGCCCTGCTTGAGCGCCTCGTCGAGCCCGAGCGCATCGTCATGTTCCGTGTTCCCTGGGTCGACGACCAGGGCAAGGTTCAGGTCAACCGCGGTTACCGCGTCGAGTTCAACTCTGCCATTGGACCCTACAAGGGCGGCCTGCGCTTTAATCCGACGGTCACCCTGGGCATGCTTAAGTTCCTGGGCCTGGAGCAGATCCTCAAGAACAGCCTGACCACCCTTCCCATGGGCGGCGGCAAGGGCGGCTCCGACTTTGACCCCAAGGGCAAGTCCAACAACGAGATCATGCACTTCTGCCAGTCCTTCATGACCGAGCTCTATCGCCACATTGGCCCCAACACCGACGTTCCCGCCGGCGACCTTGGCGTTGGCGGCCGCGAGGTTGCCTACATGTTCGGTCAGTACAAGCGCCTGACCAACGAGTGGACCGGCGTCCTCACTGGCAAGGGCCTCTCCTTTGGCGGCTCGCTCGCCCGTACCGAGGCCACCGGCTACGGCCTGGTCTACTTTGTGGACGAGTACCTCAAGAGCCGCGGCGACTCCTTCGAGGGCAAGAACGTCGTCGTTCACGGTTCCGGCAACGTTGCTATCTATGCCGTCCAGAAGGTCGCGCAGCTCGGCGGCAAGGTGCTGGCCTGCTCCGACACCCACGGCTGGGTCGAGGATCCCGACGGCATCGACTACTCCGTGCTCGAGCACGTCTACAACCAGAAGCGCTCCGGCCACGACAAGGGCGTCACGCTCGCCATGTACGTTGACGAGAAGCCCGGTGCCGTGTGGCACGAGGGCGACGGCCGCGGCGTGTGGCAGCTGCCCTGCGACATCGCCCTGCCCTGCGCCCGCGAGAACACGCTGCTGCTCGAGGACGCCCAGGCGCTCGTCGCCAACGGCTGCAAGGTGGTCGGCGAGGGCGCGAACATGCCCACGACCATCGAGGCCACGACCTACTTCCAAGAGAACGGCGTCGCCTTTATGCCCGGTAAGGCTGCCAACGCCGGCGGCGTGCTCGTGTCCGGCCTGGAGATGAGCCAGAACGCCGAGCACCTGTCCTGGACCTTCGAGGAGGTCGACGGCAAGCTCGAGCAGCTCATGCGCGGCATGTTCCACAACGTGGACGACACCGCCAAGGAGTACGGCCAGGAGGGCAACTTTGTCATGGGCGCCAACATCGCCGGCTTCCTGAAGGTCGCCGACGCCATGCTCGCTCAGGGCGTCTGCTAAGCCCAGCTCGACATAGCACCTGATGAGGCTCCCAGCATTTGTGCTGGGAGCCTTTTTCTATGGTGGTGAGGGCCGTGCGCCCTCGTTTGGTACACTTAGGGGTACTGGACAAGTAAAGAGATGGGGGAGAACGTGCTCAAGTTCGGTACCTACGTCCGTGTTGGAAACGCGGCCGAAGCCTATGAGCTCTTACAGAAGAACCGCAACAACAAGATTGTGGGCGGCGGCATCTGGATGCGCCTGGGTTCGCGTCGCGTGGCGACGGCGATTGACCTTTCGGCCTGCGGACTCGATCAGATCGAGGAGACCGAGACCGAGTTTCGCATCGGTGCCATGTGCACCCTACGCCAGCTCGAGCGCCATGCCGAGCTCAACGCGCTCGTCAACAATGTCTTTGAGTTTGCCGTCCACGATATCGTGGGCGTGCAGCTGCGCAATACCGCCACGGTGGGCGGCAGCATCTACGGCCGCTTTGGCTTCTCGGACGTGCTTTCGGCTTTTTTGGCACTCGATTCATACGTTAAGCTGACAGGTGCCGGCCGCGTGCCGCTCGCCGAGTTTGTGAACATGGGCTACGTGCGCGACGTGATCGAGCATGTTGTGGTCGTTAAACACGACTACCGCGCAAGCTACGAGGCCGTGCGCAAGGCCGCGACCGACTTCCCCTCGCTGAACGTCACCGCCGCCTGGTGGGACGGCTCCTGGCACGTCACCGTGGGTGCCCGCCCGCTGCGCGCGACCCTGCTGCGGGGCGAGGCATGCGGCCTGGTGAACGAGCAGC
>CAUCKA010000059.1 GCA_958443265.1 uncultured Collinsella sp. | reverse complement strand
CAGCTCGTTCAGAGAGACTCGCTATAAGAAACTGGGGCAGGCTTTCCGCCAGACAGTTATTGCGGAAAGCCCGTCCCGTTTTGAGCGCTCATTCTGGGGCACAGTTTCCGTTAGACAGCTCAACCGGAAACTGTGCCCCATTATTTTGCCGAATTCTGGGTCGTGCTTTCCCAGAGGGCCCCTTTGGGAAAGCACGACCCGTTCTGGACGCAGATTCCGCGACGCGCGGTCATCCCATGCCCTCACAATCTCGGCGTATAAAAAACGAGGGAAGGCGCACGTCCTTCCCTCGCTATAGGCAATATGTAGCCGCTCGCCTACATCAGGCGCAGACTGACGTCCTTGAGCTGGGCGCCAGAAACGGCACTCGGGGCGCCCGACATGAGGTCGGAGCCGCTGGCCGTCTTGGGGAACGCCATGACGTCGCGGATGGAGTCGGAACCGGTGAGCAGCATGCACACGCGGTCCAGGCCCAGAGCGAAACCGCCCATCGGGGGCGCACCAAACTTGAGCGCCTCCATGAGAAAGCCAAACTGAGACTCGGCGCGCTCTTCGGTAAAGCCCAGGAGCTTGAGCATGGACATCTGCATCTCGGCGTTGTGGATACGCATACCGCCGCCACCGGCCTCAAAGCCGTCCATGACAAAGTCGTAGGTGCAAGAACCGGCTGCCAACGGATTGGCCTCGATCTTGGCGATGTCGGTCTCGGTCGGCAGGGTGAAGGGCTGGTGCTCGGCAGCGTAAGCCTTACGGTCCTCGTCCCAGTGGAACAGCGGGAAGTTGACGACCCACAGGAAGTCGTGGGCCTCGCGCTTGATCTCGAGCGCGTTAGCCATGTGGGAACGCATGCCGCCCAGGATCTCGTCGGAGAGCAGGCGCGGGCCGGCGGCGAACATCACAAGGTCGCCGGGCTCGACGTCCATGCGCTCGCGCAGGGCGGCCATCTCCTCGTCCGAGAAGAACTTGACGATGGGGCTGTTGATGGAGCCGTCCTCGCGGAATGCGATCCAGGCCAGGCCCTTGGCGCCAAACGTGGAAGCCACGCCGGCAAGCTTATCGATCTTGGCGCGAGCCCAGGCACCGGCGCCCTTGGCGTTGATGGCCTTGACGACAGAGCCCTCCTCGTTCGCGGCAGTCGCAAAGACCTTGAACTTGGAGTTGGCGAAGATGTCGGTCAGGTCGACCAGGTGCATGCCATAGCGGGTATCGGGCTTGTCGGAGCCATAGGTGTCCATGGCCTCCCAGTAGTCCATGCGACGCAGCGGCGTGGGCATCTCGACACCCATGCGGCCGAAGGCATCGGCAAGAACCTCTTCGAGGGCGCTCATAACGTCGTTCTGGTCCACGAAGGACATCTCGATATCGACCTGGGTGAACTCGGGCTGACGGTCGGCGCGCAGGTCCTCGTCGCGGAAGCACTTGGCAACCTGGTAGTAGCGCTCGACGCCACCGACCATGAGCAGCTGCTTCAGGAGCTGCGGGGACTGCGGCAGGGCGTAGAAGTTGCCCGGCTGGATGCGGCTGGGGACGATGAAGTCGCGGGCGCCCTCGGGCGTAGACTTGAACAGGGAGGGCGTCTCGACCTCCATGAACTCACGGTTGTGCAGCGCCTCGCGAATGGCAAAGGTAAAGTCGGAGCGCAGCTTGAGGTTGGCCATCATCTCGGGACGACGAAGGTCCAGATAGCGATAGCGCAGGCGGGTGTCCTCGCTGGTCTCGATGCCGTCCTCGATCTGGAACGGCGGGGTGACGGACGTGTTGAGCACCTCGGCGTGGTCGGTCAGGACCTCGATCTCGCCAGTCGCGAGCTTGGTGTTGGTGGTCTCCTCGCCACGGGCGCGCACGACGCCGTGAATCTTGATGGGCCACTCGGGACGCATGGTCTCGGCGATCTTAAAGGCGTCGCCGTCGGAGTGCTCGGGGTCGAAGGTGAGCTGCGTGATGCCCTCACGGTCGCGAAGGTCGCAGAAGATAAGGCCGCCGTGGTCGCGGCGACGGCTCACCCAACCGGTGAGGGTGACCTCTTCGCCCACGTTCTCGAAGCGAAGCTCGCCGCAGGTACGGGTGTGCATGGAATGCTCATCGATGGGACGGGTCTGGCTCATACCAGTGATCCTCCTTTATGGATCTGTGCCGCCCCGTGTCGTTCCGGGCGGCGTCGTACAGATTTGCCCAGCCTGCGTAAACCGCGCAGCCAGACATGGCGTTCTATCTTATCGCACTCGCGTCGATGTGCCGCGAAAAAGTGGCTCCTGCCCAAAGACTTGACGGAGACGAAACAATTGACGCGCCGCGACACCCGCCCGCGCTCGTCACGTGCGACAATATGCCCCAATAAAACAGCACTCGGAAAGGCCCGCCATGACTGCACGCCTCATCGTTATGGATATCGACTCCACGCTCATCAACCAGGAGGTCATCGACCTGTTGGGCGAAGAGGCCGGCGTGGGCGAGCAGGTGGCACAGATCACCGAACGCGCCATGCGCGGCGAGCTTGACTTTAAGCAGGCGCTCGAGGAGCGCGTGGGGCTGCTCGCCGGCCTGGACGAGAGCGTGTTCGAGCGCACCTTTGAGCGCGTGACATTTACCCCCGGCGCGTTGGAGCTTGTGCGCTCGGCACACAGCAAGGGCTGGAAGGTCGGCGTGGTGAGTGGCGGCTTTCACGAAGTCGCCGATAAGATCGTGGCCGCCGCGGCCATCGACTTTTGCCTGGCCAATCGTCTGGAGGTCGTGGACGGCAAGCTCACCGGTAAGTTGGCTGCCGACATTGTGACCAAGGAGTCCAAGCTCATCCAGCTGCTGGACTGGGCAGCTGAGTGCGGCGTCGATATGGCCCACACCGTCGCGATCGGCGACGGTGCCAACGACATCCCCATGATTCAGGCCGCGGGCACGGGCATCGCGTTTTGTGCCAAGCCCAAGACGCGCGAGGCCGCCCCGTTTGCCATCGACGAGCGCAATCTGATGCTCGCCATGGACATCATCCTGCGCGACTAGCCAATCCGTCTAGCAATTGAATCAGTCTGTCCTATAGTTTCCGAACAATTCTGTCTTAGTGTTCGGAAACATACCCTTTGAGTGCTAAACTTTGCGCCGTCGAAGGGAACATATATGGATAAGCGAGATCTAGAGCAGCTGCTGAGCGATGTTGCCGGCGGAGCTGTCACCCCTGCCGACGCCCTCACGCGCATCCAGACGGCTCCGACCGCCGATTTGGGCTTTGCGCAGCTCGACCTTTCGCGCGGGGTGCGCCAGGGAGCCGGCGAAGTTGTCTACGGCGCCGGTAAAACCGCCGAGCAAATTGCCGCCATTATCAAAGCGCTGCGCGATGCCGGCCAGGAGCGCATCCTAGTCACGCGCCTGGACGCCAAAAAGGCCGCCCGCACCTCGGAGCTCCTCGGAAACGGCATCGACTTGGGATATGTCCCGGATGCCCAGCTCGCCCTCGTGGGCGGCAAGCCCTCCCCCACCGGCAACGGACGCATCGTCGTCGCCTGCGCCGGCACGAGCGACCTGCCCGTTGCCGAGGAAGCCGCGTTGACGGCCGAGTTCTACGGCAACGAAGTCGATCGCCTCTACGACGTGGGTGTCGCCGGCCTGCACCGCCTGCTTGCGCATGCCGAGGAACTTGCCCA
>CAUCKA010000058.1 GCA_958443265.1 uncultured Collinsella sp. | reverse complement strand
TGCCGGGTCGACGGCGACATCCAGAATCTGCACATCACCGTCCACGACCATACCGCCGGCAAGGCCCAGCAGCTTGCCGTCGTCGTGTGCCACCCACCAACTACGCGGCGCAGCGACGTCCTCGCCCAGTTCGGACAGGAACATGCCCGGCGTCCATGCCTCGTGTCCGGCACCTTCAAAGCAGGCAGCCTCCAGCGCGCTTGCGCCCTCGGCATCCGCCGCGCCCATGGGACGGAACTGCAGATGACGACCGGCGAGCTCATCGGCAACACCCGTAATTTCGCTCTGCGCACTCTCGGCAAGACCAAGACGCTTGCGCTCGTTTTCCTCGGCATCCGAAAGGCGCGTGTAAATCGGCAGGACGCGGGCCGGATCGCCGTCACCCGCAGCGTGCGCGAGCAGCAAGCCCTCGCCCGAAGGCCACCACAGGTCGCGCTCCACGCAGCGGGCGGCCTCGTCCTCACCCAGCAGCTTGCCATAGCGCACGAGACCGTCACCGGTCAGCTGAACCTGGCCCCAGTCCGCTGCTTGGCGCCACTCATCGAGCGCCACGGCGGCCTTGACCACGTGTTCGCGCTCAAATTGACGCTCGGGACCCTCATCGACCAGCATATACAGCGCCGGATATACCTCACCGCGCATAGCATCGGCCAAGATACCAAGCTTGCCGCGCACGCCAGCCTTCCACGCCGTCCAAGCGCAAGCGTCGAGCGTCGACACGCCCAGCAGCGGAACATTGGCACCACGCGCGAGGCCCTTGGCAGTGGAGATGCCGATGCGCACACCCGTAAAGGACCCCGGGCCGCGGCCGACCACATAGCAACCAACATCGCTGCGATCCAGACCGGCTTGAGCCAGCACGCCATCAACGGTATTCACGAGCTCAACGTTGGCGTGACGGCGACACATGTGGTCGCCACTCACGAGCTTCGTCTCACCCGTCTGCCCATCAATCCAGCTTGCCGCGCAGGCAAGCATGTCGGTCGAGGTATCGAGCGCCACCACCAGCGCGTTGTCGTTATGCAAGCTCATCTTGTACAGCCTTATCAATCAAATGGGAAAGCTCCATTGCGCGGTCACCGTGCGCCTCAAGCGTTATCGTTCGCACATCGCTGTCGCCCTCATCACGCTTGAGCGTCACCGAAAGATACTCATCCGTCAGCTCGTCCTGGAATTGTTCGCCCCATTCCAGCAGGCAAGCACCCTCATAGCCCAGCACATCGAAAATGCCCGTATCCTCGAGCTCGTAGGCATGCTCCAGGCGGTATAGATCAAAGTGAAACAGCGGAATACGACCTTGATCGTGAACGGCCATGAGCGCAAACGTAGGGCTCGTAACCATATGCCCATCGCCCAACCCGCGCGAGACGCCCTTGGTAAAGTGAGTTTTGCCCACTCCCAGGCCACCGGTCAGGATGAGCACATCGCCGTCCTCAAGGCACGGTGCAATTAGCTCGCCAAAGTACTCTGTATCGGCAGCGCAAGTCGTTTTGTAAGTACCTACCCCCAGGCGCTCCAGGGACATACATGCTCCTTATTATTCCGAGGCGTCCTCTGGCGCGGGATGTCGCTCCAGATAGTCGCCCAGCATCTTAAAGTCTTCCTCCAGCAGCTCCTGCCACGCCGGATTGCGCAGCGCTGCTGCCGGATGGAACGTGGGCATTACCACAAAATGCCCCATCTGGTGGAACCTGCCGCGCAGCTTAGTAATGCCAATCTCGGTCTTGAGCACAAAGTGCGTCGCGGGGTTGCCGAGCGTCACGATAATATCGGGCCAGATGCTTCGAATCTGCTCACGCAAAAACGGCGAGCAAGCCAGCACTTCCTCGGGACGCGGATTGCGGTTTCCCGGCGGGCGGCACTTAAGCACGTTGGCAATGTAGACGTCTTCGCGTTTGAGCCCCGCCAGCGACAAAATGCCGTTGAGGTCCTCGCCTGCCGCCCCCACAAAGGGCTCGCCCTGCAAATCCTCATTGCGGCCCGGCGCCTCGCCAATAAACATCACGCGAGCATGGGGGTTTCCCACGCCAAACACGATGTTATGGCGCGACTGGTAAAGCTGGCAAAGGTGACAATCGCCCAGAACGGCCTCGATCTCCTCGAGTGCGACCTCACGCGGCGCCTGATGGCTATGGCCGGGGATGTGCATGACGCCCATAGCGGCTCCTACACGTAGACCTTGTCGAGACGCATACCAAAGCCGCAAGCGACCTCGTAGTTAATCGTGCCGCGTAGGCGCGCCATCTCGTCCATGGTAATCTCGGCATCTCCATCGCGGCCGACAATGATCATCTCGTCACCATACTCGGCCTCGGGAATCTCATGCGCCGGGTTGGACTGAATGGCGACCATAAACTGGTCCATGCAGATATTGCCCACCTGACGCACACGCTCGCCGCGATACAGCACGTCCATACGATTGGAAAGCGTACGCGAAAGGCCATCGGCATAACCGATCGGAAGGGTGCAGATCTGAACGCGCGTGCGCGGTACGCGGTAGGTAAAGCCGTAGCCCACGCCCTCGCCCATCGCAGGGTGTGCCACGCGCGTCACACGCGCGTGGACGCTCATGACGGGATCAAGCTGCATCACGCGACCACTCAGCTCACATGGCTGCAGACCATACAAACCGATGCCGGCACGAATCATGTCAAAGTGCATTGAAGAATCGAGCATCGAGGATGGCGTATTGGCACAATGCACGATACCGCATTCAAAACCTGCGTCCTTAATGGCCTGAACGGCCTCGGTAAAACGCTGGCACTGCAGCTTGTAGTCCCAGCCCGAAGGTTCATCGGCCGTGGCGAAGTGCGTAAATACGCCGTCGCACTGAATACCGCGATGGAAATTTATACCGCGGACAAAGTCGAGCACCTGCGTGTAGTGAACGCCGATACGATTCATGCCCGTCTCGATGGCAAGATGGTACTTGCCCACTTTGCCCGCCGCGACGGCACATTCGCCATACGCAAGAGCAAAGTCAGACGTATAGACCGAGGGCATGATATCAAACTCGAGCAACGTCGGAATGGCCTCGATAGGCGGCTCGCTTAGGATGAGGATGGGTTTCGTAATCCCGCCCTGTCGGAGCTCAACGCCCTCGTTAACCGTCGCCACGGCAAACATGTCGGCACCGGCCGAATACATGATCTTGGCGCACTCAACAGCTCCATGACCATAAGCATCGGCCTTGACCACGCAGCACAGGCGCTGACGTGGATTCAGCAAGTTCTTATAGGCCCTCGTGTTGCGACGGAGCGCCCCGCGGTCGATCTCGACCCAGGACCAGCGCGTCAAATCGGCTTTATTCATGATTAGTCATCCGACCCTTCGTCCATGATTCCCAGATCTTCGAGCGCATCCTTTGCCGCCAGCTCCATGGCAGGACCGATCAAGTCGATAAGATCGGTCGCGATAACGCTCTTCTCACCATACTCCGTCGCCGCAGCAAAACCGGCGTAGCTGTGAAGTGCGACGGCGTACGAATACAGCAGCTCCCAACGATCCATCTCGTCGCGCATGGTGGCAAGCGTGCCGGCCAAAATACCCGCGAGAACATCACCCGAACCGGCAGTTGCCAGAGAAGCCGGACCCGAGAGCGGCAGCAGCACACGCTCAACGCCACAGATAGCCGTCGTCGGCCCCTTGGCAATGACCACCAGATTGTCGGAGCCTGCAGCCCAGACAACCTTCTGCGCGGCCGCAATCGCGGTACCAAGGTCGTTCACCTCGTCACCGGCAACCAGGCGCGAAAGCTCACGATAGTGCGGTGTCATAACCAACGGCTGCTCGCGACGATACATCTCGGGGTTACTATCAATACCGTCAATGGCAATCTTAGCAAGGCAGTTGAGTGCATCGGCGTCCAAAATTAGCGGTACATCAAGCTCGAGCAAGCCCGAAACCACCTGCATAGCGCCGGCAGACGTCGTCA
>CAUCKA010000057.1 GCA_958443265.1 uncultured Collinsella sp. | reverse complement strand
CCGAGCGACGGCTCGACCTCAAACTCCTCAATCTTATTGAGGTCGTGGCCCGCGGCGGTGAGCTGGTCCTTAACCTCGCCATAGATACCGAGGTCGATCATGTTGTTGATGAGCAGCTTGCCGATCAAGAATTCGGCGGAGATGTAATAGAGCTTTTTCTTGCCATTGTTGAGCGGGCAGGCGGAGGAGCGCTCCTGCACGAGCTTGACCAGCAGTTTGTAAATGCGGCGGTCATCGAGCTGCTCGAGCGAAGTTCCAAAGGACTGCTCGGCAAGATCCGCAAGATTGATACGGGGCATGTTTCCTCCTGTGGTGAGTTGACGACATGTCAGAAATTCAAAAGAAGCCCGCGCGAGGGGATTGGAGTGGCCTCGCGCGGGAAAAGCGGTCGCGTCCGCACGGTGGGGTGAGGTCGGGCGCGGTGGCTCCTATTGGGGAAGCTCGATTTCGGCTTCCGACGGGATGCGGAAGTAGGTCTCGGTCCAGTCGGTAAGCTTGTGCTCGAGCTCGCGGGTGATGGCGCCATCAAGCATGCGCCAGGTCCAGTTGCCGCCCAGGGTGGCAGGGGTGTTGATGCGCGCTTCGTTGCCCAGATTGAGCAAGTCCTGCATGGTGTAGATGCAGGTATCGCTCACGCTGGCGGCGATGGTTCGGTTGAGCGCGTCGGTTATGGACTCGCCTGACTGCTGGTGGGTGTACAGGGCTGCCTGCTCGCGCTGACGCGGAGTGGCCGTACCCTCGAACCAACCGCGCGCCGTCTCGTTGTCGTGCGTGCCTACATAGGCGACGGTATTGGCGATGTAGTTATGCGGCAGGTAATACGAGTTGGTGCCCTCAAAGGCAAACTGCAAGATCTTCATGCCGGGGAAGCCCGAGGTGTCGCGCATATCGATGACGCCGGGGGTAAGGAAGCCCAGGTCCTCGGCGATAATAGGCAGCGTGCCGAGCTTTTCCTCGAGCGTCTTGAAGAGCTTGAGGCCGGGACCCTGTGTCCACGAACCGTAGGACGAGTCAGGTGAGGAGAACGGCACCTCCCAGTAGGCCTCAAAGCCACGGAAGTGGTCCAGGCGAATAACGTCGTACATGTTGAGTGCGGCGCGGATGCGGCCTTCCCACCAGGAGAAGCCGTCTGCTTCCATGGCATCCCAGTCATAGATGGGATTGCCCCAGTACTGGCCGGTGGCGGAGAACTGATCGGGCGGTGTGCCGGCGACACTGACGGGGTTGCCGGCGGCGTCGATCTTAAAGAGCTCGGGGCTTGCCCACATTTCGACGGAATCACGCGAGACGTAGATGGGCAGGTCGCCGATGATCAGGATGTCGCGCTCGTTGGCGTATGCCTTGAGGCGGCTCCACTGGCGGTCGAAGAAATACTGCGTCATCTGGTGGTAGAGCATGCGCGCGGGATGGGCGGCGCAGACCTTGGCAGATGCTTCGCCGCGGGCGCGCAGTTCTGCGGGCCACTCCCAAAAGGCCTTGAGTCCGCACTCCTCTTTGACGGTCATGAATTCGCAGTAGGGAATGAGCCAGTCTTTGTTTGCCTGGACAAAGTCGTCGAAATCGGCTGGCTTATCGGAGGCGAAGCGTTCGGCGGCACGGTCGAGAATCTGGCGGCGACCGCTAAAAATCGCGCCATAGTCAACGTTGTTGGGGTCGGAACCCAGATACACACCGTCGATATCGCGCTGCTCCAGATAGCCGGCCTCGATAAGCTCGGCAAAGTCGATGAAATTGGGGTTGCCCGCACGGGCCGAGAACGACTGATAGGGCGAGTCGCCATAGCTCGTCGTCGTAAGGGGCAGAATCTGCCAATAATGTTGCTTGCACGAGGCAAGGAAATCGACAAAGTCGTAGGCGTTCCAGCCAAAGCCGCCGATACCGTACGGTCCGGGCAGGGACGAGATGGGCATGAGAACACCGCTTGCACGCTCCATGGATGCGCTCACCAACCTTCTTGTTGTGGGATCGGCCTGCAGATGGGTGAACAGTCCGTCCCGAGTTTTAGAGGCGATGTCCCTATTGTAGAACATGTTGTTTAAACATGTATAGGCGAGATTTAAAAGTTGGCCTATTTTCGGCAAATGGTTATGCGCCATGAAAAAAGCCCCGGTCTCACATCGTGAGACCGGGGCAAGAACAGTATGTAGGTTTTTGCTACTCGGCGTCGGCGAAGCCGTTGGGGTTATGGCTCTGCCAATTCCAGCTGTCGCGGCACATGTCCGCGATGTCGTACTGGGCCTTCCAGCCCATCATGCGCTCGGCCTTGGAGGCATCGCACCAGTTGGCAGCGATGTCGCCGGCGCGGCGCTCGCGGATCACGTAGGGCAGCTCCTTGCCACAAGCCTTGGAGAAGGCGGCGACGACCTCGAGTACCGAGGTGCCGGTGCCGGTGCCCAGGTTAAAGATCTCGACGCCGGTTTTGCCGTTCATCCAGTTAAGGGCGGCAACGTGACCAGAGGCCAGATCGCACACGTGGATGTAGTCGCGCACGCCGGTGCCGTCGGGGGTGGGGTAGTCGTTGCCAAAGACCTGAACGGCCTCGAGCTTGCCCACGGCGACCTGGGCGACATAGGGCACCAGGTTGTTGGGGATGCCCTTGGGGTCCTCGCCGATCAGGCCCGACGGATGAGCACCGATGGGGTTGAAGTAACGGAGCAGCACGACGTCCCACTCGGGGTCGGCGGTGTGGACGTCCATAAGGATCTGCTCGATCATCCACTTGGTCCAACCATAGGGGTTGGTCGCGGGCTTCTTAGGATCCTCCTCGGTGACGGGCGGGTTGTCCGGGTCGCCGTAGACGGTCGAGGAGCTCGAGAAGATGATGGACTTGCAGCCATGGTTGCGCATGACGTCGATGAGCACCAGGGTGTTCTCGATGTTGTTGTGGTAGTACTCGACGGGCTTGCTCACCGACTCGCCGACGGCCTTAAAGCCGGCAAAGTGGATGACGCGGTCGATCTGATGGGTATCGAAGATCTTGTTCATCGCATCGCGGTCGAGCACGTTGGCCTCGTAGAAGGTGAGGTTCTTGGCGGCCTCGTCGCCCACGATGGTCTTGACGCGGTCGACGGCGACGGCGCTGGAGTTGGAGAGATCATCGACGATGACGACCTGGTAGCCACCCTCGAGCAGCTGAACGACGGTGTGCGAGCCAATAAAGCCGGCGCCACCGGTAACGAGGACGCAGGTGTCTTTGGGGTCGAGTGCTTTGGACATGTAGTCTCCTATCGAATCAGGAACACTTCTTGAGGGGAGTATAGCGCAGCTGGGGGCGCCCAAAACACGCGGGGCAGGAAAACCAGAGGATTGATGTTAACGTACTCATAGGGTGTCATTTGCATAATCCTTACCTTTGGTGTGGGACGTATTTGCGAGCCGCTGACCATGCTTTTCCAGCCGTTCGTGGAAATAGTTGGGACAAGCGCGATGTGCGTTAATATGTTTGAGTTGAGCGACATATAAATAAACATGTAACGGAGTACATATGTCACCAAACAACGATTCCATCTTTACGCAGGAGCTTTCGCGCCGCACTGCCCTTAAGGCTCTTTTCGGCGCCGCCTCCGCGGCTGTTCTTTTTGGCCTGCCCGCCCGCGCCCATGCGGCTGAGGCCAGCCAAGAAACCACCGACAAACTGAATGCCGCCCAGGCCCAGCTCGACGAGGTCCAGGCTCAGCTCGACAGCATCGCCAATGAGTACGCGACGCTCGCCAACAAGAATGCCCAGACCCTCAGCGATATCGAGGGCGTTCAGGGCCAGATTGACGAGACGCAGGCTCAGATCGACACCAAGAAGTCGGAGCTCAAGAAGAAGCGTAACGACCTTTCCGATCGCGTGGCGGCAAGCTACAAGTCGGGCGGTACCAATATCCTGTCGCTGCTACTGGCTTCGGGCTCGTTTGAGGAGCTCGTCGCCAACGCGCATTACGTCGAGAAGATCAACAAGAGCGACCGCGACGCCATCGAGGACATTCAGACCATCCAAAAGGAGCTCGACACGCAAAAGTC
>CAUCKA010000056.1 GCA_958443265.1 uncultured Collinsella sp. | reverse complement strand
CCGCTGCGCGCGACCCTGCTGCGGGGCGAGGCATGCGGCCTGGTGAACGAGCAGCCTTCCGAGGACGAGCTGTGCGCCCTTGCCGCATCCGTGCGTACCCTGAGCTACGGCACCAACCTGTGGGGCTCGGCCGACTACCGCCGCCGCATCTCGGCCCCGCTGGCGATTCAGGCCGTGCGCCGCGCCGCCGGCATTGAGCTTTCGGCCGCGCTTGTCCGCGAGCTCGAGGGCGTGCAGATTCCCAAGCACGCCACGGACGAGTATTCCTGCCGCCGCGTGCCCGGCGTCGATTCTAGCGAGGTGCGCTAATGGCTGCCAAACTCATCGATCTTTCTTTTACGCTCAACGGTCGCAAGGTCAAGGTTCAGATTGCCCCCGACACCATGCTCTTTGCGCTGCTGCGCGAGCAGGGCTGCGCGTCGGTACGCTGCGCCTGCGAAACCACCAACTGCGGCCTGTGCACGGTGTGGCTCGACGGCGACCCGGTGCTGAGCTGCTCGGTTCCCGCCGCGCGCGTCGAGGGCCGCTCCGTCACCACGCTCGAGGGCCTCAAGGCCGAGTCCGAGGCGCTCGCCCGCGCGATGGCTGCCGAAGGCGCCGAGCAGTGCGGTTTTTGCGCCCCCGGCCTCATCATGAACGTGCTGGCGCTCGCCCGCGCCGCCAAGGAGGACCCGACGCTCGTCGCCACGCGCGAGGAGCTCTCGCGCCAGCTCGCCGGCAATCTTTGCCGCTGCAGCGGCTACGAGAGCCAGCTGCGCGCCATCGTGCGCTTTCTCAACGAGTCCGGCGTGCGGGTGGGCTTTGAGATGCCCGAGCTGCCGGTCAACGACACCAGCTGCGACGGCGTCTCCTACAAGCAAATCACCCACAAACAGCCCAAGAAGGACTCGAAGGCCCTGCTCGAGGGCCGTCCGGTCTACACGGGCGACCTGGTGCCCGCCGGCGCCCTGATCGTCAAGCTCAAGCGCAGCCCGTATGCCCGCGCCAAGATCCGCTCCATCGACACGTCGCGCGCCCTGAAGGTGCCCGGCGTGGTGGGCGTCTATACCTACGAGGACGTGCCCAAGCGTCGCTTTACCATCGCCGGTCAGAGCTATCCGCAGCCGAGTCCCTACGACCGTCTGATCCTCGAGAACCTCGTGCGCTACCAAAACGAAGAGGTGGCGATCGTCGCCGCCGAGACCGAGGAGGCCGCCGATAAGGCGCTCAAGCTCATCAAGGTCGACTACGAGGTGCTCGAGCCCCTGCTCGACTTTACCCAGGCGCTCGATAACGACATCGTGGTCCACCCCGAGGGCGACGTGACCTTCATGTTCCCGCAGGGCGGCGACGTTCCCCGTAACCTGGTGTGCAGCGGTACCAGCGACTTTGGCGACCTGGACGAGGCCTTTGCCCAGAGCGACATCGTCTTTGAGCGCACCTACACCAGCCAGGCCACGCAGACCGCGCCCATGGAGACCTTCCGCGCCTTCGCGACGACCGACGCGTTCGGCCGCATCTCGGTGACCTCCTCCACGCAGGTGCCCTTCCACGTGCGCCGCATGGTCGCGCAGTCGCTCGACATTCCGCAGTCGCAGGTGCAGGTTATCAAGCCGCGCATCGGCGGCGGCTTTGGCTCCAAGCAGACGGGCTGCTGTGAGATCTTCGTGGCGTTCGTGACACAGCAGACCGGCCGTCCGAGCTACTGCTGCTACACCCGCGAGGAGACCATCACCGCGGGCAACTCGCGCCATCAGATGCAGATGACCGTTAAGCTGGGCGCCATGAACGACGGCACCATCACGGCCATCGACCTGCATACGCTGTCCAACGCCGGCGCGTACGGCGAGCACGCCACCACGACCATCGGCCTTTCGGGCCACAAGAGCCTGCCCATCTACAACCATGTGAAGGCGAGCCGCTTTAGGTGGGACGCCGTCTACACCAACACCAACCGCGGCGGCGCGTATCGCGGCTACGGTGCTACCCAGGGCCAGTTTGCCGTGGAGAGCGCCGTCAACGAGCTCGCCGACATGCTGCACATGGACCCTGCCGACCTGCGCCTTAAGAACATCGTGCGCGAGGGCGAGGTCATGCCGCAGTACTACAACGAGAAGCTCAACGCCTGCGCGCTCGACCGCTGCCTGCTGCGTGCGATGGACATGATCGGCTGGCGCGACAAGCCGCTGGCCGTGGACCTGGGCGACCGCGTGCGCGCCCTGGGCTGCGCGCTCACCATGCAGGGCTCGGGCATCTCCAACGTGGACATCGCCGGCATCGACATGCGCCTGGAAGAGGACGGCTTTATTACGCTTTCGACCGGCGCCACCGATAACGGCATGGGCGTCGATACGATTCTGGCGCAGATTGCCGCCGAGGAGTTGGGCGTTGAAAGCTCGCTCATTGTGGTGCGCGGCGTGGATACCGACGTGTCGCCGTTCGACGCCGGCTCGTACGCGAGCTCCGGTACCTACGTGACGGGCCTGGCAGCCAAGAACGCCGCGACCGAGCTGCGCGAGAAGATTTGCGTCAAGGCCGCCCAGATGTGGGATGTGGACGCCGCCGACGTGGTCTTTGATGGCCAGTACGTGCGCCTGTCCGACGAGCGTGCCGCGCGCGAGCAGAACCGCTACCTCACGCTGCGCGACTTTGCCAACCTATGCGTCAAGAACATCGCGGGCGGCGACGCGCTCACCTCGCATGCCTCTGCCTGCCTGCCCGTTTCGCCTCCGCCGTTTATGGCCGGCATTGCCGAGGTCGAGGTCGATAAGGCCACCGGCAAGGTGACCGTGGTGGACTACGCGGCGGCTGTGGACTGCGGCACCGTGATCAACGAGGCGCTCGCGCGCGTCCAGGCCGAGGGCGGCATTGCCCAGGGTATCGGTCATGCGCTCTACGAGATCGTCGAGCACGACGACCGTGGCCGCCTGCGCACCGGCAACTTTATGAGCTACAAGCTGCCCACGCGCCTGGATATCGGCAGCATTCGCGTGGCCTTTGAGCCGAGCTACGAGCCGACGGGTCCGTTTGGCGCCAAGTCGATCGGCGAGGTCGTCATCAACACGCCGCTCGCCGCCGTTGCCTCGGCCGTGGCACACGCCACCGGCCACCAGGTGCGCTCGCTGCCGATCACGCCCGAAAAGGCCCTGCTGGGGGAGTAGCGGGTCGGCGAACAAGTCGTAATGGGCGGGGCGGGGCAACTCGCCCCGCCTTTCGCACTCGTGGTGAGGTCGTGAGCTTGTAAAAGGTGTGCGTGCGCTTGTCGTTCGTATCTGCTATCATTCCTAGTCTGTGCGCTCATGCGGGCGTGGCGGAATTGGTAGACGCGCCAGATTTAGGTTCTGGTGGGATTCCCGTGAAGGTTCGAGTCCTTTCGCCCGCACCAACGCATCTGCGTCGGCTTCGGCCGTCGCGACTCTTTGTTGCATAAAGGTACCAGCACCTCAGATAAGCTGGGCAGTATGAGGAGGAACGTGTTGAACATCACCGCTTCTGACGTCAAGGACGCCAAGCTCACCGCTACGGTCACCATCCCGGCCGCCGACGTCGACGCCGCGATCAAGAAGGCCTACAAGGACACCGCCAAGAAGTACCGCTTCCCGGGCTTCCGTGCCGGTAAGGCTCCCCGTCCGGTCATCGACTCTGCTCTTGGCGCCGAGGCAACCCTCGCTCAGGCCACCAACGACCTGATCGCCGCCAACGAGCCCGCCGTCCTCAACGAGCTGGACATCGTCCCCACCAAGAACGGTGACTACAAGGAGCTTGACCTCGCCAAGGATCACGAGGACTACACCTACACCGTCGAGTTCTCCCTGCGTCCTGCTGCCGAGCTCTCTTCCTTCGACGCCGTCGAGATCGAGATGCCCCCTGCGGAGGTCACCGAGTCCGAGATCAACAACCAGGTCGAGATGCTCCTCAACTACCGTGCCACCTTCGAGGGCGTCGAGGGTCGCGCCGTCGAGGCCGAGGACTACGTTACCGTCGACCTCAAGGCCGTCGAGAACGCCGACAACTTCGCTGCCGAGGGCCGCATGCTCATCGCCGGTAGCGACAGCAACCCCAAGGAGTTCAACGAGGCCCTGATCGGCGCTAACGTCGACGACGTCAAGACCGTCACCTGGACCGACGAGGCCGAGGAGGGCGAGGAGGC
>CAUCKA010000055.1 GCA_958443265.1 uncultured Collinsella sp. | reverse complement strand
ATCGACATTGTTTTGATTATCGGAATATACCGTCTTGGCCACGGGGCCCCTTTCATATGTACACATATACGTTTATATGGTACAACGCGCACCCTTATCCACGCAAAACATCTGCGAGAACGCCCTTGCACCACCTGTTATCACAAGAAAAAAGACCGGGTCCGCTTGATTGCGGACCCGGTCTTTCCGAGTCAAATAGATGGGAGATTCAACCCGTCCGACCGACTAGGCCTTAGCGGCCTCGGCGTCGGCAGGAGCCTCAGCGGCAGCGGCGCGACCGTACTCGGCCTTGCCCATCTCGGACCACTCGGGCTCCTCGTCGGGCATGGAGCCGGCCTCCTTGCCGAAGAACTCCTTGAGACAGTTGACGGCAACGATGAGGCCCAGGACCATCAGCAGGACGGCGAAAACGAGCTGCAGGCCCTTGGTGGCGGCGACGGAGACGGCGGCCGTGGTGGCGGTAGCCGGGATGGTGCCGAAGAAGCCGTAAGCCTGGACGGCGGTCATGCAGCCCATGGCGCTCTGGACCAGCGAGGTGAAGGTGCAGCAGAGCAGGAAGGCGACGGGCACGTAGAGCATCCAGCCCTTGCGGCCGGTGCACTTGCAGAACACGGCGAGGGTGATCATGGTCATGCCGCCGAGCAGCTGGTTGGAAGCACCAAAGAGCGGCCAGATGTTGGCATAGCCGCCAAAGGCGAGGGCGAGACCGGGAAGCAGGGTGACGACCGTGGCGAACCAGGGGTTGCCGAGAACCTTCATGTAGCCGGCCTTGGACTCGATGGCCAGGGCGTCGTTGGTCTGGGCAAAGAACTCGGAGAACGAGGTGCGGGCGATGCGGGCGACGGCATCGAGCGAGGTCAGGGCCAGGGCGGAGACGTTCATGGTCATGAAGACGGTAGCGAGCGTGCCGTCAACACCGAAGGCCTGCATACCGCGGGAGATACCAGCGGCGAAGATCTGGAACGGGGTGGAAGCGACGCCGGCGTTGAGGGCACCAGTGCCGGCGGTGTTCATATCGGAGAACATGATGCCGGCGACGATGATGGCAAGGATGCCGACGAAGGACTCGACGATCATGGCGCCATAACCGACCTTGACGGCGTCCTGCTCCTTCTCGACCTGCTTGGAGGAGGTACCAGAAGAAACGAGGCTGTGGAAGCCGGAGAGGGCACCGCAGGCAACGGAAACAAACAGGACCGGGAACATCATGCCAGAAGCGCTGGAGAAGCCGGTAAAGGCCGGAGCGGTGATGGTGGCCTGGCCGTTAACACCCAGGACGACGATACCGAGGACAGCGCAGGCGATCATGACGATCATCATGATGGAAGTGAGGTAGTCGCGAGGGGTCTTGAGCATCTGGATGGGCATGGCGCCAGCAAAGACCAGGTAGACCATGACAACGGCGAACCACTGGAACTTGTCCAGGTAGACCGGGAACTGCATGCCGACGGCAAACATGAGAACCATGAGCACCACGCCAGTGACAAACTCGGCAGCGCCGGTGAGGTTGAACTTCTTCTGGGCCCAACCAAAGGCGATAGCGACGAAGGTGAACAGGATGGAGATGGTACCAGCGCAGCCGGCGGCATAGGACTTGGTGAAGTCGATAGCACCGGTGGCAGCGCCAGAAGCGTCAACGACCGAGGTGAACATGAACGTCTTGCAGACCATGTCGGTGAAAGCGGCGATGACGATGATGCAGAACAGCCAGCAGAACAGCAGGAACAGGCGACGGCCGGTCTTGCCGATGTATTTCTCGATGAGCTGGGCCAGGGACTTGCCGTTGTTCTTCATCGAAGCGTACAGAGCACCAAAGTCGTGGACGGCGCCAAAGAAGATGCCGCCGACGAGGACCCAGAGCACGACGGGCAGCCAGCCAAAGGCCATGGCGACGATCGTACCCGTGACAGGGCCAGCACCGCAGATCGAGCTGAACTGGTGCGAGAACGCGGTAAAGGCGGAGACGGGCGAGAAGCTCTTGCCGTCCTTCATGCGCTTGGCCGGCGTGAGGGCCTCTTTGTCAACGCCCCACTTGTTGGCCAGCCAGCGGCCGTAGCCCAGATAGCCACAGGCGAGCACCGCCGCGGCCACAACCATGAGCAAAACTCCGTTCATTACATTTCCTCCTCTAAAAAGAACTTCCTAGACATAAAAAATGAGGGCCGTCGGTTGCGCTCGACGGCCCTCATCTTCATCAGCCGCCCGTTATCGTACGGGCTAGCTGTATGTGCTAACCCGCATCAGATAATTACTACGCTGATAATGTTTAGCTGATGCGTGAACATGTCTAAGAAATCCTCTTCAATCATGATGTGAACGATCCGTGCGTGTTCACATCCCCCAGTGGTTGAAAAGGAGTATGAAACTTTAGTTACCTAAAGTCAACGCAAATTTGTAATGAATTTTCAACTTTTTTTGAATTTCTCGGTATAAAACGCCACTGACCTCTGACTTTATCCGACAAAAGTTTTTGCATGAGAGATGTCCCTCGGGAGCGGGCGGGCGTATACAAGGTTTCCTGCTCTACAGTCCTGCTCGCACGGAGAGCACATTAAGTGCTCTCCGGCTCGTGCGGAACTCGCGATAAACCTTGTATACGCCCGCCCGCTCCCGAGGGGCTCCCATCCCAAATGCAGAGCGAAAGCTCCGCACACCAACTTTTTCTTTCAGCTAAAGCACGCCGGAAATTCGACGCGGGCTAACTATCCTTGCCGGACGTTGTCGACGCCGATCCAGCCCAAAAGCTATATCGATACAGAAAGGTCCCCGACCGGAGGGGCCGGATATAAGGTTTATCGCGAGTTCCGCACGCAAAGAAGGCCACTTAATGTGGCCTTCGTCTTGCGCAGGACTGTAGAGCAGGAAACCTTATATCCGGCCCCTCCGGTCGGGGACCGCACCCGTATGACTACAGCGTCATGTTCGGATCGGCATCGACGTCGAACGGCGAGATTTCGCCTCGGTCGAATTTACGGCGGGCAACCTCTGCGATCATGGCGGCGTTGTCGGTGCACGCCGAAAGCGGTGGCACCGTTACGCGGATCCCCTGACGCCCAAGCTTCTTGATCATCATCTCGCGCAGATGCGGATTAGCCGAGACGCCGCCGCCGATGCAGTATTCCTTGCATCCGGTGGCATGCAGGGCGTTTTTGGCCTTCTTGTACTGAACGTCAAAGACGGCTGCCTCAAACGAAGCCGCCAGATCGGGCAGGTGAATCGTGCGCCCGGCCTTGGTCTCCTGCTCGATGTAGAGCGTCACGGCCGTTTTAAGACCCGAAAGCGAGAAACGATAGTCTCCCCTGCTGTTAAGCGCGCGAGGAAAATCGATCGCGCGGGGGTTGCCCGTCTCGGCCAGCTTGGAGATGATGGGGCCACCGGGATAGCCCAGACCCAACGCCTTGGCTACCTTGTCGAAGGCCTCGCCCACAGCATCGTCGAGTGTCTCACCAAGTACCTCGTAGTCGCCCCATGCCTTCACGTGCACGAGCATGGTATGACCGCCCGAGACGAGCGTGAAGATAAACGGCGGCCTGAGATCGGGCTGCGCCAGCAGGTTGGCGAACAGATGGCCCTCCAGATGGTTGACGCACACGAGTGGCTTGCCGGCGGCATAGGCAAAGCCCTTGGCGAAGGCGACGCCCACTACCAGAGCACCCACCAGGCCCGGACCCTGCGTCACGCCAACAGCGGCGAGTTCGCTCGGCGCGATGGCTCCACCCTCAAGACCAAGCGATGCTGCGGCATCCTCGAGCGCCGCATCCACGACACTCACAATCACCTCAACGTGTTTGCGCGAGGCGATCTCGGGCACCACGCCGCCAAAGCGGGCGTGAAAATCAATCTGTGTCGACACCTGGTTGGCCAGCATATTGCCATCCGCATCGATAATCGCCACGGCCGTCTCGTCGCAGGAGCTCTCGATAGCGAGCACTAGGCGGCGGCGCTCAATTTCGGCACGCTCCCCCTCGGAGCGCCCAGGCGCAGGCAGCGGCCATACGCGCTGCTCTGCCGCCGTCGGCTCGGGCGAAGCATTATCGACCGGAAGCACCAGGGGCAGCGGAGCCGTCATGACGATGGCGTCCTTGCCGGCACCATAGTAGCCGCGGCGACGGCCAGCCTCGGTAAAGCCCAGAGCGTTATAAAGCGCGGTCGCTCCCTCGTTACCGTCCTCGACCTCGAGCGAAGCCGTAGTGCAGCCGAGCATCTGGGCATCATAGCTCACGTGCGACAGCAGCTTGCGGGCAATGCCCTCACGGCGATGTGCCGGGTCGACGGCGACATCCAGAATCTGCACATCACCGTCCACGACCATACCG
>CAUCKA010000054.1 GCA_958443265.1 uncultured Collinsella sp. | reverse complement strand
ATGAGGTCGTCGGCGATGCCATTGGCCATCTTGGCGATGATATTGGCCGTCGCGGGCGCCACGACCACCAGGTCGGGTTCCTGCGCCAGCGAAATGTGATGGATGGGGTCGGAGGGATCGTCGAATAGGCCCACGGCAACGGGCTCGTTGGTGAGCGCACGGAAGGTGAGTGGGCCCACAAACTCCGTGGCATGCTCGCTCATAACAACCTTGACGCGCGCACCGCGCTTTTGCAGCAGGCGCACGATATTGCACGACTTATAGGCGGCGATCCCGCCGGTAATGCCCAGCAGGATCGTTTTTCCCTCAAGTTGCATTGAATTGTTGGATGCCGCCGTCATCGCTAGGCTTCCTCGCTCGGGAGTACCAGGAGGCGGTGGCAGTACGGGCAGTGCGTAATTGACCTACCGTCGTGGTTGAGGTCGTTCATGGACGAAGCCTGCAGCGCGGTGTGGCAGACCGTGGGGATGTTACCCTGGATGGTCTCGACGGCCAGGCCGCGGAACTGCTTGAGTAGACGCTCGTAGTCGGTGAGCACGTCGGCCGGCAGCGTAGCGGCAAGCGCGGTGCGCTCCTTAGTGGCGGCGTCAATCTGAGCCTGCAGGTCGGCAGCCTTGGCGCGGGCGGCCTTGGTATCGGCCTTCACGCCCTCCTCAAACTTGGCGATGATTGCCTGTGCGCGGGCCTCGCGGTCGAGCGCCTCCTTATGGGCGATAACGACATCCTTGCGGGTGTGCTCAATCTTGTCCAGACGCTTGGCCAGGGTGGCGAGTTCATTCTCCAGGTCCTGAACCTCGCGGTAGTCGGAGCCGTCGACGTGGCGCTTCTTGGCAGCCTCGATGGCGTTGTTGGTCTGAATCTCGGTGGTGTTGAGATCGCCCAGCTCAATGTCCAGGTCCTTGCGCTGGGCGTAGAGCTTGGTCATCTCGGACTTGAGTTTTACATAGGTCTTACGCTTTGAGGCGAGCTCCTTGAGCTCCGGCATATTGGCAAGTTCGCTCTTGTTGCGGGCGAGCTCCAAATCGATCTGTTGCAGCTTGAGTAGCGTAGCGCCGGCGCTCATAAGTTCTCTCCTTTTGTCACAGTCCACCATTGGCAAGGGTTCAGTATTTTAATCGCATGACGGGGGTCCATCCCGGCGTCAACTGCAGAGTTCATCAAGATATCCACGAACGGCTCCTCAGAGCGGTCGTGGCCGAGCAAGATCACCGGCATTCCGCGCAAGGCAAGGTCTTGCGCCACGTGGTAGCCGGCCTCTCCGGTCACAATAACATCTGCGCCTGCGGCGATGGCAAGCTCACCAAAATCGCCGAGGGAACCGCCCAGAATGGCGACGGTGCGGCACGGGTGCTCGGCTTCGCCCCATACGCGCGGGTCGCTGCCATAGGCTGTGGCGGCACGGTTGGCGAGATCGCGCAGGCTGTAGACGTCGTGGAGGGTCGCGAGTGCGCCCAGACCGGTGAGCTCAGGCTCGCCCACATGCTCCAGCGAGCTCATGGGCTCAGCGCCCAGCAACTCACTCAGGCGAACGCGCACCTCGTGCGATCGGTCCAGGTTGGTGTGAAGCGAGATGATGCTCACGCCGCAACGAGCTGCCTCGTACAACACAGCGCTGCATTGGGGACGCGATATATCCGCCGGGCAAAACGCCTCGGGCGCCTTGATATAAATGGGATGATGCGTCAGCACCACGTTGGCGCCGGCCTCGAGAGCACGGTGCACGTTGGCCTCGGTAGCGTCAAGTGCACAGGCAACACCGGTGATCTCAGCGGCGGGATCTCCCACAGATAAACCAACATGATCCCAACCCTCGGCGTCCGTCTTGGGATAGCGTGCCAGCAGGGCGCGCTCAAGGTCGGCGACGATCATGCGGCACCCACGATCGACAGCAGCGTCTGGGCAAAGTTGTCCAGGTCGGAAGGGTTCACGCGGTCATCAAACGAGATGCGCAGTGCGCCCAGCGCCTGCTCGCGACCAATGCCCATGGCGCTGAGCACGTGGCTCGGGTCCATGCTGCCGCTCGAGCAAGCTGATCCGGCCGATACCTCAAACCCGGCGGCATCGAGCTTGATGATGAGCTCTTCGGAGTCCATGCCGTCAACGTAGATTGAAACCATGCCTGGCAGACGATCTGCCTGCGCGTAGTCGCCCATCGTGGCGTGAATGCGAGGATGGGCCGTAAGCGTGGCATAGAGATTATCGGACAGGGCCTGCAGTGTCGCTCGCTCCTGGGCCACGTGGGGCGCCAGCGTGTGGGCGGCAGCGGCAAAAGCCAGCTGCGTGCGCAGATCCTGCGTACCGGCGCGACGTCCTGCTTCCTGTCCACCGCCAAAGATGCGCGGACGCAGCGGCGTGCGGTTCTTAAGGTAGAGCGCACCGGATGCCACGGGGCCGCCAATCTTGTGCGCGGCAACGGTCATGGCATCGACGCCCAGCTCGGTGACATCGAGCGGAATATGCAAGTAGCCCTGGATGGCATCGGTGTGAAACAAGGCACCGGCAGCATGTGCGGCGGCGGCCAGCTCGCGGATAGGCTGCACCACGCCGCTCTCGTTGTTGGCGACCATAATGCTCACGAGCGCCACGTCGTCGCCGAGCAGCTCGACAAGCGTGGCGGGCTCAATGTAGCCCGCGCGGCAGGGCTGCACCAGGTCGACGGTAAAGCCGGCGGCACGCAGCAGCGGCAGGTTGTCCAGAATCGAATCGTGCTCGATGGCCGAAACGATTACACGATCGCGCTTGCGATCGCGCTGACGAGCGCCCTCGGCAAGACCGAGCAGCGCCAGCTGGTTGGCCTCGGTGCCGCCGTTGGTAAGGACAATCTCGGACGGGCGAACGCGCGCGCCAAAGCTGCGGGCGATCTCGCGACGCGCCACTTCTAGGCGTGCGGCGGCCTTGCGGCCAAGCGAGTGCAACGAGTTGGGGTTGACGCCGGCGAGCTCGCTGTCGTCATATTCGCGCTGCGCAAGGAGCGCCTCGGCGCGCATGGGCGTCGAGGCGGCATAGTCAAGATTCACGGGTATGCGGTTTTGACCTGCGGTCATAAGGATTTATGCCTCCTGTGCGGCCTCATTGCCCAGCTTCTGCAGCAGCGCAACCTCGGCGGCGGGATCTTGGGACTTAAATACGGCGGAGCCGGCTACGAGCACGTTGGCGCCGGCCTTAACGACCTCGGCGATGTTCTTGGAAGAGATACCGCCATCGACCTCGATCAGCGGCGACACGCCGTGGCGCTCACACATGGCCGTAAGCTCGTGCAGCTTTGCAATGGTGCCCGGGATAAAGCTCTGGCCGCCAAAGCCAGGGTTCACGCTCATGAGCAGTACCATGTCGACAACGTCGATGATGCTTTTGAGCACGCAGACGGGCGTGGCGGGGTTGAGCACCACACCGGCCTTGACGCCGCGCTGCTGCAGATGGGTGAGCGTGCGGTGCAGGTGCGTGGAAGCCTCGTAGTGCACGGTGATCATGTCGGCACCGGCGTCGGCGTACCAATCGACCGTCTCGTCGGGGTTCGACACCATCAGGTGCGCGTCGACCGGCACATCGGTGGAGCGCTTGACGGCCTTAAGGATGTCAACGCCAAAGGTCAGGTTGCCGGTAAAGTGACCGTCCATGACGTCGAAGTGCACGTAGTCGGCACCGGCGATCTTGTCGAGCTCGCCCTTGAGGTTGGCCATGTCGGCCGAAAGGACGGACGGAGCGATTTTGATGGAACCCATGGTAGTAGCCTTTCTGCGCTAGTCGGCGAGTCCATAGAACTCTTGGGAGGGGACGCGGTCGGTAAGGATCTCGAGCGCCCTATCCAAAGTAACACCGTTGTAGAGCGTTTGCTCCACGGCAAAGGTGAGCGGAATGTCTACGCCCAGTGAACGGGCGAGCTCGCTCACGCTGCGGGCCGCGACGGCACCCTCGACCACCATGTGCGTGCGTGCCTGGTACTCGTCGAGCGAGACGCCGTGGGCAAACTCGTAGCCAAAGGTGCGGTTGCGCGAATGCTCGGAGGTGCAGGTGGCGATAAGGTCACCCATGCCGGCAAGCCCCATGCAGGTCATGGCCTGGCCGCCGCGGGCGTGAACCAGGCGGCTGATCTCGGCCAGGCCGCGCGTCATGATAAGGGCAAGCGTGTTGTCGCCCGCACCAGAACCGGCGGAAATGCCGCACACGATGGCGATGACGTTTTTCATGGCGCCGCAAACCTCGACGCCGGTCATGTCCTGCGACAGGTAGATGCGGAAGGCCGTGGATAGGAGCAGGTCCTTAAAGGTCTCCCCTACCTGCGGATCTTTGCTGGCGATGACGGCGGCAGAAAGTCCGCCACGGCAGATTTCCTCAGCATGGTTGTCCGTTCGGTAGGCATACCTGTTGCCACGGATTTCATTATAAGTGCTCCCGAAGC
>CAUCKA010000053.1 GCA_958443265.1 uncultured Collinsella sp. | reverse complement strand
CTCAACTTGGTCGGCACCAAAGAGGCCGCCAACAAGGACTTCCGCACCGACATCACCGAGGGCAAACGCACGCTCGTTGCCGTGCACGCCCTGTCTGATGAGCGCCATCACGACGAGGTCGAGGCAATCCTTTCCTCGGGCACCGAGGACCCCGCGCAGCTCGCGCGCGCCGTGGAGATCTTCCAGCAGACCGGCTCCATCGAATATGCTCACGCCTACGCGCTGGACCTGACCGCAAAAGCCAAGGCTGCCATCGAGAACGTTGAGCTTGACCCGCACGCACGCGAACTGTTCCTCTCCATGGCAGATTTCTTTGTGGAGCGCCTCAACTAGCGGGGGTCACAAAACCTGTGGGCAGCGCGTTTGGGTACAAGTTGCTACACTGTTGAGTGCATGTTTATGCATTGTCTCGCGTTGTCTATCCGACACGCGCTCAAAATAGTACGAATCGTACGCCGAAAGGGGTTCGTTCATGGAACCTATTACCACGGGCATGCAGGGAGCAGCCGTCGAGGATGTTCAGTCCCGCCTTCTGCAGCTCGGTTACACCATCGATGCCGACGAGGTCGCCGACAAGCGCTTTGGCACCACCACCGAGCAGGCCGTTGGCACGTTTAGGCTCGATAGCGGCCTTGCGGCCGGTTATGCCGTCGATATCCCCTGTTGGAGCGCCCTGGTCGACGCCTCGTATAAGCTGGGCGACCGCACCCTGTATCTGCGCATGCCCAATTTCCATGGCGCCGATGTGCAGGCCCTGCAGCGCGCTCTCAACGTTTTGGGCTTTGCCTGTGGCGAAGACGACGGCTACTTTGGTCCGCATACCGAGGCCGCCCTGCAGCAGTTCCAGGAAAATGTCGGCCTGTTTGCCGACGGCATGGCCTTCCAGGACACCTACGCCTACATCAACCGCCTGCACCATGTGTGGGAGGGCAAGCCCTCGGTCACCGAAGCCGAGTCCCGCATCGGTTTTGCGCGCGCCGCCAACGTGCTCGAGCGTTTCCAGATTGCCGTCATCGGCGAGGACCCTATCGCGCGCAGCGTAGCATCGCGCATGTGGAACATCGCCACGGCGACGACCGACAACAGCGGCATGATGCTCTGCGACTCCGAGGTCCCAACCGACGTTGACCTGGTGCTCGAGATCGCAAGCGACGAGCTGCCCGCCGACGCCGCGCCACGCGCCACGATTGCCCTCGCCGAGTGCCACAATCTGGCCCAGCGCATCCGCACCGCCAATGTCGCCGCACAGCAAAAGCCGGCACGAATTCGCATCGAGCTCACCGGCATGACGCGCTACAACGGCACCTTCACGGCCAGCGACGCGCAGACCCTCGCCGTACGCCTACTCGACGGCGTTTGCGATGCCCTCGCAGATTAGGTAAACTAGACGAGTTGCTTTTGGGCAACACCACACATTGGGACGTAGTTCAACGGTAGAACTCCGGTTTTTGGTGCCGGCTGTTGGGGGTTCGAATCCCTCCGTCCCAGCCATTAAAACTGAGCGCCCTGAGCCCATAACGGCCCAGGGCGCTTTCTTGTGGGCAAGCGGAGGGATTCGAACCCGCAAGGGTGCGGAGCCGAGGAAACGCGAAGCGTTTTCCAGCGCAGCACGCAAGGAGCGAAGCGACGCAGCGGGGCGCGGCCGCCGACCAGGCGGACGCGGAATCCCTCCGTCCCACACCAGCCAAGAGCCCCTCACGTCAAGCAAATCGAGCCAACGCCGCCAAGCGGAGGAATCCGAACCCGCAAGGATGCGGAGCGACGCAGCGGGGCGCGGCCGCCGCAGGCAGACGCGGTGCCGGCACTTGGGGACGCTCCTAAGTGCCGGCATTATAGGAACGTTCCCAAGTGCCGGCTCGGGACTATTTTCGAGGACCCTCCGAAGGACTGTGGCCAAAAAACGGCAAATATGAGTACTGTTACCGTTGTAGCTACATTATTTTCGTTAATAAAAGAAGATCTTAATGAGATTTATTCGCATCAAGGTCTTCCTTTAATGAACACTTGAGGAGATACGGCAGCTTATCTGCTCGATCGACACGTCAAATCACCTTAAATGTGGTCAAAATTACTGCTACTAAAAGAGTATCAGTACTCATATTTGATGTTTTTTGGCCACGGCTCTTTATAGACACCCTGCACAGCGACGGTGGTAGATTTCGGAACGTGTCCGTCAGCCCCGTTCCGAAAAGCGAGCCGCATGCAACGGCCAAGCCACGACAGGCCCCGGGAGAGCGGGGACACCGGCTTAGGTTTATCGCGAGTTCCGCACGAACAGGAGGCCACTTAATGTGGCCTCCGTCGTGAGCAGGACTGTAGAGCAGGAAACCTAAGCCGGTGTCCCCGCTCTCCCGGGGCCGGCGGAATTTAGTTGTTAAGCATGCGGTCGAAGCTTCCCGAGTCGCCATCCCGATAGTCGGCAGTCATCAGAATCTCCTGCGGAATGCGCCCGCCTTCACGTAGCACATTGCGGAACTGCACGCGCGTGACCATGGGCAGATCCTTGATCGTCGCCGCCAAGTTCTGCGGCACGCCCTGGTTGGCAGCCGCGGGCTCGCACTCGCCGCCGGCCTTCACGCGACGCTTATGCTCGGCGAGCATGGCGCGGTACATGCCGGCATGCAGGCGAATCTCAACCACATTGGCATTGCGAGCCTGCTCGACGATGCGCGCGCCCTCGCGGTCGATATCGCCCACGTAGTAGACGTAGTTAAAGCGATAGCCGATCTCAGCCAGATAATCGTCCAGGGCATGCGAGACGCTCGCCTTGCATCCGCCGCCAAAAATCACGCCGCCCACCTTGATGCCAAAGAGCTTGGCGTGCTTGCGGCCACGCAGCAGCCTGACGATCTCGTCATAGGTGTCCAGGTTCTCGACCATAATGAACGGCTTATCGGCGCCCAGCGTAAAGAAACCCGTAAAGTGCACGGGGCGGTTGGGGGCGACCTTGATCGCCTGCATGCTGATGCCCTTTTCGGTCATGCGCCTTATCAGGCGCTCACCGTGCTTGCCGTCAAAAGCCTTCTCGTCGTTAAAAATCTGGTAGGCACGCTGGCGGCGCGAGGCAACCGGCGTATCGGCACCTCGGTTTTGCTCGATCCAAGCCTGGATGATTGCGATTTCCTCGGCAATCTTGCGGTTGGACATCTCGTTGTGCTGAGTGCGCTGCGGAGCCTTTTTGCCGTCCTTGCCCTCGACCTTTACGATCTGTGTCTGCTGCTCCTTGATCTTAGAGAGCGCCGTAGGCGTAGGGACAACTTTGAGCAGCTGCCTGCCTAAAACGCGGGCAAGGGCAAACGCCGATACCTCGCCGTGGACGGCCGGCTCGGGCTGCTGGGCAGCAGCATCTACTGCGGCAGACTCCGGCTTCTTCTGAGACCTGCGCTTAGAATCGCCTTGGGAATTGCGCTCGCGCTTCGGCATAGACGCCTGCTTCTGCGGACGATCGGACTTGCTCTCCTTCGCCGGCTGGCGCTTAGGCTGCCCCGAAGAAACCTCGGCCTTCGCATCCTCGTCCTGCGGCGTGGTCTTCTCGGCTGCAGTCTCGGCATGGGAACTGCGGCCCCCGCGATGGCGACGGCGGCGAGGCCTGCTCGACGCGCCCTGCTCCGTCTGCCCATCAGTAGGCTGCTCGCCCTTGGCCTCGGCAGCAACCTCAAGCTGCGGCTCAACAGGCTTCTGCTCGCGAGCCACCGGCTCAACGGCCTTCTCGTCCTGGGTGGTCGAAACCGACTCGCCCTTCTCCTGACGCTTTACGGGATACGCACGTCCCGCAAAACCACGTCCGGGACGGCATGAACCCGGAGCCTTCTTGGCAGACTCCTCAACATCGTCTGCAGCCTCGGAAGGCTCTTCAACCTCATGCGCGACATCCTGCTGCGCAGCCTTAAAGTGGGCACCACGGCGACGCTGGGGCTCCTGGGCCTCCACGGGCTTTTGCTCCTTCGCGGGCCTCTGCGACTCGGCAGCAACCTCGGTCTCAACAGCCTCGGCATCCGTCTCGCCCTTTCGAGCAACGGCGCGACGGAAGCGCTCCTGCTGGGCGCGGCGCTGTGCATCGCGCTTGCCGCCCCCGCCAAAACCGCCGCGTCCTGCCTTGGCCGTAAAGGCACGCACGACGTTCTCATCGAGCAACTCATCGGTATCGACATGCTCACGCGGAGCAACTTCTTCCACAGCAGGCACGTCAGCGAAATCCTCGACGACAAAATCTTCGACGGACTCGGCAGGCTGCTCCTGGGCATCGCGGATCTCGGCATTGATGGTATAGAACGCCGGGCGCCCGTTAATGCCGCTGCCCTCGATCTTGGTAACGATCTTTGCCGCGATGAGTTCGTCGCGCATCACCTTGGTGTTGCATTCCTTATCGACGGAACGGAAAATCTGCGCCAGCGCGCTCGACTTGATCTTGAGCGCCTTGCGGCAGAGCAGGTCGTAGGCAACCAGCTTGGCGCGCTCGGCAGAAAGCGACGTCTGGCTGCTCAGGCGCTCAGCCAAAGCATCGACATTGTTTTGATTATCGGAATATACCGTCTTGGCCACGGGGCCCCTTTCA
>CAUCKA010000052.1 GCA_958443265.1 uncultured Collinsella sp. | reverse complement strand
CTAAATATGCGTACACGTTTCCTTTATTCAGATTCAAATCGCGGCAGAGACCGTAGCGCGTTACACCCGATTCCTCTAGCGCTCCCAACGTTCTTTTTCGCATCAGGGCGTTGATTCTTCTGTCCGCCACTGGCTTTTCCTTCACCGCTCTATACGCACGCCAAACGTTGGCATAACGATTAGGAAGTTTGTCCTCGGCGCATAGAGATGCCAGGCTACCCGTTTGGGCGTACAAGGACAAAACGCCTCGGTAACCCTCTTCCATCCACGAACCCTCGGATAAGCCCAGAACGTATTCGGCTTTACCCTGTGCCAAAGCGAGCAAAAACAGGGGCTCCGCCACGCGCGGCGCAACCGTCGTCGCTTGCTTAACCAGTTTTCTAAAACTGAGCGACTGCTGTCCGGATAGCTCTCGGCAATAGCCTTTTAAGAATCCCTCAAAAGTCAGATTCAACCACGCACCTCCTTTTTGTATTGCCTGTATCCTTTATTATTATTCATCTTAAATAATACTATTCAGTCGCACGACAGGACCCACAGGATGCAAGGATTCCACTCGTGGCGATAATCCCTACACCCCAGAAGTCCTAATGCGACAAACGCTAGCTCTCCCAGCCGGCGCGGATGGTTGTTATGACGTCACCTAGGCGCTGACCCAGGGCCGCTAGATGTTGGAGCACCTCGTTGGGCGATGCGCCGTTGAGGATGCACGTGAGGGCATACGACGCCAGAAAGATGGCCGCAAGCCCCAGCGGGATGAGCACGATCATCGCCAATGTGCGCAGGCGCTGGCCCAAACGGCGGCGGCGCGCGCGGCGTTTGTCGAACGCGAGCTCCTGCGCATATGAATCTTGCTGTACGGAATAGGCCTCTGGCGCCGATTCACACCCGGGCACAGCTGCAGGTACAGCAGCGGGCACGACGTTTTGCACGGGCGCCTGGTTGGCAACCCCTTGCATTTGCATCTCCATGAGTCGTTGCTGCTGACGCAGCATGCGCTCAGCTTGTTGCTGCGGAGTCTCAAGAAACAGATCCATGTTGGCCTCCAAAATCGGGGCATTCGACGCTTACGACCAGCATCCCGCACCGCCATGACCGCGACAACGCAATCGCCGGCGATAGCCACAAAGTTTCTTTTGCTCAAAAGCTGTCGAAAAGCTCAACAACTCCCCTACCAGCACTTTCTCTGAGCTTTTTTCGCCAGCAATCTTTTGGCCTTCCACCCTTACGCCAGCTGACCAAAATCTAACCAAAAGCTTGACGAAAATTGTGGAGACCGGGACCCCACAAAAACGTGCCGCCCCAAAAAGGGGCGGCACGCTAACTTCTTATCAGTTTTTCAGTAGCGAGCACGCGACGACCCGAAGCCGGAGCACAGGGCGGGGAAACACCTTTGCCTCGCGCGACCTGCGGAGCCGTGAGCGAGAGGGAAAGGTGTTTCCCCGCCCTGTGCTCCGCAATCGGTGAAGGCAGCTTTACATGCCCGCGAGACCTCGAGCTGCGGTGGCACACATAAACGCCAGGACTAGGATCACGAGCGAGCCCGCGATGTCGACCAGCACGCCCATTACGCGACGCTCAAACAGCCAGCTCTCAAAGTGCGGAGCAACATTACGCCAGACACGCCACAGCAAGATGCCCATGCCGATGACGCCCGGGATATTGAGCAGTAGGATCTCGGAGCACAAAAGACCAATCAGGTTGCCGGCGACAAAACCAGCGTCGCCCTCGCAGTATTTGCGGTAGACCATATACAGCATGTACGCCACAAACGGCTGCAAGCACGCAGAAATAAACGTGACCACCATCGAGGGCTCCTGCGAAAAGACATCGGTGAGCTTATCCACGCTCGTGGCGTCCTTCGAGGCCAGGAACAAACCGATAACCACCACGGGCACCACACCCAAGATGACCTCGACCATCGTGAACAGCTTGGCAGTCAAGTCCTCACTAGCCGAATTCAAATGAGGCGCCCAGTCGGGATGAGCGTGTGCACCAACCTTTTTCTCCTTATTGGCACGCTCGCCCTTATCGTGCTCAACAACCCGACGCTCAGGATCCTTACGAGTCCCAGCAGCAGCCACCCGAGCCCGAGATTTCTTACCCATACAAAAACACCCCATCAGGTAGTAGATAAGCTAAAAGTCGCTACCCAGTGTACCCCACCCATGAACGGTGCCGTCCCAACCAGCCCCCACACAAAAACGTGCCGCCCCATAAGGGCGGCACACAAACTTCTAATCAGCTTTTCAGTAACGAGCACGCGACGACCCAAAGCGGGCCGGGAGGGCCGGACTACCTTCCCTCAACGCGACCCTGCGAAGCCGTGAGCGAGGAGGGAAGGTAGTCCGGCCCTCCCGGCCCAGCTCACGCTAGCGCCACGCGCTAGTAGTTCACCACCTGCTCCTCAAAGTACGCCTTCGGGTGGTTACACACCGGGCACACCTCAGGCGCCTCGGCACCAACATGCAGGTGCCCGCAGTTCAGGCACTTCCACACCTTCACGCCCTCGCGCTCAAACACCTCGCCCGACTCGATGCGCTCGACGAGTTTGTTGTAGCGCTCCTCGTGGGCCTTCTCGACGGCGGCGACGCCACGGAACTTCTCGGCGATCTCGGCAAAACCCTCCTCCTCGGCGGTCTTGGCGAACTCGTCGTACATCGTGGTCCACTCGTAGTTCTCGCCCGCAGCGGCATCACGCAGATTGTCCAGGGTATCGGGGACGGCGCCGTCGTGCAGATACTTAAACCACAGCTTGGCGTGCTCGGACTCGTTGCCCGCCGTCTCGGCAAAGATATTCGAGATCTGAACGTAGCCGTCCTTTTTGGCCTTGGAGGCATAGTAGCGATACTTGGTGTGTGCCTGGGACTCACCGGCAAAAGCGGTCTCGAGGTTCTTCTTGGTTTGGGAATTCTCAAAATCCATAGGTGTACTTCCCTTCAACGCATGCCGCCCGTAGGCTTCGAGCGGCCTCGTCTTTAGGATGCCCTCATGCCGAGAATTTAAACCTTACAATCCCGTTCTTCAGATTTGAGCGGGCTACACGCTCAACCAACGATCGTCCTCGGCTCGGCAAAAGCCCTCGCGCTCCAAGTCAGCTAGAATGCCCGCGATCAAGTCGCACTCGACCGGCCCGCGACCGGCTGCCGTCTCCATCTCGTTAACGCCTGCAACGGCTTCATCGAGCGTAATGCCTGCCGGCTGCCCATCGCGCGCCGCCAGCAGCATGCGCACAATGTGGGCGCGCTTTTGGCGACGCGAGCCCTCAAACTTTGATTGACGGCTATAGCCCGCCGAGCGCCTGGACGGATTGGGCAACGTCTTTTTTAGATATGCGCCGTAATCTAGCAACGCGTAATACCACGCGCGCGGCGTGTCGGCATCATCGAGCGGCACGGCAAAGGGTGCGATCTCGTCCGCCGCCGTGCCGGGGGCTGCCGGACAGGCGGCCTGAATCAGCGGCACCAGCTCGCGATCGGGGACAGCCGGCACATCGGGAAAGAAATGATGCAGAAAGACCGTGCGCACGTTGGTCTCCAGATACACACCCGGAAGATCAAACGCAAACGCACGGATGCCCTGCGCCGTCGCCGGGCCAATACCGGGCAGCGCGACCAGATCGCGCGTCTCGCGCGGAAACTCCCCATCCCAGTCCTCCACAACGCACTGCGCGGCCCTATGGAGCGCCAGAGCGCGTCGGTTGTAGCCCATCCCCTGCCAAGCGTCCAAAACATCGGAAGGAGCGGCCTGAGCGAGCGCCTGAATGGTCGGAAAGCGATCGAGCCACGCCGGCATGCGCGTCTCCACGCGCGGCACCTGCGTCTGTTGCAGCATGACCTCGGAAAGCCAGATGATATACGGGTCGCGCGTGCGGCGCCACGGAAGGTCGCGATAACGCAGGACCCCTTCCGAACGAATCATCGAACGAAAGGGGTCCTGAATCATGGCAATGCTCCTTATGCTGCGCTATTCCTCCCGGCAAGCGCACGCGCAGGTGGCGTACTCGGGAAACGCATCGCGGTCGGCGAACTTGGGATCAACAGCCGGGAACTGGCGGTGAGCGACGATATCGCCGAGCGAAACGGAATCGAGGTAGTCGCGCATCAACGCCTGAGCTCCGGCCCACAGGGGATGATAGCAGCACGCGCCCATGCGCGCACAGTCACCATCGGGCGCGGTGCAATCGTTCATAACCATAGGACCCTGAACGGCCTCGACGACTTGGCGGATAGTAACGTCGTCCGGACTGACCTTGAGACGCATGCCACCGTGGACGCCACGCAGGCTCTCCACAATACCGGCCTGGACCAAACCGTGCTGAATCGAGCGGGCAAACGAATACGGGACATTGACCTCTTCGGCAGCGGTGCGAACAGAAAGCAAGCACTCCGGATCCTCGGCAAGCATCGCCAACATACGAAGGGCGTAATCAGTCTTCCTCGATATGTCCATTTTTCCCCTTTCAAGGAATACGAACAGCTCGAACGAGCTCCGGGGCCGAGCTTGTGTCGAGACGCTAAATGACCGCCAGGACATCCAAATGGTAAATCAGATATCCACTGAGTGCCGCGCTTGGAGCGAAATGCATCAGATGCGGCGCACAGTGCAATTTAGTATAACCTAACCCCCTGTCTCGTTGAACAGGTGTTGCGCAACAAAGCTGTTGTTCAGACAAATATACTTATTAGATTTTACTTGCGTTCCCGAAGGCGCGGGGATTCTGGGCGAAGATGCACCAGGGCGATCGTTCTATCGAAACAAAGTGCATCAAACGCAAAAAGCCACGTCCGAAGACGTGGCTTTAATTGCGTTGGCGGGAAGTACGGGGCTCGAACCCGCGACCTCCGACGTGACAGGCCGGCGCTCTAACCAAACTGAGCTAACTCCCCAGGCAGTCGTTCGCGTTTGTTTCCGCTCGCGTGCGCTGCGGGGATTAGTATACACAGAAGTCTGTCCGGCGCGCAACAACTTTTTTGAAAAAATTTTTGGGGCTGTCCGGCCTTGATTATCGACTTTATCCGAACACCTCCCACATTCATCCGCACATGTGCGG
>CAUCKA010000051.1 GCA_958443265.1 uncultured Collinsella sp. | reverse complement strand
GTTTGCTTTACCGATCCCACCATGGGCGCCAGCGCTGCGAAGTTCTTGACCGAGAAGTATGCGGACGCCAAGATCGCCCTGTTCTACAACTCCGGCGATACGTATAGCTCGGGCGTTGCCGACGCTTTTGCCGAGCAGGCCAAGGCGTCCAAGCTCGACATCGTCGATACCGAGACCTTTAAAGACGACTCTTCCACGAGCTTTACCAACCAGCTCACCAAGGCCAAGGAGGCCGGCGCCACGCTCATCTTTGCGCCGATCTACTACACGCCGGCGTCCGTTTTGCTCAAGAACGCCAAGGACATGGGCTACGACATGACCCTCATGGGTACCGACGGCATGGACGGCCTGCTCTCTGTGGAAGGCTTCGATACCTCTCTTGCCGAGGGGGTGCTGCTCATGACCCCGTTTTCGGCTGACGATGAGAAGAATGCCGACTTCGTCAAGGCCTATAAGGATGCCTACGACGAGACGCCCAACCAGTTTGCCGCCGACGCTTACGATTGCGTCCACGCCATCGCCGAGGCTATCGATAGGGCGGGGATTGACATTTCGGCCGACGGTGCCGACATTGCCGGCGACCTTGCCAAGGCCATGCGCAAGATCAAGATTGAGGGCCTGACAGGCGAGCTGACGTGGAATGACGAGGGCCAGGTCGAAAAGCCCGCCACAGCCTATGTGATTCAGGACGGCAAGTACATCGCCGCCTAAGTGCGCATAAAGCGCGACCGGTGAGGCTGTTTTATTCAGAGCAGGGACGCCTGTAACAGAACGGAAACATTACTTTCACACAATAAAGTGGCTAAACTGCATAAACCAATAGAAATACGCATATTTATGGATAAATGAACAAATCCAAAGAAAAGTCGAAATAATCGCCACTTTTCTCAACTAAAGCGTCTACTATTTTGCGAACGCCGAACACGGCGAAGGATGGCCTGTCGGGTAACTGAAACCCGACGAGATTTGAGAGGAGAGCCGCATGTCGAGCCTCACCGGTAAGTCATTGAACCCTGTTATGAATCGCAGGAGCGTTATCGCGAGCGCAGCAGGTCTGGGGGCGATGTCCATTCTAGCTGGCTGCTCCTCCAACGGCGGCGACAGCGGTTCCGCGTCGGGCGACGCTTCGTTTAAGATCGGCACCATCGGCCCGCTGACCGGCGCCAACGCGTCCTACGGCAAGTCCGTTACACAGGCTGTCGAGCTTGGCTGCAAGGATTTCTCGACTAAGGAGCTGCCGCTTGTCAGCAAGGCCGAGGACGACCAGGCTGACGGCGAGAAGGCCGTCAACGCCTTCAACACCCTGCTCGACTGGGGCATGCAGGCCCTCGTCGGTCCGACCACCACGGGTGCGTCGGTCGCCGTTGCCGCAGAGTGCGGTAACGACCCCGAGACGTTCATGATCACCCCGTCCGCGTCTTCCGAGGACGTTACCAAGGGCAAGGATTGCGTCTTCCAGGTTTGCTTTACCGACCCCAACCAGGGTGTCAACGCTGCCAAGTTCCTGGCGCAGAAGTATGCGGACGAGAAGTTCGTGCTGTTCTATAACTCCGGCGACGCCTATTCTTCGGGCATCGCAGATTCCTTTAAGGCCCAGGCCGCTGAGTCCAAGCTCGAGGTTGTCGACGAGGAGACCTTTAAGGACGACTCCGCCACGAGCTTTACAAACCAGCTGACCAAGGCCAAGCAGGCCGGCGCCACCATGATCTTTGCGCCGATCTACTACACGCCGGCGTCCGTCCTGCTCAAGAACGCCAAGGACATGGGCTACGACGTCAAGATGATGGGCTGCGACGGCATGGACGGCATCCTGGGCGTTGAGGGCTTCGACACCTCTCTTGCCGAGGGTCTGCTGCTCATGACCCCGTTCTCCGCCGACGACGAGAAGAACGCCGACTTCGTCAACGCTTACAAAGATAAGTACGGCGATACCCCCGACCAGTTTGCCGCCGACGCCTACGACGGCGTGCATGCGGTGGTCGAGGCTCTCAAGGAGGCCGGCCTGGGTGTCGACGCCGACCCCACCGAGGTTGCCGAGAAGCTTCCCGAGGCTATGCGCAACATTACTGTTGACGGTCTGACTGGCAAGCTCTCCTGGAACGACAAGGGCCAGGTCCAGAAGGACCCGACGGCGTACGTCATTACCGACGGCAAGTACGTACAGGCCTAATAGGCCGCCTTACATAGAGCGGTTTTGATCCCAAGCAGGGGAGGTTTTGGCCTTCCCTGCTTGCTTGGTATCTAGGGACGATGTAACGTCCCTGTTTCATACATCAACTGGAAACCTATTCGAAAGGGGGATGTGGAACATGACAGTCTTTATCCAATACCTGGTCAACGGCCTGTCCATGGGCAGCGTCTACGCCATCATCGCGTTGGGCTACACCATGGTCTACGGTATCGCCAAGATGCTCAACTTCGCTCACGGCGACGTCATCATGGTCGGTGCCTATGTCTCGTTCTGCGCCACGTCGTATCTCGGCCTCCCGGGCTGGGCATCTGTAATTCTCTCTTGTGTGGTCTGCACGGTTCTTGGTGTTCTCATCGAGGGTCTGGCCTATAAGCCGCTGCGCCAAGCAGGCCCGCTGGCCGTTCTGATCACGGCCATCGGTGTGTCTTACTTCCTGCAGAACGCCGCACAGCTTCTGTGGGGCGCCACGCCCAAGAACTTCACTTCGCTCGTCACCTTCCCGGTGCCGGAGTTCTTGGCCAAGTTTAACGTAAGCGCCGTCTCGCTCGTCACCATCGTCGCCTGCCTGGTTATCATGGCCGGCCTGATGTTCTTTACAGGTAAGACCAAGATGGGCAAAGCCATGCGCGCCGTGTCCGAGGACAAGGCCGCCGCTCAGCTCATGGGCATCAACGTCAACCGCACTATTTCGATGACGTTTGCCATCGGCTCCGCCCTTGCCGCCATCGCCGGTGTGCTCCTGTGCTCCTACTCGCCGGTCCTGCAGCCCACCACGGGCGCCATGCCTGGCATCAAGGCCTTCGACGCTGCCGTTTTCGGCGGCATCGGCTCCATCCCCGGTGCCTTTGTCGGTGGCATCCTCATCGGCATCATCGAGGCGATGGCGCAGGCATACATTTCCACGAGCCTTGCCAACTCCATCGTCTTTGGTGTTTTGATCATCGTCCTGCTCGTCAAGCCTGCCGGCCTCTTGGGCAAGTACGTCCCCGAGAAGGTGTAGGTGAGCGTTATGAAGTTTCTTAAAGACAAGCAGACGCGTCACGACTTTGTTACGTATGCCATGTGCATCGTGGCATTTGCCATCGTGTTCTTTATGCAGTCTAACCATATGATCCCGCGCATGATCGCCGGTCAGCTGGTTCCTATTACGGCCTACATCGTCATGGCCATCTCCCTTAACCTCGTCGTCGGCATCGCGGGCGACTTGTCGCTGGGCCACGCGGGCTTTATGAGCGTCGGCGCCTATACGGGCATCGTTACCGCGGTTGCCCTCGAGAGCGCCGTCCCCTCCGATCCAATACGTCTTGTCGTCAGCATTGTGGTCGGCGCTATCGCCGCTGCCATTCTGGGCTTTTTGATCGGTATCCCGGTCCTTCGCCTGAGCGGTGACTACCTGGCCATCGTGACCTTGGCCTTTGGCGAGATCATCAAAGAGATTGTCACGTGCCTTATCGTGGGCGTCGATTCTCGCGGCTTGCATGTGATCTTTAACATCACGGGTAACTCCACGATCGACGATCTGCACCTGCTCGAGGACGGTACCGCCATCATCAAGGGCGCCCAGGGCGCCTCGGGCGTGTCGACGTACTCGACCTTCCTCGCCGGTGCCATCCTGGTCATGGTCGCACTCGTGATTGTGCTCAACCTGGTTCGCAGCCGTACCGGCCGTGCCATCATGGCCGTGCGCGATAACAAGATTGCAGCCGAGTCCGTAGGCATCTCCGTCACCGAGTACCGCATGATCGCCTTCGTGGTTTCCGCTGCCCTCGCCGGTGCTGCCGGAGCTCTCTTCGGCGGTAACTTCTCGCAGCTCTCCGCTACCAAGTTCGACTTCAACACGTCCATCCTCATCCTGGTGTTCGTGGTCCTGGGTGGTCTGGGCAATATGCGCGGCTCCGTCATCGCGGCGGCGTTGCTCACGGTGCTTCCTGAGCTACTCCGTCAGTTCTCGGACTACCGCATGCTCATCTACGCCATCGTGCTGATCCTGGTCATGATCTTTACCAACAACCCGCAGCTCAAGGCGTTCTTCGGTCGCGTCAAGGACCGTTTTGCTTCCAAGAAGGAGGTGGCAGCCGATGCCCAGTAAATTTGAGTTCAACAAGGGCAAGATGGTCCCGTATCCTTCTGGCGCCATTGTTCCCGATCGCGACCTGGGCCAGCGTCCGGCGCTCGAGTGCATCCACCTGGGCATTGAGTTCGGTGGCCTTAAGGCAGTCGACGACTTTAGCCTGACTATCGGCAAGACCGAGATCGCCGGCCTGATTGGCCCCAACGGTGCCGGTAAGACCACGGTCTTCAACCTGCTCACCAAGGTGTACCAGCCCACGCACGGCACCATCCTGCTCGACGGTGAGGACACCTCGGGCAAGTCGGTCTACCAGGTCAACCGCATGGGTATTGCCCGTACCTTCCAGAACATTCGCCTGTTCAACACCATGACGGTGGAGGATAACGTTAAGGTCGGCCTGCACAACCAGGAGCGTTACTCCGGCTTTGAGGGCGTGCTGCGTCTGCCGACGTATTGGAAGCACGAGAAGGCCGCCCATGAGCGCGCCATGGAGCTGCTGTCTATCTTTGATATGGAGCATCTGGCAAATGAGCAGGCCGGTTCGCTGCCTTATGGCGCCCAGCGCCGCCTGGAGATCGTCCGCGCGCTTGCCACCAACCCCAAGCTGCTGCTGCTCGACGAGCCTGCCGCCGGCATGAACCCGTCCGAGACCGCGGAGCTCATGGAGAACATCGTTAAGATTCGCGACACCTTTGGCATCGCCATCATGCTTATCGAGCACGACATGTCGCTCGTCATGAATATTTGCGAGGGCATCTGCGTGCTCAACTTTGGTAAGGTCATCGCCAAGGGCACGGCCGAGGAAATCCAGAACAACGACGCTGTTATCGAGGCGTATCTGGGCAAGCAGGATAAGAGGGAGAACTAAATGGCAGAGCCGATGCTTTCCGTCTACAACATCAACGTCTGGTACGGCGCCATCCACGCCATCAAGGACATCTCCTTTAACGTTAACGAGGGCGAGATCGTGGCCCTGATTGGCGCTAACGGCGCCGGCAAGTCCACGACGCTTAAGACCGTCTCGGGCCTGCTGCGCTCCAAGACCGGCTCCATCAAGTTTATGGGCGAGGACATTACCCATACGCCTGCCGACAAGCTGGTGGGCAAGGGCCTGGCTCAGGTCCCCGAGGGCCGTCGCGCCTTTTTGCAGATGACGGTCGAGGAGAACCTGGAGATGGGCGCCTACACGCAGCCCAAGTCCACGGTTGCTCCGGGCCTTGAGCGCGTCTACGAGCAGTTCCCGCGCCTGAAGGAGCGCCGTCGCCAGGTCGCCGGCACCCTTTCGGGCGGCGAGCAGCAGATGCTCGTTATGGGCCGTGCCCTTATGAGTAACCCCAAGCTGCTCATGCTCGATGAGCCTTCCATGGGTCTGGCGCCGATTCTGATTGAGCAGATCTTCCAGATTGTCGAGGACCTGCACAAGGCCGGCACCACGGTGCTTCTGGTCGAGCAGAACGCGCAGATGGCGCTCTCGATCGCCACGCGCGGCTACGTGCTCGAGACCGGCAAGATCACCATGACCGGCACCGGCCAAGAGCTCCTGCACGACGATAACGTTCGCAAAGCATATCTTGGTGGTTAGATAGTTACGGCGTTTTACCAAACGCCGTAACTACTTGACGCTACAAGCCCGCCAGGGCGGCAATCTGCCTTTCAACTTCGGCGGCATGACCAGAAGGT
>CAUCKA010000050.1 GCA_958443265.1 uncultured Collinsella sp. | reverse complement strand
AAGCGGTCGGCGGGGCCATTGTGGCTCTTGACAGCGGATTGGGTCATATGAGCGAGAAGGATCAGGCCAATGACGCGCGTGGACACTTCCATGGGAATGCCAAAGTGGGCAAAGACAGCGCCGAATACGTCGAAGATACCGGTGGAGATGGCAACGCCGCCCTCGGGAATGAACAGGTTGACCAGCAGCGAAGCGCCTGCATACAGAAGGCCGATGGTCAGGCCGGCGATAACGACGGTGCGCACGAAGGCCTTGACGCCACCCTTAAGGTCGTTAAGGAACACGCCGACAGACTCAGCGCCGCCAACGCCCTGGATGATCCAGGCAAGCGTACCGAAGAAGCCCCACATAGTTGCGAAGTTGGTCGTGTCGGGAGCCATGTTAGCGGGGGTAGGAGCCGTAGCGAACTCGACGCCGCCAAAGGCAGCAGCCAGGGACAGCAAGATGAACACGGCAGTCAGGCCGAGAGCCGCGGTCGAGCCGAAGGAGGAAATGGAGCCGATCCACTTAGCGCCCTTGGTCGAAACCCACGTGGCGATAGCAAAGACGACGATCTCGATAATGGTGATCCACAGCTGCGAGAGCTCGGCATTGGCACCAAAGAACACGTAGCTCGCGTAAATGATGACGTTAGGCAGGACGGACGCAAAGTAGAACAGGTTAACGAACCAGTAGCTAAACGCCGTCAGGAATGCCCAGCGGCCGCCCATCGAGGTCTTGACCCAGGCGTACACGCCCGACTCGGAGTCCTTGTTAAGGCCGACGAACTCGGCGGTAACCAGGGTATAGGGGACAAAGTACAAAAGCGTGGCGAAGAAGAACGACGGCGCAGCTGCCAAGCCGATGGCCGCGTTGTTGTTGATGATGTTCTTGATACCGAACACGGCGGCGACCGTCATGCCCAGCAGAGCGAACGAACCAATCGTTCCTCGTTTTTCAGAGCTCATAAGCCCTCCCAATCATCCGTTATATCTCATCTAAAACCGTCCGGACTGCAAGCGCAATCGTGGACGGCGCACCTGCTAAGGGGAATGGGGAAAAGGGAGTCAACAAAGCCATCCCCCTTAACGGCGCTAAGCAAACGCCCAAACGGACGAATACTACTTGTTGGGGAAGGAATGACCTTCAACCGTCACGTGCAGTACCACGACGCGGGAATCCGCGACATCGGCCACGACACGGTAGGCCTCGTCAATTTCGACGACGGCAACGCCGCCGGCGGGAATCGTCACGGTCTCCCCCATACCCTCAAAGCGCTCGCGATCGTCGATATCGCTGTAAGTGCGCGTGCAGGTAAGATCCGCCTTGGAAGCCACCTCGACGGTCAGGTCGCCGTCGAGCGGAGCGAGCACGGCATGGTAGCGACGGTGACCGACCAGATCGGCGGTAGCGGCCTCGCGGGCATAGACCCACCAGTACACCAACGAGTCGCCGATGGAGTAAGCCACGTCGTGCTGCAGGTCGGCAACGCCATCGAGCGCCTGACCGGTGCGCATCCACTTCTTGACGGACTTCATCTGAGCGTCGAAATCGGCGCGCGAGTTAAAGACATGCATGACTTATGCCTCCTTAATGGGTGCCAGCGCCTGAGCCAGATCGGCAGACGTCAGCGGTCGCAGGGACACCTCAAAGCTGAAGCTCTCAAAACGGGTGCGATAGGAATCGAGCACCTCGGAACCCCAAGAGTTCGAACCAAGGCCGAGCAGCTGGTCGTTGATGTTGACCGTGACCGTGTCGCCCTTGACAAGGTCGTAGACGTGCTTGGCGTTATCGATGGCCTCGCAGCTATAGGGCCATGCCGAGAACGAGAACGGGTTGGAGGCGGCGTCGCTCGGACGCGTCACGACCAGACCGTCACCGTGACTGGAGCGCAGAGCAACCCAGCGGGTACCCTCACGGTTGGCGCAGTCCTGAGGCATAACGTAGGGCGTGAACATGTCGTCGACCGTAGTGCGGTAATGACCGACCGGGTTGGCGCGCAGCGAGTCCGGATAGTTCTCGCCCGGGCCGTGGCCATACCACTCGACGGCACGATTGCAACCGGGGACCTCGAAGGAGATGCCGATGCGCGGGATGATATCCGAGTAATCGCCGTAGGGCTCGCCGGAAACCTTGAGGTCGACGCGACCGCTCGGAAGCACGGTGTAGACGAGCTCGACGCGCATGCCGAACGCGCGGACGGGAGGAGCGATACGCTGGCTCACGGTAACGACGACCGCATTGCCGTCCTGCTTCCAAGAAACCTTGCGGGTAGACGTCTGCATCACATCGATGAAGTTGTCCTTCCACAGGGAGTCATACTCCTGAGCGTGGTTGTCGACGAGCGGATGCCAAAAACCAACCTGGGGACCAGAGGCCATTACGTCGCGGCCGGATGCCTTCCACTCGCTCACGGTACCGTTGACTTTGCTGAAGGTCAGCTCGCCGTTGAGGGAGTGAATGCGGATCTCTTGCTCGGTCTCCTCGACCGTAAGCTCAGGACGAGCGGGGGCGGCGATGGCCGGCGCCGGATGGTTTGCGATGGCAAACTGGCTTGCGCCCAGCTGGAACATCGGCTCGCACCAGGCGTGAGCCGCCATGGTGTAGGCGCGCACGGTCAGCAGGGTCTCGCCTACCGCGGCCTCGCGAATCACCAGTGGCAGCTGGACGGATTCGCCGGGAGCCACCGCGCCGGGCATAAGCGTCTTGCGGCACACTACATCGCCGTCTACCAGGGTCTCCGCCGACAGGCAGACATCCTCGAGGGTAGTAAACCAGCGCTTGTTCGTGACGGTCAGCTCGCCCGCCTCGGTGTCATAAGCCATGCGAACCGGGCAGATGACCTGGCCGTACTCGGTAAGGCCCGGGCTCGGCTGCTGCCAAGGGAACACCATACCGTCGATGCAGAAATTGCTGTTGTTGGGGTAATCGCCATTGTCGCCGCCATACATGTCGTAGGCAACGCCGTCCTCGGTCACAGCAGCCAAACCGTGGTCGCACCATTCCCAGATAAACTGGCCTTGGATGCAATCCCAGCGATCGAAGACCTCCTGGTACTCGGACAGGCCTCCGGGACCGTTGCCCATGGAGTGACCGTACTCGCAGTTGATGCGCGGCTTGGGGAACGGATGCTCACCAAAGTCGTTCATCTGCGAAACACGGGAGTACATCGTGGAAATGACGTCGACGGTATCGGCGTTGCGGTCCTCCTCGTAATGGACCGGACGATCATCGAGCTCGTGAGCCTTGGCGTACATCGCGCGGATGTTGCAGCCATAGCCGCTCTCGTTACCCATCGACCACATAATGATGCAGGCATGGTTGCGTTCCTGCATCACCAGGCGCTCAATGCGGTCGACGTAGGCCGGCTCCCATGCCGGGTCGTCGGTGACCAGGGCGATATTGCCGATATTCTCGAAGCCGTGGCTCTCCATATCGGTCTCGGCGACCAGCATGATGCCATACTCATCACACAGCTCGTAGAAGCGCGGGTCATTGGCATAGTGAGAGGTGCGCACCGCGTTGATGTTGTGCCGCTTCATGAGCTCCAGGTCGCGGCGCATGCGATCGAGGCCCACGGCGCGACCCTTGTGATCGTCGTGATCGTGGCGGTTGACGCCATGCATCTTAAAGTAAGTGCCGTTGAGGTAGATATGATTGCCCTCGACCGTCACCTCGGCAAGTCCCTGGTGATGCGGAACGTACTCGCTGACCTCGTCGCCGTCGTAGACCTCAAACGTAAGGTCATAGAGGAAGGGGTCCTCGGGGTTCCAGAAGTGGGCATCGGCAACGCTGCACTCGGCATGGCCATCGACGCACTCGCCCGTAGCGACCACGTTCTCGCCATCGCTGAGCGTAAACACGACGCGGGAAGCGCCCTCGGCCACCGTATCGAGCGTGATCAGAGCGGCATCGCCCTCGCGGTGCGTGCGGAACCTAAAGTCGACCAGGTGCGCGGCGGGACGCTGCATAAGGTACACATCGCGGAAGATGCCCGAGGCCCACCACATGTCCTGATCCTCGATATAGCTGCCATCGCTGTACTGCAGGACCTTGACCGCAAACAGGTTGTCGCCCTCGACGAGCGCGTCGGTCACGTCGAACTCGGCAGACAGGCGCGAGCCCTTGGTCATGCCGATAAACTGACCGTTGACGTACAGCTCACCATAGCTCTCGATGCCGTCAAAGCGAATGATCTCGCGAGCGCCGGCAGGCACGGCGGGAAGGTTGACGATGCGCTGGTAGACGCCCGTGGGGTCGTCGGAGGGAACGAACGGCTGATCCACCGGGAACGGGAAACCCTCGTCGGTATAGGCAAGATTGCCATAGCCATCCACCTGCCACAGGTGCGGAACCTCCACGTGATCCCACTCGGGCTCGTACGTAGAGAGCTCCTCGTTGGAAACGGCAGCAGGCCCCTCAAAGAGGCGGAACTGCCACGAGCCAGACAGCTGGACAAACCCGCGCGACAGCTCGCGGCTGTACGTAGCGGCGAGATCGGCGGTCTCGTAACCCATAAAGTACGCATGGGGTGCCAGGCGGTTCCTGTGGGTGAGCGCTTGGTTTTCCCAATCGTTAATGGCGTCCATGGTGATGCTCCTTCGTCATCGTAGTGATTCTTGTGCAACCGGTTGTCCTTATCTTACGGGCGATGCAAAAAATTGTGCAACCGGTTGTCCGCTGAACGGTCGATTTGGTCGGATTAACGGTGCAACCGGTTGTACAGCTGCGACACTTATGTCACCCTGAGTATCGAAACTCAACACAAAACATCGTTCTTAAGCTCGTAGGCAACCGCCGCGCCCGCTGATATCTCACCCACACGAGACGTATTCGATTGCGGCTTGGTTGCAAAACGACACCTGTCACCGGATATCATGAACGCTCTTCAGGTGCACTATAGTAAGCTGTATCCGCACCAGCCCGTATCAGTGACAACATCGACCGCATTTTCCAGGAGACGCCATGACCCAACCAGTTCGCACCGCACCTACGCTTGCCGAGGTTGCCGCAGCTGCCGGCGTGTCGCGCTCCACGGCATCGCGCGCCCTCAACGATTCGCCCCGCATTAGCGAGGAAACCAAAAAGCGCGTCCGCGCGGCGGCCAAGGAAGTCAATTTTGTACCCAACGCTCGTGGCCGAGCGCTCGCTGTCGGGCGCACGGAAATCATCGCGGTGCTCGTGACCGAGCCCCTGAGTGAACTCTTCAGCGACCCCACCTATAGCGAGTTTTTGAGCGGCATTACCGAGGAACTGTCGGAGTCGTCCTATCTGCCCGTTATCTTGCAGGCATCTTCTACGCATGAGCGCAACCGCGCACGCGAGCACTTTGAGCGCCGCTCGTTCGACGCCGTGATCGACGTCTCCCCCTACAAGGGCAGCGAGCTGCTCGAGGTGCTGCGCGAGCTGGGCGTACCCACCGTGTTGTGCGGCCAGCTCGAGGGCCATCCCTATCGCGATGTGTTCTCGACGGTCTACTCTGACGACGAAGAGGGCGGACGCTTTGCGGCACTCGCCATGAAGGAGCGCGGGCGCAAAGATATCGTCGCCGTGTTGGGACCGCAAGACAACCCCGCTGTTGTCGACCGCCTGCGCGGCTACCGCGCCGTCCTGGGCGAAGACCTCCCAGACGCAAACGTTATCTATACCGGCTGGAACAGCGGAGACGGCTATCAGGCCATGCACCAGATCCTCGCGCGCGAGATTGCTTTCGATGGCGTGCTCTGTGGATCGGACCGTATCGCGGCTGGCGTCATCACCGCACTCAACGAGGCAGGCCTATCTGTTCCGACGGACGCTTCTGTCGTCGGCTTCGACGATCACGAGATTGCGACGCGTTGCGTCCCCGCGCTCACGACCGTCCGCCAGCCCCTGCGCGAAGAAGGCCACATGGCCGCCAACATTGCGCTCGACATGATCAAGGGTGCCGAGCCAACCACCACCGTCATGCACATGCAGCTCGTTCAGAGAGACTCGCTATAAGAAACTGGGGCAGGCTTTCCGCCAGACA
>CAUCKA010000049.1 GCA_958443265.1 uncultured Collinsella sp. | reverse complement strand
TGGTGCGGCGTATAGGATTCGAACCTATGACGTTCTGATTCGTAGTCAGACCCTCTATCCAGCTGAGGTAACGCCGCAGCGCAAGACATATAAAACCACTTTAGCTTATTGGAGTCAAGCACAATTTCAAACTTTTTTGTGGAACGCAGTCTTGTCATGCTGCTCCGCATATACCGTCGTTCCCCGTACGATCGATTGGCTTTTCGATCACGTCAAACTTAGCATCAAGTTCCCTCAGGAGCGATCTCACCCGCTGGGCACAATCATAATCGGCAAACGAGATACTCAACATGCGAGCAACCTGGTTAGATGTCCGGACCCCATAGAAATGCTCCAGGGCCACAAGCCCCTCGTGCGCCACAAACGTCTCAACCACATGAGGCGACTCCTCAAAGCACCATTGGGTCAACGGACCCCCGCTCGTCTGTCGAACCACCAGGCCACCCATGCCAGACGGCTCACACGTTACAAGCAGGTACTCCCCGCCCTCGTCGCTCTCAAACAAAACCACCCGATCATCAAACAGCTCCATCGCGTCCCCTTTCTCTCGCTCTTATTTAGCAAAAGCATAGCAGGTAGATGGCTGCATACAGAACAGTTGTTCGTGTGTTTTCTATTGAGCTGTCCGCACAGCATGGTATGGACCTGCGCACGAAATAGGGCGCCCCCGAAGGAGCGCCCTTGCATATCGCCTATGCAGCCAAGTTACGCGACCGGCTCGATCTTCTCGAGGCCGCCCATGTAGGGACGCAGGACCTCGGGGATCGTGATGGTGCCGTCGGCGTTCTGGTAGTTCTCCAGAATGGCAGCCATGGTACGGCCAGCCGGCAGGCCGGAACCGTTGAGGGTGTGCAGGTAGCGCGAACCCTTGAAGTTCTCGGGGTCGCGATACTTGATGTTGGCGCGGCGAGCCTGGAAGTCACCGCAGTTGGAGCAGGAGCTGATCTCCTTGTAGGCGTTGTAGCTCGGCAGCCAGACCTCGATGTCGTAGGTCTGACGGGCAGAGAAGCCCAAGTCGCCGGTGCACAGGCTAATCACGCGATACGGAAGGCCCAGCTGCTGCAGCAGGTACTCGGCCTCGGCGGTCATGCTCTCGAGCTCCTCGTCGGACTCCTCCGGCTTAGCGAACTTGACCATCTCGACCTTGTCGAACTCGTGCTGACGGATGATGCCACGGGTATCGCGACCGGCGGAACCGGCCTCCTCGCGGAAGCAGGGGGTGAAGGCGGTGTAGCGGCGCGGCAGGGTGTCGGCGTCGAGGACCTCACCGGCGTGCAGGTTGGTGAGCACGACCTCGGCGGTGGGGATCAGGAAGTTGTCGCCCGAGACGTGATAGGCGTCGTCCTCGAACTTGGGCAGCTGGCCCGTGCCGAACATGGTCTGACGCTTGACGACGATGGGCGGCCACCACTCCTTAAAACCACGGTTGGTGTGCGTATCGAGGAAGAAGTTGATGAGGGCGCGCTCAAGACGGGCGCCGGCGCCACCGAGAACGGTGAAGCGGCTGCCGGAGAGCTTGTTGCCGCGCTCGAAGTCAAGGATGTCGAGGTCGGTGCCCAGATCCCAGTGCGGCTTAAAGTCGAAGTCGAACTCGCGCGGGGTGCCCCAACGACGGCGCTCGATGTTCTCGTCCTCGTCCTTGCCGTACGGCGTGGCCTCGCAAGGAATGTTGGGCAGGTGAGCCATGAAGTCGTACTGCTCCTGCTCGAGGGCGGTGCGGCGCTCGGCCAGACCGTCAATCTTCTCGTTGACGGCGCGCACGGCCTCCTTGGCGGCCTCGGCCTCGTCCTTCTTGCCCTCCTTCATCAGGGCGCCGATCTTCTTGGACTCGGCATTGCGCGTGGCTTGAAGTTCCTCAACCTCGGTGATGACGGCACGACGCTCGTCGTCGAGCTCAAAGAACTTCTCGCGATCCCAAGACGTCTGGCGGTTAGCCATGGCGACATCGATGGCATCGGGGTTCTCGCGAACAAACTTGATATCAAGCATTAGATCCTCCGGCGATATACATTCCATTTAGGTTGCAACCTTGTACATGTATGGGCAAGTATATACTTATGAGCGTTTACGACCCAACTCAACTACGCAAGAGGGCACCCAATGGACGCAGTTTTTTCCTTTTTGTTTGGCACCCGCACCGGTTTTGCCATCCTTTTCGCCGGCGGCATCCTGCTGTTTGCGATTATTGCCTTTGTAATGGAGAAGCGCACCCATAAGATGTATGTCGACCGCGGCCCCAAGTCCGAGGACGAAGAAGACAGCTTCTGGGACTAACCTGCCAAAAAGGGACAGGTTTATTTTGGTCGGTTTTATCTGGGCAAACGCAAGTGCCCCGCAACTGGAATTGAGCCAGTTGCGGGGCACTTTTCGCTAAAAGGACAAAACCGCAGGAAAAACCTGCCAAAATAAACTGTCCCTTTTTTGGTCGGTTTTACTGGAGGGTTGCGTCGATTGCCTTGACCAGGGCGCTGCGCATGCCGGCGTCCTCGAGTGCAACGACGCCCTTGATGGTGGCACCGCCGGGCGAGCATACGGCATCCTTCATCGCCGCAGGATGCTGGCCAGTTGCAAGCTGCAGCTTTGCCGTACCCAGCACCATCTGGCTCACAATGCGATAAGCATCCGCACGCGGGATACCGTGCTTGACCGCCGCATCGCCCAGGGCCTCGATTGCCATGGCGACAAACGCCGGAGCGCAACCACCCACCGTGCCGCCCACAAACAGCAGGCTTGTGTCGAGCTCGACGACAGCGCCAAGCTTACCGAGCAGGTCGAGCACCACAGCACGCTGCTCGTCGTTAAGCGTCGAAGCCTTCTCACAGGCGATGACGCCCTCGCCCACCGAAACCGGCGTGTTGGGCACCGTCGAGATATGCGCGACGCCCGGCAGGACCTGCTCCCACTTGGCACTGTCCCAGGTCCAGGCAACCGACAGAACGACCTTTTTGGCAAGAGCATCCTTGAGCGGGGCGAATACCTTCTCGATCATGTACGGTTTGACCGCAGCGACCACGATATCGGATGCGGCGACAACCTCGGCGGCATCGTGGCAGGCGACCATGCCGCGCGCCTCGCAGCGCTCAACCAGTGCGTCGTAGCGACCCGCGCAGGCGCACATGTCGCTCGCAGCTACACCGGCAGCGATCCAGCCATCGGCCATAGCGCTCGCCATATTGCCAAAACCGACAAATCCAATCTTCATATCGCATAGTCCTTTCAGACACATTCCTCAAAACGAAAGGTATTGTCCCACGCCATTGTTTCGTATTGCCGACCTATTTGTGATACGGCTCGCCACGACTGATCTTGCAGGCACGGTAAATCTGCTCCAGCAGCACCACACGCGCCAGGTTATGCGGCAAGGTAATGCGTCCAAAGCTGAGCATCTCGTCGGCTCGTGCGCGCACGTCATCGCTCACGCCGTCCGAACCGCCGATTACAAAGGCAATGTCGCTGCTGCCTCGCAGCATAAGATCGTCGAGCCTCGCCGAAAACTCCTCGCTCGAGCGCTCCTTGCCCTCGATAGCCAGCAGGATCACATGCGCTCGAGATGGCAAGGCGGCAAGAATCGCCGCCCCCTCCTTGTCGCGCGCGGCATCCACGCCGCCCGCCTTAGCCGGGTCGATATCGGCCACCTCGCGGATATCCACCTTGGCATAGGCACCTAGGCGCTTGGTGTACTCAGCGCACGCGTCCTTCCAAAAGCGCTCCTTGAGCTTACCGACGCAAACGACGGTGTATTTCACGCGCGTCTACTCCTTCGAATCGTTTTGAACTTTGCCGGCGGCCAGCATCTGCTCGAACATCGAGGCCGACTGCGAAAAGTCGCTCGGCAGCACGACCGTCGAGGTTTTACCCGTGCGAGCGAACTCCGTCATCATCTCGGACCACTGCGTAAACATGAACAGTTGGTTGGCCTCGTCATTGCCGACACCCGTCTCCTGGATGATCTCGAGCGAATCTTTGATACCCAGCGCGATGGCCTTGCGCTGGTTGGCGATGCCCTCGCCCGCCTTTTCCATAGCCTCGGCCTCGGCGGTCGCCTCGGTGACGCGCTTGATGCGGTCGGCCTCGGCGAGCTCCTGCGCGGCAGCGCGCTTGCGCTGGGCAGCGTTGATGTCGTTCATGGAGTTCTCAACCTCGGTCGGCAGTGCGATTTTGGTGATGAGCGTCGACACGAGGGTGAAGCCGTAGGCGGCCATCTGCTCGGAAACGGTAGCGTTGACATCTTTGGCGATGTCATCCTTCTTGGCAAAGACCTCATCGAGTGTGTAGACGGGGATGGAGGAGCGCAGGGCGTCGGTGATGAAGTCGCGCATCTGGTCGACGGGCTCCTGCAGCATATAGTAGCTCTTGTAGATGCCCGAATCTGCCGGGCCGGCGCCCATGTCATAGCTCACGTGGTACTGAGCGGAGACCTCAAGACCGATGGTCACGTTGTCCTGGGTCTTAACGTCGATGCCAAAACCGTTTTTCATGGTGCGCAGGCTCACCGTGGCGGCCTTGCGGTCGATCACGGGCACCTTCACGTGGAAGCCCGCGTTGACGATACGGTTGAACTTACCCAAGCGCTCGATGATTACGGCGTGCTGCTGTTCAACGACATAACAGGCGTTGGGGAGCAGCAGCAACAGGATGATGATGGGAATCAAAAGGCTGGTAAGGGCGGCGATGATACCGGAAAACAGCATGGTCTCTCCTCTGATAGGCACACGTTGGTACTAGGATACCCGTCCAAGGAGATCGTGCATAACAAAAAGAGCTCCCATTGCTGGGAGCTCTTTCAATCAATGGTGCGGGCGAAAGGACGTCCGCGTATCCGCTTCGCGGATCCGCACCGGCTTCGCCCGCCTGCCGGCGGACTCGCCAGCTCGCTAAAAACGCTCCGCGTTTTCTTGACGCTCGCTCCTTCACAGGTTCAAGTCCCTGCGATGGGCACATAACAAAAAAGCCCCCATTGCTGGGAGCTCTTTCAATCAATGGTGCGGGCGAAAGGACTTGAACCTTCATGGGGTTGCCCCCATACGGACCTGAACCGTACGCGTCTGCCAATTCCGCCACGCCCGCGTGCAGGAATTAGAATAACGGAGCGCCACCGCGAACGCAAGAACTATTTTTGAAAAAGTTTGCAGGCATTTTCCCAAGCGGCATGCGCGATTGTTTCGGCGTCCTCACCAGTGCGATCGACACGGTCGTTAACCAGCGCGTTTGCCGTAATGGAGATCATTGCTGGCTCGCATTCAAGACCGCGAATGGGCTCCGGCGCCATATACGGGCAATCCGTCTCGAACAAAATGCGGTCGAGCGGGGTCGCCGCAAATGCCTCGCGCACGTCGTCGTTGCGCTTAAAGGTGGCCGCACCACCATAGGCGATATAGCAGCCCAGCTCCACAAAGCGCTCCATCGTGGCGCGGTCCTCGCCAAAGCAGTGCAGCACGCAACCGGCCTGAGGCACACCCACCTCGCGCAGCACGTTGTACGCATCCATATGCGAGGTGCGCTCCCCATCCGAGTCCTCGTGCCGCAGGTGCAGCTCCACCGGCACATTGCGGCGCACGGCAACTTCGAGCTGACGCGCCATGCAATCAATCTGCACACTGTGGGGCGCCGGCGCGATGTCGTCGTCGTAATCCATGTGGTAGTCCAGACCGATTTCGCCGATACCGGCGCACAAAGGGTCATCGAGCGCAGCAACAACCTGCGCGTGAATGTCATCGGTATAATCCGGCGCGCCATAGGGGTGAACGCCAGCAAGATACTTGATCTGCGGGATATCCTGCATCGGCAGAATTTCGCGCACGAGCCAGTCGCTATAGTCCGTCACGCTGCGCTTGTCGGCGATGGGGTCGAAGACCGTCACCAACAGGTCGATGCCTGCCGCCTTGGCACGCACGAGTGTCTCGGGCACATCCTTGCCCCAGAACGAAAGCAGATGCGCATGTGTGTCGGCAAGCGGTGCCAAGGGCACGGGACAAGCAACCGTCTTCTTTTTCTTGGTAAACGTCACGCGTTCGGCATTAAGCGTCATGGGAAAGCTCCCGAGCCAGGCACACAAAGTCGGCGACGCCGAGCGTCTCGGCGCGCGTGGTGGGTGCGATACCGCAAGCCTCAAAGGCGGCATCGAGCACGTCCTTGGCAAAGCCGTTGGCGCTCATGGAATTGCGGATGGTCTTGCGACGCTGAGCAAATGCAGCGTCAATCACGCGGGCCACAAATTCGCGATCGAGTCCTTCGGGCACCACACCGTCAACACGGTCGATACGCACGACGGCCGAGT
>CAUCKA010000048.1 GCA_958443265.1 uncultured Collinsella sp. | reverse complement strand
TGGTCTCAGACACAAGAATCTCCTTATCTGGTGCTCGCGGCACCATGTCGTGGGAGCAATCATTGCAATATTTTACAACGACCGCGCCATGTTGAGGTGGTGGGTCGCGGGATTACATCCTCGACACGAAATGTTGATATGGCAACGTTCGAGTCAAGTGGTCGCGGCATGAAAAAACCCGCCGCTTAAGCGACGGGTTTTACAACCTGGCTCCCCGGGTAGGACTCGAACCTACAACAGCGCGGTTAACAGCCGCGTGCTCTACCATTGAGCTACCGAGGAATTAAAAAGCCCAGCGAAATGGGCTGAGAAATTCTGGCTCCCCGGGTAGGACTCGAACCTACAACAGCGCGGTTAACAGCCGCGTGCTCTACCATTGAGCTACCGAGGAATAGGTGCGTGCTCTCAAGCAACGAAGTTTATTATACGGACGAATCAGCTTAGGGCAAGAACTTTTTTGAGAATTTTTCCGACCTAGTCATTGGGGACGTTCTTGAATGACTAGTCATTCAAGAACGTCCCCAATGACTACATGAAAGCGCCCCCAGGCGGATGTGCTTGAGGGCGCTTCTTGCTTGACTAGCTTTCGATATAGTCCTTCAGCTTGCTCGAACGGCTGGGGTGGCGGAGCTTGGCCAAGGTCTTGGACTCGATCTGGCGGATACGCTCGCGCGTGACGCCAAACTCGCGGCCGACTTCCTCGAGCGTACGGGGATGTCCGTCGACAAGGCCAAAGCGCAGCTCGATAACCTTGCGCTCACGATCGGCAAGCGAGTCGAGCACCTGAGTGAGCTGCTCCTGCAGCATGGAGAAGCTGGCGGCATCGGGCGGAACGATTGCCTGGGAGTCCTCGATGAAGTCGCCCAGCTGGGAATCCTCTTCCTCGCCGATGGGGGTCTCGAGCGACACGGGCTCCTGCGAGATCTTCTGGATCTCGCGGACGCGGTCGGCGCTCATGTCCATCTCGGCACCGATCTCCTCGGGGGTCGGGTCGCGACCCAGGTCCTGAAGGAGCTGGCGCTGCACGCGGACGAGCTTGTTGATAGTCTCGACCATATGCACGGGAATACGGATGGTACGGGCCTGGTCGGCGATAGCGCGCGTAATGGCCTGACGGATCCACCACGTGGCGTACGTGGAGAACTTGAAGCCCTTCTGGTAGTCGAACTTCTCGACGGCGCGAATCAGACCGAGGTTGCCCTCTTGGATCAGGTCCAGGAACAGCATGCCGCGGCCGACATAGCGCTTGGCGATGGAGACAACCAGACGCAGGTTTGCGCTGATGAGTGCCTGCTTGGCTTCGAGGCCCACGTTCTCAATGCGCGTAAGACGACGCATCTCGGCACGCGTGAGCTCGAGCTCGCCGGCATCGGCAGCCTCGAGCTTCTCGGTGGCCTCGAGACCGGCCTCGATCTTCATGGCCAGATCGACCTCTTCGGAGGCGGTCAGCAGGTCGACCTTGCCGATCTCCTTGAGGTACATACGAACCGGGTCGCCGGTCAGCATCACCGTGGAGGCATCGATGCCACGCACGCGGGAGCGTGAACGGGACGTGCGCACGGTGCGCTTCTTCTTGCTCTTGGAAGAACCCATCTCGGCATCGGCCTGACGGGCCATCTTGAGCTCGTGATCGTCAAGCGAGCCGGAATCGTGCTCGTCGTCATCATCGAAATCGTCAGTATCGGTATCGTTATCGTCATCGTCGACGTCCATGGGGGCGTCGTCGTTACCGCTCGCGGAGATAATCTGGATGCCGCTGTTGCGCAGCGCGGAATACACCGCGGTGAGCTGCTCGTCAGAAACATCGATATCCTTCAGGGCGACCTGAATCTCGTCCTCGGTTACCGAAGTCCTGTTTGAGCCGTTGCCCATGAGCTTTGCAACGTAGGATTCCAGCCCAGTACCCGTGCTCTCAGTCTTTTTTGGCACAGATTCTCCCTTCATAGTCCACAGGACTCAATACTTTAGCACACACATTGACGTCTATACCCAAAAAGAGGACTGGATATAGGCAAGAATACGCTGGTTGACCACAACATCTAGGCCTGTTCGGTGCCTGCGGCCTCCAGACCGATCAAACGGAACGGGTCCGCCACGCCGCCGATCGACTTTTGCAGTTCGCGTTGACGCTGCGAATCCTGCGCGGCCTGCACGGTCAGCGCGCGACGGGCCTCATCGTCGAGCGAACGGTCCTGGCGCAGCTTGGCCTGTGCGGCACGCATGCGGCGCTTGATGGTGTAGAGCTCGAGCGTATCGAGCATAAACACGATGTTCGTCTCGGTGGGGTGCTTGCTCGTCGCCGAGATGCGCCCGGCACTCACAAGCGTTGCCGCCTCGGGACACACCGAGCGCGCCGCATCCATGCAGGCTGCAGGATCGGTTCCCGGCGGAGTTGCCAGAACGGCCCATGCGATGGACTCGTGACGTGGGTCAACCCACTCGATAGAGCAGATGCGGTCGGCATACGTGCGGAACAGGTCGGGGTAGCTCGTGAGCATGGTCAGCAGCTCACGCTCCCCTGCCAAGGACTTACGCTCAAGATCAGTAAGAACCATCGGCGCCGCCGCAGCCGGAGCGCCCGAACCATCAGTCACAGGTGCAGCACCCATACCATCAGGCACGTCGATCGGCGGCAGGTCGTCGACGACCTCCACGGGCGCGGCACCGTAGGCATCGAGCGGGACATAGTCGTACGGCTCTTCCTCGACCGGCGCCGCTACTGCCGGCGTCGCGCCCGACGCCCAAGCACCGCGACCGGCATCGCGAGAACCCGACGCCCGACCGCCCGCGCTACCGGACCGCTCAGCCTGCGCCCGCTGGCGCTCATAGTTCTGTTCGCGGCGGCGCTCGGCATCCTCGCGCTTGGCGACATCGCGAAACACACGGCCCGAGCTCGCACGAACTGTCTCCAGATCCAAACCCAACAGGTCGGCAATTTGAATAAAGTACGTGTCGATCATATAGCTGTCGCGCAGCGGATAGATAAGCGTCAGCGCATCCTCCAGCGCCTTGGCGCGACCGCCCGGCGTGGAGATGTCGCTCGACTCCTGAAGCGAACGGTACACGAAGTCCATGAGCGGCTCCGCGGCGTCAATGCGTTTCTGCAGCTCCCCTCCGCCGTGCGCCGTGATGAACTCCATGGGATCGTTACCGTCGGGCAGTACCACGCAGCGCAGGTCCATAGAATCCTGCTCGATAAACTGAATCGCACGGCGAGCGGCCTTTTGACCGGCAGCATCGCCGTCAAACATATACACGATGCGCTTGGCAAAGCGGGTGAGCGTCTTGACGTGATGCTCCGTGAGCGCGGTGCCCAGCGTGGCGACAACGTTTTTAATCCCCGCTTCCCAACAGGCGATGCAGTCGGTATAGCCCTCCACCACGATGGCGGTATCCTGCGCGACGATAAACTCCTTGGCCCAATTAAAGCCGTAGAGGTTTCGCTTTTTATGAAACACGCTCGTTTCGGCGGTATTGAGGTACTTGGGTTGGCCGTCACCCATGATGCGACCACCAAAGGCAATGTTGTGACCCTGCTCGTCAAAGATGGGGAACATCACGCGGTCGTAGAAGCGGTCGGCAAGCTGCCCGCGCCCGCGGCTCACGGCAACGTTGGCATCGATCATCTCCTGCGGGGTAAAACCCGCCTGGGACAGGTGCGACACCAGCGCGTTGCGGCCAGGCGCAAAGCCCAGGCAGTAGCGGCGGCAGACGTCGCCACCCATGCCGCGGCTGGCAAAGTACTCGCGCGGACGGCCGTCCTTACCGCGCATAAGCATGGTGTGGTAGAACTGGGCGGCCTCGGCGCACAGATCGTAGATTCGGGCACGCTTGGTACCGCGCTCGCGGCGATCTCCGGTGTCATGCAGCTCAATACCCGCGCGATCGGCCAAATATCGAATTGACTCGGGAAAGCTCAGGTTCTCGCGCTTCATGATATAGGTGAAGACATCGCCGCCTTCGCCGCAGCCAAAGCAATGCCACACCTGCGTGGCAGGGATTATGTGGAAGGACGGCGTCTTTTCGCCATGAAAGGGGCAGCAGCCCCAAAACTCATGGCCGCGGGGCTTGAGCTCAACCGTTTCCTGCACGATGGCAACTAGGTCGGACGCAGCGCGGACCTGGTCTTTTTCCTCATCGCTAATCACGGACGCTCACCCCCTGCTCGCCCAAGTTGTGACGAATATCTTCGATATTACCCTCGACGGTCGCGATCAACTCATCCAGCGAATCGAACACGCGCGACGGACGCAGCCAGCGCGTAAACGCCAGCGAAACGGAAGCGCCATACAGGTCGCCCGTATAACCAATTAAATTGGCCTCGAGATGCGCAGATGCCGCATCGTCAGCATACGTCGGCGGCAGTCCGACGTTAACGGCAGCGGGCCACACGATGTCGTTGACCAGCACCAGGCCCTCATACACGCCATCGGCAGGCACCTGAATGCCGTCGGGAACATGTAGGTTTGCCGTGGGAAAGCCCATGCCAGAACCCTCGTGACGGCCGCGAATAACACCGCCGCGCACCATATACGGGCGGCCGAGCAACTCAGCAGCAAGCTCCACATGGCCCTGTCCCAGCTCATGACGAATGCGGGTGGCGCAAATGGCCTCACCGCCCTCGCAAAGCAAGTCGTGCCCGTATACGTCAACGCCGCGCTCGGCACCCCAGGCGCGCATCTCGGCAACACCAGAAGCACCGCCACGACCCAGCCTAAAGTCGCTGCCAACGCGAATCGATCGAATGTCGACCAGACGCGACACCAGCGAGAGAAAATCAACATGGTCAAGCGCCGCAACCTCAGGCGTAAAGGGAACGGCCACCACCGCATCGACCCCGGTTTGAGCCAGGGCATGTAGACGGTCGGCCGTCGTCATCAATTTTTGAGCGGGCGAAGGACTCACCACAACGTCCGGATCGGGATCGAAAGTGACCACGACAGCCTTGCAGTCATGGGCACGGGCATCACGGACAAGCGCTTCGATGAGTTCCCGGTGTCCACGGTGAACGCCATCGAACACGCCGATGGCAATCGATGCAGCACCCAAGTGCTCGCACTCATCAAACGCATCGGCAGTGACGATGCGGGCCTCGTCCGACTCGCCCTCGAAAAAGATACGCGCGAGCTCACGAGCGGACAACATCATCGAACACCGCCGATTGCCTGCGGAAACACGTGCTCCATGACAAAGCGGCCACTCTCAATGCGGGCAAGCGCCTTGAGTCCCCCATCGAGCACCAACGCAAAAGGCGCCTTCGCGGAATCGAAATCGGCAAGCGCACGCTCAACGGGAATGCGTCGGCCGTAGAGCAGGTCGTCGGCAAGATTGCCCGGCAAGTCAACACGCGTGGCGCCCAAGGCCGCAATGGGATCCAGGGCAAAGCCAGCCGCGGACTCGGGAGAAAGCTCCTCGACCGCATGACAAGCGCCAATGGAAACAACACCGGAGGCCGTGCGGCGCAGCGCGGAAATGTGCGCGGCGCTCTCGCAGGCGCGGCCCAAATCGCGAGCGAGCGCACGGATATAGGTACCCTTGCTCACTGAGAACGCCACGGTCCACACACACGTATCACCTTCGCCTCCCACGGCGATCAGGTCGGCGGCATAGACCTCGACGGGGCGCGGAGGTAGGTCCACCGCATTGCCCTCGCGAGCAGACTTGTAGGCGCGAACGCCATTGACCGAGATAGCCGAAAACGCCGGCGGCACCTGCATCTGCGGACCCAGCATAGCGGCCAAGCGCTCACGGGCATAGGCAGGATCGCGGAGCTCGTTGGCAACAGCCACCGTGCGGACCGCCTCGCCCTCCGCATCATCGGTATTGGTCTCGGCGCCAAACGAGATGTCGGCGACATAGCTTTTGGTATCGAGCGTGAGCATGCCCAGCAGACGGGTGGCCTGGCCCACACCCACCACCATGACACCCGATGCCATGGGGTCGAGCGTGCCGGCATGGCCGACGCGTCGCTCATGGAGGGCGCGCCGGCATTGCGAAACCACATCGTGGGACGTGCAGCCCACCGGCTTATCGACGGCGAGCAGCATATTCAGTTGAGAAGGCGTACGACGAGCCATGTACCATCCAAAAAGTTAAAGCTCGACGGTCACCGAAGCGGGATCCTCCCCTACCAGTTCGGCCAGCATGGGAAGTGCCACGGTGAGCGTCTCGAGAATCGTTCCGTTGTTGGAGAAACCGGCGGCAGCAGGATGTCCGCCTCCGCCAAAGGCAGCAGCGATCTCGGACACGTTGAGGTCACCCTTGGAGCGCAGGTTGCCGCGCACCTTGGTATCGCCCTCAATGCCCTTCAGGAACAGGCAGACCTCGACGCCCATCACCGAGCGCACCACGTCAACCAGACCGTCGCACTCATCCGAGGTGACACCGCACGCCTCAAGGTCACTCTGGTACGCGTAGCTATACGCGACGCGCCCGTGGGCCACCGTCTTAATGCGGCCCATAACGATGGACTTGAGGTGCAAAAACTCAACGCGCATGCTCTGGTAGACCTCGAGTGCCACACGCGCCGGATCGGCA
>CAUCKA010000047.1 GCA_958443265.1 uncultured Collinsella sp. | reverse complement strand
TCCCTTTATGGCAGATATTAGGCCGCAGCGCAGACGCTACCGAGCAACTCACGCAGAGGAGACCCGATGCCCTCCAACAGTTCGGGCGCGATAATGGCAAAAACGGGAACCTCGCCGGTACCCACGACAGCAGGCACCTTGCCCTCCGAGACAATGCATCCATAAGGCACAAAGCCGTCTTCGCCGGCATCGAGCGCCGCCATGCGACGCGCGAGCTCGCGCGCAAAGCCAGCAGTATCGGCATCGCCAATCGCCAGGACAAAGTCCACGCCTTCGTCGGTCGCATGGGCCACGGCTTCGTCGATCAGCTCGTCTCCCCCGTCGTCCTCAAACGAGCTGCAGCGGAAAAGCACACGCTCGAGTAGGGCTCGATCAAGCGAGCCGAGTGCCGCCGAGACAAGCTCATCGCGCGTATGCTTGTCACCGCCCAGCACAACCAGCGCCTTGGTGCCTCCGTAGTGAGCGACCAATCGTCCGCACCAGCGAGCCACGTCTCCATCCGCAACAAGGCGCGTCGGCATACCAAACCCATAATTGACCATCTTTTCCACAACCTTTCCGTGCGTATAGGCGGTATCAATCGTTAGGCCCATGCTACGAAGCGAGGTTTTCCGAGCTGTTTCGCACTCTTTAGAGCTGCGTTAAAACCCAATCCAACCGCACGACCATACCTACCAAAACAAACCAGTCCCTTTTTGACAGGTTTTGACGATGTCCGGACGAGCGGGTATTATCGAACAGGTATTCGATAAGAACATGTGTTTGATGAAAGGACACGGATGGCGCACGAGCAGCACACCTATATCTGCATCGACCTCAAGACGTTTTATGCCAGCGTCGAGTGCGTCGACCGTGGGCTCGATCCGCTCACCACCAACCTGGTCGTTGCCGACGAATCGCGCGGGCGCACGACCATCTGCCTCGCCATCACACAGGCCATGAAGGACCTCGGGATACACAATCGCTGCCGTCTGTTCGAAATTCCCGATGACATCGACTACATCACGGCCGTACCGCGCATGCAGCATTACATGGAGGTGTCGGCGAAAATCTACGGTATCTATCTGGAATACGTCAGCCCCCAGGACGTGCACGTCTACTCCATCGATGAGTGCTTTATCGACGTGACGCCCTATCTGGACCTCTATCACACAGATGCGGAAGGGTTCGCCTGCACGCTGCGCGACGAGGTCCTCGCGCGCACCGGCATCACGGCGACGGTCGGCATCGGCCCCAACCTATTCCAGGCCAAGGTAGCGCTCGACATTACCGCCAAGCATGTACCCAGCCGCATCGGCATACTCGACGACGAGACCTTTCGCAAGGAGATCTGGCCCCATCGTCCCATCACCGATATCTGGGGCATCGGCCCCGGCGTGGCAGCCCGTCTCGAGAAATACGGCGTTTACGACCTGATGGGCGTCGCGGCGCTCGACGAAAACCTGCTTTACGACGAGCTCGGCGTCAATGCCGAATATCTCATCGACCATGCCTTCGGGCGCGAGCCGACAACCATCGCCGATATCCAAGCCTATCGCCCGCAAGCAACTTCGACCACCACAGGGCAGGTACTCTCGAAGGGCTATGCTTACGAGCAAGCATACACCGTCTTGCGTGAAATGGTCGATGCCGCCGTGCTGGATTTGATCGACAAGCACGTGGTGTGCGACAGCATCTCGCTCTTTGTGGGCTACGCGAGCGAGCGCGCCGACATACGCCGCCTCGACGCCAGCGGTACAGCGCAATATGTAGACGGATGCGGGCACCTGCGCTCGAGCACGTCGAGCATCGAACCCACCGCAACCGCCGGCCCCGAGCTCGCGCCCCGTGCGCCCAAGCCCGTCCAGCGCGATGACGAACGGCGTCGCCTGGTGCGCGAAGCGCAGGCAATCGATGGCATCTTTGTGGGAGAGCATGGCGGCAAACCGCGCGGTGGCTATGCCGCACTCTTTGCGCACTCTAACGCCTCGCGAAAGCTGCCCGAGCGTACCAATTCGTTTAAGAAGATCATGGGCTATTTCGATGAGCTCTGGGCGCAGACTGTCGATCCCAAACGACCGGTCAAGCGCATCAACCTGGGATTTGGCAACCTCATGCCCGAGGAGTTTGCCACCATCGATCTGTTCAGCGATATCGAGGCCGATGAGCGCGAGCGCGACCTGGCGCGCGCCGTCCTGGCCGTGAAAGGCAAGTACGGCAAGAACGCGCTCGTCAAGGGATTAAGCTTTACCGCCGGCGCCACCGCGCGCGAACGCAACGAACAAGTTGGAGGACACCGTGCCTAAACCCAAACAACAGCCCGTGCGGCCGCCGACCGCCTTCGAGCGCCTGGCGGACCCCGAGGGCAGACGCCGCGCCGCCGACCCCAACCTCACTGCCAACGGTGCCGTGCGCGCCAACCGCGCCGCACAGTTTATGCCCTTTGCCGCCCTCACGGGATACTACGAACTCGTGCGCAAGCAGGAAATCACCGTCGAGCCAAAACGTGAGCTCACGGAAGAAAAAGCCCTCGTGCTTTCTAAAAAACTCGAGGGTCTCAAGCGCGGCGACTTGGTTCGTGTCACCTATTACGATACATACGGCTATTGCAGCCGCACCGGCATCCTCGACGAGGCGCTCCCCGCCTTCAAGCTCCTCAAGCTCCGAGACATCGCCATCGACTTCGACGACATCCAAGACATCGAACTGCGCGGACGAGCCTAGCCAAGGAAGCGCATCCAGAGCGACGCTTACAGCGTCATGACGTAGTAGCCCGCGTCTTTCACGGCCGTCTCGAGGACATCACGATCAACCGGCTGCTTAGAGCGCACGCGTGCCGTGTGGTCCGCATACGTCACCGTTGCCCACACGCCATCCAGTGCATTGAGGGCATTGGCCACGTTCTGAGCGCAGCCGTCACAGCTCATGCCGCCGATGAGCAGCTCATCGCTATAGGGATAGTGTGACGCATCGACATCCACCACAACAACCTTTTTGGCCTTCTTGCCGCTCGCACCATCGCTGCAACAACTCTTCCCGTGTGTCGAAGCGGCAATGCGGCGCAGTCCAAAAAACATGCCGACGGCAATGACGGCCAGCACGATGAGATTCGCAGGGCTGAGCAAGTCACTCATGCGTTCCCCTTTCAAGTAGCCCTATCTAGATACCCCCATGGGGTGTCCCCATCTTAACCCAAAATCATGTCTGTTCGGTCAATTAGTTTCCCTCTTCAAACTTTTTTGTTGACCATGGCTTACTTTCGTGTATAAGTTTTCCTAGGCTAACAGCTGAGGAACCGAAAGGGGCATCGTGACTCGAACCATTGACATCCCAACATACCAAACGGCTGTCGTGCGCAACTGCTCCCCTACGCTCGCGGGAATCAAGCCGGCATCGCTCTTTACCTATCCCGGCGTTTACGCCAACCAAAACGGAAAACCCAGCGCCACCCATATCGAAGAGCGACGCTCTCGCCTGCTCGCCGTCATAGCCCAATGCAACTGCGAGCTCCAGCCACTCGGGATCCATATGAGCGTTTTAGTCTGGCGCCCCTGCGGAGCGCTCATCTATGTGTACCGCCCTGCAGACCTCATGCGATACCTCTCCGACCCCCGCGCCACGACGGCGCTTGCCGCCGAAGGTTACGATGTCCACAACCTGCCCGCGTCCCTGGTGCATCTCGCCGCGCGCATCACGCTGGCAAGCAGCAATGCCGCAGAGAGCGCCTATGACGGCAGCGTCTGCGCGCTCGCGCGAAATAGGCACTGCGATACGGGGTGCATGTGCGAGTTCCCCCACGAAATTGGCTATTTTTTGGGCTATCCCTACGAAGATGTCCATCAGTTTATCGTCCAGCACGGCGAAAACTATAAGGTCTTTGGCGCATGGAAGGTATACACAAACGTTGAGCAGGCGCTCACGACCTTCGATTCCTATCGCGCATGCACGCAATACCTTACCTACATCTATCAACAGGGCTGCACTCTGGGACAACTTGTCCAGGCAATCCGATAGAGCATACAAAACGCGGCCGCACGCCGCACAACCGAAAGGAAGACATATGAGCAAGATCGCAGTCGTCTACTGGAGCGGTACAGGCAACACCGAGGCCATGGCAAACTTCGTTGCCGAGGGCGCAACCGGTGCCGGCGCCGAGGCAGAGGTCATCTCCTGCGCCGACTTCTCTGCCGACAAGGTCGCCGAATATGATGCCTTCGCCTTCGGCTGCCCCGCCATGGGTTCCGAGGAGCTTGAATACGATGAGTTCCAGCCCATGTGGGATGAGGTCAAGGAGACCCTCGGCGACAAGAAGGTCGTCCTCTTTGGCTCTTATTCGTGGGCCGAGGGCGAATGGATGGACAACTGGAAGGCGGACGCCGACGAGGCGGACGCCGACGAGGCGGGCGTCAACGTCGTCGATTCCGTCATCTGCTACGATGCGCCCGACGATGAGGGCGAGGCGGCCTGCAAGGCCCTGGGAGCAGAGCTGGCCTAACGAAGCCGTCAGAAAGTCGCAAAGCAACTGACAGCCGAGCACCGCACAACAACAGTCGTTCACGCCCAAACAAAAACGGGGGCCGGATACTATCCGGTCCCCGTTTGTTATATCGACAACTTCGACGCGCCGCTACGAGATATTGCCCAAGAACGCCTTGGTGCGCTCGCTCTTGGGGTGGTCGAAGACCTCACTCGGCGTACCCTCTTCTACAATGACGCCGCCGTCCATTAAGACGACGCGATCGGCGACATCGCGGGCAAAGCCCATCTCGTGCGTTACCACGATCATGGTCATACCGTCACGTGCCAGGTCGCGCATGACGCCCAATACATCGCGGACGAGCTCGGGGTCGAGCGCCGACGTGGCCTCGTCAAAGAGCATCACGTGCGGGTTCATCGACAGGGCGCGGGCGATGGCGACGCGCTGCTGCTGGCCGCCCGAAAGCTGACTCGGCATAAAATCGATGCGCTCGGCCAGGCCGACCTTGGTCAGCTCCTCGATGGCGATCTTCTCGGCCTCTTCCTTACTGCGCTTGAGCACCTTTTGCTGCGCAAGCATGACGTTCTTTTTGACCGACAGGTGCGGGAACAGGTTGAACTGCTGAAACACCATGCCCAAGTGCGTACGTACCTTATTGAGGTCGACGCCCTTGGCACACACATCCACGCCCTCAACGACAATCGAGCCGCTCGTGGGATGCTCCAGGCGATTGATGCAGCGAAGCATCGTCGACTTGCCCGAGCCCGAGGGGCCCAGGACCACAACGACCTCACCCTTGTGCACGTCCAGATCGATATCACGCAGAACCACGTTATCGCCAAAAGCCTTTTGGAGGTTCTTGATGCTGACAACGACCTCGTTGGAATTCGTTTCACTCATGACAGGACCTCCTTACAGACCGGCGATATGATCGGCGGGCGTCGCGACAACCTGTCCGGCGCTCTTGGTGGGACGCTTCTTTTTGGTTTCGGCCGTCCCCAGAAGTCTCGCCTCAAGACCGCTCACCAAGCGCGCAAGCGGCAAGGTAATGACCAGATAGAACAGAGCGGCAACCACATACGGCGTGATGGAGCCCGTCGTGGCCACGATGGTGCGGGCGTTCATGACGATCTCGACGACACCCACGGCGGCAAGCAGCGACGTGTCCTTGTAGAGCAAGATAAACTCGCTGGTCAGCGTAGGCAGGACATTGCGGAACGTCTGCGGAATCATGACATAGAGCAGCGTCTGGAAGGCATTCATGCCCAGCGAGCGAGCAGCCTCGTTTTGGCCCTTGGGGATCGACTGAATACCGGCACGGAAGATCTCGCACAAGTACGCAGACGAGTTCATGGCCATGACGATAACACCCAGCACATAGTCGTCCACTTTGACACCGGCCAGCGGCAGACCGAAAAACGCGATATAGATCTGCAGGAACGCCGGCGTACCGCGAATGATATTCACATAGATGCCGGCAAGACAGCGCAGGATGCGCGACTTAGAGATGCGCATGAGCGACAGGGCAAAACCGAAGGGAATTGCCAGCGGAAACGCCACAAGCACGATCGAGAGCGACATAAGGAAGCCCTTGAAGACGATCGGCAGGCTCTGGACCAAAATGACCGGGTTCAGGAACAGGCGCAGGAACATATTGGAGTTCCACGCCTCGACCCACGGCTGCTCTTTAAGGTCAGCCAAGAAGCTATCGAAGGCCGTCACGCCCTTGATCTCCACCGACGGAATCTTGGAGATCTTCTTGGTCGACCCGTCGGCGAGCGTATAGGTGCCGCTAAAGGCCTCATCGCCGCCCTCGACGGGAAACGTCACGCCGTAAACCTCGACACGGAAAAAGCCGCCGGCAGGCGCCGTCTCGCCAAAGTCAATCTTGAGCGTCTGGCCGTCAGCCTTGCACGTGGGCTTCATGGGCGTACGATCCATGAGGTCCTCGCCCGAGAGCATCGTCAATCGCGTGTCATCGGTACCAAACGTCGTGCCGTCGACAAACGTCAAGGAAAGACCGCTCAGCTCCTCGTCGGCATCGGCCTGAACTTCCCAGGTAATGCGCGTCTCGGTACCGCCGACCACATCGCTGCCCGAACCGGTGTTGGGTCGGGCGGTAATCTTTGCGGTCTCAAGCGCCTGGGCGGTCGTAGGCGCATATGCCCCCGCGCACACCAGCGCGAGCGCCACGGCCATGACGCAGGCTAGCTTTTGGAGCAAGGCGGACAGTGGAAAACGCTGCTCCGCGGCCCCTTTGTTCAGTCGAGACAAGGTGGCTCCTATCGTAGAAGTTGCCGGCAAAACGAGACGGAAACGCTCTCCGTCAAGAGAAGCGCAAAGGCCCTCTCCGCAAAACGGAAAGGGCCCGCGCGCAATCAAGTAGTTATTTTACTTGATATTGTACTTAGCCATGAGGGCGTCGACGGTACCGTCGTCGGTCAGGTCCTTGATGGCCTGGTTAATGTCGTCCTTGAGCTTGGTGTTGCCCTGGT
>CAUCKA010000046.1 GCA_958443265.1 uncultured Collinsella sp. | reverse complement strand
AGGGACGTATGTATAACGTAACAGTAGCTGACGATGGGCTGGATCATATAGGCAAAGCCGCGACGATACACGCCCTGCGAATCGATATAGAACAGGGCGTGCGTCCAGTAACTGGTAAACGCCAGCACGACCACCAGAGCCGTAGGCAACGCTACAAGCACCACCCTATAGCGCGAGGTCAAAAGACGAGAACCCTGCACCGTCTCGGAATAGATAAACCAAATGAGACACGCGATAGCAAAGAGCGAAAACGAAACCGCGTTGGAAATCCAGTTGGCAGCAATGCCCAACGTGCCGTCCACACCGTCCGAAAGCGTCCAGATCATATCGAATAATATGTACGCGGCAGAGGTGTAGCCAAGCATGCTAAACAATAGCTGCTGGGTGCTCGAGAACAAGGAGCGACGACTTCGCACGGCAAGCCCGATAAGAACAATCATGCATAGCACGAATATCTCAATCTTGAGTGCCTTAACCACTAGCGCCATCCCTTCAATACCCAAGTGGTCAGAATCGCCCAATTCGAATCAGGGCAATAAACACCCCTTTACTCCGCAGGGGTAAAGGGGATAATAGCAGAGCGCCTGAACATCACTGCAAAACAGTTTCTGTTCGGGCGCCCATACGGCGCGAATTGCACACGCCGGCATCATTGATGGGTATCGATTGCTACTCGCCATCGATGTCAGTCGCGACGGCCTCCTCGATGGCCTCGACACCGACAGGCGACAGATCCTCCTTGCCTTGGCAGAACTTCTTGTCGACCCAGCCAGTCAGAATCGGAGCCATGATCGCCGTGATGATAACGGCGGTGGCGATCTGAGCGTACGCGGTGGGCGCAAGCTCGGCGTAACGCGGTGCGACCTCGGCGAGGGCAACCGGTGTGGTCATAGCCGTGCCGGCAATGGTGGAGCAAGCCACAGCGGCCTTGCCATTGCCGCCGCACAGACGCTCGAACGCAAAGGTGATGGGACCGACGACAAACAGCGTGACAAGGCCCAGCAAGATGCCGGAAATACCGCCGGTGATAAAGCTCGACAGGCTCATGGACGCACCGAGCTGAAATCCGATGACGGCAATCGCGGGATTGGCACCGGGAACCAGCAGGTTCTTGATAAACGGGAACAGGTTGCCCAGAACCATGCCAATAACGAGTGGCAAGATGGAGCCGATAATGGTGCCAATGGGAATGTTGGCGAGGCCGGAAACACCGAGGATGATCATCGTGACGGCGGGGCCGGCCGTAAAGAACAGGATACCGACGGCGCCCTGCTCGGACTCATCGCCGAACTCGCCCATGATGCCCGTATAGAGCGCCATGTTGCAAAACGTGATGCCGCCGATGATAGACACGGAGCTCAGACCCAGGAAGTTGTCGTTAAAGAAATATGCCACGCCCAGGCCGAGAGCCGCTGCGACGACCAGCTTGGGGATCAGCACGACGATACCGGTCTTGATGGCACCCGGCGTGGACTTAAAGCTGATGCCGGCGCCCACAAACAGCAGGATCGCGGCGACGATGGTATTGGAGCCACCGCGGCAGGCAGCCGTAAAGAAGCCGCCGATCTCAAAAACCTGCGGGCAGAAGGTGTTGAGCAAAAGACCGACGATCATCGGATAGATCATGATGTCGCCCGGGATGCGCGGGACCTTGAATTTCTTTTGCTCGTTGGCGGTCGCTTCCTGTGCCATGAAACCCCCATTTCCGCTGACGGGGTACAAAAGCCCACGTCACGCTTTGCTACAGTAAAGTTTGACCATGGTACCAGAAGAAATAGACCAGCTCGGTGAAAAATTGGATTCGTTGGCCGGGATGCTAAACGTGTCCCGCTCTTATACGAGGCTCAAAACGATATAGAGCACGATGCCCGAAACACAGCACCACAACATCGACTTTGTCCTGATTGCCACCACCACGACGCCGGCAGCCGCAATCCAGGGAACCAAGGCAGGCCAGAGTCCCGCGTCGAACGCCCCGGGGCTCACCAAGTCGTTGGCGACCAGCGCGGCAAAGGCAGCGGGCGGGATATAACCCAGGGCCTCGGTAATGCGGGGCGACAGCGTTCTCCCGCGCAAGGCAAACGCCGGCGCGATGCGAAAGAACGCGATAGCAGCCCACGACGACAGCCACAGAACCAAGAACTCGTTAACGGGCATCGCGGGCACCTCTTCCGTCTAATACAGCATCGCACGCCAGCGCAATGGCAATGCCGACCACGACGCTTGCCGGCACGGCAATATTCGTGAGGCCCAAGAACTTGCATACGGCGACGGACACCGCGCCCGAAACCGCCGCGACAACGTTGCCGCGCGACAGCCGCTGCGAAAAGAGTAGACAGATAAAGAGCGACGTGCAGACGAAACTCGCAATAGCGGTGGGAACATCGACAACGGCACCGACGATGGCACCCATCGTGCACGAAGCGCCCCATGTCGCGATGAGGATCACGTTGAGCACGAAGGATTCGCGCGGGCCCCAATCCTCCCCCTCAACCAGCTTGGCAAGCGAGATGCCGTATGCCTCCTCGGTGAGCGTCGCGGCAACAGCCAGCGTCTGACGCTTCGAGGCGCCCGCCAGATGGGGTGCGATCGATGCCGAGTAAAGAGCGAAGCGCGAGGAGATGGCGGCGACGCTAGCGATAATCGAAGGTGCCGGTACGCCCGCCAGCCAAAGATTGCAGATCATAAACTGGCCGCTGCCCGTCACAAACGTGCTGCTCAGAGCAAAGACCATCCAGGGCTCCATTCCCGTCTGCCCCATGATCATTCCGCACGGCGCGCCTATTGCAACATAGGTAAGCATCACTGGCCAGACGATTTTAAAGATCCTAAGGACCATGCCACTCCCATTCTGGTAAGTCGTCTGCAGCGCGCCTTGCAACGCAGCAGAAATATCAACCGGTGGCAATAAAGTTCACCTACAATTGCCACCGGATCGAAAGACACAACTTTTTAGGAAGTCATTATGACAGCTATCGATCGAGACCGGGCGCGCGCGGCCTTCAAAAGCTACACCGATGCCTACGACGCCACCAACCCACGCATCGCGCTCAAAATCGAGCATACGTACCACGTGGCCGAGGCATGCGATGCCGTAGCGCGCGAGCAGGGCTGGTCGTCAGAAGATATTGACCTGGCATGGCTTTGCGGCCTGCTGCACGATATGGGCCGCTTTGAGCAGCTGCGACGCTGGGACACCTTTAAGGACGCCGAGAGCATGAGCCATGCAGTGCTGGGCATCGAGGTCCTCTTTGGCGAGAATCCCGCCGATGCACCCGCCGTAATGAGCATCCGCGACTTTATCGATGACCCGGCAGAAGATGAGCTCATCCGAGCGAGCATCGCCTATCACAGCGATTTCCGTCTACCCGCACAGCTCGACGAGCGCACGCGGAGCTTCTGCGACATCGTGCGCGATGGCGACAAGATCGACATTATGCGCACCATCGCCGACAGCACCGTCGACACCGTCCTCAAGGTGGATGAGGACACGTTTCTCGCCAGCCACTTCTCGACACCGGCGCTTACCGCCTTTGACGAGCACCGCTGCGTCGCGCGCGATGAGCGCGATGAGCCCGCCGACTTCTTGGTGGGGCTTATCTGCTTTATGTTTGAGCTCGTCTATCCGGCAAGCCGCGCGCTGGCGCGCGAGCAAGGCGATATCTACCGCCTGCTCGACGCGCCCTTTGGCATTACGCGGCCCTTTACCGACCCCGCCACGCAGGCAACCTGGAGCCGCCTAAAGGACGAGATGCGCGACTGGCTGGCGCGTGCCTAGCGCTCAAACTGGGCCAGCAGCTCCTCGACGACCTCGACGGCATCACCGACAACCTTGTACTGGGCAGCACCAAAGATGGGGGCATCCGGGTCCTCGTTGATGGCGATAATGCACTCCGCCCCACCGATGCCGGCAAGATGCTGGATGGCGCCCGAAACACCGATACTCACGAGAAGCTTGGGCGAGACCGATACACCCGTCTGGCCAATTTGGTGGCGATACTCCAACCAGCCTGCCTCCACAATGGGACGCGTGCAACCAAGCTCGGCACCCAGGGCATCGGCGAGCTTTCGCATCAGGGGCAGATTCTTCTTGGAGCCGATGCCGCGGCCCACCACGACCAGACGCTCGGCATCGGCAATTGAGGCCTGCTGTCCCCACTCCTCGGCGGGAATCGAGATCTCGACGCGGGCCTTAACGTCATCCGCAAGCACTACCTGGGTAATCGTGCCGGAGCGGCTATAGTCAAACTCGGGCGCCTTAAAGATGCCGGGGCGCACCGTTGCCATCTGAGGACGGTGGTTGGGGCAGATAATGGTGGCCATCAGGTTGCCGCCAAACGCCGGGCGCGTCTGCTGCAGCAGACCCGTCTCCGTATCCATAGAAAGCACCGTGCAATCGGCCGTAAGACCCGTCTGCAAGCGCACGGCCACACCGGGCGCCAGCTCGCGACCAAAGGCGGTCGCGCCGTACAGAATGGCCTCGGGCTTGCGCTCGGCTACCAAATCGCAGATCAAGCGAGCGTAGACCTCCGCGTCGTTCTGACGCAGGCGCTCGTCACGACAGACCAGAACTTCGTCCGCACCGGCGCAAATCAGATGCTCCAGGTCCCCGAGTGAGCCCTCGGGGCTCATGCCGACCAGTGCCACCAGACGGCAGCCGCGGGCATCGGCAAGCTCGCGCCCCTTGCCCATGAGCTCGAAGGCCACGGATGCAACGGCATCGTGCTCGTCAGTCTGCACGAAGATCCAGATGTCTCGATATGCGTCAAGGTCTGCCGCGCCGGCGGCCTCGTCGCGCTCAATCGAGATGGCGTTGACGGGGCAGGCGTCGACGCACCCACCGCACAGGATACAGCCGTCGGTTACGCGGGCACAGCGATTGGGGCGCTCACCCTCCACCACAATGCCGCCCGAGGCGCAGGCGCGAACGCAGCGACCGCAGCCGATACAGGCTTCGCTATCGATAATCAGCCCGCTCATCTATGCCATCCCCTCAATAATCTTGGCAAGTTTTACCGCCTGCTCGGACGCCGTTCCCTCAACGGCCTCGCACGTTTGGTCACGGTCGGGCACAAACGAGCGCACGACCTGCGTCGGTGATCCGGCAAGGCCGCAACGCGAGGGATCGGCGTTTACGTCGGCAGCGCTGGCCACACGCACGTCTGCATCCTCGGCCGCGCGAATACCGGCAATACTCGGCATGCGCAGCTGGCCAATCTCCTTGGCGGTCGTCATCGCACACGGCATCTCCAGGTACACCGTCTCCTCGCCGGCATCGCAGCCGTGAACGAGCGCCAGCGAGCCACACGTCGTAAATCCCGCGCTCTGCACACAGCTCACGTCGGTCACGCAGGGGACCCCAAAGGCGCCGGCCAGCTCGGGGCCGATCTGGGCCGTATCGCCGTCCACTGCCATCTTGCCGCAGATGAGCAGGTCAAAGTCCTCATCGAGTGCCTCGATGCCGCATTTGAGGGCATAGGTGGTGGCTAGGGTATCGGCGCCCGCAAAGGCGCGATCGGTCAGCAGCAGCGCGTCGTCGGCACCGCGGGCGATGCAGTCGCGCAGCAGCGATTCGGTCGCGGGGATGCCCATCGACACCACCGTCACACGCACGTCCATGCCAAAGCCGATAAAGTCGTCCTTCAGCGCTAGCGCACATTCGAGAGCACTTGCATCGAAGGGATTAACGACCGCCTGCTTGCCATCACGCACGATAGTATTGGTCTTGGGGTCCATCTTGACCTCGGTGCTTCCGGGCACCGCCTTGACGCACACCACCATATGAAAATCACTCATCTTCACGCGCCCCCTTTCTGGACGAGCTCATCCAAGAGCTTCTCCGTAAACAGGTTGCCGCGACCCAGCTGGCCGGCAGGATCGAGCTGGAGTTTGAGATGCGCCGACTCGACCATGGCCTCGTGGCCGTACATCGTCTCCAAGAAGCCCGCCTTGATCTTGCCGACGCCGTGCTCAGCAGAAACGGCACCGCCCATGGCCGTGACCTCGGAAGCCCACTGGGCAAAGAGTTCTCCACCACGACGGTAGTCTTGCGCATCGCGCGGCAGGATGTTCACATGCAGATGGTTGTTCCCGATGTGTCCCCAGGCAGCAGACTCAAGCCCGCTTTCGGCCAGCGTGCGGCGATAGAGGACCACGACATCGGCAAGGCGTGCATTGGGCACCGACATATCCGATCCCAGCTTGGTAATGGTGGGGTCGGTGCGGCGACGCTCGTCAACGAGCATGTTGACACTCTCGGGGACCGCGTGGCGGAAAAACCGCTGGCATTCGCGATCGACTTCGGTGCGCGCGACCCATGTCGCATCGTCGCGGCCGCCCGCAAGCTCCAAAACCCATCCCAGGTGGTACAGCTCCTCGGTCGCCTGCGCCTCGTCGTCGCAGTCAAGCTCCACGTAGACACAGACCTTTGCCTCGTCGTCGAGCGCCGGCAGCGAGGCAAACGCCGTCGACTGCTCGCGCTGGCGACGTAGAATATCCAGGGCGCCAGCATCGAAGTACTCGATGGCAGCCGCATGGGACAGGACAGGGCGCACGGAATCGGTAAAGGACACCGCCTTGTCCTCGCTATCGAAAAAGCAACTCACACCCCAAACGACCGCAGGCGCCGCCTGCAGGGCAATCTCGAGCTCGGTGATAACGCCGAGCGTGCCGCACGCGCCGATAAAGAGGTCGATGGCGTCCATATCGTCCGCAACGAAATAGCCTGAGGCATTTTTTGTCTCGGGCATGGTATAGCCGGGAAGATCGAGCTCGAGCGTACGGCCCTCTGCCGTCACGAGCGACAGGTGGCGGCCCTGGGCAAAAGCCTCGCCGCGCTGAAGCTCAAGCAAATCGCCATCAGCCAGCGCGACGTGGAGTCCCGTGATATGCGGGCGCATGGGGCCGTAAGCGTAGCTGCGGGCGCCGGAGGCGTTGCATGCCGCCATGCCACCCAGACAGGCAGATGCCTCGGTGGGATCGGTGGGAAAGAACTGCTCGGGGGACTCTTGGAACTCCTCGTAGGCCTCAAGCGATGCCTGGTCCCAACCAGCGGTCGGCAGTACCTTCTTGCTCAGCTGCTTACGCAGCTCCGAGATCAGATATGAAAAAAACATCAGAACATTTCTTATGTGTGCATGGCAGATTTTATGAATACAATGAGTGAAAGGAAGTGAACCGCTTATGATTGATGATATGCAAGTCTATATAGCCAATCTTGGCAAGTACAATGAGGG
>CAUCKA010000045.1 GCA_958443265.1 uncultured Collinsella sp. | reverse complement strand
GGCGAGGCGTCGGGTGCCTTGGAGCGCAAGCGTCGCATTCGCGAGCTGGAGGGCCTGGAGCCCGATCTGGCTGCTGTGTTTGAGCATGTGTCGGATCAGGTCGTCGAGGCCAATGCGGCCGTCGAAGAGGCGCGTGCCGCCGAGGGCGATGCCGCCGGCGAGATCGCCCGTCTTGAGGGCGAGCGCCGCTCGCTGCTCTCCGAGATTGGCCGCCTGGAGCAAAGCGCCAACAACGCCGAGGTCGAGCGCGTGCGCATCTCCAAGCGCCGCGAGCAGGCCGCCGAGGCCGTTCGCGCTGCGCGCCCGCGCGTGGACGAGCTCACCCGCTCGCGTGACGAGGCCCGAGCGCAGGCAAGCGATCTTGGCCTTCAGATTGCCGAAGCCAACGACGAACTCGACCGCGTTCGCCGTGACGATTCCGAGGCCGCCGGCAAGCTCGCCGATGCCAAGGTCCGCCTGGCCCAGACGAGCGAGCGCCTTCGTTCTCTGAAGGGCCGCGTGCCCGATCTGGAGCATCGCCTGGAGGGCATCGACCGCCGTATCCGTGGAACACGCCAGGCCTCGCGCTCACTCGAGCTGCTGCGCCTGCGCGTCGATCCCATGCACGAGCGCTATTCGGCCCTGCTGGAGCGCGCGTCGGATTGGGCAGCGCGTCTGCGTGACCAGGCCTCTCTGGAGGAGGCGGACTCCGCTTCGCTCAAGAAGACCATCGAGGATGCCAAGGCAGAGGTTGCCCGCGCTAAGGAGAAGGTCGATACCGCCACCGCCACGCAAAACGAGTTTAAGGTCGCGCGTGGCAAGCTCGAGGTGCAGGTAGAGGCCGCCATTAAGGCCATTACCGCCGATGGCAACACGGTACTCGAGGAAGCGCTCATGCTTCCCGCGCCCACGGACCGCGATGCCGCCGAGCGCGAGCTCAACCAGCTTGTGCGCCAGATCAACAACCTTGGTCCCGTGAACCAAGTTGCCATGGAGGAGTACGAGCAGCTCAAGCGCCGCGCCGATCACATCGAGGAGCAGCTGGCCGATCTGGAGAGCGCGCGTAAGGCGCTCACCAAGATCACGGTGGCTATTGATCGCAAGATGCGCAAGGCGTTCCTTGTGACGTTTGAGAAGGTCGACGCGAACTTCCGCGAGATCTTCGCTATGCTGTTCCCGGGTGGCCAGGCTCATCTGGAGATGACCGATCCTGAGCATCCGGCCGAGACGGGTATCGAGGTCGTGGCGCAGCCGCGCGGCAAGCGCATCACCAAGATGATGCTCATGTCGGGCGGCGAGAAGAGTCTGACGGCACTCGCCCTGCTCTTTGCCGTGTACCGCACGCGCACGGTGCCGTTCTATGTGCTGGACGAGGTCGAGGCGGCACTTGACGACGCCAACCTGTCCAAGCTCATCGGCGCGCTCGACGTGTTGCGTTCCGATACGCAGCTCTTGGTCATTTCGCATCAGCGCCGTACTATGGAGGACGCTGACGTTCTCTATGGCGTCTCGATGCAAGCCGACGGCGTCAGCCGCGTCGTCTCGCAAAAACTCGATCGCGAAACCGGAAAGGTCGTGAATGCATAATGGGATTCTTTGACGCTCTCTCGCGCGGACTTGAGCGCAGCCGCGAGGCCCTCAACGAGGTCTTCTACTTTGGCGGCGAGGTCGACGAGGACTTTTGGGAGGACCTTGAGGATACCCTCGTTATGGGTGACATGGGCGCCGAGGTCGCTATTCAGGTCTCCGATGACCTGCGCGATGCTGCTGCCAAGAAGAACCTTAAGACCGCCCCGCAGCTTCGCCGCGCTCTGGCCGAGCAGCTCGAGGGCCATTTTGTGCCTGTTGAGCGTGATCCGTTTTCCGATACGCCGAGCTGCGTGCTGTTTGTGGGCATCAACGGCGCCGGCAAGACCACAACGGTCGGCAAGATTGCGAGCGCCATGGCCGCCCGCGGCAAGAATGTCGTGATCGGTTCTGCCGATACCTTCCGCGCCGCCGCCATCGAGCAGCTCGATGTGTGGGGTCAGCGCGCCGGCGTCCCCGTCATCAAGCGCGATCGCGGCTCCGACCCGGCAAGTGTTTGCTACGACGTGCTCGATGAGGCCGATAAGCGCGGCAGCGACCTGGTGCTGATCGACACCGCCGGCCGCCTGCACACGAGTCCCGAGCTCATGCGCGAGCTTGCCAAGGTGGTTAACGTGACGCGTAAGCGCGCCGCCAATATGGCCGCCGGCCCCATGCCCGTCTCGGTCGTGCTCGTGATCGATGCCGCCACCGGCCAGAACGGTCTGAACCAGGCGCTCGAGTTTAACGAGGCGCTGGGTCTGGACGGTATCATCATGACGAAGCTCGACGGTACGGCAAAGGGCGGCATCGCCATGGCCGTGGCCGAGAAGCTCAAGCTCCCGATTCTGCGCGTGGGCGTGGGCGAGCAGGTCGATGACCTACAGGAGTTCAATGCCAAAGATTTCTGCCGCGCCCTGGTGGGCGAGTCCAATTAAGGAGTGACTAGTGTTTGATTCCCTGAGCGATCGCCTCAATGACACATTTGACCGCCTGCGCGGCAAGGGTAAGCTGACCGAGGCCGACATCACCTCGGCCATGCGCGATATTCGCATGGCGCTGCTCGAAGCCGACGTCAACTTTAAGGTTGTCAAGGAGTTCGTCGCCAAGACCAAGGAGCGCTGCATGACCGCAGAGGTCATGGAGTCGCTGTCGCCGGCGCAAAACGTCGTCAAGATCGTGCTCGACGAGCTCACCGAGATGCTCGGCTCCACCGAGAGCAAGCTCGTCTTTAGCAACCGTATCCCCAACGTCATCATGCTCGTGGGCCTGCAGGGCTCCGGTAAGACCACGGCGGCCGTAAAGCTGGCCTACCTGCTCAAGAAGCAGGGCCGCTCGCCGCTGCTCGCCGCGTGCGACGTCTACCGTCCCGCCGCAGCCGACCAGCTAGCCACGCTTGGCGGAGAGATCGGCGTGCCGGTCTTCCGTGGCGACGGTGCACACCCGGTCGACATCGCCAAGGGCGCTATTCAGGAGGCCGTCGACCACCTGCGTGACGTGGTCATCGTCGATACCGCCGGTCGTTTGCAGATCGACGAGCAGATGATGCAGGAAGCCGTGGACATCAAGAAGGCCGTCAAGCCCGATCAGGTGCTGATGGTCGTCGATGCCATGACCGGCCAGGATATCGTCAACGTCGTCTCGACCTTCGCCGAGCGCACCGACTTTGACGGCGTGATCATCTCCAAGCTCGACGGCGATGCCCGTGGTGGCGGCGCGCTTTCCGTGCGCCAGGTGACCGGCAAGCCCATCAAGTTCGTGAGCATGGGCGAGAAGCCCGATTCGCTGGAGCCGTTCTACCCCGACCGTATGGCCAAGCGAATCTTGGGCATGGGCGACGTCGTCGGCATCATCGAGAAGGCCCAGGAGGCCGCCGATGCCGAGCAGCTCGAGGCCGCCGAGCGCATGCTGCGCGAGGGCTTTACCATGAACGACATGCTCGACCAGATGAAAGCCGTTAAGAAGATGGGCGGCATGAAGGGCATTCTCGGCATGCTCCCCGGTGGCCAGCGCGCGCTCAACCAGATGGGCGGCAACCTGGACGAGGGCATCTTCGACAAGAACGAGGCCATCATTATGTCGATGACCAAGGAGGAACGCCTGCGCCCCTCCATCATCAACGGCCAGCGTCGCGCCCGCATTGCCAAGGGCGCCGGCGTGACCCCCACCGAGGTCAACAGCCTTATGAAGCAGTGGGGCGAGATGAACAAGATGATGGGACGCATGCGCACGATGGCCAATCAGGCGCAGGCCGGCGGCAAGAAGGGCAAAAAGGGCAAGAAGGGCAAGAAGATGCGCATGCCCAATATCCCTGGCCTGGACGCTATGGGTCTGGGCAGCATGGGCGGCCTGGGTACGGGCGGTCCCAAGTCCGATATGGAGCTGCTGCGCCAGATGGAAGCGCAGATGCGTAATAAGAAATAGAGCTGTAATTCCAGCTTGATATGGCAAAGGCCACTCGGAAGCTACCGGGTGGCCTTTGTTGTTGGCTTTGATTGTTGGATTGCGTTCAGTATCGCGCCCCGAGCTCGCGGTGCCGTGCCGTTAGTGGCAGCCGCAGCCCTCGTGGCCCTCGTGCTCGTGATGGCCGTGGCAGCCGCAGGACTCGCCATGTTCGTGGGCGTGGTCGTGGTCATGGCCGTGGCAGCCGCACGTGGCCTCGCCGTTCCGTGCGAGCGTTCCGGCGATAAGGGCCTCGACACAAGCGTCGCAGCTGCCCTGAGCTCCTGCGTACACCGTGATGCCGGCTTGGGCAAGCGCGTTGATGGCGCCACCGCCGATGCCGCCGCAGATGAGCGTGTCCACGCCACCGTTGGCGAGCAGGCCCGCAAGGGCACCGTGGCCGGTGCCGCCGGTGCCCACGACCTGCTCGTTGAGTACCTTGCCATCCTGAATGTCGTAGATCTTGAACTGCTCGCTGCGGCCAAAGTGCATAAAGATGTTGCCGTTGTCGTACGTGGTTGCCACCCTCATGGTGTCGATCTCCTTTGCTGGCCATACGGCCGTTGCCGTGGTAATGGGGGAGTACGCGATATTGCCGCCTTCGATGATGAGCGCCCGACCATTGACCAACGCGTTTGCCACCTTGCGATGCGCGCGGCTGCAAATAGCCGCCACCGTGGCGCGCGCGATACCCATCTGCTTTGCGACTGCCTCTTGGTTAAGGCCTTCCAGGTCGCACAGGCGCAGCGCCTCGAGTTCGTCGACCGTCATGTCGATGGCGTCTCCGCTGGCTAGGCCGTCAGGGGTAAAGCCGCGGTATTCGGGTATGATCCCGACGCGGCGCAGTTTCTCGCGTCTTCCTGCCATACGTGCTCCTTATCTGACATATGCCAACAATAGAATAGCGAACGCGCAGATTTACGCAAGGAATTTCTGGCATATGCCAGAAAATGAAGGCATATGTTTGGGCTGTGGGGCCGCATGTGCCTGGGATACAATGAATCTCGCTTTTAGGCGACTGACAGGAGGGTCAATGAGCAAAGCTGATCAACAGTTTGTAACCATGTGCCGCGATATTTTGGACCATGGCACCACCACCGAGGGCCAAAAGGTCCGCCCGGTGTGGGAGGATGGCACCCCTGCCTATACCATTAAAAACTTTGGTGTCACGGCACGCTATGACCTGCGTGAGGAGTTTCCGGCGCTTACCCTGCGTCGTACGGCCCTCAAATCTGCCATGGATGAGATCCTATGGATCTATCAAAAGAAGTCCAATAACGTGCATGATCTCAACAGCCATATTTGGGATGAGTGGGCCGACGAGACCGGCTCCATCGGCAAGGCCTACGGGTATCAGATTGGGCAGAAGAGCCATTATGCCGAGGGCGATTTCGACCAGATGGATCGCGTGCTGTACGACCTTAAGAACACGCCGTACAGCCGCCGCATTATGACGAATACCTATGTATTTAGCGACCTGTCCGAGATGCACCTGTATCCGTGCGCCTACAGCGTGACGTATAACGTGACGCAACGCCCACAGGACGACAAGCCGACGCTCAACATGATTCTCAACCAGCGTAGCCAGGACATTTTGGCCGCGAACAACTGGAATGTGTGCCAGTACGCCATTTTGCTGATGATGGTCGCGCAGTCGGTCGATATGATCGCTGGCGAGCTGCTGCATGTGATCGCCGATGCCCACATTTACGACCGTCATGTCGATATCGTTCGCGAGCTTATCGAGCGTCCGCAGTTTGCCGCGCCCAAGGTAACGCTCAACCCCGATGTGCATGATTTCTATGCGTTTACGACCGATGATCTGATTGTCGAGGGCTATGAGCACGGCCCGCAGGTCAAGAACATCCCCATTGCGGTGTAGGTGACGCACATGACGTGTAAGCTTTCTGCCATTGTCGCCGTGTGCGATGACTGGGGTATTGGGTGCGAGGGCGACATGGTCGTGTCCAACCGTGCCGACATGCGCCATTTTGTGGCGTGCACCAAAGGCTGTCCGGTCATTATGGGACGCAAGACGCTGCTGAGTTTTCCCGGCGGGCGTCCGCTTAAGAACCGTCGCAATATCGTACTCACCCGCGACGAGAGCTTTGCTGCCGAGGGCGTCGACGTGGTGCATAGCGTTGACGAAGCCTTGGCCGCCGTGGCCGATGAGCCCGTTGCGTGGGTGATTGGCGGCGGCGAGGTGTATCGGCAATTTTTGCCGTGCTGCGTGGAGGCCGAGGTCACGCATGACCACTGCGTCCATCCCGTGGACACGTACTTTCCCGACTTGGACGCCGATCCCGCGTGGGAGATTGCGCGGCGTGGCGGGGTTGCCACGATTGCCTCGGGCGAGGGTGACGAGGGTCTCGATTATGAGTTCGTGACGTATCGTCGCGTTGAGGCATAAATCGCCTGGCGTGAACGGTATCATCGGGTTGATTGAATGCATGGGGCGGCGCTTAGCGTCGCCTCGTTTGGTATAGATGTGCTGTAAAGAAGGGTGCGGGCTGGCTGCTATGACTGATGCCGTTGAGGTGCTGCGAATCGATTCGCTCGAGGACGAGCGGCTCGATGCCTACGTGCGACTGACCGAGCGTGAGCTTCGCTGCGTGCTGGAGCCGCAGAAGGGCATTTTTATCGCCGAGAGTGCCAAGGTCATCGAGCGTGCGGTGCGCGCCGGATACGAGCCGGTGAGCTTTCTTTTGGGTGAGCGCTGGCTCAATCAGATGATGCCGCTGTTTGAGCAGCTTGTTGTGCGCGAGGGCGCAGGTCCGGTTCCTGTGTTCGTGGCCTCGATGGAGCTTATGGAGCAGCTGACGGGCTTTAACGTGACGCGCGGTGCGCTCGCGGCATTCCGCCGTCCACGCCAGATTCCGGTAGCCGAGTTCCTGGGTGGCGTCGTCGAGGCAGCGGGGGAGCGCCCGGTGCGCGTGTGCGTGCTCGAGGGCATTGTCGACCACACCAACGTCGGCGCGATTTTCCGCTCGGCGGCCGCACTGAACATCGATGGCATTTTGGTGAGCCCCACTTGCTGCGATCCGCTGTACCGTCGCTCGGCCCGCGTGAGCATGGGCACGGTGTTTCAGGTGCCCTGGACGCGCATTGGCAGCGAGGCGCGCGTATGGCCGCATGATGGGCTGGCGGCGCTGCACGATGCCGGCTTTTCGTGTGCCGCTATGGCGTTGACGGATGATTCGGTGTCGCTGGACGATTCCGCGCTGCAGGAGATTGACCGCCTGGCAATCTTTATGGGCACCGAGGGTGCTGGCTTGGGCGCCAAGACCATTGCAGGCTGCGACCGCGCCGTGCGTATTCCGATGGCGCATGGGGTCGATTCACTCAACGTGGCCGCGGCAAGTGCCGTCGCCTTTTGGCAGCTGTGCCCGCACGTGAGCAACGAGTACCACTACCAGCCGGGTTTGTATCACTAGGCAGGTATTTTGCACCGGGCTTTGGTTCGGGCGTTTCGGCCGACGTCGGTCGGTGCTAAGCTGGTATTGGCTTTGGTCTTAAAGTGCCGTTTTGTTGTTTGACGTACGCTGGTGGGGAGGG
>CAUCKA010000044.1 GCA_958443265.1 uncultured Collinsella sp. | reverse complement strand
TCGAGTCCTTCGGGCACCACACCGTCAACACGGTCGATACGCACGACGGCCGAGTCCACGTGTGGCGCCGGCATAAAGCAACGCGGCGGCACCTCAAAGCGACCCGTTACCTGCGCATACAGGCCAAGCTTTGCCGTATAGCCGCCATAGGTCTTGTTGCCCGGCACTGCGGCAATGCGATCGGCAACCTCCTTTTGCACCATGACGACGGCGCGCTTGAGCGCCGGCATCGTCTGGAAAAATTGCAAAATGATCGTCGCCGCCACGTTATAGGGCAAGTTCGCGACAAATACCGTCGGCTCACCGCCCGCAGCCTGCTCAATCTGCTCCGGGCCCACCTTAAGCGCGTCGCCCATGATAAAGCGGAAGTTGGCATAGTCGGCGGCGTGGGCATCGAGCACCGGCTCAAGCTCGGGATCGGCCTCAATGGACGTAACGCACGCCGCTTCCTGCAGCAACGCAAGTGTCAACGTACCGCAACCTGGACCCACCTCGAGTACGCGCTCGTCACCTGCAAGCTCGGCAAGCTCGCAGATACGTTCGATCACATGATTGTCGATTAGAAAGTTCTGGCCCAGGCGATGCTTGGTCGCAAGGCCAAACTCCTCCAGCAGCTCCCTGGTTGCCGTGGGGTTTGCCAAAGGCGAAGTTGTCATGGTTGCCTCCTTAGCATGATGGCGGCGTCTTGAAACGAAAGGGCATGGACCGTTGCGGCCATGCCCTTACATCTAAACAGCAAATTGCCGATATGGCGCTCGCGCGGTCTCTACGCCAGACGCGGGAACAGCGGATCGCCCTTCTCGACGGGCTGACCACCAGCAAGCAGGCCCCAAGCGCAAATGCCCTTGAGGTCGTCGGTCGCGGCCTCGTTCTCGCAGGACAGGCGGCGCAGGGCCTCGGCAGAGGTCTGAGGCATGAGCGGCATCAGCAGGTGAGCGGCAATGCGGATGGCCTCGAGCAGGTTGTAGATCACAAATGCCAGCTCGTCAGCCTTGGCCTCGTCCTTGGCAAGTGCCCAGGGCTCGGAGTCCTCGATGTAGTGGTTGGCGGCGTGGATGAGCTCCATGACCTCATCCTTGGCTCCGCCGTAATCGAGCACGTCCATCTTGGCCATGTAGCGGTCGACCAGGCCATCGGCGATCTTTGCCAGCGGGTTGTCGAACGCATCGAACGATGCGGGCTTGGCGGGCGCGCAGCCGTCAAAGTACTTGCCGCTCATGTTGAGCGAGCGCGAAATGAGGTTGCCCCAGCTGTTGGCCAGATCGGCGTTGTAGACCTGCTCCATACGATCGAAGCTGATGGCGCCGTCGGTACCGGGAACGACGTCGGTCATGAAGTAGTAGCGATAGCCCTCGACGCCCAGCATGTCGATAACGTCCTGCGGAGCGATGGCGTTACCGCGGCTCTTGGACATCTTCTCGGCCTTGCCTGTCTCGGCATTGCGCACGGTCAGGAAGCCGTGGGCAAAGACGTGCTCGGGCAGGACCTCGCCGATGGCCATGAGCATGGCGGGCCAAATGACGCAGTGGAAGCGGATGATGTCCTTACCCACGATGTGGAACTGCGCGGGCCAGCGATAGGCCAGCTCGGCACGCGCCTCGTCGGTGTCGACACCGTAGCCGACGGCCGTCATATAGTTGAGCAGCGCATCGAACCACACGTAGGTCACGTGACCCTCGTCAAACGGGACCTGAATGCCCCAGTCAAAGCTCGTGCGGCTCACGGAAAGGTCGTTAAGGCCGCCCTCGACAAAGCTACGTACCTCGTTCATGCGGAACGCAGGCTCGACAAAGTCGGGGTGCTCGTCATAGAGCTTGAGCAGCTTGTCCTGGAAGGCGGAGAGCTTAAAGAAGTAGGACTCCTCCTGCACGCGCTCAAGCGGACGGTGGCAGTCGGGGCATAGATGCTGGCCGACGCTGCCGTACTCCTCGTCGCCCTTCTGGACCTGCGTATCGGTAAAGTAGGTCTCGTCGGGCACGCAGTACCAGCCGTCATAGCTGCCCTTATACAGGTAGCCGGACTCCTTCATGCGCTCCCACAGATACTGCACGGCGTGATGCTGGCGCGGCTCGGTGGTGCGAATGAAGTCGTCGTTGGAGATCTCGAGCTTGCTCCAAAGCTCCTTGAAGTGCGGGGCCTGGCTATCGGTCCACTCCTGCGGCGTCATGTTGTGCTTGGCAGCGGCCTCGGCGACCTTCTCGCCGTGCTCGTCCATGCCAGTCAGGAACTTGACGTTATAGCCGGCGGAGCGGCGATAGCGAGCCTGAACGTCGGCGATGATGGTGGAATAAGCCGTGCCCAGGTGCGGATCGGCGTTGACGTAGTAGATGGGCGTCGTGATAAAGAACGAAGGCTTGCTTTGATCCATGGGGTTTGTCCTCCAGAAAAACGTTGCATACAGGGGATGATTCTAGCGCAAGGGCTGGATATCCTCCATCTATTGCATATCGAGCACCATGGCATAGACATCGCGCTTGCGGCGCGAATACTTCTGAGACAGGCGCTTGGCCACCGCAGAGGCGGGCTCCCCCTCCTCGAGCGCGGTGCGGATATCCTCGCGCAGGGCCTCGTCGGGATCCGCTACCGCAGCGCCAACCGGCGCGATGCCGGCCTCCTCATCCTCGCTCGGCGGCGCGATGACCAGCGCAATCTCGCCCTTTACCTCGCCGCGAGCATGCAGCTCCTCGGCAAGCTGGTCAGCGGGCCCGCGCAAGACCTCCTCGTGCAGCTTGGTGAGTTCGCGGCAGACGGCAACCTCACGCTGGGGAAAGACCTCCGCCACGGCCTCGAGCGTCGCCACGATGCGATGTGGAGACTCGTAGAAGATGAGTGCGCCGGGCACCACGGCAAGGCGCTGCAAACGGCGCACACGGTCGCCGTGCTTTCGGCCCAAAAAGCCCTCGAAGAAAAAATGCTCGCAGGGAATGCCGGACGAAACAAGCGCCGTGACGCAAGCAGAGGGCCCGGGAATAACTTCGACGGGCAAATCGGCCTCACGCGCCGCCTCGACCAGCGCCTGGCCGGGATCGGACACGCTCGGCATGCCGGCGTCCGAGGCAAAGGCGAGGGTCTCCCCCGCCAGCAGACGGTCGACCAGGCCGGCGGCGCGGCTGGCGATCACATTCTCGTCGCAACGGACAAGCGGCTTGGAAATGCCCAGGTGCATCAGCAGCTTTGACGTCACACGCGTGTCTTCGCAGCAGATGGCATCGGCGGCGGCAAAAGCCTCGCCAACGCGCGGGGACAGGTCACCCAGATTGCCGATGGGCGTGCCGACCACATAGAGTTTGCCCGTATGGGCGCTGTTTTGCGTCATATCAACCTATTCAATCATGCCGCGCTCGAGCGTACCGAGCGCCGCGCGGGCGTCCCATGCTGCAATGCGCTTCTCGGTCTTCCACGTTTGGAAGAACCAACCGGCAGCCGGCGCAAACGAAGCCAGCTGGTTGGCGATAAACACGCGCTCGTAGGCATTGCGGCCCTCGGGCGTAACCGACGAGTTGGCAAAGATCGCCGCACCCGACCATTCGCCCACCAGCACGGGGAACCCAGTCGAAATCGCCTCTTTGAGCTCGCGCTTGTTGCGCGAAATCGCCGTCGTCAGCCCGCGGGGGCTCGTGATGTCGAGCGCATATTCGTCACGGTAATGGTACAGGTGAAGGTCCATGTAGACGTTCTTGTACTTGGCGCCGCGCATAAAATGCTTCCACTCGCTGGGATGCCCCGACGACGAGAAGACGACGATCTTATCCTCGGGCATATACGAACGAACGAGCTCGTAGGCATCGCGATAGAAATTGCGCAGGTAGTGGGCCGGAATGCCATCCGTCATGGTGAAGAGGCTCTTGCGAACGCTCATCTGCGGCGTGTCCAGCAGCTCAATGCCCAGTAGGCTCTCGGCCTCGCCATAGCGATCGGCCAAGCGCTCGAGCACGTCGAGTGCGACATGGCGGCCGTTAGTGGACGAATGCCACTCGGCAACAGCCTCCGGCGTGGTGGGCGAATCGTTGGAATCGCCCTGGCCACCGGGCACAGTTGCCAGATCGAGCAGCACGCGGATGTCGTACTTGGCAGCCCACTCAATCGCGCGGTCGATGTAATCGACAACCGATATGTAGGAGGCATCGGACTCCTGTGAGCCAAAGGCATACCAAGGCACCGGCAGACGCACGGCATTGAGACCGATCTGCGCCATGCGACGAAAATCGTCCTCGCTCACAAACGTCTCGTAATGGCGGCGCATGCGCTCGTTATAGGCGGCGGTACCCATGGCCTCCTGTAGCTCGGCCGCGTTGGATGCACCGGTCGCCGCGTACAGCGACGGGGTCACCCAAGGCTCGGGAATAAACCAGCCAGAGAGATTAACGCCGAGTATCCTCTCCATCACTGCCCCCTTCGGATCATGCAGGTCGAACCCGCATCGTATTGCATAGGATAAGTATCGTTTTGAGTATACCCGCGTGTGCGGACAGGCGACCGAACGGTCTGTAAAGTGAAGCGAAAGCGGGAGGAATGTCTGGGGCGGGCGGGCTCGGAATGGTGCGACGAGGTGTGTACGCGCGCCGGAGGCAGGCACCGGAAAGTGTGTCCCGTTCTGAGCCCTTATTCTGGGACGCAGTTTCCGCAGAACCCTACATAAAAGAAAAGGACCCCTTTGCAGAGGTCCTAGTCAATTCAAGGTGGCGGGGAAGGGAATCGCGTCCGCGCGCTGCGCGGACGGACCGCTGCGGCGCTTACGCGCCTTGCGAGCTGCGCTGGCAAACGCTTACGCGTTTACTCAGCTCCGCGCCCTCACGGGGTTCGATTCCATGTGGGGGCTGCATAAAAGAAAAGGACCCCTTTGCAGAGGTCCTAGTCAATTCAAGGTGGCGGGGAAGGGAATCGAACCCCTGACACGAGGATTTTCAGTCCTCTGCTCTACCAACTGAGCTACCCAGCCATTTGAGGTGTGCCTTGTTTCAAGGCTTGATTAGTATAACCAAGGACGCGTTCCGGTCAACCGAGAATTTCAAAAAAGTTTTTGAGCACAGCCTCGGTTCTTTAAATCGGCACGTCAGAGGCATCAGCCGGCAGCAAGAAGTTTTTCGCTCAGAGCCGCACGGGCAAACTCACTTGGCGTCATCCCCTCGGCAGCCGCCCGTCGACGAATGGCCTCCTTCATTCCCAGAGGAATCTTGACCGACAGCGTTGCCGTCCCCTCACCTGAGAGTGGGGGCCGTCCATGCACGATCCCACCAACGGTGTGTTCGCCATCCGGAAACTCTCCGCGCTCGTACGACTCGCACCACGCGTCAATCATTTCATCCGTTACAACCTGACCATTAGCGGCCGTATACGTCTTGCCCATCATCGACCCCTTTGCCGAGCCCGTTCAATCTCCTGCCAAAATTTCTTCTGGACTGGAGACAAGGCATGAATGATAAGCCCCCACGGACAAGCTCGACCGCGACAAGCTCCACGCTTCGTCCGTCTGGGAGCCATCCAATCGCAAGCCATCTCGGCGGCTCGTCCTTCGGCTCGCGACGAATGCACTCAGTAACCGCAAGCCAAGCGCTAAGCACCTGCTTTTCCGTCAGGTGCTTTTTAGCGTTGGGATGGATCTCAACATCCATGCCTCTTCTCCTCCATCTTACCCAATTTCGTATGACGAAAGTCCGCTGTCGCCAATTCTTAAGCCGGCACGCGTTGGAGAGCAGGGGTCGAAACAATGATTGAAGGACGCTCTAGTACGGCCCAGGCGCCGGGGCAGGAGCACATACGCCAGGGACGTACGTTTTCGTAGCATACGAGGACATAGCCACGTGCATCGATAAAGGCGATATCGATGGGATAGGCCATAAAACACGTATGGACCGAAGAGCAGCGTGGAAATGCCATGACGAGCGGCAGACCGTTGGCGGCAACCGGACACCGTCCCAGCATGCCGCGCAGGCGCACGGCAAACGACTCCGCCACCGCAAACTCGGCCGGCGTCCAGCCCAGCCTATTGAGTGCCCGCGCGTAGGCGATGTAGGACGAGACCGCGGTCACATGACCACCCCCGGACGCCATGGATCGACCGTCACCGCGCGCTCGTGCGACAACGTTGTCGGCGCCCCCAGCGGAACGCCAGCGATGCTGAGAGAAGTCGGCCACGGCTCATAGTGCATGGTGCAGGTGTAGGTCCTAAACGTACCGGATAGGGAGAGCAGGCCACCATCCGATGCCTCCGCGCCTTGCTCGCTCGACACTTCGATCTGCAAGTCATAGCCTTCCATGGCATTCAGAATTTGAGTCCGGACCGTCGCCGAGGCATCGACAGAGCTTTCGTCGCCCTCCCCGCTCGGCGCCACGGCGTGCGCCAACACGATGTCGGGCACCACGCGGTCGAAGCGCGCGACAGCGCTGGCATAGATCATGACGTTGTATACGATGAGTGCCAGCACCAGCAAAACGGGCGTAACCACTGCTATCTCCACCGTCGCTTGGGCGCGCTCCTCGCGCAGACGCATGCGGATACTCATTACGACCCACCGCCCAGAGCGCCAACCAGCGTGGCGACATCGACGGTGAGCGGGATGGAGCCGCCGCCGGGCAGAGGAATCTCCGCAAGCGTGAACACCGTACCGCTGATGGTGCGTTCGACTTGATATTCCAACGCCTCGCAAAGCGCCTTGGGATCGGTCACGCCCAACGGAATACTTCGCAGTTTGTCTTGCGCTTGAGAGAGACCAGCAATGTCAGACCCCGGGCTCTTAATGACGTTGGCGGAATCAGTCAGCACCGGCTTTCGCAGGCGCAAGTCGCACGGTTCCAAACCCAGCGCCGCCACGGACGCCGAAACGGTATCGCCGAGCCACGATGCGATGGAGCCCAACGCGCCGCTGCCCCCTCCTAGGCCTTTAATCATCTCGTCCATAAGTTCGTCGGCCGAACCTTGGATGTCTCCGTATCCCACAAGCAGCCGTCCCCAGACATCCATGACGCCATCGAGTACGCCGGCAACGCCACCCGAGCGTTCCTTCAATGTCGAGAAAAATCGCGAAAGCACGTTGTTTTGCGCCGTCGCCTCATCGGGCGCCAGCACCGCGGCAGAGATGGCACCGCGATCGCCAAGCCTGACTGCCGTGTTAAACGAAGAGTTGAGCTCATCGGGGCTCGAGATGGCACCCGAAACCGCAAAGGCAACCACGCCGTTGCGACCGGGCGGAGCGATACGCGGACGCTCGCCCGAAAGCGCTTTAATGGCCTGGTCAAACGCATTGCTCGCACGGTCGGCCTCATCCTCGGTCTGACGCATGAGCTCAAGCTCTTTGTTCCGACATTTGACGTATTCCTCCAAGGCCTTTTTGAACTCGTCGAAGTGATATTCGAAGCCGTTTTCGATAGAGGTTGAAGGCGCCGCAACAGCACCAAGCGACAAAACGCCAAAATGGCATTTGCTGCATTTATCCTGTCCATCGTAATCGGCAACCGAAGCAAATCCGCTCGGCGTCCCTTTCTTATAGTTAGGGCAGGTCGTCCCGTAATGCAGATACGCCTTGTCATCGTTCACGCTAGTCGGCCACACCGCATCGGTATAGAGTTCCGTCGCCCGAACCTCATCAGA
>CAUCKA010000043.1 GCA_958443265.1 uncultured Collinsella sp. | reverse complement strand
CGTGGGAGGCCAGGGCGCCGCTGACCGGTGGACGGCACCGAGCCGTCATCGAACTTAGAAGGGGGAGGCCTCGCGGCCTCCCCCTTTTTTGCGTTTGTGTGGCATAAATGACTCATTTACGCCAGACGATTTAATTCTTTTTGGTATTGAGTTTTTATTTAAAGAAAATAAAACGAATAACAAGGGCAACTGCTATAGCCGCAATGATCAAAAGCAGGATTGTCATTCGATGCTGCTTGCGTCGTTTACTTGACGAAACGAAGATCGATTTTCCTTGTTTTGGCGTTTCGAGATAGCGAGCCGAATGCGTCAAGGTTTGCTTTGGTCGAGGACCTCTTTGTTGATGAGCGGCGGATGCTTTCAGTGGCTCATCACTAGCTGCGCTGTTTTTAGATAATGGTGCGTCTTTCAGATATACAGGGTCTCCCGAGGCGACGCCCATATGTTTACGTCCCGTTTGGGCATCCTCGAGTGTTTGATATCGATTTCTCGTCACATATTCGGGCTCCGGATCATAAATGGGCTCTTGCGAGATGTGGGGGCGATGGAACCGTGGCGGCTGCGTGGAAGTATCTTCCCCCTGCGTCGGCATAAACATTTTGTTCTGGTTTTGGTCGTCCATGATGCCCTTTAGCTCGTTACCAACAACGTGTACGCGCTCATTGTAAGCCCCTTGTTATTTGTAGCTGCGAACATACTCGTTATTTAAGCTCTGGTTCAAAGAACCTTAACCTTACTAAAACCTTAGTCACACACGCTTAGATATGCTTATAGTACTGGACTCAAAAAACTTTATAGTCGATGTATATATAAGCACTGTGTGGGCATATATAAGAGCGTCAAAAGAAGTCCCAGTCACCTAGAAGATGGCTCGGCAGTCCTAAAAGGAGTGGTAAACATGGCAAGCATGGTTCCTTATCGTTCGGTTTTTGGCGTTCGTCCTTCTGCTAGCTCGCTGTTCGATCTGTTTGATGATATGACCGACCTTGCAAACAACTCGATTGCTTCCAAGGCGTTTCCCGTTGACGTTGAGGATAAGGGCGACGGCTATGAGGTCAAGGCCTATCTGACCGGTGTCGCCAAGGACGATATCGATGTCGAGCTCAATGAGGGCCGTCTGTCCATTAGCGTGAATGTCGAGGAAGACGAGGAGAACGAGGGTAAGAACTTCCTGCAGAAGGAGTTCAGCTCGTACAGCGCGACGCGTGGCGTGTATCTAAAGGACGCTTCGAGCGAGGGCCTCTCGGCTAAGTACGCTGACGGCATCCTGACCGTTACGGTTCCCAAGATCGTCGAGAAGAAGAACGTTACGAAGATCTCCATCGACTAACTTCGTTGGTGTTCTGCGCTATTAAAAGACAGCAAAAGGGGCTGGGAAGCGATTCTCGGCCCCTTTTGCTGTCTAGGACAGTCTATTGAATGGTTGCCGGCTGATACTGACTCGCAGGGCGTATCGAGAGTTTTCGCAATCCTTGGAGAAGGGTTGCGGAGCTGCCGACCTCGTCATCCAGGGTTGCGGCCAGAGCTTTGGCATAGCTTTTGACGGTAAGGCTCGGACGATTGTTATCTTGGCTGATATGCATGGCAATGAGCTGTTCGGTACGATCGGTAACAAGTTCGCGCGCGGCTTCGGCGGCTTGGCCATTGGAGAGGTGTCCCTTTGCAGACAGGATGCGCTCCTGAAGAAAGCGGGGATATTCTCCCTCGCGCAGCATGGTCACATCATGGTTGCTTTCGAGCGCGAGGACTCGACAATCTTTGAGGGTGTTCATGGCTTGGCTCGATAGCTCTCCGGTGTCGGTGGCAAAGCCGATGGAATCATCGAGGGCGTCGAATCGATAACCGACAGGATTGATGACATCATGCGATGTTGGGTAGGTTCGCACGCGGATGCCGGCAATAGAAAGCGTGTCGCCGGGGTCAAATTCCTCTACGGGTAGATGTGCGAGGGTCTCTTTGCTCGAAAGAGTGCCCCTGCTGGCAAAGAGGGGACCATGCCAGTGCTTGCACCATACATCGAGCCCTTTGATGTGGTCGCTGTGCTCATGGGTGATTACAAGCGCGGCAACGTCATCTGCCGAGAGGCCGAGCTCCGCCATGCGTTTAAGTGTCTCGCGGCGGGACAGGCCATCATCGATCATGATGAGACCTTGCGGTCCCTCGATGAGCGCGCAGTTGCCTTTAGAGCCGCTGCCGAGGATATGAAGGTGCAGGCGAGACATAAGATTCCAAAGGATACAATGGGTGCGGACGAATAGAGGAGGAAGCGAATGCCAACGGTATCTCAGCACTATGGACATCATGCTGCGTCGAGGGTGGATGATTACGCCCTGGCGACGCGGCAGACAGCTGCTCCTGTGGTGCTCATGGTATCAGGCGGCGCGGACTCGACGGCACTGCTTCTTATGGCGTGCACATCAAAGCTGGATATCCAAGACGGACGCGGTGTTGCCCCCATTGCTCGCGAGCGCCTGCATGTGCTGCATGTAAACCATCATCTGCGCGGCAAGGCGTCCGATGGCGATGAGGCCTTTGTGCGCGAGCTCTGCGCGCAATATGGCTTGCCGCTGTGTGTTGAGCATGCCTATTTTGATGATGAATCGGGCAATATCGAGGCGGCTGCCCGCGAGGTACGCTATGCCGCCGCACGGAGATACGTTCGTGAGCTCTGCGCCCAGACGGGCGCACCGCGGACGGCGGCCCGCATCTGTACGGCGCACACCTCGTCGGACCGCGCGGAAACGTTTTTGATGAACGCGATTAAGGGTTCGGGGCCCGCTGGCCTATCGAGCATTCCTCGCCGGAGGAATATCGTGGTGCGTCCCTTGCTCGACCTAACTCATGGCGAGCTCGTGGGCTATCTACAGGTACATGGTCAGCCGTGGCGTGAAGACGAGAGCAATGAGGATATCTCGTATCTGCGAAACTACGTGCGCCATCGAGTGATGCCGGTGGTGGCGCAGCGCAACGCGAGCGTCTGCAAGACGATTGGCGCCGCCTGCGAGATCTTAGGCGATGAGGACGCGTTTTTGTCTCAGCTTTCGGCACAGGCGTTTCGAAGCTGCCTGCGTAAGGAGGCGGCGGGCGCGCTGGTGCTCGATGCCAGGCGCCTTGCTGCGGCCGAGGTGGTAATCGCGCGGCGCATCGTGCGACTGGCGATTAAGCGCATCGATCCGGACGCTCGTCCAGAGATGCGACATGTGGAGCGAGTCCTTTCCTGCGTTGCCGAGGGCGCCGGCTCGGTCACGCTTCCGGCGGGGATTGACGCACGCATTGAGTTTGGCATGCTGGCGTTTAAGGCGCCGGCGGCTCGCGAGGGCCTGGTTGCGGACTGGGTTGCCGTACCCGGTCGTTTGCCGTTGGGCGGGGGACGTATGCTGGTCACAGAACCGATGGCCGTCGAGCCGGGATGCGATATCGTGCGCCGCGCCCGTGAGCTCGCGGCTGCCGGGGAAGTGACAGCTTTGGTAGACGCGGCTGCCTTGGGTTTTGCCGACAGCGATAGTGAGCGGATCCTGGCGGGCTCGCGTGGCGAGATCCCTGCCGAGGCGCGATTGGCGCGCCTGTGGGTGGACGGTCCAGCACCGGGAGACGTGATGTGCCCGTTAGGGATGAGTGGTCGAAGCAAGAAAGTATCCGACTTGCTAGGTGAGGCTCGCATTCCCGTTTCCGAGCGCGCCGGCGTGCCCATGGTGAGGACGGCGCCGGGGGGTGCCGTGGTGTGGGTCGCCGGAGTTCGCGCGGACGAGCGTTTTAAGTGCACGGCCGCAACGCGCGTGGCATATATGCTCCGCGTGGTCGATGCGGAATAGCGTCCCACGCCTGCTATTCTGTGCGACGTTGACGGTATTCCCGCGCTGATGGCGCACGGGCTGGTAAATTTACCCCGTGCGCTGCTAGAATGTGAAGTTCGCGTCCATACGGCGGTGTGTGGGCGATAAGCACAAGAAAGGGTTGTCATGGCTTCTCAACATCCGGATATCGAGAAGGTTCTGTTCACGCAGGAGGATATCGACGGTATCGTCTCTCGCTTGGGCGAGGAGATTACTCGCGACTACGCGGGTAAGGATCTGGTGCTGATTGCGGTCCTGCGCGGCGCCGTGGTCTTTATGGGCGACCTGATGCGTAAGATCGAGCTGCCGACCAACATCGATTTCATGGCTGTTTCGAGCTACGGCGACGGTGTGAAGTCCTCGGGTATCGTGCGTATCATTAAGGACCTGGATATCGACATCCGCGGTCGCGACGTGCTGATCGTCGAGGACATTCTGGACTCGGGCCTGACGCTCAAGTATCTGATGAAGAACCTCGAGAGCCGCAAGCCCGCTTCTCTGGAGGTCGCCGCCTTCCTGTGGAAGGACGTTGAGGACCGCGTCTCGGCCATCACGCCCAAGTATGTTGGAACCCATTGCCCCGATGCCTTTGTGGTGGGCTACGGCCTCGACTATGCCGAGCGCTATCGCAACCTTCCGTATCTGGGCATTTTGAAACCGGAGGTTTATTCGTAAGATGCCCGACGACCGTAACGACAACAATTCCCAGACTCCCCGGGACCCAAAGATCCCGGGGATGCCCGGAGGCAAGAAGCCCACGCGTACGGGCTGGCTGTATTTTCTTTTGGCTTGCGCGCTTCTGGGCTATGCCTTCTTTAATATGGGCTCCGGCTTTGCCAGCTCCAGCAATACCGTTAAGCTCGCGACGAGCGAGATGGTCAGCGCCATCAAGCAGGATCGCGTCGAAGATCTGACCTATACGGTTCAAGACGGAAGCGTGACGGGTCATTACTGGAAGACGAAGAAGGACAAGGGCGATACGAGCGAGCTCAAGAGCTTCTCCTCGACCTATGTCGGCTCCGATTCGCTTGCCGAGCTCATGGCGGAGCACCCCGATACCAAGTACATCGTCAACACCAACGATCCCGATTTTTGGGGCGACTTGGCGATGAGTGTGCTTCCGACGATCGCCCTTATCGCCATCATGTTCTACTTTATGCGCCAGATGATGGGCGCCAACAACAGGAACATGCAGTTTGGCAAGACCAACGCCAAGACCAACGAGGCCACACGCCCCAAGGTCAAGTTTGAAGACGTTGCCGGCGTGGACGAGGCAGTCGAGGAGCTCGAGGAGATCCGTGACTTTTTGAGCGATCCGGATCGCTATCGCAAACTGGGCGCCAAGATCCCGCGTGGCGTGTTGCTGGTTGGCCCTCCGGGCACCGGTAAAACGCTGCTGGCCAAGGCCGTTGCCGGCGAGGCGGGCGTGCCGTTCTTTAGCATCTCGGGTTCCGACTTTGTCGAGATGTTCGTAGGTGTCGGCGCCAGCCGTGTGCGTGACCTCTTTAAGGAGGCCAAGTCCCAGGCCCCGTCGATCATCTTCATCGATGAGATCGATGCCGTGGGACGTCAGCGCGGAGCTGGCTTGGGCGGCGGTCACGACGAGTGCGAGCAGACGCTCAACCAGCTGCTGGTCGAGATGGACGGCTTTGAGGAAAGCGAGTCGGTCATCCTGATCGCTGCGACCAACCGTCCTGACATCCTGGATCCGGCATTGCTGCGTCCCGGCCGTTTTGACCGTCAGGTTACGGTCGACCGTCCGGATGTGAAGGGCCGCGAGCAGATCTTGCGCGTGCATGCCGAGAACAAGCCGATGGACGAGGACGTTAAGTTTGAGAAGCTCGCCCAGATGACCGTTGGCTTTACTGGTGCCGATTTGGCGAACCTGCTCAACGAGTCTGCGCTGCTGGCCGCTCGCCGCCATCGTTCCGTGATCTCGATGGACGAGGTCGAGGAATCGATGGAGCGCGTGATTGCCGGACCGCAACGCAAGGGTCGCGTGATGACCGAGGCCGAGCGCACCACGATTGCCTACCACGAGAGCGGTCACGCTTTGGTGGGCCACATCCTGGAGCACTCCGATCCGGTTCATAAGATCTCGATTGTCAGCCGCGGCCAGGCGCTAGGCTACACGCTGCAGCTTCCGCAGGAGGACCACTTCCTTAAGACCAAGAACGAGATGCTCGACGAGCTCGCCGTGTTCTTGGGCGGTCGCGTTGCCGAGGAGCTCATGTGCGATGACATTACGTCGGGCGCGAGCAACGATCTGGAGCGCGCAACCAAGATGGCGCGCGAGATGGTCACGCGCCTGGGCATGAGCGAGGAGCTGGGCACGCAAGTGTTTGGCGAGGCGCAGCATCAGGTGTTCCTTGGTCGCGATTACGCCGATCACCAGGATTACTCCGAGGAGACGGCGCGCCGCATCGATATCGAGGTTCAGCGCATTATGCGTGAGGCCCATCGTCGTGCGGTCGAGATCCTGGACGCCCGTCGCGATCAGCTCGATCTGATGGCGAAGGTGCTGCTTGAGCGCGAGACCGTCGAAGGCGACGCCGTGAACGCCCTGCTCGACAACGAGTGGGATGCGTACCTTGAGCGCGAGGGCGATATCCTGGCGGCCAAGGAGGAGCGCAATGCCAAGGCGGCCGGCATGCCGACCAAGAAGCGCGCGCCTCGCATGAGCGAGGAGGAGCTGGCGGCTGATGCCGCGGCCTTTGCGCAGGCGGCCATGCAGGAGGATGCCGAAGTGACATCCGATGATGCCGGCGATGACCATGCCGTCGTCGATGCCGACACCGACACCGAAGCCGACAAATAGTCTTTGTGGCGAAAGCCTCCGCGGGGAAACCTGCGGAGGCTTTTTCTTTTGAGCGATACGGGGCCGTCTGTTGATTGGGGACAGACTTAAATGAGCGTTTTCACGCATTTAAGTCTGTCCCCAATCAACATTCTGCGGCACTTTGCTCAACTAAAGCGTACAATACCGCCTATGCGAAAGGGGAACAGATGATTAACGAAACTATGTATGCTCGCGGTGCGGAAAGCTCCATCATCCGCGAGATCTTTAGCTATGGTCTTGAGCGCAAGGCACAGATCGGTGCGGAAAACGTATTCGATTTTTCGCTGGGCAACCCGAGTGTTCCGGCGCCAGCTGCCGTGGCGGAGTCCATTAAGAAGGCCTTGGGGCTGCCGAGCGACCAGTTGCACGGCTACACCCCCGCTCCGGGCCTGCCGCAATGTCGAGCAGCCGTCGCCGAATCGCTCAACCGCCGCTTTGGAACGAACTATGAGGGTAAGGACGTCTTTATGACGGTGGGTGCCGCGGCTTCGCTCACCTGCACGCTCAACGCCGTTACGAACCCGGGCGACGAGGTTATTGTTATCGCCCCATACTTTCCGGAGTATCGCGTTTGGATTGAGAAGGCCGGCTGTACGTGTGTTGAGGCGCTCGCCGATGAAGATACGTTCCAGCTGAGCGTGGACAACGTGCTCAAGGCGATTACCGATAAGACGGCGGCCGTCATCATCGACTCGCCCAACAACCCGACTGGTGCCGTATATACACGCGACACGCTGACGCGACTGGCCAATGTTCTGCGCGAGGCCAACGCTCAGCGCGATCCCGAGAATCCGATTATGCTCATCTCGGATGAGCCGTACCGCGAAATCGTGTACGGTGCCGAGGTGCCTTGGGTGCCCTCGATCTACGAGAACACCGTGGTGTGCTACTCGTATTCTAAGTCGCTTTCGCTGCCGGGTGAGCGCGTGGGATGGATCCTTGTTCCCAATACGAATCCTCAGGCAGATCGTCTAATGCCCGCCGTTGCCGGTGCCGCCCGTACGCTGGGTTTTGTATGCGCACCGGCA
>CAUCKA010000042.1 GCA_958443265.1 uncultured Collinsella sp. | reverse complement strand
AGACCTCACCGACTCGTTCTACTTCATCGAGGCCGGCACGCTCGTGGAAAAGATCGAGTCGTCCTCGCAGACGCTCAAGCAGGAATACCTCGATACATACGAGGGAGATGAATGACATGATAGGCAAGAGCTACGTAAAGATTGTAATTGTTGGCCTTGCAATCGGTCTTGCAATGGTGCTATGTGCATCATTTGCGAGGTATAGGTCCGAGCAGTCGTTCATCGATGGCGCTGAAAATGGGTTTGGCATAGACGGGATGTATGTCGACGATGGCGCGACCAGGACGTCTATGGCGATTCTTGCAGGCGAAGACATGGAATGGCAAATCTGTAATGACGATGGCTCTTGTCTGAGTGGTCGTTTGGGCGCAACGAGCGACCCGAATTCGTTCGATCTTCTCGACAATGATGGAGCGGATTGCGGTTCTGTTCACCTTTCATATGCATCGCGAGATGGGATGGACGGCATCCTCTACGTCTCCCACGAAACTAACGATTTCAAGATGCGCAGAACTAACCGAGCGCCGGCTTTTATCGAGGAGTGAGAATTCCCGGCGGTCTGCCGATCAGGCCGCCGGGGTATCGAACCCCGCATTCATCCGTACACACACGGATGAATGCGGGAAGTGTCCGGATGAAATTGATAATCAAGGAAACAAAGCCGTTCTGCCTGGGACGGCTTTGGCTTGGACTTTAACTACAACATCGCAATCGACACTTATCAGCTCGCGCAACGCGCATGGCCAAATCTCGGACGCTGGTGCATGGAGGACCTTCGAGATTTACTGGACATCCAAAACGACGACGCGCACCGCGTGCTCGCCGACTGCGAAGACGAGATGGCTGTCTACAATGCGATCAGAAACGGCGTGAAGTCCGGAGAGCTTTCTGTGGAACCGCCGCGCCGTCGCGCGAGCCGACCGGGCAACCCGGGCAATCTGGTCCCGGCTCTCCCGGTCGTATTCCTACGATATCGCCCCTAAATCACCAATGTGTCAGATAAAGAATGATGCAATGGTTATGATCAAGCATACGGCGGATGCGACGACTGCGCCTTTTTTCCTCTCCTTTAGTCCGACGAATAGGGTTGCCGTAAAGTAAAGGGCGGAAAGGCAGTCTATGGCAAGCAAAACGAGTTCCTTGGGCGGTTTCAGCAAAAGGTCGCTAGCAAAGAGTAATGCAAGCAGGGCAAAGCCGATTGTGACCAAGTATCTCGATTGATTTTGCGACAGCATGGCAACCTCCTTTTAGAACATGCAAGTGAAACGTCGGCACGATGTCATTGCGGTTGCAAACAAGCCGCCGCCAGGACCGGTTGTCACGAGACCGGCGATAACTTCAGCGGTGCCAGCAAGGTAGGGATCGCGCAGGCAAGCCTCCTCCTTCGCGTTCAGCTTGACCTTGTGAGGGACGGTGCGGTTATTTGCAAATCCGTGAGAATCGCACCACGCCTTGGAATATGAATCCGTGCAGCGTCCGCGCTCAAAAAGGGATATATCGTAATTTTCGTCGTAGTTGTCTCCGACGTAGATCTCGCTGCTCTCGCGGGAGACCCCTCGTCGGCATAGGCTGCCGCAACGGGCACAAATGGTGTCATGACAAGGGAGAGGCAAAGAGCTGCTGAGACGATGGAGAGCAGGCATTTCTTCATGGCTGGCTCCTTAATCTGGCCTTTGATAGTTACTTGATGTCGCCTCCTTCCGCTTTATATCCGTTGTATTTGGCGTATTTCTTTAATAAGGCAAGAGGTTCTTCCTCTCCTTCGGATAAGCCGATGATGTTTCCTTGATCATCCAGTATGAATACGGACGGAATATGCTCAAGTTCATATTGGTCATACACGGTCTTATCTTAATCTATGTATATGGGAAAGTCTCCTTCATGGACCGAGGCTTCTTCAATTGTGCTGTCCTCGGAAACAGTGAAAAGGTTCTTCCTTAAGGCTGCGAAAATATCAAGTTGTTGCATATCTTCTATGAGAGATTCGCAGTGCTGACACCACGATGCCCAGAACATCAAGATATTTTCCTCATTAGGTTTTAGCTTGTTAAAATAATTCACGTTTCGGCCGAGGCTGAAATTTTGGCCCATTTTAATGGACAAAGATGAGGGATAAGCATCGTGTTGCGGTTTGATATTGACGGCGATTAAGGCGGCGAAACACGTCAGAGTCGCCAGAGTCAGTAAGGCGATAACGCATTTTCTCGGTTTCCAGCTCATGACAGATCCCTCTCTCATGGTGAAACGCATACGTTTTGAAACGCGAGTATATTCGACACCTGACCTGTAGGCGAGATGCGTATCATGTTCGTAAGCCGCACGTCGCTTAGGTTCGACTGTTCGGTTTGAAACGCCTCCGTCGTTATCTATCATGGGGGCTTCAACGACAATGCTCTGAGCGTAACTGCGCCAAGATGGGCCGAATAGTCCGCTCTGCAGCTGGTACTGCGGTATCGCATGGGGCCCGAGCATTAGTCCGACCCAATGCGATACCTGATTTTTTTAACTACCAGTTCAGAGATTGAACCGAATCACAATGGCGCCTTACAGCTTCGGAAGTTCCGCGTCTATCGTAGACAGGACTGGATTGTCGGAAACGCTGGTTTGAAGCCGCTTGTCCGGCAGCGCCGCCACGATCATCGCGGCACTCGCAGGCGTCGCGAACACGATTATGAAGGCCAATTTCAGTCCTTGGTCCTCATATCCCTTGTCCATTGCCGCTTTGACAATAAGCTGCGCTGAAAAATAGCAAGCTATGCCATAGCAAACGATTAAGGCCAAAATGATTAACCACATGTGTATTCCCTTTCAATTCGGAGGCCTCTTAAAACGCAAAGCGCATGGATGCCGTCGATAAAAGCCGATATCTAGTCATCGGGGGTATGGAATTCAGCCGATGCCGACGTCTCCCCCGTGTCGACGAAGGCATGGACGTAGGAACCCCCCCCATCGACCACGAACCGATCTAAGTTAGAGACGTCTCGGGGTCATCTGTGCGAATATTCACGATATCCTTCGTACTCGCTCTAATTTAGTTCCGAACGCAGCTGGGCGGCATCGCCGTAGCCCGCCTCGACGAGCTCGTCTAGATATTCCAAGCTCAGTAAATCAACGTTGTCATAGTGGTCCTTCACATACTTGTATTCCACCCTTAGGGCGTCGGAGATGCTGCCGGCCTTCTTGTACCACTTGGCAGCCATTTCCAGATCGCCGTCTTTCTCAAGGGCCTCTGCATTGGAAAGTGCGGACTTCACCTCCATCTCCGCCGAGTCGCCGTAGGGGGCAAGCGACTTGAATTCGGTATACGCCTTCCAAAAGTGTCCGCCCTCGTAAAGCGAGGTGGCCTCTCTGTACTTCATCTCGTTTCGTAAGTCTCCGATAGCATTGACCACTAGCGGGCGGCCTGCCGTTAGAAAGAAGATGAAAAGCAAGGCGAGGACCGCGGCGACGCCTAGCAGCTTCTTCCGTCTCTTTTCCGATTTCGGCTCTAGCACGGCCAGCTTTTCCGAGCATTCCTCAGCACGCGCCTCGGCATCCTTCCATCCAAGAACGCTCCCGAAAAGCCTTCTGGCTTCCCTCAGGTTTTCGATTTCCTCCTCGCCTGAAAATAGCGCGTCCGCTTTGTCGTATACGGATTGAGACCATTTATCCGCCGCTTCGCACAGGGATTCTTCGTCTTGCAAGCTCGATAGAATATCTTTATGGCACCCGCACTCGCGACAGGTTTCCCGCCAGACGTTTATGCCGCCGCACGCACACACCCACCATCCCTGATGGAACTGCGCCTTGCCGCCGGCGATTCGACTGTCGGCATGCAGTTCCTTCAGCTGGCGGTCCCTCTCGGTCATCGCCTTCTCGATCATCGAAAGCGGTTCGCGCTCGGGCGCTTCGGCAGGCTCTCCGGTCGAGTGCCACTTCCCTTGCTGGGAGTCGATTTGAAGCAGCTTGATGAAAACGGACTCGACGTCTCCCCTCGGCAGCGCCGTTGCCTTAAGGGCTCCCTGCTCGCATTGCGGCAGGTCTAAGTCTAGTTCCGAAAAGGGGACATAGCCTCTGGACCCATCGGCATAGTCGACATGGGCGATTCCGGAGATGGAGTTCAAGATATCCGCTGAGAGATTCTCGATCTTTATCTGCAGATAAGCCTCAGAGGTGTCGACGTTTCTCGCGACCTGGACGACCGTTACCATCGCCGGGCATCCAGGCTCCCATTTCAGCAGACTCGAATCCCCGGACCAGTCATCCCTGAAGACAACTTTATAGTTACCCAATCACCTTACCTCCTGTATTCGCGGCTTTTGGAACGGCTTAGGCAATAAGACGGTTCCCACCAGCTTTCCAACTCAATTTTACTTACGCTACCTGCGAATTTGTTGAGCAACAAATTTGGATATGCGAGTGGTCGGTTAAGCCGCGCAGGCGTTGGACTAATTATTCTTTGCCGCTGCGGCGAGACCAGCGCAACCTTTTGGGATAGTCCTACGCTCGGCAATGCATCTACAAGCCCTGAGCGAAGGGAGTGTCGCATATGTATGCAGCGGCGCGGAACCTTCGGGGGGTGTTCCTATAGTTTTGTCAACTGGGAAATGCTCTCCGTGCGACCGAATCGCGGCATGCTGACGCCAAGCCATTAGGCCGGTGGGCTTCAGTCTGCTCGGTGCGTTTCGGCTAGGCTGCGTAAGGCACCCTGTCTCGCATGACCGCGTAGATGACCTTCAGTCTCTTTCGCGCCAGCGCCTTGAGCGCCTTGCCGTGCGACATGCCCCGCTCCCGGCACCTGGTGTAGTAGTCGCCCCATCTCCCCTCTGTCCGGGTAAGGCAGTTACATGAGAATATGAGCAGGTTCTTCAGCCTCTTGTTGCCTTGGCGCGATGCCGTCACCGAGGAGATCGAGGTTCCCGACTGGCGGTTGCGCGGCGCCAGGCCGCAGTACGACGCGAGCCTGTCGTGACTGGGGAAGTCTTCGATGTCGATGGAGATCGCAAGCTCGGAAGCGGTTTTGGGCCCGATGCCCGGCACCGTCAGGAGGCATCGGTAGGTATCGTCGCCCTCGAGCAGGGCGGAGATCTCCGCCGTGATCGCCTCGATCTCCGCCGAGTTCTCGGATATCCTGCGCGCGAGCAGTTTCACCGCCCGGTCCTCGGCGGCGACGACCGACGCATCCGGCCTTGTCGAGGAGGTTGTCGAGCGGACGAGGGCCTCGATCTTACCGCGCGCCGCCCCACGCGTGAGCGCCGCCGCCCTGCGGGGCCCGGCGTCGGCTACCGACCAGGCCCCGCCGAGGGATGCCATGAGCCTCAGCTGGGGCCCGTCGGACAGGTCGACCAGTGCCTCGAAGGCGGGGCACGATTCCAGCAGGATGCTGCGCAGCCGGTTCTTATTCCTAGTGTTCTCGCAGGTCAGGAAGTTCCTCTGGGCGGCCAGCGCCCTCGCCGCCGCAATCGTCGGACCCGGGTCTCCGACCGGCAGGAGCGCGTCGGGGATGCCAAGCGCCGTCTTCGCGATGACCATCGCGTCTCGCTCGTCGGTCTTGGCGTCGCCGGCGAAGAGCCTGGCGGCCCCGTGCGCCGCGAGTCCCGGCAGGTACGCCGCCGACATCCCGGCCGCCCTGGCGCGGGCGAGCGCGAGGGCGCCTATGTTGCGCGACTGGTCGACGACCACGAGCGCATCGGGGAAGCGGCCGAACAGCGAGTCCAGGTCGTCCTCCCTGTTCGCGACGGGGGTGCTCAACAGCACCTCGCCATCTCGAGTCGCGACGCATGCCCAGTGGGACGATTTCCCGACATCGAGCCCGATGACGGCTTCCGGCATTCTAATTGGTGCCACAGTGGTATCCTCCAATCGGTAGGCCGATCGGAACCCCTCCCCGCGACACCCACATTACCTGGCCGTGGCGCTTGCGCCCGGCAGTTTCCTATCAGTCGTCCGGAGCGGCGAGCGCCCCCGGTGGCAACACCCCCCGGGCCCTCTACGGGGCAGGGGCAGACGGCCATCCGGAGGCGCCCGATCGGCGGCCCCTCGGGGCTTGCCCGTATCGTAGGCAATGCGCCGAATGCTCGCCATCGAAATTTATCGATGGCCTATTTCAGACTGTAATGGGGGTATCTCCTAGGAATACCCGCCCCCGAGGTCAATCTATCATCGAGTACGTCCTGATCATCGCGATTATCGGCCTGGTCATCGTGTTCGCGGGACCCGGCGTGGCCGGTGCCATCCGAAACCAGTTCAACCTGGTCGGCAACACGGTGAACAGCGAGACTAGCGCTGGCACCGAGGGCGGCGGAGCGTCCGGCGGCGGCTCCACAGGCACCGCTTCCACGACCGTCCAGGCGGCCATCGCCAAGGACGCCAAGGACTGGACGCTCGGCGAGCAGAAGGCCGTGGCCGAGGACATCGCCGCGAAGGGCGAGGCGTCGGCCGCCCACGCCAAGGCGAAGGCCGCGATGGATGCACGCACCAAGTTCACGATGAAGCTAACGGACGGACAGACGCTCGAGTACCGAATCATCGGCATCGACCACGATGATTTGGCCGACGGTTCGGGCAAGGCGGGACTCACGTTCCTCAACACCTCGACGGGCATCATGTCCCGCGTGAACGCCACCGACACCAATGCCGGCGGCTGGGAGAAGTCTGAGCTCCGTGCGAAGATGAACTCGGGCGAGATCTGGAACCTGATGCCCTCAGACTTCCAGTCCAAGGTGAAGGCTGTCAGAAAGCTCACGAACAACGTTGATGGAAAGACAAAGGACGCCGCCGTCACCGCAACTACCGACAAGCTGTTTCTCTTGAGCTATTCGGAAATAGTTGATGCTCCCTATAGCCGTTGGGCTCAAACCTATCCCTGGAGTTCTTCTGAGGGAACCCAGTACGAGGCCTTCAAGGGGAAAGATAGTCCTAAAGAAAATGGTGTGACCGAGATATCTGGACTTGCCAACGGCAACATGTTTTATGAGCGTGGGACTTACCCGAGTACTACAGAGGGATTCCTCTTTGTTACTAAATATGGGTCTACAGGTACGGGCGGTTATTATGTTGCCCGCATGGACATGAGCATCTGCCCAGTTTTTTGTTTCTAGTCTGTCTTCTAGCATGTCTATTGAAGAGCCCGCGCGATTCCGCGCGGACTCTTCTTTTGGCAACCGAACGAACGGTTTGAGGCACGTGGCATAGTTAATCGAAGTGAAGAGAAATGGGGTCATACAGCGGCTCTCAGAGCGCCCGCCGCACTCCCCCGCCATTTCCTCAGCTGCGCCCTCGTATAGAGTTCATCCCGCTTGCCGTTTCGTCGCGACTGCCCACTTGTCCACCGATCAAGTGAACTACTGGAATAAATACAGCGACACACTTGTTCGTTACAGTGGCTATATCGGTGTAAATCGCCGCGATAAATGTGGCCCGTTCTCGGCGTGTACCTGTCGCGCGTATGTAATTATATCGCGTTAATAAATCGGCTCATGCGTATACAAAACGCGCAAGTAGCCGCAAAAGGCGATTATCGCGTAGGTAGATTTTTGGCACCCTGTTGCTTAATCATAATTAAGCAATTGCTTAAAACAAAAAAGGTCAGGCACTAGGTGCCTGACCTGCAAACTTCTGGTCGGGACGACTGGATTCGAACCAGCGACCCCTTGACCCCCAGTCAAGTGCGCTACCAAGCTGCGCCACGTCCCGAAGCTTATATTTGTTGCTCTGCTCTCGCTCGCAACAGGGAGTATATTAACCCGAAACTTTGGACTTGTGCAAGAACTTTTTTAATTATTTTTGAGCAAGTCCAAAACCTTGATTATCGACTTTATCCGAACACCTCCCACATTCATCCGCACATGTG
>CAUCKA010000041.1 GCA_958443265.1 uncultured Collinsella sp. | reverse complement strand
GCGACGCCATCGAGGACATTCAGACCATCCAAAAGGAGCTCGACACGCAAAAGTCCGAGCTCGAGTCGCAGAAGGCCGACCTGGAGAAGCTCAAGGACCAGCAGACTGCTCAGATGCAGGACATGCAGGCCAAGCAGCAGGAGGTCCAGACGGTTCTGAACGGCCTCTCCGACGATGTCAAGGAACTCATGGCCCAGCGTGATTCCGAGATTCTCGCTGCCGCCCAGGCAGAGGAGGCTGCCAGGAAGGCTGCCGCTGCCGCGGCTGCCGCAAACAAGAACAATTCCTACTCGGGTGGTTCAAGCTCGGGTGGCGGATCGTATGCGCCCGGAACTCCGCAACAGAATGCCGGCTCGGGCAAGCAGCAGGCCGTCGTCAACGCATGCTACTCCACCCCTTCGCCTGGCCTGAACTGGTGCGCCGCTTGGGTTACCAACGTATTCCGCAACGCCGGCGTGGGCTACTTTGGCGGCAACGCGTGCGACATGTTTAACGCCTGGTGCTACAGCTCCGATCGTTCGGCGCTGCAGGTGGGCATGATCGTGGCCGACTCGTCGCACAGTGGTACCGGTACGCCGGGCCTGCTGTACGGACACGTGGGCATCTATGTTGGTGGCGGCATCGTTATGAGCAACGAGGGCTCCATTACGTCTAAGTCACTTGATGCGTTTATTCGGTTCTACGGTACTGGCTCTGGCGTGCGCTGGGGCTGGCTCGGCGGTATTGCGCTGTCGTAACGCCGACTGGGCCGCGTGCCCGCCCGCAATATATTTGATTGCCTGCTCGGGCAGTCCTGCGCAAGAAGAAGGCCACATTAAGTGGCCTTCTTTGCGTGCGGAACTCGCGATCAATCAAATATATTGCGGGCGGGCACGCGGCCCTCTCGGGTCCTGAGCGCGACTCACCGGACTGGTTGTCTGATATAAAGATGGCGAAGGCCCCTTTCGGGGCCTTCTTTTTATAGGAATTCGCCTACTCGGTGGACTTCGGGTTCTAGGTCTACGTCGAACTGCTCTTTGACTTTGGCTTGGATGTGGCGGATGAGTTCGTCGACATCGGCGGCGGTGGCGTGGTCGGCGTTGACGATGAAGCCGCAGTGCTTCTCGCTCACCTGCGCGCCGCCAACGGCGTGTCCTCGCAGGCCGGCATCCATGATGAGCTTGCCGGCAAAGTAACCCTCGGGGCGCTTGAAAGTGGAGCCAGCACTCGGCATGTCGAGCGGCTGCTTGTCCTCGCGGCGCTGGCGGTAGTCGTCCATGTCGGCCTTAATCATCGCGGCGTTGCCCGGTGCGAGGTTGAAGGTGGCAGAAAGAACAATAAAGCCGTCGTCGGCGATGCGGCTCTTGCGATAGCCTAGGTTGAGTTCGTCGACATCGAACTCGATGATGCTGCCGCTGCCGCGGGTGCCGTCGTCGAGCATGCGTGCAGGCTTGTAGACACGCACGGACTCGAGCACATCGGCCATGCAGGCACCATAGGCGCCGGCGTTCATGTAGCAGGCGCCGCCGACCGATCCGGGGATGCCCGAGATGGGCTCCATGCCGGTGAGGCCGGCCTCGGCTGCCGCTGCGGCGACATCGGAAAGCAGGGCGCCGGCTGCCGCCGTGACGTGCGTGCCGTCGACCGTGATATCGGAGAGGCCTTCGCCCAGCGCCACGACGACGCCGCGGATGCCTTTGTCGCCGACGAGCAGGTCGGAGCCGTTTCCCACGATGGTGAGCGGCAGGTCGCAGCGATAGCAGGTATCGAGCGTGGCGACGAGGCCCTGCTCGGTATCGGGCGTGACAAAGACGTCGGCCGGACCGCCGATCTTAAACGTGGTGTGCTCGCGCATGGGCTCGCTCATCAACACGTTGTCCTCGCCAGCAACGCCAGCGAGCGCGCACAGCAGGTCCTCGTTAAAAAAGTCGTTCTCGTGCATACGAATATCCGCCTTTTGGTGGTCGTTGTCATCAATCGATTGCAATATACCCCACCCTGATGGATTTGGTGCAAAGCAACCTGTCCCCCTTGCACCAATCGCGGCGGCGGAAGGGGAGGGGACGGCGTTGACCAAAAAGGTAGAAATTGAGGCATGTCCCAAAAATCTACCTGCGCTGGCGGCGATAAAACTGCCGTCTACCGGATTGGTAAAGTGTTTATCATCGAGGTAGAGGGACGGTCGCTATACTTTCAAGAGATTGCGCGAATACTCGGAAGGAGCGAGATGGGCAACAAAGTTACTCTCAAGCAGATTGCCCAGGAGGTGGGGCTTTCCCCCTCGTCGGTCTCGCTTGTTCTCAACAATCGGCCTTGTCGTATCTCGGAAGAAAACCGCAAGCGCATCAAAGAGGTCGCGGCGCGCAACCACTATGTTCCTAACCAGATTGCGCGCAGCCTGGTCATGCGCGAGTCGCGCACGCTGGGCCTTATCGTTCCCAACATCGAGAGCCGCTTTTTTGCTTCGCTTGCTGGCAGCCTGGAAAAACGCTGCCGCGAGGACGGCTACGCGCTCTTTATTACCAGCTCGGGTGGAAGTGCCGAGGACGATCTGGAGCTCCTGCGCCAGCTGGTGACGCGCGGCGTCGATGGTGTGTTCTTGGTCGTGGGCGACGAATTCTCGGACGACCGCGCTTTGCGCGAAGAAGTCAGCCATCTGCCCATCCCGGCGGTAATGGTTGACCGTGCCATTGAGGGACTCGAGTGCGACAAGGTGATGTTCGACCACGAGATGGGTGGCTACATGGCTACCCGGTACTTGATCGAGCAGGGGCATCGTCGCATTGCCTGCTTGGTTAATGCGCGCCGTTCCAATACGGGTCGTAAGCGTCTTGCCGGCTATGAGCGCGCGCTGCGCGAGGTTGGCCTGCCGATCGACGCACGTTTGGAGTTTGAGAGCGAGTACTACATTCCGAGTGCCTACGAGGCCTCGGAGGCGGTGCTCGCGACTGACGCCACCGCCGTGTTCGCAAGCTCGGATAACATTGCCCTCGGTTTGCTCAAGCGCCTGCATGAGATGGGGAAGAGCATTCCGGGCGATATCTCGGTGGTGAGCTATGACAACTCGGCAGCCGACGTTCTCTTTGAGCCGGCGCTGACCGCGATCGAGCAGGATCCCGGCGTGCTCGCCGAGCATGCTTTTGGCTGCATGTCCAAGCGTCTTGCCGGTAGGGGCGGCAGGCGTGCCGAAGAGGTCGTTCTGGAGCCGGCGCTTATCGTTAAGGACAGCGTGCTCGAGCTTACTAAACACAACTAAACACGTTTATCAATTCATGCAGATTGAATGTGGAGTACCTGTGACAGACAATGTCGCAGGTGAATGTCTGCTTTTGCCTGTCCATATGGCAAATCAGGATGGTAAAACGTTTTTTCACCATGATAAAACGTTTTAGCAAATATACTAGTCCCAACGAAAGGTTGCCGTATCGGAAGGCGACCGCGCAGCGAAGGGACATAAACAATGGCTAAAACATTGGGAACGCCGTGGCAAAAACTGGGACATGAGGTTCCCGCTTCCGAGCTCGAGGGTGTCGACCTGTATTGGCGCGCCTCGAACTACCTGTCCGTCGGCCAGATTTACCTTCGCTCCAATCCGCTGATGCGCAGCGACTTTGTCGACGAGAAGACCGGCGAGACGCGCGATTTTGGTCGTCCGGACGTTAAGCACCGTCTGGTCGGTCACTGGGGCACCACGCCCGGCATCAACTTCCTGTTCGGTCATGTCAACCGCCTCATCGCCGATCACAACCAGAATGCCATCTTCTTGATGGGCCCGGGCCACGGTGGCCCTGCTGGCACCGCCCAGTCGCTGCTCGATGGCACCTACCGTGAGATCCGCCCCGACATCACCAATGACGAGGCCGGCCTGCAGAAGTTCTTCCGCCAGTTCTCCTATCCCGGCGGCATCCCGAGCCACTTTGCGCCCGAGACGCCCGGTTCCATCCACGAGGGCGGCGAGCTCGGCTACACGCTCAGCCACGCCTACGGCGCCGTCATGGACAACCCGAGCCTGCTGGCCGTGGCCGTGGTGGGCGACGGTGAGTCCGAGACCGGTCCGCTTGCCACCTCTTGGCAGTCCAACAAGCTCGTGAACCCGGCAACCGACGGCATCGTCCTGCCAATCCTGCACCTCAACGGCTACAAGATCGCCAACCCCACCATCCTCGCCCGCGTGTCCGACGAGGAGCTCACCAAGTTCTTTGAGGGCATGGGCTACAAGCCGCACTTCTTTGTCGCCGGCTTTGACGACGAGAGCCACGCGAGCATCCATGCGCGTTTCGCTGCCTTGTTTGAGCAGGTCTTTGACGAGATCTGCGACATCAAGGCCACCGCGCGGGCCCAGGCAGCCGCAGGCGAGACCGTGGCCCGCCCTGCTTACCCCATGATTGTGTTCCGTACTCCCAAGGGCTGGACCTGCCCCAAGCACATCGACGGCAAGAAGACCGAGGACTCCTGGCGCGCCCATCAGGTGCCGCTGGCGAGTGCCAAGGACACTCACGAGCACTTCCGCGTACTGCGCGAGTGGTTGCGCTCCTACAAGCCCGAGGAGCTCTTTACGCCCGAGGGCCAGGTACGCCCCGAGGTGACGGCCTTTATGCCGACTGGCGAGCTGCGCATCGGCGCCAACCCCAACGCGAACGGCGGCAAGGTGCGCCGCGAGCTCGAGCTGCCCGATATCCACGCCCACGAGATTCCCGTCGCCGAGAAGGGCCATGGCTGGGGCTCCACCGAGGCTGCCCGCGTCTTTGGTGAGTACACTGCCGACGTTCTGGCCAAGAACATGGAGGATTTCCGCATCTTTGGCCCCGACGAGACCGCGTCCAACCGCCTGCAGGCCGCCTACAAGGTGACCAAGAAGCAGTGGGATGCCGGCTTCTACGAGGACGAGGCCAACGACGAGCTGCTGGCCGGCTCCGGTAAGGTCGTCGAGCAGCTGTCCGAGCACCAGTGCGAAGGCTTCCTCGAGGCTTACGTGCTCACCGGCCGCTCCGGTGTGTGGAGCTCCTACGAGAGTTTTGTCCACGTGGTCGATTCCATGGTCAACCAGCATTGCAAGTGGCTCGAGGCCACCAAGCGCGAGATTCCGTGGCGTGCCCCCATCAGCGGCCTCAACATTTTGCTGTCGAGCCATGTCTGGCGTCAGGACCACAACGGCTTCTCGCACCAGGACCCCGGCTTTATCGACCTGCTGCTCAACAAGGCCAACGACACGCATATCGTGAATGCTTATTATCCGGCCGACGCCAACATGGCCCTCGCTGTGGCCGAGCGCGTCTACCAGTCGACTGACTGCGTCAACGCCATCTTCTGCGGCAAGCAGCCCGCCCCGACCTTCCAGACGGTCGACGAGGCAAAGGCCGAGCTCGCCGAGGGCGTCGCGACTTGGAAGTGGGCATCGACCGCTGGTTCACTCGCCGAGGCCGACGTCGTGGTTGCGACCTGCGGTGACGTGCCGACGCTCGAGGCCCTGGCTGCAACCGACATGCTGCGCGAGCTAGGCATTAAGGCGTGGTTCGTTAACGTGGTCGATCTGCTCAAGATTCAGAACGTCTGCGAGAACGACCAGGCCATCAGCGATGAGCGCTGGGCTGAGCTGTTCGGTTGCGGCGAGAAGCCCGTGCTCTTCGCATTCCACGCCTATGCCGGCACGATTCGCCGCCTGATCTGGAACCGCCCCGGCCACGACGCCTTCCGCGTTCACGGCTACGAGGAGAAGGGCTCCACGACCACGCCGTTCGACATGCTGCGCCTGAACAACATGGACCGCTGGGCCCTGGCCGCCGACGTGCTGCGCATGGTCGACGCCGATAAGTTTGCCGAGCAGATTGATGAGTGGGAGGCCTTCCGCACCGAGGCCTTTGAGTTCGCGTGCAACGAGGGCTTCGATCACCCGGCCTTCACTGACTGGGTCTGGCCCGACGCTGCGGCTGCAACTGCCGCCGACGGCACGCTCTCCGCAACCCAAATGACCGCAGGCGACAACGAGTAACTTAGTTACGCGGTTTTACCAAACCGCGTAATGGCTCGACGCTGCGCGGGTTCCAGGCACCCCATCTCGCCGTTCAAACCGTCGCTCGCGTACAAGAAGTACGCGTCGCTCCTCTTTCGCGGCGACCTGGGGCACCTGGAACTCGCTCGCTGACTTTTGCGCAACCAGCGGTGAGCGATTGCTCGGGGAGCGCATTGCTGGATGGTCTCGCGCTGGGGCCTGCTCCGGGCGGGTTGCCTTGCTCCGGGAAGTGGGCTTCGCGAACTTCCCGGAGCAAGGCCACCCCGCCGGGCAAGGCCCTCTCGACCGTTTCGATATGCGGGGGCTGATATTTTTTAATGTAATGGGGACTTGGCTGTTACTGCCTTGGAAACCGTGCATCTAACTATGGTCAGCCAAAATTACATTGCCGGGGCCGGGGCGGGGTGCTTGGTTTTGGAAGTTCGCGAAGCCCACTTCCAAAACCAAGCACCCCGCCCCGGCACTCGTGGAATAGATAAGAGGGGGAGTAGATGAGTTTTACGAGCGTGGCCTTGCAGATGGTGACGGTTTCTTTGCCGATCCTGTTGGGGTGGTGTATCGCCAAGCTGGGGTTTATGAAAGCGGAGTTCGAGCGCGAGCTGTCGCATCTGCTGTTGCAGGTGGCGCTGCCGTGCTTGGTGCTTTCGTCAGCGCTGGGCGATGATGTGAAGCTTCCGAGCATTGCCGATACGTTTTCGCTCATGGGACTGTCCTTTGTGATGTATGTGGTGGCGACCGTTATCGCGTTTGCTGTCACCGCTGCTCTTCGCGTTCCCAAAGGGACGGAATGCTCGTATCGCTTCGCCGTGCTTTTCGGTAATGCCGGGTTTATCGGTTTTCCGGTTATTTCGGCGGTGTTGGGAAAACAAGCGCTGTTGTATGCATCGATTGCGCTTATCCCCCCAAACTTTCTTATGTTTACCGTCGGCGTTATGTTATTTAGCGGAATAAGTGGTGGCCTTAAAACGCAGATGCGCAATATTGCCGCCTGCTGCAAGAGTCCTGGTCTCATTGCAAGTACTGCTGTGCTTGGGATCGTGCTCACCGGATGGACCGATTGGGGCGTGCTGGGCGACTCGATTTCCATCGTTGGCACCATGACCACTCCTGCGGCATTGTTGCTCATGGGGTCGTCTATCGCCAAGTACCGTCCGCTCGAGATGCTCACCAACTGGCGTGCCTATGCTGCCGTGGCATTTCGCCTGGTTGTCGTGCCGGTGGCATGTCTTGCCGTCGCGCGCTTGTGGCCCGGCATGACGCCCATGTTTATCGCGACGCTTGTTCTCGATATGGCAATGCCGGTGGGTAGCAACGGTACGCTGTACTGCCTTCAATACGGTAAGGATGCACGCCCCATGATGCAGTGCACGTTTCTGTCGATCATTTGCTCCATTCTGACTATCCCGCTCGTAGCCACGCTGTGCGGGTAGGCATCCGGGACGGTCTCGCGCCGGGCAAGGCCCTCTCGACCGTTTCGATATGCGGGGGCTGATATTTTTTAATGTGATGGGGCTGTTGCTGTTGCGGCCTTGGAAACTGCATATCTTACTTTGGTCAGCCTACGATACATTGCCGGGGCCGGGGAGGCATACTTTGTTTTGAGAAGTTCGCGAAGCCCACTTCTCAAAACAAAGTATGCCTCCCCGGCCCTCGTCCGTGAACTCTTCCGCTGGGCGAGCCATAGACGCCGCGTACCGATAGGGTGAGGTGGCGGCTTGAAATTGGTGCTATATTCAGCTTGAGTTGTTAAATGTTAGTAGGAGAGGCTGATATGGGGCTGTTCAAGAAGAAAAACCCGCAGGATGCCTTTGATCCCGATGTGTTTACCATCACGGATACGATTTTGGACCCGCCGCGGTTTACGTTTTTGCCGGCTATCTACCAGGATGCCACGCGTCGCAAGTGGGCCGTACATCAGCGCGGCGGCGAGCCGAAGATTTTTGCCTATGCGGACGTGTTGCAGTGCGAAGTGGCCGAGGCGGGCGATCCGGAGGCCGATGAAGCGGTCTCTAAACAGGAATTTGCCCAGCGTATTCTGGCAAATCCCGCTAAGGCGGCAAAAATGAACGCAGCCAAGCGTAATATGTGTCTTGGTATGGGCGTTGTTGTGGCGGTTCAGACGGGAAAAGACGAGGTTTCCAAACTAGAGATTCCCGTTATGACCGATGAAGTCAAACGCGATTCAAGCCTGTATAAGTCGTATCGGAATGTCGCCGAGAAGATCAAGGCCGAATTTGATGCCATGGGTGGTCTGGCCTAATTTTGGCGACATACGTTTCTGAACGAGGAGTCTGTGCAATGGCAGGCGAATCTTATGCAATTCCCCCCAAAGATCGTGCTGTTGAGGGGATTCTTTGGTATATCCAGCACCATCAGCTTGCCGGCGGCGATCGCCTGCCGGCCGAGCGCGTGCTGTGCGAAGAGATTGGCGTTTCGCGTACGGCGTTGCGCGCCGGTATCACGCGGCTCATCTCGTGTGGAACGCTCGAGAGCCGTCGCGGATCGGGTACGTATGTGTGTCCTCCCAAACCGCTCAATATCTTTCAGGAAACGTATAACTTCTCCGATGCTGTGCGGACTGCCGGCCTGCACCCCTCTTCTCGTCTGGTTTCCACCGGGGCCATCGAGGCGGATGAGGCACTTGCCGACAAGCTTGGGGTTGCTGTAGGCGCTCCTTTGCTCCGCATGCAGCGTGTTCGACTTATTGAGGGCGAGCCGGCGTCAATTGAGACGGCT
>CAUCKA010000040.1 GCA_958443265.1 uncultured Collinsella sp. | reverse complement strand
CGATGCGTATCGTGCCGGTGAGCTTGACCGTGTCGAGCTTGTCTACCACCACGCCAAGAACCGCGTGGATCAGGAGCTTCGCGTCGAGCATCTGTTGCCGCTCGACCCCGAGATGATCGCTATGGCCCACGGTCCGCGTAAGAACGAGACCGACGCCCCTAAGCGCATCTCGTCCACGTTCGAGTTCGTGCCCTCTCCTGAGCATGTTCTCGGCAAGCTTGTGCCGTCTTATATCCTGACGGTCATCTACCAGGCCCTGATCGATTCGGCGGCTGCCGAGCAGGGTGCACGCCGCAAGGCCATGCACTCCGCGACGGAAAACGCCACCGCGATCATCTCGACCCTTACCCGCACGTATAGTCGCGTGCGCCAGGCTTCGATCACGACCGAGATCAACGAGATCGTCGGCGGAGCCTCAGCATTGGAGGAACAGTAATGGCTAATAACACCGTAAAGCTTGCGGTCGAGGAAGCCACCAAGAAGACGACTGCCGGTGATGGTCGCATCGTGCGAATCATCGGCCCTGTCGTCGACGTCAAGTTTGACGGCGCGGTGCCCCCGATCTACAACGCGCTCACGGTCGAGGCCGAGACCCCGATCGGTCATCTGAGCACGATCCTCGAGGTCGAGAGCCAGCTTCCGGGCGGCGTCGTCCGCACGGTCGCCATGTCCTCGACCGACGGCCTGCAGCGCGGCCTCATCGCCACCGATACCGGTGAGCCCATGAAGATGCCCGTTGGTCCCAAGACGCTCGGTCGCATTTGGAACGTCATGGGCAAGCCCGTCGACGGCAAGCCCATGCCCGAGGTGGAGGAGTTCTACCCCATCCACCATGCAGCGCCCCGCTTTGACGAGCTCACCACCAAGACCGAGATCTTCGAGACCGGCATCAAGGCCGTCGACCTGCTCGAGCCCTACATCCGTGGCGGCAAGACCGGCCTGTTCGGCGGCGCCGGCGTCGGCAAGACCGTTCTGATTCAGGAGCTCATCAACAACCTCGCCCAGGAGCACGGCGGCACCTCGGTGTTCACCGGCGTCGGCGAGCGTACCCGCGAGGGCACCGACCTGTTCCTCGAGATGAGCGAGTCTGGCGTTATCGACAAGACCTGCTTGGTCTATGGTCAGATGAACGAGCCGCCCGGAGCGCGTCTGCGCATCGGTCTGGCCGGCCTTACCACCGCTGAGTACTTCCGCGATCGCGGCCAGGACGTCCTGCTGTTCATCGACAACATCTTCCGCTTCTCCCAGGCCGGTTCTGAGGTTTCCGCACTGCTGGGCCGTATGCCGTCCGCCGTTGGTTACCAGCCCACGCTGGCAACCGAGATGGGCGACCTCCAGGAGCGCATTACCTCGACCAAGACGGGCTCCATTACCTCCGTCCAGGCTGTCTACGTCCCCGCAGACGACCTGACCGACCCGGCGCCTGCCACGACGTTTACGCACCTCGACGCCACCACGGTTCTTTCGCGTAGCATTTCGTCGCTTGGCCTGTTCCCGGCTATCGACCCGCTCGCGTCTTCCTCCGACGCTCTCGATCCCTCGATCGTTGGCGAGGAGCACTACCGTGTCGCCGTCAAGGTCCAGGAGCTCCTGCAGGAGTACTCCGACCTTCAGGACATCATCGCCATTCTGGGTATGGACGAGCTATCCGAGGAGCAGCGCCTTACGGTCAACCGTGCCCGTAAGATTCAGCAGTTCCTCTCGCAGTCCTTCCACGTCGCCGAGAAGTTCACCGGCAACCCCGGTGTCTACGTCCGCGTCGAGGATACCGTCCGCTCTTTTGCCGAGATTGTCGACGGCAAGGCCGATGACCTGCCCGAGCAGGCTTTCCGCTATGCTTCCACGATTGAGGACGTGCGCGAGCGCGCCCGCAAGATGGGGGAGAAGTAGGTTATGCGTATCCGCATCGTGTGCCCCGTGAGCTGCGCCTATGAGGGCGACGCTGCGTTTGTGTCGATTCCGTCCACGGATGGCGAGTTTGGCGTCCTGCCTGCTCACTCCAGCGAGATTTGCACGATCGACCGCGGTTACGTTCGCGTTTCCGATAAGGCCATGGGCACTTTCGACCACACGTTTGCCGTGGCCGGCGGCTATGCCCAGGTTGCGGACGATGTCGTGACCGTTCTCGCCGAGCGCGCTTGCGATTTGGCGACCGTCGATGCCGACAAGCTTAAAGCTGATATTCAAGGTTTTGAAGAGAAGCTGGGTAATTTGTCGGAGGATGATGCACGCCGCGCCTACCTCTATAATGAAATCGCATGGTGTAAGCTCAAGCTTGCCCAATAGTCAAACGATTTAGCGTTCGACCATTTGCGAACACATCATGCCCGGGATGGCCCAGCCACCCCGGGCATGCTTTTTGAAAGGGTAGACCTTGGATATTATCCGCGTTGAGGGTGGCCACGCCATCGGAGGCTCCGTGCCCGTCTCGGGCGCCAAGAACTCCGCGCTCAAACTCATGGCGGCAACGCTTCTGGCGCCGGGCAAGACGACGCTGCAGAACGTGCCCGATATTTCCGATGTCCACGTGATGGGCAAGGTGCTCAAGGGCATGGGCGCTACGATCGATGTTCTCGACGAGCACACGCTCGAGATTGATACCTCTCAGGTCGATTCATGGGAGGCCCCCTACGAGCTCGTTGCCAAGATGCGCGCTTCCACCGCCGTCATGGGACCCCTGCTGGGCCGCTTCCATCGCGCCAAAATTGCCATGCCGGGCGGCTGCAACCTGGGTGCTCGCAAGATCGATATGCACATTCTTGGTCTTGAGGCCCTGGGCGTTGAGTTCGATACCGCCCACGGTTACATCAACGCTAATGCGCCCCAAGGTCTGCGCGGTACCACCGTCACGCTCGAGTTTGCCAGCGTCGGTGCGACCGAGAACCTCATCATGGCCTCTGTGCGCGCACAGGGCACCACGGTTATCGACAATGCCGCCCGCGAGCCCGAGATCGTCGATCTCGCTAACATGCTCAACGAGATGGGCGCCAAGATTGTTGGCGCCGGTACGCCCGTCGTGACTATCGAAGGCGTGGAAGAGCTCCATCCCGTTACCCATCGCGTGGTGGGCGACCGCATCGAGGCCGGTACCTTTATCGTTGCCGGTGCGTTGATGGCCGACGATCGCGGTGTCGATGTCACGGGCTTTTGCCCCATTCACTTGGGCATGGTGCTCAAGAAGATGGAGCTCATGGGTATCGACTGCGAGCGCGTCGAGGATGGCGTCCATGTGAACCGTGCCGAGCGTATCAAGCCTGTCGACATCCAGACGCTTCCGTTCCCCGGCTTCCCGACCGACATGCAGGCACAAATTATGGTGCTCTCCGCCCTCTCCGGCGGCAGTTCCGTTATTACCGAGAACATCTTCGAGAATCGCTTTATGTTTGCCTCTGAGCTGGTGCGCATGGGTGCCGACATTCGTATCGAGAGCCATCATGCCATGATTCATGGCGTCAAGGGCTTCTCGGGTGCACAGGTTACCTCGCCCGATCTGCGCGGCGGAGCGGCCCTCGTCGTAGCGGGCTTGATCGCCGACGGGACGACCGAGGTTTCGGCTATCCATCACATCAAGCGCGGCTACGAGCAGTTTGTCGAAAAGCTGCAGGCGCTTGGCGCGCATGTCGAGCATGCTACCGTCCCCGATCCCGTCATCTACTAATACAGGTTGCCTATGTTTAATAAAAAGCCCCTCGCGGATACCACCACCCGAAGACCCTCAACTGGTGCGCAGGCCAAGATCTACAGTCGCGATAACGTGGCTCGCTATTCCGAGCGCGCTCGTCAACGTCGCCGTAGCCACACGATTCGTCACGTCGCGCTCATTGTCGTGCTTGGCGTGCTGCTGAGTGCCACTACCGCTGCCGGCCTGTGGTTTGCCACCATTATGGGCAAGCTCGGCGATTCTAATGTCATTACTGACAATCTGCGTCGGGTTCTGGTTGACACCGATGAGGCAAAGGATCCGTTCTACGTGCTGCTTCTTGGCACCGACGGCCGTCCGGGCGAGGATACGTATCGTGCCGACTCGATTATCCTGGCACGCATCGACCCCACGCAAAAGCAGGCGACGCTCATTTCCGTTCCGCGCGACACCAAGGTCGAGTACAAGGGCGAGACCATGAAGATCAACGCCTGCCATACCGTTGGCGGCGCCGAGGCCATGGTCGAGGCGGTCAACGAGCTGTGCGGTGTTCAGATTTCCCACTATGCCGAGGTTAGCTTCGACGGTATGCAGGCGCTGATTGATTCGGTTGGCGGTATCGACATTAACGCAACCGATGATGTTGACGACCCCGAGCACCTGGATATTAAGATTACCGCTGGCCAGCAGCATATGGACGGTGCCACCGCCCTTACCTATGCCCGCTGCCGCTACACCTATGCCGACGGCGATTACACACGCATGCGCCACCAGCGTCAGGTGCTTGGCGCCCTTGCCAACCAGATTCTCAATAACTTCGATGCCACGAAGATCTTTGGCCTGGTTAATTCGCTGTCCGATATGCTCGTGACCGATATGAGCGTTCAGGATATCGTCTCTACGGTCAACGCCATGCGCGGTATGGATGTCGACGGTATCTACTCGGCCAACCTGCCTTCGTACGCCGACGACAGCACCATGATTGACGGTGTGAGCTACGTCTTTGTCTACGAGGACGAGCTCAAGGAAATGATGGAGCGCGTCGATGCCGGCAAGGATCCCAAGGGTCCCAACACCATGGGTCTTTCCGACGGCTCCAGCTCTACGATCGGCGACCTGAACAACAACACGTCTGACGACTACGCAAACGGCACCGCAACCTCATCGGTCAGCTCTGACGATTCCGATGGCTCAAGCGATTCGAGCGATTCGGACTACTACGAACAGCCCACCGGCGACGGCAACGGTTACGAGGCCAACTACTAAGTTACGGCGTTTTACCAAACGCCGTAACGACTCGACGCTGCGCGCCGCCCAAGGCGACAATTTGTCATTCAAAAGGCAGGGCATGACCAGAAGGTCAATGCCCTGCCTTTTTCATGCCAACTTGTTCGCCTTGGACGTCGCTCGCTGACGTTGGCTCAACCTGCGATGTTGACTACTCCCCTTGTATCAAAAACCGCCCCGTTCTCTGTAGAGGACGGGGCGATTCGTCTTTTGGACTTGTGCAGCCAGGCTTATGCAAAGCGGGCGACGAGCTCCTGGAGCACGTCGGTCATCTTGACGAGCGAACTGACCGGGACGAACTCGTTGACGCCGTGGTAGCAATAGCCGCCGGTGGAAAGGTTGGGGCAGGGCAGACCGCGGAACGACAGCTGAGCGCCGTCGGTGCCGCCACGAATCGGCAGCACTTGGGGCTCAACGCCGCAGGCAAGGTAGGCTTCCTTGGCAACATCAATAAGCTCGGGATAGTCACGAACGATCTCGGCCATATTTCGATACTGCTGCTTAATCTCAACTGTCACGCGCTCCTCACTCAGACGCTGGTTGAGCATCGAGGCGGCGGCATCAATAAGGTCGAGTTTCTGCTGGAACTTGGCGGCATCGTGATCACGGACGATATAGCGCGCCGTGGCATGGTCGACCGTTGCCGAGACGCCCTCAAGGTGACAGAAGCCCTCGTAGCCCTCGGTGTATTCCGGACGCTGCTCGTAGGGGAGCAACGCGTTGAAGTCGCAGAACAGATTGCCTGCGTTGACCATACGGCCCTTGGCGTCGCCCGGGTGGATGGACTGGCCCTCAAAGCGGACGGTCGCCTCGGCGGCGTTAAAGCACTCCCACTCCAGCTCGCCGATGGGGCCGCCGTCGACCGTGTAGGCGTACTTGCAGCCAAAGGTATCGATATCCAGCAGCTCGGCTCCGTGGCCGATCTCCTCGTCAGGGCAGAAGCAAATGCCGAGTGCGGGATGGGGCAGAGAAGGGTCCTGAGCGATACGCGCGACAAGCGACATGATCTCGGCGACGCCTGCCTTGTCGTCCGCGCCCAGCAGCGTGGTGCCATCGCTGCAGACCAGGTCCTCACCCGCGAGGTCGTTCAGGGCGGGAAGCTTGGCGGTACTCATGGCAACGGGCTTACCGTCAACCGTGCCGCAGACCAGGTCGCCGCCTTCGTAGTGCACGATGTGCGGCTTCACGCCGGCGCCCGGTGCAACTTCGGTGGTGTCGAGATGGGCGATCAGGCCCAGGGCGGGCTTGTCCTCAGCGCCCGCGCTCGCAGGAATATGCGCGCAGACGTAGGCATGCTCGGTCACATGGGCATCGGCCGCGCCAAGCTCGCGCAGCTCTTCAGCCAGCACGTTGGCAAGGTCAAACTGAACGGCGCTCGAGGGTACCTGGTCGCAGTTTGCATCCTCGGACTGCGTGTTGATCTGGACGTAGCGCAAAAAGCGCTCGAGGACATCGGGGTTCGTGGTGGTGTTTTCCATAAAGACCGCTCCAATCTTGGTCGTCGTGTGCAACAAGAACTCTAGCACGGTATGCCACGGCATACCGCGACGCTTGGATGGGGTAGAATCAGCCAATGAATGCAGAAGGGACGGAAGATCATGGATACGACAAATAGCTCGCGCGAACTACATCTGACGGTGGCGAACGAAGACTACTTGGAGTGCATGGTTCGCATTGAAAGCGAAGAGGGGGAAACCAACGGCGTGCGATCGGTCGACATCGCGCAGCGCCTTGGCGTCTCCAAGGCATCGGTCAATAAAGCGGTTTCGGCGCTCAAAGCATCCGAACTTGTCGAGCAATCGCACTACGGCAAGGTAGTCCTGACCGATCGCGGCCGCGAGGTTGGTACGGCTATCTGGTACCGTCATCGCCTCATCCGCACGTTTTTGGTTCAGGAGCTCGGTGTCGAATTTGAGCGAGCCGATTCCGAGGCCTGCATGATGGAGCATGCGCTATCCGAGGACACGATGAACCGCTGGCTCGCCTATCTCGAAAAGCAGGGAATCAGCGTCGAGGAATAGCGGGATATATATGGATACGAGTTATTACAACCGCTTTGGTGCCGAGGAACTTACGCGCCGCTTGTCGAGCGAGACCTTGTTGGCACAGGGCCCCATGGGCAGTGTTCTGTTGAGTGAGTACGATGCCGCCGACATTCCACCGGCGTTTTGGAATCTGGCAGAGCCGCAGACCGTTTCTCGTATTCATCGCTTGTATGTCGCCGCCGGCGCGCAGGTGCTCATTACCAACACCTTTCAGGCATCAAGCTATGCCCTCAAGCACGATCAGATTGCGCCGTCCGTGGCGGAGGTCAATCGCGGGGCCGTCGACGATGCCCGCCAGGCGCACCCTCAGCTGCTACTGGGCTCGATGGGCCCGATCGGTATTGAGTGGTTTGCCGAAGACTCTGTCGAGTATCGTGAAATCCGAGGCATTGCGCGCGAACAGGCGCACGCCTTGCTCAATGCTGGTGTTGACGGTCTGCTGATCGAGACGGTGACGTCTATCCGTAATTTGCAACCCATGCTTGCCGGCGCCCGAGATGCCGCCGACGGCATGCCTGTCCTGGTGAGTTTTGTCGTTGACGATAAAGGCGACCTGTTGGGCGATGGCCTCAACATCGAGGCAGCCGTTTTGTACGCCGAAAAACACGGCGCAAACTCGGTTGGTGTTAATTGCTGTTCGCTTGCGGCCGCGAACGCGGCGGTGCCCAGGATGGTTGCATCGGCGACTACTCCCGTCACGGTGCGTCCCAACGTGGGCGATCCGGTCCAGACTCAGGATGGCCCCGTATGGCACGAGAACCCCGAAGCTTTCGCGCGCGCATGCATCGAATGGAGACATGCCGGTGCCGCAATGGTGGGCAGTTGCTGTGGAACCACGGCAATCACTACGGCAGCGATGGCCGAGGCGCTCGATATATAAAGGTCGAAACCGCTCCATACGGGGCGGTTTTTTTATTGCTTGCACATCGGCGGTAGCATTTGCCCAAATGGTGAATGCCGGTTTTGGCAGGTTGCTGGGCGAGCGTTGCGGGTATACCCCATGCGTACCATGATCCAAACACTGTGAGGTGTCTGCGCGTGTGCGCGATAATTCATTTTGGAACTGACGGTTGGCGCGCTCGCGTCGATGAGGACTTCACTGCCGACAACGTTGCCCGCATTGCCGATGCCGTCGGCGAGTTGTGGCAAAAGATCAATCCCGGCAAAACAGTATATATAGGGTTCGACACCCGGCCGCAGGCGCGCGAGTTTGCTGAGCTTGCGGCAGGCGTGCTTGCCGCTCACGGATTGGACGCAGTGCTCGCATCTCGGCCTGTTCCGACCCCCGCCCTTACGTGGGCGGCGGCGTATGACGGCGAGGCCTGCGGTGCGCTCATGGTGACGGGATCCCATCATCCGCAGGGGTATCTGTGCCTTAAGCTGCGCATGGGAGATGGCTCGACGGCCAATCAGGATGTCATCGAAGAGCTCGAAGAGACTATGGCCCCCGAGCCGATGGGGATCGAGGAACGCTATCGCACCGCGGATATTATTCCTGACTATATGCAGGCGGTGGCATCGTTTGTCGATGCCGAGGCCATTCGAGCCGCTCACCTGCGTGTGGTAGTTGACCCCATGGGCGGCGCGGCCCAGGGATATCTTGCCGACCTGCTGCGGGAGCTAGGCGTCGAGGTGCACGAGATTCATGCCGGACAGTCGTCCGATCAAGAGGACATTTGCCCCGACCCTGTTGAGCCGTGGGTGGACGCTTGCGAGCGTGCGGTTGTCGAGGACGGGGCGTGCGCAGGCCTGGTGACCGACGGCGATGCCGACCGTATCGGTGCGGTCGACGAACGCGGTAGATATATTCATCCGCATCAAATCATGGCGCTTGTTTTGGGCGACCTCGTTCAATTCCGCAATTTGGAGGGGCGTGTCGTCGTCAATCTCTCGTGCTCGACGCTCGTGCGTCGCATTGCCGAGGCGCTTGGCTGTCGTGTGACCGTTAAGCCGGTCGGTTTCAAATATATAGCTGCAGAGATGAAGAAGGGCGGCGTCCTCATGGGAGGCGAGGAGGCCGGCGGTATCGGCATCGCCGCGCATATGCCTGAGCGTGATGGAATCCTTGCTTGTCTGATTCTGTGTGAGCTTATGGCAAAGACGGGCGCGCCTTTGGGCGTTTTGGTCGATCAGCTCGAGGCCAGTTTTGGTAAGACGAGCTATGGGCGTCGCGATTTGCGCCTTGAGGCCGAAGACGCCGAATCGCTGCGAACGCTGCTTCCTGGCATGAATCCTAAATCGATTTGCGGCAAGGCGCCGCAGGCTGTAAGCCATATGGATGGTTTACGTTTGGCATTCGAGGATGACACCTGGCTGCTGATCCGCCCCAGCGGGACCGAACCGGTGGTTCGCGTATACGCCGAGGGGTTCTCGGTGGAGGAGCGCGATGAGTTGCTCGATGCCGGCTGTGCCTTGGCTAAGGGAGCCTATCAGCTTTAGCCATATGACGCTTCACTATAAAGAGGCCCTCGGTGAGCGGTAGAGAACGGCTGGCAAACGTAAGCAGGGTTTTAATATGTGTAGGAAATGTGTGCGTCCAGATTCCCGCCCCCGGCGCCCCTCCGGTCTGGCAATATATCTCCTTGCCGCGC
>CAUCKA010000039.1 GCA_958443265.1 uncultured Collinsella sp. | reverse complement strand
TTGCCTATATGATCCAGCCCATCGTCAGCTACTGTTACGTTATACATACGTCCCTGCATGCGTTTGTGCAATCTCGCAGGGTCGAGAGCCTGCAGACGAAGGCCATCTATCGAACCTTGGCATTTTTCGCCATTCCGGCCCTGGTGGGCGGTACCTTTCAGGTCGTATACTCGGTGCCCGGCCTTTGTGTCGGCATAATGATTAGCATGTTGCTGCTTTACATCATCTACCAGGAGCAGCTCATCTCGACCGACCCGTTGACTGGACTTAACAATCGCAACCGTTTTGAGACCTATATGCTGTCGCTCTTCTCAAATGTGGATCAGGCCGAAGATGTATATCTGCTTATGATGGACGCCGACGGCTTTAAGCAGATTAACGATCGCTATGGGCATGTGGAGGGCGACCACGCTCTTCAGGTCATATCCGCTGCGCTCAAAGAAGTCTGCTCGGCGTCTGGCGGCTTTATCGCACGTTATGGTGGCGATGAGTTCGTGGTGCTCCAAAAGGCAGTGGCGGAACAGGATATCATGCATCTGTGCGCGACAATCAACGATGAGCTCGCGCGCGCCGAGGTTCCGTATCTGTTGCGGATGTCCATCGGCTACGCACGGGTTGGTGATGGCGTCGATACCTGGCAAGACTTGCTTCGTGCTGCCGATGCGGAGCTCTACCGCGTCAAGGCCGAGAAAAAGAAAGCCAGCGTCCAGATACGCTAGAAAAAGGGGCGCACGCTTGCGTGCGTGGTGGCCTTCAGCTCACCGATGTACTCCATTAAACTAAAGTATGTGAATCTCTCTGCTAAATAAGGGCAGTTCGCTAGGCTTTTTTGGGTTTGTTGACGATGATGATGCCGCTGCAGACCAAGAGCAGGGCAACGATGACGGTAACGGGGCTCGTGCCGGCGCCCTCGCCGAGCAGCAGCGCGCTCAACGCTACGCCAAAGACCGGGTTCATAAAGCCAAAGACCGAAACGCGGCTGACGGGGTTGACGGCGAGCAGGCGCGACCACAGCGAGTAGGCGACCGCGGAGATAAGCGCCATGTAGATGATGAGCACGATGGCGGGGACAATCGCCGTGGGGGAGAGCGCGCCACCCATCAAAAAGCCGATGGCGGTGAGGACCAGGCCGCCGACCAAGAACTGCCACCCGGCAAGCAAGACGCCGTCGTGCTTGCGCGAGAAGATGCCGATCAGGCAGGTCGAAAGAGCACCCGAGACAGTGGAGGCTAGGATAAAGCCCTCGCCATCGAGCCTGAAGCCAAAGGTGCCGTCCGCGCCCGAAAGGTTGACGAGCGCGACGCCGGCAAAGCCCAGTACACAGCCGAGCACCTTGGCCGCATCGAGCTTTTCGGTGCGAAACGCCAGGGCGGCAAAGAGGATTGCGAGGAAGTTGGCGCTGGCCTCGATGATGGAGCTCGACATGGCGCTGGCGCGCGAGAGTCCCAGGTAGAAAAAGAAGTACTGCCCGATAGTCTGGAAGAGTGACAGGATGCAGATGGGCTTGATATCGCGTACCTGTGGGACGAGCGGGCGGCGCTGAGCTGTGCTCATACCGACGATAACCAGGATGCCGGCAAGCGTGAAGCGCAAACCTGCAAAGAGTAGCTGCGAGGCGCTATCGTGCGCCGGGATCCCAAAGAGTGCGTAGCCGATCTTGATGCAGGGAAAGGCCGATCCCCAGAGTGCACAGCAAACAAGACAGCCCAGGATGAGTCCGGGCAGGGTGGCGAGATACGGCTTGCGGCTTTCCATGATGTCCTTCCTACATGCGCGAAGCAAAAAAGAACCCGCCACCGGATGTGTCGGTGGCGGGCGTTGTTACCCGAAGGGATTGTACCCGATGGGAAAGGTTTAGGCGAAGTAGGCTACGCCGCTCTCAAAGATCGGCATGAACTTGTCGCCGGGGACATGCTCGGGCACGTTGCGGTACAGGTTGTCGCCGCGACGCTCGGCATGGCCCATCTTGCCCAGGACGCGGCCGTCGGGGCTCGTGATGCCCTCGATGGCGAGTGCGGAGCCGTTGGGGTTGACGGAAAGATCCATGCTGGGCTTGCCGTCCTCGCCCACGTACTGCGTGGCGACCTGGCCGTTGGCGATCAGCTGGGCGAGTACCTCGTCGTTGGCGACAAAGCGGCCCTCGCCGTGGCTGATGGCGACGGTGTAGGGGTCGTCGAGGCTGCACTGCGACAGCCACGGGGACAGGTTGGACGAGATGCGGGTGCGCACCAGGCGGCTCTGATGGCGACCGATGGTGTTGAACGTCAGCGTGGGCGCATCGGGCGTGGCGTCGACGATGTCGCCGTAGGGCACCAGGCCGAGCTTGACCAGAGCCTGGAAGCCGTTGCAGATGCCCAGCATCAGGCCGTCGCGGGCCTTGAGCAGGTCGCGGACTGCCTCGGTGACCTCGGGAGCGCGGAAGAACGCCGTGATGAACTTGGCGGAGCCGTCGGGCTCGTCGCCGCCCGAGAAGCCGCCGGGGATCATGACGATCTGGCTTTGGCGGATGCGACGGGCAAGCTCGTGGGTGCTCTCGGCGACAGCCTCGGGCGTGAGGTTGTTGATCACGAAAGTGTCGGCCTCGGCGCCGGCGGCACGGAAGGCGCGGGCGCTATCGTACTCGCAGTTGTTGCCGGGGAACACGGGGATGATCACGCGCGGGCGGGCGATCTTGGCGCCGCCGTACACGTGGATATCCTTGGTGCGATAGTCGATGGTCTCGACCTCGGGCTGCTCGCCGGTGCTGCGGTAGGCGAAGACGCCCTCGATGCCGTTCTCCCAGGCCTCCTGGAGCTCGGCGAGCTCGATGACCTCGGAGCCGGTGTCGATGACATAGCCCTCGACGGTGGTACCCAGGGGCTCGACGACAACGCCGTCGGCGACCTCGGGCAGCTCGGCATCCTCTGCGAGCTCGACGATAAAGCTGCCGTAGAGCGGGGTGAAGAGGCTCTCGACGTCCACGTCCTCGGCAAGCTCGATGCCGATCTGGTTACCGACGCACATCTTAAAGAGGCTCTCGGCGCCGCAGCCGTAGCCGGGCGTGGAGACGGCCAGGGCGTCGCCGGTAGCAGTGAGCGCCTCGACGGCGTCAAATGCAGCGAGAAGCTGCTGGGCATCGGGACGGTAGTCCTCGCCATAGGTGGCAGGGGCGATACGGACAACGCGGTGCGTGAGACCCTTGAACTCGGGGGAGACGGCGCGCGCCGCGCGGCCCACGGCCACAGCGAAGCTGATCAGGGTCGGCGGAACGTTGAGCTCGCCGGCCTCGTCCTCAAACGAGCCGCTCATGGAATCCTTACCGCCGATGGCACCGGCACCCAGGTCGACCTGGGCCATAAGGGCACCCAGGACGGCTGCCATGGGCTTGCCCCAACGCTCGGCCTCGGTGCGCAGGCGCTCAAAGTATTCCTGGAAGGAGAGATAGGCGCGCTTGTGCTCAAAGCCGGCGGCAACGAGCTTGGCGATGGACTCGACCACGGACAGGTAGGCGCCTGCAAACTGGTCGGCCTCCATCAGGTAGGGGTTGAAGCCCCATGCCATAGCGCTCGCCGTGGTGGTCTCGCCGTCCACGGGGAACTTGGCGACCATGGCAGAGCTCGGAGTGAGTTGCGTCTTGCCACCAAAGGGCATGAGCACGGTCGCGGCGCCGATGGTGGAGTCGAAGCGCTCGGAAAGGCCCTTGTTGGAGGCGACGTTAAGATCGGTGACGAGTGAGGTCATGCGCTCGGCAAGCGTGGTGCCGGCCCAGCTGGGCTGCCACACGCTGCGGGCGCACACGTGGGCGACCTGGTGCTTGGGCGCGCCGTTGGAGTTGAGGAACTCGCGGGATAGGTCGACGATGGCGACGCCGTTCCAGGCCATGCGCATGCGCGGCTCGGCGGTAACCTCGGCGATAACGGTCGCCTCCAGGTTCTCCTCGGCGGCGTAGCCCATGAACTCCTCGACGTCATCATCGGCGACGGCGCAGGCCATACGCTCCTGGGACTCGGAGATAGCGAGCTCGGTGCCGTCAAGGCCGTCGTACTTCTTGGTTACGGTATCAAGGTCGACATACAGGCCATCGGCAAGCTCGCCCACGGCGACCGAGACGCCGCCGGCGCCAAAGTCGTTGCAGCGCTTGATCAGACGGCAGGCGTCGCCGCGGCGGAACAGGCGCTGCAGCTTGCGCTCGACCGGGGCGTTGCCCTTCTGGACCTCGGCACCCGAGGTCTCGATGGACTCGGTGTTCTGGGTCTTGGAGGAGCCGGTGGCGCCACCGATGCCGTCACGGCCGGTGCGGCCGCCCAGCAGAATAATCTTGTCGGTGGGGGCGGGGCACTCGCGACGCACGTGGTTTGCCGGGGTAGCGCCCACGACGGCGCCAACCTCCATGCGCTTGGCCACGTAGCCAGGGTGATAGAGCTCGTTGACCTGACCGGTGGCAAGGCCGATCTGGTTGCCGTAGCTGGAGTAGCCGGCGGCAGCAGTGGTCACAAGCTTGCGCTGCGGCAGCTTGCCCTCGAGCGTCTCGGAAACCGGGACGGTGGGGTCGCCGGCGCCGGTGACGCGCATGGCCTGGTACACATAGCTGCGGCCCGAGAGCGGGTCGCGGATGGCGCCGCCCACGCAGGTGGCGGCACCGCCGAAGGGCTCGATCTCGGTCGGGTGGTTGTGAGTTTCGTTCTTAAAGAGGAACAGCCAGTCCTGGTCCTCGCCATCGACATCAACCTTTACCTTGACGGTGCAGGCGTTGATCTCCTCGGATTCGTCGACATCGGTCATGACGCCGGTTTTCTTGAGGTACTTGGCGCCGATGGTGCCCATGTCCATGAGGCAGACGGGCTTGGCATCGCGACCGAGCTCGTGGCGCATCTCCATGTAGCGGTCGAAGGCCTGCTGCACCACAGCGTCGTCGATCGTCACGTCGTCCAGGACGGTGCCGAAGGTGGTGTGGCGGCAGTGGTCGGACCAGTAGGTGTCAATCACGCGGATCTCGGTGATGGTGGGGTCGCGGTCCTCATCGCGGAAGTACTGCTGGCAGAAGGCGATGTCCGCCTCGTCCATGGCAAGACCGCGCTCGGAAATAAAGGCGGCAAGGCCGGCCTCATCGAGCTCGCGGAAGCCGTCGAGCACTTCGACGGGCTGAGGCTCGGGGGTCTCCATGTACAGCGTCTCGGGCAGGTCGAGCGAGGCGATGCGCGCCTCGACGGGATTCACCACGTAGTGCTTGATGGCCTCGATGGCGGCTTCGTCCAGAGTGCCCGAGATCATATAGACCTTGGCGGAGCGCACGGCAGGGCGCTCGCCCTGGCTGATGAGCTGCACGCACTCGCTGGCGGAGTCGGCGCGCTGGTCAAACTGGCCAGGCAGGAATTCGACGGCAAAGACGGCGCCATCGCTTGCGGGGAGCTCGTCGTAGGTCACATCGACTTGGGGCTCGCTAAAGACGGTCGGCACGCAGGAGCGGAAAAGCTCCTCGTCGATGCCCTCGACGTCGTAGCGGTTGATGATCCTCAGAGCCTCGATGCCCTTGATGCCGAGAATCTCGGTCAGCTCGCCCTTGAGCTGCTGGGCCTCGACGTCGAACCCGGGTTTCTTCTCCACGTAGATACGAGAGACCATTGGTTCCTGCCTTCCTGATCGGTTGGGCGTACGGTACGGTATGCGGCAGCGGTCGGTTTGCGGGGTCTGCCCTGCGGTCGCCTTGAGCCACATGTTTGTAAACCTCACTATGATACGACAGCTCGCGGCACGTTGAGGACGGCGAGGGTGCTACAGTGAAGCGCAAACAAGAGAAAGGCATCACATGGCATTTGTTTCGCTCGCCATCATCGCACTCGTGGCCTTTGCAAGCCCCTTCATCGCCTCGGTGATTCCTGGAAAACCCGTTCCCGAAACGGTCTTTTTGCTCGTGTTCGGCGCGGTGCTGGGACCTCATATGCTCGGCATTATCCATGTGGATGCCGAGGTCTCGCTCGTGTCCGAGCTCGGCCTGGCTTTTTTGTTCCTGCTTGCCGGCTTTGAGATCGATCCCAAGAACATCACGGGCATCGAGGGGCGTTACGGCATGGCGACGTGGGTCGTCACGTTTGGCATCGCCTGGCTTGCCGTGCGCTTTACCCCGTGGTTCTCGGTCAGCCATTTCGACGGTATCGCCGTGACGCTCGCCCTGACCTCTACGGCCCTTGGGGCGCTCATGCCCATCTTGCGCGAACGGTCGCTTTCGGGTACGCGCGTGGGGGATTCCATCCTTGCCTACGGTACGTGGGGTGAGCTTGGCCCCGTGCTTGCCATGTCGGTGCTGCTGTCTGCCCGTACGGGTATCGAGACGTTGCTGATCTTGGGGCTGTTCGCCGTGGTGTGCGTGCTGCTTGCCGTGGTCCCCAGCCGCTCCAAGCGTATCGGCAGTCGCTTCTTTGCCTTTATTCAGGAGCGCGCCGATACGACTTCTCAGACGTTCGTGCGCCTCACAGTGCTCATCCTGGTCACGCTCGTGGCGTTTTCCGCCATTTTTAGCCTCGATATCGTGTTGGGCGCTTTTGCCGCGGGCTTTGTCCTGCGCTATATCATCCCCGAGGGCAACCATACGCTCGAGACTAAGCTCGACGGTCTTGCCTACGGCTTTTTGATTCCGGTGTTCTTTACCGTATCGGGCGCCAAGATCGACCTGACGGCAGTGGCGTCGCGCCCGGGTCTGCTCGTGGGCTTTATCGCGGCGTTGCTGATCATTCGTGCCGCGCCCATCGTTGTCTCCATGGGCATCTGCCCCAAGACGCGCGATGTTTCTGCCCACGGCCGCATTACCGTAGCGCTCTACTGCACCACGGCGCTGCCGATTATCGTCGCCGTGACGAGCGTCGCTGTCAACGCCGGCGCATTATCACAGGACGTCGCTTCGGTTATGGTGGCGGCCGGCGCCATCACGGTGTTCCTGATGCCACTGCTCGCGCAGCTCTTCTACCGCGTGGTCGATGCCGCGCCGGTTGCCGCCGTGGCAGAGGTTGCCGAGCATCCATCCGATGCGCTCGACATCCTGCGCGCCCACCACGACCTAGCGAGCTTGCTCGCGCGCGAGCATGAGCTGCTGACTTCGCATGGCCATGGTCGCGTATTCGAGGGCCTGCCTACGCTCGATACGATTGCCGAGCGTCTTTCCGCCGAGGCGGCGAGCGGCCACATCGATGCCCGCATCGTGGACGCGGCGCACCTGCTTGCCGAGAAGACCTATGGCGACGAGATAGATCCGTCCGAGCTCACCCCGCGTGAGCGTCGCCGCCTAGAGCGCGCCAAGCTCGCCGTGCGCGAATACCGCCGCCGCATGTTGGAGCTCTATGCGCGCGATGAAGCCGAGGACGACGACGGCAAATAACGAGATGCTTCCCTAGGGGAAGGCGCATCCCACTTTAAAGACCCGAAACGGGACGCAGCTTCCGCGTCGGTCCCCATCGGGAAGCCACATCCCAGAATGGACGCTCAGGGCGGGATGCAGTTTCCGCGAGAGACTCGTTGCGGAAACTGCGTCCCAGAATCGGCGTTCAAAACGGGGCACACTTTCCGAAACATGGCCCTGAGGGGAGCTGCGTCCCGGTCTGAACCGGAATTCTGGGACATGGCTTCCACTTCAAACAGAAGAAGGCGCGCTGCCTGCGGTTGATGCAGACAGCGCGCCTTTTGGTTGAGCAATATTGAGGCTGGGAGCTGAGGCTTGTGGCCCCTTAGGAGCGGGCGGCTCCGTCGACGGGGAGCACGGCACCCGTAACATAGGAGGACATGTCGCTCGCCAGGAAAACAAAGGCGTTGGCGACATCCTCGGGCTCGCCCATGCGGCCGAGCGGAATAGTGGCGATGATGGGCTTGATGATCTCTTCGGGCAGGTTGGCGACCATGTCAGTCTTAGTCACGCCAGGGGCAACGGCGTTGACGCGAATACCCATAGGGGCGAGCTCACGCGAGAGCGACTGGACCATACCGTTGACGGCAAACTTGGACGTGGGGTAACCGACGCCGGAGGGCTGGCCATACTTGGCGACCATCGAGCTCGTGGTGGTGATGGTGCCGCCGTGGCCGGCCTCGGTCATGATCTTGGCGGCAGCCTGGTGGCCGTTAAAGACGGCGACGACGTTGAGGTCCATGACCTTTGCAAACTCCTCGGCCGTGTAGTCCAAAAGGGGAGAACGCTGGGAGATTCCGGCGTTGTTGACGACCGTATCGAGACCGTCCATGTCGGCTGCAGCCTGCGTAAAGGCCTCGGTCACGGCCTCGAGCGAGGTGAGATCGCAGGAACGGCCCCAAACTTTGGCCTCGGGGTAGGCGGCGGTGAGCTTCTCGACGGCTGCGTCGGCAGTCTCCTGGCGCGAGCCAAAGACGGTGACTGCGGCACCCTCCTCGATAAAACGGCAGGCGATGGCATAGCCGATTCCGCGCGTGCCTCCGGTGATGATTGCTTTCTTGCCCTCGAGCAACATGGTGCTTCCTCTCTACGTGGGGCGGCCATACGCAACACAGCATAGCGGCAGCCAAAATCGGCTCCGGCTGCATGTCGGCGAACGGTACCCCCGCCTGGCAGCGAGCGGTCAGGTCGTTCAAACGCGGATTGCGCCAATACACCCCACGTGCACAAGCAAAGGGGCTCCCGTCCCCTGCCGGACGAGAGCCCCTCACACATATAGGTCGTAGAGCGAAGACCGAATTAGTTAGCCATGACGCCTTCGGTCCAGGCCTCGACGTCCTCGATGCGCAGGACGTTGGCGACTTCGGCCACGCAGTCGACGCTGGCAAGCTCGGCGGCGGCAGCCTGGACGTCCTTCTCGAGTGCGCGGTGCGTCAGGAAGATGACCGAGCAGGCATCGCTGACGCCCGACTTGCCGTCCTCGACCTGGTTGATGAGCGAGATCGAGATGTTGTGCTTGGCAAAGATATCGACCGTCTCGGACAGGGCGCCCACGCGGTCGGCGACCTTCAGGCGCACATAGTACTTGGTCTGGAGCTCGTCCATGGGCTTGAAGGCGAGGTTGTGGCCATAGGGCTCAATCTCGGGCAGCGGAGCCACGCCGCGGCTAATCTGCTCGGAGAGCGACAGGATATCGCCCACGACGGCGCTTGCGGTGGGGAAGGAGCCTGCGCCGGCACCGTAGAACATGGTCTCGCCCACGGCGTCGCCTACCACGTAGACGGCGTTCATGGCGCCGTTGACCTTGGCAAGCATGTGGTCGGCGGGGATCAGCGTGGGATGCACGCGGACGTCGACGCCGGCGTCGGTGTTGCGGGCGATGCCGAGCAGCTTAATGGTGTAGCCGAGCTCGCGGGCCTGGGCGATGTCCTCGGCGCCGATGGTACGGATACCCTGCTGGTACACATCGTCGGTGGTAACGCGGGTGCCAAAGCCGATGGAGGCGAGGATGGCCGTCTTGCTGGCGGCATCGAAGCCGTCGACGTCGGCGGACGGGTCAGCCTCGGCATAGCCCTTGGCCTGTGCGTCGGCGAGCACGTCGGCGTAATCGGCGCCCTCGGCATCCATGCGCGACAGGATATAGTTGGTGGTGCCGTTGAGAATGCCGGCGATGGTCAGGATCTTGTTGCCAACCAGGTCGTGCTCGAGCGTGCTCACGATGGGGATGCCGCCACCGCAGCTGGCCTCGCACTTAATCTGCACGCCGCACTCACGCGCTTTCTCGGCGAGCGTCTCGACATGGCGGCCCAGCAGGGCCTTGTTGGCGGAGACGACATGCTTGCCGTTCTCGAAGGCGGTGGTGAAGATCTCGGTTGCGGGGTGCTCGCCGCCGATCAGCTCGACGACGATGTCGACGGCGGGGTCGGTGACGACATCGTGCCAGTCGCTCGTAAAGGCCTCGCGCTCAATGCCTGCCGCCTCGGCCTGCTCCCAGGCAAGCGCGCAGGCGCGGGTCAGCTTAAGGTCGATGCCGTAGGCGGCCAGGTACTCATCGTGGTGGCTCTTGATCAGACGGGCCACGCCGCCGCCGACGGTTCCCAGACCGATCAGACCGACGTTCACGGTGCGCAGGGGTTCGCTCATAGATAGCTCCTTCGTGCATCTTATGGATGGATTAACCGCTTAAAGGTTGAGTGCATT
>CAUCKA010000038.1 GCA_958443265.1 uncultured Collinsella sp. | reverse complement strand
TCCCACGACATGGTGCCGCGAGCACCAGATAAGGAGATTCTTGTGTCTGAGACCATTAACGGCAGCCTGAGCGTCTCGAACGACGTTATTGCCGATATTGCCGGTTATGCCGCGATGACGTGCTATGGCGTCGTCGGTATGGCTGAGCAGCTCCAGGGCGCCGAGAGCGTGCGCCTGCTTGCCGGCCAGCGCCTCCGCAAGGGCGTGCTTGTCTCCGCCGACGAGAACGGCCTTACGGTCGATCTTCACGTCGTGCTCGAGAACGGCGTCAACATGAAGTCCGTCTGCCACAATCTTTCGAGCTCCGTTGCCTTCACCCTGCAGGAGATCGCCCAGATCGATCCCGCCAGCCTTAAGATCGGCATCCATATCGACGCGCTCAAGAGCCGTCTGAACTAGCATCCGAAAACGGAGATTCAAATACCCATGATTGCAAAGACCATTCGCACCTGTTTTCCGATCGCTGCGGCTGCCGTTTCCGACAAGGCCGAGGAGATCAACAAGCTCAACGTCTTTCCCGTGCCCGACGGCGACACCGGCACCAACATGTCGCTCACGCTCGCCTCGGTGACCAAGGAGCTTTCTGCCCTTCCCGCCGATGCCGACATGGAGGCCATTGCCGGCGCCATCACCCACGGCTCCCTGATGGGCGCCCGCGGCAACTCCGGCGTCATCACTTCGCAGATCCTGCGCGGCGTGGCCGAGGGTCTTGTCTCTGCCGACGAGCCCATTACGTCCGCCAACATTGCCTATGCGTTCCGCCGAGCCGTCAAGGTCGCCTTCCAGGCCGTCCGTAAGCCCATCGAGGGCACGATCCTCACGGTGCTGCGCGATGTCTCGACCAAGGCCGACGAGTGCGAAAAGAAGAAGTTCTCGGCCGAGGATGCGCTCGACGCTATCGTCGTCGAGGCCTACCAGTCCGTCGCCCGCACGCCCGACCTGCTGCCCGTTCTGAAGGAGAACGGCGTGGTCGACTCCGGCGCCTTCGGCTTTGCTATTTTCCTTGAGAACTTTGTTGCCGCTGCGCTTGGCCGCAGCACCGTTGTCGAGGATTTCTCTGCCACGTTTGATTCCGCTGGCTCTGCCCGCGACGCGGCCCTTGGTCGTGTTGAGATCGAGGCCAACGACGACTGGGAGGGCTCGGAGTTCCGCTACTGCAACGAGTTCCTCTTTAAGGCCGACGCTCCTTTTGACGAGGACGAGTGCCTCAAGTTCCTGGGCTCCATGGGTGACTGTGAGTTGCTCGTGGGCGCCTACCCCGACTACAAGATCCACGTGCACTCCAACACCCCCAACCTGGTGCTCGAGCACATGCTGCAGCTCGGTCAGATCTACGAGGTCTTTATCCACAACATGGAGATGGAGGCCCACGACCGTACCGCCAAGATTCATGAGGACCAGGAGAAGGCTGCCGAGCCCGCCAAGGCGCTGGGCTTTGTCGCCGTTGCCGCCGGTTCGGGCGAGGCCGACATCCTCAAGTCCCTCGGCGTCGACGTGATCGTGTCGGGTGGTCAGACCATGAACCCCTCGACTGCAGACCTGCTGGGCGCCGTCGACCAGGTCAACGCGACCTCGGTTATCATCCTGCCCAACAACGGTAACATCCGCATGGCTGCCGAGGCCGCCGCCTCTGCCTGCACCGACAAGAAGGTCGCCGTCGTTCCCACCAAGACCGTTCCGCAGGCCTTCTCCGCGCTGTTCGCGGTCCTGCCCGATTCCGATCTCGAGGACGCCGTCGCCGCTATGGTTGACGCCATCAGCGAGGTCCGCGATGGCGAGGTCACCCGCGCCGTGCGCGACTCCAGCGCCTCGGACGGCTCCCCGATTCACTCCGGTGACGTCATGGGTATCATTGCCGGTTCCATCGATGTGGTCGGCTCCGATGTGAAACAGGTCACGCTCGATTGTATCAACCGTATGCAGGAGGAAGAGGAGGGCGACGCGCTGACGATTCTGGCCGGCGAGGAGCTGTCCGATGAAGCCTTCCAGGAGATCGTCGACGCTATCGAGGAGGCTCAGCCCGACCTGGAGATCGACGCCCATCGTGGCGAGCAGCCGCTCTATCCCGTGATCTTCTCGATCGAGTAGGCATCTGCCCATGTCTGAGCTCTGCTCCGTGCCGCGCGTCTCGGATCGCTTTGCCCAGAGCAATGCGCTCGACGAGGATATCGCGCGACTCAAATATGTTTCGGGTAAACGTGAGGAGGCCCTTCGCCGTCTGGGAATTCGGACGGTGGGGGACCTCCTTCTGCATATCCCTCATCGATACCTGGACTTTACGCGCTCCTGGTCCATCGAGATGGCGCCCATCGGTACCGTGTGCACCATCATCGCCACGGTCGACCGTATCGTTCAAAAGAAGCCGCGTCCGCGCATGCAGGTGACCGAGGTCTCACTCGTTGACGAGACGGGCGTGCTGCAGGTCGCCTTTTTCCGTCAGCCTTGGATTGCCCAGCAGCTTAAGCAGGGCGACCGCCTGGCCGTGATGGGCAAGGTCGAGTTTGCCTACGGTTTTAAGCAGATGGCCTCGCCGCACTTTGAAAAGCTCGATGACGGGCGTGCTGCGGGCACCATTTTGCCGGTCCATTATGTGAGTGACGGCGTGAGCCAGGCATGGATGCGCCGCATCGTAAGTGGCGCGCTCGAGGTCGTCGGCAATCCCTTCGACCCGATTCCCGCACGCTTGCGCGTTAAGCGTCGCCTGATGAGCAATGCTCGTGCGCTTCGATCAATTCACTTTCCCTCGAGCATGGCTGAGCGCGATATCGCGCGCGCACGGCTTGCCTACGAGGAGTGCCTTTACCTGCAGCTGGCGCTGCGCCTGCGCAACGACGGCAGCCTGGTCGATGTGGTGCCCTACGCCCACGCCGCGGGCGAGCACCTGGCCGCGCTCAAGCAGGCCCTGCCATTTTCGCTGAGCGACGAGCAGGAGGCCGCGTTCCAAGATATCCTGCGCGATATGTGCGATGGCGGGCGCGTGATGAACCGCCTGCTGCTGGGCGATGTCGGTACCGGTAAGACCGCCGTTGCCGCCTGCGCGCTGGCTGTGGCTACCGATAGCGGCACGCAGGCCTGCGTTATGGCGCCCACGGGCGTGCTGGCGCGTCAATATGCCGATAAGACCGGCCCCTTGCTCTCGCAGGCTGGCATGACCTGGGCGCTCCTGACGGGCGCCACGCCAGCGGCCGAGCGCGAGCGGATCCATGCCCAGCTGGAATCGGGCGAGCTCGATGTCCTCTTTGGCACCCACGCGGTGCTTTCGGATAACGTGGCGTTCAAGCATCTGTCGCTCGTGGTCATCGATGAGCAGCACCGGTTTGGCGTCGGCCAACGCAACGCCCTGCGTGCGAAGGGCCCTGGTGCCGATCTGCTCGTTATGACGGCAACGCCCATCCCACGTACGCTGGCGCTTTCGGTCTACGGCGATCTGGACACGAGCATCATCCGCCATCGGCCCGTCCCTGGCGCTGGCGTGACGACACGCGTGCTTACCGAGTCGAGCCGCGACCTTGCCTATGGCGCCATCCGCGAGGCGCATGAAAAGGGTCAGCAGGCCTACGTGATTTGCCCGCTCGTGGAGCCGAGTGACTCGGCCGATGATCTGGAGGACGTGCCCGGTATCGCCCGCGACGACGAGGGCCGCGTGACGGTCCCCGTGCCGCTGCACGATACGGCGACCGAGCTCGATCGCCTGCGTCTGGCGTTGCCGGGTCTTGCCATCGAGCGCCTTCACGGCCGCATGCCAGCGGGGGAGAAGGACCAGGTTATCGATGCCTTTAAGCGTGGCGAGATCGACGTGCTCGTCTCGACTACGGTGGTCGAGGTGGGCGTCGACGTGCCCAACGCCACCGTCATGGTCATCGAGAACGGTGAGCGCTTTGGCTTGGCGGCCCTGCACCAGCTGCGCGGTCGCGTGGGCCGCGGCAGCGTGTCGGGCACCTGCCTGGTCATGACGCACTCCAAGGGCAATGGCGGCGCCTCGGCGGCACAAGACCGCCTCCAGTCGCTCGAAAAGACCTCGGACGGCTTTACGCTCGCCCAGATGGACCTGCGTCTGCGCCACGAGGGCGAGATTCTGGGTTATCGTCAACACGGCGGCATTACCTTGCGCTTTGTGGACCTGGACGCCGACGAGGATCTTATCGAATGGGCCCATTTGGACGCGGTCGAGCTCTTGCGGTATGCTTGCAACCTTGACTCCGTGGCGACGCGCCCCTTGCGCGACGCGGTCGCCATGCGTTATCGACATATCTTTAAGGAGGTCAGCGGAGGATGAGAATCATCGGCGGTGAATGGCGCGGCCGCAAGATCGAAGAGCCGCGTGGACGCGATGTCACCCGTCCTACGACCGATCGCGTGCGCGAGGCATGTGCATCCATGGTCATGTCGGCGTTCGATTTCGATTTGGACGAGGTCCGCGTGCTGGATGCCTTTGGCGGCTCCGGTGCCCTGGGAATCGAGATGCTCTCGCGTGGCGCCCGCTCGCTCACCACGTTCGAGATCGATCGCAATGCCGCCCGTCTGATCACCAAGAATATCGAGTCGCTGTGCGGCGACCGCTCGCGTTGGCGCGTCGTTACCGGCGATGTGTTGGCGAGCGCCTCGCGCGGCCGTGTGCCGGGTGGCCCCTTTGATCTGGTCCTGCTCGATCCGCCCTATGCCTTTGGCGCCGAGCCGGTCGAGGAGCTGCTGCAAAACCTAGCTCAGCAAGGCTTGCTGGCACAGGGTGCCTATGCGCTGTTTGAGCACGCTGCCGCCGACGCGGGCGCTCACCCGACCGGTTTTGAGACCGTGCGAGAGAAGCGCTACGGCATAACCTCGGTTGACTTGCTGCGCTGGGTGGCCGAGGACGAGAACGACCTTGCTGACAAGAACGAAAATAACGAGGAAGCGCCTTGGGAGGACGCCCATGAATGACACCATCAACCGCGTGATCGTCCCGGGCACCTTCGATCCCATCACGTTTGGCCATATCGATGTGATCCGCCGCGCCCGTCGCATCTTTCCCAGCGTGATCGTCGCTGTTGCCGAGTCGCAGGGTAAAAACGGCGTGGGCACCACGTTTATGCTCGATGAGCGCGTGGCGCTGGCTCGCGAGGCGCTCGGTGATATCGACGGCGTCGAGGTCCTGCCCTTTACCGGCCTCTTGGTCGACTTCGCTCGCGAGCAGGGGGCGGGGGCCGTGGTCAAGGGCCTGCGCGCCATGACCGACTTTGAGTACGAGCTGCAGCAGGCAGACCTCAACTATCGCTTGGATAACGAGCTGGAGTCCATCTTTGTCATGAGTGCGCCGCAGTACGGCTATATCTCGAGTTCGGTCGTTCGCCAGATCGCCTCGCTCGGCAGCGATGTATCGACGTTTGTCCCGCCCAACGTGGTCGAAGCGCTCAGACACCGCTTTTCGTGACGTTTTTTATTGCCTGGTGGCATGTGGTAAACTAGCACGATGATATGTTACCTATGAAAGGAGACCGGATGCCGGGCGAGAATTTTCCTGGCGATAGGATCGTCAGCTTGGTCGATGAGCTCGAAGGGCTGATCGAGGAAGCCAAGCCGCCTTTCGGCAAGAACGCTCAGTTCAAGGTCATCGACGCCGACGTGTTCTTCAACATCCTCGACGAGATCCGCATGAGCTATCCCGAGGAGTGGCAGAAGTCCCGCCGTATCCTTAAGGAGCGCGAGGAGCTTATGGCTTCCGCCGCCGCCCAGGCCGATTCCATCATCGCCGACGCTCAGCAGCAGGCCCTCACCATTGCCGGTGAGCAGGAGATCGTCCGCTTAGCGCAGCAGCAGGCCGACGACATCCGTGATCGTGCCCAGCAGTACGAGCGCGAGACGCGTTATGCTGCCGAGGACTACGCAGAGCAGGTCTTTACGCACCTGGAGGAGAACCTCAAGAGCCTGACCGGCACCGTTACCCGTTGCCGTCAGCAGCTCAACGAGGGTGCCGCCCAGCAGAATGGTCAGTGGTAATGGCTGAGTTCCCGAGCGTTACCGTCGATCTTTCTGAGCAGCTCGAGTTTCCTGGAGATTCGTATCCGCTGACCGGTAAGATCGATGTCGCCACCTACACGGTGGGCGAGAAGGAGTACCAGCTACAGGACGGCATCGACTACGACGTTGTCTTTACCAATGCCGGTACCGGTGTCTTGCTCACGGGCATGGTCCGCGCGCACGCCACCGGCGAGTGCGACCGTTGCCTGGAGCCTGCCTCGTTTGATATCGCCGGCGAGATCGAGGAGTTCTACCTCTTCGAGGAGCCCGAGGATCCCGAGGCCTACGAGGACGGCTACGAGCTCCTGGGTGAGGACCGCATCGTCGATCTGGGTGAGCCCATCAACGACGCGGTCGTCATGGACACGCCGTTTGTCGTTCTGTGCAAGCCCGATTGCCGCGGCCTGTGCCCCACTTGCGGTTGCAATCTCAACGTCGAGCAATGCGATTGCGCCGCCCAGGCAGAGGCAGAATGGGCCGCTGCCACGGAAAATCCATTTGCAGCATTGAAGAATCTCAAGCTCGACGAGTAAAACTGTGGTAGTATCGCTACTTGCGCGTAATCGCCACACTGGATAGTTCATAAGGAAGGTCACTATGCCCGTACCTAAACAAAAGCAGGGTCGTATCCGCACTCACACCCGTCGTTCCGCCAACATGAAGATCTCGGCTGCGGCTCAGTCCACGTGCCCCCGTTGCGGCGCTGTCAAGCTTCCGCACCACGTGTGCCCCAGCTGCGGTTTCTACAAGGACCGCGAGGTTATCGTTACCGAGTAACGGTATACTCTGGATGCGATGCCGTTCCAAATGGAACCACAATGGCCGGCTCAATGAGTCGGCCATTTTTGTATAAGGAGTATGTATATGAGTAGCGTTCGCGTTTGTGTAGACGTTGTGGGCGGAGACGAGAAACCTCAGGTTGTTCTCGATGGTATCGAGGCTGCACTTGCCGCCGATTCCGATATCGAGGTCTTGGCAGCTGGCCCCGCTGAAATCGTTAATCCCTTTGCTGCTTCCCATGCACGTGTTGAGGCCCTTGAGGCACCCGACGTTATCGCCATGGATGACGATCCCATTCGCGCCGTGATGACCAAGCGTAAATCGTCGATCGTGTTGTCGTGCCGCGCCATCAAGAAGGGAAATGCGGACGCGTTCTTCTCTGCCGGCTCGACCGGTGCCATGACTGCTGCTGCCACCGCCTATGTGACGCCGTTTAGGTATCAGGCCGAAGGCAAGAAGCAGCCGGTACGTCCCTGTCTGACCAATGCGCTGCCCAATCGCGCCGGCGGTCTGACGGTGCTGTGCGATATGGGCGCCAACCCCGATGTCGAGGTCGACGACATGGTGCGTTTTGCCCAGATGGGTAGCGCCTATGCACGCGTTGTCCTGGGCATCGAGCATCCTCGCGTGGGCCTGCTTGCCAATGGCACCGAGGATGAGAAGGGTTCCAACTTTACCAAGGCCTGCTTCCCGGCCATGAAAGCCGCCGTTCCCGGCTTTGTGGGCAACTGCGAAGGCACCGACCTCACCTCGGGCAATTTCGATGTCGTTGTTGCCGACGGCATGTCGGGCAATATCGCTCTCAAGGCTACCGAGGGCGCTGCCAAGTTTTTGCTACAGGAGCTCAAGGGCGCCTTTATGGCCTCGCTCGGCACCAAGATCGCCGCGCTGCTCATCAAAAAGCAGATGCGCGAGATTAAGGCCAAGCTCTCTGGTGATGCCAAGGGCGGCGCGATTCTTTTGGGCCTGCGTGGCGTGGTCCTGATCGGCCATGGCGCCACCTCGGTCGAGGCTGTTAAAAACGGTACGCTCGCGGCGGCCGAAGCCGTGCGCGCGGGGCTGGTCGAGAACGTCGCCAACTCCATGGACGGCATCGTTTTGTAAGAGCGAGTTAGAGCGCTGTTATGTGCCTCGGGGCGTGCGTCGTGGGGTAGAATCAGAACCGTATCTTGGTACCGCCCGGGCGGTACCATTCTTTTGGTATTCATGCACTATGAGAGGAAGCGCTATGGACCGCTCCGAAATCTTCGACAAGATCGCCGAGGTCGCTGCTGACGTTCTGGGCGTCGATGTTGCCGAAATTAGCGATGAGACCACCTTTGACGACCTCGATGCCAACTCGCTCGAGCGCCTGCAACTGGTTACGGCTATCGAGGACGAGTTCAATCTCGAGATCGATGACGAGACCCTGCTCTCGCTCAACTCTGTCGCCGACGCCGTCGACGCGATCGAACACGCCAGGGAGGCTTAGGTCTTGGCTTTATCCGAACGACTTACGCGCGCCCAGGAGATTCTGGGCCACGAGTTCAATGACAAGGTGCTGCTGCGCGCGGCCCTTACGCATCCTTCGGCCGTCGAGGGCCAGCCGGTTTCTGCCAGCTATGAGCGTCTTGAGTTTTTGGGCGATTCCATTTTGGGCGCCGTGGTTGCCCGCTCGCTCTTTGAGTCCTATCCGGAGTTTGACGAGGGCAAGCTCACGCGCCTGAAGGTGTCCCTTGTCTCGGGCGCCACGCTGTCCGAGGTGTCGCACGAGCTGGGTATCGATGGCATCATCATCTTTGGTGCCTCCGAGACCGGTACCGGCGCGCGCGGCCTGCACTCGGCGCTCGAGAACGTCTATGAGTCGCTCGTGGGCGCGCTGTATCTGGATGCTGGCTGGGATGCGGCGGCGGAGTTCATCCACCGTACGCTTAAGCCCCATTTGGCCTCCGAGCGTGCCGAGCATCCTGCGAACCCCAAGTCGTTTTTGCAGGAGTGCGTGCAAGCCGACGGCCACGAGCCTCCGGCGTACAAGCTCGTTGGCTCTGAAGGCCCGGCGCATGCGCCCACCTTTACCGCCGTGGTGTTGATCGATGGTATTCGCCAGGGTCGCGGCTCCGGCTCCTCAAAGAAGGAAGCCGAGGGAGCCGCTGCACTCGAGGCACTTGACCGCATGGGCTACACCACCAACGGCGTGATTCTCAACAAGAAGCCTGTTTAAGCGAGGAACCGTGTATCTCAAGTCCCTCACGCTCAAAGGGTTCAAGTCGTTTGCCGACCGCGCCCATATGACGTTTGAGCCGGGCCTGACCGTCATCGTCGGTCCCAACGGCTCGGGAAAATCGAACATCTCTGACTCGATTCTGTGGGTCCTGGGCGAGCAGAGCGCCAAGCAGCTGCGCGGCCAGGCCATGGAGGATGTCATCTTCTCGGGCTCGTCAGCGCGCAAGCCGGTGGGTGTCGCCGAGGTCACTCTGGTGCTCGATAACTCGGACCATATGCTGCCCGTCGACTTTGACGAGGTCGCCATCACCCGTCGTATGTATCGCTCGGGCGAAAGCGAGTACCTCATCAACTCGAGCCCGTGCCGCCTGATGGACATTCAGGACATCCTGCACGATTCGGGCCTGGGTAAGGATACGCATTCCATCATCAGCCAGGGCAAGCTCGACGCCATTTTGCAGAGCCGCCCCGAGGAGCGCCGTGCCCTCATCGAGGAGGCCGCCGGCATCTCCAAGCACAAACGCCGCAAGGAGCGTGCGCTCAAAAAGATTAAATCGATGGACGAGCACCTGACGCGTGCCCGCGACATCAATAAGGAAATTGCCCGTCAGCTGCGACCGCTGGAGCGTCAGGTCGATCGTGCGCGCAAGTACAAAGAGCTGTCCTCGCGCGCGAACGAGCTTACGCAGATGCTAGCCGTCGACGAGCTGCGTTCGCTGCAGTCGCAGTGGAACGACTTGGAGAGCCGCTCCAAGGAAGGCGCCGCCGAGCTGGAGCTTGCGCAGTACCGCATGGGCGAAAAGGAGCGCGAGCTCGAGAAGCTCCAGGTTATGCTCGAGGAAAAGGGCCTGTTTGTGGGCGACCTGGGCGAGCAGCGCCGCCATATGCAAGACGTGGTCGGCCGCATTAACTCCGATATGCGCCTGCTCGAGGAAAAGGGCCACAACATGGTGTCGCGCCTGTCCGACATGCGCGGCCAGATCTCGAGCTCCGAGCATCAGCGTCGTCGCGTGGTAGAGGAGCTCGAGGACGCGCGTGCGCAGCTTGAGGAAGTGACCGGCGCGCACATGCAGGCCCAGGAGGACGTTGACGCCGCTGGTCCTGCCGCCGCTCAGCTCCACGAGCGGCGCGTGGCGCTCGACAATCAGATTTCGCAGCTTACGCGTGAGCAACGCGATGTGCAGCGTGTGGCCGATAACGCGGCGCTCGAACTCGCCAAGGTGAAGGACTCGCTGAGCAACGCCGAGGTCGAGGACAACATGTACGCCTCACGCCTGGAGCAGATCGACGAGCAGCTCGAGGAAGTCACGGCCTCACTCGAGAGCCGTCGCGACCGCGCCGAGGAGCTTGAGGGTGCACTCGATCAGGCCCGTCAAGCCCAGATTGATGCGCGCGAGGCTACCGAGGTCGCCCGTGCAGCCCTTAAGGACTTGCGTGCCCGCGAGAGCGAGGCGCGCAACAAACTGTCCGAGGTGCGCTCGGAGCTTGCTAGCCAAAAGAAACTCGATGCCCGCATGGCCGACAGCTCGCCGCTCGTGAGCTGTCTGGTGGGTGTACTGGGCGACGATGTCTCGGGTCGTCTGGGCGACGTGCTCGAGGCCCCTCGTGAGCTCGAGGGCCTGGTGGAGCAGCTGCTTGCCGGCGATATCGATGCGCTGCTGTTCGACGATACGTCCGCGCTTGAGCGTGCCGGTCGTGCCGCTCTGGACCAGAAGAAGGCCTCGGGCGAGGCG
>CAUCKA010000037.1 GCA_958443265.1 uncultured Collinsella sp. | reverse complement strand
CGAGCGGGGGCTCCTGTCTTTTTAGTGCCCTCGGATTGGGTCATAGTGTCTGTCGTTGCCAAAACATCGACGTTGTGGCAGATGCCAACGACTATCCCCTTTATGTTGCGGTGGAATAGGGACTAGATGGGAGCCTCAGAGGCCAAAACAGTCTCTATTCCACCGCAACTTCATGGGGGCGTGCGACAATGCCCATCGGAAAACGTTTGTCATCTGGGGGTCTATCTATGCTGTACGAGTTTTGTGCCGAGAACTTTGAGCGTGTGCCGGCGGCTATCGATGCCGGTGCTAAGCGCATCGAGTTGTGCGACAACCTTGCCGTCGGTGGTACCACGCCCTCGGCCGGCGTTATCAGCACTACGGTCAGCTATGCTCACGAGCATGACGCGCGAGTGATGTGCATGATTCGCCCGCGTGGCGGTGACTTTCACTACAACCAGGACGAGCTGCGCATGATGGAGATGGACTTGGGTCTTGCCGTGAGCGCCGGCGTTGACGGCCTGGTCTTTGGCTGCTGCAAGCCCTGTGCCGGCGGCTGGGCGCTCGACGAGCTCACCCTCGGCGCCCTCGTGATGGCTACGGGCTGCGCGACCGAGGAGTGCAAGCGCGGGGCCATCGATATCACCTTTCACATGGCCTTTGACCAGCTCTCGCTCGAGGCTCAGCTCGATGCCATTGACACACTCGCCGACTGCGGCATCACGCGCATCCTGACGCATGGTGGTGCTGCCGGAACGCCGATCGAGGACAACCTGGAGCACCTGTCGCGTCTTGTCGAGTATGCGGGCGACCGCCTGACCATTCTTCCCGGTGGCGGCATTTCCACGGCCAATCGCGATACCGTGGCGGCGGCACTGGGCGTCTCCGAACTCCATGGCACCAAGATCGTGCCGCTGGAGGTATAACCCGTGGCGCTGGTATTTGACGTTCAGCAGGCGAACGGTAAGCCCGACGACAACCGTCGTCCCGGCACCGCGTGCCCCTTTTGCGATACCGAGGAACTCGCCAATATCATCCGGCGCGACGGTGGCTGCATCTGGCTCGAGAATAAGTTTAAGACCTTGCGGGCCACTCGCCAGACCGTATTGATTGAGTCGTCCGACCACGACGCCGACCTGGTGACCTATGCGCCGGACGAGCTGCATCATGTTATGCGGTTTGCCCTGGATTGCTGGCAGCGGATGATTGACTCCCGACAGTATCGCAGCGTTCTCATGTACAAGAACAAGGGCCCACTTTCGGGCGGCAGTCTGGTCCATCCGCACATGCAGATTGTGGGTTTGGAGCAGGAAGACGGCTATGCTTCGCTGGCTTCCGCCAATTTCGAAGGCATCAATGTCTGGCAACAGGGGAGAATCTCGGTCAATATCTCAGCCGAACCGATCATGGGGTTCTTTGAGATCAACGTTTCAGCCCCGCAGGGAATCGCCGCCAGCGATGACGCACGAGACCAAGCCGAGGCGGATCTCTTTGCCGATGCGATCCAGGTAGCTCTGCGCTATATCCTAAACGAGCACCACGGTGGTCGCGCAGAGTCGTACAACTTGTTCTTCTATCACCTGGGCGGTCGGACCATTGCCAAGGCGCTGCCGCGTTGGGTGGTTTCGCCCTACTTTGTCGGCTATCGTTTGGCCCAAGTCAATGCCGAGACGACGCTCGATATCGATGCTGAGCGTCTGCGTGCGCATCTGGAAACGCTCGTATAGCAAGACTAACACCCGCGTAATGCGCACAGCCTAGCGCGCCATGGCGTCGCGGCCGGCTTCGACCCGCTTGCGCTGTTTGGTGCGCTCCTCGCAGGTTAGGCACTCAAAGAGATGCCCGATAATCGAGGCCAGCACCTGCTGAAACAGCGTGCCGCACATGACGGGGAACACGACCTCGCCCGGAAAGTACTGCGTGGCGATGACGGCACCCGAAGAGATGTTGCGCATGCCGCAGGTAAAGCACATGGTAGTCGTCTCGCTATATGGCAGATGCAGCGCACGTGCGACCAGAAAACCGACGACAAAGCCGCTGATGGCGAAGACCAAAATAAAGAGGGCGACTTCCAGGCGCACCGCGTTTATGTGCAGCACGTACTCGCTCATAGCGGTGGAGTTGGACGCGATGACGCCCATCATCATGAACTTGCAGGCGGGCGAGAGCACGGGAGAGAGTTTCTCGTGGCCCCAGCCGCGCGTGAGTTCATTGATGGCAATACCGAGCACAGCGGGGATGGCGATCATAAAGGCCATGTTCTGCATCATGCTCGGCACGTCGATCGAGACTGTGGCGCCCAGCAGGAGCTTGAGCGTAAGCGGAATCGTCACAGGTGAGATGACCGAGGACGTCAGGATGATGGTGAGCGCGAGCGGGCCGTTGCCGCCGAACATGCTGATCCACATAAAAGCGGTGACGGCCACGGGCACGCTGTATTCGAGCACAATGCCGCAGACAAGGTTGGGGTTGGAGCCAAAGAAGAGTGACCCCATGGCATACGCCGCGATGGGAATAAGCACCGCCGAGACGAGCAGCGCCAAGACTAGGTGCAACGGACGGCGGAACACCTCGGTTACCTGGTGAAAGGTGTTGCTGAGCGCACCCTGAAACGTCATAAAGGCAAACAAGGTGGGAACGATGGGCTTGAGTACGCCAATCTGTTGGGGAAAGAGCACGCCGAGTGCCACGCAAATCGGAACGATGACCTGCATGTGCCCCGCGAGAAACTTGCCCAGTCCAACCCATTGCTTCATATGCGCTTGTGACTCCCTTTGCCCGTGAACCCGTTTTGAATGGATATGCTAGACGCTCGCATGCGTCCGTGCGTCAGAAACGCTCGAATATTTCGGGGCTATTACCGGCATCGTTTACCGAAACCGCGGCGTGCTGCGGCGATTTGCGTCTGCTCTGCACGGTATAATAAATCCGTTCAACAGATCTGCCTGCCGAAGCGGGCATACACAGAGGACTCATCGCTATGAACCGTGAGAGGTATCGCGGCGACCTGCCCCTATCGGGGGTGGGCGCCTATGTCATCGCTTAAGACGACGCATCGCTGGGCGGTCGCTCAGCAAAACCCCGAGCTCGAAAAGGAGCTTTCGGCTGGCCTGGGCATACCCGGGCTGGTGGCGCGCATTATGGTTGCGCACGGCATAACATCCATCGAGGAAGGCCAGCTGTTTTTGACGCCTTCGCTCGATCGCGACTGGGCCGACCCACTCATTATTCCGGGCATGGCGGTCGTTGCCGACCGCGTCGAGCGCGCTATTCGCAACCACGAGCACATCGCGGTCTTTGGCGATTTTGACGTCGACGGCATTACGTCGACTTGTCTGTTGACCGAGGCGCTACGTTCGTTTGGCGCCAACGTCACGCCGTTTATTCCGCATCGCTTTGACGAGGGCTACGGCCTGTCGCGTGCGGCGCTCGACCGCGTCAACGAGCTCGCTCGCCCTCAGCTGATCGTGACCGTCGATAACGGTATTGCCGCCAAGGAAGAAGTCTCCTATCTGGAGAGCCTGGGGATCGATTTGGTGGTCACGGACCATCACGAGCCCTCCGACCAGGTGCCGCAGGGCGTGCCCCTGACCGACCCCAAGCTCGAGGACGAGGGTCCCTCGCGCGAGCTTGCCGGTGCCGGTGTGGCGCTCAAGCTGGTGCAGGTCCTGGGCGAGCGTTTGGGCAAGCCGTCGTATTGGCGTTCGCTGATCGAGGTCGCGGCGCTGGGCACCGTGTCCGACATGATGCCGCTCACGCCCGAGAATCGCGCACTGGTCGCCGAGGGCATCCAACAGATGCGCGTGACGGCCCGTCCCGGCTATATCGCGCTTGCCGCACTTGCCAAGGCCGACCTTTCTACCATTACGGCCGACGGCCTGTCGTTTTCGCTCATCCCTCGTCTGAATGCTGCCGGCCGCATGGCTGATCCCAAGCTGGCGCTCGACCTGCTGCTTGCCCGCGATCCTATCGAGGCAAGTGCACTGGCAGCCGAGCTCGAGGAAATCAACCGTCAGCGCCGCGAGATCGAGGCGGAGCTCACACGCGACGCCATGGCAAAGGTCGAGGAGACCTATGACGGCGGTCGCGCAATCGTCGTGGGTGGCGAGGGCTGGCACGAGGGCGTCAAGGGTATCGTAGCGAGCCGCCTGACCAACCGTTATCACGTGCCGGCGCTGCTCTTCTCGATTGAGGACGGCGTTGCGCGCGGATCGGGTCGCTCGGTGGGCAAGGTCAACCTGTTCGACGCCGTCGAGCGTTGTTCCGACCTGCTGATTCGTCGCGGCGGACATGCCGGTGCGGTGGGTGTGACCATCGAGGCATCCAAGCTCGATGAGTTCCGCCGCCGCCTTTCCGCCGTGCTATCGGAGCTTCCCGCCGAGGACTTTGAAGACACCGACGAGGTCGCCGCCACCGTCGACCTTTCCGAGCTGAATATCGAGACCATCGAGCAGATCTCCCGTCTTGAGCCGTTTGGCCAGGGCAACAAGGTGCCGCTGCTGGCTGCCGAGGGCGTGACGATGTGCGACCGCGCCGTGGTGGGCAAAACCGGCGAGCACATGCGCTTTGTGGCGACCGATGGCGCCGCGAGTGTGCCGGCCATTATGTTCCGCGTGCCGCAAATCGATAAGCTCATCAACTGCGATAGCGCTGTCGACTTGGTGTTCGAGGCCGTTGCCGAGCATTGGCAGGGGCGTGTGAAGCCCAAGCTCATGATCAAGGATGTTCTGGTCCGCGATACCGCGCTGCCCAGCGTCGACGATCCGGCATGCGAGCTTCGTCGTGGCGTGCAGCCGGCGGATTCCGGCCTGCGCCTGGAGTCGCGTAAGCGCGAGACGCTCGCCCAGCTTTCCTATACCGAGCTCACGCGCTCGCTTATCCATAGCTTTATCGGATCGAACCAGCCGCACCGCGCGCAGGTTGAGGCGCTCGATGCCTTGGCCGACCACCAGAGCGTCTTGGCCGTTATGGGAACGGGCCGCGGCAAGTCTCTCATCTTCCATGTACATGCTGCGCGCGAGGCTGTCCTTCGCGGACGTGCGAGCATCTTTGTCTATCCGCTGCGTGCGCTTGTTGCCGACCAGGCCTATCACCTCTCGTCGACGATGGCAGCGCTTGGCATTGGCGTTGGCGTGCTGACCGGCGAGACCGTGGAGGCCGCACGCGATGATGTGTTCGCCGGCCTAGCTTCGGGCCGCACCGGTATCGTGCTCACGACGCCCGAGTTCCTATCTATCCACCGTGACCGCTTCGCGCGTTCGGGCCGCATCGGCTTTGTCGTTATCGATGAGGCGCACCACGCCGGCCTTGCCAAGGGCGGCGACCGCAGCGCCTATCTCGACATGCCCGATATCCTCAAAGCCCTGGGCGACCCGGTTGTTATGGCTGCGACGGCCACCGCGACGGCTCCGGTCGTGGCCGAGCTTGCCCGCATGTTGCCGATCACTCGCACGGTGGTCGACGAGACGGTGCGCGAGAACCTGCAGCTCGAGGACGACCGCGACCTTGCGAGCCGCGAGAACCGTTTAGTGTCGATCGTGGCGACGGGGGAGAAGACCGTCATTTACGTCAATTCGCGCGACCAGTCCGTGGCGCTCGCCAAGACGTTGCGCAAGCGTGTGCCCGATTGCGCAACCCATATCGCGTTCTATAACGCGGGGCTTGCGCGTTCCGATCGCCGCCGCGTGGAGGAAGCATTCCGAGACGGAAGCCTCAGCTGCATCGTTTCGACCTCCGCCTTTGGCGAGGGTGTCAACCTGCCCGATATCCGCCATGTCGTGCTCTACCACATGCCGTTTGGCGCCATCGAGTTCAACCAGATGAGCGGACGTGCCGGCCGCGATGGCCAGCCCGCCGTGATCCATCTGCTCTATTCGTCGCGCGACGCCCGCATTAACGAGCGCCTGCTCGACTGCTATGCGCCCGAGCGCGACGAGCTCGTCACGCTCTATCGCGCGCTGCAGACCATGTGGCGCTCCAACCGCGGCAAAACCGGGGACGATTCCTTTAGTGCGAGCGATATCGACATCGCGCAGATGTGCCTTGCCATCGATGCTCGCACGCCGGTCGACGAGCGTTCGGTGGAAAGCGGCCTGGGAATCTTCGAAGAGCTTGGTTTCTGTCGAGTTTCGGGGTTTGACGACACTCGTCGCATCGCGATGGCCGAAAACCCCGGCCGCGTGCAATTGAGCAGGTCAATTCGCTATTTGGAGGGCTTGCGCTCGCGCATGGAGTTTTCGGCTTTCCGGAGCTGGGCGCTCGATTCGTGCGCTTCTGATATGCTAGCCAAAGTTAACCGCCCGATCGTACCGCGGGCCTAGGGGAAGGGGACCTCGATGGATGCCGCAGCCCGTACCGCCCATGATTCCACCCTCCAGCCGTTTTCGGAGATGGAGCACTATAAGCATGCCGATGAGCTGCCGCCCGAGATTATGGCGGACAGCTACGACAAGCTGGAGCGCCTGTGCCTCAAATATATGAATGAGGACGACTTTTCTAAGGTTGAGCAGGCCTACTGCTTTGCCGCCGAGAAGCACTGCAACCAAAAGCGCCGCTCGGGCGAGATGTACATTAACCATCCCGTCGAGGTTGCCATCATTTTGGCCGATCTCAAGATGGACTGCGATGTGGTGTGTGCCGCGCTGCTGCACGATACCGTCGAGGATACCGAGACCTCGCTCACCGATGTTTCCGGCCTGTTTGGCGATACGGTGGCCGAGCTCGTCGATGGCGTGACCAAGCTCACCAACATCGAAGTCGACAGCATGGACGAGAAGCAGGCGCTCACGCTGCGCAAGATGTTCCTCGCCATGTCCAAGGACATCCGCGTCATCATCGTTAAACTTGCCGATCGTCTGCACAACATGCGAACGCTGGCAGCCCTGCGCGAGGATCGTCGCCTGTTTAAGGCTCGCGAGACCATGGACGTGTACGCGCCCTTGGCCGACCGCCTGGGCATGAGCTCTATTAAGTGGGAGCTCGAGGACCTGTCCTTCTTCTACCTGGAGCCCGATGCCTACCAGCGCATCGCGCGTATGGTAGCTGAGTCGCGCGAGGTCCGCGAACGCTACCTTGCCGAGACCATCAAGACGCTTACCGATGAGCTCAACCGCATTGGTCTGGAGGGCTTCCAGATTAATGGCCGCTCCAAGCACTATTGGTCCATCTACCAAAAGATGAAGCGCAAGGGCAAGGAGTTCTCCGAGATCTACGACCTGGTGGCGCTGCGCGTTATTACCCATTCGGTGCGCGATTGCTACTCCACGCTCGGCGCGGTGCATACGCTGTGGCACCCCATGCCCGGTCGCTTTAAAGACTACATCGCCATGCCCAAGGTCAATAACTACCAGTCGCTCCACACGACGGTTATTGGCCCCACGGCTCGTCCGCTCGAGATTCAGATTCGAACCTACGAGATGCATGAGCAGGCCGAGTACGGCATTGCCGCCCACTGGCTGTACAAGAAGTCGGGCGGATCGTCTGCCTCCAAGACCAACGATGCGCAGCGTCTGGACGACCAGATTAACTGGCTCAAACACTCACTCGACTGGGCGGCGTCTGACGAGATCACCGATGCCAAGGAATACCTGCACTCGCTGAAGGTCGACTTGTTTGACCAGGAGATTTTTGTCTTTACGCCCAAGGGCGAGGTCATGGCGCTTCGCGCCGGCTCTACACCGCTCGACTTTGCCTATGCCGTTCATACCGAGGTCGGCAACCACTGCGTCGGCGCTAAGATCAACGGTGCGGTGGCCCCGCTCACGCACGAGATCAAGACGGGCGACCGCGTTGAAATCCTGACTAACAAGAGTTCCAAGCCGTCGCGTGATTGGCTCAAGATCGTCAAGACGCCTTCGGCCAAGTCCAAGATCCGTCGCTACTTTGCCGCCGCGACTAAGGACGACGACGCTGCCGCCGGCCGCGATATGCTGGCCAAGGACCTGCGCAAGCGCGGATATGGCATTTCTACGCCGCGTTCGACGCGTGCGCTCAATGCCGTGGCGGAGCAGTTTAACTTCAAGCAGCTCGAGGACCTGTTCGCAGCCGTTGGGGCGGGCAAAGTCGCCCCGCGTGCCGTGGGCAACAAAGTCGAGCAGATCTTGGACCCCAAGCCCGAGGAACAGCTCACCAAGGCCGAGGCTATCGCCGAGGTCGTGAAGCAGCCCGCTCGCGGCTCCAACCGCAAGCCGCAAAAGCGCGGCAAGAGCGCCAGTAACGGCATTATCGTCAAAGGCGAGAGCAACAGCGGCCTGCTGGTCCGTCTGGCTCATTGCTGCAACCCCGTGACGGGCGACGACATCGTCGGCTTCATCACGCGCGGTCGTGGCGTTTCGGTGCATCGCGCCAATTGCCCCAACGTCAAGGGTCTTATGGAGCATCCCGAGCGCATGATTGACGTGGAGTGGGATGGTGCTGCCGATACGCTTTTCCAAGTCGAGATTGTGGTCGAGTGCCTGGACCGCATGGGCCTGCTCAAGGACGTCACCATTGCCATTGGCGATGCGGGCGGCAATATCCTTTCTGCCGCCACCTCGACCAACCGCGAGGGCATTGCGACCCTGCGTTTTATGGTCGAGATCTCGGATGCGAGCGGCCTGGATCCGCTGTTGGCATCCATCAGCAGCGTCGACTCGGTCTACGACGCTCGCCGTCTTATGCCCGGCGAAGGCGGAGCTCAGCTCAAGCGTCGTGTGTAGGTGCGAGAGCCTCTCAGCATCATAGATATTGGTTACGTTCGAGGCATCGTTTGGTGCCTCGAACGTATTTTAGAAGGAGGGTATGCGCATGGGCGATATGACTTTGGACCTGACACCCCGAGGTTCGGCTTCGATTGAGGCGCTCGTCAACGGCCCCATTCAGACCAACAGTTACGCCGTGATTTCGAATGACGAGTGCTTAATCGTCGATCCGGCGTGGGAGGGCGAGCGTCTTGTGGAGCATATCCGCACCGCGCATCCTGAGGTGCGCGTACTCGGCTCTGTCTGCACGCACGGTCATGCCGACCATGTTGGCGGGGTTGCCGGGGTTCGAGCTGTCGTTGGCGACGGCGCGCTATATGAGTTGTGCGCTAAGGACGTGACGGTACCTCGCGCAAATATCGAGGAGCAGCGCGCCATGTGGGGTATCGAGACGCCCGATCCGGGTGAGCCGACGCGTTTGCTTGCCGAGGGCGATACAATCGAGGTGGGCGACGTCTGCCTGCAGGTGATCGAGACGCCGGGGCATACGCCGGGCGGCATCGTCCTGTTCGCCGCGACCGAGCAGGGGAACATCGCCTTTGTGGGCGACACGCTTTTCCCGGGCAGCCACGGTCGTACCGATCTTTCCGGCGGTGACGAGGCGGCGATTATGCGCTCGCTCTCCAAACTTGCCAAGACGCTTCCGCCCGATACCGTTTGCTTGACGGGCCATGGCGATTCGACCACGATGGCGCGCGAACTTATGCAGAATCCGTTTATGCAGATGTAGGCTCGAAGCCGTCTTTCGAACCACGAAGACCGCTCAATCGTCAAGCTATTTTCCCCAGTGGGTCGATTCTGTGGGGCAAACGGTCAGAATTTGTCCAATCGGATGGTATTCGTGAACAAACGAACGTTTATGCTCGGGTATGTCGTGGTAAAATCTCAGGCGTTATCGGAGCAACCTTACAGGAGGTTTCTTTTATGCTCGTCAACGCAGCAGACATGCTCAAGAAGGCCGAGGCCGGCAAGTACGCTCTCGGTGCCTTCAACACCAACAACCTCGAGTGGACCCTGGCTATTCTCCAGGCCGCCGAGGAGGCCAAGTCTCCGCTGATCCTTCAGTGCACCGCTGGTGCCGCTAAGTGGATGGGCGGTTTCAAGGTCTGCGCCGACATGGTCAAGGCTGCCGTCGAGGCCACGGGCGTTACCGTTCCCGTCGCCCTTCACCTCGATCACGGTTCTTACGAGGACTGCTTCAAGTGCATCGAGGCCGGCTTCACGTCCATCATGTATGACGGCTCTCACGAGGAGACCTTCCAGCTTAACCTCGACCGCACCAAGGAGCTCGTTGAGCTTGCCCACTCCAAGGGCATGTCCATCGAGGCCGAGGTCGGCGGCATCGGCGGCACCGAGGACGGCGTGACCTCCAACGGCGAGCTCGCTGACCCCGCTGAGTGCAAGCAGATTGCTGACCTGGGCGTCGACTTCCTCGCCTGCGGTATCGGCAACATCCACGGCGTGTATCCCGCCGACTGGGCTGGCCTTTCCTTCGAGCGTCTGGGCGAGATCAAGGCCGAGACCGGCGACCTGCCCCTCGTTCTGCACGGTGGCACCGGCATCCCCGAGGATCAGATCAAGAAGGCCATCTCCCTGGGTATCTCCAAGATCAACGTCAACACCGACCTGCAGCTCGTCTTCGCCAAGGGCGTTCGCGAGTACATCGAGGCTGGCAAGGATCAGCAGGGCAAGGGCTTTGACCCCCGCAAGCTCCTCAAGCCTGGTCGCGACAACATCGTTGCCCGCACCAAGGAGCTCATGGAGGAGTTTGGCTCCGTCAACAAGGCGTAAGTAGCGGTTTAACTTTCCCGTCGGAGGCCCCGTTCACCCTACGCTTTTCCCTTGCGCTCACCTGGCTTTGCCAGAAGTCGCGCAATGGGAAAAGCTCCGGGTGAACGGGGCCTCCTTCGTTAACTCGCTACAGGGTTACTGGGCAGAATTTAAATGGCTACTGGCTTCGCCAGAAGTCGCGCCAAGGAAACAGTTCCGGGGGACGGGGCTTCCTTCGCTTAACGCCGCAGGGTTACGAGGCTGAGTTATTTATTTGACTACCGTTCAGCGGTGTTGATGGCTCCCTTGTTGGGGCTTTCTTTTTATCTCGCTACAATGTGCTTCAAGGGTTCTAATGACTTGGAGTTTGGTATGGCTGTTATTAATGTACTGCCTTCGGATGGGAAGGTTATTGACGAGGGTCCTGTTGGTTGCTCTGTTGATGTTTGCAATGATGACTTCCGTTTTCTAGATGTTGGCTTGCCACCCGA
>CAUCKA010000036.1 GCA_958443265.1 uncultured Collinsella sp. | reverse complement strand
TGATGTCGGTGCGGAAGTCCTTGTTGGCGGCCTCTTTGGTGCCGACCAAGTTGAGCAGGTCGTCCTGAATCTGAAAGGCAAGGCCGGTGTGCAGGCCAAAGGCGCGTAGCGCCTCGACCTGCTCTTCGCTGCCGCCGCCGATAATGGCTCCGGCGGCAAGCGGCGTGGCTCCGCTGTAATACGCGGTCTTGTGCGTCGCCATGTCCAGGTAGTCATCAACCGAGATATCAAAGCGCTCGTCACGGACCCAACCCAGGTCAAGCGCTTGACCCTCGATGGTGCGGACGATCATCTCGGTAAGCTCGTGGAGCACACGCAGCTTCACGTCGGACTCGAGCGTGGGATCGTCGAGAACCGTCTTGGTGACCATGGTGAGCGCCAGGTCGCCACAATTGATGGCGAGCCCCGTGCCCTCGGTAAGGTGCATGCAGGGCTTGCCTCGACGAAGCTGTCCGTTGTCGGCGATGTCGTCGTGGATGAGCGCACCCGACTGGAAATGCTCGATAGCTGCCGCGGCGCTGCGGGCGCTCTCAAAGCTACCGCCCACTGCGGTTGCGGCGAGCATGCAGATAAGCGGGCGGTGGCGCTTGCCGGCGTTGGCCGTAAAAGCCGAGAGCGGCGCGTACAGGTAGCGTTCGATATCGGCAGAGGTCGCCTGTCCGTCAAAGAACGTGGCCAGATAGTCATTAATCTGGTCAAAGTGCTGGGCTAAAAAGCTGGTAAACGGACTGGACACGGGTTCTCGCATTCTTTGATAGGTTGCATCGTTGCATTATGCAGACAACATATTGCCACATTAGGGCGTCGAGCGCGGCGGTTGAAGACGATTGGTCCATGCGGCCGCAAGTGCGGTAGGGGCTTGGCTAGATAAGCCCAAAGTGTTCGAGCGCGGTGACGACGCCGTCGTGGTCGATGCTGTCGGTGACATAGTCGGCCTTTTCCTTGAGGAAGTCCGGTGCGTTGCCCATGGCGATGCCAACGTCGACGGCGTTCATCAGCGAGACGTCATTGCTGGCGTCGCCGATGCCGTATACGGTTCCGTGGTGGGGATCGAGGGCGTCGAGTACGGACTGGATACCCTCGCGCTTGGTGCATTCGCGAGGCGAAATCTCGGTCACTTCGAGCTCGAGCTCGTTAAAGCAGAGCAGCGGCTCAAACGCTTGATCCTGAGCGATGCGGTTGGCAAGCGACGTGGACATTAAGATCTTGTAGGCGCTGTAATGTTGCAGCTGCGTAATTGCATCGCCCACGGTGCGGGCGTATCCCGGGGCGTCGGGCGCATCGGCACTCATGCGAACGACGCCATTGAGTCCCTCAAAACGAATCACTTCGTCCGATTGCTCAAGAATGGGAGCAAGGCGCTGCAGCATGCCGGGCGTCATCGCCAAATCGCGAATCACGTGTCCCTCAAGTTCGACATAGCCACCCGCGAGGCAGACGATGCCGGTCCAGGGCAGCTCGAGCAGCTTTGGATGGATGCAGCTCAGCGTGCGCCCTGTGCAGATAAACGCCATATTGCCCTTGGCGACAAAATCACGGATGGCTTGCGAGACCGCTTCATTGGGATAGGGGGAGAGGTCTCGCTCGCTCTCGGGAAGCTCTTGTGCCACTCGAGGGTCTTGCCAGGCGAGTGTTCCGTCGATATCGAAGAAGCAGATATCGCCGCGCTTATGGGCTGCGCTGGCGGCAGGGGAGGCCGAGGTGGTGGGCACAAATCCCGGCTCGAGGCCCATGATCTGGTCAAAATGCTCTTTAACGCGGGGAACGGAGATGCCAATAATCACCTGGGCGGTCTTGCCCGTAATGATGAGGCCCTTGGCGCCCACCGCGACAAACGACGCATTATCTGCAACGATGGAAGGGTCTGCGACCTCGACGCGCAGGCGCGTGGCGCAGTTGGTTGCGCCCACGATATTGCCAACGCCACCTAAAAGCTGAATTACCCGCTCAGCGAGGACGTGATCTTGATCGGATTGAATACTGACCTCGCCATTGGGAGATTGCTCTTTGGCAAAGCCGCTTCCCGTTAAACGATCGATTGCCGCGCGATTGGAGACATGATCCTCGCGGCCCGGCGTCTTAAGGTCATAGACCAAGATGAGTGCTCGAAAACTAACAAAAAAGATGAGGCTAAAGGCAAGACCGATACCGAGCGCCAAAAGGTAGGAGCCGGCATGCATTCGCATGAGTGGGATGAAGTTGAAGGCCGTCATTTCCATGAGACCGCCCGAGAAGATGCCGACGATGCCAAAGAAGTTCATGGTCATGGCAAGGCAGGAGGATAGGACGGCGTAGAGCAAAAAGAGTCCGGGATAGGTGAACATAAAGAGAAACTCGAGCGGCTCGGTGACGCCGCAGACCACCGAGGCGACGATGGCGGGCAAAAGGATGACTTTAAGGCCGGCGCGGCGTTCGGGTTTGGCGGTGAAATAGAATGCTGCCGCGATGGCGGGAAGGCCAAAGAGCTTGCCCCAGCCGGTGGCGGTAAAACCTGCCCAGGGCGCAAGTTCATTTAAAGGGCGCGTGCTATGGGAGAGAATGGGGAGCAGGTTGGTCCACGTGGCGTAAATACCGTCGTGAATGACCAGATTGTCGTAATAGATGGGCATATAGAGCAGATGGTGCAGCCCCATGGGCTCGAGCGCTCGCTCCAAAAACACAAAGATGCCCACGCCGAAGGGGCCGACGCCCGCAAGTGCGTGGCGCAGCGTTTCGGTCACAGCGTATGCGAAGGGCACGATGGCGGCCGAGATGGCGGCAAGGGCAAACACGGCAAAAAAGCTGATGAGGTAGACCAGCGAGGAACCCGAGAAGGTGCCGAGCCAATCGGGAACCTTGGCATCGTAGAAGCGGTCATGGATGGCAACGACGGTTGCCGACACCGCCAGCGGGCCGATAATGCCGGTGTCGAGCGTCTTGATGCCGTCGATGACGGTGATGCCGCTGGCGGGGGTCAAAAACGACGGATACTTAAGCCCAAGGTTGTCGCCGCTCAGCTTGATGATCTCGCTCAAAAAGAAGCAGAAGGCAAAATAGGCCACGAGCGCCTCGAGGCAGCAGCGTGCCGGTTGCTTTTGGGCAAGGCCGATAGGCAGCGCTACGGCAAAAAGGAGCGGAAGACGTTTAAAGACCGTCCACGAGCCGCGCTGAATGATGCTCCAGAAAACGTACCAGGGGGTTCCGTATATGGCAAGATCGCCGACGATGTCGACGGTTGTTGCGAGAGCGGAGACGCCGACCATGAGGCCTGATATAGAAAACAGCATGGCGGGCGCGAACATTGCCCCGCCAAAGCGTTGGATTTTTTGCAGCATGTTTTGTCCTTTCAGACAGCCGCACGCTTGCGTGGGTAAAACGTTTAAACAATTTCTCATTGTAGAGGACTGGCGAAGCGGCTTCGCCGACGGTTTTTACATGAGCGGGGTCTGAACGCGGGGGCGACCGTCAACGGTTAAATATTGGCGCTTTACCGATAGGCGGTTTAAACAACCCCAAGAAATGCTATCGTGCCTAGCCATACATATTCATTAGAGGTGAAACAATGCCAAAAGCGATTTATGAAGGAATCTACCGCGAGATTCGTTCGCGCATTATCAACGGAACCTATGCGTTCCAGGAGATGCTGCCGACCGAGGCCGAGCTGACCGCGGAATTCGGATGCACCCGAAATACCGTCCGTCGAGCACTTGCCATGCTGGCCGACGAGATGTACGTACAGCCCATTCACGGCAAGGGCGTGCGCGTCATTTGGCTTAAAGGCGAAACCGATATGCTGGGCGCGCTCGAGGAAGTCGAGTCGTTTGGCGAGTTTGCAAAGCGCAACAATGCCGTTGCATCGACGGACGTTAAGTCTTTTGAACATCTGGTCTGCACCGAGCAACTCTCTCGTCGCCTGGGCTTTAAGGTGGGCGAGGAGCTGATTCGCGTGGTACGTGTCCGAAGCCTCAACGGCAGTGCGCGCCAGGTGGACCACGGCTATTTTCTGGAGTCGATCGCCAAAGGCCTGACGCCCGAGACCGCCGCAAGGTCAATTTACGACTATCTGGAGCACAAGCGCGGCGTCAAAGTGATGGCGAGCCGTCGTACGGTGAGTGTCGAGCTCGCCAACGATGAGGACTGCAGCTACTTGGACCTTGGTAAGTACAACTGCGTCGCCGTCATGGAGAGCCAATCGTACACCTCGGATGGCATCTTGTTCGAGGTCACGCATGCCCGCACGCATCCCGAGATCTTCCACTACCGCGTCAACTCCAAGCGATAGCCGGCTAGCTCGCAGCCTGACGAGACTCATGCCCTCAAAGCGAAAACGCCCGGTCAAACCGACGATGCATCGGCTTGACCGGGCGTTTTCGCTGCATTCGATAACAAATAATTGTTTATACAAAACTTGTCAAGTATCAAGTTGAAATTACCGTTCACCGAAGTTTTTCTACCGCTCTAGTAATACTTGTTCAAACAACTAGCCAAATAGCGTATCGTACAAATCAGCAAAAGGGGCAAAGTCCCCGAGCCAATCTCCGAAGGCGGCGGCAAAGGGTGCCGCCACGGTGTGAAAGGGTGGATTGTAATGAAGAACGAAATGAGCAGAAGGCAGTTCCTGGGCTTTGCTGGTTCCGCGGCTGCGGTTCTTGGTCTGGGTCTCGTGGGCTGCGGCGGTTCTGCCGGCTCCGGCTCCTCTGCTTCTGGTGACGCTGCCGAGGTCTACTTCCTCCAATTCAAGCCCGAGGTCGACAAGGAGTGGAAGGAGATCGCCAAGGCCTATAAGAAGGAGAAGGGCGTCGAGGTCAAGATCGTGACCGCCGCCTCCAACACCTACGAGGAGAAGCTCAAGTCCGAGATGTCCAAGAGCTCCGCTCCGACGCTGTTCCAGGTCAACGGCCCCACCGGCCTTAAGAACTGGAAGGACTACTGCGCCGATCTGTCCGACACCAAGGTCCGCGGTGAGCTCATCGACGACTCCCTGGCGCTGCAGTCCGACGGTAAGGATCTGGGCATCGACTGGGTCCAGGAGAGCTACGGCATCATCTACAACAAGCAGCTGCTCGAGAAGGCTGGCTACAAGGCCGAGGACATCAACTCCTTCGACAAGCTGAAGGCTTGCGCCGATGACATCCAGGCCCGCAAGGACGAGCTCGGCATTGACGGTGCCTTCACTTCTGCCGGTATGGATGACTCCTCCAGCTGGCGCTACACCACCCACCTCGCCAACCTCCCGCTCTACTACGAGTTCGAGAAGGAGCACAACCAGGAGGACGACGAGATCAAGGGCGAGTATCTCGACAACTTTAAGCAGATCTTCGACCTGTACATCACCGACTCCACCTGCGATCCTTCGCAGCTTGCCTCCAAGACCGGCGACGACGCCACCAACGAGTTCGCAACCGGCAAGACCGTCTTCTATCAGAACGGCTCTTGGGCCTACGCCGACCTCACCAAGGCTGGTATGACCGACGACCAGCTCGGCATGCTGCCGATCTACATCGGCGTCGATGGCGAGGAGAACCAGGGCCTGTGCTCCGGCGGCGAGAACTACTGGTGCGTGAGCTCCCAGGCTTCCGAGGATGCCCAGAAGGCCACCGAGGACTTCATGTACTGGTGCGTCACCTCTGATACCGCCACCTCGATTATCGCCGACAAGATGGGTCTGACCGCCCCGTTCAAGAGCGCCAAGGACACCAACAACGTCTTCTCGCAGCAGGCCGTTGCTATGGCCAAGGACGGCAAGAAGACCGTCGCTTGGGACTTTGTCTACATCCCCTCTGAGGAGTGGAAGAAGAACCTCAAGCAGGCTCTCATCGCTTATGCTGCCGACAACACCAAGTGGGACGGCGTCAAGAACGCCTTCGTCGATGGCTGGAAGACCGAGAAAGCTGCTTCCGAGTAAGTAGTTGCTGCCCAAGCTATCTGATTAGCGACAGGGGGCGGGCAGACGTTGGTTTGCCCGCCCCCTGCATATTGAAAGGACCCTTCTATGGGCAAAGCACTCAAGCGCTGGTGGCCGCTCTTTATGCTGCCCACGTGCCTGGCGTTTATGATCGGGTTCGTGATCCCCTTTATCCAGGGTTTCTATCTCTCGTTCTGCCAGTTTATTACCATCAATAACGCGCACTTCGTCGGTATCGAGAATTATATGCGCGCATTGACGGACCCGCAGTTCTCCACGTCGTTCTTCTTTACCGTGGCGTTTGCCTTCCTGTCGACGGTGCTCATCAACGTAATCGCTCTCGCCATCGCGCAGGCGCTCACTCGCAAGGCGCTCAAGGGCACCAACATCTTCCGCACGATCTTCTTTATGCCTAACCTGATCGGCGGCATCGTGCTGGGCTACATTTGGCAGATTCTGATCAACTGCCTGCTCTCCAACGTGGGCGCTCAGCTCATCGCCCTTAACTCCGCTGCTGGCTTCTGGGGCCTTATCATCCTGACCCTGTGGCAGCAGGTCGGCTACATGATGATCATCTACATCGCCGGTCTGCAGTCCATTCCGTCCGACTACATCGAGGCCGCCAAGGTCGACGGCGCCACGGCATGGCAGACGTTTTGGAAGGTTAAGATCCCTAACCTGATGCCGACGATTACCATCTGCCTGTTCCTGTCCATCACCAACGGCTTTAAGCTGTTCGATCAGAACCTCGCCCTTACCGGTGGTGCCCCCGCGCACTCCACCGAGATGCTCGCCCTGAACATCTACAACACGTTCTACTCGCGTGCCGGCATCGCATGGCAGGGCATTGGCCAGGCCAAGGCAGTCATCTTCTGCATCCTGGTCGTAGCCATCTCTATGATCCAGCTTAAGGCCACGAGGTCCAAGGAGGTGCAGCAGTAATGAAACGCGATAAGGTTATCAACCGTGCGCTCTCGATTTTCTTTACGATCCTGTCGCTCGCGTGGATCTACCCCGTGTTCATGATTGCACTCAATTCCTTTAAGAAGGGGACTGCAATCAGCACCACCACGGCGTTCGATCTGCTCACGCCCGAGACGTTTAACGGCCTTGCAAACTACGTGCACGCCCTGAACGAGCAGGGCTTTGCCTCGGCGTTTATGTACTCGCTCATCATCACGGTCACGTCGGTCGTGCTGATCTTGGTGTGCTGCTCCATGTGCGCTTGGTACGTGGTTCGTGTCAACAACAAGATCTCGAACTTCTTCTATTACCTGTTCGTGTTCTCGATGGTCGTACCGTTCCAGATGCTCATGTTCACGCTGTCCAATTTGGCGGACCGCATCGGCTTCAACACGCCGTTTAACATCTGCTTTATCTACCTTGGCTTTGGCGCGGGCCTGGCGGTCTTTATGTTCGCCGGCTTTGTAAAGAACATCCCGCTCGAGATCGAGGAGGCGGCCATGATTGACGGCTGCAACCCGGTCCAGGTGTTCTTTAAGATCGTCCTTCCCATCATGAAGCCCACCTATCTTTCGGTCGGCATTCTCGAGACCATGTGGGTCTGGAACGACTACCTGCTGCCCTACCTTACGCTCGACTCCACCAAGTACAAGACCATTCCTATCTTGATCCAGTACTTCCGCGGCGGCTATGGCCACGTCGAGCTCGGCCCCATGATGGCCTGCATCATGATGGTCGTCATCCCCATCGTCATCATGTACATCTTCTGCCAGAAGTACATCATCGACGGCGTGGTGGCAGGTGCCGTCAAGGGCTGATGCCGTAACTGTTTTGCAAGTTTCTGCGGCGCCCCTCAGCGTGGCGCCGCATATCGAAAGGTAGAGACATGGCCGAGATCGTTCTCAAACATGTTCAGAAGGTGTATCCCAACAACGAGTCAAAAAAGAAGGGCTTCTTTGGCAAAAAGAAGAAGACCGAGGAGAAGAAGCACAACCTCAAGGTTACCGAGGACGGTGTGCTCGCTGTAGAGGACTTCAACCTCACCGTTCACGACCAGGAGTTCATCGTTCTCGTTGGCCCGTCTGGCTGCGGTAAGTCCACGACGATGCGCATGATCGCCGGCCTGGAGGACATCACCTCGGGCGACGTGCTCATCGACGGCAAGCGCGTCAACGACGTGGCACCCAAGGACCGCGACATTGCCATGGTGTTCCAGAGCTATGCTCTGTACCCCAATATGACGGTGTACGAGAACATGGCGTTTACGCTTGAGCTCAAGAAGGTCCCCAAAGACGAAATCGACCGTAAGGTTCGCTCTGCGGCCGAGATTCTGGGCATTACCCAGTACCTCGACCGTAAGCCCAAGGCGCTTTCGGGCGGCCAGCGCCAGCGTGTCGCTATCGGCCGCGCCATCGTGCGTGACCCCAAGGTCTTCCTGATGGACGAGCCGCTGTCCAACCTGGACGCCAAGCTGCGTAACCAGATGCGTGCCGAGCTCATTAAGCTGCGTCACGAGATCAAGGGCACCTTCATCTACGTTACTCACGACCAGACCGAGGCCATGACCCTTGGCGACCGCATCGTGGTCATGAAGGACGGCGTTGTCCAGCAGATCGCCACGCCGCAGGAGGTCTTCAACCATCCCGCGAACATCTTCGTCGCAGGCTTCATCGGCGTGCCGCAGATGAACTTCTTCGATGCCCAGCTGGTGCGCTCGGGCAACGGCTTTACCGTCAAGACCGAGGATATGAACGTGGCGCTCGCCCCCGAGACTTGCGCTCAGCTTGCCCTCAACTGGGACGGCGGCGACGTGAAGGAGATTACGGCCGGCGTGCGTCCCGAGCAGATCCTGCTTGCCGACAAGGGCGAGGAGGGCGCGCTCCAGGGTACCGTCGAGGTGACCGAGCTCATGGGCTCGACCGAGCATGTCCACGTGACCGCTCCCGACGGCCAGTTTGTCCTGATTATCCCCGTCGTCGACCTCGAGGCCAAGGGCGCGCTCAAGGCTGGCGACACCATCTGGTTCAAGTTCGAGAAGAACGCGACCCACCTCTTCGATAAGGTCTCTGGCAAGAACCTTATCTAGGCCCGGTGCATCCAGGCCCTCCCTTTGGGCGACTGCGGTATTGCCATCCTTTTGCCGCGGTCACATATAAGGCTCCCTTCCCGTCCACTGGGCGAGAGGGGAGCCTTTCTTTGTGTTGGGGCTGTCTGGCCGGTCGTTTGTCTCGATCTGTAACAGGTGGGGCCGATTTCGGACGCTAGGTGTTACAGATAGAGACGGTTCCGCTGAGCTAACCATTTCATCTAAATCTGTAACACCAAAGGCGAATTTCAGCTGCTAGATGTTGCAGATTGAGATATTGCTGCGGGACGATTCCGTTTGTCTCGATCTGTAACAGGAAGAACCAATTTTTGGTGCCAGATGTTACAGATTGAGATGAACCCAAAGGGAGGGGCCGGTATGTCTCAATCTGTAACAGCTGGGGCCGTTTTTACCGAGCAGTTGTTACAGATCGAGATTGTTTGGCCGAGTCGGGTCACAGGGTAACGTGTGGGCACAAAAAACGGAGCCGTGTTGCCACGACTCCGTTTCTCAAGAGGATGGGTAAGGGAAGCGAAATTAGTTCAGGTGCCAGATCTCGTCGTTGTACTGGGAGATGGTGCGGTCGGACGAGAAGGTGCCAGCGTTGGCGATATTGATGAGTGCCTTGCGCATCCAGGCGTCCTGGTCCTCGTAGTCGGCCAGCACGCGCTCCTTGGTCTGGATGTACTCCTCAATGTCGAGCAGGGCCATAAACCAGTCCTTGCCCTTAATGTCGTCGTGCAGGCGCTGCAGGCGCTCGGCATTGCCGGTCGCCATAAAGGCCGGGTTGGTGATGAAGTCCACCAGCAGTTTAATGCCGGGCTTGCGGTAGAGCACACCGGCGTCATAGGTGCCGTCGGCGTAGAGCTGCTCGACCTGTTTGGACGAGGCGCCAAAGGTATAGATGTTCTCGTCGCCCACGAGCTCGGCAATCTCCACGTTGGCGCCGTCGAGCGTGCACAGGGTTAGGGCGCCGTTGAGCATGAACTTCATGTTGGAGGTGCCGCTCGCCTCCTTGGAGGCCAGGCTGATCTGCTCGGAGATGTCAGCGGCGGGGATCACGCGCTCGGCGGCGGTGACGTTGTAGTTCTCGATCATGACAACCTGCAGGTAGGGAGCCACGTCGGGGTCGTTTGCAATCCACTGAGACAGCGTCAAGATCAGATGGATGATGTCCTGCGCGATAGTGTAGGCAGGCGCCGCCTTGCCGCCAAAGATGATGGTGACGGGGTGCTTAGGTCTGTTGCCGTTCTTGATATCGAGGTACTTCCAGATGATGTAGAGCGCGAGCATCTGCTGGCGCTTGTACTCGTGGATGCGCTTGACCTGGACGTCGATGATGGCGTTGGAGGGAATGGTCACGCCCTGCTCGAGCGCCATGAATTGGCGCATGATGGCCTTGGCCTCGACCTTGGTGGCGGCCAGGCGCTCAAGAACGTCCTTGTCGTCGGCGAACTTGGCGAGTTTGCTCAGATCGCCGGTGCTGCGCCAGTTGGTGCCGATCACATCGTCGAGCAGGCTGGCGAGCGCGGGGTTGGCCCCATGGATCCAGCGGCGGAAGGTGATGCCGTTGGTCTTGTTGGAGAACTTCTCGGGATAGATTTCGTAGAACGGATGAAGCTCGGTGTCCTCCAGGATCTTGGTGTGGAGTGCGGCGACGCCGTTAATGGAGAAGCCGAAGTGGATGTCCATGTGGGCCATGTGGACGGTGTCGTATTCGTCGATGATGGCGACGCGCGGGTCGTCGTGTTCGGCCTTTGCGACCTCATCAAGCTTGACGATAATGTCGGCGATGGCAGGGGAGACCTTCTGCAGGCTGGTGAGCGGCCACTTCTCGAGCGCCTCGGCAAGAATCGTGTGGTTAGTGTAGGCGACCATGGAGCGTACGATGGTCACAGCCTCGTCAAACTCAATGTCATGCTCGGTGGTGAGTAGGCGGATGAGCTCGGGAATGACCATGGTGGGGTGCGTGTCGTTGATCTGGACCACGGCGTAGTCGGCCAGGTCGTGCAGGTTGCTGCCGCGCTCGATGGCCTCGTCGATCAGGAGCTGGGCGGCGTTGCTCACCATGAAGTACTCTTGGTAGATGCGAAGCAAGCGGCCCTGCTCGTCGGAATCATCCGGATAGAGGAACAGGGTGAGGTTCTTGGTGATCTCGGTCTTGTCGAAGTCGATGGAGCTGCCGGGTACCAGGCCGTCGTCGACGCTTGCCAGGTCGAACAGGCGCAGGCGATTCTTGGCGGGCTGGCCGTAGCCGGGCACGTCGATGTTGACGAGCTTGGAGGTAACGGCAAAGTCGCCGAACTCAACAGTGTAGGAGCGGTCGTCATCGATCAGGATGTCCTGCTCGCCGAGCCATTCGTCGGGGACGGCCTTCTGCTGATTGTCGACAAAGCGCTGACGGAACAGGCCGTAATGGTAGTTGAGGCCCACGCCGTCGCCGGTCAGGCCCAACGTGGCGATGGAATCCAGAAAGCACGCGGCCAGGCGGCCCAGGCCGCCGTTGCCGAGCGACGGCTCGACCTCAAACTCCTCAATCTTATTGAGGTCGTGGCCCGCGG
>CAUCKA010000035.1 GCA_958443265.1 uncultured Collinsella sp. | reverse complement strand
ATCCACCAACCGGACATGGCAGCGGCAAAGATCACCGCGACGGGCAACATCGACAGGATGCCCTGCGCCTGCATGGTGGCGTTGGCCATGAGCACCAAAAAGCCCACAGCCGAGATGGCCGAGCCAATCTGGGGGGCCAGGCCAGCCGCCGCTCCGATCGCGATAGCCGCAATGACCAGGCCGGGAAGCGCCGCGACCCCGGCCGTTTGCATCAGCAAAAAGCTAAAGGCGCCGCACGTTAGCGCCGAGATAGCGTGCATGGTGTAGTCGCGCGCATGGCTCCAGCGCGTGCCCGCCCAGCCGAGCGCGGGGTCGACCTCGATGGCGTCGTCCTCGTAGTACGACGGCTCGATATCGTCGAGCTCCTGCTCGTCATCCGAAAGCTCGCCAACCATTTGCTCCAGACTGCGACGGCCCTCGCGCACGCTGCCCAGACCGGCAAGGAGTTGGTCGCAAAATGCCTCGATGCTGTTGGGGCGGTCCTGCGGCATGGGGGAGAGCGCGCTCATGAGCGCGGCCTCGGCTCCCGGGGGAAAGTGTGGTATCAGCTCGCTGGGATAGGTGGCGCCGCCGATGATGCGGTCGAGCGAGTCGGCGGGCGTGGCCGCCATAAAGGGAGCGCTGCCGCACAAGCCCTCATAGATAACGCAGGCAAGGGCAAAGACATCGGCGCGTTCGTCGACCGTGCCGGTCTCGATATCGAGCTGCTCGGGCGGCATGTAGCCGATGGTGCCGCCGCGCGAGCCGCCAAAGCCACCGGCGGACGACAGTCGCGCCATGCCAAAGTCGGTGAGCTTTACATTGCCCGAGTGGTCGATGAGCACGTTGGCGGGCTTAATGTCCAGGTGGAGTACGCCATTGCTATGGGCGAAGGTGAGCGCCTGGCCCAGGGCATCGGCAATGGCCGCGGCCTCGTCAAAGGTGAGCGAGTGGCCGTCCACGCGATGCAAAAACTCGGCCAGCGACATACCGTCGACATACTCCATGACCAGGTAGGCATAGGCGGTGTCATGCGTAAAGTCGATGACCTGCACGATATTGGGATGTTGAAGCATGGCGGCAGTGTGCGCCTCGCGCAGGACATCCATGATGTCGCTGGCGGGCATGCCGGCGCCGTTGATAAGGGGGATGCGCTTAATGGCGACGCGGCGGCGCAGGTGCGTGTCGCGGCAAATCTCGATGGAGCCAAAACCGCCGGTCGCAAGTGTCTCGAGCGGCTGGTACCGCTTGAGCAGCTCGCGAGAGCTGGTGCCCTCCAAAGGAACGTCCGGCGAGAACCGGGCGGTATGTTGCGAGAAAAGCGGCATGGCCAACCCTCGTGCGTTTAAAGTTCGTTTGCGAGCGGCGGGCACGGAGCGGGGCCCGTTCCAGCGTTCGCGGTGGCATAGATGCTGCTAGTGTAGCACGCTCGAGCAGATGACGAGGAAAACGAGCGGTCCGGGCGATATAATGTCACGCTATGGAGGCCGTATGCTCTTTTCCCGCCGTTCTGCTACATTTGCCTGCGCCATTGCGCTTGTCGTAATGGCGGTCACCCCTTATCACCGGTTTTCATCTTCAATCGGCCTGGCGTCAGGTGCAATGACCTGGCTCGTTATCCTGGGCGCATGCCTCGCGGCGTTTGGTCACGGTGTTGCGCTCCGCAAGGGGAGAGAAATAAGGCGGCCGGGGTTCCTTGGCGCCTTCGGTATTTTCCTTGCTGCTATTGCAACGGTTCCCGAATGGGCCGACCTGGCCTTCTATGCTCGCGGAGATTCTATTCCATTCGTGTTTGCGCCTATCTGGCTGTTGCGCGGCGTTTCATGCGCCTCGTGCTTTGCTGGGTCGTTGCTCCTCTCATATGTAATTTGGGATACGGCGGGCTCTCCTTTGACGCGGGGGGCGACGCGGGCTGACGAAAGAGAAACTCGTCATCCGCAGGACGCGATTTTTACAGAAACAATAGCCGTCATGTCTTGTCTGCTGTTCTGCTGTCGAGTTTCATGGAGAGTCATCCCTGAGCCATGGGGAGCACTCTCTGTTTCGGCCGCGTCAATTGGTCTTGTGCTTTTAATTCCGTTGGTCTATCTCGTATTGGTTGCGGTCCCGCTGTTTTGCTGTTTCAGCGCCTTTGGTCGGGGACAGAGCGACGTGTTTGCCCGTTCTGCGCTCGTGGCAGTCCCTATTGGCCTTGTTCCGGCTGTTGAGGCGGCATACTTTGCAAGCGATGACGCGATCATTGCATTGCTTGCGATGGGGTCCGCTATCGCTGCTGCCTTCGTATGCATGTTGCTAAAGAGAAAACGGGACAACAATTCGGATATCGCCTGCGTGTCCGACCCATTCGATGCGGGGGTGTTTTCCCCTGCCCTGTCGCCTAGAGAAGAGCAGTTTGTTCGACTGCTGCTCAAAGGGAAAACGCCGGCGGAAATTGCCAAGGAGACGGATACGAAGTCATCGACGGTGCGAACAACGCTTCACCGAGCATACGGGAAGGCGTCGGTTGCGGGCTCACGCGAGCTCGTGGCGTTGTTTGTGGACGAGGGTGATGCTGTAGGGCCCGAGCTGTCGCGGCGGCATGCTGACGATATGTTGGCATCAGCTCGGACGCGCCGGCTGTTTCGATACCTGCTCACATTATTTTTTATCCTCCTTGCGGCGGGCCCCTTGGTAATGGCGGATAGTTATTGGGGATCCGGTGTTTCATGGGCTGTTACCTTTTCTCTCTCAAGCTATGCATTGGGTCTCGGACTGCTTCTGTCGCTGCACTACGCGGGTGAAAAACTGAATCGTGAAGCTGCACTGACTAGAACGGATGGGGCGATTGGGCTCGGAAGCCCGTGCGTGTGGGCGATACTGTCTGCCGTGGAATGGTCTTTTGTCTATATCGCGGCATGGAGGTGCGTACGCGATCCGTTGATGGCTGTGCCGGTCCTGTTTTGCGGCATGACGTCTATGGCTTCGCTCGCTGTTGGGCTGTGTTCATTTAAGGCGCGTGGCCGTACTCGGGCTATCGTGCCGTTGGCGTTAATAGGTGTATCCGCTTTAATCTATGCAGCCACTAGGGGGCGAATCCATGGACTTGCGGTGCTGACGGGGATACTGTTCACATATATAGTGCTGCGTAGCTGTCCGCAGCGCAAAATGCTCGGGGTATGGATGCTTTGCTTTGGGGCGACGGCTCCTGTTTGGGCTGTCTTGCTCAATATGGTGCAGGATCTGACGGTTTTCGAGCCGTTGTTCCTCGCGTCGTTGTTGGGGCAAAGTTCGGCTGTCAATGTCGTCGTGGCAACGGTGATTGTTTGCTGGTCTGTGCCCATGTTCGTTACGCACATCGCGCTCGCCCGCTCGGTTGAGGACGAGAAGGCCGTCTTGGAGTACCGGGCGAACGGGTCCACCGAAACGGCCCGCGTGCGCCAGCTGGCCCTGCTTACGTCGCGCTCCCTTTCTGATGTTCAGTCGCAAATTTTGCTGATGACGGCAGAGGGGGCAACGACAAAGGCCATTGCGGAGGATGTCGGTTACGCTGCATCTACGGTGCAAGCGCTGCGGTCTGCATCTTACCGCCAGTTGAAGATCAAGAATAAGGCGGAGCTAATTTTATTGTTATCGCAGGTAAATAACGTGTAAACGCCTGAGCAATCAACTCAATAGCGGGTGTTTACAGACATCTTTCTCTATTCATGCGAAGGTTGCCGTGCGTCGACGCATTGTTAACCGCTTTTGATTAGGGCCAGGCCGAGCGTTACTGCTCGGCCCGGCCAATGGGAGGGCGATGTTGCTTGAATAGAAATCTAATACGGCACGAGTTGTCCAAGATATTTGGCAATCCTATATTTGCGTTGACCCTTATGGTTGCAACTGCAATTTCGATGGCGGCTGCCATTGAGGCATGGTGGACGCTCGAGACTGAGCGCAAGCAGCTGTTATCGCTTGGCTATGGCGTTGGTTTGCAAGCCCAGGCATACCTCGGCCAAACGCGTGAAAGTAGCTTTGGTAACTGGATCGTTGTGAGTGCAAATGCACCGCTATCGGCATCAGTGTTTTTCTATGCGCTGCCGTTGCTTGCCATGCTGGCCGGGTCGTGGTCATGCCTGTCCGAGCGTTTGAGCGGTTACGAGGCGCAGATCTGCACACGTGTTTCTAGAAATGCATACGTGAACGTGAAGATGCTGTCTGCTTTCCTCTCTGCGTTTGCGGTCACGGCTATTCCGCTACTCGTGAACTTCCTGATTGTCTCAATGCTATTTCCCGCGTATCTCCCCCGGGTCGACGAATCGACTTACGTCGGGCTCTATCTGCATAGCTATTTTTCTGGCCTGTTTTATTCCCGGCCTCTGTTGTACGTGCTGGTTTATACACTGTTCGATGCGGTGACGCTGGGGGCTCTATCCATGGCCGTGACCGGTCTGTCGGTTGTGTTTCGCAGCAGAATCAAGGCGATGGTCGTTCCATATCTGATTATGGTTGCATGGCACTTTGTTAACGACTGGATTTTTAGCGTCCTTTCATGCGTCGGCTTTAACTGCAACATTCTTAACAGCATCAGGTCGGAATCACTAAATAACTGGCCCGACATTCGAGCAGGGTTTGCAGAAATCATTTTGCTGTTCGTCTTTTCTTTGATTTTCGCGAGATTCTTAAAAAGACGCGAGGTGGTCTGATGCTGTTTAGGCTGGTCGCCGCGGACCTGAGGACCGTTTTGAAGAAGAACATCCTTACTTTTATTGCGATTGCGGCAGCGACCGTTGCGAACTTGGTGTACGCCTACGGCTTGTCTTCTGTGTATGGGGTTCGGACGAATGCCTTGGGGTTTGCTGATAATCTCGCGCTCGTGTTTGCCGGATCCGCTCCGTTTGAGCCTAGGCCCGGGCTCATGTTTGTGCCTCCGTTAGGATGGCTATTTGTCATTCTGCTTATTCTCTATACAACACTCGATTATCCGACCGAATCGTTGCACGGGTTTGGTTTGCAAGCGCTTGTTCGATGCCGGTCAAGAACCCTTTGGTGGGTCTCGCGTTTTATCTTGGTGGCGGCGGTAACGGCATTTTCGCTGCTCGTGGTGGTTTGCTCTGTTGTGATTTGGAGCTTGATGGTGAGCGCCTCGTTCAGCGCGGTCATTCATGGTGAGTCGCTTCAGCTGGCTAATTTGGCGCCGTGGTTTCTCAAAGCTGGCGAGGCGGATGCGCTGCCGTTTTTCACAGGTCTCTTTTTTGCTTTCGAGGCGCTTGCGTTTGCGCAGGCAGTGATTGGCTTTGTACTTGGGCCGTCGGTCTCGTTTGTGGTTTTAATGAGCTACCTGATCTGCTCGGCATATGCACGGCATTGGGCGCTATTGGGTAACGCCTTGATGCTGTTGCGCTGGGGCGGAATTGTCAAAGATGGAATCGCGGCGGGCTCGAGTGGCTTGTTTTCAATTGTGATTATGTCGTTATGCCTATCGTTGGGTGGACTGTGGTTTCGAAGGGCCGACCTTATAGAAAAGGGGGACAAGATATGAGCGTGATCGTTAGGGACGTATCGAAGCGCATAGGCAAAAACGATGTTCTGCGCAACGTGTCCATCGAGGTTGACCCTGGGACTGTGGTCGGTCTTCAGGGGATAAACGGTTCGGGTAAGACCATGCTTATGCGAGCGGTCTGCGGATTGATCAAGCCTACCGAAGGCGAAATCTCTATCGATGGCCAAAGGCTTGGGGCGGACATCTCTTTCCCGCCGAGTCTGGGGATGTTGATCGAGGCGCCTTCCTTTTTGGGCTATCTGTCTGGTTACGACAATCTGGAGCTCATTGCTCAGATCAAGGGCGTTGCAACCCGCGAGGACATTCGCTCTGCCCTGCGGCTCGTGGGGCTCGATGCAGACGAAAAAAAGAAGTTCCGAGCATACTCGCTTGGGATGAAGCAGCGTCTGGGGATAGCTGCGGCAATTATGGAAAAGCCGAAGCTGCTTGTTCTCGATGAGCCAACAAATGCCCTCGACGAAGCGGGCGTGGAAATGCTCAAGCGCGTTGTGGCGATGGCGGCATCAACGGGTCGCGAGGTTATTCTGTCCAGCCATGACGGAGAGGTGCTCGAGGAGCTGGCCGATCGGGTTTACTGCATGCGCGACGGTGCCGTTGTGAAAGTTCGGGAAAGGTCGTGAGCGCGATGAAGAAGACCCTGTGGACAAGAAGGTCGGCGCTTGCGCTTTTCGGCTGTGCTGTTACTGGCCTTGCGGGCATGAGGGCGAGCGTCGTTAACGGGAACCGGACGGTCATTCCTGAGAAATATTATGCGGAGGGCGAATGGCTCTCGATGGATGGGGCGTTTCTGGGGTCGAAGGATGTGGCGACTGACGGGTATTCGTTTTGCATAGACGGGGCAGAGCTGCTCACGCCGCGCGAGTATCTCAAGCGTGCGCATGATGATTATTCAAAATATGGCATCGTGGATACGAAAACGAAATTGAAGGACGCCGACATCACGTGTGTTATCGCCGTAAAGATGCGTGTCAGGAATAAGGACAATGTCGAAGGCGGAATCAAAACGTATGTTTGGCATTTGGTGCCGGAGTCTGCGCCAAACTATGACTTTGTGGTCAATACCGATCTGATAACGCAGGCAATGCCGGCTCTGGGCGGTTCTGCTGCGTTTGCCGTACAGGTTGGGGCGGAGAACGAGTTGCTTGTCCCATTCATGATGCAAAACACCAACGACTATTTCGAAGGTTACGAGACCGTCCGTTTTGAGAAGGCTTTTCCTGGGACTTATACGATGAAGATGACCGATCTGCCAGAGAGAAGGCTCTTAAGGTTTGAAGTGAAGTAGCTCGAGAGTTAGGCAAAATGGGTCCATCGGCGGTACCCGCGCCCGATTTCAGGCGCTCCGACTCGGAATCGGGCGCGGGACGAGGCACCTTCGGTGTCGGCCGGATTACCGCTTCTTCTTGTTCTTCTTCTGCTTGCGCTGCTTGCCCTTGTTGCCCTGGGGCTTGTCGGCCTGTTTTGCTTCGGCAGCGGCCTTTTCTGCCTTCATCTTCTTGCGTTTGGTCTCGATGCGGAGTTTTTTGTTGATGCGCGCCTTAAGGAAGGAGCCAAACTGCTCGGCATCGCCACGCACAAAGGTGTCCTTAGGGATCGCCACGCCCTGGTCGGCGAACATGGCCACAAAGATGCGCTCGCCGTCGAGTACGTGGTCGAGCTTCTCAAACGGGAAGAACTGCGACTTGCCGCTCTTGCCCCAGACCATCAGGCCGTCCTCGTTGGCGGCGACGCGGCGGTAGCGGCCGCCCATGGACTCGTCGGCCTCGACGGCGTCGATAAAGTCGCGGGCGAGCGTGTGGTGCAGGTTTTTGCTCCACCAGGCCAAAAATGCGCCGAATACGATCAGGACGACGCCGAACTTGATCCAGTTGCCGCCGGCCACCAGCATGCCAATGCCCAGCAGGGCGGCAATGGCGGCGGCGACATACAGGGAGCCGCGGCGTCTGGGCGAGGCGACCAGGCGGGCGAAGTCGGTGACCAGATCGTTTTCGTACTGATACTCGTTGAGGTACAGGATGCCGTCATCGGCTGCTGCCTGCGCCTCGAGCGCGACCTCGACCTGGTCGGCTGCTTCGGAGGGAATGAGGTTGCTCTCTGCGTCTGCCATGCTCTTTGGACTCCTATCGCGGCGGGCTCGCCGTACGGGTTATTATGAATGCAGTATGCCGTGCGACCGCATGGCCGCCGCGGCAACAAGACTCAGTATACCCGGGGGAGCACCCATGGAATCGTTGTACCGAAAGTATCGTCCGCTCACCTTCGACTCCGTGGTGGGCCAGCAGCATATCGTCTCGACGCTCGAGCACGCCATTACCGAGGGGCGCCTGTCCCACGCGTACCTGTTTTGCGGTCCGCGCGGCACGGGCAAGACCACCATGGCGCGTATTCTTGCCAAGGCGCTGCTCTGCCGCAATGCCGAGGCGGCGCGCGCCGAGGGTGCGAGCGGCTGCATGCCCGACGGCACCTGTGAGGAATGCGAGCTCATCGCCGAGGGCAACCACCCAGACGTCTACGAGCTCGATGCCGCAAGCCGTACCGGCGTAGACAATGTACGCGAGGAGATCATCAACTCCGTTAACTTTGCCCCGGTGCGCGGCAAGTACAAGATCTATATCATCGACGAGGTCCACATGCTCACGACGGCGGCGTTTAACGCGCTGCTCAAGACGCTCGAGGAGCCGCCGGCGCACGTGATCTTTGTGCTGTGCACCACCGACCCGCAAAAGATTCTGGAGACAATCCTTTCGCGCTGTCAGCGCTTCGATTTCCACCGCATCGGTAACGAGGATATCGAGCGCCGTCTGGCATACGTGTGCGAGCAGGAGGGCTTCGATTACGACGACGAGGCGCTCGCCATCGTGGCGCGCCATGCCAAGGGCGGCATGCGCGACGCGCTCTCCACGCTGGAGCAGCTGAGCGTTTTTGGCAACGGCTCCGTGCATGCGGACGATGCCCGCTCGCTTTTGGGTGAGGTTTCGGACCAGATTCTGGGCGAGTTTGCCCGCGCCATTGCCGATCGTGATGTCGCCGAGCTCTATGGACTGATCCGTGCGCAGGTCGAGGAAGGAAACGACCTGCTGGAACTGACGCGCGACCTGGTGGCGCACGTGCGCGACGTGTATGTTGCCTGCGTCGCCGGCGCCCGTGCCGAGCTGTTTGAGGGCGGGGCCGAACAGGCCGAGGCGCTTGCTGCCGAGGCCGCTGCCTTTGGCGAGCATCCTGCCGATCGTTTGGCTCGCGTGCTGACAGTGCTCGACGATGCCGCCTTGGAGATGAGGGGTGCGAGCGATGTGCGCCTGGTGCTCGAGATCGCCTGCACGCGCCTGGCACGTCCCGAGGCTGATTTAACGATTGAGGCATTGGCCGAGCGCGTGGCGCGTCTGGAGGCCATGGTTGCCAACGGCGCCGTGCCGGCAAGCGTGGCTGCTGCTCAGGCCGCCGCGCCTGCAGCATCCGTACCCGCTGCTGCCCAACAGCCGACGCTCATTTCGGGCGCTCGTGCTGCCGCTCCGGCGGCATCCGCTGCCCCCGCTGCTACGTCCGCGCGCCAGGGCGGTATGCCTTGGGACCGTGGTGCTGCTGTTCCGGCTGCCCAGCCTGCGTCCCGTTCTGCGTCCGTGTCAGCTTCCAAGCCTGCAGCGCCTGCACCTCAGCCTGCGCCGACTCCGACGCCTCAACCCGTTGCGGCCCCCGCGCCTGCTACCGCTCCGGCACCTAAGCCCCAGTCCAACAATGCCGCCCAGGTTGCCGCCGCCGGTACTGCCGAGACGCCCGCGGTCGAGGATGCCGGAGAGCTGCAGCGCAAATGGGCCGAGGTTGTCGAGCGTGTCAAGGCGCGTCAGGCTTCCTACGCAGGGCTTTTGCTCAACGCTCGCGCCACGGCCGACGACGGCTCCAAGCTCACGGTCTCGTTCCCCGCGGGTTCGACTTTTGCCATTAAGATGCTCGGTCGCGCCGATACGCAGTCGGTGGTCCTGCCGACGGTTTGCGCGGTCTTCGGTCGTCGTACCGTCGACTATGTCCTGGATGGGGGTGGCACGCCGGCTCCTCAACATGAGGAGCATTCTCCATCTGCACGGGCTGCGGCATCTGCGGACCCGCAACCCGTGTCCTCGGCGGCCCCTGTATCCTCGAGCGCCAGCGCGCCGCAGCAGCAAGCGGCGCCGGTAGCGGCATCGACCCCGTCGGCGCCTAAGCCCGCGGCACCCAAACCGGCTGCTCCGACACCCGCGCCCAAGCCCGTCTCGCCCGCGCCCAAGTCGTCTGACCTGGGCAAAGCCCCCTGGCTACGCTCCGACAACCCCGCCGGTGCTCCTGCCACGGGTAAGCTCCCGACCGAGCCCGCACCCCGTGCGCCCGAGCGCTCGGCTGCTCCCAAATCTCAGCCTGCTGCGTCGTCTGCGCCATGGGAATCCGAGCAGGTTCCCTACGACGATGCCATGGTTGGCGGTTTTGCTGCCGATGCTGGTGGGGACGATCTGCCTCCGTTCGACGTGCCGGGTGTGGCGTCCGCGCCCAAGTCCGCCACTGCGCCTGAGGCTCCCGCGGCCCCCGCAGCCGCGACGTCTGCTACCGCCAGCGACGATGCCCCCGCAGTTCCTTGGGAATCCAACCCCGGTGCGGGCGGCCCCTTCGGCCATCAGGGTGCAGCCCCGAGCATCCCGCAGACCGAGGACGAGGCCAAAGCCCTCATCCGCAGCGTCTTCGGCCAGTCCACCATCTTCAAACCGGTGGAGTAGCTGTACGGGCGGGTATACTGCTCAAGAAGAGACGTCTTTGAACGGAGCGAGCTTATGATGTGGGAATATGTCCGCCTTGAGGACGATACGCAAGTTTCGTATTCCGAAGTCCGTGAGGACAACACGGTGAAGGTTGTTGTGGAGCGCCCGCGCGATTGGGGTTTTGACACGGCGGAGTGCATCTTGCCGGCATTCAATTGGGTGTCACGCGAGGGCTTTAGCGAAGCGGACCTCAAAGAGCTCGATGATTTCGTGCGCAACAATGCCCCGCTCATCCTGCGTTTTGCCTACGAAGGCGGACGAGTCTATGCCTAGTCTCTTCCGACTCGGCCATATATCACTTTCTTTTGTCCGGGCGCATCTGTATTTCGGACATGTGTAGTGTGGTGCCGCGTATATCGCATTCGAGCAGACAAGTGCGTGACGGTCGGCCTAGGATGCTGAGGTCGATACGATACGTCGCATGGCCGTCCGTGTACTCGACTTGCTCGGCGTTGACGGTTGCTCCGATTGTAAATAAAGAGCCCAGTTCGGCATCGACAATCTTGGAGTCCTTTATCTTGACCTTGAACTCTTGGTAGAGGGACGGGCTGTTGTAGTAAATGGTTCGGGTTCCGTCGGTGCATTCATCGGTCGTCTCCCATTTGACGACGGGCTGGTCCGAGCTGGCTATCAGCAGTTCTGCTCCAAAAGCTATGGCATGGGTGATGACAACCAGCAATGCCCAGCCGACAAAGAGATAGAGAACCACATATGCAACGGGGTGTTTTGAGCGGATGTTTTGGAGCGCGTCGGGGGCATTCATGGGGCACCTCCAAATTGCAATCTATGACAATCAAATTATACCCTGCCGCCATGTGCTCCGCCTCGAGCAGCGGTTTGGCATTTAGCTATTTAGTGGCACACATGAAATGCCGGATTCGGCTCTACTAGATTGAGTATGCGATATTATGCAACCTTGCATAATTCGGCCTTGCATAATCTTTGCGCGTGGTTTGTATTGGAGGACATGTATATCGACTGAGGTAGCGTGTCCGCCCCGCTTGCTTGCCCCGCGCCGTGGTACGATTTTTGAGTTTGAAAGTCCCGTCGCGCTCCGGCTGCCCTTGCAGCTTGTCGCGCGGCCGCACGTAAAGGAGCCATCATGGCCGGTATGAACATGCAGCAAATGATGAAGCAGGCTCGCAAGATGCAGGAGCAGCTTGCCGCCGCGCAGGAAAACCTTAAGTCCCAGACCGTCGACGCCTCTGCCGGCGGCGGCATGGTCAAGGTGACCGTTAACGGCGAGATGGAGCTCGTCAACCTCACCATCGACCCCGATGCCCTCGATCCCGAGGACGTCGATATGCTGCAGGACATGATCATGGCTGCCGTCAACGAGGCCGTCCGCGGTGTCAACGAGCTTGCCAACAAGCAGATGGGCGCCATCACCGGCGGCCTCAACATCCCGGGCATGCCGTTCTAAGACACGCATATATATGAGTGCCAACCATAGTCTGCAAAAATTGCTCGATGAGCTGGGCCGTCTGCCGGGCATTGGTCCCAAGTCGGCCCAGCGCATCGCCTATTACCTGCTCGAGGCCGATGCCGAGGAGGCGCGCCGCCTGGCCGAGGCTATCCTGGAGGTTAAGCAGGAGGTTCACTTTTGCAGCCGCTGCTTTAACTACGCCACGGCCGACGAGTGCTCCATCTGCCAGGATTCGATGCGCGATACCACTCGCATTTGCGTGGTGGGCGAGCCGCGCGATGTCCAGGCGATTGAGCGCACGGGCAGCTACCACGGTCTCTACCACGTATTGGGCGGCGTGATCAGTCCCATGGACAAGATTGGTCCCGAGCAGTTGCACATTCGTGAGCTGCTGGCACGCTTGGGCCACGAGGACATCCACGAGGTCATCATCGCCACCAACCCCAATATCGAGGGCGAGACCACGGCGAGCTACCTGGCCCGCAATATCAAGCCGCTGGGCGTTGAGGTATCGCGTCTGGCGAGCGGCCTTCCCGTGGGCGGCGACCTGGAGTATGCCGACGAGCTTACGCTTGGGCGCGCCATCGAGGCCCGTCGCACGATTTAGGTGGCGAGCCTGCTCCTGCCGTATGTCTTCATCGCGACGCACGGGGTAGCCATAATTTCCCCGTGCGACTGTAAGTTTGTTGTGCAACAAAGATGCTTTGTATCCGCTTATCGCATGGATGCTTCCACTCGCATCCTTAATTTGCCCATTCGTTGCGCAACCTTTTGGGTCCGCTGATACACTCAAATATGGATTCGAATGAATGCGCCGCTCCCGAGCGGCGTGTTTTTGTTGGAGGAGAACGCATGCGGCCCGGTGGCACTCAGACAAAGCGCGGCGCCGCGGTGCGCATGCGACGCCGACTGGGCTTGGCGCCGCGGGCGTACGCACTGCTGTCTTGCTCGCTGGTGCTGGTCATAGCTGGCGTTTCTGCCTATGGCATGACCGTGCCGTCCATGATGCAGGCACATGCCGCACGCGAACCGCGCGTGGGGCATGAGGTCAAAAGTGACCTGGGGACCACGACTGGATATGCTTGGGCAAGTGTGGTCGCGCATATTGTGTTTGGCACCGGCGACGCGGACGGCGCCGAGGCCCCGGACAACGAAGTCACGCTTGCCAATGGCAAAACCATCGTGCTCACCAACACCAAGATCATCGATCGGTTGTCCAACAATAGCGTGGCGGTAACGGTGAATAAGGTCGAGCAGCAGAAGGAGCGGGACGCCCAGCAGTCCGGAAAGCCCGGTAGCTCGGATACTTCTGGCTCCGGCTCGGATTCGTCGAGTTCGGGCGGTGGCTCTGGGTCGGGTTCCTCTGCCGGAGGGTCTGGAAACGGCGGCTCGACGGGCGGCAACACTGACAACGATGCAAACTCCGGTGGCCTTTCCGCTGCTGAGGAAGAGAGCATTCACAGCTGGCTTGTGACCAAGTACAACATGCTCGACGGCTATGTTTCTCGTGCCAATGACGTGGTCTCGACCTATAACTCTACGGGAGATCCCAGGCCGTGCGACAGCCTGGTCGGGGAGATGTTTGTCATTCGAGCCGAGTTCGGTCGTCAGACATTCTCGCCCCGGTCAAAGTGGTATCAGCAGTATGCCAATCTGTGGGGCTGTTACACCAACCTATGTCAATGGGTCGGCCATTACGGCGATGATGACGTCGCGCTCGGTAACTTCAACAATAACGTGGCGGCGCTTGCCCTATGATGACCGATCTTGCATCCACCACACCACAATCGCTCGGTCGCGATCCCATGGTCGGCCTGCGCCTGGCGCGTGTCGACGGGTTTGAGCCGGCCATTGCGCTCGGTCAGGGCGAACTGCCTGCCTATCTGCGTCGTTTTACGATGCTGTTTGCCGACGATGCCGCCATGCGCCGTGGCGGTATCGGCCGCGTGACGCGTGCCGTCAACGCCCAAGGCGAGGCCGTGGCACTCAAACAGCTCATCTTGCCGACGCGCGATGAGTTTGACGACGATGCCGCTCACGAGGCGCTGGTCGCCAAGTTCAAGGCGGCGTTTCGCGAGGAATACGAATGCCATCGCGCCCTTTCGGGCCTTAAGGGCTTTCCCCGCCTCTATGGCTGGGGCGAGGTCGACGGTGTGCCTGCAATTGTCATGGAATGGGTCGAGGGCGAGACGCTTGCCCGCTTGCGTTCGCGACTTGCCGTGGACGATGCCGGACGCCTGTCGCCGCTTGTGGCGGCGCGTCTGGGTCGCG
>CAUCKA010000034.1 GCA_958443265.1 uncultured Collinsella sp. | reverse complement strand
ACGCCGTGTCCTGCATGTTGTGGTAGACCAGCTCGGAGTCGTACTGCGCGCCGACGCCCGCCAGGTAGCTGCGCTCGGCGTCGGGGATGCCCAAGCGCTCAAAGGTGTTCTTGATGTCGTCGGGCACCGACTCCCAGTCGTGCTTTTGGTCGGTGTTGGGCTTGACGTAGGTGACGATGTTGTCCATGTCCAGGCCCTCGATGGAGGGGCCCCACGTCGGATCGGGGAAACGGTTGAAGATCTCGAGGGATTTTAGGCGCAGGTCGAGCATCCACTGCGGCTCGTCCTTCTTGGCGCTGATCTCGCGCACGATGTCGGGCGTGATGCCGGCGTCGAGACGCTCGAACCCCTCCTCGCCATAGGTGAAGTCGTAGAGGCTGCGGTCGATGTCCGCGACCTCGGTGCGGTTCTTGGTCATTGCGTCGCCCCTTTACGCCCGCTGCTCGGCAGCGGCGGCCTCGGCCTGGGCACGCTGCTCGGCGGCCTCGCGCTCGAAGGTCTCAAAGCCGTTCTTGTCGATCCAGGGGATCAGCGAGGCATCGTCCTCGCGCACGATGTGGCCCTTGACCATAACGTGGACGCGGTCGACATCCAGGTGCTCCAGGATGCGCGTGTTGTGCGTGATGATGAGCATGGAGCCGTCGCAGCTCTTGCGGTAGGCGTCCATGCCATGGCTGACGGTGGAAAGCGCGTCGACGTCCAAACCCGAGTCGGTCTCATCCAGGATGGCGAGCTTGGGCTGCAGCAGCAGGAGCTGGAGCATCTCGACCTTCTTCTTCTCGCCGCCCGAGAAGCCCACGCCCAGCTCACGGTTGAGGTAGGCGGTATCCATGTTGAGCTCGGCCGCGAGCTCCTTGACGCGACGGCGGAACTCCTTGCCCTTCATTTCCAGGCCGGGGCGTCCGGCGATGCTGGCGCGCAAAAAGCTCGACAGCGGCACGCCCGGGATCTCGACCGGGGCCTGGAAGCTCAGGAACAGGCCGGCGCGCGAGCGCTTATCGGTGGTGAGCTCGGTGATGTCCTGGCCGTCAAAGACAATGCGGCCGTCGTTGACCGTGTAGACGGGGTCGCCCATGACCAGGTGGCCGAGGGTGGACTTGCCTGCGCCGTTGGGGCCCATCAGCACATGGGTCTCGCCGGCGGCGACGTTGAGGTTGACGTTGTGGAGGATGGTCTTCTCGTCCACGGAGGCGGTCAGACCTTCGATGGAAAGCAGCGGATTTGCACTCATGCTGTCCCTCTCTGTATATGGTGTACTCATAGGTGTACTAAACCCTAGGAATCTTCTCGGAATAAAGTTACTATGGGTTCGGCGTTAGTCAAGGGAAAACCCGACTAATCCACTCGACTTTTCTAGATGTGGGACAAAATAGCCTGTTGTGTTTGTCCCACTTACTTAAGATTTGGGACAAACAAACCTAGTTATGTTGTCCCAGATGCGATGGGAGGGTAGGTATGCTCATTTCTTCTAAGGGCCGCTATGCCCTCCGGCTGATGATCTATATTGCGGCGCTCGGTGACGCCGAGGGCAAGATTGCTCTGCGCGAGGTTGCCGACCGCGAGCGCATTTCGCAGAAGTATCTGGAACAGCTGGTTCGTCCGCTTATGAAGGCGGGCCTGCTTAAGAGCGTGCGCGGCAAGGGCGGTGGCTACATGATGGCCAAGGACCCGGCCGAGGTGCGTGCTGGTGACATCCTGCGCGCTGTCGAGGGCAGCACGGCACCCGTGGCGTGCGACGGCATCGATAACAGCTGCACCCGCAGCGATCTGTGCTCGACCGTCAAGTTCTGGCGCGGTCTGGACGACGTGATCGAAAAGTACGTCGACGGCGTGACGTTGGCCGACCTAGCAGCCGTCCCCGAGATCAATTTCGATATTAAGCTGTAGGGCCGCAAATGACATCTCTCGATAAGGTGTACAAGCAAATCGAAGTTTTTGCTCGGGAATGTGACGCCGAAAAGGTCGTGCTGTTTGGTTCTCGCGCTCGAGGTGACAACTTGCCTAAGAGCGATATTGACATCGCCGTAGCAGGTTGCCGGGATTTCGGCCGGTTGTCATATTTGATCGAGGAGCGTCTTGATACTCTTTTAGATGTAGATGTCGTCAATCTCGACGAGTCCTTATCGCGGCAACTGCTCGATGAGATTGCCAGGGATGGTGTGATTCTGTATGAAAAAATATGAGAACTTTGTCAGCGCCTTGGCGAATCTTGAGGATGCGCCCAATCAGGATCTCAACAATGATTTTGTTCAGAGTGGATTGATTAATAAGTTCAATCTTCAATTTGAACTGAGCTGGAAGCTCCTTAAGCGTCTGCTCGAGTATGAGGGCGCCACGCTTGCCGCGTCGGGGTCTCCTCGTGCCATCTTGAAGGAGTCCTACCGATTTTACGACTTTATTGATGAGGCTGCCTGGCTAGATATGCTCAGAGACCGCAATACGAACGTCCATATCTATGACAACAAGCTCGCTCAAGATTTGATTCAGCGCATCTTGAGCGTCTATATTCCCGCTTTCTGTCAGTTGCGAGACGGGCTGATGGAGCGTTACGGCGAGCTTCTTCTGGTGCCCGACGATCAGTTTGTCTAATTCCTTAAGATTTCGCGGAGGGTTGTTGCCGTTTACCGATGGGTTGTTGTGCAACAAACGGGGAGCTGTAATACTGAATCCATCTTTGCAAACTGCACTTTAACCACACCAATGCAGGGAGGATGTATGCAACCCAAGCATTCCGCGATTGTTGCGGGCCTGACGTTGGCGCTTTCGCTTGGCGCCGTTGCCGCACCCGCAACCGCTATAGCCGAGGAGCCCACGCCGGGCGTTGCCTCGGATGCCACCGATATCGATAAGGGCCTGTACACCCAGCAGTCTTTCTCGGGCGTGCTGAGGTCGGTTCAGGGCGTTTCGTTTGTCAACGTGACCGACGAGATGAAGTACTTTACCAAGTACGAGAGCCATGGCAACTATAACCAGGGCTTTTCGTATGGCGACGGCTATAACGCGCTGGGTTATTACCAGTTCGACCGCCGCTGGTCGCTCATTCCGTTTATGAAGCAGGTCTACAACTACGATTCTGCCAAGTACGGCATGCTTAAGGCTGTGATCGATCGCGGCGGTGAGATTTCCAACGGAAGCAACCCCATGTATGCGAACGGGCAGCTCACTGAGCTGGGCCGCACCGCGCAGGATGCCTTCCTGGGTGCTTACAACACCGATCCGGCTGAGTTCTCGGCGCTGCAGGATGCCTATGCGTACAACTCCTACTATGCGGTGACCGAGTCGTGGCTTAAGAACGCTCTGGGCATTGATATTTCCGGGCGTGCCGATTGCGTCAAGGGCATGGTGTGGAGCATCACCAATATGTGCGGCACGGGTGGCTGCCAGGACTTTTTCCGGTGGGCGAATCTTTCCAACGATATGACCGACCGCGAGTTTGCGACCGCGCTTTCGAACAGCGTGGTTGATAACGTGGCGCGCAAGTATTCGAGTCAGCCTCAGTACCATGAGGGCTGGAAGAATCGCTACCGCAACGAGCTGAAGGACTGCTTGGTTTATATCGCCGAGGACGAGGCCGCTGCCGCTGCGACGCCCGTGCAGCCCGAGCCCACGCCGGCGCCCTCGCCGACGCCTGATTCGAATGACGGCTCGCGTGGCGATGCTAACGATGACAGGATGGATGCGCCCTCGACCGATGCTGACGGTGATGGCTCTGCTGGTGGCACTACCAACAACGGCTCTACCTCGAACGGCTCCGATTCGAACGGCTCTGCTGCGGGCGATTCGTCTTCAAGCTCTGCCGGCAATACGGACAGCGCCGCCTCTGGTTCGACCGACGCTGATACCTCTAACTCATCCACCGGCTCGAGCGATTCGTCCGTTGGCACCGGCTCTAACAACGGCTCCGGCTCTAACGCAACCCCTGATTCCGATCCTTCCAAGGATGACTCGAATAAGGCGCCGGACGCTCCCGTTGCTTCGCCGGACAAGAAGCCTTCTTTCTCCGTGCAGCTTGGTTCTACGCTGGGCTCTTCGCTGATGGCTGGCGTCAATAACGGCTCGACCCAGAACAAGGGCAACTCTGATCAGGTTTCCACGGAAAAGATCGAATCCGCAAAGGGCGACTCCAAGGACAAGGCTTCCGAGAAGACCGAATCCGATAAGGGTTCTAGCTCTGAGGAGAAGAGCGACAAGTCCGAACAGAAGAAGGACGAGGACGAGAGCAAGACCGAGGGCGGAAAGCAGCAGGGCGAGAACAGCGGTAAGGGCAACACCGATGACCAGGTCCAGGAGCAAAATGGCTCCAAAACGGTGACCACCACGATCACGACGACTACAACTACCAAGTCTTCGGGCGGTAACATGCCCAAGACGGGCGATCTGATTGTGATGGCGAGCCTTGCCAGCGCGAGCTTGGCCACACTGGGCGCTACGTCTATCGTAAGTGGTAAGCATAAGCTCGATCAGCAGAAGAAGGCTTCTGGGGAGGACGGCTCGGAGGAGTAATCTTCTAGATCGTTTTCTATAAGAGTTTGGGACGGGGTCCGGTGCGGCGGCATCGGGCCCCGTTTTTGTTGTGCAACGATTTGTTATGCCCCCTCGGGGGTCTGCTGCTACCGTTGCCCGAAACGTTTGCATGTCGATATTGTTGCGCTCTACCCGCTCGCTACAATGGGCATCGTGCTGCGTTAGAAGGAGAGTTTACGGTGTCTGAACAGGCGAATTATGGTGTTGCTCATGCGTTTGGCGCACGGTTGCTCAGTTATGCGGATAACGCAGCTCTGCCGGTTGATGTACACGACTTTTCCGATGCAATCAATCGGTGTTTACTCGTCGATAAGACTATGTTTATTGCCGATATATTGGACAGCGAAGCACCTGTTGCGGTTTGCTGTCGGCCCAAGGGTTTTGGCAAGAGCATGAATCTATCGATGCTCAAATGCTATTTGGAACGACCTGATCACCGGCGGCCGGATCGAAGCCCGTTCGTCGGCTCCCAGATTTGACAGGCGGGCGGCGGTCACTATCGTGATGAGTACGCGTGTTATCCGATCATCACGCTCGACTTTTCAGCTGCCGCTGCGGGGCGCGACGCCGATGCTGCGGCGGCTATTCGCAGCGCTGTCGCGAACGAGTGCGCCCGATTGCTGCCGCTGCTTGCCGCACCTGATCTGTCAAGACGTGAAGTCCGTCTTATCGAGAGGGCGGCGCGTGGGGTGGCCAGCGATAAGGAGATCGATGCGGCGCTTGGCGTGCTTATCAAGCTGCTCCAGGCAGCTTTCGATGAGCAGGTTGTTCTTCTGATAGACGACTACGACGCGGTATGTCCAAAGCGTTTGGACGCTAAGGACGACGGTAGCGTGGATTCCCTAGAGTCGCTCAGCCGAATGTTGTTCGACACCATTGCCGATGCCGGCGACTCGTTGCGATTGACGTGTCTGATGGGCGAGCGCCCCGGTCATGCCGAGTTTGCGTTGTCCCAACGTGGGGTTTCCTATCGGTCGGCGACAGCGTTGTCGAGTTGGTGTGATCGATGGTTCGGTTTTTCGGACGACGAAGTCCAAGTGCTGTTGGATTGCATCGGTCGCAACGGCTGTCTGGATGACGCGCGTGAGTGGCTCGAGGGCTATCTGTTTGGTGGTTTTTATTGCTCGAGCCCGGAGCGCGTGGTGGACTACGCACAGCGCGATTGCGTCGCGCCCGTTCGGGCGGATCTGTATGGTTACGCCGACCGTCTGAGCGCATGCGTCGGTGACTGGAATCTCATGCGCCTGTCCGCATTGTTCGATTTGGTTGAGCCGCATGGGTTTATTGAGGCGCCAGTGCATGTGCATGCCGAGGAGGTCGATGCCGCCAAGCCCGAAGATATCTGGACTGCGCTGTATCTGTCTGGATTTCTTACGACGGACATGACAGGGCATTCGGAGGACGGCGCGTGCCTTCGTTCCCTGCGCCTGCCTAACAACGAAGTGCGTCAGGCGCTCCGTCTTGTAATTCTGGAATGGTTTGAGTGCGCCGTTGAGGACGTTGGAGTTATCGACTCATTCCATGACGGGTTGTGTCGAGGAGACGAGGACGCTGTAAAGCAAGCTTTGAGCTGTGCTATCGGCGATCTGGGCATCGATGTGGACAAATCAGATATGCCGACAGCCTATCATCTGGCGCTGCAGGGGCTTTGCTTTGGACTGTCCGGCTATTGCAATCCCAGCTCCAAGCGAAGTGGCGTCTCGGATCGCTGGGATATCCAGGTGATTCCCACCGGTCGGGTGTTTGACGTTGCCGACACGCTCGGCATGCTCGATGAGCGACCGCTCATTACGATCAACATGTTGTATGACCCTGGCGTCGATGCCCTGGGCCTGGAACTGTTAGCGGTTCAGGCGCTGCTCGACATAGAGCGCGACGGCATCGATGATATCCGCGTGCCGCGCCCCGCCGTCGGGCGCATGCGTTGGGGCTTTGGTTTTGACGGTCAGCGTGTGTCCGTGGTGTGTCAACGACTGTAGCGGCGGGCGAAAGCCCTTTACTACTCGGCGTCCTTCAGGGGCGGCATGGGCTTCCAGTTGGGATCCTTAACGATCTTGCGTGCGTCCTTCATGCCACGGCGCAGCGCCGGAATACCGGTCTTAAAGCATTTGTCGACTGCTGCCAGACGAATGAACTCCTTGCAGAAGGTCGCGGCATTGCCCAGACGGAACAGCACGGGGTGGTAGTCGCCGTAGATCTGCATGTAGCGTGCCAGATAACCGCGGTTGCGCATGATGTAGTAGCGGTTGGTGTCGCTCGTGGAGTTGAGCTGGCGCTTGCCGGCGATGTCCCAGTTGGAGACGGCGCGGGCGCGCTTGAGCACCACGTCGGCAACCACGGCGGCGGGGAAGTGCTGGCTGGCCACGTAGCCGTAGCAGGCATCGTCGCCGTAGATAAAGAAGCGCGCGTCGGGCAGGCCAATCTTGTCGACCACGCGGCGCGAGAACATGCCGCCCTCAAAGCACAGTTGGTTCATGGTGCGGTAGCCCTCGGGTCCCAAATCCCACTTGGCGATGGGGTTAGGGATGCCGAGCGAAAGGATGAGCTGGTACTGCCAAAAGAAGGCGCCGCCGTCAAAGTCCAGGCGCGAACCCTGAATGACGTCGTAACAGTCGGTCCACTTGGCCAAGCGCTCGATGCCTTCGGGGATGACGAGCACGTCGTCGTCCATCACCCAGAACCACTGGGCGCCCAGGTCGTAGGCGCATTTGGTGCCGGCGGAGAAGCCACCCGCGCCGCCACCGTTTTCAAGCTGCGGCGCGTATATAACGCGGTCGGTGCCACCCTGTGAATCGGGCTGGTCGGTGTCGATGCCCCACAGGTTGGCGAGGCGCTCGTTAAATGCGGTGCACATGGCCTCGGTCTCGCGCGAATTCTCGTTATCGACAATCACGATGCGCCAGGGCGTTGCCGTGAGCTCGGTCATGGAGTCGAACAAGTTGGCCAGGAGTTCCTGGCGCTTGTACGTAACGACAACGATGGCGAGCTTATCGATGGAGGCGGGAAGGGTTGAAGTCATGGGGCAATATATCCTTTCACGCGCGGCGGGCGAGCGCTGCGCGGAAGCTATCGAATACGTCCTTGGGACTGTCCTATTGTAAAGGCTCGCCGCACCTTGACGGCAAGCTTTGAATAAAACGCAGGAACCTGCCACGGGTGTAGCGGCTTTGACGTCTGACGGCAGCGTGTCTATTGCCGCTTGAGCTTGCGAACGATAAGGCTTCTAGCTGCATCGATGATGAGGAGCGCCAGAGCAAAGACGATGCTAATGACGGTACCCGTGATGATACATATAGCTGCCGGGTTGTTTTGGCTGACCAGCATGTTTGCGAGCAACGTATTGAAGACGGGACGCCACAGGCTACTGGTGAGCGACTGCATCACATAGAAACCGAGCGTGGCGGTCGATAAGGTGACGATGACACCCGCAGTCCGCGGATTGCCTGAGGCACTGCGTCGGGTTGCCGAAAAGAGCAAGGAGGCGGCAGCGAGGGCAAACGAGATCAGCGAGGTCGATTTGTAGGAGAGGGCTGCCATCGCCGTGAGGTTGCCGGTGAAGGAGAGTGCTCCTTCCAGGATGGTGGCGAGCGCCAAAACCGCTGCGAGCGACCGCATGCCCAAGGCGCCCGCCCTGTCCGAATCCACGGCATCGGTAACGTCGCGGAGCAGCCCGCCGATCAAAAACGCGATTACGTACGTGGCAGCGCTCATGAGTTTCTGGAGCCAAGAAAACTCGCCGGCGCTTGTCGCACTCATGGCGGCCAAATACCCGTTAACAACAAATGCGAGGATGCCAACGGCGATGACCGTCGTCGTGTAGCTCTTCTGGGAGAGTCGACACTTAGCCAGTCCAAACCATGGCGCCATGAAGACCGTGGCGGCATAGACCCAGATAAACTCAAGGCCTAGCGTGTACCAGTAGTGCGTGTTGAGGGTAACATCGGGAATGGGGGAGACGACCGTGGACCACGCGAGTGCCACGAGGCAATACAACGCAGTGGGCATAACGACCTTGCCAAGGCGCTGCGACGTCCGTTGCATTTGCGACTTCCACGTTGTCCCACCGTCCCAAGCACGCGCGGCTGAGGCGATGAGAAAATAGCCCGAGATCATAAAGAAGACCTCGTTGGCCCAGCAGCCCAGCAGGTTAATAAAACCGAGCACGCCGGAATAGGGGAAGGCGGCAAGCGGCGCGTATTCCGGCAAGCCGACGCAGGTCGCTTGGAAGGTCCACTGAAAGGTGTGAAACACCGCGATGCCGGCGACCGCGATTAAGCGCAGCGCTTCGATGGCTATGTTGCGTGCGGCTTTGGGCTGCATGACGTCCTTTCGTATCGGTTTTCCTCTGCGAGCTCCATAGATTATATAAACGCCCGCTGGCGCGCTGACCCTTTGATACCATGAAACGACAGGTATTTCCTAAGGAGCACATTTGTCTACTAACGCCTCTGGCAGCCCTGTTCTGTCGCTGCTTATTCCCATTTACAATGTTCAGCGCTACCTGCGCGAGTGTCTCGATTCCGCCCTGGCGCAGACGCTCAAGGATATTGAGATCATCTGCATTAACGACGGGTCGACCGACAACTCGCCGGCGATTATCCGCGAGTATATGGAGCGCGATGGGCGCGTCAAGATGATCGACAAGGCCAACAGCGGCTACGGCGACTCGATGAACCACGGTCTGGAGATGGCGCGTGGCAAGTACGTTGGCATCTTGGAGTCCGATGACTTTATGGCGCCCGACGCACTCGAAAAGCTTGTCTCGGCCGCCGATAGCAATAATGCCGACTTTGCGAAGGCGAACTTTGATTTCTACTGGTCTAAGCCCGAGGAGCGCCGTTCGCTGCACGAGATGTTTAAGGCAAGGGATTGTGGCAAACCGGTGCATCCCAGCAATACGACGCAGTTCTTTAAGCAAAAACCGTCGATTTGGTCGGCCGTGTACCGTCGTGATTTTCTTGAGCGCAACGGTATCAAGTTCCTGCCGACTCCGGGGGCATCCTTTCAGGACACGTCATTTGCCTTTAAGGTGATCGCGTGTGCCGAAAAGGCTATTTACCTGCATGATGCCGTGTTGTCGTATCGCCAGGACAACGAGAATTCCTCGGTCAATTCTTCGGCTAAGGTCTTTTGCGTCAATACCGAGTATGCCGAGATTGAGCGTTGGATTCGAGAGGATTATGCCCGCGACCACGCAAGTGATGACGTCGCGCGCATGCTCAAGTTCAATCAGCTCATTAAGTACGATTCGTACATGTGGAACTACGTGCGCTTGGCGCCTAAGTTCTATAAGGAGTTCCTGGTGCAGATGGCTAAGGAATTTCAGGCGGCCTTGGACGCGGGGGACTTTTCGCTTGATGACCTCAAGCCGTGGAAGCGCGCGAATCTCGCTGCCATTCTCAAAGATCCTGAGGGCTGGGTTGACGAGCATCCGAGTTTTGCGACGGATGGCGCCTTGGGGCGTGCTAAGTATTACGCCTCGGTTGGAGGCCCAGGCGTGGTTGCCGCCTTCCTCATCGAATCGCTGAGGGGGTAGGTCGGCATGGGAGAGGTCTCGTGTCCTAAAGCTACCATTGTCGTCCCCGTTTACAACTCTGCGTGTTCCATTCAGCGATGCGTTGATTCGCTGTTGGCCCAGTCCGAGCGCTCGATTCAGGTTGTCTGCGTCAACGACGGTTCGACTGATGATTCGTTGAACGTGTTGCGCCAGATCGCGCAGGCCGACGATCGCGTACTGGTGATTGACCAGGAAAACGCGGGTGTCTCGTGTGCTCGAAATGCCGGTATCGATGCCGCCGAGGGCGAGACCGTCTTTTTTGTGGACGCCGACGATTACATCGATCCCCAGACGGTCGAGCGTGTGCTGCATGCCATGGAGTCTGCAGATGCCGAGGCTGCCGTTTTTGGGGGCGTCTGTGAACCTGCCGATGCTGCCCCCAAACGCGTCCAGCAACTCATGAGCCCCAAAGCTGGTACCTTCGGCGCCCGTGATTCCCAACTGCTGTTCCATTCGAATGCGCAGCCCTATGCCTGCCGTGCGGCTTTTTCGCGCGAGCTGCTTAATCGCGAAGGCATTCGCTTCGCCCCCGGTTTGGCTTTGGGCGAGGACGTCGTCTTCCAATTCGCGGCTTATGCGCTTGCCCGCAAGACCGTCGTCATGCCGGACAAGTTCTACCACTACGTGATGGAGAGCGAATCGGCGACGCACGAGTTCAACAGTGCCGAGGCTCGCGCCAAAAAGCTTGACGCCCACATGAGAATGCTCGAGGAGGTCTTGGAGGACTGGGCAGCCTACGGTCTTTTGGACCTGTGTCCCGGCGAGCTGATAACTTGGTTTTTGGACCTCATTGTGTTCGACCTGGCGCGCTTGGATGCCGATGACTTCCCTCGCGTGGCGGCTCGCGTCAACATGGACCTCACGACGTTTTTGGGAGCGGAGTGGGCGGATATGCCTGCCAAGGGCGCCGTTCGCCGTGTTGCCCACAAGCTCGTTGCGGCGACCACGGGCGTTTCGATGGCAGACGCCACGCTGTTCTATCTTTCGACTCGCGGTCTCAAAGCCTGCCTGGAGCGCTTTCTCTAGTTCCAAGCGCTGCCGCCCGCCGCAACTCGGCTGCTAAAATAACCCTGTTACACGCTATTCAACAGGAGGTTCTCTTGCAGAACTCTGATACCCCTAAAGTTTCGCTGCTTGTCCCCATCTGCAATGTCGAACGCTACCTGCGCGAGTGCCTCGATTCCGCCGTGGCTCAGACGCTCAAGGACATCGAGATCATCTGTATCAACGACGGCTCCACCGATAGCTCGCCGGATATCATCCGCGAGTACATGGAGCGCGACTCTCGTGTAAAGATGATCGACAAAGCCAACAGCGGCTACGGCGACTCGATGAACCGCGGCCTGGAGATGGCGCGCGGTGAGTACGTGGGCATCCTTGAGTCTGACGACTTTATGTTTGAGGATTCGCTCCAAAAGCTGGTCGCCAAGGCCGATACTGAGCATGCCGATGTGGTAAAGGGCGACTTTTACCTGTATTGGTCCACGCCCAGCGAGCGCCGTGAGCTGTTTGGGATCATCGACGAGCATATGACGGGCGCCGCGTATCGCCCCGTCGATCGCCCGGGCATCTTCTACCGCAAACCTTCCATTTGGTCGGCTATCTATCGGCGTGAGTTCCTCAACGACAATCAGATCCGTTTCCTTCCCACGCCGGGTGCCTCGTATCAGGATGCGGGCTTTAACTTTAAGGTTTGGGCTTGCGCCGAGCGTGCCGCGTTTATTGCGGATCCCATTTTGTGCTATCGCCAGGATAACGAGAAGAGCTCCGTTAATTCGCCCAACAAGGTGTTTTGCGTGTGCGACGAATATGCCGAGATGCAACGTTTTTTGGATCAACGTCCCGAGCTTAATGCTCAGCTTCAGGGTATCTTAATGCGCATGAAGGTCGATACGTACCGTTGGAATGATGAGCGCCTGGTCGATGAGCTGCGTGAGCAGTTTTGGGAGAAGGCCTCTCCCGAGCTCAAGTCCGATTGGGATGCCGGTCGCTTTGACCTGTCGCTGTTCGATCCACGTGGCGAGACCGACTTGCGCCTGATGGTCAAGTCGCCCCGCGCCTATATCGATTCGCGCTTTGACTTTAAGAAGCCGGGCAAGCTCAATACGTTTAAGCATTACTTTAAGATTGGCGGCCTGCCGCTGGTCTGGCGCGTGCTGACGTATCAGCGCACCTACGGCGGCAACCCGCACCCTGATGATGTTCCGGCCGCACAGTAGGAGCGAGTGACTATGGCTACCCCCAAGATTTCCGTTGTCGTTCCCATCTATAAAGTGGAGGAGTGCCTGGCCTGGTGCCTGGACTCCCTGCTTGCGCAGGACATGCCCGATTGGGAAGGCGTGCTGGTCAACGATGGCTCGCCGGACGGCTCGCGCGATATTGCGGCTGCCTATTGCGAAAAGGACGCACGCTTTACGCTGGTCGATAAGGAGAACGGCGGCCTGTCGAGCGCGCGTAATGCAGGCATCGCCGCGTCCACGGCGCCTATCGTTGCGTTTTTGGATTCCGACGATCGCTTTACGCCCGATGCATGCCGCGTGATCGTCGACGCCTTTGAGCGCGAGGACTGCGACGTTTTGACCTTTGGCGCGAATCCGTACCCGCTCGAGGCGGGGTATCCGTGGCTTAACTATGTGCTGAGCCCACGCGATGTGTCGTTTGAAGGCTATAGCTCTGGCCTGCTGTTTAAGGAAGCGTCTCGCCCCTTTGCATGGCGCACCGCCTGCAAACGTGAGTTTTTGTTGGGCAACGGGATCGTGTTCGACGAAACCGTTAAGTATGGCGAGGACCAGGTCTTCGATTTTGCCGTGTACGGTCGATCGCGCAAGAGCGCGCTTATTTCGAACAAGCTGTATGACTACCGCGTGGCGCGCAAGGGCTCACTTATGGACACCATGCGCTATGACGACGAGACGCGTCTGCTGGAGCACGTGAAGATTTACTCCGCGGTGCTGGCTGACTGGCAGCGCGACGGTCTCGATGCTCAGCATGCCGATGACCTGGCGTACTTCCTCTGCGACCTGGTGCTGTACGATGCGCTCAGGTTGCTGGGTTCGGACTGCGGCAAGGTGTTTGCTGCCGTTGCCACGGCACTTGCCGGTTCTGCCGTGGGCAGCGATGATGCGCTCGCACAATGCGCTCCTTCTGTTGCCGCTATGGTGCGTGTGGCGCTTACCAGCAAGGCCCCCAATGCCCGTGGGTGCAAGAAGCTCATGTTCGATTACGACGTCTTGAGGTTTGGGCGCCTGGGTGCCTGCAAACGCATGGCAGCGAACGCCCTGGGAAAGCGAGAAGTATAGATGAGTATCAAGCGTTTGGCACTTTGCCGCAGTCAGGGCCGTCTGTTTGTGTTGCTTCGTTTTGCCGGTCAGGATGTCGCCGCGCTTATTGAGTGGGAGGGCTCTCAAGCGTTTGCCCATGCGACGACGAGCGGTTCTTGCGTGCCGTCGCTGGTGCTCCCGGTCGATCATGGCCGCGTGCTGGCGCTTTGCCCTTCCGTTTCCGATTACGGGCGCGAGCTCGCCGTCTTGGTGCTTCCGTTTTTGGATGGCTCGTCGATGGATGTCGTTTTTGCATCCGGTGGCCAAAGGTTGGGCTCCATTCGCCTCGATAGCCGCGTGGCCAAGCTGGAATCCAAGATTAACTACAAAGCAAAGTCTGCGCTGTGTGCGCTTATCCGCGATGCGCAGCGTGGCGAACACTGCGGCCGCTACGAGATCGATGCCATTCGCTATTTGCCGGCAGACGCCGGCGCGGTGTGGCGCTATGAGGTTACGTGGGTGGGGGACTCCAAGTGCACCCCTGAGCTCCAGATTTTCGATGCGCATATGAATGCCATCGATGTCACCGTGCATGTGTTTGAATCGCAGATCGATGTGCCGCAGCAGAACGGATGCCGCGTCAATAAAACGTATTTGAGCGTTGAGATGCCCCAGGATATACGTGATTTTGTCGCGATTGCGGCTGATCCCACGGGCCTAATCCAGAGCGGTTTTTGCGCCATGGATGGTCGCCTGTACAACGGCATGGTCGACGACAGCTGGAACCGCATGAAGGACGCGCGTGCAGACGACGCAGCTTATCGA
>CAUCKA010000033.1 GCA_958443265.1 uncultured Collinsella sp. | reverse complement strand
ACGTGGGTGTCGCCGGCCTGCACCGCCTGCTTGCGCATGCCGAGGAACTTGCCCAGGCACAGGTGGTCATCGCCATCGCCGGCATGGAGGGCGCCCTGGCGAGCGTCATCGGAGGCCTGGTGAGTTGCCCAGTCATCGCCGTCCCCACCAGCGTGGGCTATGGCGCGAACTTTGGCGGCGTGGCCGCACTGCTCGCCATGCTCAACTCCTGCGCCAGCGGCGTCTCGGTCGTCAATATCGACAACGGCTTTGGTGCCGCCTACCAGGCAAGTCTTATCAATCATCTGAGCGCCGGCACGTCCTGCGCCCGCTAAGGAGCATTTCATGTCCAACCATCAGCACACGCTTATCATCGACGGCACCTCGGGCATCAGCGGCGACATGACCGTTGCGGCCCTGCTCGACCTGGGCGCCAGCGAGGAGCACCTGCGCGAGCAACTTGCCACGCTGCCGGTCGACGGCTTTGCGGTCGCTGTCACGCGCGTAAACAAGCATGGCATCGACGCCTGCGACTTTGATGTTCAGCTGGCAGAGGAGCTCGAGAACCACGACCACGACATGGCCTGGCTCTACGGCAACGAAGCGGGCACCGAGCACACACATGAGCATGAGCACCACCATCATGATCATGGCGAGCACGAACACGAGCACTGCCACGAGCATGACCATGAGGCCCACGGTCATGGCCACGAGGGCCACCATCACGCCCACCACCATCACCACCGTTCTTTGGCGGATGTCACCGCCATCATCGATGACTCGCAGCTAAGCGATGGCGCCAAGCGTCGCGCCCTCGCCATCTTTACCGCACTCGCCGCCGCCGAGGCCAAGGCCCACGGCAAAACGCCCGAGACCGTCATGTTCCACGAGGTGGGCGCCGTCGACTCCATCGTCGACGTCTGCTCTGTCGCCATCTGCCTCGATGACCTGGGCATTGAGGACATCGTGGTGGAGTCGCTCTCCGAGGGTCACGGTACCATCCACTGTGCCCACGGCCTTATGCCCATTCCCGTCCCCGCTGTCGTCAACCTGTGCCAGGCGGGCAATATCGCCCTCACGCCTGCACCGGTCGCCGGCGAGATCGTGACGCCCACGGGCGCCGCCATCGTCACCGCGCTGCGCACGTCCGACCAACTGCCCTCACGCTACCGCATCGAAGCCGTCGGCTACGGCGCCGGCAAGCGCCCCTACGAGGGTTGTTCCGGTACGCTCCGCTGCCTGCTCGTTCACGCGGACGCCTAGCCATGGATGCCCGCAAGGCAAAAAGCCGCGCCGCCATCGTTACGGCGTTCTCCGAGCTGCTGCGCGAAGAGGACTACGGCAAGATCACCGTCGGTGACATCATCGCTCGCGCCCATGTGGGTCGGGCCACGTTCTACGGCCTCTTCAAGAGCAAAGATGACCTACTCGCTGAGCTCGTGTGCGATATCTGCACCCATGCCCTCGACGATGACGGTACGCCCCTCGACGACCCACTCGTGCAGGTCGAGCATATCCTCAACAACCTCTGGGAGCGCCGCCAGGGCGTACGCGCCCTCGTAGCCGGCGCCGGCTCACGCGTCTTTGCCGACTGCTTACGCAAGACCATCATGTCACGAGCAGCCGAAACCGTCCCTACCGACCCAAACGGCCCCGCCGCCACCATGGACCGAAGCTTCCTACTACACCACATAGCCTCAAGCTTCGTAGGAATGGTCCAATGGTGGGCCTGGCACAACTTCGAAGCCAACAAAGCCAACGTAGCCAAAAACTACCTCTCAGCCATAGCGCCCCTCTTCAACTAAGTAAGAAGCTCATCCCAAAGCATCGCCCCACCCCAAGGCGCCACGCATCCCAAAGTGTCACTCGCACCTCAAAGCGCCTAACAACAAAGTGCCCACCACATCCAAATTCAGATATATATGTTGGTTGCTTGTTCGAACGCAACTGGATTCCCGCAGGGTCCGGCATAGGTTATCTTTCCGCCGCACTCCGCAGGTCGCAAGAAGCTCCCGCCGCACGAAGTGCGCAGCGGGAGCTTCTTGCATGTCCGAGGACGCGGCGGAAAGATAACCTATGCCGGACCCGGGCGTTATGTCAATTGTCTTGGACTAGAACATGCCCAAGAAACCATGCACAAACAGCGCGGCCACGATAGCACCGACAAACGGCGCGATACCAGGAACAAGCAGACCGTACTTCCAGTTGTTGTCAGCCTTGTTCTTAATCGGCAGCACCTGATAGGCCATGCGAGGACCAAGGTCACGAGCCTAGTTCATGGCGAAGCCGGTGATGCCGCCCATGCCCATGCCAACGGCCCAAACGATCAGGCCGACGCAGATGGCGAGCATCAGAACGTTCTCGCCGGCGCGGCTAGCGGCAGCAAGGATGGCGCTGATGAACACGAAGGTGCAGATAGCCTCGCAGAAGAAGTTGCGGGCATAGTTGGTGCCCTCGGTGGTGGGGTTGGTCGAGAAGATGTTGCGCTGGGCAATGGGGTCGACGACGCCCTCGGAAGCCTTGAACTCATCGGCATACATAAGCCAAGCGATTACGGCGCCCACAAAGCCGCCGAGCATATCGGCAATCATGAAGGGGATGCAGCTGCTCCACGGCACCAGGCCTACGATGCACTGGGCAAGCACCATAGCCGGGTTCATGCACGCGGCGCCGCCAAAGACAAACAGGCAGACCGAGATGCCAAAAGACCAGGTGGTGATGGCAAACATATGGCCGGAGCCCTGATACTTAGTGCCCTTGAGCACGGTATCGCAGTGCACGCCCACGCCAAAGATGATCATGAGGGCCGTTGCGCCGAATTCACAGAGGAGTTTGGTAAGCATAAAACCTTATCTTTCTTGTCGGTTATAAACGATTCGTTTAGGCCGCGTACTAGTGCTGCGCGACGACAACGCCCAGGCCATCGGGAATGACGGCAACCTTGGCATCGGCACCCTTCATCTCAAAGGCGAGCTTGAGCGCCTCCTCGAGGGTGTTGACCGGCGTCATGTGCATATCCTTGATCATCTGGTGATCGCACAGGTCGGTGACCATGATCACGGGGTGATGCGCCAGGATGCGGGCAAAGATCTGACTCGTCCACTGGTCGGGCAGGGTCTCGTCCTTAGGACGGTCGATGCAGGCGCGCTCAAACTCCGCCGGATCGTTGTCGGCGATGTTGTGATAGAAGCCCTCGCCACCGTGACCGTCGGCGCAACCGGCGACATCGATGATCACGCCGCCCTCGGGAAGCGTGGCCTCGGCAGCGCACATGCCCTTCACGGCCTGGTAGATGTTCTGGTCGAGCGGGTAGCCGCCGTTGGTGGTGATGGCAATCTCGCACTCGACGGGCTCAACGCCGGCAAGGCTCTTCACGAACTCGCAGCCGGCCTCGTGCGCCTTGTGGATGTCGCCGGCAAAGGAGCCGATGACCTCGTGCTTGCCGTTGAGCACCACGTTAAGCACAAAGGCAAGGTGAGCCATCTCGGCAGCGGCAAACATATCCTCGTTCACGTGGTTGTGGCACAGGTTGCCGGCACGCGAATGGGAATCGTTCACAAACTGACCGTTGTGGTTGTACATGATGGTCTTGTAGCTGGCAATGCCGGGCAGCACGGACTTGCGGCTGCCAGAGAAACCGGCAAAGAAGTGCGGCTCAATAAAGCCCTCGGCAAGCAGCAGATCACAATCGGCGGCAATCTTGTTGATGATGCACTCGCCGCCAGAAGGCAGGGTGCCGATCTTTTTCATCATGCTGTCGTCAGTCGCGACGTGCATAACGATTTCCTCGTTGGCAACGATCTCCTCGCCGTACTTGTTGACGAGCTCCTCGTGCGTCGACGGACGATGCATACCCGTAGCAACCAGAATGCGAACGCGTGCCTCAGGCGCAGCGGAGTGGATGTGATGCAGCAGAATAGGCATCGTCACACGCGAGGGAACGGGGCGCGTATGGTCGGAGCTAATGATGACGATATCCTTCTTGCCAGCACAAAGCTCCTCGAGCGAAGGTGAGCCATAAGGGTTGGCAAGCGACTCCTCTACCAGCTCTTCCTGCGATTTTGTAGTCTTAAACTCGTTTTGATGGCCTTCCATCACACCCGCGAAGTTCTTATCCTCGAGCTCTAGATGCAACGTCTTATGGTCAAACGGTAGTTCACATTCAAACAATGACGAGCGCCCTCTTCCTTTCAACTGACACACTAGATAAACCGTTGGAAGGATACGCCGCTCACCGAAAAACACCACCGTCCACCGAGTCGTTAACACAACGTTCATATTTGACCCACAACAAAACGGCCGCGATCCCAAACGGGACCGCGGCCGCAACAGTCATAAGGCGAGAAGCGCCAAATGCGCCACCGAGATAAACCCCATCCAAAACGCGCGTAGCGCACTTTATTTTCATCAGCTTTAATCCCCGAAGACCGAGGACGAAGGGACCCGATGGGTTTCCCTCCGAATGCATTCCGCAGCACGAAGCCCCATCAGAGTGCGCGAAGCGCGCTATCTTTTCCTCAGCAGTAATCCGCCGAAGACCGGACATCGCAGGGCCCGCCATCAGTTTACTTTTAGGCACACTCCGCAGGACGCAAGAAGCCCTCGCCGCACGAAGTGCGCAGCGAGGGCTTCTTGCATGTCCGAGGACGTGCCTAAAAGTAAACTGATGGCGGGCCCGGACGACTACAGGGCTATCGATTACCCCGTGTTTTGCAATCCTGCCGAGACGCCGGTCACAGTCGAAAGAATCAGGCTCATGTACTCGGCCTTCTTCTCCTCGGCCATCTCGTCCTGGTTCATACGCACCTCGCGAAGGGCGCGGACCTGTGCGATGGACAGGGCGTCGACATAGGGGTTGCGCACGCGGACAGCGCAGCCAAGCACGCGGCGGCGCTGTAACGGCCACTCGTCACCGACGATGGCAAGGACCCACTTACGGGTGAGCTGCATCTCGGTGAAGACCTTCTCGGACAGATCCTGGCGATCGCCCAGGTGCAGATACATCTTGGCAATGCGCTGGTCGGTCTTGGCGATCGACATCTCGATGTTGTCGATAAAGGTGCGGAAGAACGGCCACTCCTGGTAGGCAGCCTTGAGCTGGTCAAGATCGCCCAGCTGCTCGCAGGCGGTGCCCAGGCCGTACCAAGCGGCCAGATTGATGCGTGCCTGGCTCCAGCTAAAGATCCACGGAATGGTACGCAGGTCGTCGAGCGACTTGGCACCCAGACCGCGCTTGGCCGGGCGCGACCCGATCGGCAGCAGACCGACCTCGGTCAGCGGCGTCACGGTCGAGAACCACGGTGTAAAGTCCTCGGTGTTCAGCAGGTCCAGATAGCGCTCATGGCTTGCGGCGTTAAGCTTCTCGGCCATATCCCAGAACTTCTGCGTGGTCTCGGTGTTAGTCTTCTCGACACTCGGGGCCGACTGCAAAAGCGTTGCGGCTGCAACGGACTCAACATGGCGCTGAGCCAGCGTGCGGTTACCGTAACGGGCAAAAATGACCTCGCCCTGCTCGGTGAGCTTAAAGAAGCAGTTGACCGAACCCTTGGGCTGCGCCAGCACGGCCTTGTTGGCCGGGCCGCCACCACGGCCCACGGCACCGCCGCGACCGTGCATGAGCACCAAGTCGATATCGTTTTTCTCGGCCCACTTGGCAATGCGCTCCTGCGCGGAGTGCAGCGCGAGCATGGCCGTGGTAGGACCGGCGTCCTTGGAGGAGTCGGAATAGCCCAGCATGACCTCCATGCGGCGGTCGGTCTGGGCAAGGCGATTTTGCACCACGGGCAGCGTAAGCATCTGGTCGAGCACGTCGACGCAGCCCTCGAGGTCCTCGAGCTGCTCGAACAGCGGGATCACGTCGAGCTCGGGGACATCCTCCTCGTGCGCAAAGGACAGGTGGGCAAGCTCAAAGACGTCGGCCACATGCTGGGCGCTCTTGGTAAACGAGATGATGTAGCGGTGGGCCATCTTCTTGCCGTAGCGCTTTTGGATGGAGCCGATGGCACGGAAGGTATCGATGACCTCGCGCGTCATGGGCTGCAGATCGCCGTGGATACCGTTCTCGTGGATATCCTTGAGGGCGCGGGCGTGCACCACGGAGTGCTGACGGAACTCCATCTCGACCATATGGAAGCCGAAGGACTCGACCTGCCAGATGATGGTCTGGACCGGGCCGTAGGCAGCACGAACGGCACCGCAGGCGGCCAGGGAGCGCTGAACGACACGCAGGTCATCCAGGAACTCGTCTGCGCTGTGATACATGGTGTCGGTGATGCGACGAACGGTGGCGTTCAGACGGTCTGCCATGACGAGCATGACGGCGCGATGCGGCTCGTGCTCGGAGATCAGCTCGGCGCGGGCCGTGTACTGGGTGCTCATCTCGACCTGATGGTTCCACAGGTTGATGAGCTCGGCAGACGGCTTGCTGTAGGTGGCCTCGAGCGTCAGGTTGCGGCCGATGCGGCGGCACTTGTCCTCGAGCTTGAGCACCATGTGAGTGAAGTACTTGGCGGCGACCTCGCGGCTCACCTTGGCGGTGACGTTGGGGTTGCCGTCGCGGTCGGACCCGATCCAGCTGCCGGGATGGAAGAACGCCGGGCACAGCGGCGGCACGGTACCGGCCTTGTCGCCCAGCACCCAGTCGTCAAAACGACGATAGATAACGGGGATGACGTCGAACAGCGTGTTATCGAAGATGTCGATGATGGTATCGGCTTCCTCGACCGGCGTGGGCTTCTTCAACGCGATGGGGCTCGTGCGTACCAGGGCGTCGATTTCCTGCAGCATATGGCGCTCGTTCTCCACCAGGTCGGAGCCGCCCAGGCGCGGGCGCTCCTCCAGCAGGTTGGAAATACGGCGAATCTTGCCCTCGACGGCCTTACGACGGGCCTCGGTGGGATGTGCGGTAAAGACAGGGTGGAACTCCAGCTTGTCGAGCAGCTCATTGGCGCCCTCGACACCCATCTCGTTTACCAACTGGTGATAGGCGACGGTGAGTTCGTTGGCGGGATCGACCTCGGTATCGGTCGATGCGCCGGCCTCGCGCTCGCGCAGCTGCGCCACGCGGTAGTTCTCCTCCGACAGGTTTGCCAGATGGAAGAAGCTCGTAAAGGCGCGGACGATAACCTGCTGCTTATCGAGCGGCAGACTGTCGATCAGATCAACGACCTCGCGAAACGCCACGGCGGTGGGCTCGTCGGCAGTGGGCACGCCCTGCTCGTCGACGGACTCGTCGGCAGCACGGGTGCCGGGGTTGCCGGCATTGGCCACAATCTCGGCTGTCAAAATCTTGTCGAACAGGTCCGCGATCTCGGGATCATACTCGCTAAGCACACGGCGCTCCAGGCGCAGGAACAGCGCCAGATTGTCGCGCAGCTCCTCGGGGATCTCGATCTCGGCGAGACGCTCCCTGGACTCGGCATTCGAGCCGATTCGGTTAACGAGGCGGTTGACCACGGCAGCGACGCGCGCCGCGGCTTCGGGTACAGACTGGTTGCTTAGGTTCTCAGCCACGTTTCCTCCCATTCCTCCTTCTATGCACGTAACATGCGGTATTCATTATAGGCGCTTGCGAAATACTTTCGACACTGATTGCGCTTTACCACACAAAAGTATTTTCTGCATTGCAAGGGTTTTTGCTCTAAATGGTCGTATTTCTCGGTGGACGGCATACACAAACGGGGGCATTCCGCATAAAAGCGAAACACCCCCGTAACAATCGCTCTCCATGAGCAGGGCACGTTAGCAGGCCCGCAGCTCAAAAAGATGCGCTACAGGCGCTCGCGAACCGCCTCGACGACGTTGGCCAGATCGACGAGAACCTCGTCATGGCTCTCCATGTCGCGCACCTTGACCTTGCCGGCGGCAAGCTCGTCGCCGCCCAAGACCAAAATGAGCTTAGCGCCCACCTTGTCGGCCTGCTTAAACTGAGCCTTAAGCGAACGACCCTGATAGTCTGCCTCGGTCACGATACCTGCGGCGCGAAGCTCCTGCGTAATGGCAAAGACGTTCTGGCGCAACTCCTTGCCGGCGTTGGCGACGTAGACACACGGGGTCTCATCGGCGCCCAGGTCGCTGCCAAAGGCCTGCAGGGCCAGCAGGGCGCGCTCAAAACCGACGGCGAAGCCGACGCCGGCCGTGGGCTTGCCGCCCTCGAGCTCGACCAGGCCATCGTAGCGGCCGCCGCCACCGATGGAGCCGACGCCGGCGCCAGGGGCCTCGACCTCAAAGACGGTACGGGTGTAGTAGTCCAGGCCGCGCACCAGGGTGGGATCCTCGACGTACTCGATACCGGCGACGTCCAGATAGCGCTTGACCTGCTCGTAGTGCTCGCGGCACTCATCGCACAGGTTGTCGCCCATCAGCGGGGCGTCGGCCATGATCTCGCGGCAGTGGTCGTTCTTGCAGTCGAAGGCGCGCAGCGGGTTAAGCTCGGCGCGCTCGCGGCACTCGTCGCACATCTCATCGGCGTGATCGAGGATAAACTGCTTGACCTGCTCGCGATATGCCGGACGGCACTGTGCATCGCCCATCGAGTTAATAAGCAGACGGAGCTTGGAAAGATCGAAGCCCAGGCGCTTGTAGAACTCCATGAGCATGATAATGCACTCGGCGTCGGCAGCCGGATCGGGAGCGCCGAGCCACTCGATGCCCACCTGGTGGAACTGACGCAGACGACCCTTCTGGGGACGCTCGCCGCGGAACATGGCCTCGGCATAGTAGGCCTTAAACGGCGTGGAGCCCTGGGGCACCAGGTTGTTCTCCACGACGGCGCGCACCACACCGGCCGTGCCCTCGGGGCGAAGCGCCAGGCGCTGCTTGGGCTTGAGCTTGGTATCGGTACCCTCGGTAAAGAAGCGCTCCAGGTTGGCGCCGCTAAACACGCGGAACATCTCCTTGCGCACGACGTCGGTCGACTGGCCGATACCGTGGACAAACACGTCCACCTGCTCGATGGCGGGCGTCTCGATGGGCTTAAAACCAAACGGCTCGAACACGCCGGCCGCAATCTGCTGCATCTTTTGCCAGGCGCGCATCTCGGCGCCGATAAGGTCGCGGGTTCCCTCCGCCTTCTGTGCCTGCATGGGCAAACACCTTTCTTTTGTATCGCGTCATAGGTAACGGTCATTATACGGCACAAACACATACAGCGGCGGCGCGTCTGACCGAACGAGGGTATGGGGGCTCGTTCGGCCAGACGCGCCGCCGCTGTTTGTGATCCGTTTTCCTCCGTCCCCTTCGGATCACGTGATCTGTTAGGGACGGAGGAAAACGGATCATTTCGTAGGCCCGTGGCCGCCCTGGAAGCCGAATGATGGTACGAGCATCCATTCGGCTTCCAGGGCAGCCACGGACAGAACGGGGCGAACAGAAAAGAGCGACGGACGTCTACTCCCCCGCGACGCTCGCGCGCAGCTTGGCGGCGATAGGCTCGGATGCTAGCAGGAACACAAGCATGACCACGGAGCACGCCAGGCACACAATCCAGGCGCTCGCAAAGGAGCCCGTGGCATCGAACAGCACGCCCGAGACAATGGCGCCCACGGTGCCGCCGGCCATCTCGAGCGAGGTAATGGTGCCCGTGACCTTGCCGAGGTCGGCCATGCCAAACTGCTTTGACGCGGCAATGGTGGGCGTGATGGTGCCCATGCACGTTCCGATACCAAAGCTCACCGCGGCGACAATAGGACCGAGGTCCGTCGTCGGGAAGCACAGCGCCACGCAGGCGACAATGCACGCAACGGAGCCAAGGATATTGCCAAAGCGCAGGCCAAAGCGGTCGTAGATGGCACCGAGCGAAATCTTGGCGATAACGACCGTGGCCCTGACGACAAAGCCGGAGGCCACGACGAGCCAACCGGGGAAGCATTTATGCTGCTGGGGTATGGATTACTCCTTGTGGTCGGCGATGTAGCCCAAAGCGACGGCGGTATAGGCTGCGGCACCGAGCGGCAGCTCGGCATCGTTAAAGCGCGCCTTGGGATGGTGCTGAGCAAAATGCTCGTCCGTATCAGTCACAGCGGCGCCCACGGTAAAGTACGCGCTCGGGATCTCGCTCGAGATCAACGCGAAGTCCTCGCTCGCCATGGCGTGGAACAGCGGCAGGAAGGCGGACTTGGGCAGCACCGCGCCCACGTAGCCAAGCGACGCCTGCGTCATGCCGTCGTCGAGTACGAGCGGGGGAACATCCGAGAGCGTCTCAATAGTCGCCGGCGTACGATAGGTCGTGGCAACGCCTTTGACGACCTCCGCGATGCGGGTCTTGAGGCGCTCCATGAGCTCGACGTCGAAGCCACGCAGCGTTCCCTCGAGCACACAAGTGTCGGGGATGACATTTGCGGCCTGACCGCCGGCGAACTTGCCAACGGTAAGCGCGACCTCCTTGGCCGCCGGCACCTCGCGGGAGATGAGCTCCTGAAGCGCCAGATGCACATGGACGCCGGCCGTGATGGGGTCGATGCAGATCTCGGGGCTCGAGCCATGGCCGCCCTTGCCCTGAAGCGTGATGCGAAAACCGTACACGCCCGAGAGCGCCGGGCTGCCGTAGAGCACCAGGCCAAGCGGCGACTGGCTATTGACATGCATGGCAAAGGCGACCTGGGGGCGCGGGTTCTGCAGCAGACCGTCGGCGATGGCGGCGCGGGCACCCTCAAAGGTTTCCTCGCCCGGCTGGAACAGCAGCTTAACCGTGGCGTTGGCATCAACAAGCGCGGACTCGCGGGCCTTGAGCAGGCGCGCCGCACCAAGCAGCGCCGTCGCGTGCATATCGTGACCGCAAGCGTGCATGCAGCCGTTGGTGGATGCAAAGGGCTCGCCGGATTCCTCGGCAACGGGCAGGGCGTCCATGTCGCCACGAAGCATGATGACCGTACCGGCCTGCTCGTCCGTGCAGACGCCATTGCCTTGGGCCGCAGCGGCACCGGCGCCGACAAGGCCCACAACGCAGGAACCATCAACGAGCGTGGCAAATGGGATGTCCATCTCAGTCAGGCGCGCTTGGATATACGCAGAGGTCTGTGGGAGGCTATTACCCAGCTCGGGCATCTGGTGGAGATCGTGTCGCCACGCAGCGAGCTCGTCTGCAAAAGCCTGAGCTTCTGCAACGAGACCGTCACCGATAGCGGTCTGCGCCGCTGCGGTGGCCTTGGGCGCTGATTGCGGTTGAAGATCGGACAAAGCTGGTGCCATAGATGCCCTCCAGTATCGTTTTTGCAGCAAGCACTTTGATAGCGTAAAGTGCAAGGTACTACTTTAAGGGCGAGGCATAAAAAATGCCGCCCCGGGAGGGCGGCGCAACAAGTTGTTTACAATTGCGGGCGCGGCTTTCGACGCAAAAAATCGAAGTGAGTCTCGCTCAAGATAATCGACAGGAAGATGAGCGCGAAGCCGGCGAGCAGGCGCGAGGTGAGCGCCTCCCCCATCAGCAGCACCGAGAACAGCACACCCGAAGGCGACTCCATCGAAAGGAGCAGCGAGCCCGTCGAGGCCGGGACATGCGCCAGGCCGACGTTTTGGATGAGCAGAGCCGCGCATGTGCAGCCCACCGAGAGAAACGCCATCGCACTGATAAAGCTCGGCGTCCACACGGACAGAGGCGCTTGGGTCTCGAATAGCAGCGACGTTGCCAGGCTCAGCACGCCGTTGCCCACAAACATCCAAAACGTGATGACGTTGATGTCCATTTTGCGACCGTACTTGGCAGTCACCGCCATCTGGATGGCGAAAAAGGCCGCACCCGCCAGCGTAATGACGTCACCAATGTTGAATTCAACGCTATCGAGTGCGACGAGGCCAATACCCGCTAGGCACAGCAGCGCGGCACCCAAGTTGTAGCGCGTGAGCTTTTCGCCGCTCAGGAAATAGCTCGCGAACGGCACAAGGATGCAATACGTGCCCGTCAAAAAAGCATTCTTGCCCGCCGTAGTATGTGCCAGACCGACCGTCTGCAGCGCATAGGCCGCCCACATGAGCACGCCCATACTCAGGCCAACGATCAGGTTGCGAGCGTTGAGGTGCGCGATGATGCGCTTGTGGAAGACGGCAAACATGACCAACGCTGCGGGCAGAAAACGTACATAGAGCAGCGCGAACACCGGAATGGTGCCGAGTGCGTCCTTCATAGTGGTAAAGGAGTAGCCCCAGATGACCGCCACCGAAAGGAGCAGAGCCTTCCAGAACAGCGGAGAGCGTGCGCCAGCGCCCCTCGGAATACCGCCCGCGCCCAAATCCTCACGGGCTACTGGGCTATCGGGCAAGTTTTCGATTTCGTTGGCAGCGTATTGTGCCATGGAACATCCTCGCACTCAATCTGGGCGTGGTGTCCGCACGCGTATGGCTGCGTGCCGCCTCATGGTCAAATAAAAACGGGACGCGCCGGACCCCCGGCACGCCCCGCTACTGTAGCAATAACCAAGCAGCCCGTGCAATTCACTCAACTAAAGCGTCGAGCCGGAAGGCCTCGATGTTCCGTCAACGCCACATTGCCGCGCTAAATTAATTTGGTTGATTCCAGCTTTTCGATGATCCAGTCGTTGGCTTTGATAACCGGGCGGCGGAAGACGACGCCCAGGGCCAGCGACGGAATCAGGTAGCTCGCCAGAATACCCAGCTCAATCCAGTACTCCATATGGTAGGCACCGGCCATGGCGGCGTGCATGGCGTTGATGCCGTGGGTAAACGGCAGGAACGGATAGATCGCCTGGAACACGGGACCGGTCATCTCGATGGGGAACGTACCGCCCGAACCGCCGACCTGCATGACCAGCAGCACGACGGCGAGGGCCTTGCCGATATCTCCAAACGATACCGTAAGCGTGTAGACGATATTGGAGAACACGAGGCTCGCGACCCAGCCGGCAAGCACAAACTGCAGGGGGTTGTCGCACTGGATGCCAAAGAACAGAATGTCGCCTGCGCACACGAGCGTTGCCTGCAGCAAGGCCAGACCGCCAAAGAACAGATAACGGCCCAGGTAGATCTCGTGCAGGCGCACGGGGATGAGTTCGTTGATGAGCTCATCGTCAACCGAGACCTTCATCATGGCCGCCAGAACAATCGAGCCGACCCACAGCGACAAAATCGTGTAGAACGGCGCCATGGCCGAACCGTAATTGCGGATCGGATAGACCGGCTTGCGGTCGAGCTCGACGGGGCCGGAAAGCGACACGGCCAAACCCTCGGGATCATTACCGATCATCGTCTTGATCGTGGCCAGATCGTCCGACATAAGGGCACCGTCGAGCTCGTCCTTGAAAGCGCTAATCTTGTCCGACGCCTCACCCAGCTGATCGGAAGCTTTGTTGACCAGCTTTGCAGCCTTGGAGAGACCCTTTGCCAGCGAACCGGATGCGTCGGTCAGACCGTCTACGGCACTATCCAGATCGCCCGAGATACCGTTGAGCGAATCCAAAACGCCCGAAATAGTCTTCTTGAGTTCTTTGGCCTTGACCGAAAACGTAGAGTCGTAGTCAGTCTTGGCGCCCGAGATACCAGCCTTAGCATCCGCGATTGCCTGATCGACCTCGGCACGCGACTTGTTAACCTCTGCCATGCTGTCCGAGAGGGACTTTGCGGTTGCTTTCAGGTCCTTGGCGTTGTTGCGATGCTCCGTCGCGATCCTGCCCAGCGATGTCGCCACAGACTTAAGACTGTCCTGGAGCTTTTCGTCACTCACCTGCTCGGCAAAACTGCGAAGCTGGTTAGCCACGTCATCGATATCGTTGGCACGCGATTCGAGTGCCGACGCGGCTTTGTTGAGCTGGGTCACCGTAACGTCGACATGCTGGTTCGCGGCGTCAAACGCCTTCGCAAGCTCGGTAGACACGTTGTCGAATGAGCCCGCGCTTCCGTCGATCGCGGTGTTGATGGCGTCGTTGGCTGCCTTGAGCGCTTCCTCGGAATCGCTCACACCGTTCTTTGCGTGCTCCATCAGCTGCTTCGTCGACTCATCAACAGTGCCCGTCTGCTTGAGCATACCGCCCGCCGACGTCAGCGAATCGGACGTGGAGCTCAAAACGCCCGCCAGCGACGTTGCGCTGGTCTGAATGTCCTGCAGGTCCTGGACCGAATCGCCCAGCGTAGAGGACAGATTGGCGATAAAGTTGCTCACCTGGTCGGTGCTCATATAGTCGAGCAGGCTGGACACGGTTTTAAGACCGATGCTCGTAATGGTTTCGGTAAAGGTCTCGTTGACCTGACTCTGGACGGCG
>CAUCKA010000032.1 GCA_958443265.1 uncultured Collinsella sp. | reverse complement strand
GGGCCGGTGCGCTCAAGGACTGGCCGGGTCCCGATGAGGGCGAGCGCCCGACCGGCTACATCGCGATTCTTGCCGAGCGCGCTGTTCCGGGTAAGCCCGCCGCGCCCATCACCGAGGTCGACGCCGGCATTGCCGCCCAGACGATGATGCTCGCCGCGCGCAGCGCCACGCCCGAGGTGGCGGCCTGCATGTTCAAGGCCTTTACGCCCCGCGCGATCGATACGATGGGGCTCGACGGCGACAAGTATGAGCTCAAGCTGATCATGGCTTTTGGCGTGCCGGCCGAGACCCAGGTGATCGACGCGATCGACTCCAACCCGGATGGCTCTATCAATTATTGGCGCGACGAGGCGCAGATGCATCACGTGCCCAAGCGTCCGCTTGCCGACGTGCTGCTGTAGTTACGCGTCGTTGCGGTGCGATCCGGCGGCAAAACCACCACAAAGGTGCCTGTCCCCTTTGTGGTGGTGCGAGGGGAGGGCGTGTGGCCGATCTGTATTTGGTGCGGCATGGGCAGACCGAGCTCAATGTGAAGAACATTTTGCAGGGCTGGCACGATTCGCCGCTTACGGCGCGCGGGCGCGAGCAAGCGCTGGCGACGCGTGCGGCGTTTGAGGACCGTGGCGTGATCTTTGACCATGTTTATTCGTCTCCGTTGGGGCGGGCGCGGTGTACGGCAGAGCTGATCGTTGGCGAGGGCCGTTCCATAGAGCTGGTCGATGACCTGCGCGAGTGGCATTTGGGATCGTTGGAGGGCACACCAAACCGCGAGATGCCGCCGCAACCCTGGGGTGATTATCCGGTTGCCTTTGGTGGCGAGTCGGAAAGTGAGCTTCGCGCACGTATGGTCGCGGCGCTGTCCCGCATCATGGCCCAGCCGCAGCACGACTGCGTGCTGGCCGTCTCCCACGGCTCAGCCTGCCAGGAGTTTCTTAGATGCGTGACTGGCGGGGGAGAGCAGCCCGACAACGGTGCCGTGCTTCATTTTGGCTATTGCGACGGGGCGTTTTCGCTCCTTGATTGTTAACGAACGAAAGGACCCCTATGAATAAAGATCTGTATCTGGTCCGTCATGGACAGACGATATTCAACCTCAAGCGCATTATTCAAGGCTGGAGTGACTCGCCTCTCACGCAGCTGGGATGTGACCAGGCGGCGCGTGCCGGCATGTTCTTGCGTGCGCGCGGCATTGAGCCCGACCATGCCTACACCTCCACACTTCATCGCACCGAGCAGACTATCGCCAACTTGTGGCCGGGCTTGGCATACGAGCGCCTGGACGGCCTGCGCGAGTGGTTCTTTGGCGACTTTGAGGCCGAGCGCGTGATGCTCATGCCCGAGCGCTCGTGGCGCGACTTCTATTGCCAGTTTGGCGGCGAGGGCCAGATGCAGGTGCGCGAGCGCATGGTGGCGACGTTGACCGAGCTTATGCAGCGTCCGGACCATACGTGCGTGCTCGCGGTAAGTCATGGCTCGGCTATCAAGGAGTTCATGGACCACGTGAAGGGCGCGGCGGCAGACGAGCGCGACCATGTGCCGGGCAACTGCTCGGTGCTGCATTTTGCGTTTGATGATGCGACGGATGCGTTTGAACTGGTTGAGATCTTTACGCAGGAAGACTACGCGCGCGAGCTGGGGCTTGAGCCACTCGTGGCGGCAGCAGGTCCGCAGCGGGGATAGCGCGGGCGTGGCGATGCGGATCGCCGACATCATTGCTCGATGCGAAAGGGGTGGGGATGCATGCGCTGGCATTGCATCCCCACCCCTTGCTTGTTGAGCTGCCGAGTCTTTGCGCTAAGCGTTTAAGCCTGGCTAGAACCATCGTGCAATTTGGTGGGTGAGCAGGCCCGTCGGAACCTGCGGTGCGGCGCCTGCGACCTGCGCGGCGGGGAATAGCGCGGCGACGGTAAAGTTGAACGGTTCTTTGCCCGTGTAGGTGCCGGCTGCGCGGGCCTCGTCTGCCAGGAGCTGCGACGCCCCGGTCAGAGCGGCGGCGTAGGCGGGGTCGTCGGCCAGTGTCGGCTCTGGTGCTTGGCCGAGCATAGCGCGGATGGCGGCAACGGCGTCCTCGCGCTTGACCTCCCACGCGCGGTGCGTAATGCCCGCGGGATCGGTGACAGCGTAGAGCGACGCGCCCTCTTTTGCAGCGCCCAGGATGATATCCATGACGGGCGAGGCCTCGTAGGCGAGCGACACGGGACGAGGCTGCACCTTGAGCTCGGCGATCGCGCGCGCGGCGGCGAGTGCGTCGACGTTCTCGGCGGCAGCCTCGTTGCTACCCATCAGCACGTTAACCGGGCAGATTGCCACGACACCCGTTACGCGTCCTGGCTCTCCCGAACACTCGTACACGTAGTATGCCGCGCCCGGATCCTTGAGCATGAGCCCATCGGCAATCGCACCGCGCAGAGCTTCATTGTCACTCAGAATGCTGCCCATCGCAGGCAGCGCCTCGAGCACACGGTCCTGTGCCGGGCGGATGCAGGGAAACGGAAGTGCTTTCATGGGCGGTCCTAACGTGCGAGTCGGTTTGTTCGCGGCTTATTATGCCCCAACTTGGCTATCCGCGCCCCAGAGCGTGTTGTCGGCGAGTGCGATCAACACCTGCTGGCAGCGAACGATGTCAGCGTGGGGCACATACTCGTTGGGCTTGTGCGCGAGCGCGAGCGACCCGGGGCCGTAGCTCATACAGTTGCGGTTGCCCGTCTTGCCCGCGATGACGGCGGTGTCGGTGTAGCCGGTAAAGAAGCCGACGGTCGTGTCTGTGCCCGTCACGTCATCGGCGGCACGCTTGAGTGCCGCCAGAAGGGGAGAGCCCGGGTCGCGCTCGATGGCGGGGCGGTCGCCTGTCACGACGTAGCTGCCGCGGCAACCGGGAACGGCGGCTTCGGCGACGGCGATGGCCTGCTCTACCATGCGCGTTACGGCGACCGTATCGGTCGGCGGGGTCAGGCGCATGTCGACCCAGACCTTGGCATGGTCGGGCACGACATAGGGACGGTAGCCGCCCTCGATCTGTCCAAACGTGATGGTCGATGGCCCCAGCTCATCGTGTACGGGCAGCGTCATGAACGCGCGACGAAGCGAACAGACGACCTCTGCCATGGCGGCGACGGCATCCGCGCCCTTCCAAGGCTGGCTCGCGTGCGCCGTCATGCCTGCCGTCTCAATCTCGAACCATGTGCGTCCCTTGTGCGCCAACTGAATCTGCCCATCGGTGGGCTCGGTGTCCAGCACCCATTCGCGCGAGCCGACCCATCCGGCATCGATGGCGGCCTCTGAGCCGCGCATAAAGTCCTCTTCGTCGACCGAGCAGATGAGCGAAAAGCCGCGGCGGGGCAGCGTGCCATCCGCCGCCACGCGCTCGAGCGTATGGACCAGTGCGGCAATGGCGCAGGCCAGACCGCCCTTCATGTCGCAGGCGCCGCGGCCATAGAGTTTATCGTCACGCACGATTGCCCCGAGCGGCGGAATGCCTGCGTCCCAGCCGTCGCCCAAGGTGACGGTATCCATATGGCAGATATAGACCAGCCGTGGCTCGTCGCTCAAACCGGGCACGGTGACCATAAGGTTGCGGCGCCCGGGGAGTACTTCGAGTTCCTCAGCCTGCACGGCATGGAGCACCGGATGACTCAACCGCTCCAGCTGAGCCTCAACCAGCGCTTTGATATACCGCTCAATTTCATTCTCATATGCGCCCAGGTCTGAGCTGTCGATCCGCACAAGGTCCTGCGCAAGCCGCCAGGCAAAGTCCTCATCAACCATATGCAACCTCACAATCAGTCTGCTTTCCAAACCGATTGTAAGCCTCCTGAGAGATCCGCGATGTGCGCGCAACAGTATTTACCGTTCGCAGGCTGAGCCAGCGCGTTTGCCGTCCAGGCGGGTTTGCAAACGACGCAGTGGGTACGTAGCCGTTATGGACGACATGCTGTGCGACATATCTGCCTTTCGGTATCACCGGATACCTCCACAGGTCTTGGCGATAATGCCGGACCTGCCCGATTCTGTAGACGATCCGCGCAGGGAGCGCCTTTGCGAGCATCCGCTCGTCAAGCATTTCCTGGGCACTCCGTTGCATGTTTTGGCGCAGGGCAGCTGCGGACGTAAGGGTGATCGCATTGTCAGGCATGTTTGGAACGGGGAGAGGCCGTTTGGCTCCGTGCGGCAGACAGAGTTTGGCCTCGATGTCGCGTCCCCGCTCTTTACCCTGTTGACCCTGGCCTCCTCGGTCTCAAACGAGCGTCTGATCATGTGCATGTATGAGATGTGCGGCACCTTTGCCGTGTGCAAGATTGCGCCTCAGGTAAAGTTGGCGCTTGAGCGGGCATATGGGAGCCGGTGGGGTGACGCACGGTTGGGCTGGGAAAACGTAAAGGATGTCTCGGGCAATCCAACGGACTTGTAGAAACGACCGCCCTTGATCGAGCTCTCTGAACTTACCGAGTACGTCGATAAGATCCCGGGGCTCCGTGGCGCCAAATCGTTCACGCGTGCCGCGAAATGCATTACGGGAGTGGTGGCATCGCCGCTCGAGGTCCAGGCTTCGATGCTGTTTGGCCTTACGAGGTTGCGTGGCGGCGAAGGGCTGCGCCTTACCAATAACGTTGAGATTCGTATGACGCGCAGCGCCCGCCTGATTTCGGGGCTTGATAGGCGCTATGCCGATATCCTGCTGGCAAATAAGGACGGCAGCCGAGAATGCCTTGTTGAATGCCAAGGCAAAGCCATACACGGATCCATAGAATCCAAGATCTCGGACTCTGACCGAACGACGGCCTTGCAAGCGATGGGATATCCCGTCGTTCTGATGACCTATGGTCAGCTGGCCGACTTCGATGCCTTCCGCGTGGTGATGGAGCTCATCATGTCCTATCTCGATGTGCCGCTGAAAGACAAGACGCCGCGACAGCAGGAGCTCGAACGGCGGCTTCGTGAGGAGATTTTTATCGATTGGGCAGGAATGTAGCCGCGCGGGTGGAAAACGGTCGCGCGGACTAGAGTTTTGGTCACAAAAAGACTTATATTTCGCCTTGGAGGGGCCTTAAAAATGCTATCTAGAATAAGTTGTTTCGGAAAATGGACAGTCAACTTACATTCGGCACATAGAGATCGATTTTTACCTACTAAAGTCCCTGATAAAGCTGTTTATCAAAGCGGGTGTGCTTAGCGACTTGAGCCTCACTATCGATTATCTGAAAAAACTTGTTCTGGGTATCATTTTAAAGTCGTCCGGAGCAACAAAATCGGCCCCCGTTTCGTGAAAACGGGGGCCGAATGGGCTTCGTGGTCTGTCTGGCAGGATTGGCGCCGGCGCTATTTAATCACGCGCACACGATACATCGACGGAATTTGCTTAAGTGCCTCGATCGTGCTGCCGTCCAGGTGCTCATCGGTGTCGAACATGGTGTAGGCGTTCTCGCCAGCGGACTCGTTGGTCATGCGCTGCACGTTGGCGTTGTCCTTGGCGAGAATGGCCGTGATCTGGCCGATCATGTTGGGCACGTTGGCATGCAGGCAGGCAATGCGGCTTGCGGCGCGCGCCTTGCCCATGCTGCAGGCGGGGTAGTTGACGCTGTGCGCGATGTTGCCGTTTTCCAGGTAATCCTTGAGCTCGCTGATGGCCATGTCGGCGCAGTTGGCCTCGGCCTCGCCGGTGCCGGCGCCCGAGTGCGTCGTGATAAACGTGTTGGGCATCTTGACGGTCTTGGGCGTGGCAAAGTCGCAGCTAAACCAGCTCAGCTTGCCCGCGCGCAGGGCAGCGTCGACGGCGTCCTCGTCAATGATGGTTTCGCGCGCGTAGTTGATGAGCACGGCGTCGGGTGCCAGCAGGTTAATCTGCTCGGTGCTGATCATGCCGATGGTGTCTGCCTTGCTGGGCACGTGTACGGTGAGGTAGTCGCAGCCGCGGCACAGATCCTCGAGCGTGCCCACGCGCTGCACCTCGCGGCTCAGCACCCACGCGTGCTCGACGGAAATGAACGGATCGTAGCCGTAAACGTCCATGCCCAGATCGACGCAGGCGTTGGCGACCTTGGAGCCCACGTTGCCCAGGCCGATGACGCCGATGCGCTTGCCCTTGAGCTCGCGGCCCACAAAGGCCTTCTTGGCCTTCTCGGCATCGACCTGAATCTCGGGGTCGTCGGCGTTGTCGCGCACCCAGTTCATCGATTGCACCACGCCGCGGCTCGAGAGCACCAGCATGCCTAGGACGAGTTCCTTAACGGCGTTGCTGTTGGCGCCGGGGGAGTTAAAGACGACGACGCCCTTCTTGGCGTACTCCTCGACGGGGATGTTGTTGACGCCGGCGCCGCAGCGGGCGATGGCGCGGATGCCCTCGGGCAGCTCGTAGCCGTGCAGGTCGGTCGAGCGCATCAGGATGGCGTCGGCCTCCTCGGCGGTGCTCACAAATTCGTAGCCTTCGCCAAACTCGACTTTGCCGTCTTTAGTGATGTCATCGATGGTCTTAATCTTACGCATGGAAAAACTCCTTAGCAGGTTTTGATCTAAACAGGGTGGTCTGAGGTGGCTGGTCGGCCCGCGGGTTGCGGGCTAGTTAGATCGCGGGCTCAAACTATGCTGCGCTTCGAAGTCCTTCATGTACGTTGCCAGTGCCTGCACGTCTTCCATGGTTACGGCGTTGTAGACGCTGGCGCGCATACCGCCCACCAGGCGATGGCCCTTGACGTTTTGAATCTGGTGCTTGGCCGCGCCTGCGACAAAGGCCGCGTCGAGCTCGGCGTCGCCGGTGCGGAAGGTGACGTTGGCGATGGAGCGGCTGTCGGCCTGCGTGGTGCCATGGAAAAGCTCGCTGTGCTCGAGCAGGTTGTAGAGCAGATTGGCCTTGGCCCAGTTTCGCTCGGCCATGGCTGCAAGTCCGCCGGTTTGCTCGACCCAGTGGAATACCTTGCCGCACACGTAGATGCCAAAGGTGTTGGGCGTGTTGAGCATGGAGCCCTTGGCGGCCTGGGTCTTGAGGTCCAGGTACTGCGGCGTCTGCGCAAAGGCGGGGCCTTCGGCGATGAGGTCGTCGCGCACGATGACCACGGTCACGCCCGCGGCGCCGGCGTTTTTCTGGGCGCCGGCGTAGATGAGCCCGTAGCGCTCGACGTCGAGCGGTTGCGACAAAAAGCAGCTCGAGACATCGGCGACCAGCGGCACGTCGCCGCAATCGGGCAGCTCATGGAACATGGTGCCAAAGATGGTGTTGTTCTGGCAGATGTAGACGTAGTCGAGCCCGTCGCCCGCGGCCTCGGCGGCAATGCGTGCGTTGACGTCGGCCATGTAGGGAATGCGGTCGAAGTTGGTGTCCTCGGAGCTCGCGAGCAGCACGGCCTCGCCGTACTTGCTGGCCTCTTGGTGCGCCTTGTTGGCGAAGTTGCCGGTCACGACGTAGCCGGCGCGGCCGCGGCGCATGAGGTTCATGGGGATGCCCGCAAACTGCAACGTGGCGCCGCCCTGCAAAAACAGGACACGGTAGTTGTCGGGGATGCTCAGCAGGCGGCGCAGGGTTGCCTCGGCGTCGTCGATGATCTGCTGGTACATGCTAGATCGATGGCTCATCTCGAGCACGGACATGCCGCAACCGCGGTAGTCCATCATCTCGTCGGCGATCTCGGCGAGCACGCTTGTAGGCAGTGCGGCCGGGCCAGCTGAGAAGTTGTGCACACGTGCCATCTTCTAGTTCCCCCTCGCAGTCGTTTGAACGTTCGGGATACTTTAGCACAGTGGAGCGCCGGGCGCGACCGTATCACGGTAAAACTCGACTGCGCCGCTATGATTTACAGGATGGTTACATGGGGCAGAGGTGACCTTACCTGATGGCTCGCATCCGATCTGCCTCAGCTTTTGCTTGTTTCCAGGGGCGCACACGACCGTTGGTGAGGTCGTCGTAACCATGAGCGATGGTACGTTGAATGTGATCTTCGCGTTCCTGAATGGTAGTTAGTGCGCGCGTCTGATCAGAAATAGGCTTTACGACAGGCATACGAAACTCCTTACATAGAAGCATGTGTATAACTCTATGTTGAATATGGCGGAGGGTGGCGTTGGGCGTGTGCGTGCCTGCATTCGTAAGCGCGGTTGTCTGGCAAGTGTGATTTGGGGCGACCTCGTTAAAGTTTCTAAGCTGCGAAAATGACCGTTAACCGGATTAATTTTTGTTGCTCAACATTTGACACTCTGGGCGTGGTAACTTTTTTACCAACAGGTATGATTATTGTCATGTGCGCCGCGCCTGCCCGCCGGGTTGCGGCGCACTTGTGACAGCCTTTGACACCCTTGGAGCGTGTACTGTGGATGTAACCACAAAAAGCGTTCGGGGGGGGGGTGCTCACCCGCGAGCAATTCCTCCCGCATGAGATGCGCATCGTCGCTGCCCTTCGTATGCAGGGCGCAAGCGACGAGCAGGTCATTGTACGCGTAAAGAGCGAGAACCTCTTTCAATATCCCACGGAGCGCATGGTCGTCAACCGCGCAACCGTGTGCCTTCGCCGCCTTGACGCCATGGTGCCCACGGACGCCGTATGCGCCGCGCGCGGCATCGACCCCAAAACCGCCGTCGAGGCTGCGTTATCCCTAACCGGCCTCATAGCATCCGGCACCCCCACGCAGGCGGATCAGGCCATCTTCTACAGCATGATCTGCCGCTACGATATCGTGCGCGAGCTCGTGCTCGACGAGGTAGGGGAGCGCCTACAAAACTTCGATTATGCCTTTACGGCGGTTGACCTCAACGCCTTTATGACACGCTTTACCACGGAGTATCCGGACGCGGCCCGCTGGACTGAGGCCACGGTCAAGCGCATTAAGGGCTCGCTCCGCCAGACGCTCCGCCATGCCGGCCTTATCGGCGAGGGCCTGGGCCCGGAGTCCGAGCGCCTGTCACCACTCTTCCTCGATTCCGATGTCGAGCGAGCCTTGGTCCAGCTGGGCGAGCAGTCGCTTATCGCGGCCCTTACCGGCAGGTCGGTGATGTAGCGTGGCTCCCGTCAACAGCGCCGTCGACCCTGCTATTACCCCGGCGACCGATCTCACCACCAATATCGGCATCCATTCCCGTAAGAGCGTCGTGGCGGCGCATGTCCGCTCCGAGCACGCCCGTCAGGAATTTGAGCGCCGCGCGCAGCTTCTGCGCGAGTGCCTGTGCAGCGAGGACTTTTTGGCCAACAAGGGCATAGGCAATGAGATCGGCTTCCACACCTTTTGCTATGACCCCGCGCTGGAGTTTGAAGCGCGTGCGTTATTTGACGCCCTTTCACGCGATGCCGAGGCCGGCAAGCTCCCGTGCACGCTCAAGGTCGTGAATCTCTACGACGCCGTTCTGGCGATTCTCGAAAAGCGCCGTGTCCTTAAGGCCATCCCACGCCAAGAGGAGCGCCGCGGTACCCAGCGCGTGCTCGAGGACGTGGCCAAGTTCGCCTCGCCCGAGAAAGTCGCCGCGTACATCCTTGAGCAGACCGAGCCGCACGCGCCTGGAGACGTCGTTCTCCTCACCGGCGCGGGCGAGGTCTTCCCATTCTTTCGCATGCACACGCTTCTCCATTGTATGCTTGCGGATTTTGATGAGGTGCCTGTGGTCGCCGCCTATCCGGGCAGTTTCAACGGCTCTTCTTTCCAGCTCTTTAACCGTCTGCCGGCCGACAACTACTACCGCGCCATCTATATCTCGTAAGCACGGCTCCCCGCAGGCAAGTCCCTGCCGCCGGTAACAACCCTTTGCCATAACGTTCCCAAACCCAAAGGAGCACCCATGGACAACACGATCATTCGCGACCTCTTTGCAAAAGACATCAACCGCTCCATCAACGGCGTGGTCAAGGTCCAGGATTCAAAAGATGGGTCCATCCGCCAAGAGCTTGACGAGTACGTGGTGACGCGCGAGTTGCAGAGGCACTTTGCCACGTTCTTCAAGGCCTACGGCGATGCCATCGATGCGCGCACCGACAAGATCGGCGTGTGGATCAGTGGTTTCTTCGGTTCCGGTAAATCGCACTTCCTCAAGATGCTGAGCTACCTGCTCGAGAATCGCCAGATCGGCGGCAAGAGCGCCATCCGCTACTTTGACGGCAAGATTGTCGACCCCATGGTCGTGGCTGCCATGGAGCGCGCCTGCTCGGTGCCCACGCAGGCCATCCTCTTTAACATCGATAGCAAGGCGGGCCAGTGGAAGCAGGGCGATACGGCTCCCACGGCGCTGCTTCGCGGCTTTGAGCGCATGTTCTACGAGGCGCGCGGCTTCTACGGCGAGGACCTCAAGCTTGCAAAGCTCGAGGACTACATCGATTCCCTGGGCAAGACCCAGGAGTTCCGCGAGGCCTTTGAGCGCGTCAACGGCGAGTCCTGGCTCCAGACCCGCGATACCTACAGCTACTTTGAGGACGACGTCGTCGAGGTGCTGCAGAGCGTGCTCGGCATGAGCGAGAAGGCCGCATGGAACTGGCTCGAGGGTTCTGAGGACGAGGTTTTGGCCCCCGATGTCTTTGCCAAAAAGGTCATGGATTACGTGGACGCTCAGGCAGCGGCCCACGGCGGCAACTTCCGTTTGCTCTTTATGGTCGATGAGGTGGGTCAGTTTATTACAAACGACCAGGACCCAAGCCTTATGCTGAGCCTTCAGACCATCGTCGAGGAGCTGGGTGCCGCCTGCGGTGGCCGCGTGTGGGTGATGGTCACGAGCCAGGAGGCCATCGACAACCTGAGTCTGCCCGTGGGCAACGACTTTTCAAAGATTCAAGGCCGCTTCAATACCCGCCTTTCGCTTTCCAGCTCCAGCGTGGACGAGGTCATCCAGCGCCGTGTGCTCGAGAAGACCGCGCCGGCGGCCGATATGCTTGCACGGGTCTACGAGCAAGACACCGCCGTGCTCAAAAACAACTTTACCTTTGAGGGTGGCTCGCGCTCCGACCTTGCCGGCTACGCCAACTCCAAGGATTTTGTGGCCAGCTACCCGTTTGTGGGCTATCAGTTTAAGCTCCTGCCCGACGTGATGACCGAGGTGCGCAAGCACGGTGTCAAGGCCAAGCACATGTCCACGGGCGAGCGCTCCATGCTGAGCGCATTTCAGGAGAGCGCTCAGGTCATCCAGCATGACCAGACCGGTGCGCTCGTGCCGTTCTGGCGCTTCTTCGACACTATCTCCAAAGATCTTGAGCACGGCATCAGCCAGGTGGTTGACCGCGCGGTCCGTGCGGCCGAGAACGCGGAGGGCCTTGAACCCTACGACGTTCAGGTGCTCAAGCTCCTGTACCTGATTCGTTACATCGGCTACGTCAAGGCCACGGTCGAGAACATCTCCATCCTCATGATCGATAGCCTCGACGTGGACAAGCGCGCCCTCAAGGACCGCGTAAAGGATCCCTCGCCCGTTTGGAGCGCGAGAACTACGTGTCACGCCAGGGCGATACCTATAGCTTCCTCACCGACGAGGAGCAGGAGATAGCGCAGGAGATCGCACGCACCCCGATCGACAACGCGCAGGTGATCGAGTCTATCAAAAAGCGCCTGTTCGACAGCATCTACACCGCGCGCAAGCTCAACCGCGGGGCCAACGACTTCCCGTTTGACCGCTATGTGGACGGCTCAATCCACGGTACCAGCATGGGCGGCATGGAGCTTAACGTGGCGACTATGGCGAGCGACCTGGGCCGTGCGGACGATACCGAGCTGGCCTTGGCTTCTTCGGGCAAAGCCATCGTGGCCTTGAGTGACGAGGCGGATTATTGGGAGACGCTCGTCAGCGCCGCCAAGATCCGCAAGTACGCCAAGACGCGAAATCTCCAGGAGCTTCAGCTGAGTACGCGCCAGATCGTCGAGTCCAAGATGCGCGAGGCGGCCTATAACGAGAAGGAGGCCGATACCCTTTTGAGCGAGGCCGTGCTCCATGCACGATGCGCCGTCAACGGGCGCATGATTGAGATCCGTGCTGCCAAACCCGCCCAGGTCTTTGAGCAGGTGCTGGCGCAGCTGTGCGATGTGGTCTTTGAAAAGGCCGGCTATATCGGCGCGCCGGTCACGAGCGATTCCGATATCCGCTCCACTCTGGCGGGCAACGTTCAAGCGGGGCTCGCTGGCATGAACGCGGGTAACACGCGTGCGCTCAAGGAGGTTGAGGACTACCTCAAAGTGCAGCACCAGCGCCATCTGGATACCGCTATGGGCGATATCCAGCGCCAGTACCAGCAAAGGCCCTTTGGCTGGCGCGAGGTCGACATCGCAAATGTGGTGGCGCAGCTTGTGGTGGAGCAGCGCGCGCAGGTGCTGTTTGGCGGCCAGACGGTTCAAGCTAACGATAGCCGCATGGTGGCGCTCCTGCGCAAGGATGCCGATAAGGCCCAGGTGCGCTTGCGCGTGCGCATGAGCGACCGGTTGCTGCGCGCCACGGGCGAGCTCATGCGTGATCTGTTTGATCTCAAGACCGTGCCCTCCAACGAGGATAAGCTCGTGGCCGAGCTCAAAGAGCGCCTTGAGGGCTTGCGCGAGGCGTGCCTCGCCATAGCACGCGACTACTACACGGGCATCAAGCCGGCCTACCCGTATCCCGGTGAGGACGAGTGCGAGAAGATGCGCTCGGAGGTGGCCGACGTCCTTAAGGACCAGAACGAGGCCGAGGCGTTCTTGACCACGTTCACCAAGCATGAGGAGCGTTTGCTCGATGCCAAGGAAGACTTTGACAAGGTGGTTGAGTTCTTCGAGTCCAATCAACGAACAGCGTTTGATCACGCCAGGGATTTCTTGAACCGCACCGAGGGTATCGAGTATGCCTCCGATGACATTCCCGGTGCGGTGGAGAACGTGGCAACGGTTCGTGAGATCCTCAAAGATCCCAAGCCCTACGGCCGTATTAAAGACCTGCAGCCGCTTATGGATCCCGTCGAGGATGACATGAAAAAGCTGTTGGGCATCCGCCGCAATGAGTTTTTGTGTCGCATCGAGAGCGATCTGCAAGACCTGCGGGCGCAGGCCGAGAGTCAAAAGGGCTTTGTCAATCAGGCCAAGGATGCCATAGCAGACGCCGGCACTAAATACGAGTCGTTCAAAAACCGTGCCCACAGCGCTCAAAGTCTCAATGAACTGAGCGTTGTTGCAACTAACTGGGGCGACTGGCTCAGTGCGGCGGCCAACGAGATGTACGACGCGGTGGATGAGGCCCGCGTGCGTATGGACAACGAGCGCCGCACCACCGAGGTCATGAGCACGGGCGAGGTGGTCAAGAAGGTCTCCAACAAGGGCGCCGCATCGCCTGCTCCCGCGCCCGCGCCCAAGCCCCAGCGCAAGATCAAGACTGTGCGCCGCGCCGATCTGGCCAAGCCGAGTCGTCTCTTGTCCGCAGAGGACGTGGAGCGCTACGTGGACGACCTGCGCTCCCGCCTTATGCAGGCGCTCGTTGCAAACGACGAGATCCGTATCAACTAACCCGCGGAGCCACCGGTGCCAAAGCGCGCACCGGTGGCTTATGGCGTTTAGAAAGGCTCATCAACCATGAACGATTCTGCTCTTAAGAGTTTCTGCACCTGGGCCCGTACGGAGCTCATCAAAGGCGTGGAGGCGCAGATGGTGCGCTACGGCATCACCGAACCTGCACCCGCGCCCGTTGGGTCCGAGACCGTCAACGGCCTGCCCCTAAGTCCGGCTGAGATTGAGCAACGCGACGAACTGCTGCGCATGCAGGCAGAGGTGGGTCACGAGGCGCTGCGCGACCGTGCGGCCTACACCTGGTTCAACCGCATCGTGGCCATTCGCTTCATGGATGCACGCGGATGGCTTCCCAGCCGTATGCGCATGCTAAGTCGTGCGGACGGCAGCCATGGTAGCGAGGCCGTGGAGAACGCACTGGACGTGGAGATAGCGACGGCCGATGCCGATCGCATAGCCGAGCTCAAGATGGCGGGCTTGGATGAACCGCTGTGGCGCTACCTGTTTGTTGCTCAGTGCGAGGAGCTTGCCGATTGCCTACCGGGCGTCTTTGAACGCGTGGGCGGAGCCATGGAGCTGCTGTTGCCCCAGGGCCTCATGATGTCCGACGGCGTGGTGGGCAAGCTCAATGCCGTCCTCACTGACGAGGACTGGCGCAAGGGCGTGACCGTTCTGGGCTGGATGTATCAGTACTACAATGCCGACGTTAAAGACGAGTTCTTCAAGTCCAAGCGCAAGGCAGCGGCGGCGGACATCGCGCCCGCCACGCAGCTCTTCACCCCCGAGTGGATCGTGCGTTACATGGTCGAGAACTCGCTCGGCCGTCTGTGGATGCTCAATAACCCGGGGAGTTCGCTGCGCGAGCGCATGGAATATTACATCGAGCCCGATGCTGAGCACGAGGACTTCATACGCATCTCGAGCCCCGAGGAGATAACCCTCTGTGACCCCGCATGCGGCTCGGGCCATATTCTGGTCTATGCGTTCGAATTGCTCTTCCATATGTACGAGGAGCGCGGCTATCGTGAGCGCGAAATTCCCGAGCTCATTCTTACTAAAAACCTCGCTGGCATGGAGATCGATCCCCGTGCAGCGCAGATCGCGGAACTGGCGCTTGCCATGTGCGCCCGCGAGCACGATCGTCGCTTTTTCAAGCGCGCCGTGCGCGCCGACGTTACCGTGCTCTCGAGCATCCCGCTGGGAGAGGACGAGCTCCCGGGCAACAAGAAGCTCGCCGAGGAGCTGAGCCATTTGGGCGAGATCGGTTCGCTTCTTAATCCTTCAGAGGAAGAGGTTGACGAGCTTAAGGCCGCCGCCGCGAGCTGTTCCGACAATCTTTTTGCTTCTGCGACCAAAACTAAGCTCGAAAGCGCTGCCGTCATCTGCGAGAAACTGTCCCGTCGTTTTACCTGCGTCGTGGCGAATCCTCCGTATATGGGCAGCAGCAGCTTTAATCCCTTTATGAGCAAGTGGGTCAAGAAGAACTACCCCGACGTGAAGAGCGACCTCTTCTCCAGCTTTATCGTTCGCATGTTCAGTCTCGCCAAGGACCACGGCGAGTGCGGAGTCATGTCGCCTTTCGTCTGGATGTTCATCGGAAGCTATGAGAAGCTCCGCAACGAGATTATCGACAACAGAACGCTGACCTCTCTCATCCAACTTGAGTACTCGGGCTTCGCTGGCGCGACCGTGCCCATCTGTACCTACACGTTCCACAATTCGTTCGTCAAGGGCTACAAGGGCGGCTATGTGCGCCTTTCGGACTTCGTTGGTGCTGCTGTCCAGGCCCCGAAGGCCCTCGAGGCGATCCGGAACCCCGACTGCGGTTGGTTTTACCGCCGCGACGCCGATACCTTCAAGCAAATCCCCGGCACCCCCATAGCCTACTGGGCCAGCGATGCTCTTGTTGAATCGTTCACAAAAGGAAAGAGGCTCGATGCCATTGCTACTCCGCGACAGGGCTTGGCGACGAGCGATAATGGCCGCTTTTTGAGGAAATGGTGGGAAGTGGTGCCTTCCAACACATCGCGAGATTGCAGTGGCAGGCCCGAGGCAAAGCAAAGTGG
>CAUCKA010000031.1 GCA_958443265.1 uncultured Collinsella sp. | reverse complement strand
TCGAGTGCCTCAGCAGCCCAGTCGATTGCTGTGGCAACCTGGGGCAACACCTTCGTGACCGACTGGACGGCACGAAGATCCTCATCATTCATCGTCGTGACGATTTGCAGCGATGTCATCGTATCGAGGTCCATAGACCTTTGATTACGCTGTTCGGTCGTGAATTTTGTTAAATCGAGCATTTCATTCACCTCATCTTTCCTGTTTCTCGATGTAGTTTTGCTTAATGACATGCGTCGCCCGTTCGTAGTCGCTGGCAACGTAAGCAGCGTACAGGGCATCGACAACCATAAGCTGGGCCATACGCGAAGCCATGGCACCGCTGCGGACCAAGGGCTCACTCGCAGCGACGCCGAGCACGGCATCGGCCATGGTGGCAAGCTTGGATGATCCATCTACTTTGGTAACGGCCACAACGGGACAGTTGTGACGTTGAGCCTCGGCGGTGCAGTCCAGCACCTCTTGCGTCAAGCCCGAGTAGCTAAAGGCGATCGCCATATCGCCCTCATGCATGTTCTTGGCACACAAGAGCTGATCATGCCAGTCGTCGTACAGATGGCACTCTTTGTCGACACGCATGAGCTTTTGCGCCAGATCGTGCGCGACCAAACGAGAGGCACCGATACCGAACAGATTGACCGCGCGTGCCCGCTTAAGATAGGCCGCACATCGCTCCAAGACGGTGTAATCGAGCGTTCGCGCCGTCGCTTCGATCGTGCGCACGTTGCTTTTCATCACCTTCCCCACGATACGTTCGACGCTGTCATCCATGGAGATGTCCTCGAGGGCAACGTCTTTCTTGTCACCCAAGAGCGCCAGCTCGGCAATCAGTTCGCGCTGGAACTCCTTGTAGCCCGCAAAACCCAAGCGCTTGCAAAAGCGCAAAATGCTCGAGGGCGAGGAGAACGTGGCATCGGCAAGACCGCGAACGGACAGCCCGACCACCTCGTGCGGATGAGCGCTTACATATGCGATGACATTGCGTTCCGCCGGGCTCGCGCTGAGCTCACGCTCGCGAAGCCGCAAAAGCAATCCGTTTGCCATCTCAAACACCTCCGTTGAGAAGAATTAAAGACCAACGAACGATTCGTACCGGATACAAACAGCTTTTACGGTACATTGTGCCGCATCGTGGCGCACAAAGGGCGAGCGTTCTACCGCTCGCCCCTCAAATCCGACCGCTCGGAAATACGCGCGACACAAAATAATTCAACAAGGTCGCATTATCGGTAACAGGGCTGTTACCGATACCGCCTCGCGTGGGCGCCAATCGGACGTGCCGCAAACCCCTACCCCGCCTCGCGCATCCAGCGATCGAACGTCCCTACGCACACGCCCAGGCACTTTGCTGCCTGGCTGCGGGTAATATCGCCTGCCTCATAGCTATCGCGCACCAGCTCAAACTGAGGAGGGCACGGCTTGCGAGGTCGACCGAAACGAACCCCTCGCGCCCGCGCCGCTGCAATTCCCTCCGCCTGGCGCCGATGGATATTCTCGCGCTCCACCTGCGCCACGTAGCTCAGCAGTTGCAGCACAATATCGGCAATCAGAGCGTTGGTCACATCCGGCGCGCCGCTGGCCCTAGCGCGCGTGTCAAGCAATGGCATGTCCAACACCACAATGGCAACCCCGAGCTCCTTGGTAATGCGTCGCCATTCCTCAAGAATCTCGGAGTAATTACGGCCAAGTCGGTCGATAGAAAGCACCACCAGCACGTCCCCGTCTCCCAGGACGTGTAGCAGCTCGTGATAACGCGGTCGATCGAAGTCCTTGCCGCTCGCATGGTCGGCATAAATATTCGCCGAGCCCACGCCATAGGCGCCCAGCGCATCCAGCTGCCGATTAAGGTTCTGATCGCGCGAACTCACCCGCGCATAACCGTACACCGTCGCCATCTCATCCCCGCTTTCTTGTAAACCTGCCAAAAAGGGACAGGTTTATTTTGGTAGGTTTTACCTCTCAAATAGCAGGTAAGCGGGCAGCCGAGCAGACGGCAAGGTAGCCACGATTCAAATGCGGAGGGCGGCCCCGAAAGACCGCCCTCCGCTCTCCCGCCACGAGTCGGGATTTAGCTAGTGGATAAGCTTAAAGTCCAAGTGTCCACGCGTGGTATTGACGCGCGAGACCTCGATAATCACGCGCTGGCCCAGTTCATAGCGAGTCCCCGTGTCGGCGCCCGTCAGCGTAAGCGCGTCCTCGTCGAACTCGAACCACTCGTTGCCCAGGCTCTTAATTGAAACCAGGCCCTCGACCTGCGTCAAATCCAGGCGTACGAACAGGCCCATACTGCTAACCCACGAGACGGTTCCGGCATAGCGCTCGCCCAGACGGTCCTCATAGTACTGGGCAATCTTAATCTTTTGCGTCGCATGGCTGGCGGCATCTGCCGCGCGCTCGGCATCGCTGCATGCGCGGCAGATCTGCGGCAGAATGCGCGGCAGCGACTCGCGCCCCTTGCCGATCAGCCGCGGCGTACGGACCAAGGCGTCCTTGCCGCCGAGCTGTTCATAGGCCAACTGCAGCTTGAGTACGCGGTGCACCACCAGATCGGGGTAGCGACGGATGGGACTCGTAAAGTGACAGTAGCACGGCGCGGCGAGCGCAAAGTGGCCCTCGTTGCGCGGCTTGTACAGCGCGCGCTGCATGCTGCGCAGAAGCAGCGTGTTGACGAGCGGTGCGTTGGCCGTACCGGCGGCAGCATCGACTGCAGCCTGCAGCTCATCGGGACTCCCCAGGGCAATACCGGCAGCACGGCGATCGTCGATGATGCCGAGCTGCGCCAGCGCAACGGCGGCACCGTGCAGGCTATCGGGACTCGGATCCTCATGCACGCGATAGCAGGCCTCGATATCACGGTCTGCCAGCCACTCTGCAACGCACTCGTTGGCGAGCAGCATGGCTTCCTCGATAAGCGACGTGGCACACGATCGCTCACGCGCCACAATCTGTACGGGCACTCCGTCCTCATCCAATAGAGCGCGAATCTCGGCCGTGTCAAAATCGACTGAGCCGCGGGCGCGACGAATACGACGGCGAAGTTCGGCGAGTTCGTTAGCGGCGACGAGGAAATCGCCGAGGTCGACGTTGTAGCCGCGGGCGGCTTCCTCGCACGCAAGACCACGCTCAAGCGCGTCCTCGCGCGAGGTCTCGGCAGCCGCAACATCCTCGGCCGCGCCCTCCAGCACCGAATACTCAACCGCGCCGGCACGCACCAGCAGCGCCTCGGCGCCGTCATAGTCCATACGCACACGCGAGCGAATCACGCTGGGGTACGGATCGTAATGCCGTACGCGACCCTGCGCATCGAGCTCAATATCAACGGTAAACGCAAGACGGTCCTCGTCAGGGCGAAGCGAGCACAGGTCACAGGACAGGCGTTCGGGCAGCATGGGAAGCACGCGATCGGCCAGATACACCGATGTCGTACGATGGCGAGCCTCAAGATCGATATGCCCGTCCCAAGCCACATAGTGTGAAACGTCGGCGATATGCACGCCCAGCTTGTAGCCACCCTCGGGCGTACGCTCCAGCGAAATGGCATCGTCAAAGTCGCGCGCGTCGACCGGGTCGATCGTGATGACAAAGCGGTCGCGCAGATCGCGGCGGAGCGGGTCCTTAAGCGCCACGGACACATCGAGCGAAAGCCCCTCGGCCTCGTCTAGCGCGGCCTCGGGATAGCTATCGGTATAGCCGTAACGCGCCATCACATATTGAACGCCCAAATCGGGCGCGTCATCTCCGCCAATGCGGCGTTCGATCGTCACAGTGCCCGATTCCAGGCGCGTCGGGTAGGTCAAAATGCGTGCGACAACGGCATCACCCGGGCGGACGCCCAGGCGATCCGCCGAGGTATCCTCGGGCAAAATGAAGAAGTCGGCCTTCAGGCGCGAATCGAGCGGCTCAATCACACCGAGCGGACCGGCGGTCTGGTACGTGCCCACCACGCTTATAGCTGCGCGCTCAACCACGCCCTCGATCACGGCGCGACGCTCGCCATGCGGGCTGTTCTTAATGCTCACGGCAACGGTATCGCCGTCCATGATCTCGCGCTTACCGCGGCCCATGACCTTGTAGTCGCCATTCTCGGTTATGACATAGGCACTGTGCTCATGGAGCTGCACGCGCCCGGTCAGGCTCGGACGGCGTTCGCTGCGCACCGGCCCGCGCTTATTGCGAGCTCCACGCTTATGCTTGTTATTGCGCCCCATGGCGCCTCCTAACTATCGATTGCCGTTTACATCCCAAGAGTCTACCCAAATGATCCCTAGGGGACGAAGGAAAACGGATCACATAGATAGACCAGCGCGACGATGATCCGCAATCATGCCGTCCCCTAGGGATCAAAAAACGGGCCGCCCCATAAGAGACGACCCGTTGGAAGGAATGAATTTCAGGCATGCTACACGCGCAAGTAGCGGCGCATGGCGATGGCAGAACCAAAGAGACCGATAATCACGCCGACCAGAATCAGCGCAGCATAGGTCACCAGGTAGTACTGCATCGGCAGGGCAAACGACATCCAGCCGATGCTCTCCTGCAGACGCGGAATCATCAGATTACGCAGCAGCTCCAGAACGCCGATGGAAAGCAGCGAGCCCAAAATGGCCTGCAGTACGCCCTCGGTGATAAACGGGCCACGAATGAAGCCGTTGCTGGCGCCGACCAGACGCATAATCGCAATCTCACGGCGACGCGCCGTGATGGACAGGCGAATCGTGTTGTTGATGAAGATGAATGCGATAAAGGTCAGAAGGCCAACGAGCACCACAGCGGCGATGCGGATGTAGTTGGTCACCTGGAACAGGCGGCTCACTTCCTCCTGGCCATACAGTACGCTCGCGTTGACGTCGCCGTCGTCCGCGATCTTTTGGAAGTCGGCATTCTTCTTGAGCTTCTTGGCCGTGCTCTCGACCTGAGACGGATCGTCCATCTCAATCGCAAACGAAGCCGGCAGCGGGTTCTGGCCATCGAGCGCGCTCATGGTGGCGTCGGCGTTGCCCGACATCTTGCTCGTATACTCGGCCAGCGCGTCGTCCTTGTCCTTATAGGTCACGGACTTGACGTTATTCCACGTCTTAAGCTCGGCCTCAAAAGCCTGAATATCGGCCTGATCGGCGTCATCGCTAATGAACGCGTTGATGACAACCTGATCCTCGACGGTGCCGATCACGGAGTTCAGCATCGCGGAGCCCATGATGAACAGGCCGATGATAAACAGCGAAAGGAAGATCGTGATGACGGCGCCGAGCGAGGTAGTCCAGTTACGGAAGAAGTGACTGATTGCCTCTTTGAAGGAGTAGCCCACGTTAGTTGGTGCCATAGTTGCCGTAACCTCCCCTCTCCTGGTCGCGGATAACGTGGCCGCCCTCGAGGGCGATCACGCGACGGTGCATGCTATCGACCATCTCGCGGTCGTGCGTGGCGACGATCACGGTGGTGCCGGTGCGGTTAATACGCTCGAGCAGCTTCATGATGCCCAGCGAGATCGCCGGGTCGAGGTTACCCGTGGGCTCGTCGCAGATCAGCAGCGGCGGACGGTTGACCATAGCGCGGGCGACGGCGACGCGCTGCTGCTCGCCACCGGAAAGCTGGTCGGGCAGCGAGTCCATCTGATCGGCCAGACCGACCAGACGCAGCACCTCCGGCACCTGGCTGCGAATGACGCCCTTGGGCTTGCCGATGCACTGCAGGGCAAACGCCACGTTTTCGTAGGCGGTCTTTTGCGGCAGAAGCTTAAAGTCCTGGAACACGGCGCCAATCTGGCGGCGCAGGAACGGAACCTTGCGGTTCTTGATCTTCATGAGGTCCTGACCGGCAACCAAGATGCGGCCGCTCGTCGGCTTGACGTCGCGGTTGAGCGTCGACAGCAGCGTGGTCTTACCCGAGCCGGAATGACCGACCAGGAAGACGAACTCGCCCGGATAGATCTCGATGTTGATGTCGTCGAGTGCAGGCTTGTTGGGCTGTGCCGGATAGATCTTGGTGACATGCTCCATAAGGATGACGGGCTCGACACCGGCCTGCTTGGCCATCTTCTTGCGGCTGGCTTGCGGATCGATGGGCGCAAACACCGACGTAAAATCGGGGTTGTTGAGCGCGTTATCGAGGCTTGCGACCTCGGCGGCCTGATCGCTCTCGACCACCGGGGCAGCAGGCTGCGTGGGATCGGGAATAGCGGCAAAGAGACCGGACTGCGCAGGCTGAGGAACCGGCGTCGCAGGGGCCATGGGGTCGGGAATGCCGGCCATGGTAGGCTGCGGCGTGGCGGCGCCAGCCTGAGGCTGCTCCACGCGAGCGGTCACAGCCTGAACGGGCTCAAAACCCGCCGTGCCGGAAAGCGCAACATCGCTGGTGGGATTGTAGGCAAAGGGATCGGATGCCGGCTGTGCCTGATCTGCCGGCTGAGCGGGGGCCTGAGCAACAGGCTGACCCTCTGAATCCGGAGTGGCGAAACGACTGCCCTGGACGCCTGTCTGCGTCTTGGGGGCATCGTCGCCCGCACCGGAGGTACGGAAGTGGTTACCCACTGGTGCTCCTTATCGTCGTGCGTTTAAACTACATGAGCGCTTTGTATTTTAGCAGCATTAGCTTTGCTGCACATAAGAAGCATGGCGGGGTTTGGGTCTCACCGGCCGGGCGCAGGGTTACCTCCCAAATCGTCCTCGCGCATGGCCGGCATTTGTCCTGCTCCTGCGGAGCTGCGGACAAACGCCGGCCTGCGCTGCGGAAAGATTTGGGAGGTAACCCTGTGCCCGGCCTGCGGCTACTATGGGGCCGACGCACCAACTTGAGATGCTGCGCATACAAAGTTGGAAGGGTCTGAATTGCACTTTGTTGGGATGGGCCCGTTTCCCCATGGGAACTTTGCTTGGCAGGACTCTAATTTAAATTCAGCATAAACAGGGGCGCCCTCTTTGGGGACGCCCCTGTTCTGGTTTGCATGTGGTTGTTGAGGCGATACTTTGCCTCGTCTTGTCCTAGGCCAAGAACTCCTTGGTGGTCGCCACGATGTTGGCGGCGTCCAGACCGTACTTGTGCAGGAGCTCGGCACCCGGACCGGACTCGCCAAAGGTGTCGTTGACGCCAATCTTCTTGAGCGGCGTCGGGCACTGCTCGCACAGGACGTCGGCAACGGCGCTGCCCAGGCCACCGATCACAGAGTGCTCCTCGACGGTCACGACGTGGCCGGTCTTGGTAGCGCTCTTGACGATCAGGTCGGCGTCGATGGGCTTGATGGTGTGCATGTTGATGACCTCGGCGTCGATGCCCTCGGCAGCGAGCTGCTCGGCGGCCTCGAGAGCCTCGCCGACCATCAGGCCGCAGGCGATGATGGTCACATCGGCGCCCTCGCGCATGACAATGCCCTTACCCAACTCGAACTTGTAGGTCTCGGGGTCGTTGATAACCGGCGAGGCCAAACGGGCGAAGCGCATGTACACCGGACCGTCGCACTCGTAGGCGGCGCGCGTCACGGCGCGGGCCTCCACGTCGTCGGCGGGAACAATTACGGTCATGCCGGGGATGACGCGCATGAGGGCGATATCCTCGCAGCACTGGTGCGTGGCGCCGTCCTCGCCCACCGAGATGCCGGCGTGCGTGGCACCGATCTTAACGTTGAGGTGCGGGTAGCCGATGGAGTTGCGGACCTGCTCAAAGGCGCGACCGGCAGCGAACATGGCAAAGGTACTCGCGAAGGCAACACGACCAGTGGTCGCGATACCGGCGGCGACGCCCATCAGGTTGCTCTCGGCGATACCCACGTCGAAGAAGCGGTCGGGGCAAGCGGCCTTAAACTTACCGGTCTGCGTGGCGGCGGCCAGGTCGGCGTCGAGGACCACAAAGTCATCGTGCTCGTTGGCGAGCTCGACGAGGGCCTCGCCGTAGCTTACACGCGTGGCGATTTTCTTGACGTCTGCCATCCTAGAGCTCCTCTCCGGCGGCCGTGAGCTCTGCCATGGCCTGCTCAAACTGTTCATCGTTGGGGGCCTTGCCGTGCCAACCAACCTGGTTCTCCATAAAGGACACGCCCTTGCCCTTTGTGGTCTCGGCGATAATGGCGGTCGGCTGCCCCTTGGTGGCGCGAGCCTCGGCAAAGGCGGCGCGGATCTGGTCGAAGTCGTTGCCGTCGGCGAGCTCAACCACGTGGAACTTGAACGCGCGGAACTTGTCGGCGAGCGGCATGGGGTCGTTGACCTCCTCGACGGGACCGTCAATCTGAAGGCCGTTGTGGTCGACGATCACGCAGAGGTTATCGAGATGCTGGTTGCCGGCAAACATGGCGGCCTCCCAGACCTGGCCCTCCTCGCTCTCGCCATCGCCCAGCAGGGCGTACGTGCGATAAGTATCGCCCCAGTGCTTGGCGGCAACGGCCATGCCCACGGCGGCGGAGATGCCCTGGCCGAGCGAACCGGTGGACATGTCAACGCCCGGAGTGTCGTTCATGTTGGGATGACCCTGCAGGTGGCTGCCGATGTGGCGCAGCGTCTCAAGATCCTCCTTGGGGAAGAACCCACGCTCGGCGAGCACAGCGTACAGACCAGGTGCACAGTGGCCCTTGGAAAGCACAAAGCGATCGCGGTCGGCCTTGCGGGGATGGGCCGGGTCGACGTTCATTTCCTCAAAGTACAGATAGGTCATGATGTCGGCAGCGCCGAGCGAACCGCCCGGATGGCCGGACTTGGCAGCGTGCACGCCGGTGACGATGCCCTTCCTTACCTCGTTGGCAACCTTTTTGAGCTCTTCGTCGCTCATTGTGCCTTCCTTTCATCCTCATTAGACAAAATGCGCACGGCACCGAAGGTAATCCCAACACAGCCGCAATGCACGTACGTCATTCATTATGCTGGAAACTGATGGCTTTACCAGAGTTTTTATCATTATTTGAACAATTTAGCAGGCAGAACCGCTGATGAAACGGTTTATCAATGTGAACGTCTTTTGGATGGGACGCAGTCGGCCCTACGCGCTAATGTCCTTGAATCCCTCGCCGAAAGCTTCCGTAACGTCGGCGACCGTCACAATGGCGTGAGGATCGCGCTCGCGCACGATCGTCTTGAGGGTATTGAGCTCTCGACGGCTCACGATGACCATGATCACCGGCTTCTCGGCACCCGAATACATGCCAGTCGCCTTAAACTTGGTACAACCACGACCCAGGCCATACATGATATCGGCAGCGATATCAGGGAACTTGTCCGAGATGATGAGTACCATACGGCGTTTGTTGCCACCATCGACCACGGCATCGATCACGTAGCCGCTAATGACCATCGAAAGGCCTGCATATAGTGCATTTTCGATTGAAAAGACCGGAGCCGACAGCGCACATACGGCAACATCGATCGCCATGACGGTCGAGCCCACGGGCAGCGAGGTATTACGCGAGATGATTTGGCCAATCGTGTCCGAGCCGCCGGTGTTGGCGCCGGCGCGCAGCACCATGCCATAACCGATGCCCGTGATGATGCCGCCCCACATAGCGGGCAGCATCAGATCGGCATGTGCCAGCGGCGCCACAAACGGAGCGAACAGGTCGGTGAAAAAGCCCAGCAGCACAAAGCCCGTCGCCGTCTGCACCACGTAGAACATGCCGCCCTCGCGCATAACGACCAGCAGCAGCAAGGCGTTCATCACGATCGTCTGAATACCAACGGGAAGCGATAGACCGCGCGATGCGCCGACCGCCTGGATAATGGTGGCAAGGCCCGTAACGCCACCGGCAGCAAGGCCGTTGGGAATCAAAAACAGGTCGGTCGCAATAGCGGCCAGAGCGCACCCCAACATAATCTGGGGCAGGTCGTGAAAGAAGTTCATCGAAAGAATGCGCTTAATGTCCAGACGATATGCCATGCTGCCTCCCTCAAAAAAGCGCACCCAAACGGATGCGCTTCGAACTTCTTGCTGTATTCGATTCTACCGATTCGCCGGACAAAAACCACCCCTGCGCAGGGTTTATTCCGGATACAAACCCGTCCAACCGTTGGGCTTAGCATCGGCTTGAAGCCGCCCGATGTTTTAGATCTCCGAGCCTTCTGCGTCAGCGTTGCCGGTGGCCCAGCGATGGTAGCCAATAACAAATGGGTCCAGGTCACCATCGTCAAGAACGGCCTCGACATTGCTGGTCTCCACGCCCGTGCGTAGGTCCTTGACCATCTGATACGGGTAGAGTACGTAGCTGCGAATCTGGTTGCCAAAACCAATCGTGGTCTTGGGCCCGCGGATCTCATCGAGCGCCTCAGCACGCTTCTCGAGCTCAATCTCGTACAGGCGAGCCTTGAGGATCTGCATGCACGCGGCCTTGTTCTGGATCTGGCTGCGCTCGTTTTGGCAGGTGACCACAATGCCGCTGGGAAAATGCGTCACGCGCACGGCGGAGTCGGTGGTGTTAACGCCCTGGCCGCCCGGGCCGCTCGCGTGGTACACGTCCACGCGGATGTCATCGGGACTGATTTCGATGTCGATATCATCGGGTAGCACGGGGATGACCTCGACGCCGGCAAACGTGGTCTGGCGGCGCTTCTTGTCGTCGGTGGGGCTAATGCGAACCAAGCGGTGGACGCCGGCCTCGGCGCGCAGCATGCCAAATGCGTCCTTGCCCTCGACGGTAAAGGTCGCGCGGTCGATGCCGATGACCTCAGCAGCGGGGCAGTCGTTAATCGTGACCTTCCAGCCGCGACGCTGGCAGTACTTCATGTACATCTTAAAGAGCATGAAGGTCCAGTCCTGGGCCTCCAGACCACCCTGTCCGGGCTTGATGGTCACAATGGCATCGCCGTGATCGAACTCACCGGTAAACCAGCTCGAAAGCTCAAGCTCATCGATGGCACGGGCCAGGCGCTCAGCCGTGGCTGTAGCCTCCTCGCGAAGGGCGGCGGCATCGGGGTCATCCCCCATCTCCTCGGCAAGCTCCAGCGCGGCGCGGGCATCGGAAAGCTCGCCGCGCGCGTTGTCCACGGCAGCAATATCTTCCTTGGTGCGCGCGATTTCCTCCATGGTGGCACGGGCGGCGTCGGCGTCATCCCAAAAGCCGGGGGCCACGCTTTTGGCCTCGAGCTCGGTCACGCGCGTGCGCTTTTCGTCCAAGTGGAGATACGACTCGACCTCGCCGAGCCGGTCCGCAAACGCGTCCAGCTCGGCGGGCGTTACCTCTAAAGCCTCAGCCATTAACGATTCCTGCCGTGGCAGTACTTAAACTTCTTGCCGCTACCGCAGGGGCACGGGTCGTTGCGGCCCACGTTGACGTACGGATCGTCGCTCTCGGACTTGCGATAGGTGGTCACCTTGCCACCGTTGTTGACGGCAGCCGGACCACCCTGGACAGCCGTGCGGGCCTGCACCTGCGTCTGTTTGCGCAGCACCGAGTCACCGTTGTCACCATCGACCTCGGCAGGACCGGAGAAGTGCGCACCCTCGAGCGCGGGCTCCTCCTTGTGCTCCACGGCACGCGGGGCAGCCTTGATCTCGATGCGCAGAACCGTGCGCAGGTAATCCTCGTACATGGTATCGACGAGCATCTGGAACGCGCCGTAGGCCTCGGTCTTATACTCAACCAGCGGGTCGCGCTGGCCAAAGCCGCGCAGGCCGATACCGGTCTTGAGGTAGTCCATTTCCTGCAGGTAGTTCATCCAACGCGTATCGATGACGCGCAGCATGACCTGGGTATTGAGCTCGCGCATCAGGTTCTCGCCCAGTCGCTCGGCCTTCATGTTGTAGCACTTCTCAACATAGGCCAGGACATCGGCGGCCAGGGCCTCAAAGTCCTCGTCGGGGAACTGAGGGGTATCGATATGCCCGGTCAGCTCGACGACCCACTTACGCAGACCCTCAAGATCGCGCTCGCCCTCGTGGCTGTCCTTGGTGCAGAACTCCTGAACACAGCGGTACACGGTATCGTGCATGACCTCGGTGATGTGATCGGTCAGGTCCTTGCCGTCCAGAATCTTGTTGCGCTCGGCGTAGATGACCTGGCGCTGCTTGTTCATGACGTCGTCGTACTCAAGGACGCTCTTACGCATGGAGAAGTTGATGCTCTCGACCTTGTGCTGGGCGCTCTCGACGGCCTTGGAAATGATCTTGTGCTGGATGGGCATGTCGTCGCCCATATCGGCCGTGACCATCATCTTGGAGACGCGGTCCATCTTGTCGCCGCCAAACAGGCGCATCAGATCGTCCTCGAGCGACAGGTAGAACTGGGTCTCGCCCGGATCGCCCTGACGGCCGGAGCGGCCGCGCAGCTGATTGTCGATACGACGGGACTCATGGCGCTCGGTGCCGATGACGGTCAGGCCGCCGGCGGCAAGCACGCGCTCGCGCTCGGCCTTGCAGGTCTCCTTGGCCTCGGCGTTAAACTGCTCGAGCTGCTCGGGCGTCACGTCCTCCATGGTCAGGCCCTCGTACTCAAGGCGCTCGCGCACCAGCTCGTCGGGGTTGCCGCCCAGCAGGATGTCGGTACCACGACCGGCCATGTTAGTAGCGATGGTCACGGCGCCGTAGCGTCCGGCCTGGGCAACGATATGAGCCTCGCGCTCGTGATGCTTAGCGTTGAGGACCTCGTGCGCGATGCCGCGCTTGGTAAGGGCGGCCGACAGCTTCTCGGAGCTTTCGATGGAGACGGTGCCCACCAGGACCGGCTGGCCCTTGGCGTGACGTCGCTCGACGTCATCGGCAACGGCGTTGTACTTGGCCTGGATGGTGCGGTACACCAGGTCCTCATGGTCAACACGCTGAACGGGCTTGTTGGAGGGGATGACCTCAACGGGTAGCTTGTAGATCTCGCGGAACTCGGCATCCTCGGTGAGTGCCGTACCGGTCATGCCGGAGAGCTTGTCATACAGACGGAAGTAGTTCTGCAAGGTGATGGTGGCCAGCGTCTGGTTCTCCTCGCGCACGAGCACGCCCTCTTTGGCCTCGATGGCCTGGTGCAGGCCCTCGGAATAGCGGCGGCCTTCCATGATGCGGCCAGTGAACTCGTCGACGATCTTGACCTCGCCGTTAGTGACCACGTACTGCTTGTCGCGATGGAACATGTACTGGGCCTTCAGCGCCTGCTGCAGGTGGTTGACCAGCTGGCCCGAAAGGTCGGCATAGATGTCCTCGATACCCAGGCGGCGCTCGATCTTCTTAAGGCCGCGCTCGGTGGCGGCAATGGTGTGCTTGGCCTCGTCCATGACGTAGTCGCCCGTGGGCTCTACGTCCTCGGTGGCGGTGAGCATGTCGTGCGAGACGTCCTCGCCGCGCTCAAGGCCGCGCACGGCACGCGCGAAGTCCTTGTAGGTGCTGGCGGACTTGGTGCCGGCACCCGAGATGATGAGCGGGGTACGTGCCTCGTCGATCAGGATGGAGTCGACCTCGTCGACGATGGCGTAATGGTGGCCGCGCTGCACGCGCTGCTCGGGGCGAGTGACCATGTTGTCGCGCAGGTAATCGAAACCGAACTCGGAGTTGGTGCCGTAGGTGACGTCGGCCTGGTAGGCCGGACGCTTGAGCTCGAGCGGCATATTGTTCTGGAGCAGACCGACGGTCATCCCCAGGTACTTATAGATGCGGCCCATCCACTCGGAGTCGCGCTTTGCCAGGTAATCGTTGACGGTAACGACATGCACGCCCTTGCCGGCAATAGCGTTGAGATAGCCAGCCAACGTGGAGACGAGGGTCTTACCTTCGCCGGTCTTCATCTCGGCGATGTGGCCCTCGTGCAGTGCCATGGCGCCAATGAGCTGCACGTCAAAGTGGCGCATACCCATGGTGCGCTTGGAAGCCTCACGCACGGTGGCAAAGGCCTCGGGGAGCATGTCGTCGAGCGACTCGCCGTTGGCGTAGCGCTCACGGAACTTATCGGTCTGGGCGCGGAGCTCCTCCTCGGTCATCTTCTCAAACTGGGGCTCAAGACCGTTGATCTGGTCGACGATCTTGTAGTAGCGCTTAAGGTCCTTATCGGATCCAAAGGACAGCAGCTTTGACATGAATCCCATGTGGTTTTCCTTTTTGGCCATCGCCCACGCCGTGCAGCTGCGGGCGAGTTAAACACAGATGATTGTACTTTAGCCAAACAAGGCGCGGCCTATACGGTCGACCTCGACCGCCACGTAATAACTATGACCAACCTGCCACAATGGGACAGGTTTATTTTGGCAAGTTTTATCTGAGCAAACGCCGTCTCTCTGCCATTTGGTGCCACGGGGACAGGTCAGCTTGCACCAATAAAAAGAAAAGGGCCGCGCACCCAAATGGATGCACGGCCCTCATGCCATGAATGCGAGCGATTCTCTCGGCGAGCTATTTACTCAGCAGCCTCGGTGGTCTCGGCCTCTGCAGCGGCCTCCTCGACGGGAGCCTCTGCAGGAGCCTCGGCGGCCTGCTTGGCAGCCTCCTCGGCAAACTTAGCGGCACGCTTAGCCTTCTCGGCAGCCTTAGCCTCAGCGGCGGCCTTGCGAGCAGCCTCGGCCTCAGCAGCCTTGGCGGCCTTGGCAGCCTTGGCCTCCTCAGCCTTCTTGAGCTGGGCGGCAGCGGCGCCACCGAACTTGTCGGCGAAGCGCTGGACGCGTCCACCGGTGTCGACGAACTTCTGCTGGCCGGTGTAGAACGGGTGGCACTCGTTGCAAAGCTCGACCTTCATCTCGGACACGGTAGCGTGCGTCTTGAAGGTGTTGCCGCAGGAGCACGTCACCGTGCACTCGACATACTGGGGATGGATACCCTGCTTCATGGTAGGACTCCTTATTGGTCAGGCGCTGGTTACCGATCAGCGCATAAGGCGTCTTGGTTTCCGACCAAGACAACAAACTCGGCTATGGTACCACGGCGCCGCGCGTCCCACAAAAGGTTCACGGTCTTTTCGGAACGACACGAATCTGACCCATCGAAACACATCTCCACCGTTCCTTCAACTGGGAAAATGCCGTCCCCGGGGCCTGAGAAGGGCCCCGGGGACGTTCGACTGACTGCGGGAACGGCCTTTCCGCTCAATGTGTTCGGCTGAGATCGGAAATCAACCAAACTGAACTAGGTTCAGTTGACATGGTTAAAAACGAGGGGCGACGCTTTTGCGTCACCCCTCGTCCCGGCCGGTTGCTTTAGTTGTACACACGGTAGTTACACTTGAACTGGGTTATGTGTCCATAGTTGGAGCGGTACCAACCCGACGTATAGCTGATTGCCTCTGCGCCTAGATAGTCGTAGCCCTTGTTGTAGTGAAGCTGACGGTAGGTCGTGTCGTACTCTGCTACGTAAAACGTGTCTCCAGAGAAGGCTTTGTACCGGTCTTTAACCGTCGAAGCCATGTACGCGGGTTCGACATCGCCTTTCTCCCCGTTGAGCGCATAGACGGGTGCCGCGATTCCGCATAAAGCCGTTGCCACGAGGATGGCGTAGACAGCCATGCGCGACGCATTGGACTTCAGCTGTTCAAATAGTTTCATGTCATTCGCCTCGCTCGTATGTATCGAGGTATTCCTGCTTGAGCGTCTGCGAGGACGACTTGATCTTTTCCACGAGCGTGCCGGCCTCGATGAAGTAGAACGAGTCGGTGAGGTCT
>CAUCKA010000030.1 GCA_958443265.1 uncultured Collinsella sp. | reverse complement strand
GGGGCCATTGTGGCTCTTGACAGCGGATTGGGTCATATGAGCGAAAGCCCGCCAGAGCGAGCAAGGTGCCTTGAAACAAGGCGGCATTGACCTTCTGGTCATGCCGCCGAAGTTGAAAGGCAGATTGCCGCTCTGGCGGGCTTGCAGCGTCGGCCGGTTACGCGGTTTGGTAAAACCGCGTAACTAAAGTAGATCGCAAACAGCCGCCGCGAAGGCAACGGGGTCCTCGGGGAGGATGCCCTCGACCAGCAGGGCCTGATCGTAGAGCAGGCCGGAGTACTGCTTGATCTTGTCGGCGTCACCTGCCTTCTGGGCAGCGACAAGCTTGTCAAAGACCGGGTGCTTGGCGTTGAGCTCGAGCACGCGCTGGCTCTTGGGCATGCCGTCGGGCGCGCCCTCGGGCCCCTTCTGGAGCACCTTCTCCATCTCGAGCGAAAGCGGACCCTCGGTGGTGATGCAAGCGGGGGCATCGGTCAGGCGCGCGGAGACGGCAACTTTCTCGACCTTGTCACCGAGTGCCTCCTTCATAGCGCTAAAGAGGTCCTCGTTTTCCTTGGTGGCGTCCTCGGCCTCCTTCTTCTCGTCATCGGTCGCCAAGTCAAGATCGCCGGTCGCGACGTTCTTAAGCTCCAGGTGACGATCCTCGACCTCAGGCTCAGCGCCATCGGCAACTGCCCTCTCAGCAGCCTCGCGAGCAGCGTCATCCTCGTAGACCTTGGGCATATCGGCAGCCACGTACTCACGCATGGCCTGGAAGGTGAACTCATCCACGTCCTGCGTCAGCAGCAGTACATCGTAGCCGCGGTCGAGCACGCCCTTCACGACGGGCATCTTGGCCAGACGCTCGCGCGAATCGCCGGCGGCATAGTAGATTGCCTTCTGGCCCTCGGGCATGCCCTTGGCATACTCGGCAAGGGTAATCATCTTCTGCTCCTTGGCAGACCAGAACAGCAGCAGGTCGGCGAGCTCGTCGGCCTTCATGCCGTAGCTCGAGTAGATGCCGTACTTAAGACCGCGACCAAAGTTCTCAAAGAACTTCTCGTATGCCTCGCGGTCGTTGTCGCGCATGTCCTCGAGATCGGCGGTGATCTTCTTCTCGACACGCTTGGCAATGGCCTTGAGCTGACGATTCTGCTGCAGCGTCTCACGCGAGATATTAAGCGTCACGTCGGCAGAGTCCACGACACCACGCACAAAGTTGTAGTAGTCGGGCAGCAGGTCGTCGCACTTCTCCATAATCAGCACGTTGGAGCTGTAGAGCGCCAGGCCCTTCTCGTAGTCCTTGCTGTACAGATCGAACGGGGCGCGGCCCGGCACAAACAGCAGGGCGTCGTACTCGAGCGTGCCCTCAGCATGGAAGCTGATGGTGCGTGCAGGATCGTCAAAGTCGTGGAACGTTGACTTGTAGAACTCGTCGTAGTCCTTCTGCTCGACATCGGAGCTGCGCTTTTTCCAGATCGGCGTCATTGAGTTGACGGTCTCGAGCTCCTGGTAGTCCTCGTACTCGGGCGTGTAGTCATCGCCAGCATCCTCGGGCTTGGGCTTCTGGCGGCTCTTGGACACCATCATCTGAATCGGGTAGCGCACATAGTTGCTGTACTGCTGAATCAGGCTCTTGAGGCCCCACTCGGTCAGGAAGCGATCGTAGGTCTCGGCCTCGCCGTCGGCGTCGAGCTTCTCGTTCTCGCGCAGCGTCAGGATGACATCGGTACCGTGCTCAGCACGCTCGCCATCCTCGATGGTGTAGCCCTCAAGACCGTCGGACTCCCAAACGTGGGCGATATCCTCGCCATAAGCGCGGCTGACGACCTTCACGTGGCTGGCGACCATAAAGGCGGAGTAGAAACCCACGCCAAACTGACCGATGATGTCGACATCGGAACCCTGCTGCTCGGCGTTCTCAGTCTTAAACTCCTCGGAGCCGGAATGGGCGATGGTGCCCAGATTGCGCTCGAGCTCCTCGGCGGTCATGCCGATACCGTTATCCGAAATGGTGATGGTACGGGCATCTTTATCAAAGGAAACACGAATAGCCAGGTCGCCCTGGTCGAGCTTGACGCTCGGGTCCTGCAGGCTCTTAAAGTTGAGCTTGTCGACGGCATCGCTCGCGTTGGAGATAAGCTCGCGCAGGAAGATTTCCTTATTGGTGTAGATGGAGTTGATCATGAGGTCGAGCAGTTTTTTGCTCTCGGTCTTAAATTGACGCATGTGCAGTCCTTTCGCGCTACCCCCGTCCGCAAAAACGGCCCGGTTGCCCGAGCCGCATTGCAGACCTGCTATGTTCAGACTTAGATTTTATAACCCATTAGCGCGCATATATACATACGGAATCGAAAAACTGTATGTCCAAACGCTCTGATGCGCCAATTGCCAAGGAGTGTCCCCGACTGCCGGCAGGAAAGGAACGTCCCTATCTGCCATCTACGCGCTTGGCCATCCAAGCATGGGGCTGGCCCTCGTCTTCGTAGTCCACCTGGGCAATCTGCGTGTAACCCGCCTTGGCATAGAGCGGCAGCACGTATTCCTGCGCATGCAGCTTAATGAGCTTGGCGCCGGCATCACGCGCGCACGTATCACTGGCCTCGACAATCTTGCTCGCCAAACCGCGACGGCGCATGCTCGGCAGCACGGCCACGCGCCCCATAATGTAGGTCTCCCCCGCCGCGACGCCTTCGTCCAAGTCGCACGCCGGCGACACCGGAGCCTCTGCGTCAGCTGCGCGCTCGAGTTCTTCGGGAAACACGCGCGAGCAACCGGCAAGCTCACCGTCTACATAGAGCGTCACATGAATGCAGTTCGGATCCTCGTCGATAGCGTCAAACTCATTCTCGTAGCCCTGCTCGTCCATAAAAACGACGCGGCGCACCAACGCCGCGTCATCAAAGCATCCCGTCTTAAGTTGGATATCCATGGCTGCCCTTTCATTCAATGCGAACGTTAGGGACAGATTTTAGCGAAAGTGAGCTCCGCGCACGCTAAACTTCGCGCGAGCCTTCGCCAGGCAGTCGTAATGACCCACGTTATGGGCATCGCTCGCGATGAAGCTGTACAGGTTCTGATCGAACAGGCGCTGTGCCGGCTTTTTCTCGCGACCAAAGCGACCGCCGGCAATAAAGTCCGCCGAAGCCTGCAGCTTGCAGCCCATATCGACCAGGCGCTCCGCCACGCTTACATCCTTTTGAACCGCACGATAGCGCTCAGGATGAGCGATGATCACCTGGTAGCCACGGCACTGCAAATCGTAAATCGTGTTCTCGTACTCTCTAAACGCATACGCATCGGCATGCGTCGAAAGCTCGAGCAGAAACTCGTTGGTCCCATCGAAATGCAAGTGATCCGCGGCATCGATACCAAGCTCAACGAGCTTTCGATGGTTGACCTCGAAGCCCATCTGGAGCGGAAAACCGTCAGCGTTATCGCGCAGCAGCTCAAAGGCATCCCACATCTTGTCGTAATCAAAATAGGGATCACGGCAGTGAGGAGTGCAAACGATTCTGGTTACACCGGCCCGCTTGGCAGCCTCGAGCATCGCCAAGCTCTCTTCGAGATCGGCGGCGCCGTCGTCTACACCCGGCAAGATATGGCAATGAATGTCACGCATAGGTCAGCCTTAATCAACTAAACGTTTGCTCGGTTGGTGAAGATGCCCTTTTTGGAAGTGCCCTGATCGTCGGAGCCCTTCTTAACCTTCTTACCGTCCTTGGTGTAGTAAGAATAGTAGTACTCGCTGGTCTCGGTCTCACAGTAATTCATGACGGTACCGATGAGCTTGACCTTCTCGGACTTCTTAAGCTGGGCGATAGCGTTGAGCGCCTCTTCGCGCTTGGTAAAGTCCTCGCGCACCACGAACAGCGCGCCGTCGGTCAAGCTGGCAATCTCGGCAGCATCGATGAAGGTGCCGACCGGAGGAGCATCGAAGATGACGTACTGGAACTTAGCAGACAGTGCCTTGACCAGCTTGGCAAAGCGATGGGAGACGATGATGTCGGCAGGATTGGGAATATGCGGCTCGGCATCGAGGAAGTAGAAATTCTTCTGACCTGTCTCGACAATCGCCTGGTCGATAGAAACCTGCTCGGACAGGACTGCATAGAGTCCGCCGCGGGAGCGGACGCCGAGCATATCGGCAAGGGACCTGCGACGCATATCAGCCTCGACCAGCAGGACACTCTTGCCGCTCGTGGCGATTGCCTGAGCAAGATTAATGGAAACCGTAGACTTGCCCTCGTTGGGAATCGAGGAGGTAACGGTGATGGTGCGAATGGGGTCGTCCACGCTCGCAAAGCGGATGTTGGCCAGAAGGGTCTTGGCGGCATTCTGCACAACGAGCTTATCGGTGTTCTTTGCCTTAGCCATGCCTATTTACCACCTTTCATAGCCGGAATTCGGCCAACAACGGGAATACCCAGGAGCTCTTCTGCCTCTTCGGCACCGCGGATGCGGGTATTGAGCATGTCTGCCAAAACGACATAGGCAACTGCGATAAAGATACCGGCGAGGAACGCGACGGCAATATACAGCGTGCGCTTGGGGCCGCTGGGGGCTTCGGGGGTCTTAGCCTCGTCGATAACGTTGATGCTCTGGGCAGCGCCGACGTTCTGAGCGACCGTACTCACCGAGCTGGCAATGGCCTTTGCGACCTCAGCCGTCTCCTTGGCATCGGTGCCGGTAACCGAAAGCGTAATGACACGCGTGGTGGTCTCGGAGGAAACAGACACCTTGTAGTCATCCAAATCGGTGAGGCCCAGTTCTTTGGCGGCGCCGCTCTTAACGCTATCGCTATCCAGCAGCGTGGCGATATCGTTGGAAAGCATCTGGCTCGCCGAGAGATCGTTGTAGCTCATCTGACCGCTATCGTCGGTCTTGGCGAGAATGTACATGCTCGTCGTCGCGGTATAGGTGTTGTCCATCGCAACGAAGGACACGATGCCCATGGCGATCGCGCAGACCACCGGAAGGGTGATGACCAGCTTGAGGTGCTTCTTCAGCAGCTGGAACAGTTCGAGAAGGGTCATGCAGCTTGCCTTTCATTTCCCCAGTTCGGATTGACAAAACTGTCCGTATGTTATCGCATCTTTTTACCGAGACCAAACTCTATACATAAGAAACAGGCTCTCCTGTAAAAATGTCGGAAGCAATCGTAAAATTGCACAACAACGCCGCACCCGAAAGTCAAATGCGGCGTCTACATCAATATCTGTGTTGTATCGCTATGCGAATGGCTCGTCCTGCTGTATGGGAAACGTCACCGTAATGGTGGTTCCCACGCCCAACTCGCTCGACAGATCAAGCGTGGCGTGATGATACAGGGCCGCATGCTTGACAATGGCAAGCCCCAGGCCGGTTCCGCCGCGTGCCTTGGACCTACTCTTGTCCACGCGATAGAACCGCTCAAATACCTTGCCCTGTTCTTCAGGCGCGATACCGATTCCCGTGTCGGCGACAGCGAGGAACGGATGGCCTTCGTCGTTGGTGCCGCACTGCAGCGTAACCGTACCGCCGGGCCGATTGTAGCGGATGGCGTTGCTTGCCAGATTATAGATGAGCTCGTCGACCAAGCGCGACACGCCTTCGATGACCACAGGCTTGGTCTCATGACTTATCGTCACATTCGCTTGACGGGCGACCTGTTCAAGACGCTGCTCAACCGCGTAGATCGCACGCGAGAGCTCAATAGGCTCCGTGGACCCAATGGGCACTGCCTCGCCTTCAGTTGCACGTTCGGCCTCGTCCAAGTTAGACAGCGTAAGGATGTCGTTGACAAGCGCTGCCAAGCGGCCCGCCTCACGATAGATGCGACCGCCAAAGTTGCGCAGGTCGTCCTCGCCCTCGACCATGCCATTTGCGATGAGCTCGGCATAGCCCGAAATCGCCGTAAGCGGCGTCTTGAGCTCATGGGTGATATTCGCCGTGAACTCGCGGCGCATACGGTCGTTGTCCGCTAGCACCGCCATTTGGCGCTTGAGTTCCTGGCGCTGCGACTCGATGCGCTCAAGCATGGGGACCATCTCGGCATAGGCGTGCTCATAGCTACGGCGTGGGTGATCCAAATCCACCTCTTGCAACGGCGCGATGATGGCACGGGACTCACAGCGCGCCATAAAAAACGAGAGTACTGCACCCGCTGCTGCGATAAGCAGCATCGGCGCCAGCATCGACAGCAAAATCGCCGCAACGCCAGGCTGGGCCTGCGCCAAGCGAACGACCTGGCCGTTATCAAGGGTGACGGCGCGATACAGCATAATCTCGTCGAGTGTAGAGCTTGCGCGCTCCGCGGAACCCGAACCACTCTCAAAGGCCTCGATGACCTCGGGGCGATCGCCATGGTTGGGCAGTGTGGAAGGCGACGCCTCGTTGTCGTAGGCAACAGATCCGTCCTTATTGATCAGCGTGATACGAAGATCCTCGCGATCGAGGCTTCGCAAGAACGGAATGGGCTCCTGCTGCTCGTCGAGGGCGGCAGCAATGAGCTCGGTTTCCTGCGCCAGATTGGCACTCGTGGCATCCGCCAAAGTGTTTTGCACAAAGAACGCACCCAGCACCGTAAACGCCACGATAACCGCCATGGCGCAGACAAAGATCGTCACAAAAACGCGGTGCGACAGCGTATGTTTTCCCTGGGGGGCGAAGACCACGGGTTACTCCTCCGATGCGGTGGCCGCGGTGTCGTCGCCTTCGGCACCATCACCGGCAGAAGGCTCGGCCAGGCGATAGCCCACGCCGCGCACGGTCTCGATGGCGCTGGCATGCTCGCCCAGTTTTTGGCGAAGCGTCTGCACGTGCACGTCAACGGTGCGCGAACCGCCGTCGAAGTCCCAGCCCCACACGCTCTGCAGCAACGACTCGCGGGTAAAGACCACGCCGGGCTTGCGCATGAGGTACTCGAGCAGGTCGAACTCGCGCAGGGTGAGCTTAAGCGGCTCGCCGGCAGCGGTCACCTCGCGATGGCTAGGCGAAAGCACGATGTCGCCCACGCTGAGCACATCGCTCGCCTGCTTGACCATGCCGCCGCGACGCAGCAGTGCGCGGCAGCGGCTCGCAAGCTCCATGAGCGAAAACGGCTTAGTCAGGTAATCGTCGGCACCGCCATCGAGCGCCATCACCTTGTCGAGTTCGGTGTCCTTGGCGGTAAGCATCATGATGGGCACCGTCGCCGTCAGGCGATCGGCACGCAGGCGACGCATAATCGCCAAGCCATCGGTGTCGGGCAGCATGATATCGAGCAGCACAGCATCGGGCACCCGTCGCGCCACGGCAGCTTTAAACTCGCCATCACACGAAAAGCCCTCGGCCTCGATTCCCTGCTTGCGCAGCGCGTAGACTGTCAAATCCCTGATGTTGTCATCGTCCTCGACGTAATAGATCATGTTGAACCCCTTTGCGGCCGATATGACCGCATCTTAACCCTAAAGGCACCTGTAAAAGACAGCGTCAGCCAAAACGCCCCGTCAAATAATCCGCGGTGCGCGGATCGGACGGATTCTTGAAGAGTTGCGCGGTGGGCGCGTGCTCCACCAGCTCACCCAGCAAAAAGAACGCAACCGAATCGGAAATACGCGCGGCCTGCTGCATGTTGTGCGTCACGACCACCAGCGTGCAGGTCTCCTTGAGCTCGCAGGCCAACTGCTCCACCACCAACGTCGACACAGGGTCGAGTGCCGAAGTCGGCTCGTCCATCAGCAGAATGTCGGGCTGCACGGCAAGTGCGCGGGCGATGCACAGGCGCTGCTGCTGTCCACCCGAAAGACCCAGGCCCGACTCTTTGAGCTTGTCCTTGACCTCGTCCCACAGGGCAGCGCGACGCAGGGAGTCCTCGACCAGCTCATCGAGCACGGCGCGGTCGCGCACACCCATACCGCGAGGACCGTAGGCGACGTTGTCGTAGATGCTCATGGGAAATGGGTTGGGGCGTTGGAACACCATGCCCACGCGCTGGCGCAAACGGCAGATGTCGCAATCGCCCAGGATATCTTGACCATCGAGCGCAATCTTGCCCTCGATGCGGCAATCCTTGATGCCGTCGTTCATGCGGTTAAAGCAGCGCAGCAACGTGGACTTTCCGCAGCCCGAAGGCCCGATGAACGAGGTGATCTGCTTGTCGCGGATCTTGATATTCACGTCCTTGAGCGCATGGTGGTCGCCATAGAACAGGTCGATGCCCTCGACGTCGATGCGCGTCGGCGAGGCGGCAAGATCCTCTGCCGTGGGGCGAGTCGCATCCCCAACCTCGCGCTCATGCGCGGCCTCGGCCTGCGCTTCCATGAGTTCTTCAAGCTCCGTGGGCTCCACAGCCGCAGCAGCCGTCATACCGCACACCTCCATATCGATATCAATTCAGCAGTATCGATAGTAGGAATCGCGGCTCATACGCACGTGAGCACATTGTCAAGTGTTTGTAAGGGCACGCTAGCTATGCGGCGGGCAGCTCGATGGTGAATATCGTGTGTTCGGGCGTCGATTCACATGCAACGGTACCGCCGTGTGCCGCGATGATCTCCTTGGCAATAGCAAGGCCCAAACCGGCACCACCGCGATTGGTCGCACGCGCCGCATCCAGGCGATAGAACTTCTCAAAGATTACCTTGAGCTTAGCCGCAGGGATAGGATCGCCCTGATTGATAAAGCGCACGCGCACGCCGCCGTCGTCCCGGCGTCTGGCCTCAATCGTGATAGTCGAGCCCTCATAGCTATAGGCGACGGCGTTTTTCATGATGTTGTTGAACACGCGGGCCATCTTGTCGCCATCCACGAGCACCGTCAGGTCCTCGCGAATATCAACTTGGGCTTCCTTATGCTGCTCGTTGAGGATGGGGTAGAACTCGTCAGCTACCTGAGCCAGCAGCAACCCCAGATCAACATAGCCGCGCGTGAGCACGATATCGTGGAAGTCAAAGCGCGTGATATCGAAGAACTCTTCGATGAGCGCATCGAGCCGGTGCGCCTTGTCGAGCGCCACGCCCGTAAAGTGCGCACGTTGCTCAACCGGCAGCTCAGGAGCCTCTTGCAGCAGCGAAAGATAGCCCACCACACTGGCAAGCGGGGTGCGTAGGTCATGTGCCAAGTACGTGACCAGATCGTCCTTGCGATGCGACTCGTCACGCAGAGATTGCCGCACCTTGCGCTCACGGTCACGCACGCGGTTAAGGGCGCCCTCGACCTCCAAGAAGTCGCCGTCAATGTTGTCCCAGGTGTTGGGGTGATCGATCAGGCGATCTTGAATACGAGCGGCCAGCACACAATCGGCATGCTGCTCGCCCCGCTCGTAGCCCTGGTAGTACAGAGCACGGCCGCAAAAGAACAGCACGCACACGGCAAGCGCCAGCACAAAGCCAAGCATGTTGAATACAAAGCCGGCATCGAACAGCACCGGCCCTTCGATGCCGCCGAGCGCCATGGCGCCAATCGCCAACGTCATGGCCCACGCGGCACCGCCAATCACCACGCAACGGCGCACGATTTCGAATCGATCGATCAGCAAAAAGCCGACAAGCAGCACCGCTAAGATTCCGGCGATGTTGTCGATGCCAATCAGCAGCAGGCTCAGCAAAAAGAGCAGCACCGTCGCAAGCGCGCGGTTGTCGACGACTGCCCGTACGTATTCAAAGAGTCGATCGGGCACCTCGAATGCCTGCCTATCGTCTTTTGTCATATCCACTTCCCCACCATCAAAGGCGCTATTCGATTATGTAGCCGACGCCCCAGACGTTTTTGATAAAGCGCGGCTTTTGAGCGTCGTCGCCAATCTTTTCGCGCAGGTGGCGAATGTGCACCATCACCGTATTGTTGGAGCCGGGCATAAAATCCTCGTTCCACACCGCGCGGAACAGATCCTCCACGGCTACCACGCTGCCGCGATGCTCAACCAGATACAGCAAGATGGAATACTCGATGGGCGTGAGGCGCACCGGTGCACCGTCTACCGTTACGGAACGAGCATCGCGGTTGATCTCCAGGCCGTCGAGCTGGATGGTCGGCGACTCGGCCGCCTGCGAGCGGCTACCGTAGCTGGTGTAGCGGCGAAGCTGAGCGTGCACACGCGCGATGAGCTCCAGCGGACGGAACGGCTTAACCACGTAATCGTCCGCGCCAAGCGAAAGGCCCTCGATCTTGTCTTGCTGGGCATCGCGCGCCGTCAGCATGATCACGGGATAGGTATGGCTGGAACGGATCGTACGCAGTAGCTCAAAGCCATCGATATCGGGCAGCATGACATCCAACAGTGCCAGATCGAACTCCTGCTCCAGGATTGCCTTGGCAGCATCGGCCCCGCTATAGGCAATCTGGACATCAAAGCCCTCTTTTGTAAGGTAGATACCAACCAAGTCGGCGATGGCCTTCTCGTCATCAACTACCAAAATGCGCTCGTTCATGCGTGCTCCTCTCGCGCTCCATTATGCCCGAGGCGACGCACGCCACACACAACAAGCGTGGGTGATTAAGTCGGCCTTAAGCACCCTTGTGCCCGTTCGGGCGCGGATGTGGGCCACGCACGCACGCGATGATCGACGACGCCGGCAAACGATATACTCTAGTTCCAGAAGAGACCATCCCGTCGAAAGCGAAATCCGTGAAGTCCCTCACCTCTTTTGCAAAGCGCTCAGCCCAGCTTGCCGCCGGCTTTGTCTGCGCTATCGCCCTTGCCGCTGGCGTGCCCACCGTCGCCGGCGCCCAAGTACTCACGACCGACAATGTTTGCGGCAAAACCGCCGATGCGCGCGGCATCACGGCCGAAAACCTGCCCGATATCGATGCGACCAATGCCCTCGTCATGGGCAAAGACGGCACCGTCTACTATGCCCGCGGCGCCGATGAGCAGGTCAAGATTGCCTCGATCACCAAGGTCATGACCGCAATCCTAACCGTCGAGAATTGCAAGACGGACGAGAAGGTCACGGTGAGCAACGCCGCAGCCACCGTGGGCAATTCAACAGCCGGCCTACTCGAAGGCGACGAGCTCACCGTGGAGCAGGCACTGCGCGGCCTGATGATTCCCTCGGGCAACGACGCCGCCGTCGTGCTCGCCGAATATGTGGGCAAGAAGATCGACCCTAAGACCAAAGACGCCGAGGCAACATTTGTGAAAGCCATGAACGAGCGCGCTAAGAAGCTCGGTTGCACCGGCACGCTTTTTGAAAACCCGCATGGTCTGGACTTTGATGAGTGGGCTGGCGATATGCACTCAACCGCACACGACGTAGCGCTGATGATGCAGGAGGCCATGAAAAACGACACGATCCGCGAGGTCGTAGCGAGCGAAGATTCCTGGATCGAGGTCACGGGCGCCGACGGCACCGACCATTCGCATTCCATGGACACGCACAACGTTTTGCTCAGTCAGGACGGAAACATTGGCGGCAAGACCGGCACCACCGACGACGCGGGCTACTGCTTTACGAGCGCCTACAACCGCGACGGCGACGAGATCTACACTGTTATTTTGAACTCCACCACCACCGACCAGCGCTTTACCGATACCGCCAGCCTTGCCAATTGGTACTACGGTCACAAGGTGACGGTCGCAATCGCCAACACGCAGGAAAAGACCGCCAACGGCAACCCGCTTATGGCGCGCATTGGCCAAGCCGACTGGACGGATAAGACGATCGACGCCACGCTCGCCGATCCTACGGCGCAAGCGACCGTGTTTTCCCTTGCCGGCGAGGTGACCGAAAAGGTTAGCTACGACGATCTTTCGGGCACGGTGCATGTGGGCGACAAGGTGGGCAGCGTTACGCTCAAGCAGGATGGCACCAAGATCGCCGTCATGGACCTGGTTGCCGACGAGGAAGGCGCAGGGCCGAATCCCATTGAGTGGCTACTCGTGAAGCTCGATCGCTTGGGCCGCCGCATCGACAACCGCCCGCTCACGGCAGAAAGCGAGACCGTCGCCAAGGCGCCCGAGGTGTAGTGCGCAAGAATAATAAGCCCACTGAAGGGAGGCGTCCGAAAGGATGCCTCCCTTTTTGAGGTTCGAATCCCCAGCCTCCTTTCTCCGCACCAAAAAAGGGCCCCAGATGGGACCCTTCTTTCAATTCATACTGGCGGAGAGCTGGGGATGTCCGGGCATGCTGCGCATGCCCTCCGGCTTCAAAGCCTGGCGGCTTTTCGCCCACGGGCTACAAACGCTTTCGCGTTTGCTTAACGCCCGTGCCCTCTCGGGTTCGAATCCCCAGCCGCCATTCTTGATAATAAAAAGGGCCCCAAATGGGACCCTTCTTCAAATTCGTACTGGCGGAGAGCTGGGGATTCGAACCCCAGATGCCCTTTTGGGGCATACTCGCTTAGCAGGCGAGCACCTTCGGCCTCTCGGTCAGCTCTCCGTAACAGCCGTTCTATAGTAACCAAACAGCCAAGGATGAGCAAGAGGAAATTTTCTAATTGCCTAGCAGCCTTTCCTCCTTGAAAGCTTCGCCTACCCCAGCGAGCGGTTGAGAGAGCCGAGCTCGTCGTTGCCCATGGTGCGCCACATTTGGAAGATGCAACCGCGTGCCAGGAAAAAGAAGCCGTTGTCGACCAGTTGCACAGCGGCATCGGCAAGCTGATTCGTCACGGCGGACACCGGCGGCAGCTCGAGTCCAGCCTTGCGGATGGTCTCGACCGCTTCCTCGAACGTCGGAGGCTCGCTGACGCCCATCTCGTTCATAAGACCCTGCATTTCTTCCAGCGCGCTGCTGCCCGACTCCTCGCCGCGCGGCACCAGACGGTAACAAGCCAGCGCCAGGTCGAGCTGATCGCAATTCCAATAGGCAAACGCCAAGCGATAGAACAGGTAGCCGATTGCAGAACGATCGCTGGCAATACGTAGGCCGTGGCGCGCCACCTCGATAATCTCGTCAAAGCGCTCCAGACGCGCAAGCACGTTGATGAGCGCAAAGTGCGACTGCATGGACGAGCGCGCCAGATCGTAAAGATGGCGCACCTCGGGCAGCGCTCGTTCAAAGTCCTCTTGCTCGGCGTAAAAGCTGCAGATCTCGTGCTGGGCAAAGTACAGCGCATCGGGCGCACGAAGGATTCGCACAGAGCGGTCTTCTTCCAACACCGGTAGCACCATGCGCACCAGCTGGTTATCGCAAAACTGCGTTTGAACCGGACCTGTCGCCAAAAGCTCGGCGACGGCGCACTTAGCCTCCAACTCCTCAACAAGACGGGAAAAGCCTTCAAAAGCACCTGTACGGTCGACTTTTGCCTGCTCGCGCAATTCAACAACACGGGCAACGTATGGGTCGTCGTCCTCTTCCATGACCTCCAGCTCGTCAGCCGCATCGGCAAGCAGCAGATCGCGCAGCGCCGGCGGCAGCATGCGATGGTCATCACGCGGACGAGCATGAACCTCCGCAGGTTCAATCGTCTCCGGAGCGGTTGACTCATATGCCTCAAGCACACGCTTGCACGGCATATCGTCCATGTCCATGCTCTCAAGATCCTTGGCGACAGGCACGCAATCGGCCAGATAGGCCGCGCGCCCAAAGAAATACGTTGCGACAACGCACTCGCCCTGCTCACTGTCGGGAGCAGCAATCTGCACATAGCAGCGCGTGATGCAGGTGCCCGCGGCAAAACACGCTGCCGCAAGCGTGAGCGCCACGCGCGCATCGTGCTCCGCGGCCCAGATCGTGCGCGTGTCCTCGTCCAGCTCGTGCCAGGCGTCATCTTGAGCGTCGTATTCACGTTGCGGCATGGCATCAACGACAGACTGCCCAAACCGAACGAGCATAATCCCCTCGGCAACGTTTGCCCGATAGGTATAGTCGAGCCGCGTGACCACGTTAAGCGCCTCGACAATACGCGCGAAGCGGGTACGCACATCCCACTCACCGCCCGGCTGGCAAGCCACCGTTCCCGGTTTGGACCACGGGTTGTCGCTCGAGGTTGTATCGAGCAGTCGGGGAACATCGTTGGTCGTCTTGGCGATATGCCACGCATCAATGAGCGCGCAGCCCTCAAGGCTCGGCGACGAGGCCGCGGGGACCAATCCAGCCCCGATGCGCTCAAGGATGCCGGAGAGGCGGTTGAGACGGCACTCGATGGCAAGCAGCATGTCAATCTCGTCCTGGTCCAGCAGGCTGCGATCAAAATTGAGATAGAAAAGCTTTGAGCGATCGATGCGAGCCAGGCTCATCTCGGACTTAGCGGCGATGGTGCGCAAGCGGGGCAAGTCAATTTCACTCATAAGGGCGGCGGCATAGCGCTCGATACCGCTCGGATTCTCGGCATGGTCAACGCGGTAGAGCAGCGTCTCGATAGCGTCAGGGAGCGGTGCCGTGTTAAAGCCCAAAAACACCTCGACCGGCTCGGGCAACTTTACGAGCTTGATCTTGTCGACAACGTTTTGCATACCCTCGTCGAGTCCGTCGGCGTCCGCCGTGCTCGCAATGGTATTTTCGGAGTCAGCGAATATCACGTAGCGCAGGAACATCGATGCCATGAACTCACCGTAAGGAAGGGAGCGGGTCGAATTCCATGTCTCGTGATCGGACTGTTCGCGCATGGGGCCTTCGGGAGAGCCGACGGTTCGCGCGCACGCGCGCATCGTGCCGTTTGCTCCCCTCACCATAATCTCACCAATACCGGAGTCCGACTCGTCAAGGACCAGTTCCATGTCGGGATCGTTGGGCAGCGGAGCCTCGCTAACGGGGCGGTCCACCTTGTACACCTCACCCGAAACGCTTACGTAGCCCAAAAGCGACACATGGCTTTTGCCAACGAATTCGACGACATAACAAGATTCATGCTGATCCTCGCCAAAGAGTTTCCAGACCACGCCATATGAGCGTCCCGCAGGCTGCTCGGACATCGCCGGAAAGCGCTTCTTGGGATCGAGAAACCTGAGCTTGTATGTCGGACGCTCTGCCACGAAATATCACCCTGATCGGTCGCTTGAGAAGGAGTGGTCGCGAATAAGTCGCGACATCTACTCGGAATCTTACACGAGTCGACAGGAAATCGTCCCTTTGGACGAAAGCACTCAAGCTGGCGTAAAAGAAAAGCCCCCGTTGCCGGGAGCTTTAATCTCAAATGGTGCGGCGTATAGGATTCCGCGCATCCGCTGCGCGGATCCGCACCGGCTTCGCCCGCCTGCCGGCGTGCTCGCCCGCGGGCTAAAAACGCTCCGCGTTTTCTTTACGCCCGCGCCTCGACCGAGGTTCGAATCAATGCAGTGTTTACGTAAAAGAAAAGCCCCCGTTGCCGGGAGCTTTAATCTCAAATGGTGCGGCGTATAGGATTCGAACCTATGACGTTCTGATTCGTAGTCAGACCCTCTATCCAGCTGAGGTAACGCCGCGACTTGTTGATTATTATGCACAGAGACTGAATAATGGTCAAGCATTTTTTCAAAAAAAGTTATCGAATTTGATTTTTAATCATTTGGAGGGCTTGGCGCGATCTTCGACGCATCGCGATATAAGAAAAGCCCCCGTTGCCGGGAGCTTTAAAGTCAATTGGTGCGGCGTATAGGATTCGAACCTATGACGTTCTGATTCGTAGTCAGACCCTCTATCCAGCTGAGGTAACGCCGCAACGCACGGATTATTATGCACGCGAGCCCCCGATGGGTCAAGCGACAATTAGAAAAAAATTTTACGGAGTGATAATTAAGTTGTTCGTGCCTCGACCGAGGTTCGAATCCATGCGGTGCTGCCATAAAAGAAAAGCCCCCGTTGCCGGAGGCTTTCAATTTCAATTGGTGCGGCGTATAGGATTCCGCGCATCCGCTGCGCGGATCCGCACCGGCTTCGCCCGCCTGCCGGCGTGCTCGCCCGCGGGCTAAAAACGCTCCGCGTTTTCTTTACGCCCGCGCCTCGACCGAGGTTCGAATCAATGCAGTGTTTACGTAAAAGAAAAGCCCCCGTTGCCGGGAGCTTTAATCTCAAATGGTGCGGCGTATAGGATTC
>CAUCKA010000029.1 GCA_958443265.1 uncultured Collinsella sp. | reverse complement strand
TTATCGTTTAAGAGGAGGTACCATGCGCTGTCCCAAATGCGGCAAGGCACATACCCGCGTCGTTGATTCCCGTATGCAGGAGTCAAATAACACCATTAAGCGCCGTCGCGAATGTTGCTCGTGTAACTACCGCTTTACAACGTTTGAGCGATGCGAGGACCCTATCGAGGTCATTAAGTCAGATGGAACCAAGCAGCGGTTCGATCGCAATAAGCTTCTTGTCGGCTTGATGCGCGCCACCATCAAACGCGATATTGACACTAAGAAGCTCAATGAGATTATCGACGACATCGAGGTCGAGTTGCGCTCTCGCACACTGACGGCCGTCACGTCCCATGAGTTGGGTGACATGGTGCTCAAGCGTTTGGCCAAGATCGACAAGGTGGCCTACATTCGCTTTGCCTCGGTCTACCGCGATTTCAAAGACGTCGATGAGTTTCTGCAAGAGCTCGACAAGCTAAGGTGATTCCATGTCCAACATTACCGTCAACATAAAGCGTCTCGATCCCACCGTTGAGCTTCCCAAATACGCCCATCCCACTGATGCCGGCTTGGATTTGCGCTCCAACGAGGACTGCGTCCTGAAGCCCTTCGAACGCCGTCTGGTCTCTACTGGGCTGGCCATCGCTCTGCCCGATGGCTACGCCGGCTTCGTCCAGCCCCGCAGCGGCTTGGCCATCAAGCAGGGCCTGTCTATAGTCAACACGCCGGGCCTCATCGACGCCCACTACCGAGGAGAACTCATGGTCATCCTCATTAACCTGGATCCCACCAACGACATCCGAATCAACAAAGGCGACCGCATCGCCCAGCTCGTCATCCAAGAAGTTCCCACGGTCAACCTCGTAGAAGTAGAAGAACTAGACAAAACCGACCGAGGCAAAGGAGGCTTCGGCTCCAGCGGCGTCGCCTAGGGCGCTCGTATCCCTCCCGCCCGCCTCTCACACATATCATTCCATGCTCAAACATTCTCGCGTCGCTTCGCTCGCTGCGAAACTGCGCGTGGAACGATATAGGTAAGCCCCGGGCGGGCGGCTACTCGCTTGAGATAATATTTACTTTTCTAGTAAGTCGATGCGATGAAGGGACGCCTCCTTTGTCGCATCGACTTACTGTATTTATATTTTCTGGTTCCCCTTTGCAGATTCTACTGGTGGGGAATCTGGTATAGCCGCTGGTACGTTAACGCAGCTTACCTGCGGGAGGCCCCTATATATCGTCCCGCGCGCAGTTTCGCAGCGAAGCGAGAATGTTTGAGCACGGGATGATATATAGGGGCCTCCCACAGGTAAGCGGACATTAAGACGCTACCTGATATGCGCAGGTTTTTCGCCCCAGTAGAAGCGGCAGAAGGCTCGTTTGCGCTTTTGGGGTTTGCCTACGAGCTCCATGGTTGCGATGGCTATGTCTTCGGCTGCGTGGGGGCGGCGTAGTACTTCGCCGTTGATGAGCAGTGCCTTGAGCGACTCAGGATGATCGTGGAGATGACGCAACGTCACGATGAGCTCTCGTGCGGTGGTGACATGCATGCTGGCGCCCATGCCGGTGAGCATGGTGGTGTTGGCCTTTTCCTGGCCATAGGACTTGCCCAGCAGGATCATCGGCAGGTGTGCGCACAGGCATTCGGTGACGGTGAGTCCGCCCGATTTGAGAATTGCCAGGTCGCAGCCGTGCATGAGGGCCGCCATGTCGTCGACATAGTCCAGCACCGTGACATTTTCGAGCTTCATGGCATCGAAGAGTGTCTTGAGGCGGGCGGCGTATTCCTTATCCTTGCCCGGCAAAAAGACAAAGTGCATGTCTTCGAAGCTGCGTAGGAAGGGGAGGGTGCGGTCCATCTCCGCGCGAAAGCGAACGTACGGTTGAGGCAAGCTGGCACCGGCCATTACCAGCACGACGGTCTTGTCGGTGGGGAGGTTGAACTTAGCTAGCTCTTCTTCGCGATCATAATCCGTGTCGAATCCGGCGCGAATAGGAATGCCGGTAATGCGAATCTTTGTTTCGAGCACCTTGCGCGGACGCAGCGTTTCGGCCATAAATTCGTTGGCAACACAGAATAAATCGGTGTCCTTGTGGGGCCACCATCCCTCGACTTCGTAGTCGGTCGGTACGCAGATGACCGGATAATCGATACCCGTAATTACGCGGGCGCCCACGGCAACATTGGCTGCTGTGATGTGCGTTGCAACCACGGCTATGGGCCTGCGGCTACGAATATATTCGTTGAAGGCGGGGAACATAATTCGCGACCATGCCGTTCCGCCACCCCAGAGAAGATGTCCCGTAAGCGTATATCGCCAGGTCAGGTCGTAAATGGGGCGCGTGGCTCCCGTAAAAGAAGCCGCGGTCTTATTGCCGTCGAATTTAATACGTCCAAAATCAAGGATATCGAGCACTTCAATCTCAATATCCTCGGGGATGCCATTGGTGCCGCGGATGAGGTCGAATGCCTGCGCAATCGCATTTGCGGCGGCCTTGTGGCCCGAGCCAACGGAGGCGTGCACGATGGTCACGAGAGGTTTTTGCTGAGCCAGGAGCGTGGTTTGCTCCGATTGGGGAGTGCTGTGCGTGAGCAGGGGAGCGTCGTCACTCGTCTGCGCCTGGTCCATCGATAACTCCCCTTCAGCTTTGTAATACGGATTTATCATTGTAGTGCATGAGTGTCACGTTCACGTAAATTTGGGTATGAGCGCAAAGAACGACAACGTTTCGACGAAAGGACGCTTCATGACTACCGATAAGCCGATCGATGTTGCGATTATCGGTGGCGGCCCCGCGGGCTATGCTGCCGCCATTTATGCTGCGCGTGCTAACCTGACGACGACCGTGATTGAGCAGGGCATGTCGGGAGGGCAGATCGCCACAACCAATGAGGTCGAGAACTATCCGGGTATCTCGCTCCTGAGTGGCGCCGAACTCGGCGAGCGTTTTCAGCAGCATGCAGAGGGCCTGGGAGCACAGGTTGCATGGAGCATGGTTACGGGTGTCGATTACGATGCCGATGCAGCGTTGTTTACGGTGCATCACGATATGGGCGATACGCTGGCCCCGAGCGTTATCGCTTGCATGGGTGCCACGCCGCGTCCGGCAGGTTTCGCAGGCGAGGATACGTATCGCGGTCGTGGCGTTTCATATTGCGCAACATGTGACGGCATGTTTTTCCGCGGCAAGCAGGTTTTTGTAATCGGTGGTGGCAATTCGGCATGCGAAGAGGCTCTGTTCCTGTCCGACATTGCCAACAGTGTGACCATCGTGCTGCGCCGCGACCAGTTCCGTGCGCCCGATGGTGTTGTTCAGAAAGTACTCGCAAAGGACAATATTACAGTTAGGTACCAAACTAGTATTGTGGAGCTATCGGGCGAAGCCATGCCAACGACGATTACCTTTAAGGACAATGCATCCGGCGAGACTCATACCGAGTCATTTGAGCCCGGCTCGTTTGGCATCTTTGTTTTTACCGGAACGCAGCCCCATACCGAGCTTGTTGAGCATCTAGTCGATCTGGCGCCTGATGGCGGCATTCTGACTGATGAATCCATGGCGACCCGCACGCCAGGTCTATTTGCCGCTGGCGATATCCGTTCCAAACGTTTACGCCAGGTTGTGACCGCTGTTTCGGACGGAGCCATAGCGGCAACGAGCGCATACGCGTTTCTCCGTGGATAAGTACGATAATATATCTTATGTAAGGTTGCTATATTTAAACAAAGTGGTTGGACGATGCATCAATGTGTTGTCCAACCACTTTTACTTGCCGGCTATGTGGTATGCAAAACTAGATAACCTAGAATACAATATAGAAAATGAACGGAGGACCTTTATGAACCACGTTAAACACGTTATTCCGATGTCCGATTCGTCGGTCAGTATTAAGCCTGAGGATATTCAGCCCACTGTGCTGCCCGATGCATTTATTCAGTCCGAAATCGTGTGCAAACTCAATACGTTGAGTCTGTCGCGCTATGACCAGTTGCCCAATGTGACGCTCTACCGCGACCAGGTCATTGAGTATGTTGCGCTGTGGATGGAGCCGCTGTCCATTTGCGTTGAGCACCCTGTCATTACGCCATCGATGATCAATAACTACGTGAAGGTCGGCCTGGTGCCTGCTCCGGTCAAAAAGCAATATGGCCGCGAGCAGATTGCCCGCCTGATCGCTATCTGCCTCTTTAAACAGGTGCTACCTATTGCTGCGGTGCAGGCACTCTTCAACATTCAGCGTTTGAGCTACGATGCCCCGACTGCCTTCGATTATGTGGTCGATCAGCTCGAGGCATCGATTCGTTCGGCGTTTTCCGTTGAGCAGACGCTGGTTCCCGATACGGCGCATCAGGTAACGCGTGAGTCGCTGCTTGTGCGCAGTGCAGTTTCATCCTTCGTTTCGAAGGCGTACCTGATGAGCTATCTAAAGTTTAATGGGTTTAATAGCTAGCGACGTGTAAAACGGGCGGGGCAAAGAGCCATCTGTCGCTTTGCCCCGCCCATATTTTTGCTTGGTTGGACTTTACTTGCCCGAAGCTACGCCCATGCCGTAGCCGATGATGAGGCCGTGCATCTCGGCGTAATAGGAATCCAGGCCGTTGCAGGGCATGATGATGGTCTTGGAGCCGGGCCAATGCTCGACTATGCGGTCAGTAAGCGCCTGGGCTCCAGCTTCGTTCTCAACGTGATCGATGATGACCTCGCCGCCCGTAAAACCCTCGGCTTCCATGGTGTCGATGATCTTGTTGAGCATCTTCTTTTCGCCACGCGTGTGCCCGACGAGTTCGATTTTACCGGCCTCGCTCGCCGTGCCCAAAATGCGGATATTGAGCTTGTTGGCAATGACGCCGGCTGCCTTAGGGATACGTCCGGCTTTGGCGAGGTTTTCGTAATTGCACAAACTGAAGAGGATTTTGCTGTTCTGTTCAAGGCTATCGAAGTATGCGCAAGCATCCTCGAATGAGACATCCGGGTTGCTTGCAAGATAGCGGTCGAACAGCAAGAAAATGAGATCCATTTTGCCGCCAGCTGCGCGTGAATTGACTAGATGAATCTGTCGGTCGGGCTCCTCGGCAAGAACCATATCGCGAGCCGTGGCTGCCGCGTTGTAGCTGCCCGACACGCCCTCAGAGATCGGCATGCAGATGGTCTTGTCGGCCAATTTGAAGAGCTCGGCCCACTCCCCTACGCTGGGACAAGCGCTCGAAGAAGCGTTCGTCTCCGCCTGAACAGCGCAGTTGAGCTCATGTACATCAAGCGAAAGGTCATCGACGAATTCACGCTCCCCCACTCGAATTTTGAGGGGCGTGAATGCAAAGGTGGTATGAGGTGCGGTTGGTTGCCAATCGCGAAGATTGCAGCTCGAATCGGAGATAAGTGCCCAGCTCATTGAGGGTCCTTTCTAATTGTTCCCCAACAATTATAGCCATCTTTTTGATTGATTGGATGGCTATCTAGTTTTGAATACTAGATAGCCATCCTGATTTTATGGCAAACGGTAGGGAAAAAAGAATGAGCCTCGTGACTCAAGATCGCGAGGCCCATGTTCGTTCGCTGTAGTAATAAATTAGTAGCGTACGAAGATGTAGTTGTTGTTCATACCGGCTGCGACGGAGCTGATGATAACGCCCGTGCTGTAGTCGGAAGCATGGATCATCTGACCATTACCGATATAGATGCCGGTATGGTAGGAGTTAACCACGACATCACCAGGCTGGGGATCGGACACGCGGGTCCAACCCATGAAGGTTCCGGTGGTGCCCAGACGGCAATAACGGCCGGTGAGGCAGTAGCTTACAAAGCCGGAGCAGTCAAAGCTGTTCGGTCCAATGCCGCCCCAAGAATAAGCACAACCGAGCTTGCTGTAGGCGCGAGAAACAACGGAACCGCCGTCAACAGACTGGCTCGGTGCGGAAGGCGTCGGAGCCGGAGCGGGCGTCGAGGGCTGCGGCGTGGGAGCAGGAGCGGGCGTGGGCGCAGGCGTGTTGCCACCGCCGTTGTTGGTCGTACCGCCACCATTGTTGGTGTTCTCGGTCGTACCGGCGGTGTCGTTGCTCACCGTGGCCTTTTCGGCGGTGCTGGCATTTATGCCAGCCTGCAGCGCGGCGTTGGCCTCGGCCTCAGCAGCAAGCTCGGCCTGCAGCTGTGAATCCAGGGAGTTCACGACATTCTGGGCCTCAGCCTGCTGGGCGTTGAGCTCGTCGACCTTCTTCTGCGTCGCGGCGACGTTCTTCTCCTGCTCGGTCTGCTTATCGGTGAGCTGCTGCTTAAGGTCCTTGACCTCCTGAATGGTCTGGGCCTGCTTGTCGGACACCTTGCCGTAGTAGAAGAGACGGTTGAGCATGTCGCCCAGATCGTCGACGCCCGTCAGAACCTGAAGGAGACTCAGACCGCCGGTCTTGTACTCACCGGCAACATAGCTCGAAAGCTTTGCCTGGCCCTCGGCAATCTCTTGCTGCTTTTGCGTGATCTCGCCTGCAGTCTGATCAAGCTCCTGCGTCTGTGCGGAGAGTTCATCGTGAATTTGCTGGGTTTGCGTGCCGATCTGCTCGAGTTTAGTACGAGCAGCGGCAAGGTCGGATGCGGTATCGGCGTAGGCCGGAGCCACGAGGCCCAGGCCCAAAACACAAGCGAGGGTTGCCGTAGCAGCGCAGCGTGCCATGTTTCTGTGCGTGTTTGCTGTGCGCATGTAGCTTCCTTTCCGGTATCTAAGGGTAGCGGCTAGTCCACCGTTACCAGGCTAAAGAGCTCAACGTCCTCGTTAGAAGGCGTGAGCTTCTTGCGCGGATTGAGAAACGCAAGCTCAAGGATACAGCCATAACCCACAAGCTTTGCGCCCATATCTCGCACCAGTTTACCTGTTGCCTCGACGGTTCCGCCCGTCGCGACCAAGTCGTCCAGAATCAACACGGTATCTTTAGAGCTGATAGCATCGGCGTGGATCTCGATAGAATCCGTTCCATACTCGAGCTCGTAGCTCTCGCTGACCGTCTTGCGCGGCAGTTTACCCGGCTTACGTGCGGGAACAAAGCCGGCACCCAGGGCAACGGCCACGGGCACACCGACCATAAAGCCGCGGGCCTCGGGTCCTACGACCTTGGTAATGCCCATGCCAGCAAAATGCTCGGCCAGGGCATCCACCATGGCCTTCAGGGCCTCGGGATTGCCAAAGAGCGGCGTGATGTCCTTAAAGACGACTCCGGGCTCGGGATAGTCGGGGATGTCGACAATATGAGATTCGAAGTCGTACATGGCGTGACCTTTCATGGATTGCCGAGTGGACGGCGGTTATTTACCCGTGTTAGCAGACGGGTTATGCAAGGGGACGACGACCTTGGACGGTTGCACGAGCGACTCGTCGCGCGCGGCAACCGCGGGGACGCTTACCCCATCGCTTTTTGCCTTGGTGGATTCGGAACGCGCGATTTCCTCATCGAGAGCATCGATGTCGGCGTCCTCGACCACGGCGTTGAGCGACTCAAAGACACGGTTCTTAAGGAGCGCGGTGTGCACACCCTCGGTGAGGTCGTGCAGCTTCTTAAAAGCGCGCTCGAGCTTGGCGTCGCGCTCGTCATCGGAGGTATCCATGCCGAGCATGCTCACGAGAACCTGCTCAAACATCGAAGACTCGCGGTTTGCCGACGATACGTACTGACGCAGGTTGCGCGGCTCAATGTGGAAGCGCGACAGCTCCGAGCAGTAACGGATAATCGGAAAATCTCGGCCATCGACGAGCTCACGGTTCTGCGGGCTCTTAATGATGCGGATAAGATCGTTCTCGGCAAGGGAGCGGATAAACGAAATCTCAACACCGAGCATGTCGGGGATCGTCTCGATGGGGTGCAGTTTTTGCTTGGTCTCCTTGGGCTCCGTCTTAAGCGGAACATCGGACAGAAGACCCACCTCGTAAGCCAAAGTGGACAGGTCTGTTGCGTTTTCCAAGCGCTGCTTAATGACGTTGAGCGGCATGTAGCGGGTTTTTTGCAGGTGCAGGATGACCTCGAGACGGTCAACGTCTTCCTTGGAGTACTGGCGATACCCCTTAGGCGTACGATGAGGGGTGATGAGCCCCTCATCTTCTAGAAATCTAATTTTTGAGTTCGATAGATCGGGGTATGCGCCTCGAAGTAGGTTGACGACTTGGCCGATACTCAGATAGTTGCGTTCGGCCATTACCTACTCACCGGTTTCGATGCGCTCCGGCGTGCTCTCGTGGTAGATGAGCGTGAACGTACCGATCTGAACGGAAGAGCCGTCGTGCAGCGGAGCCGCGTTGACGATGGCACCGTCGACCCAGGTGCCGTTGAGCGAGCCCAGATCCTCAATACGGGCGCCCAGGCCCTCACGAATAATGCGCGCGTGGCTGCGCGAGACAGTCATGTCGTTGAGGAAGATGCCGTTCGCGGGATCGCGGCCGATGGTGGTCACGTCGTCCTCGAGCTCAAAGGCAGCTCCGGTCTGCGGACCTTTGACGATGGACAGAACCGGAGCGGTGATGCGCACGTTGGCCATAAGGTCGGGAACGGTGACATCGCTCGAAGGAACACGGAAAACGCAGGTAGCGTCCGCAGTCTTATCGTTCTGAGGCATATTGTTAACCTTGTTGTCCATGACAACCCCTATCTAACGCGGACATGCCGCAAAGAATGAACCGTACGTAATCATACCCCAATGAATCAGTCTTCGATTTCGGGGTTGAGAAAGTCGATGTCCTCGTCCTCGGGATGCGCGATGGCCTGTTTAATGGCCACACCGCCCTTAACCGAGTAAATGACAGCGGTGAGCATGGAGAAAATCACGCCGCCGTAGACAAAGAAGATGCCGAGGGGCACCGAGCTACCGTTGAGGCCTGGGAATGCCGTGAACGTGGCGGGCAGCAGATGCCAGCCTTCGACGACGGGGAACCCAAGCAGCATGAGCGAGAAGCCGGTCATGAGCAGCGCCGTGGCAATCTTGCCGGGAAAGACGACGTCAATGGGACGACGGTGGTAATGGCGCACGATGAGCGTGCCGATGCCCAGGTAGATATCGCGGCCGATAATGAGAACGCAGACCCAGATGGGCAGCTCGCTGCGGACCACTAAGCCCAGAACGCCCGTAAACAACAGCGCGCGGTCGCAGATGGGGTCCATGACCTTGCCGAGCCACGAGACCGTTTTGGTCATGCGGGCAATCTGACCGTCCATCCAGTCGGTAGAGGCCGCGATGGCATAGATGACAATAGCAACGACACGGTTGTTGTCCGTCACAAACAGGTACAGGAAGACGAGCGTGAGGACCAGGCGCGTAAAGGTGATGAAATTGGAGATCGTAAAGATCTTATTCGACGGGTAATCGGAAGTGCCGATAAGCTCCTTTTTGATCTTCTTCTTGATGCCCACAGGACTCCCCCGCTGGTAAACGACAAAACTTTCGATACTATACCCGTTCTGGCGATGTCTATCCAGCGTAAGCATAGAGAGTCCAGACATGTGGAGAGTGGTTCTGGGCTGCGCTGGATTCAGCATTTGTGTACATCAGCCTCCAAATACGACATTTTTCGGCATCTTTGGTGGCTGATGTACACGTTTTGATTTGGTGATTACATCGATCGGGAAAGTTGTTGCTTTAAGCAAATGCGTGCGGGTCGAGAAGGGCCGGCGCCAAAAGAGCCCAACGGCCGTTACGGCTTCGTTAGAAACGCGCTCCACCATGGATGGTGAACCCGAAAGGTAAGACGCGCGGGCACGGTGAATCGGCCCGCGCGCCCGGAAGAGAAAGGATAAACCCATGGGTTACATGCTCGAGACGCGCGGGCTCACCAAGCGCTTCGGCCGCGGCGACCAGGCGCAGGACGCCGTGGCCGACGTGAGCCTTCATATCCGCGAGGGCGAGGTGTACGGGCTGCTCGGTCCCAACGGCGCCGGCAAGTCGACAACGCTTAAGATGATTTGCGGGATGCTGCGGCCGACGGCCGGGGAGATCCTCTTTGCCGGGCACGCCTGGCGCCGCGAGGACCTCTACGCAATCGGCAGCCTCATCGAGGAGGCGCCGCTCTACCCCAACCTCACCGCACGCGAGAACCTGCGCGTGCGCACCACGCTGCTGGGCCTTCCCGAGAGCCGCATAGATGAGGTGCTCGCCGCCGTGGACCTCGCGGACACCGGGAAGAAGCGCGCCGGGCGCTTCTCGATGGGCATGCGGCAGCGCCTGGGGCTCGCGCTGGCGCTGATCGCCCGGCCACGCCTGCTCGTACTCGACGAGCCCACCAACGGCCTCGACCCCATCGGCATCGAGGAACTGCGCGACCAGATCCGCGGCTTCGCGGCGGCGGGTACAACGGTGATCGTCTCGAGCCACATCCTCTCCGAGGTGCAGCAGATGGCGGACACCATCGGCATCATCTGCGGGGGGCGCCTCGCCTACGAGGATGCGCTTCGGCCCGGGCAGGACCTCGAGGAACTCTTCATGAGCTTCTGTCGGGAAGGGCGACGTGCACGCGGGGAGGTGGCGGCATGACGGGCGAGAAAGGCGGCCTGCTCGCGGGCCTGCGCGCCGAGGCCCTGAAGTCGCGCCACGCGGCACCGGTTCGCCTGGCCGTGCTCATGGCGCTGCCGATGCCGCTGCTCGGCGCGATGCCCTACCGGGGCGTGCAGATCTTCAGCGCGTGGAACTACTGGTATGCGCTCTTCCTGCCCGTGTCTCTCTCGCTCGTGGTGGCGTGCGTCGCGCGGGCGGACGCTCGCACGCGGATGCGGGGGCTTCTGGGTCTGGGCTTCCCGCTCGGGCGCGCCTGGTGGGCCAAGGCGCTCTGGTGCCTCGCGCTCTGCACGCTCTCGAACCTCGTGGTCTTCGGCATCTACCTCGCGGGATCGGCGTTCTCCTCGCAGGGCCTCACGGCCGCGGGCACGCTCACGATGCTCCTCTGCGCGCTCGTCAACACGGTGACCGCGGCGTGGATGATCCCCGCAGGGCTCTTCCTCACGGCGCGGCTCGGCATGCTCGCGGGCATCTTCTGCCCGCTCGCCGCGCAGCTCGTGGGTGGGTTCGCCTGGGCGCTGATGCCGCTGCCGCAGCTCTTTCCGCCGTCGGCGAGCATGGTCATCCCCACGAGCTTCATCCCCGTGCTGCCGAGCGGCGAGCCACTCGCGGCGGACATGGCGCTCGGCGGGGCGCTCGCGGCGGACGGCATGCTCACGCTGGCGGGCCTTGCGGTCTGCGCGCTCGCGTTCGCCGCGCTCACGGCGGCGGGCGCGGCCTGGTTCGCGCGCTCCGAGGAGAGGTGATGGCCGTGACGCGACTCTCCGACCCGACGCCGTGCATGACTCTCTCGCGGGCCCTGCTCTCCGAGGCCCTGCGCCTGGCGCGCTCCCCGCTCGCGGCGGTGCACCTCGCCTGCGGCCTGGCGGCCGGTCTTGCCTGCGGCGAGTACTTCTCCGTAGCCCGATGGGACCCGGCGCTGGGCGCGGACGCCTACGCCCAGTTCCTCGGCGCCCTCATGCCGCTCATGTCCGCCATCGTCTGCGGGCTCGCCGTGGACGAGGAGCGCGCTGCCGGGCGCCTCGCCAACCTCACGGCGGTCCCCTCGCGAGGGCGCGCCGTCGCGGCGAAGCTGCTCGCCCTTGCGGCGCTCGGCGCGGGCGCGCTGGCCGTGGCGCTCGGCGTGTTCGGGGGCGCGCTCGCCGTCGCCGGACGCCTGCCGCTCGGGACCGCTCCGCTTGCGGCCGCCTGGGCGGGCATCGTGCTGGGCAGCCTGCCCCTCTACGCGCTGTGGCTCGGCGTGGCCCTGCGCCTCGGCCGCAACGCCGCCATCGGCGCCGGCGCTGCGGGGGTGCTCCTCGCGTTCTTCTCGGTGGGCGGACTTGCGCACGGCCTCATGACCGGCGAGCTCACCGGTGCCCTGGCGACGCCCCTGGGCTGGGTGCCGCTCGCCTGGCCCGCGCGCCTGGGGTCGCTCGGGGTGGAGGCCTTCATCGACGCCGCACGCGCGGCGGGCCCTCTCCTCACGACTGCGCTCGCTGGCCTCGCGCTCACCCTGGCAGCCGCCGCCGTCCTTCTCGCCTGGTTCTGCCGCTTCGAGGACGGGAGGGCAGATGCGTAGGAGGCCGCTCGCCGCCGTGCTCGCCCTCCTCTCCGCAGCGCTCGTCCTGGGCGGGAATGCCCTGCTCGACGCCGGCTGGGGGGTCGGCGCTGCGCTCGATCGCCGACCGCGTGCTGCCCAACCTTGAGATCGCCATGTGGGCGCCCGCGCTCGGGCCCGGCAGCCACGCGAGCTCCTATGCCGACGCCACCGGGGCGGGGGCGAACTACGTCTACCTGGTGGACGCGGCGGACGACAGGGGCGATGTCCGAGAGCTCCAGCTCATCTTCTTCGGGCGGGAGTCGGACGGCGAGGGCTGGCTCGGGATCGAGGCGCGCGGCGGCTCGGGCGTGCGCTACCGCGCGTGCGAAGCGGCTGAGGCGCCCGCAGCTGCGCGCGGGGCTCTGGACCGCTGAATGCGGCGCTAGTACAATTCCGACGAGAGTTTCAGGAGGTCTAACATGGCGAGGATACTGGCAGTGGATGATGAACGGGCGATCCTCGACGCTCTCGCGCGCGTCCTCGGCCGCGACGGCCATGAGGTCGTCAGGGAGGCGGACCCGACGGCGGTCCCGGGGATGGACCTCTCGCGCTTCGACCTCGTGCTCTGCGACGTCATGATGCCGGGGCTCGATGGCTTCGAGCTCGTGCGGCAGATCCGCCCGGACTTCGACGGGCCCATCGTCTTCCTGACCGCTCGCGTGGCCGAGGAGGACGCCGTGGCCGGCTACGGCCTGGGCGCCGACGACTACGTCCGCAAGCCCTTCGGGGCCGCGGAGCTGCGCGCCAAGGTCGCGGCCCATCTACGCCGTGAGCGCCGGCCGCGCTCGCACGCCCTCTCCTTCGGGGAGGTGCGGATCGACCTCGGGGCGCGCGGCCTCGCCGTGGGTGGCGAGGCCGTGCCGCTCACGCCCACCGAGTACGCCATCTGCGAGTACCTCGCTCGTCACCCCGGGCAGGTCATGAGCCGCGCGCAGATACGCGAGGCGGTGCTCGGCTGGGAGAGCGACGCCGACGATGCGGCCATATCCATGCAGGTCAGCCGCGCCCGGAGGAAACTCTCCGAGGCCGGCGCCGATCCGATCGCGACCGTCTGGGGGATGGGGTACAAGTGGCAGCTCTGAGGATCGGGGCGCGAGGTCGCGGGGGCATGCCGCTCTCCTTCGTCATCGCGCGCTACTTCGCCTACGCGTTCGCGGCGGTCGCCACGGCGTGGCTCGCCTCGTTCATGGTGCTCTCCGCGGCGATCAACGCGGGCTTCGTCTACGAGGCAAGCTGGGGGCCGGCCAATGCGCGCGATGTCGCGGAGGGCCTGGCACGCGACGGCGTCTGCGGGCAGCAGGACGTGCCGACGGCCTACCGCTACCTCATCCTGAACAAGGACGGAAACGTGATGATGACAGACCTCGAGGGTACGCGGCTCGAGGATGCGACGGAAATGGCCAGTACGGCACTCGCCGCGGATCCGGGCACAGTGGAGATCGAGGGCGGGGGCTCGGGCCTCACCTACGCTGCGTTCCCGCTCAAGGGCGGCGGGGCCTGCGCACTCGTCAGCGAGTACCTGCCGCAGTGGGTCTCGCGCGATCTCGCCAGCCTGCTTCCCAACCCGCAGAACCTCATGCTCGTCGGCGCCGCTGTGGGAAGCGCGCTCGCGCTCGCGCTCGTGGCGCGCCGTGCGAGCCGCGTGATCTCGCGCAAGATGGCGCCGCTCGCGGAGGCGGCGGGGCGCGTCGGCGCGGGGGAGCTCGACTTCGCGGTCGGCAGCACCAACGTACGTGAGGTGAACGACGTCCTCGCCGCGATGGACGCCATGCGGGCCTCCCTTGCCGAGTCGCTCGAGGCCCGCTGGGCCGCGGAGCGGGGGCAGCGCGAGCAGATGGCGTCGCTCGCCCACGATCTCAAGACGCCGCTTACCGTGCTGCGCGCCAACGCCGACTTCGTGGCGGAGGAGCTGGAAGATGAGAATGACAGCGACCTCTCGGCCGCCGCGCGCGACATAGCCGGCGGTGTCGAAAGGCTCGACGGCTATGTGCGCCTGCTCATCGAGGCCTCGCGCGGGTCCGGCGGGGCGGAGAGGGCCCCCATGCGGCCGGCCGAGCTCTGCGAACAGGTCCTCGCCGAGGCCGCCCAGATCGCCCGGGCGCGAGGCGTGACGCTCGACGCGGCCACGGGCCCCGCTGTCGCGGACGCGCCCGAGGCCCCGCTCGACCGAACCGCCCTGGCGCGAGCCGCCGCGAACCTCGTGGCCAACGCCGCCGAGCACGCGCGCTCGCGTGTGGCGGTCTCCTGCGACGTCGCGGGCGGACACCTCGTCATCGAGGTGGCCGACGACGGACCGGGCTTCTCTCCCGCCGCCCTCGAACGCGGCTGCGAGCGCCTCTTCACAGACGACTCGTCCCGCTCCTCGCGCGACGGAGGCCGCCACTACGGGCTCGGCCTCCACGTCGCCTCCGAGGCCGCGAGCGCCCACGGGGGCTCCGTCTCGCTCGCCAACGGCCCCTCGGGCGGCGCGGTGGTCACCATCGCGGTCCCCCTGTGCGGGGCCTGACGAATCAGGCCCCGCACACTGGCATGCCTCGCAACCAAACGCCTCCCGGATAATTCATGAGGCCGTACTCGTATTCGAGCCTGTCTATCTCCGCGGCGAGGGCCTCCGTCATGTAGAAGGTTTTCGTGCGGCCCGTCGACTTCGCCAGGTGGTCGTACCTGTTCGAGAGGTCCTCGGGGATTCTCAGGACTGCGGTGGCGGTTGCCATGATGCACCTCCCGGTTAGATGCAATACGTGTATTACATTCTGTCACATCACCCGCACCGGCGTACGGCCGCATCTGCTCTTTTACCTTACCTTATGTCAACCGGCCCATGGTTGGCTTATTCAGCCGGATTAAATCAAGCATTAAATCAATCCAGACCTATAAGGGGCGGTGGAAATCCATTGAGGAATGAGGGCGCCGTCCCTAGGTCGGCTCCTCGATGGCCGCGGCTGAATTCCCCTGCCATCGTCTGCGTGGGTTCCGGCACGGGGTTCTGGCACTGCTCGAGTGGGGCACAAGGCTCGGCTGTCGGTCGTGCCGGACGGCATACGTTTTGAGACCGGCAAGCTGTTGCCGGCTCGAGGACAGCGGCCCGGTGCACCGGGCCGATCGATAGAGGACTCAGGTTCACAGCGCAGTTTCTTGGGGCTCGCATATATAGGAAGACTTGATCGGCAATCGATTTTAATGAAGTCGACAGCGCATGTCAGAGCTTTCAACAAACCGCAGGTAAATCCGTGTACCAAAAATTGGTACACGGATTTACCTGCGATGTTCATGCTTGGTCAAAAGCCCATCAAGCGATATATTCATTATTTTAATGCGCGCGCCTGAGCTTTTGGCTGAAGTGGCAGTCCGACCGCCGGCAGGCGGCCACGCTATGTCCAAAGGCCACGCCTACTCCCAGTGCCCGGCTGCGTCGACGACCCAGTGCTGCCCGTCGAGTTCCTGCCGCAGGGCTACATCAGGGACGTCTTATTGGGGGACGACCACATGGAACCCCGGGAGATCAAGCTGTACGGCTGATCCATCCGTCAACAACATGTCAAAGCCCCAAACCCAACAGGATCGCGAACGAGGGGATGAATTGACCGCCCGGGTATTTGCGCCCGGGCGGTCAATTTTATCAACCATGGGTGCGATTCTGTGAGGCCATTTTTCTGGCATCCGCCGTTTGCTCCGGTCTCAACGCACCCATCGACCGTTCAGTTATCTTTGCGAACGCGACCACGTGCGCATTTGTCGAACAATCAAATGTCCGACAATGTCTGACGGAGCTGTCAGACATTCACGCACGAGCAGGTGAGCTTCGCGAGCGATTGTAGGCAACTAGTAGCCCCAGCTGCGTCTTTGGCGCAGGTTCGACGTCTGACATCTTGAATGTCTGACGTCGAACGAAGCTGGTTGATAACAAGCAGGTGGAATAAACATGGAGCCCGACACCTCTCGCGCAATCGGCGCGCGGCAAGGGTCTGGCCCATCTCATATGTTGCCAACGCTAACGGTGAACCTGAGTGCCCGGGCACATTCTTTGTTGGCTGAAACCGGCATAGCAACTAGCGGAAGGCATCATCGAAGGAGTGTGCTGGAAAGCACCCGTCTCCTTAACTGTTAGAAATGCAAGTTAATAATCTATGTGGTCAATATAATACCGTTGAACCAGCGTA
>CAUCKA010000028.1 GCA_958443265.1 uncultured Collinsella sp. | reverse complement strand
CCGGTCGGGCGCTCGCCCTCATCGGGACCCGGCCAGTCCTTGAGCGCACCGGCCCACGCGAGCTCATCAAATACACGCGCGCAGTCCTCTGCACCGCTCACTACATGAAAACGCAGACGCTGAGCATTGGCGCCACAGGGAGCCAGGTGCGCCAGCTCCGCCAGCTCGAGCAAAAACTCGCGCGGCACTCGCATGGACTCGTCAAATCGGCGGCACGTGCGGGCGCGGCGGACCAGCGCGTCAAACGTGTCCAGGCCAAGCTTTTCGCAACCCTGCTTTGCCATCGACTCGGCGCTTACCGGCGCCGCGGGAACAGCTTCGTTCATAAGACCCCCAATAAAAGCCAATCGTTCTTAAGAAAATCTAACCTAAAACGTAGGCAATTACACACAGCGGCGCAATGTTCCACACCTGTTGAATATTCCGCATCCAAACGGGAACAAAGGTAACAATTCGGGAAGATGAGGCTCCCATTCGCCCTTCCCGCCCCACGCGACGGCGCCCTTGGGCGATACTGGTTGCAAGAGCTACGGCTTGCGCCGCACGGAAAGGAAAAATCATGGGCATCTTTAAGAACGATGACAAGCAATCGAGCGCGTTTGGATTTGACGAGAAAAGCATGGCGGGCAAAGCCGTCAAGGCCGTACGCTGGATCTACGCCATCACGGGCGTCTTAGCGCTCATTGCTGGTATCGCACTGCTTTTTGCACCCGCCAAGTCCCTCGTCTTTTTAACGACTGTCCTGGGTTTTTACTTTGTAATCACTGCTGCCATCAGGCTGTTCACTGCCATTTTTGAGCCGCTGCTGCCCACCGGCTGGCGCGTGACGAGCATCATCTCCAGCCTACTCATTATCTTGGGCGGCGTCATAATCCTGCGCAACCAGGCCTTCTCGACCGCGACGCTCACCACGATGGTGGTTATCGTGGCCGGCTTTGGCTGGATTGTCGAAGGTGTCATGTCCATTCTGGAGTCCGAGCTTTCGTCCAACCGTGCCATCGCCATCCTGAGCGGCGCACTTTCCATCATCGCCGGCATGTTCGTGTTTATCTATCCGCTGTGGTCGGCCAAGATGCTCGTCATCTTTAGCGGCGCCGCGCTGCTGGTGTTTGGCGTAACGCTGATTGTTCGCGCTATTCAATTTGGCAAACTGGTGCACTAGATGCCACGAACGCTCTTTATTGATGCAGACGCCTGCCCGGTCACGCGCGAGTCGATTGACAGCGCGCGGCGGGCGGGCGTCGCCGTTGTTATCGCCGGCAACAGCACGCAAAACCTAGAACGGCACATTCGCCGCGATGACCCGCGCGATGCCGAGCACGCGCGACGCGGCTTTTGGGTCACGACGCTCGATGTGAGCGTGGGCGCCGACAGCGCCGACTTTGCCATTGTCGAACGCCTGCAGGCGGGCGACGTGGTCGTGACGCAGGACATTGGCTTGGCGAGCATGGTGCTCGGGCGCGATGCCGCCGCCATCGGTGTGCGCGGGCGCGTCTACGACAAAGCGACCATCGACATGCAGTTGTTTATTCGCCACGAGGAAAAGAAGGTACGCCGCGCCGGCGGACGCACTCGCGGACCGGCGGCATTTACCAGCGAAGACCGCGCCCGCTTTAAACGCAACCTCACCGAGTTGCTGCACTAACCAAGGTAGATTTTTAGGACATGCCTAAAAATCTACCTTTTTGTTTTGGCAGCGGAAAATGCCCTGGTCACAGGGGTAGATCGTAAGACGTGTCCCAATAATCTACTTAAAGGCCAACGGCGGAGAGGATGAGGCCCCAGCCAGCGCCGATGACGTACATCATGATCAGGAACACGGCATTTTCGCGGGCGCTGCGGTTGGTACGGAACAGCACCAGATAACCCACGCCGGCGGAAATGAGCGTGCCGGCGAGCATCGGCGCCAGTTGCAGCGCGCCTTCCAGATATAGTTGCGTAATGACCACGCTCGCCGAGCAATTGGGAATCAGCCCGACAAGCGCCGAACCCAAAACGGCGAGCGTCTCGTTGCCACACAGGAACTGCTCGATCGCGGACTCGCCGAAGGTCTCGAGCACGGCGACCAGGACCAGCGTCACCAGGAAAATAAAAACCGAAACCTGCACAGTGTGCGAGATCGCGCTGCGGATAATCGACAGAACGGGCACGCCCTCGTGGGAGTGGTCGTGGCTGTGGCCGTGGTGGTGCTCATGCTCGCCCGTGTGACCGTGATCACGGCTGTGTCCGTGGTCGTGCTCGTGTTCATCTTCATCATCACAACCGCAATGGTCGCGCTCGCACAGCTCGTGGATGTGGTCGGCGCTCACGCCTGCCTCGGCCACCTCGTCGATGATGTCACCACCGCTGTGGTCGTCGTGCGCGCAGTTCACGTGGGCCGGGTTGGCCGCGGTTCCCAGCACGGTACGGCGAATCGCCGCGTGCGCGCGGGCGTTACGGCGCAGGCCGCGAATGGCAGCGTCCACGATAAAACCCGTGACCAGTGCGATCAGCGCTTTCGAAGCCAAAAGCATCGCCATAGTCTGCACGGGAACCTGCTCGGCAAGTAGCAGCGGCAGCATCTCGTCGGAGGTCGAAAGGAACACCGCCACCAACGTGCCCAAGGTCACGACACGGCCGGCGTACAGCGTTGCTGCCATGGCCGAAAATCCGCACTGCGGCACAATGCCCAGCAGCGAGCCAACCACGGGACCCGCAGCGCCGGCGCGCTTGATAGCGCCGTTGACGCGGTCGCCCGCAACGTGCTCAAGTGTCTCGAGAGCAAGATACGTCACCAACAAAAACGGCACCAGCGACAGCGTGTCCTTGCCGGCGTCGAGCAGAATATCAATCAGTAAATCCATGACGGATGGAACCTTTCGTGTCTTTCGGCAGCATTGTAAAAGTCCTAGCGGTCAACTAGGGTATTGTAGTTGTCCTAGGCGCGATGCCAATAGTTGCCCATGGTAAACTATCATCTCGCCACATCTTAATGACCCTGAGCCGCACGACGCGGCCCATCCAAGGAGCAGTTATATGAACGTTTCACAAGCACTCGAATACGAGCGCCAGCCGTTTATTCCCATGTTTATCTATGGCGATCACGGTGCCATGGAGTCCGAGCGCCAGAAGGGCGAAGAGGCCCTTAAGGTGCTCGAAACCGAGTACTTTACCGCCGAGGATGACCCCGGCTTCGACTTTGCCACCGTGCGCGACCTGGCCGACCGCAACCGCGACCTGTGCGACCAGATTGGCGAGGCGCGCCTGCGCAACGTGACGCCCGCGACGCTTTCGCGCGGTCTGTCCGATGCCGACACCTGCGCCGCCATCGGCAAGATGCAAAAGCGCACCGCCGCGTCCGTTATGCGCGAAATCCGCGGCGACCGCGACGCGCTCGGCGTGGCCTACGCCCGCAAGCCCATCCAGGGCACCGTGCTCGGTATCGACATCGAGACCACCGGCCGTGCACCCGAGCGCGGCTACATCATCAACGTGGGCTGGGAGATCATGGAGCTCACCAGCGACGCCGTCCCGCACGACGCCGAGGCACACTACTGCGGTCTGCCCGACATCTACCGCGGCGAGGATGTGCCGTTGTCGAATATCCACCACATCACCTGGGACGACATCGACGGCAAAACGCCCTTCCGCGAGAACAAAGAGCTGCAAAAGCAGCTGCTCAAGCTTATGAAGAAGTACCCGTACATGGCACACAACGCCGCCTTTGAGGACAGCTGGTTCAAGATCCACCTGGACGGCTACGCCGAGGCACGCCGCGCGGGTAAGATTATCGTCATCGACTCGCGCCAGATCTGCCGCAGCCTAGACGCCGACGTTCGCTCGCTCCCCCGCGAGTCCGCGCCCGCCGCGCTCGAGAACTGGGCGCGCCGCCGTGGCACCCTCGCCGCCGACGCCAACGAGCAGCACCTGGGCCTGGACGACACCGACCTCATGCTCCGCACCGTCCAAGCCGAGTTCAACCTCAAGAACCTGTTTGCCAAGTAGAAATGTCTACGACAGACACGGCGTAGATCACGAGTGGCCTCGCAGCGGGAAACCCCGCGGCGGGGCCGCCCTACGTTTCACAGATAGATCTGCCATCACAAATTCTGAACCCTCATTTTGAACGATTTCGGCCAATTCCCGACACGTAATTCATTGTCGGATGGCGATGCATCGATATCAAATGTGCAGCAATTGAGTATTTATATGCTATAGCTAAGCTGCGAGAACATTGATTTTGGGCGTACCAACCCATAATCGCGTCAAGCTTTTGGACAGCATTTGGTTAGACCCCAAAAACGGCTTTCCCACTCAACGCCATCGACACGGTATTTTCTGACACGATACTTACCATGAGTATCGTATTGTCACATAACACGGCAAAAGCGGTCTACCAGGCTGCCCGCTCAGTGTCTACGAAAGACATCGAGTCCTGTAGTCCTGTCGCAATTTACGGATCGTGCCCCACCGGAACGCTCCTCGGCGCAGCCGCAGAATGGCTTACCAAGCATGATGTTGCCCGCGACGCAAATGAATCCCTTGAGGTAGTGGTGTTTGATCGCAGGAACGCGCGCTACGCGATGGACTGTCGATGCCACGTTTCGTCAAAGCGATTCTCATGCTCGCGTTTTATAGAGCTAGAAGATGACATCTACATTGTTGGCGTTGAGCTTTGCGCACTTCAGGCCGCCACCTATCTCCCTTTTCGCGAACTGGTGGAATACTACTTTGAGCTGTGCGGCGCTTATTCCCTAGGAACCGGCTCTTCCACCTCCTATACCGAGCGTTTCGCGCTTACCTCGACCGAGAGGCTAAAGCAGTTCTTTAATTCCATTACCAGATGCGACGGTTTGGCCCTTGTCCGAAAGGCGATTCAATGTGTACGCGATGGATGCCGGTCTCCCATGGAAACGGCCTTTGCCATGATGCTTACGTTGCCCAAAAGCGAAGGAGGGCTTGGCATTAAAGGAATTGAGACCAACTACGAGGTGAAGGTCACCGCCGCCGCAAAAAATCTCACGAGACGCAAAAAGTTCTTTATGGATGCATATCTGAAGAAATCTCGAACAGATATTGAATACAACGGTTTTTATCACGACGCGGAAGAAGACCGCGCCATCGACGAAGAACGCAAGAACGCACTTGCGTCCATGGGCTACGGAATCATCACCGTCAGCCGTTATTCCTTTATGCATGCCAGCTCTTTCGTTAAGGTCATGGAGGCAATCCAACGAAAAGAAGGTATACGCCCCTCGCGTCTGCCAAAAGACTTTCGAATCACGCAAGAGGACCTGAGACTGTTTGTGCTCAGACGGTTTATTGAGGAGAAGAAACGAATCCAGGAGGAGCTTCGCCAGGATTCCGAAGAGCGTCAACGAATCGACCTCGAAAAAGCAATGCTCGAAGGCATCACATTGGACGATCCGACGATTAACGAGGCTCCGGCAATCGATGACATGCAGACTGCCGAACCCGACAGCCCATCACTCAACCAAACAAGCAGCTTCACGCCCGAGGGCAGGGTCTTCGGGGCCGGAAACTAGGCTGACTAACAAGGTGGGTACCCTAGCGACGTGCAAAATTGCGAGTATTCAGCAAAGCCGGGTGTCCATCACCCTCGAGTGGATCCAAAAGTGAAGCGAAATCACTCTTGCGTGAGAACGTTAGGCAACATTTGAGGAAGAACTCATCGGTTTACCGCCCTAAGATAACTCTTTAGCTGCATTATTTGGCCTGCGATAAGTTAACAGACCCCCTATCGTTGCAGAATACTCCAATTTTTGCACGGCGCAGGGGCACCCACCCCGGCATCACCTATCAAAACCGCTTAGTCCGGGATCTCGTCCGCTTTTCCTCATCATTTTGTACGACGGATTGCCTAAACGATATTGACATATGAACATGCGCTCATATAATCGGAAGTAAGTTATATGAGCGCATGTTCATATGAAAGGATATTGCAATGAGCATCCGCGTTGATGAAACGAAACCCGACATCGAGGCCACCGAGCCCGCGATCCCCACCACCTGCTCGCCCGAGGACCTTCCCGACGAGGAACTTCTCTACGACCTCGCCGACCTGTTCAAGGTCTTCAGCGACACCACGCGCATCAAGATTCTCTATGCCCTCATGGGCCGCGAGCTCTGCGTGGCAGACATCGCCGAAGCGACCGAGACCTCGCAGTCCGCGGTGTCGCACCAGCTGCGCACGCTTAAGCAGTCGCACCTGGTCAAGTTCCGCCGCGACGGCCGCAACATCCTCTACTCGCTTGCCGACGATCACGTCTACACCATGCTCAACCAGGGCATGAGCCATATCTGCGAATAGCAACCAACCACAGTACCAGCGCGGCCTGCACCCAAGCCGCAAAAACAGGGAAAGGAACCCACCATGAAAAAGCAGTTCAAGCTCGACGAGATCGATTGCGCAAACTGCGCGCGTGAACTTCAGGACGAGCTGGCCAAGCTCGAGGGCGTTAAATCCGTGTCCGTCAACTTTATGACCCAGAAGCTGACGCTCGAGGCCGATGACGCCGAGTTCGACGAGGTGCTCAACCGCGTTGTAGAGTTTACGGCCGACGCCGAGCCGGACTGCGAGATCATTCTCTAGCCCAGGTTTACGCCAACCTGCAAGGCCGCGCTTGCCGCGGCCTTTGCTCGCGAAATTATATGAGCGAGTGTTCATACACTCAAATGGGAGGTTTGAATCATGGCAGCCGCCGATCCCAAAAAGAAAAAGAAGAAGCGCAAGAAGAAAGAGTCCCTTGAGCACAAGCGCAACCGCATCCTGGTAGCACTGGGCATTTTTGCCGTTGTTTATGCCCTCGACGAGCTCGGCGCCCTCACTATCGCATTTGGGGAGCCTGGCAACATCTACGCCAGCTTCGCGCTGTTCCTCGTGCCGTTTTTGATTGCCGGATACGACGTACTGCAAAAGGCATTCAATAACATCCGCCGCGGCAAGGCCTTCGACGAGAGTTTCCTTATGGCAGTCGCGACCATCGGCGCGTTTGCCATGGTGCTCTTCCCCGATACCGACCCGCACATGGCCGAAGGCGCCGCCGTCATGCTGTTCTACCAGGTCGGCGAGCTGTTCCAGGCATACGCTGTGGGCAAGAGCCGCAAGTCGATCAGTGCCATGATGGACATCGCGCCCGACTACGCTAACGTCGAGCAGCCCGACGGCACGCTCGAGCAAGTCTTCCCCGATGACATCGCCGTCGGCACCGTCATCGTCGTCAAGCCTGGCGAGCGCGTGCCCATCGACGGCATCATCGTCGAAGGCGAGACACAGCTCGATACCGCCGCCCTTACTGGCGAGTCAGTCCCCCGTCCGGCCAAAACCGGAGACGATATCATCAGCGGTTGCATCAACATGACGGGCCTCATCCACGTGCGCACCACCAAGCCCTTTGGCGAGTCCACCGTCGCGCGCGTCCTGGAACTCGTGGAGAATGCCAGCGAAAAGAAGGCGCGCACCGAGAACTTCATCACGCGCTTCGCCCGCGTCTACACGCCCGCCGTCACCGGCGCGGCCGCGGTACTCGCGCTCGGCGGCGGTTTGGTCACCGGCGCCTGGTCCGACTGGATCCTGCGCGGCCTGACCTTCCTGGTCGTCAGCTGCCCGTGCGCCCTCGTGATCAGCGTACCGTTGAGTTTCTTTGGCGGCATCGGCGGCGCGTCCAAGCTGGGCGTTCTCATCAAGGGCTCCAACTACCTCGAGACGCTCGCCGACGTGGACACCATCGTCTTCGACAAAACGGGCACCCTCACCAACGGCACGTTCTCAGTCGTCGCGGTGCACCCCGAGGCAGGCTATACCGAGCAGTCGCTACTCGAGGTCGCAGCCCTCGCCGAGTCGTTCTCCGACCATCCCATCGCGCAGTCGGTGCGCACCGCCTTCCAGGGCGAGCTCGATCCCAAGCGCGTAAGCGACTCCGCCAACGACGCGGGCCATGGCGTGACGGCGACTATCGACAGCAAACATGTCGTCGTCGGCAACGCCAAGATGCTTGCTGCGGCCGGTATCGACGCTCCCAATTGCGAGGTCGTCGGTACGATCCTCCACGTGCTCGTCGACGGCACCTATGCCGGCCACATCGTAATTGCCGACACCATCAAGGTCGATGCGGAGCAAACGATTCTCGACCTGCACGCCGCCGGCGTCAAGCGCACCGTCATGCTCACGGGCGACCGCGAGGAGGTTGCAGCGTCTGTGGCCAAGCAACTCGGTCTCGACGAGTTCCACGCGCAGCTCCTGCCGGGCGACAAGGTCGAGCGCGTTGAGGCGCTACTCGCGGCCGAAAGTGGCAAGGGCAAGCTCGCCTTTGTCGGCGACGGTATCAACGACGCTCCTGTGCTTACGCGCGCCGATGTGGGCATTGCCATGGGCGCCATGGGCTCCGACGCCGCGATCGAGGCCGCCGACGTGGTGCTGATGGACGACAAGCCGTCCGACATTTCCCGCGCGATCCGCGTGGCGCGCAAGACCATGTCGATTGTTTGGCAGAACATAATCTTTGCGCTGGGCATTAAGCTGCTGATCCTTGTGCTGGCAGCGCTGGGTATCGCCAATATGTGGCTTGCCGTCTTTGGCGACGTAGGCGTGGCGATCATCGCTATCCTGAACGCCATGCGCGCGATGGGTGTCAAGAACCTGTAGCGCCTGTGGTCCCTCCGGCCGGGACCGGGCTTGGTTTTGAAAACGTCCTCGACCAATGAAGCGCCCCCGTTCTGCTCCTTCGGAGCTACGAACGGGGGCGCTTCTGGTCTGCGGAGTGTTTTCAAAACCAAGCCTGGTCCCGGCCTGCGGTAACGTTGCTGGCGGTTCTTGGGCATCGCTTGGTGGCGGGGTTCCTTGTCTGAGTTGGACTTGGTTGGCGGGGCTACTGGTCCCGGTCGCTGTCCCGTCCCAGCATCGCCCTCAGCTTCTCAAAGCTTTCCTCGCTCAGGCAGTGCTCCATGTGGCAGCCCTCTTGCGACGCGACCTCAGCCGAAACACCCGCATCCTCCAGCAGCCCCACGAAAAAGCAGTGACGCTCCCACATTTGGCGAGCGACCTCCAGACCACGCTCCGTCAGATGAACGTCGCGCTTGCCCATTTCGACATAGCCGTTGCTTTCCAACGTCGCCATGGCCTTGGAAACGCTCGCCTTGGTTACGCCGAGGTACTCCGCAACGTCGATCGAGCGCACGATGCCCTGACGTTCCGATAGAACGTAGATCGATTCGAGATAGTCTTCTCCGGATTCACGCAGGGCCATGGGCCGCCTTTCGCGATGGCTTCTAGTTAGCCTTTGGATACTTTTGCTTGATTTACTTTACCGCAAAAGTTGCCCATGTCTTACTACTTTGCCTAAAAGTTAGCCGTGTTTCACAAAACATGCGGGACGAAAACAAAATGGGGACGCCCCGCAAGGAGTGTCCCCAGCTGCCGGCAGAAAAGGAACGTCCCTAAGTGCCGGCCGCAGCTACAGTAGCCCAAAGTGCTTGGCGGCGTTGTAAATGCCGTCGTCGTCTACGGCGGTCGTAACGTAGGTCGCCGCGGCCTTCACGGTATCCTGCGCGTTGCCCATGGCCACACTTGTGCCCACGGCCGAGAACATCGACAGGTCGTTCTCGCCGTCGCCAAAGGCGATCGCCTCGCTCGCGTCGATGCCCAAGCGCTCCAGCGTCGCCGCCACGCCCAGGTCCTTGCCGCCGTTAGCGGGAATAATATCGCAGAACAGATCGCACCAGCGCGTAGTGAGCGAATGCGACACGGAATCGGTCACGATATGCTCGTCGGCCGGATCAACAAAGGCGCAAAACTGGTAGACCGGCGCGTCAAAGGCGTGCTCAAACGGCTCCTCATGGTAGACAATCCCCGCGTTACTGCCAGCCGTCACCACGCGCTCGGACAGGCGGTTCACAAACGAATTCTCGCCCTGCATGCACAGCGAGTCGTAGCGCCCCTCGGCCACCTGGCCCACGATCACCGCAACGTCGTCCGGGTCAATCGGACAGCTGCGGTAAACCCCCTCGGCATCAAAGCAGCGCTGGCCCGAAAGCGTAATGTACGCATCCCAACCCAAGTCGAACAGCCAATCGGGCATCTGGTAGGTCGGGCGACCCGTAGCAATCACGCATGCGATCCCCTGCTCGTGAAAGCTATCGAGCACCCGCTGCGCCGACGCCGGAATCCGGTGCGTCTTAAAGCTCAGCAGCGTGCCGTCGATATCGAAAAACGCGGCTTTGATCATCCTCGTCTACTCCTCGCCCTCGAGCTTTTCGCTCGCCTCGAGCCATGCCATCTCCAGCTCGTCCATGGCGGCGTGGGCCTCGTCGATCTTTGCCTGCTGCTCGCCCAGCGCCGTGTAGTTGGTGGGATCGACCTGAGCCATCGCAGCCTCGGCCTCCTCCACGCGAGCGCGCTGCGTCTCCATCTTGCGCTCGAGCGAGCTCACCTCGCGGCGGAGCTTCTGGCGCTCGGCGTTGGAAAGACCGTTGGGCTGCCCGCTCGTCTTGGGCTTTTCGGCCGCAACCGCTGCGGCGCCGGTGTCGAACGTGCCGGTCTTGGCACTCGGTGCGCCCACGGGCTCGCCCTCGGCAGTAGCGTTGCACAGGCGCAGGTACTGGTCCACGCCGCCGGGCATATGCGTCAGGTGGCCGTCGAGCAGCGCCCACTGCTGGTCGGTCACGCGCTCCATCAAGAAGCGGTCGTGCGTCACCAGGATCAGCGTGCCCGGCCAGCCGTCCAGCAAGTCCTCGACAATCGCCAGCATGTCGGTATCCAGGTCGTTGCCGGGCTCGTCCAGGATGAGCACGTTGGGCTCGTCCAGGATCGTCAGCAGCAGCGACAGGCGACGGCGCTGGCCGCCCGAAAGATCGCCGATGCGGCTCCAGAGCTGCTGCGTCGTAAAGCCCAGACGCTCGCAGAGCTTCTCGGGTGAAGTCTCCTTGCCGTCAATGACGTAGTACTTCTTATAGTGGCTGAGCACCTCGCGGATCGTGTCGCCCATGTAGGGTTCGAGCTCCTCGAGCTGCTGCGACAGCACGCCAAAGCGCACCGTCTGGCCGATCTTCACGCGGCCGCGCAGGGGCGCGATCTTGCCCTGGATCACGTCGAGCAAAGTCGACTTGCCGGCGCCGTTCTCGCCCAAAAGACCATAGCGGTCGCCCGCACCAATGAGCCAGGTCACGTCGTTGAGCACCTGCTTGGGCGCGCCATCGGTATCCGCATAGCCGGCGTCCACGTCGACCACATCGATAACCTGCTTGCCCAGGCGGCTCACGGCCAGGCGCTTGAGCTCCAGCTCGTCACGCACGGGCGGCACGTCGGCGATCAGCTCGCGAGCAGCCTCAACGCGAAACTTGGGCTTGGTGGAACGCGCCTGGGCGCCGCGGCTCAGCCACGCGAGCTCCTTGCGCGCCATGTTGCGACGGCGCTCCTCGGTAACGGCGGCCATGCGGTCGCGCTCCACGCGCTGCAGGATATATGCCGAGTAGCCGCCCTCGAAGGGATCGACCTGGCCGTCGTGGACCTCCCACATGCTGGTGCAGACCTCGTCCAAGAACCAGCGGTCGTGCGTGACCACGAGCATGGCGCCCTGGCCGCGCTGCCAGCGGGCCTTTAAGTGACGCGCAAGCCAGTTGATGGTGCGCATGTCCAGGTGGTTGGTGGGCTCGTCGAGCATGAGCACATCGTAGTCGCCGATCAGCAGGCGCGCGAGGTCCACGCGACGGCGCTGACCGCCCGAGAGCTCGCCCACCATGCCCTCCCAGGGCACATCGCTAATAAGACCGGCCAGAATCTGGCGCGTACGCGGACTCGACGCCCACTCATACTCGGGCGTGTCGCCCACAACGGCATGATGCACGGTATCGGTGTCGACAAGCTGATCCTTTTGGCCGAGTAGACCGATCGTGGTGCCGCGGCGGTGCGTCACGCGTCCGTCATCGGGCTCCAGCGTGCCGGCGAGCACGCTCAGCAGCGTCGACTTGCCGTCGCCGTTTTTACCGACAATACCAATGCGGTCGCCCTCGCCCACGCCGAGCGTCACGCTATCGAAAATATGCTTGGTGGGAAACTCTAGGCTGATGGAATCGCATCCCAAAAGAATCGCCATATGCCCTGCTCCTTCGTAGAGATTCAACGTTGTCCATGATAGCGAAAACCACCACAAAGGGGACAGGCACCTTTGTGGTGGTTTTGGGCAAGCGCACCAGCACACGACACAAAAAGGCGGGCCATCTCCCGCAAGAGATGACCCGCCTCTCCAATCAGTCCCGCGGCAACCGTGGCCGCCGCGGGCCTCAAGCATGTCCCGGACTAGGAGAACATGCCGGTGAGGTAATCATTCAGCCGCTTATCCTTGGGCCGTTGGAAAATCTCGTCAGTTTCGTCGTACTCGACCATATCGCCCATGTAGAAGAACGCCGTGCGGTTGGACACACGCGACGCCTGCTCCATGTTGTGCGTCACGATGACGATGGCACGGTCGGCAACGATCGACGACATCAGGTCCTCGATCGCCAACGTCGAGATGGGGTCGAGCGCCGAGCAGGGCTCGTCGAACAGAATCACGTCAGGGTTGAGCGCCAGCGTGCGCGCGATGCACAGGCGCTGCTGCTGACCGCCCGAAAGCGCATAGGCGCTCTTGTCGAGCTTGTCTTTGACCTCGTCCCACAGCGCGGCGCCGCGCAGGCTTTCCTCGACCATGCGATCGAGCTCGTCGCGGTCGGTGATGCCGTGGCGCTTGGGCGCAAACGTGATGTTGTCGCGAATGGACTTGCGAAACGGATTGGGCTGCTGGAACACCATGCCAATGGAACGACGCAGCTCGTACGTGTTCTCGGTCTTGGTGTTCACGTTGCGCCCGCGGTAGTTGATCTCGCCCTCCACGCGGCAGCCGCGAATCTCGCGATTCATCAGGTTGAGGCTACGCAAGAAGGTCGACTTGCCGCAGCCCGAAGGCCCGATGAGCGCCGTGATCTCACCCTTGTGGAAGTCGAGCGACGTATTGTGCAGCGCATGGTGGTCGCCATAGTACACGTTGACGTCCTTGGCGGAGAGCACGACCTCGTCGCTCACGGCCTTGCCGCTCACGCGCACGCGCCTCTCGCTCTCCCCCACGCTCGACAGAAAGTCCTGGGGGGTGTCGGACGTGGCCGCCTCGGTTGCGGGCGTTGCATTCATATCGCTCATTCGGCCGTCATCTTCCTTGCCAGTTGCTTGCCCACGATACGGGCGACTACGTTAAACAGCAGCACGCAAATCATCAGCAGTGCCGCGGTGCCCCAGACGATCTGCTGGGCCTCGGGGCTGCCCTCGCCATAGATCTTGTAGATGTGCACGGCCAGCGACTCGCCGGGACGGAACACGTTCCAGGCGCAGGTGGGGCTCGACAGGTTAAAGCTCAAGAAGTTGAGGCGGACCGGCGAGCTCATGCCCGAGGTAAAGAGCAGCGCCGCGGCCTCGCCAAACACGCGGCCGGCCGAAAGCACGATGCCGGTCACGATGGCGGGCATGGCCTCGGGAATCAGGATGTGCAGTGTGGCCTCCCAGCGAGTGAGGCCCATGGCCAGGCACGCATCGCGCTGGGCCTGCGGCACGTCCTCGAGCGCCTGCTGAATCACGCGCACCAGGATGGGGATGTTGAACATGGTGAGCGCGACGGCGCCGGAGATGATGGAGTACTTCCAGCCCAGCTGCACCGAGAACACCAGAAAGCCGAACATGCCGACGACGATGGAGGGCAGCGAAGACAACGTCTCGATGGCGGTCGAGGCGATGTCGCGAATGGGACCGTCGGGCGCGTATTCAACTAGGAAGACCGCGCCGCCCAGGCTGATGGGCACCGAGATGATCAGGGTAATCAGCAGCAGATAGAACGAGTCGAACAGCTGGTAGAGCACGCCGCCCTGCGTTCCGTTGGCGCGTGCGGGCTGCGTGAGAAAGCCCGGCTGGAACAGCGTCGAGATACCCTCGAACAGGATGTAGGCCACCATGGAGACGACGATAAGCATGACGATGGCGACAATCGCCGTCAGCACGCCCGTGGCGATACGGTCTTGCCTTTGGACACGCCCGAGTCTCGCCTCGTCGATATGGATGCGCGTGCTAGCCACGAGCCTTCGCCCCCTTGCGGCCAATGAGATGGATGATCAGGATAAAGATGAGGCTCATGCCCATCAGCAGCAGGCCGAGCGCCCACAGAACGTCGTCCTGGGCCGAGCCCTCGGCATAGACCGCCATGGACGTGGTGAGCGTGGTGGTGATGGTGGACGCCGGCGACAGCAGCGACGTCGGTATGGCTTCGATGCCGCCAATGACCATGCGCACGGCGAGCGTTTCGCCAAAGGCGCGGGTCATGCCAAGGATGACTGCGGTCATGAGCGACGGCATGGCGGACTTGAGCACCACGTGCCAGATGGTCTGCCAGCGGGTGTAGCCCAGCGCGAGCGAGCCCTGACGGTAACTGTCGGGCACGGCGCGCAGGCCATCGACCGAAAGCGTGGTCATCGTCGGCAGAATCATGACGGCCAGCACGATGGCGCCGGGCAGGATGCCCAGGCCCGTGCTCACATGGAAAACGCTCTTCATAAGGCCGACGACCACGTGAAAACCGATCAGGCCAAAGACGACCGAGGGAATGCCGGTCAAAAGCTCAATAAGCGGCTGAAAGATCTTGGAACCAAACTTAGGCTGGATCTCGACCGCAAAGATGGCAGAGCCGATGGCGATGGGCAGCGCGATAAGCGTGGAGAGCACCATGACCGCAAACGAAGTGACGATCAGGGGCAGGGCGCCGGTATAGGGCAGACCGTTTTCGGCCGTGTTGGCCAGGTCCCACTTGGTGCCGGTAAAGAACTCGACGATCGAAACGCCGTCCTTGAGAAAAGCCGAGAGGCCCTTTTGGGCGACCATAAAGATGAGCGCGGCAACGACAAGCGTCACGAGCGCTACGCACGCGCCCGTGACGACTAGGCCCACGTTCTCAAGGTCGCGCTTTGGCAGCTGTTTTGCCATTGCAAACCTTTCCGGGGGCGATTACTTATTTAGCAGAGACCTTGCCGCTGGCGTCCTTAACGACCTTCATGGCAGAGACGGGGATAAAGCCCTGCTCCTCGACGAGCTTGCCCTGGACGTCGTCGGAGAGCATGAACTCCAGGAAGGCCTTGGTGGCCTCGTCGGCGTCCTTCGCGCAGTACATGTGCTCGGTAGCCCAAATCCTGAAGGAATCGTCGGTGACGTTTGCGCTCTTGGGCTCGACACCCTCGACCTTGATGGCGTTGAACTTGGAGTCGTCGAAGTGCGAGAAGTCGAGGTACGAGATGGCGTTGTCGGTGCTGCCCATCTGAGTCTGGACATCGCCGGACTTATCGAGCTCGGCGGCGCCCTTAAAGTCGACGGCCTCGTCGCCAAAGACGGCGGCCTCGAAGGTGGCGCGGGTACCGGAGCCTGCCTTGCGGTTGAGGACGACGATGGTAGCGTCGTCGCCGCCGACCTCCTTCCAGTTGGTGATCTGGCCGGAGAAGATGCCCTTGAGCTGCTCGAGGGACAGGTCGTCGACCGTAACGTTCTTGGAGACAACAGGACCCATGCCCACGACGGCGACCTCGTGGTCGACAAGGTTCTTGACCTGGTCGGCCTCGAGCTTGGTCTCGGCGAAGACGTCGGAGTTACCGATGGTAACGGTGCCGGCGGCGACAGCGGTAAGGCCCTTGCCCGAACCGTTGCCCGAACCGGAGACGGAGACGTCCGGGTTGACATCCATGAACTTCTCGGCAGCGGCCTCGACGAGAGCCTGGAACGAGGAGGCACCGTCGTAGGTCACCTCGCCGGAGACGGACTCGGCAGCAGCGGCGCTACCCTTGGCGGCGGCGTCGGATGCGCCGGAGCCACCGCAACCAACGAGGCCGAGACCGACGATGCTGGCGAAGCCACCAGCGAGGCCGAGGAACTGACGACGAGAATAAGCCTGATCGAGCATGATCTTCCTTTCATACATGCGACTCGCGGGCACCCTGCCCGCTTTGCTGTTTGGAAAGATACGGCCTCGATCGGACGGCGTCCGCGCCGACTGCGGTTTCTTACGGGCATTTGATAGACCCTTACCGCAAGCGCGATTCAGCTTTACAAACGAATAACAATCCAGCGCCGAACATGGCGCACATTTTACACCAATAAAAACAAAGTTGCGGTGAAATAGTTCCTGTTTGGCCATCAAATGGCCCATTCCTTGATTATCGACTTTATCCGAACACCTCCCACATTCATCCGCACATGTGCGGA
>CAUCKA010000027.1 GCA_958443265.1 uncultured Collinsella sp. | reverse complement strand
TGGCGGTATCATTAGTGCAGGTGGCGAAGGTTTGCATTGTGGGGTGTTTTGCCGTGAGCCGTTCTGCCCGTATTGGATTGATTGTTTTGGCGCTTGCGATTACCGTGGTTGGCGCGGGCGTTGTCGGCATGGCATTTCTACCTGCTGCGGTGACGGAGCCGGTGGTCAAGCCTGTGACTCAATCTGTCGAACTTCTGACCGGCGACGACAAGCCCGAGACCATTGCCGTTGATTTTGATGAGCAGCCGGCTGTGCTGGGTATTAGCAATTATCCGCGTATTCAGCTTGGGGCCATGCGCTATACCACGGATACAAGCCTGATCGATAGGGCGTCCGAGCTACTCAAGGGCAAAACATTTAAGCGTTGGTACGGATATGCGTCCTATCGGGCAAAAGCGAACGACATGGTTGGCGGATGCCACTCTTCCATCGAGCTGGACACTGCAAACGGCGCAAAGTTATGTGATGTCTCGTACGATCCGGGCTACGAGGGCAATGAGGGTCCGGGCATCTACATCATGGACGGCGATGTCGCCTATGTCATGGAGGGCGACCAGACCGAGCTCAACGATTTTATGGGTCAGTGTATCCAAGATGCCTATAAACAGACCTGCTTGCCTGACCCGCAGACTGCACGCGATAGTGGGTCTGCCCGTACATGGCTGTTCGAGGATGAGATGCCCTGGACCGTCGAATCGGGAAGTACGGGTTCGGCGAAGGAGTAGAGACCGCGACCACCACAAAGGGGACAGGCACCTTTGTGGTGGTTTTTGGTTTGTCTCGATTTGTAACATCTTGGCCGCTAAAAGTGGGCCTGGTGTTACAGATTGAGATTTTCGATTCGGGTGTCTTCTGTTCGTCTCGATCTGTAACAGTTAGACCCTAATTTGCCGAGTAGATGTTACAGATTGAGACAAACGGGCGCCGCTGAACAATTCGTCTTGATCTGTAACATCTGGAGCCATAAACAGTCGCTAGATGTTACAGATTTAGATAGTAAGTGGATGAGGCCGCAGCGGGTGAGCGCGTCTGTCCCTATCTTTCAATCACTCAGAAAATCTTATATATAGAGACTTAGATTTGTGTATAAGATCGTACAAAGCTGGCAACAATACTTCTCGAACAACGTGAAGCCGCCCCGTAGGGCGGCCGCCCCAAGAGAGGTGATTCCATGAGAATCGATAAGCTAGCAATGACGTCGCGCGAGGCGCTGCAGACCGCCATGAGCACAGCTGCCGATGCACAGGCCGGCGCGGTGGAGCCGATTCACCTGCTGTCCGCCCTGCTCGGTGCCGGCGAGCGCAATATCTCCGTGATCATCGAGCGCATCGGCGCAGACCCGGCCCAGCTCGCACGCTCCACACAAGATGCCATCGACCATGCGCCCAAGGTTTCGGGCGAGGGTCAGCAGATGGGCCTGTCCAACGAGCTCGTCCGCGTCATCGAGAAGGCCGAGAAAAAGGCCACCAAGATGGGCGACAGCTTTGTAGTGACCGAGCATCTACTGATGGCACTTGCCGAGGACAAGGGCGAGGCCGGCCGCGTGCTGCGCGACGCCGGCGTGACCAAGGAGCGCATCGAGCAAGTCTACGAGGAACTGCGTGGCGATGACCGCGTGACGTCTGCCGAGGACAAGACCCAGTTTGAGGCCTTGGAGCAGTACGGTCGCAACATCTGCGACCTCGCCCGCGCCGGCAAGCTCGACCCGGTCATCGGCCGTACCGACGAGATCCGTCGTACTATTCAGGTTCTGTCCCGCCGCACCAAGAACAACCCCGTGCTTATCGGCGAGCCGGGCGTCGGCAAGACGGCCATCGTCGAGGGCATTGCTCAGCGAATCGTGGCCGGCGACGTACCGAGCACCCTGCGCGACCGCGACCTCATCGAGCTCGACATGAGCGCGCTGGTCGCCGGCGCCAAGTACCGCGGCGAGTTCGAGGACCGCTTGAAGGCCGTGCTCAAGGAAGTCCAAAAGTCCGAAGGCAAGGTCATCCTGTTCATCGATGAGCTCCACACCATCGTGGGCGCGGGTGCCACCGAGGGCTCCATGGACGCCGGCAACATCCTGAAGCCGGCGCTTGCCCGTGGCGACTTGCACGCAATCGGCGCGACTACGCTCGACGAGTATCGCAAGTACATCGAGAAGGACGCGGCACTCGCCCGTCGTTTCCAGACCGTGATGGTCTCCGAGCCCACCGTCGAGGACACCATCTCGATCCTGCGTGGCCTCAAGGAGAAGTACGAGATCTTCCACGGCGTGCATATCACCGATAGCGCGCTCGTGGCAGCTGCCGACCTCTCCGATCGCTATATCGCCGACCGCTTCCTGCCCGACAAGGCCATCGACCTGGTCGATGAGGCGGCAAGCCGCTTGCGCATGGAGCTCGACAGCATGCCGGTCGAGATTGACGCCACCACGCGTCAGCTCACCCAGCTGCAGATCGAGGAACAGGCGCTCATGAAGGAGACCGACGACGCCTCCAAGGAGCGTCTGGAGGCCCTGCGCCAGGAGATCGCCGAGGTCCAGGAAAAGCTCAACGTGCAAAAGGCCGGCTGGCTCAACCAGAAGAACGCCATCGACCACGTGCAGGAGCTTAAGGGGCAGCTTGACGAGGCCAAGAGCGAAGAGGAGCGCGCGACGCGCAACGGCGACCTGGGCCGTGCGTCCGAGCTGCGCTACTCCGTGATCCCTGGCCTGCAGCAGCAGATTCAGGATTCCGAGGCTGCGCTCGAGGCACAAAAGCAGCAGGACGGCGAGGGACTCAACGAGCAGGTAACCTCCGACGAGATCGCCGAGGTCGTGAGCGCCTGGACCGGCGTGCCCGTGTCCAAGATGATGCAGGGCGAGCTCGACAAGCTCAAGGGCCTGGAGGGCGAGCTGCATAAGCGCGTTATCGGTCAGGATGAGGCGGTCTCCGCTGTGGCCGCGGCCGTGCGCCGCAGCCGTGCGGGCCTCTCCGATCCGGACAAGCCCATCGGCAGCTTCTTCTTCCTGGGCCCCACCGGTGTAGGCAAGACCGAGCTCGCCAAGGCGCTGGCCGAGTGCCTGTTCGATGACGAGCGCGCGCTCGTGCGTATCGACATGTCCGAGTACATGGAGAAGTTCAGCGTCCAGCGTCTGATCGGTGCGCCCCCGGGATACGTGGGTTACGACGAGGGCGGCCAGCTTACCGAGGCCGTGCGCCGTCGTCCGTACTCCGTGATCTTGCTCGACGAGATGGAGAAGGCTCATCCGGATGTCTTTAACGTGCTGTTGCAGGTGCTTGACGACGGCCGTCTGACCGATGGCCAGGGTCGCCAGGTGTCCTTCAAGAACACGATTATCATCATGACGTCCAACGTGGGCTCCAAGGCCATCGCCGATCTGTCCGGTAAGGACGAGGGGGAGATGCGCCATCAGGTTGACGCCGCCATGGCTCAGACCTTCCGCCCCGAGTTCCTCAACCGTATCGACGATATCGTGGTGTTCCATCCGCTCGGCATGGCGCAGATCGAGAAGATCGTCGATATCCAGCTTGCCAACGTCCGCGCGCGCCTGGCCAAGGAGCGCATGACGCTTGCCATCACCCCGGCGGCCAAGCAGATGCTCGCCGTGGGCGGCCTGGACCCGGTCTTTGGTGCCCGTCCGCTCAAGCGTCTGGTCCAGCGCGAGGTCGTGGATGCCATCGCGGCCGCTATCATCGACGGCACGGTGCGCGAGGGCGATCAGGTGACGGTCGATGTCGACAAGGACGGCGGCTTTACCGTCGTGTGCGACAACACGCCGGCGGCCACCTACGAAGTCCCCGACGCCGAGTAGATTTTGGGCCGGCTTTAAAACCGCCCATCATCGCAAAACGCCAAGGGCGGCGGATCCGATTGGGTCCGCCGCCCTTTTTCGTGCGACAATCGATGGTGTTGAACGGATGCGATGCAAGGAGATGCGCAGATGACAGACAAGAACAAGACGAACACGTCGGCGACCGATGCCGCACCCGCCGCACCCAAGTCTGCGCCTAAGCCGGCACCCAAGCCGCGCGACCCCTATATCCGCGCCGAGAACGAGGACGACGACGGCTACGATCCCTACAGCGATCGCCGCCCCGAGCGCGAGCCCCTCTTCGAAGCCGACCCCTGGCGCTAAGTAGCTCATTTGGGACGGGGCTTTTTTAGCTACTTTGTTTTCGGCTAGAGGCGTTCATGCCTGCCCCCCTCGGCCGCTCGATATCCTCCGGGAGGGGCCACTAATAGAAAACTTGCTTATCCATTAATCAAGATACGCACAATCTTGCTCTCCTGCTAATCAAGAATCGTTATAATCTTGATTAGCAGGAGAGCAAGATTGGAGAATTATGGCATTCAACGACTTGGTGGCTCAAAAAATAAAGGACTTTGAGCAACAGGGGATTCCGCAGGTCTTTGAGCGCGACCTTGATCTGGGCAACCCGCAGGAGCCAAAGCGCGACAACATCGTATATGTGATTGTGGGCGCCCGTCGTTGTGGAAAGACGTATCGCCTGTATCAGGAGATGCGGCGGCTTCAGGGCCAAGGCGTCGAGCTTGACCGGATGCTATATTTCAATTTTGAGGATGAGCGCTTGCGTCCGTATGAGCCATCGCTACTAGCGGACGTGCTCGATACATTCTATGCACTATATCTTGCTGCTCGAGGCGAGGGCGCCTACCTTTTCTTTGACGAGATCCAGGAAATACCCGAATGGGGTGCGTTTCTGCGACGCGTGGTCGATACGGAGAAGGCGACCGTTTACGTGACGGGATCTTCTTCTAAGATGCTGTCCTCAGAACTTAAGAGCGAGTTCAGGGGCCGTTCTCTTGTGCGAGAGCTTTTTCCGTTGAGTTTTTCGGAATACGTCCGATATAAGACGGGGAGCGTTCCTGAGTCGAACGCGCCCTTCTCCTCAAGCGCTGCAGCGTTGCTCCGACACCATCTGGTCGGATATCTCGAGCGAGGGGGATTCATCGCGACACTTGAGCAGACGCCCGCAGACGCGATTCAGCTGCTACAGGAATATGCGTCGCGAACGGTCGCTATGGACGTTGTGGAGCGTTACGACGTCAAGAGCCCTCGTTTGGCCTCACTGTTTCTGACGCGGTGTATGGCATCTTCGGGACGAGAGCTGTCGGTGAACAAGGTGTACAACGAGTTCAAGAGCAGGCAGATACCCGTCAGTCGCAATTCGCTCAGCGACTTACTTGAGTATTACGAGGACGCCTACCTGCTGTTTTCTGTGCCGGAGTTTACGCGTTCACTTGCAAATAATACGCGGTCTGCGTCTAAAGTCTACGCTGTCGATCCTGCGATGTTTGGAGCATTCTCTCCCGCATCGGCATTGGACCAGGGCCAGAGGCTCGAGACTGCGGTGTTCAATGCGCTCAGAAGAAGGACTCCTGCGGTGCGGGTCGGTTCGGTCTGCCGCCTACTGGTCAAGGAGAAGAATAAAAGCCATGAGGTTGACTTTGTGGCTGGGGATGCACTTCTCATGCAGGCTTATAGCCTGACTCAGGTGAGTGTGGATATGGCAAGCGAGAAAACGCGCGAACGCGAAATTGCAGCCCTCGATGCCTCGATGGCCCAGTTTGATCTTGGCGAGTCGGTAATCGTTACTATGGATGAACAGGCCGATATTCCATGTGAACACGGTGTGGTACACGCTGTGCCCGCATGGAAGTGGCTCCTTGCCTAATCATCTACGGATCTGTGGGGCCAGGACCTCCTGGCCCCTTCATCACGGTTGGGGAGTACCATGATGCGCCCGGCTAGTCCTGGGCCTTGATGCTCGGCAGCAGAATCTGGGCGATGTAGTCGCATTCGAGCTTGGTGGCAGCGTCGGCCTTGCCGTCTTTGCCGACCAGCACGCTCTTGATCTGGCTGTAGGTGTAGCGGTTGCCGGTCGTAAGCTCGACAAGCTCAATGGCTGTGTCCATGGGATAGGTCGACACGGGGTTCTGCGTGCGCCCGTTGATGGTCTGGGACACCACGTACGGATAGACGGGGCCGCTGGCGTAGACGGTATAACCGTTGCCTAGATTGGCCGCACCCAAAACCGTATCGCCCTCATCGGGCGTAAAGCTCTCGCCCTCGCGCACCGCGACGAGCGTCACAATCGGCGTATCGCTGTCGCCGGCAAGATAGATGCATAGCGTGCTGCCATTTTGCCAAGTCTCGACCTTGCCGTACCATTCGACGGGGATATCGAGCTGGTAGAGGTCGGTTGCCTTGTGACGGGCGTCGGCATCACGGGCTGCCTGTGCCTTTTGCGCGCTCACGGCATTGACGGCGGCGTCGCGCCGCGCGGTTGCCGCCTGCTGGAGCACCTTGGCGGTGGCGGCGGAGCTCGCGCCGCCTTCCTCGGCATACTTGGCGGCGGCGTCGATCTGGTCGTTGGTTACCGTGTCGGCCGAAGGCACCTTGAGTTTAAAGGCAGCCTGGGCACTTAAATCCTGTCCATCGCTCTTAACGGTGACCTGCGTCTTGGTGGTCGGGACGGTATAGATGGTGCCGTCGGCCGCGATGGGGGAGGCAGCGATGGAGAGCGTGTAATCGCCGGGCAGCAGTTTGATGCCGCGGCCGTGCTCGTCAACGTAGAGCGTTTCGCTCACAGAAGAGCCGTCGGAGTCCTGGCCACTCACCTGCACGGGGATCTTTGAGCCGGTGGAGCAGTCGAGTCCCGCGGCATGTACGCCAATTTGCACCGACATCATGGTATGGGCGTTTGCGGCAACTACGGCGGCCTGCTCTTGCTGGTATCCGTTCCAAGCCGCATAGCCCGCGCCGCCGGCGACGAGCGCGACGGCCACGACACCGGCGACCATCAGATTGCGGCGCTTGGGCGACATCTTACGATGACGAACCTCGGCTTCGTGTGCCGAGGGAGCGGACGGCAGGGGAATATCTCCCATGGCGATGGTCTCGTCGACGACTGGCGCAGAGCCCAAGCCGGGGAGCTCGCGGGTGAGCGATTCGTCGACGGGCAAGTCGCCAAGCAGGGAGGTCTCATCTCCCGCGTTGGGTTCCGGTTGGCCATTGCCCTCGTCATCGCCTTTTTCGACATCGGCTTCATCGCGAGCATCCTCGACGTCGTCGCCCGTATCCGGTATGCCATCGCCCGCCGCGTCCTGCATGTCGACGATTGTCTCGTCAAACGCAACTTCGTCCAGCGAAAACCGGTCTAGGCTCTCCAAGGCCTCGGCGCACGCCGCTGCATCTTGGGCCGCGTCCTCTTGGCCCCTCGTCTCATTTTCCATATATCCCCCAAGCTCAATATCGGGACAACAATGTACCCAAAATTAAGGTCACATAGAGCTGGCGTGCAGTCGGAAATTCGATTTTATTTGCGCGATACATTGTGAATATGTGCATGAATGCACGCGCGACAGCAAAAAGCCCCCGGAAAGCAAACGAATTGCTTTCCGGGGGCTGCGCATAACGCGAGATTACGGAGCCAAAGAGACGCGCCTACATCCAAATGCGGACGGCAGCGAGCGCGTTACTCGGCGTGTGCGTAATCCACCTTGGCGCGGCGAGCGGTAGCCTTCTCCCAATCGCTGGTGCCCTCAAAGACATCCTGCTTGTAGGGATTGCGGCCGAGCTTCTTGGCGCGGTAGGCGATGTAGATGATCGCGGCGATGTTGGCGACCAGTGCGGCGATCGAGACCGCAGTAGCGGCGCTGGGGTCGAGCGTGGAGTGGGTCACAAAGATGGACTCCTCCTGGAAGTACGGGAACACCTGGGCAAACATGCACCAAATAGCCAGCGTAAAGGCGCGGTTCTGGATCCAGCCGCCCTTGTTCCAGATAAAGGCGGCGACGGTGGGCGCCAGCAGCAGTGCAAAGCCGCAGAACCAGGAGTGGGTGGGCAGGCAGTTGTAGGTGTAGCAGAAGTTCCAGATGTCGTAGGCGATGATGTAGACCCAGGTCATGTCGGGCCACAGCATGTCGGTCTTGTCCTCAGAGGCGTAGACACTCCACCAACCGGTCATGCAGAAGATGTTGATGATACCGGCGATGCCGTTGAACACGTTGTTCCAGCCGGCGAGCTGCGTGGCGCCCTCGGAGGTGACCCAGGTGGACTCGCCCAGGACAAAGAAGTGATAGGCGCTCTCAAAGTCGGACACGACGGCGATCATGATGTTGATGGCGACGATCACAAACGGCCACGCGCGGAACCAATGCGCCTTGCCGATCTTGCCCCACTGGTACTTAATGGCAATGAAGCCCCAGCAACCGGCCAGCGCCGCGTATACCTTGGCGTAGTGGAACCAGCTGTTCTGGTACACATGGGTGGGGTTGGTGAGCGCCCACTCGGCACCCTGTGAGACGCCGATGGCGATAGCGACGCAGTAGATGGTCATGGCCAGCGGAGCCACGCCAAAGATGATGGCCGCGCCCAGCTTGGTGCGGCGGCCGACCTCGTTGAGCACGATCAGGCCAATAAAGACCATGGCCCAGCCGGCCCAGTGGATAAGGGTATTGCTACCCCAAACATCGAACAGCATGCTGCTCTCCTTTCACAAGCCCGCGGCCCCTCTTCTGATCGCGGGCAGTTTGGCCAAATGTCGTCAGTTCTGGGGCTTGCGCTCCTGATACTTGGCGGTATAGCCCTCGATATGGAGCGTCGAGGCGATGATTTCCTTGACTGTCTCGTCGGGCACATCGGGGTGCGTGCGGATATACATCAGCAGCCCCATGATGAGGGTGTAGAACGTCTCGTAGACATGGTCGATGCGTAGCTCGTGATGGGCGACAAAATCCACCACGGTGGTATCGCAGATATACTGCGCCACGCGCTGGACCACGTTGTGCAAAAAGCCGCCGTAGAGCGCGCCGCTGCTCGAGGTGAGCGTGCTCGGCAACTCGTGGCCGCTCACGACCAGGCGCTTAAAGAGCGGAGCAACGGTGTCGAGTGCGCCTTCGATGTCGCCAACCGTGCGGCTGGCGTTCCACTGCTCGAGCTCGGCGATAAAGCCGTCGATTGCCTCGTCCATAACGGCGGTGACGGCGGCATCCATATCGGCAAAGTAGTGGTAGAACAGCGAACGCGTGCAGCCAGCCCGCTTGGTCACGGCCGATACCGAAAGATGGGACACACCAAGCTCGGCGCTCACGGCGCGCACAGCGGCGAGGATCTCGCGACGGCGCTCGTCGCCCGTCAGGCGTTTTGCCGCGCTATCGGATGCGGGGACGGCATCGACCACAGAGATATCTGCTGCGTTGTTGCCCATGTTTTGCCGCCTTTCATCCTCTTTTGCCTGACCGTTCGCCTAACAGTCTTGAATATTGTTGACGGTTCGTCAATACTATTTTTGACACAATGTCAACAATGGCGGGTGAAAGGCATGGGGGCATGCCCGGCCTGCAAAAAAAGAGGGGCGCTGCGGTCTCGCCGGGCTGTGGCAAGAGAAGGGACGACTATGATTCTCAACGGACCGGGGATTAGCTATACCGAGCCCGATATCGGCGCGGAGTTCGTGCCGCCGATACCGGAGCATCCGCGCGAGGCCATCGTCAAACTGTGTGAGCACTGCACCAACCGCCTGCTGCACCGCGACGAGCTGCTGGGCTACGAGTACTGGTCGTTTGCCGAGGCCGCAACCGACGAGCAGGCCGAAGTGCTCTGCAAGATGAAGATGCGCCGTCCCTATACGCTGCCCGAGATGGTCAAGCTCACCGGCATGCCCGAAGCCGATATCGAGAAGATGCTCGACGACATGAGCTACACGGGTCTGCTCGAGTACAACTGGGAAAACCCCGAGCGCGCCAAGCAGTGGGTGCTGCCCATGCTGGTGCCGGGTTCTGCCGAGTTCCTCAACATGCGCATGGGTCAGCTCGAGGAGCATCCGGTCTATGCCAAGTTCTTTGAGCAGGCGTCCAAGGGACCGCTGTCCAAGGCCACGCCGATGGTGCCGCCCGGCGGTGCCGGCATCGGCATGCATGTCATTCCGGTCGAGAAGGCCATCGATGCCGCGAGCACCTCGGTGCCGATCGAGCATATCGAGCATTGGCTCGACAAATACGATGGCAAATATGCCGCTAGCACCTGCAGCTGCCGCGCGAGCCGTCGCGTGATGGGAGAGGGCTGCGCCGACGACCCGGCCGATTGGTGCATCGCCGTGGGCGATATGGCCGACTACGTGGTCGAGACCGACCGTGGCCATTACGTGACGCGCGACGAGGTCTACGACATTTTGCGCCAGGCCGAGGACAACGGCTTTGTGCACCAGATCACCAATATCGACGGCGAGAACAAGATCTTCGCCATCTGCAACTGCAACGTCAACGTGTGCTACGCCCTGCGCACCTCTCAGCTGTTCAACACGCCCAACCTGTCGCGCTCGGCCTATGTCGCCAAGGTCGAGAAGGACAAGTGCGTTGCCTGCGGTCGCTGCGTTGAGGTGTGCCCGGCCGGCGCCGCCAAGCTGGGCCAAAAGCTCTGCAGCAAAAAGGCCGGCGGACAGGTACCCGAGTATCCGCGCCAGGAGCTGCCCGATGCCACCAAGTGGGACCACACCAAGTGGTCGCCCAACTACCGCAACGATAACCGTATCGAGACGCACGAGTCCGGCACCGCGCCCTGCAAGACGGCTTGCCCCGCGCACGTTGCCGTTCAGGGCTATCTGAAGCTTGCGGCACAGGGGCGCTATGACGAGGCGCTGGCGCTCATCAAGCGCGAGAACCCGCTGCCCGCTATCTGCGGCCGCGTGTGCAACCGCCGCTGCGAGGATGCCTGCACCCGCGGCCGTGTGGACGCCGCCGTGGCTATCGACGAGGTCAAGAAGTTTATCGCCCAGCGCGATCTTGATGCCGCGACCCGCTATGTCCCGCCCGTGGTGACGCCGACACGCGCTGGCGGCTTCGATCAGAAGATCGCCATCATCGGTGCCGGCCCGGCCGGTCTGTCCTGCGCCTTCTATCTGGCCGAGAAGGGCTACAAGCCCGTCGTGTTCGAGAAGAACGAGCGCCCGGGCGGCATGCTCACCTACGGTATTCCCAGCTTTAAGCTGGAGAAGGACGTTATCGAGGCAGAGGTCGAGATCATTCGCCTGATGGGCTCCGAGTTCCGCTATGGCGTGGAGGTCGGTCGCGATGTGACGCTCGACGAGCTGCGCGCGCAGGGCTTTAAGGCCTTTTATGTTGCCATCGGCTGCCAGGGCGGCCGCCTCGCCGGTATTCCGGGCGAGGCGGCCGAGGACGTGACCGTGGCCGTCGACTTTTTGCGCGAGGTCAACAGTGGCAAGATCGACGCGCTGCCCGGCCGCACCATCGTGGTGGGCGGCGGCAACGTGGCCATCGACGTCGCGCGCAACGCCTGCCGTCTGGGTTCCGAGCACGTTGAGATGTTCTGCCTGGAGAGCGAGGCCCAGATGCCCGCCAGCGAGGAGGAGCGTCGCGAGGCCGTTGAGGACGGCGCTCACATCAGCTGCGGTTGGGGCCCCAAGGAGGTTCACCTGGACGAGGCCGGTCGTGTGTGCGGTATCACCTTCAAGCGCTGCACGCGTGTCTTTGACGACGAGGGCCGGTTTGCGCCCGAGTACGACGAGAACGATCTGCGCCGCGTCGATGCCGACCGCGTGGTCATGTCGATTGGCCAGTCCATTGTGTGGGGCGACCTGCTGGCTGGCTCCAAGGTGGAGCTCGGCCGCGGCCAGGGTGCTCTTGCCGACCCCCAGACCTATCAGACCGCTGAGCCCGACATCTTTGTGGGCGGCGACGTCTACACCGGCCCCAGCTTTGCCATCGACGCCATCGCCGCCGGTCATGAGGCCGCGGTGTCCATCCATCGCTTTGTGCAGCCGGGCTCCACGCTCACCATCGGCCGCAACCAGCGCCGCTACACCGCGCTCGACCGCGACGACGTTGTGTTCGAGAGCTACGACAACGCGAGCCGCGAGGTTGCGCATGTGGACCGCGAACGCGAGAAGGCCGCGCCGTTTAGCGAGTACGTCGAGACCTTTACCGAGGAACAGGTGCGCGCCGAGACCGCTCGCTGCCTGGGCTGCGGCGCCTCGATCGTCGACCCCAACAAGTGTATCGGCTGCGGTCTGTGCACCACCAAGTGCGCGTTCGACGCCATCCATCTGGATCGCGACCGCCCCGAGTGCTCAACGATGGTCAAATACGAGCAAAAGCTTCCCAGCCTGGGCAAGTACGCACTCAAGCGCGCCATTAAGATCAAATTCGGGAAGAAGTAATGAGGTTCCGCCGTTCTAACGAACGGCGGAACTGCCGACGCTGCGCGGCACCCAGGTACCCCATCTTGCCCCTCAACTGCGGCGCCGCGGGCAAAAGCCCAGCGGACGCCTTGTTTCGGGGCAACCTGGGGTACCTGGGCGCCGCTCGCTGACGTTGAATTGACATCGCATCGACCTCTGTCGAAAGGTTTTATCTTGCATGAATTGGGAATCGTTTACCACATCATTCGCGATGTTGAGAATGTGGCGCGCGCCAATGGCGTGCGTCGCGTTTCGAGCGTGACGTTGCTGCTGGGCGAGGTCTCGGGCGTCGTTCCCGACTTGTTGCTCGACGCTTGGCGCTGGGCGGCGGATAAAAAGCCTATCACGCAGGGCGCGGAGCTTATCGTGGAGCCCGTCGAGGCCGTGACGCATTGCGAGGCGTGCGGCTGCGACTACGCGACGGTCGAGCACGGCAAGACCTGCCCCCATTGCGGTAGCGGCGAGACCTATCTGCTGCAGGGCCAGGAGGTCATGATCAAGCAGATCGAGACCCCCGACGAGGACCCGACAGACGCTGCCCCCGACGGCCTATCCGATGCCCCCGATGCCGTCGACGCCGCCAACCCCCTCCACATCGCCTAACTTAGTCGTTGGGGACGTTCTTAAACGACTAGTCGAAAAAGAACGTCCCCAATGACTAGCCATTTAAGAACGTCCCCAATAACTACTTTGCTAGAGCATATCGCTCGCCATTAGTCAAGGCATAGCTGTTTAAACGAAATAGCCTCGGTCTCAGCACGTTTGCATCTGTTTAAAAGCGGTAATAATGACAGCATGCGCATATCCGTCGTGTAAGTATTGGTTGGGTATCAGTTATCAGCGGCAGATCAGCCAATGATGCTGGAATGTAATCAACTTGTAACAAATTAAGATGTTTAAACAAATAATGCTACCTTTTGCAGTTTTTCAAACAATTCTGCTGTATTTGCAGCTATACTCCATAACTGTCGTGTAGGAAATACGTAGACAAAAAGGAGGTTATGTGATGGTAAGTATTGTTCTTGCTAGCCATGGGGACTTGGCAGCTGGAATCAAGCAGACGGGCTCGATGGTCTTTGGCGATCAGCCGTCTGTAGCCGTGGTCTCGCTCGAGCCGAGCATGGGCCCCGACGACTTCCGTGCCAAGGTCGAGGAAGCAGTCGCTTCCTTCGAGGACCAGGAGCAGGTGCTCTTCCTCGTTGATCTGTGGGGCGGCACGCCGTTCAACCAGATCAGCGGGCTCATCGAGGGCCACGATTCCTGGGCTATCGTCACCGGTGTCAACCTGCCTATGCTCATCGAGGCATATTCGCAGCGCTTTGACGCAAAGAACACTGCACATGCGATCGCAAAACATCTCGTGACTGAGGCTAAGGCCGGCGTGCGCGTCAAGCCCGAGTCTCTGGAGCCCGAGGAGAAGAAGCCGGCTGCGGCCGCCGCTGCTCCTGCGGGTGCCATTCCTCCGGGAACGGTGATCGGCGACGGGCACATCAAGATCGCCCACGTCCGTATCGACACGCGTCTGCTGCATGGTCAGGTGGCCACCACGTGGACCAAGCAGATCAACCCCAACCGCATCATCGTGGTCTCCGACGGCGTTGCTCACGACGAGCTCCGCAAGACCATGATCGAGCAGGCTGCCCCTCCGGGAGTCCACGCCAACGTCGTGCCCATCAAGAAGATGGCCGAGGTCGTCAAGGACACGCGCTTTGGCGACACCAAGGCGATGCTGCTCTTCGAGAACCCGCAGGATCTGCTCAGGGCCATCGAGGCCGGCGTCGACATCAAGGAAGCCAACATCGGTTCCATGGCCCACTCCAAGGGCAAGGTCGTCGTCACTAACGCCGTCGCCATGGGCGATGACGACGTCAAGACCATCGAGGCTCTCAAGGCCAAGGGCGTCAAGTTCGAGGTCCGCAAGGTTCCTTCGGATTCCTCCGAGGATCTCGACGCCATGTTGAAGAAAGCTAAGGCCGAACTGGCCGCTCAAGCATAGTAAAGGAGGGTCCGATACATGTCTGCAATCACTATTCTGCTTGTTGCGATTGTCGCGTTGCTTGCCGGTATGGAAGGCATTCTGGATGAGTTCCAGTTCCATCAGCCGCTCGTGGCATGCACGCTTATCGGTCTCGTAACCGGTCACCTTCAGGAGGGCATCCTCCTGGGCGGTTCGCTCCAGATGATGGCCCTTGGCTGGGCTAACGTCGGCGCCGCCGTCGCGCCTGACGCCGCTCTGGCCTCGGTCGCTTCTTCGATCATCATGGTGCTCGCCCTCAACGGTGGCGCCACCGATTCGGCCAAGGCCGTTACCGCCGCCATCGCCGTCGCCGTCCCGCTGTCGGTCGCTGGTCTGTTCCTGACCATGATCTGCCGTACCCTGGCTACCGCTATGGTTCACGGCATGGACGCCTGCGCCGAGAAGGGCGACTTCGCCGGCATCGAGCGTTGGCAGTACGCCGGCATCCTCATGCAGGGTGTTCGTATCGCCATCCCGGCAGTACTTCTGTGCATCATCCCGGCCGAGGCTGTTACCAACGCGCTTAACGCTATGCCCGATTGGCTGTCCGGCGGCATGGCTGTCGGCGGCGGCATGGTCGCTTCCGTCGGTTACGCCATGGTCATCAACATGATGGCCACCAAGGAGACCTGGCCGTTCTTCATCCTCGGCTTTGTCCTTGCTGCCATCCCTCAGCTCACGCTGATCGCCCTTGGCCTCATCGGCATCTCCCTTGCCCTCATCTACCTTGGCCTTAAGGATCTGGCCAAGCAGGGTGGCGGCATGGGCGGTGGCTCCGGTGACCCGCTCGGCGACATTCTGAACGATTACGAGTAGGAGGGGAGTGATACATATGGCAGAGAACAAGATTCAGCTCACCAAGGCTGACCGTAAGAAGGTTTGCTTCCGTCATCAGTTCCTTCAGGGCTCGTGGAACTACGAGCGTATGCAGAACGGCGGCTGGTGCTTCGCAATGATCCCTGCGATCAAGAAGCTCTACACCAGCAAGGATGACCAGATTGCCGCTCTTAAGCGCCACCTGGAGTTCTATAACACCCACCCCTATGTTTCCGCCCCCGTCATTGGCGTTACCCTCGCCCTCGAGGAGGAGCGCGCCAACGGTGCTCCGATTGACGACGTCGCCATTCAGGGCGTCAAGGTCGGTATGATGGGCCCGCTCGCCGGCGTCGGCGACCCCGCCTTCTGGTTCACCCTTCGCCCGATTCTGGGCGCACTGGGCGCTTCCCTGGCCCTGTCCGGCAGCATCGCCGGTCCGCTGCTGTTCTTCTTCGCGTGGAACATCATCCGTTACGCCTTCCTGTGGTACACGCAGGAGTTTGGCTACAAGGTCGGCTCCTCCATCGCCAAGGACCTCTCCGGCGGTCTGATGGGCAAGGTCACCGAGGGTGCTTCCATCCTGGGTATGTTCATCATCGGCGCCCTGGTCGAGCGCTGGGTGTCCATCTCCTTCACCCCGGTCGTCTCCAAGGTCACGCAGTCCGCTGGCGCCTATATCGACTGGGCCAACCTGCCCGCCGGTTCTGAGGGCATCAAGCAGGCATTGACGATGTACAGCTCTGTCGGTGCCAACGCACTCGACCCGGTGAAGGTCACCACGCTTCAGGCCAACCTCGATCAGCTCATCCCCGGCCTTGCCGCCGTGTGCCTGACCCTTCTGGTCTGCAAGCTCCTCAAGAAGAAGGTCAGCCCGATCGTCATCATCCTGGCTCTCTTCGCCGTCGGCATCATCGGTCGCGTCTGCGGCTTCATGTAAGCACGCTTCGGCTTAAGACCGAGAGTTGCTAGGCAAGGGCTTTTGAGCCATTGAAACGGACCGCACCCGGTGGGTACACTGGATGCGGTCCGATTGTTTTTATTGGAGGGCGAGGCGCGTATGGCGCAATCTCAGAACAGCACGGTCGATTTGGCAACGCCGGCAACCTGCCTGATGGGGCTTACCAGTCACGGTAACGTGATGGTGGGCAATAAGGCGTTTGAGTACTATAACGAGCGTAATCCCGAGGATTATATCCAAATCCCGTGGGACGAGGTCGACTATATTGCCGCCGAGGTTTTGCGCGGCACCAAGAAGATTACGCGTTTTGCCATCTTTACCAAAGAGAATGGCCACTTTACGTTTTCGACGCGCAATGACAAGGAAACGCTTCGCGCGGTGCGTAAGTACATTGACGAGGACAAGCTCGTTCGTTCGCCCGACTTTATCGATGTGACGGCCAAGGGCGCCAAGAGCATCCCCTCCGTCATCAAAAGCCTCTTCCATAAAGGCGACTAGCCATTAAAGAGCGCCCCCCTAAAGTGGGACGCGGTTTCCCATGAGGCTCGATCGGGAAAGTGCATCCCGGTTCGAGTGCCGATTGCGGGATGTAGTTTCCGGAACGGGCCCGTTTGGGAAACCGTGTCCCGTTTCGAGCCGAAATTCTGGGACACAGTTTCCCGGCGAGGTCTCATGGGGAAAGTCTGACCCAGAATTTGCCTGGATAGTGGGGCGCACTTTCCGGAGGGCTGTTCCACCGCAACTTCGAAGAGTGGCTATACGTTGCATTACAGCGGCGTAAATCTGCTACACTAGTACAGCATGCCTCCGTAGCTCAGGGGATAGAGCACCGCTCTCCTAAAGCGGGTGTCGACGGTTCGAATCCGCCCGGGGGCACCAGAAAAATCGCAGGTCAGGAGTTAATTTTGCTTCTGACCTGTTCTGGTTTTA
>CAUCKA010000026.1 GCA_958443265.1 uncultured Collinsella sp. | reverse complement strand
TCGACGACGTCAAGACCGTCACCTGGACCGACGAGGCCGAGGAGGGCGAGGAGGCCGAGACCCACACCGTCGAGGTCACCGTCAAAGGCATCAAGGTCCGCAACACCCCCGAGCTCACCGACGAGCTCGTTAAGTCCGACTTCGGCTTCGACAGCATCGACGCCATGCGCGACGCCATCAAGATCGAGATCGAGCAGGACAAGGCTTCCCGCCTGCCGGCCGAGAAGGAGAACCGTTGCGTCTCCGCTCTCGCCGAGCGTCTGCAGCTCGACGAGATGGATGCCGACTACGAGCAGTCCGTCTTTGAGGAGCTTGGCCAGAACTTCCTGTCCAACCTCGCTGCCCGCGGCATGACCCTGGACACCTGGCTGCCCGCTTCCGGTCTGACCATGGAGCAGTTCATCGGCGACCTGCATAAGCAGGCCAACGACGTTGCCCGTGAGTCCCTGGCTCTGGACGCCCTCGCCCGCGAGCTCAAGATCGAGGTCACCGAGGACGACATCAACGCCGAGTTCGAGAAGGCCGGCGTCAAGGACGTCGAGGCTTCTAAGGCCGAGTTCATCGCCGATGGCCGCATGCCTGCCGTCCGCGAGTCCATCCGTCGCTCCAAGGCCGTCGATCACCTGGTCGAGAATGCCAAGGTGACCGAGGTCGACGAGACCGCCAAGGACGCCGAGTAATTCTCGCCACCTTGCCCGCGAGCGCATGTATGTGCCCGTGATGGGGTAAAGTTATAAGCCGGTTATCCGGTTGCTTCGTACGGTGCCAGCCAATGCATAGCATGCGGGCACCGTACGTTTGTCTAGAACCACTATTGGTCCGTAAGAGAAATGGAGATGCGTATGATCGCTAAGTTCGATTCCGCCCTCGTGCCATACGTTATCGAGCAGACGCCGCGCGGCGAGCGCAGCTACGATATCTATTCGCGCCTGCTCAACGACCGCATCATCTTCTTGGGCGAGGAGATTAACTCCGTCAGCGCCAACCTGGTCGTTGCCCAGCTACTGCATCTTGAGAGCCAGGATGCCGAGAAGGATATCTCGCTCTACATCAATTCGCCCGGTGGCGAGGTTTACTCCGGCCTGGCGATTCTTGACACCATGAACTTCATCAAGCCGCAGGTCTCCACCATCTGCGTCGGTATGGCCGCGTCCATGGCCGCCGTGCTGCTTTCGGCCGGCGCTAAGGGCAAGCGCTTCTGCCTGCCTCACTCCAAAGTCATGATTCACCAGCCCAGCGGCGGTGCCCAGGGTCAGCAGACCGAGATCGAGATCGTGGCCGAGGAGATTAAGAAGACCCGTCGCGAGCTCAACCAGATTCTGTCCGACGCCTCGGGCCAGCCCATCGAGAAGGTCCAGGCCGATACCGAGCGCGACAACTACCTGACCGCTGCCGAGGCCCTCGACTACGGCCTGATTGACCGTATCGTCACCTCTCGCGATCTCGCCGCGAAGGACGCCTAGGATGGCAGGAAACATGCAGGACAACTTTGACGAGAACGGCAACCCCATTCGCTGCTCCTTCTGCGGAAAAGAGCAGGGCCAGGTCCGTCGCCTCGTAAAGGGCCCGACCAACATCTTTATCTGTGACGAGTGCGTCGCCGCTTGCTCTGAGATCTTGGAGGAGTCGCTGGCTTCGGACTTTATGGACGCTGCCCGCAACGGCAAGCTGCCGGGCTTCCTCAACGATCACGGCCAGGCTGCTGGGCAGCCCGCCGTGGACCCCGAGGCCGAGGGCTTTGAGCTCGAGGACGACCGCCAGGTCATCACGCACGTGCCGACGCCGCACGAGATCTATGACGAGCTTTCGGCCTATGTTATGGGTCAGGAGGACGCCAAGCGCGCCATGTCGGTGGCCGTGTACAATCACTATCGCCGCGTGATCGAGGGCGGCGCCGCGTTGTCTGCCTTTGACGACGGCATGGGCTCGCAGCTTGACGATGACATGGACGAGGTGGAGCTCGCCAAGTCCAACATTTTGCTGCTCGGCCCCACCGGTACCGGCAAGACCCTGCTCGCCCAGACGCTCGCGCGCATCCTCGAGGTTCCGTTTGCCATCGCCGACGCCACCGCGCTCACCGAGGCTGGCTACGTGGGAGAGGATGTGGAGAACATCCTGCTCAAGCTCATCAACGCCGCCGATGGCGACATTGAGCGCGCTCAGGTGGGCATTATCTACGTGGACGAGATTGACAAGATCGCCCGCAAGGCCGAGAACCTCTCTATTACCCGTGATGTTTCGGGCGAGGGCGTTCAGCAGGCACTGCTTAAGATTCTTGAGGGCACGGTGGCCAGCGTTCCGCCCACCGGCGGCCGCAAGCATCCCCAGCAGGAGCTCCTGCAGATCGACACGACCAACATCCTGTTTATCTGCGGCGGTGCCTTTGTGGGTCTGGACAAGATCATTGCCGATCGCGTGGGCAACAAGGGCGTGGGCTTTAACTCCGAGATTGCCGGCCCCACCTCGGTCGACGAGAACGACCTGCTGCGTCAGGTGCTTCCGCAGGACCTTAACGCCTTTGGCATGATCCCCGAGTTCGTGGGCCGTACGCCCGTTGTCACCCAGACGCAGGCGCTCGATGAGGACGACCTGGTGTCGATCCTGACCGAGCCCAAGAACGCCGTGGTGCGCCAGTACCGCAAGATGTTCCAGCTCGAGGACGTTGAGCTTGAGTTTGAGGACGCGGCCCTGCACGAGATCGCCCGCATGGCGCTTGCCCGCAAGACCGGCGCCCGCGGCCTGCGCGCCATCTGCGAGGACGTGCTGCAGCAGACGATGTTCGACCTTCCCAGCGAGGAGGGCGTCGCCAAGGTCGTCGTAACCGAAGCCTCCGTAAAGGGCGAAGAACAGCCCCAACGCATCTACGGCTAAACCAGCCAAAAACGTGCTTGCAAATAGCCTCCGACCACCCGCGGTCGGAGGCTATTTTATATATACGCAATAACCCCAACTACCTGTGTTATTCTGTGTGTTTGTTTAAGCCAAAGCGAAGTCAATTCAGACTGAAGTAATCGATACCTAAGGCGCGTCCGCCTGCTTGGTTTTCGTAGATTCCGCACGAGCCGAAGAGCACTTAATGTGCTCTTCGTGCGAGCCAGGACCTGACCGAGCGAAAACCAAGCAGGCGGACACGCCGGCGGGACAGGGAGAGATATATGGAAGAGATGCCCAAGAACTACGATCCGTCGACCAATGAGCCGGCGATCCTGCAGAAGTGGCTCGACGGCGGCTACTACAAGCGCCGTGAGGGCGTGGGCGACTGCACCGTCACCATTCCGCCTCCCAACGTGACCGGCAAGCTCCACATGGGCCATGCCACCGACGACTCCATCCAGGACGCCATCATTCGTATGGCTCGCATGCGCGGCAAGTCCACGCGCTGGGTGCTTGGCACCGACCACGCCGGTATCGCTACGCAGACCAAGGTCGACAAGAAGCTCAAGAGCGAGGGCATCAGCCGTCTGGAGATCGGTCGCGACAAGTTTGTCGACGCCTGCTGGGATTGGACCCACGAGTACGGCGGCATCATCGTCGAGCAGATCAAGCGTATGGGCTGCTCCGTCGACTTCGATAACGAGCGCTTCACCATGGACGAGGACTACGCCCAGGCCGTGCGCAAGGTGTTCTGCGACTGGTACCACGACGGCCTGATCTACCGCGGCAAGCGCATCGTCAACTGGTGCCCCAACTGCACTACTGCCATCTCGGACGACGAGGCCGAGTATAAGGACGAGAAGGGCCACCTGTGGCACCTGCGCTATCCGCTGACCGAGCCGGTTAACGGCCAGGACTACATCGTCGTTGCCACCACGCGCCCCGAGACCATGCTCGGCGACACGGGCGTCGCTGTCTCCCCGAAGGATCCCGAGAAGGCTGCCTTCGTGGGCAAGACCGTCAAGCTCCCCATCGTCGACCGCGAGATCCCCATCTTTGAGGATTGGCACGTCGACGCCAACTTCGGTTCCGGCTTCGTTAAGGTCACCCCTGCTCACGATCCCAACGACTACGCCATGGGTCAGGCCCACGACCTGCCGCAGATCAATATCTTCGACGAGCACGCGGTGGTCGTCGAGGGCTATGGCGAGTTCACCGGCATGAACCGCGACGAGTGCCGTGAGGCCGTCATCAAGTGGTTCGAGGAGCACGACCTGCTCGATCACGTCGAGGACCTCGATCACTCCGTCATGCACTGCTACCGTTGCGACTCCGCCCTGGAGCCGTGGCTGTCCGAGCAGTGGTTCGTGGCCGTCGATAAACTCAAGGGGCCGGCGCTCGACGCCGTCAACTCCGGCAAGGTCACCTTCCACCCCGCGCGCTGGACGCAGACCTACACCACCTGGATGGAGAACCTTAAGGACTGGTGCATCAGCCGCCAGCTGTGGTGGGGCCACCGCATCCCCGTGTTCTACTGCGAGGACTGCGGTTGGGAGGACGCCCTGAACGAGGACACCGACGTGTGCCCCAAGTGCGGCGGCCATCACGTGCATCAGGACGAGAACGTGCTTGACACCTGGTTCAGCTCGCAGCTGTGGACCTTCGCCACGCAGGGCTGGCCGCAAAAGCCGGAGCTGCTCGAGGGACATCACCCCACGACGGCGCTCGTCACCGCGCGCGACATCATCGCGCTGTGGGTCGCCCGCATGGTCATGAGCTCGCTGTACTTCCTGGACGAGGTTCCGTTTAAGGACGTCGTCATCTACCCGACGATCCTGGCCAAGGACGGCAGCCGCATGTCCAAGTCCAAGGGTAACGGCGTTGACCCCATGGATCTCATTGGCATGTACGGTGCCGACGCCATGCGTTACAACCTGCTGACGCTGTGCACCAACAACCAGGACGTTAAGTTCGACGCGAACATCGATAAGAAGACCAAGAAGCTCATCGACAGCCCGCGCACCGACCAGGCCAAGTCGTTTGTGACCAAGATCTGGAACGCCAGCCGCTTCCTGCTTATGAACATGGAGGGCTATACGCCCGGCGAGCCCGTCGTGGAGACGCCGGCCGACGCCTGGATGTTCAGCCGCTTGGCCAAGGCCGTGAAGATGGTCACCGAGGGCATTGAGAACTACACCTTTGGCGACATGGCCCGCGGCGTGCAGCAGTTCTTCTGGAACGAGGTCTGCGACTGGTACGTCGAGGTCACCAAGGCCCGCCTGAAGGGCGAGGGCCGTCTGCAGGCTCAGCGCAACCTGATCTTTGTGCTTGATACCTCCATTCGCCTGATGCACCCGCTCATGCCGTTTGTTACCGAGGAGATCTGGGACAACATGCCGGCGAGCGTGCTCGACCTGGACGCCGAGGGTAACGTGAACCGCGCCGAGGCGCTCATGATTGCCAAGTGGCCCGAGCCCGCCGACTACGCCAAGTATGTAGACGAGGACGCCGAGCGCGCGTTTGAGCTGTGCCGTACCGTCGTGTCTGCCGCTCGCGCCACGCGTTCGCGTTATCGCTTGAGCCCCAAGGCCGAGCTCGACGTGGTCGTGCGCGCCGGCGCCGAGGACATCGAGAAGCTCGAGAGCCTGCGTTCGACCATCGAGCCGCTGGCGAACACCGCTTCGCTGGTCATGGGTTCCGACGTCGAGAAGCCGGCCGCGAGCATCGCCGTGGTCGACAGCGGCGTCGAGGTCTTTGTGGTGCTCGAGGGCAAGGTCGACCTTTCGGCCGAGAAGGCGCGCCTGGAGAAGGAGATCGCCGCTGCTCAGAAGGAGCTCGCCGGCTGCGAGAAGACGCTCGCCAACGAGGGCTTTGTGGCTAAGGCCGCGCCCGCGGTGGTTCAGAAGAAGAGGGACCGTGCAGCTGAGCTCAAGGAGATCCTGGCGGCGCTGACTGCTCAGGTTGCTGACTTCTCGTAGGTCTTACTGAGGGGCGCGTCCCGATGCTTTGCTCTCCGCTGCGGACACCTATTCCGCCGTTCTAACGAACGGCGGCTGACTCGACGCTGCAAACGCCTCTGATGGCCAATCTGCCGTTCAACTTCGGGCGCATGGGCATAAGCCCTATGCGCCCTTGTTTCACGGCACCTTGGCTCATCAGAGGCGTTTTCGCTGACTATCCTCAACCTATACTGTTTTATTTTTCTATGAATGGCGGTTCTAAAAATGCCTAAGCGTTCTGGCTTGTATACCGTTCCTTTTGAGTTTGATTTGCTTTCGTTTGATGAGGCTGTGGGGCTTGCTGCTGATACGGGGCGGATTTCTGGGGATGCTGGTCCTTTGCTCGAGACGGTTGTCGATATGCTTGATGAGCTTGGGCGTCCGGACGAGTATTTCGATTGCATTCAGGTTGCCGGTACCAATGGCAAGACTTCGACCACGCGTTTTTCGGCTGCCATCCTTCGTGGTGAGGGGTTAAAGACCGCGCTGTATACGTCGCCGCAGCTGGTGCGCTATCCCGAGCGCATGGAGGTCGATGGGCGCGTCGTGAGCGATGAGGCCTTTGCCCGTGGCGTTTCCGCCGCTGTTGAGGCGGGACATCGCGTGAATGCCCGTCGTGTGGCGGCGGGGGAGCGTGCCTATGCCATCACACCGTTTGACCTGCTGACGGCTGCCGCACTTGTCGTGTTTGCCGAGGCCGCGGTGGATGTTGCCGTGCTCGAGGTCGGCATGGGCGGACGCTGGGACGCCACGAGTGCGACCGATCCCGTCGCCGTTGCCATTACGGGCATTGGGCTCGATCACACACGCATTTTGGGCGATACGCTCGAGGCCATTGCGGGGGAGAAGGCTGCGGTTATTAAGCCTGGACGCCTGGTTGTTTTGGGCGAGGGTACGCACGAGGCGAGCGTTCAGCGCGTGATGGATGCACGTTGTCGCGAGTGCGGCATAGTGCCGCTGGTGGTGAACCATGCCACGACCAAGGTGCCGGCACATGTGGGCGACACGGTTGAGTTTAGCTGCACCACGCCGCGTGCGATCTATACGTCTAGCATGGTCAAGCCGGCGTATCAGCCGCAGAATGCCGCGTGCGCGATTATGCTGTGCGAGGGGTATCTGGGTCGCGAGCTCGATCATGACAAGCTCGATGCGTCGCTTATGGGCTGCCCCACGCCGGGTCGCTTTGATGTGCTGGGAACCAATCCGCTCAAGCTGATCGACGCCTGTCATAACCCTCAGAGCTGCGAGAACTTTGTGAGCGCACTGGACGAGATCGATTCGTGCGTAGAGAATCGCCCCACGCTGCTGTGCGCCGCGCTGGCCGATAAGGACGTGGCGGGTATCGTTGACGTTCTGGTTCCGGCGTTCCCCCGCGTGGTCGTAACCCAGACCGATTCCGATCGCGCCTTGCCCGCACAGGAGCTTGCCTCCCTGGTGGACGCCGACAAGCTCGCGGGCGTGTACCCCAGCGTATCCGAGGCCCTCGCGGCTTTCGATGCCGCGGGCGAGCCTTTCGTAGCAGCCGGTACCATCACCCTAGCCGGCGAAGTAGCGGGGCTGCTCCGTTAACCCATCCCCTCATCAGTTGCGGTGAAATACGGACTGTTTTACAAGCCAGAAGCCTCAAACGGTCCGTATATCACCGCAACTCAAAAGCAGTCAATTTGGGACGGGGCTTTTTTGGCTGCCCTGCGGCTCGAGTTGACTTGCTCGCCACGAAATGGGCCTATTTACTACGTTTGACCGGTAACCCTCGACCATACCGAGAATTGCGAAATCAAAACCGCAGGTAAAGGTCTTGCCATTTTTAAAAAAAGACCCGCATGGTCGACCCATGCGGGTTAAACGTAGTAGATGGCCCGTTTTCGTGGCACTGCGTTAACGGGATGTGCCAAAGGGACTGTCCCTTTGGCACATTGGCTAGTCTAGGCGGACCGGATCGTGGGGGTAGGCGTTGAGAATCTCGACGCCGGACTCGGTAACTAGGGCCAAGTCCTCGATGCGGACGCCGGTGCGACCGGGGAGGTAGATGCCCGGTTCAATGGAGAACGTCATGCCTGGCTCTACGACCTGCTCGTTGACCAGCGAGACATCGCCCGGCTCGTGGTCCTGCAGGCCGATTGAGTGGCCCAGGCGATGTGTAAAGTATTTGCCATAGCCTGCGTCCTCAATCACTTCGCGCGCGGCACGGTCCAGGTCGCACATGCGCACGCCCGGTGCGATGAGCGCCTCGGCGGCCTCGTTGGCGCGGCGAACGATATCGTAGATGCGTGCGGTCTCCTCGTCCGGCTCGCCCCAAAAGAACGTACGCGTCATGTCCGAGCAGTAGTTGCGATGGCGTCCGCCAATGTCGAACAGCACCACGTTGCCATGCTTGAGCATGGTATCGTCGGGTTCGTGATGCGGGTCGCCGGCGTTGGCGCCAAAGCTCACGATCGGCGGAAAGCTAAAGCCCTCGCAGCCGTGCTTGCGATACAGGCCGAGCATCTGGTCGGCAATTTCGCGTTCCGTCACGCCTTCGTGGACGAGCTTGATCGCATCGGCCATCACGGCGTCGTTGGCTGCCGAGGACACGCGCATAAGCTCCTGCTCGGCGGCATCCTTGTAGGTGCGTGCGGCGGTGACGGCAAAGTCACCCAGGAAAAACTCGCTTGCGGCGTGGCGCTCCATGAGCGGCATCAAATAGCCGGAACGCATGACGGTGTCGATGCCAAGCGGCTTGGCTGGGTCGATCTCACTCGCGATGGCGTCGGTCACGATATCGGTATCGGTGTGGTAGGCGACGCGGGCATTGTCGTACTCGGGCAGCTGATGTAGGGCGTTGACCATGATCACGGGCTCGCAATCGCGCGCGAGCAGCACGCCGCAAAAACGCTCGAACATATCGGCATAAAAGCCGGTCAGGTAATAGATCGACCACGGGTCGTTTACGAGCAGCTGTGCGCCGGGGTGCTGAGCCTCGAGCGCATCGAGCACGCGCGCCACGCGCTGGTCATCGACATGTGCCATGAAACATCCTTTCGCTAGGCTGCCACCATGGTATCCCAAGCCCGGCACATAGGGACGTTCCTTTTATGCCGGCACTTCGGGACACTCCTTGGCATGGCCAGCCTGGCAAGCGTGCAGGCAAAAGCAGCTAAAAGAGCCCCGTCCCAAATTAGCTAGTCGATGTCCATGCTGGCGATGAGGTCGATGTTGGTGTTGAGGAGGTTCTCTAGCACGACGTCGCCCATGCGGATGGGGGCCTCGACGACAACGCCGCGGATGAGGTCCATGGCTTGGGCGTGGAGTGCCAGCGGGATGGCTTCGGCCGTGCGCACGGGGAGCAGGGCTTCGTCGCCGCCGGAGACGGCCACGGTCGTCGTGAGCACGCGCATGGGGCAGGTTAGCTCCTGATGTGCGAACGTATCACCGCGCGGGCAGTTGTTGCCGGTCACGGAGCGAACTTCCACTACAGCGCCATTGGCGTCGCGCTCAACCTCTACGGTTAGGAGGCACTCGGATGGGCATGTCGTGCAGTTGAACTGCAGCGTTTCAATCGCGTTTGTGCTCATGACTCTACGCCTCCTCAACGGGGTCGACGGACAGGACAATCTCGTTAACACCCAGGTCGAGTGCGCGCTGAATTACCTTTGCCGGTAGTGGGAAGCTCTCCATTACGCTCGGTTTAAACGGGCGGACCTTGCCTGCAAACATCTCCTCGTCGCCTGCCAGAATGCGCACGCGGGCGGCGTCGACCGGCCGGCGCACGCGGAAGCTGAGCTTGGTGAGCGCCACGGCCGTAATGCGTCCCGGCAGCGCGTATCCCGCAATGCCGGCAGGGGAGACGGTGAGCTCGCAGTCCGCAGCGACGCCCGCGCCGGTTTCCAGCGCGTGCGCCGCTGCAGCTGCGCCAGCCCTCTCGGACTCGGTCGTCACGTTGTCGGCCAGGTCGTGCACGTGCAGCACGTTGCCGCAGGCAAAGATGCCTGGTACGCCCGTCTGCAGGCTCTGGTCCACCACGGCGCCTCGCGTGCGCGGGTCAAGCTCTACACCCGCGGCAACCGAAAGCTCGTTCTCGGGAATCAGGCCCACCGAGAGCAGCAGTGTGTCGCACGAAACGATGCGCTCGGTTCCCGGAATGGGTGCCAGGTGCTCATCGACCTGACTTACCTCGACGGCCTCCACGCGGTCGTGCCCGATCACGCGCGTGACCGTGGTAGACAGATGCAGCGGAATGCCAAAGTCGTCCAGACAATTTTTCACATTGCGGCGCAGGCCGTTGGCGTACGGCATGAGCTCGTACACGCCCTCGACCGAAATCCCCTCGAGCGTGCAGCGGCGCGCCATGATCAGCCCGATGTCACCCGAGCCCAAAATGACGGCGCGCGAGCCGGGTTTGAGGTTCTCGATATTGATGTATCGCTGCGCCAGGCCGGCCGTAAACACGCCGGCGGGTCGGCTGCCGGGAATCTTGATCTCGCTACGGGTGCGCTCGCGGCAACCCATGGCAAGGACGACCGCGCGCCCGGTGAGCTGCAGCATGCCGGTGGGGCTCATGAGCGTGACGGTGTGGGCCGCGGCGTCTTCCGTGGACTCGTCCGAATCAATCCCAAGCACCATGCTATTCAAGAACAGCGCGATGTCGATCGCGCGCACCTGGTCGATAAAGCGCTGTGCGTACTCGGGGCCGGTGAGCTCCTGCTTAAAGTGCGAAAGGCCAAAGCCGGGGTGGATGCACTGGCGCAGGATGCCGCCTAAGTGCTGCTCACGCTCCACGATGGCCACGCGCGCGCCGGCCTTATGCGCCGAAAGCGCGGCCGCCATGCCGGCGGGCCCGCCGCCGATAACGACCACGTCGAATGCCTGCGTCGACACCGACGCTACGGCTCCTGCCTCTGCGCGTTCGTCGCGCATATCAAGCGTCGCCATCCTAGCGCACCCCCTTCAGCGGTCCCTCAACCAGCCACGAGCCAGTGTCCTCCAGCAGCACCTCGCTGGGGTCGCAGCCCAGCTCGCGGGCTAGAATCGCCACCACGCGGCTCTGGCAAAAGCCGCTCTGGCAGCGGCCCATGCCGGCGCGGCAGCGGCGCTTGACGCCCTCGACCGAAACCGCGCCCGGGCGGCGCCTGATCGCGGCTACAATCTCGGCCTCGGGCACCGTCTCGCAGCGGCAGACAATCTGCCCCCACGCGGGGTCGGAATCAATAAGTTCTTCCTTGCGCGCAAGCGGCGCGCGGTCAAAGTCGTCCAGCGCTTGGCGAATCGGGTTCCAGTCGTCCCGTTCGCGCAGGTCCACGCCAGCATCGCGCAGGACCTGCTCCATGCGCTCGGCAATGGCCGGCGCGCTCGCCACGCCCGGCGACTGAATGCCTGCGGCCTGGAACAGCCCCGGCACCACGGCCGACTGCCCAATAAAAAAGTCGTTCGTCCCCTTAATGACGGGGCGCCCGCCGGCAAATGCACGCACCACGCGACGCGTGTCCAGATCGGGCACCAGCTTGCGCGCACCGGTCAGGAGCGCGTTGACGTCATCCGCATAGGTCTGCGTGTCGCCCGGCTCGCGCACGGCGGCGGTCGCGGTAATCACGGTGTTGCCGTGTACGGTACCCGTGACGATAACGCCCTTGGACACCGGCGTGGGCACGGGGTAGAGCGGCATGAGCGCACGCGGTTCCTTGTCCAGCACCACGATGTTGCCCTGGCGCCAGACCATCTGGAACTCCTCGGCACCGGCCATATGCGAGATGTCCGCGGCTCCGTTGCCTGCGGCGTTGATCAGGTAACGGCAGTGCACGTCTCCAGCGGGCGTTGCCAGCGTAAAGCGCACGGCCCCGTCGGTAGCCTCGCCGCCAGCAACCTCAATCGCTTCCACCGGCGCAGACCGCATAAATGTCACGCCGCTGGCGACGGCGTTCTCCAGCGCGGCAATGGCGACCTCAAAGGGATCGACAAAGCTAGTCGAGGGGCACCATAGCGCGCACGTGGCCAGGGCACTCGCGCGCGGTTCCAGCTCGTGGATGCGCTCGGGGCCGATAATCGACAGCTCGGGCACGCCGTTGGCTATGCCATTCTGGCGCAGCTTCTCCAGATGCGTGCGGTCCTCGTCGCTAAACCCCAGCACCATCGAACCGGTGCGGCGGAACAAAAAGCCGAGCTCCTGGGCCCACGTGCTATACAGCTCGCAGCCGCGGGCGTTGACCTGCGCCTTTACGGTGCCCGGGGCCGGATCGTAGCCGGCGTGCACCAGACCGCCGTTGGCCTTCGATGCGCCCAGTGCGATATCGTTTGCTGCCTCGACCACGCAAATGGATAGGTCATAACGCGCGAGCTGCCTCGCGATGGCGCACCCGGTAATGCCCGCGCCCACAATTGCGATATCAAACGCTTCTGCCACGGTGCCTCCCAGACAAGTTGACAGGCTGTCAATAAAACCATCCTACGGTCTGCGCGCCCCCAGCGCGGCGGCAATGCGGCGAACAGCCCGGCAACACCCGCCAACGGCAGGCGAGGGGAGACTCAGTAACGTCGATAACCTCGTCTGCCGCCCCTGGTGTCAGAGTTTTGTCTCGTTCTGTAACATCTGGGACTGTTTTTGCCGAGTAACTGTTACAGATTGAGACATTCGGTTTGAACGGTTTTCTTTGTCTCGATCTGTAACAGTAAGAGGGGTTTTGGAGCCCAAGATGTTACAGATCGAGATTGAAGTCGGGGAGGGACCTCTGTGTCTCGATCTGTAACATCTAGACCCGGATTCCGGTCCTAACTGTTACAGATTGAGATGTATGTGTCCGCACCAGCCCCGCCCCTAGCCGTGGTCCCATATAAACAAACCCCGTGGTAAACTTGACCGGACTGTTAATATTCCGAAAGGTACCCGTAATGTCCAAGTACATCTCCGAGCTCATGTCGCCGCAGCTTATGGGCGTCGTCTATGCCTTCGTTGGCTTTATCATCGCCCTGTATGTGCTGTCGGTCGTCTATGTGTTCATCGACGCTCGCCGCCGCGGCGCCAGCGCCTACGTGGCGTGGGGCATCATCGCCCTCATCCCGTTTGTGGGCCTCATCGCCTACCTGGTCCTGCGCCCGCACTCCTATGCGTCCGACCGCGAGGAGCAGGAGCTGGACATGGCTCTGCGCGAGCGCCAGCTTGCCCAGTACGGCACCTGCCCGCAGTGCGGGGCGCCCATCGAGAAGGACTTCGTCGTCTGCCCGGTGTGCGATACCCAGGTTCGCAACGTGTGTCCCAGCTGCCATCGCCCGCTCGATGCGCATTGGAAGGTCTGCCCCTACTGCCGAACTCGCATCCAGTAGCGCATCCATCGCCGGGCCGGCCGCAAGCCACGGGCACGCCGCAAACCGCACGCGCGCTCCGCAGCCCCGCCCCACACGATGAAGCATGCGTAGAAAATCGCCCGCCGTGCCATTAAGGTGCGGCGGGCGCTTGTATACCAAGGCAACCTGCCTATAATGATGCAAGTCAAAAATGCCGAGCGCATCGCACGCACTTGCACCAGGCATCCGAGAGGAGAAAACATACCCATGAAGGCACTCTACAATGACGGTTCGGTGGCCGAGCTCCCGCAGGACGAGGTCACGCACGTCATCCGCCACTCCGCCGCACACATCATGGCGCAGGCCATCAAGCGCTTGTACCCCCAGGCCGACTTTGCCTACGGCCCTGCGACCGACAACGGCTTCTACTACGACGTCGACCTGCCCGAGGGCGTCAAGATCAGCGAGGACGACTTCCCCGCGATCGAGGCCGAGATGAAGAAGATCGTCAAGGAGAACCTCAAGTTCTCCGTGTACGAGAAGCCCCGCGCCGAGGCCATCGCCCTTATGGAGGAGCGCGGCGAGAAGTACAAGGTCGAGCACATCGGCGACCTGGACGACGACGCCCGCATCACCTTCTACCAGCAGGGCGACTACATCGACATGTGCGTCGGCCCCCACATCTGCTACACCAAGGCGCTCAAGGCCTTTAAGCTCACCGGCGTCTCGGGCGCCTACTGGAAGGGCGACAAGGACAACAAGATGCTCACCCGCATCAACGGCGTCGCCTTTGCCACCAAGGAAGAGCTCGACGAGCACATGCACATGCTGGAGGAGGCCAAGAAGCGCGATCACCGCAAGATCGGCCGCGAGATGGACCTCTTTATGATGCGCGACGAGGCCCCCGGCTTCCCGTTCTTCCTGCCCAACGGCATGATCCTTAAGAACACGCTGCTGGACTACTGGCGCGAGATCCACCACAAGGCCGGCTACGTGGAGATCTCCACGCCGCTCATCATGAACAAGCAGCTGTGGAAGACCTCGGGTCACTGGGACCACTACAAGGACAACATGTACTCCACCGTTATTGACGACGAAGAGTACTGCATTAAGCCCATGAACTGCCCGGGCGGCGTGCTGGTGTACGCCTCCAAGCCGCACTCCTACCGCGAGCTGCCCATTCGCGCCGGCGAGATTGGCCTGGTGCACCGTCACGAGCTGCGCGGCGCCCTGCACGGCCTGTTCCGCGTGCGCTGCTTTAACCAGGACGACGCCCACCTGTTTGTGCGTCCCGACCAGCTGACCGACGAGATCGTGGGCGTGGTCAACCTCATCGACTCCGTGTACCAGAAGTTTGGCTTTAAGTACCACGTTGAGCTTTCCACCCGCCCCGAGGACTCCATGGGTTCTGACGAGGACTGGGCTCGCGCCGAGGAGGGCCTGCGCACCGCTCTGGAGAAGCTGGGCATGGACTACGAGGTCAATGAGGGCGACGGCGCCTTCTACGGCCCCAAGATCGACTTCCACCTGGAGGACTCGCTCGGCCGTACCTGGCAGTGCGGTACCGTGCAGCTCGACTTCCAGATGCCGCTCAACTTTGACTTGGAGTACGTGGACGCCGATGGCACCAAGAAGCGCCCCATCATGCTGCATCGCGTGTGCTTTGGCTCCATCGAGCGCTTTATCGGTATTCTGATTGAGCACTTTGCGGGCAAGTTCCCCACCTGGCTGGCCCCCGTGCAGGTCAAGGCGCTTCCCGTCTCTGAGAAGAGCCGCGACTACGCCCACGAGGTGTGCGCCAAGCTGGAGGAGGCCGGCATTCGCGTGGTCTGCGATGACCGCGACGAGAAGATCGGCTACAAGATCCGCGAGGCCCGCAGCATCGACCGCGTGCCCTACATGCTCATCCTGGGCGAGAAGGAGGTCGAGGCCGGCAACATCTCCGTCCGCGATCGCTCCAACGAGACCGTTCAGATGGGTGTCGATGAGTTTGTTGCGAAGGTGACCGAGGAGATTAAGACTCGCGCCTAAGGCAAGCTTCACAACAATTAACAAAGGCGACCGTCCACACAGGGCGGTCGCCTTTTTTCCTACCAAAATTAGAAAAGCCGCTGGTTGAGCGGCTTTTTTGTTGCACAAAAAGGTACAGGTTTTTGTAGAGGGGTATGGAGATGTATCTACCGGCAGGACATTTTGCGTAATCTGGGCAATCGCTGATTAATTGCTCGTATAATTGTCTATGTCGAAAGATACAAAAACCTGTACTTTTGCGACTGCGCCTAGCTGCGAGCGAGAAGCCTGTTCTAAACGCCCCTGCATTTGCGTGCATCGCAAAGCCAAAGGGGGGGCGAGAACATGGAACAGACGGCACGGCGCCAAGAGCAGCTGCCAGGCGCTTTTAACGGCGCCACCATCAGCAGCCAGCACGGCCGCGTTCGCTGGTATCTGGTTCACACCCCCCATGGAAAAGAGCGCGAGACCTGCGAAAAGGTCCGCCGCATTATCCCGCACAACCTTATGCAGGACGCTTTTGTGATGCAAAAGGAGTTCTGGTTTAAGCGGGACGGTGCCTGGTCGCTCCAAACCAAACCCATGTACAAGGAATATTTCTTCGTCGCTACGCACGATGCTGCCGCGCTCGATAGGGCTTTGGCCCAGTTGAGCTTTGGCTGCCGCATCGCCGGCAGTAGGGAGCGGGCGTACATGCCCATGCCGGACGACGCGCAGGGCTGGTACCGCAGTGTGCTGGACGACGACGGCGTGGTGCGTAACAGCGTTGCGCGCATAGAAGACGGCGTGTTGCACATAGAGCAGGGTCCCTTGGTGGGGCAAGAGGCCCGTGTAAAGAAGATCGACCGTCATAAACGCTGGTGCCTGGTGGACGTGGGCGAAGGCGACTCCGCATTTAGGGAGTTACTTCCGCTCGACGTGCCCAGCAAAACGTAAGGGAGACGTTGCACCGGCAATTCGTTCGCATTTTGATTCATGGACGGGGGGGGGGGGTTCCTGGGGACAGGGACGTAAGTTTTATCGTGACTGCTAAAGAAGTAACAGAGAGTTGTACATCAACGGTTGGTGCGCTGGCTTTCAATCAGATAAAGCCGAGCGGTACGCTTGGGTATCGCATCGTCAAGAGGCTGTTTGACCTTGTGTTTAGTCTTATGGCGATCGCTATTTTATTCATTCCAGTGGGTCTTGTGTGCGTCCTGATTTGTCTAGAGTCTCCGGGTAGTCCCTTGTACACCCAGGAGCGAATTGGCAAAAATGGCAAGGTCATTAAGATCTTTAAGCTGCGCAGCATGGTTGCCGATGCTGGCAATGTTCAGAAGTATTTAAATTTTGAGCAGCTGCATCAGTGGGAAATTGAGCGCAAGGTCGATAACGATCCGCGCATCACTAAGGTCGGGCAGTTTATTCGTAAGTGCTCTATCGATGAGATGCCGCAGTTTCTTAATGTTTTAAATGGTGATTTATCCGTTATCGGTCCTCGTCCCATTACGCGTGATGAACTCGAAATGCATTTTTCTGATGAGGATAAGGTTGTATTTCTTTCGGTTCAACCTGGAATTACCGGGTTATGGCAGGCGACGGATCGCAACGATGCGTCATTTGAAAGCGGTCTGCGCCAAAAAATCGAATTGCATTACGTGCGGAACCGTTGTTTCCGAATGGATTGGAAGTGTTTTGCTGGCACTTTCGGCGCCATGTTTGGCAAGGAGAGGACGGGCCGATAGATGGAAATATCCGTCATCATTCCGACTCTTAATGCTGAGCATGAAATCGATGGGCTTTTAATTGCCCTCGAACACCAGTCTATTCAGCCGGTTGATATCCTTATCGTTGATTCCGCTTCGGAAGATAAAACTATAGAGCTGGTCCGGCAGCACAAAAGAGTCCGCCTTCTGAAGATTGATCGCCAGGATTTCAACCACGGCACCACAAGAGACATGGCACTAAGGGAGTCGAGGGGTGACTTTGTATGCTTCCTTACCCAAGATGCTGTGCCTGTTTCTGATGATTACCTGGAGCGGCTTGTTGCTCCCATGCTTGATGATTCCGATATCGCTCTCGTAAGCGGCAGGCAGCTGCCTAAGGCGGATGCCCGACGTTTTGAACAGCTGGTGCGTGGTTTCAACTATCCCGACCGGCCATCCGTTCGTTCCAAATGTGATCTCGAGAAACTCGGTATTAAGACTTTTTTTGCATCTGATGCCTGTTCCGCTTATCGACGAACTGCATATCTCAAATGCGGCGGATTCGAGCACGTTAACACCAACGAGGACATGCTCATGGCGGCAAGGTTTATCGCCTCAGGGTTGAAGGTGGCTTACGAGCCGCGTGCAGAGGTCTATCACTCGCATAACTTGACGCCATCCCAACAGTTTGCCCGCAACCGCGCTGTTGGCTTCTTTCTCGAAACGCATGCAGACGAACTCATGCATGCAAGTGAGATTGGTGAAGGAAGCCGGCTCGCCAAGATGGTTTCGTCGCAACTTCTACGAGAGGGAAATCTTGGCGAGTTCGTTGCTTTCGGAGTCGATTGCTGCGCCCGCCTTCTCGGAAATCGCGCTGGCCGCAGGGCAGCAAGAAATGAAAGGCATCATCCTCGCCGGCGGGTCCGGCACGCGCCTGTACCCGCTCACGC
>CAUCKA010000025.1 GCA_958443265.1 uncultured Collinsella sp. | reverse complement strand
GGTGCGGGAACGGCCTATTTGCTCAATGTGTTCGGCTGAGATCGGAAATCAACCAAAAAGAGAACGCGGGGCGTCCGAATCGATCCAGACGCCCCGCCCCAAACTATCTACCGAAGTAGACTAGCAATCGATGACGTGAAGGTCATGCGGTGTCTTGGTGAAGGGCTCGTAGCCGTTCTCGGTGACCACGCCGTAGTCCTCCAGACGTACGCCGCCCACGCCGGGCAGGTATACGCCAGGCTCCATGGTGATAACCGAGCCGACCTCGATGATGTTCTTGCTGCGGTTGAAGTTGGGCAGCTCATGGATGTCGATGCCGACACCATGCCCCAGACCATGGTTGTAGTAATCGCCATAACCGGCATCGCCGATGATCTTCTTGGAAAGCTTGAAAATGTCGTTGCCCTCGACGCCCGGATGGATGGCGGCGACGCACTCCTCGTGCGTACGGCGCACGAGCGCATAGAGGTCGAGCTGCTCCTGGGTAGGCTCGCCCATCACGACGGTGCGCGTCATGTCGGAACGATAGTCGCAGTAGCCCGCGCCGTAATCCATAAGGACGAAGTCGCCCTTCTCGATCATGCGGTCGCTCGGGACGGCATGCGGATTGGCGGTATTGGGGCCGCTCGCCACGATGGAGCCAAAGGCCAGGCTGTCGGCGCCATTGGCGAACATAAAGTTCTCGAGCTCATTGCGAACCTGCTTCTCGGTCATACCGGGCTTAATAAAGCCGAGCATATGCTGGAAGGCGGCATCGGTGATCGACTGCGCATGGCGCATGAGCTCGATCTCCTCGGCGTCCTTAATGGCGCGCATCTTGCGAATGTCGTCATGCATCAGCGGCAGCATGCAGGCGACGGAACGATCCTCCAGACCACGCTGAATGCCCTGGTAGAAGTTGATCTGCATGTCGTCCTCGACAGCGCAGACGCGGCACTTGTTGGCCGCGATCTTGCCGGCGACCCAACCGGGGATGGTACCCTCGTCCATGTCGTAGACCCAAGGGCTGCCGGCGGGCGTGTTCTCCTCAAAGCTGTTGAGGTAGCGCGAGTCGGTATGGAACAGGCACTGGTCGGCCGTAATATACGCAGCGTGCGGGAACTCGAAGGTGTAGTCGAAGACGCCTTTCACGCCCGTAAGCCAACGAAGGTTGGCCTCGTCGCGCACCACGATGGCGTCGTAGCCACGCTCGGCCATCAGGGCACGGACACGTTCGATACGACCGGCAGGACCGGCAGCAAACTCAGACATGCAGATTCCTTTCTTGTTGTCTCTATATAGACGGAACGGGTCTCAACCGAACGACGGAATCGCATGCGATCCGCAACCGATTGGAAACCCGCCCCTCAACATGATACGAAAGACGATGGAAGTCAATAAATCTTAGAGAAGTTCTTTACGAGAAGCCAAGTAGGCGTGAGCGTGGCGCTCAAGAACCTCGTCCTCAACGCTCGTGAGACGAATGGCGCCGAGTGCCGCGGGCAGCGGCAACATACTGCGGTTCGAGCGGACAAACTGCTGCCTGCGGAACTCCTCGATATATGCGGCAGGCTCCAGATCGAAGGCAAGCTCCTCGATACCAAAGTCCTCCAGGCAGTCATCGACCTCAAAGACGTAATCGATATCGAAGTCGCAGGCATCATGTGCTAGGCGCGCCTCAAAGCGCATGCCCTCGGACAACAGCTGGTAGGCAGGGACCTGCGAAGCGGCATCGCCCAAGCTAGCGCGCAGGGTACGCTCCCCCGTCTTGCCAAAATCGAGCGCATGGCGAGCGCTCGGGTTCGTGGCCATCAGTACGTCCTTGCGGGCAGTCTGAGACCATTGGACGGCATTGACGAGCGCGACCTCCTCGCCCGCGAGAATCTCGGGGACGGTCTCAGCAAACTGATTCCAGCGGGATTTGCTGCTCGAAAGCATGGTACCAACAAGTACCGCATAGCCGAGTTTGAGGTCCTCGGGGTCCGCCTCGCGAACAAGGTCGAGGTCACACACGACCAAGCCCGGCTCGGGACGAAACGCGATAGCGGGAAGCGCATTCTCCGACGAGGCGACGAGCGGCTTCATGGTCGTCGCGACCGTGAGCATGGCGTCGAACGTCGTCGGCAGCAAGGCGCACTCGGTGCGACCGCACCACTGATTGGCACACCAGCAAACGACTGAGCAGGTCGCCGTGTCGCCGACAGCGACAACGAGATCGTCACAGGTAATGCCATGAGCCGACAGGGCGCCAAAGACGGTATCGGCATCGACCAGCGTAGCACCGGCAGGCGAAACCTCGAGGACGAGCAGCGACACAGCAAAACCGGCGTCGACCAGCGCATGCTCGACGACCTCGCCAAAACGCTCGGATGTGGCGTCGTTCCAAACCACCATCGCGCGCTTAGGCTTGCCCACAACCGAGGCAAACATGCGCGGCAGCTCATCGAACGCGCCCAATCCGACACGGACATCGACGCTGCGGTTTTGGAAATTGATCAGTTGACGGCGAATCATAGCAGTCCACGCTCCAAAAGCATCTCGGCACAAAGGTAGGAAACGTCCTCGAAGGACTTGTTGCGAATATCAAGGGTAATATCGGCGGCCTGGCGATACAGCGGACGGCGATGCTCAAACAGGCGCGCAGCATGCTCGGGCGAGCGGAAATCGGGCCGGGTATCAGAACGGCGAATCTGGCGCAACGAGTCCTCAAAGTCGCCTTCGAGGTACACGCATGTACCCATCTCGTGCATCAGTTCAATGTTCACCGGCGTCTCGACGATGCCACCCCCGCACGACACCAGCAGGCTGCGCTCGCTTTGAAGCGAACGGAGTGCCGAGGTCTCAAGCTCGCGAAAACGATCCTCGCCCTCGGTCTCAAATATCTCGGTCACCGACTTGCCACATCGACGCACAACCAAACGATCGGTATCGATAAAACGCCGCTTGAACATAGTGCCGACGTTGCGCGCGAGCGTCGATTTGCCCGCGCCCAAAAAGCCGATAAAGAAAATATGGTCGCAGCCGTGTTTGATGTGCTGAGACATGGCGAAACCTATTCCTCGCAGGGAAGGTCGCGCAGGGCCCGGCGCTCAAAGATACGGAAGATCTGCGTGTACCACAGGTCCTGGGTTGCCTGCGGCTTGACCAGAATAGTGTCAACGCAGGCAAAATTACCGCTCCACACGTCCGTGTACAGCTGATCGCCGATCAGCACCGCCTCGTCTGCCGTGGCGCCGAGGCGCTTAAGACCCGCCTTCAAGGCAAACGGGGCGGGCTTCATGGCATGGCTGATGGCCTCGAGTCCCAGCTCGCGTGCAGAGCTCATGACCTGGTCGCGATGCCAGTTGTTGGACACCATGCACAGCTTAAAGCCTTTGGCGCGGGCGGCGTCGAGCCAAGCGGAAACCGCAGTGGGAACCTGCTCGGTGTCGCGCGGCACCAGAGTGTTATCGCGATCGAGCAGAATGGCGCGTTTGCCGTCGGCCCACAGGGTATCAAGGTCGATGCGATCGACCGAGGCAACGTATCGTTTGGGGCTAAAAATCCTCATGATCAATTCCAAGACTGTTGATGCTCTTCGTAGGTCTTCGAGAAATACTCCTCGTCCTGCGTAATGTAGAAATACAGGTCATCGGAGTCGGTCGGCTCAAGGGTGGCCTTGAGCGCCTCGAGCGACGGAGAGCAGATGGGCGTGGGCGGCAGGCCCTCGTGCTTATAGGTGTTATACGGACTATCGCTCTGCAGGTCGTCGGCGGTAACCTCTCCGCCGGTGACATACATCATGGTCGCATCGCTATTGAGGTAACGCAGGCCATCGAGCTTGCCCGCCAGACGGTTATAGAAAACCGATGCCACATGCGCGCGCTGATCGGCGTTGAGGCCCTCGCGCTCGACGATCGAGGCAAGGTTAACGATGTCGTAATCGGACATCTCCACGCCATAGCGCTCCTTGATCATGGCCTCGCAGCTCGCAAAGTCAAGCGACTTGTACTCGGTGTTGAACTGGTCAAGCATGGCGCGAATCACATCATCGGCAGAAGGGTCCTTACCCAACGAATAGGTCTTGGGGAATAGGAAGCCCTCGAGTGAATCGTTTGCAGCGTCTTTAAGGAAAGCGTAATCATTCACATAATTGCTCGCCTTGGCCTGGTTAAGGAAATCTTCCTTAGAAATGCTGTCGTATGCCGCGGCCACACGATCGGCGACCTGGTCGACCGTCAGGCCCTCAGGGATAGTCAGTGCATCGGAGCCCGCATTGGGGCCTTCCATGAGCTGCTGAACAACCTTGGTCGCGTCCATGAGCGTGGTAAACGAGTAGGTGCCAGGCTTAAGCGACATATCGGCATTGAGCTTTTTGACCGCCGCGTAATAATCCTTGGGGTCTTCGACGATATGGTTCTCGGAGAGAATCGAAGCGATGGCATCACCCGAGGCGCCATCGGGAATCGTAATAGTAACTTGCTGGCCAGCAGCGACTTTCGCATCCTCGCCGGCAAAGAAGCCCTTGACGGCCGGCACAACAAAGAAAACGATCGCGACAAGCGCAAGCACGGCGATGACGCCACCGATAATCATAGGCACCGGAGAGCTTTTCTTTTGGACGCCACGGCGGGCATGCGTGTTATAGCTCGAGCGCGTGGCCGGAGCAACGCCGTGCGAGCCATGAGCATGATGTGCGTGGGGGCGTGATTGCCGGGCCTGCCCCTGCGTGCGCTGGGCAGGAGCCTGCTGCTTAAAACGAGCGCCGCCAGCGGGCTGCGCGGGACGAGCTGCGGGCTGTTGAGCGGCACGCTGAGCAGGTTGAGCCGAACGCTGCGTCGGCTGCGCCGGGCGCTGGCCAGGCTGAGCAGGGCGCGGCGCAGGCTGCCGTGTACGATTCTGCTGGCGCGGATCGGAAGCGCTAGGCATGCGAAACCTCCTCGTTTTTACGATCGAGCCATGTCTGCAAGAACAGGCTGGCGGCGATCATGTCAATCTTGCCCCTCATCTGCTTTTCGTTGAGTCCCTGCTCTCGCAGGATTCGCTTGGCCTCCTGCGAGGACAGACGCTCGTCCTCAAACTCCAGCGGAAGTTCGAGCTCGTCGGCAATCTTTTGGGCCACTGCGGCGACGCGCTCGGCCTGGGGGCCGGGCTCACCTGCCATGGTCAAGGGACGTCCACTTACCAGGATATCGGGCTCATAGTCCTCGACCAGGTAGCGAAACGTCTTTGCCATACCAGTGACCTCGGCAGCCGGAAGCACCTTGACAGGCATCGCCATCTTGCCATCACGGCTCGAGACGGCAATGCCAATCCTGGTCTCCCCTATGTCCAGTGCGAGCGCGACCACAGCGACTACTTAGGTTCTTAGGCGCCGAGCGCGGTCTTGGCGACCGCGAGGGCATCGGCGATACCGGCAGCATTCTTGCCACCGGCCTGGGCCATGTTGGGACGACCGCCACCGCGACCATCGACCAGGCCCGCGATCTGCTTGATCACGTTGCCGGCGTGGAAACCGGCCTTCACGGCGTCATCGGAGCCGGCGGCGAGCAGGGCCGGGGTGCCCTTCTCGGTAACGCTGGCAACGACGCAGGCGACGGGGCCGGCAACCTTCTGGTGCACGGTATCCCACACATTGCGCAGGTCAGCAGCCTCAAGACCCTGAAGCTCAGCGACGACGAGCTTGTAGCCGTTCAGCTCGACAGCACCCTCGATGGCGCCAGAGATGGCGTCGGAGGAGCCACCGGTGAGTGCCTTCTTGAGCTTGTTGGACGTCTCGCGCAGCTCGGCCTGCAGGTTCTCCACGCGGGCGGGAACCTCGTCAACACGGCACTTGAGCGCAGCGGCAGCGGCGTCAACGAGCGCCAGGCGGTCGGCCATGTAGTCGAGAGCGCCCTTGGAGGTCACGGCCTCGATACGGCGGACGTTGGAGCCCGTAGAGGACTCGGAAATGATCTTGAACAGGCCGATCTCGGCAGTATTGGCGGCATGCGTACCGCCGCAGAGCTCACGGGAGAACGGCTGATCCTCGGCGCCCACGGAGACGACGCGGACGACGTCGCCGTACTTCTCGCCAAAGAGGGCGACAGCACCGGCGGCCTTGGCCTCGTCGATGCCCATGACGCGGGTCACGACCGGCTTGGAGGCGAAGATCTGCTGGTTGACCAGGTCCTCGACAGCCTTGAGCTGCTCGGAGGACAGGGCCTCGAAGTGCGTGAAGTCAAAGCGCAGGTGCTCAGGCGTCACCAGCGAGCCGGCCTGGGAGACATGCTCGCCCAGGACCTGCTTAAGCGCGGCGTCGAGCAGGTGGGTGGCGGTGTGGTTGCGGCGCAGGAAGCCACGGCGCTCGGCGTCGAGCGTGGCGGTCACAGCGGCACCGACAGTCAGCGTGCCATCGACAACGTGCGCGACGTGGGCATACAGACCGTTGTGGTTCTTGGTGTCGGCAACGGTCAGAACAACGCCCTCGGCGGAAAGCTTGCCGGCATCGCCTTGCTGGCCACCCATCTCGGCATAGAACGGAGTGCGGTCGAGAACGACCTCGACGTCCTCGCCGGCGTCAGCGGACTCGACGGACTCGCCGTTGCGCACGATGGCAACAACCTTGGCGCCTACGATCACATCGTTGTCATAGCCGTCGAACTCAGTCGCGGCGACCTTGTCGGAAAGTTCGACCCACACGTCGTTGAAGCTGCCCCAGGCGTCGCCCTTGGCATTGGCGCGGGCGCGGGCCTTCTGGTCCTCCATGCAGGCGGTGAAGCCGTCCATGTCGACGTCGTGGCCAGCGGTGCCGGCAATCTCGACGGTCAGGTCGATGGGGAAACCAAAGGTGTCGTGCAGCTTAAAGGCAACATCGCCCGGAAGCACAGCGCCCTCGGCAAGCGCTGCCAGGGCCTCATCCAGGTAGACGCGACCGTTGTCGAGCGTCGTGGAGAAGCGCTCCTCCTCGGAGGCGACGATACCCTTGACGAGCGCGACGTTCTTGAGCAGCTCGGGATAGGCCTCGCCCATCTGAGCGTTGACCTCGTCGATAAACTTGGTCAGGAAGGCGCCCTCGATGCCCAGCAGACGACCGTGGAACACGGCACGGCGGAGCAGGCGGCGAAGGACGTACTCGCGACCCTCGTTGCCGGGCAGGATGCCGTCGGAGATCATAAAGTCGACGGCACGGGAGTGGTCGGCGATGATGCGCAGGGAGCGGCTGGCACCGGAGTAATCGTCGGCGTCATAGGTCTTGCCGCTGATCTTCTCACCGAGCTTGATGAGGTGCTGCATCAGATCGCCGTCGTAGTTAGCGGTCTTGTGCTGCATGATAGCGGCCATGCGCTCCAGACCCATACCCGTATCGAGGTTGCGGTGCGGCAGCTCCGGCATGGAGCCGTCCTCCTGGCGGTCGTACTGGGTAAACACGAGGTTCCAGAACTCAAGGAAGCGGTCGCAGTCGCAGCCGGGCTTGCAGTCGGGGCTGCCACAACCGACCTCTTCGCCCATGTCAAAGTAGATCTCGGAGCACGGACCGCAGGGGCCGGTGGGGCCAGCGGCCCAGAAGTTGTCGTCCTCGCCCAGACGCGAGATGTGATCCTCGGCAACGCCCAGGGAGCGCCACACGTCATGGGTCTCGTCGTCCTCGGTAAAGACGGTGAAATACAGGCGGTCGAGCGGCAGCTTGAACTCCTTGGTGATGAGCTCAAAGGCCCAAGCGCAAGCCTGCTGCTTGGAGACGCCGCCAAAGGAGAAGTCGCCGAGCATCTCAAAGAAGGACAGGTGGCGGCCGTCCTCGCCGATGCAGTCGATGTCGTTGGTGCGGACGCACTTCTGGCAGGAGATCGCGCCGATCTCCTTCATGGTCTTCTTGCCCTGGTAGTACTCCTTAAACTGGTTCATGCCGGCGTTGGCAAGCAGCAGCGAAGGATCGTCGGGGACGAGGGACGAAGAAGGATAGAGCTTAAGACCGCGCTCCTCAAAGAAGTTGAGGAACTTGGAGCGAATCTCGGCCGTAGTCATTGACGGGTAGTCAGCACTCATAGAGGGAATCTCCTCGGTTTCACATCGAAACAGTTCAAACGTAACGATATTACCATCCCACCGCGCCTGTGCAAAAAAGAGGGCCGCCAAACAGCGACCCTCCAGCGAAAGTGCATGTTATTTAGGACTAAGCAATCTTTAAAAAAATAGATTTAGTAAAATACCATATAAAAATCGTCCGGAAGGAGCGATCGATGAATAGCAAACGGTTTGTCGTGAATGCACTAACCTCGGTAGCCCTTTTAGCAATCTTCGCTTACTCGAGCTGGTATGTGAACCAGCCGAGATTTGGCTACGCATTGTACGCAGTAACATCTGGCGATAAAGCGTATTACACCCTAAGCGCAATTGACGCCATCTTTTTCTATGTGGCTGGCCCCTTATCAATCGCTTTGATCGCGTTTATTGTTATTTACAACATCAAGAAACGCTAACAGGGCCTATTTGGAATCCGAATCGTCCATGGAGCCGTCGATGCCGGTTTTGGTGTCGTCGTCCGTATTGGAATCGTCATCCTTGGCGAAGGGGTTCTTGAAAAAGCCTGTCGCGTCGGGCTGAAGCCCCGAGAGCTTGATCCAGGGATTATCGAGCTCGGGCTTGGGCATGGCCTTGGCCTCGGGTGCTGTCTCGTTGCCGATGAGCTCGGACTCATAGATGAACGTATCGTCTCCAAGCGCGTCGTAGGCGGCGACCGGGTTGCCCTCGGTATCGCGATACGGAGTGCCCTTAAACACGGCGCCGTCGTATGCCACGAGCTGACGACCGGTCTCGTTCTCAAAGTAGTAGACGAAAATGCCCTTGAGGGCCGCGCACAGCGGAATAGCGATAACCATGCCGATGGGACCCATGAGTGCCGAACCGATAACGAGGGCCGTAAGGCTCATGACGGGATGCACCTGCACCGAGCTCTGCATGACCTTGGGCGAAATGACATTATCGGTGACGTTTTGAGCCACCATGGTCACGACAAGCGTCCATAACGCCAGCATAGGGCTGAACATAAAACCGAGCACCGTGGCGATCGCCGCGCTCACCCAGGGACCGACAACCGGAACCAAGTGCATAATGCCGGTAAAGATAGCCATGAGTGCTGCATACGGATGGCCGATGATCGTAAAACCAATAAAGGCAAGAAAACCGCCACAGATCGATGTGATGACCATGCCACGTATGTATCCGCCGACCGAACGCGAAAGAATGGCCACCATAAAGCGGTACGAGGTCTCTTTTTCCTGCCCGATGATGGTGCAGACCTCGTGGTGCATGCGGGGATAATCGCAGGCAAGCCAGTAGGCAAGCACCAGACCCAGGAAGATGACGAACAGCTGCGAGGCCGTGTTGGTAATGAGCGGGAATACACCGCGACCGAGCTCGGCAGCGATTTGCGAGACGTACTTGGACGCTACGGTAACCAGCGAAGAAAGATTGTCGTCCAGATACTCCTTGAGCGGCGTGTTATTGAGCGTCTTGGCGTGCGAGAGCATCTCGTTGAGATCGCCACCCGCAACACGAAGCTGCTCGGGCAGGCGGCTCAGGACTTCCATGATTTGACCGAGCAAAATAGGCGATAGGATGCAGACGACGCCGACGAGCACGGCAACAACCACAATGAGTGCGATGAGCGAACCGAGGCCACGTCCGACGCCGTGATGCTCGAGCCAGTTGGTGATCGGAGACATCACAAAAGCGATGATGGAACCGACAGCGAGAAACTCGATGACCGGTGCCAGGATGCCCATAAGGTTAAAGATGACGGCAGCGATGACAATGCAGCCGACGACACCCCAAATGCGCAGCGTCAGAATGCGGGTATCGCGAAGCGCGCGGTCGATTTGTTGGGGGTGCTCACTCATGAACGAATCATCACTCCGTCGGGGTCGATCTTATCTTGAATCTTCTTAAGGGTACGGCGCAGCAGGCGCGAGACCTGCACCTGCGAGATGCCAAGCTTCTTGGCAATCTCGATCTGGGTCATGCCCTTAACGAAGCGCAGCTCGATAACCTCGCGCTCGCGCGGCGAGAAATCGCGGATGGCTTCCTCGATTACCAGGCGGTCATCGGTAAAGTCGAGCTCGTTGTCGTCGTCGGCATAGCGATCGAGAATCGAAGGCGCATCATCGGAATCGGACGCACCGGGGGCCTCGATGGGCACCGAGGTATAGGCCGAGGACGACTCCATGGCTTCGAGCACCTCGTCGACGGTCACGTCCAGGTATTCGGCGATTTCCTCAACCTTGGGCGAACGCTGCAGCTCGTTGGTGAGCTTATCGGTAGCCTGGTTGACCTTGGCCGAGAGCTCCTGCAGACGACGCGGCACGCGCACACTCCAGCCCTTGTCGCGGAAGTGGCGCTTAATCTCGCCCAAGATGGTGGGCGTGGCAAACGTCGTGAACTCGAGCCCGCGCTCAGGGTCAAAGCGGTCGATAGCCTTGAGCAGGCCCAAATAGCCGACCTGCAAAAGGTCATCGAGCGGCTCGCCGCGGTTCTTAAATTTGTTGGCAAGAAACCTTACCAGATTCATATGGGACATGACGAGCTGCTCGCGGGCATCCGGATCACCGGTCTCCTTATAACGACGAAACAGCTCGCGGGTTTTCTCCTTGTCCCAAGCGGTCTTGCCGCTCCGGGAACGTTCGGTCATATTAGATATCCGCCTTGAGGTCGAGGGAAAGCGTTAGGGGCGCCGCAGTCTTTTCGTAGGAATCGCACACGCTTGCAAGAATGAGCTCGGCATACACAGTAGCCTGGTCATCCTCGTCGACGGTGGCCTGTTCCCCAAAGGTAAAGGTCATGCCGACGTGAGATTCGTCCACATCGAAATTGATCGTGATGTCGTCGCAGTCGACCGCGGTGCACCCAAAGATGAAGGCTTCCTCGGCAGCCATGCGGATATCCTCGATGCGATCGACGGACATAGAGCACAGGGCGCCGACGTTGGCGGCCGTCATGCGCACCAAACGCGCGAGACGAGGATCACCGGCAACGCTCAGCGTGATGGGGCAGGTTGCTTCACTACTCATCGCAGGACTCCTCGGAGGTCTCGGCAGGCGTATAGGTGTAATACTGAGCAGGCTTGGCTGCGGGCTTCTGAACATCATCGTCGTCACCAGCGGCATCGTCATCGCCAATCAGAACGCGCTCAGTAGGCCGCTCGGCCTCGGCGGCGGCAGTGGCGAGCTTGCGATCGGCGTCGGCTGCAGGAGCCTTCACCTTATTGAAGAGCTTCTGTACGGCACCGGCCGCAGAATCAGTCACGCTCGATACGGCATTACTGGCCTCGGCCACGCTGCCCGTAACCTCGGAAATGTCGCGAACGACCGCCTCAACCTCAACAAGGTTGGACGTCAGGGCGTCAACGGCAGTTTTGCCCGACTTGAGGAGCGGCTCAACCTGTGCCAGCGCGGGGGTGAGCTCATCGACAGCGCCATCGAGCTTTGCCACCACGGGCTGTGCCTCGGCGAGCGTGTTGTTAAGGTCGCTCACCGTCTTGTCGAGCGAATCAACAACGGTGCGGGTCTTGCGCAGCGTGAGCGCGAGCTCGACAACAGCCCACACGCCGGCAACGGCGAGCAACAGCAGGGCGATTTGAATGGGACTCATACAAGCCTCCCGAAGGAATCGAAATACAGACGCTGTTCATGGTACCCCAAAGAAGGGCAAAGATACCCAAAGGGAATGTGCGAGGTGCCAATGACCTACTTGGGGGCGTTGCCGCTACGGTCGCGTTCGCTTTGCTCCACACGCCACTCTTCCCAACCGCGGCCCGCAGGCTGCCAGAACGCGCCGCGCTCCAGGCCTTCGGGCAAATAGCGCTGATCGACCCAGCCTTCGGGATAATCGTGCGGGTACTTGTATACACCGTACTCGTCGCTGCCGGGACGGTGACGATCGCGCAGGTAGCTGGGCACCTCGCGAAGACCACTGCTGTGGATATCGGCCAGCGCCGCATCGATCGAGGCCTCACACGCGTTGGACTTAGGCGCCAGGCACACATAGAGCGCAGCCTGAGCCAGGTTGATGCGACACTCGGGATAGCCAATGACCTCGGCAGATTTAAATGCGGCATGTGCCACCAAAAGCGCCTGCGGGTCGGCGTTGCCAACATCCTCGGAAGCCTGAATCATAATGCGGCGAGCGATAAACTTGGGATCCTCCCCCGCATCGATCATGCGCGCAAGCCAATAAATGGTGGCATCGGGATCGCTGCCCCGCATGGACTTGATGAACGCGCTAATAATGTCGTAGTGCATATCACCGTTTTTGTCATACGAAAACCCACGACGCGGATTGGCGATCTTCACGTCGTCCACGGTAATGGGATAGCGTTCCCCCGCCGCCGGCGCTGGCGTTCCCTCAGTATCAGGACGCGTAACGGCAATCTCACTCGCAAGCTCGAGCGTCGTGAGCGCCGAGCGCGCATCACCCGCGGCCAGCGTGCAAATGGTCTTGACTGTATCCTTATCGGCCGAGAACTTACCGTTTAAACCCTGCGGCGCCTCGAGCGCACGCTCAATGAGCGTGGCGATATCCTCGTCCTTCAGGTGCTCAAGCTCTACCACACGCCCACGCGAGAGCAATGCCGAGTTGACCTCAAAGTACGGGTTTTCCGTCGTGGCGCCAATCATAATGACGGTGCGGTTCTCGACCGCATGCAGCAGGGCATCTTGCTGAGACTTCGAAAAGCGATGGATCTCATCGATAAACAGAATGGTGCGGCGGTCGTAGGTGTTCAGACGGGTCTTAGCCTCATCGATTACGCGGCGCAGGTCCTTCACAGTGCCCGCCACGGCGCTGACCTCGACAAACTCGCTCTTGGTATGGTTGGCGATAATGTGGGCCAGCGTCGTCTTGCCCGTGCCAGCCGGGCCGTACAGAATCACGCTCGACAGCACGTCATGCTCAATCGCGGCGCGCAGCCACGAGCCCTTACCGACGGCCTTTTGCTGGCCCACATACTCGTCGAGCGAATTGGGGCGCATACGCACCGCAAGCGGCGCATTTTTAAAGGAGCGCTCGCGCGTCGAAGCAGAAAAAAGGTCGTCCATAGCCATCCCGTGCATTAATCAAAATCGTTGTTGACCAACAGTATACCGAAAGGATACGAACTACCGTTCGTTAATATAGGTGCGGTGCGGAAACTTTAGACCTGGGAACAATTTGCTCGTCAGCTCGCAGAAATAACCATCCGTCATGCTTGCGATGTAATCGACGACGGCCTGATCCTTGTCGTCCTGCCAGGCATAGGTGCGATCGTAGTAGGAAAGCTGCTGCTCAATGCGCGAAACGTGATGCTTAAAGATGTAAGAGGACTCGTCGCCTTTATTTAGATCCTGCAGGCAACGGTCGTAGAGCTTTTCGAAGGCCTCACGCAACTCTGCCTCAGAATCGCCTTCGATACCGCCCTTGCTATAGATCTTCTCGTAGTTCTCGCGCTTCGCCCGGCGGATCTCCTCAAACAGGTCCTCGCTCATCTCGATACGCGGTTTGCCATAGCTATGCTCAACGATATCGATGGAAGCGTGCGTGAGAATCCAACTGTTGTAGGCACCGCCCCGGCCATCATCAAAGGCGTCGGGTGACAGCAGACCCGCTGCAATGGCGTCTTGGCGATCGCGCCCAACGTAGGCAAGGATATCCGAAATGCGAACAACGCAGCCCTCGAGCGTCATGGGACGCAGGTGCTCAATAGCGCCATAGCCCGTGGCGATACAGTCCTCAACCGTCTGATCGAACTGGTCAAAGGAGCCCATGTCCGAGAGCTCAAACACACGCTGCTCGTACTCGCCGTTATGGCATAGCACGCCGTCGAGCGTCTGGAGCGACACGTTGCGGCCGTACAGCGCGTCGAGCACGCGGACCGACTGCACGTTATGGAAAAAATAACGCCCCGTACGCTCATGATAGATATCGTTGAGGAAGCGCTCGCCGGCATGGCCGAAAGGCGTGTGTCCCAAGTCATGACCCAGGCCAATCGCCTCGATCAGATCGCAATTGAGCCCCAGGGCGCGACCGATATCGCGCGCAATGCGGGAGACAAGCTGCACGTGCAAACCGCGGCGTGACAGATCGTCATTGCTACGGAAACTAAAGACCTGCGTTTTGCCTGCATAACGGGTGTATGCGGGCAGATGCAAAATCTTTTCGGTATCGCGTATAAATGCCGGACGCATGAGCGTGCCCTTGTCTGCGGCCCGATCGACACGTCGGATGACCTGGTCGTCACCGCATCGATAAGGATTAACGACACCCGAGGCGCGGTCGGCGGCGATACGCTCGACCAGCTCGGGCGACAACGCCGCGGGAATGCGGTCCATGCGCGCCTTAATGACGGCCGTTTCTTGATTAGTTGCCATGGCATGCTCCTTAAAAAGGATGCGCAATCGGTTACAATGTCCAGCTCACGACCTCGATTATGGCAAATATCAGCACCAAAAACGGGAGCAATGGCAGGGAGCGCGATTTTGTGAAGAGGCAGGAGAGCGCCAGGACCAGGAGCGCAACGGCAAATGCCACGATGCCGCCCAGAGGGTCGAGCGTGCAAAGCGCGAAAAGCGCCTTGGCATCCCCCATGCCGATGCCGGGGGCTTGGCGAACACGACGCCAGAGCGACTCAGTGAGCACAAGGGCAAGGTAGACGATGACCGCAAGACCGGCGTGATCAAGCGCCGTGTTAACACCTCTGTTGAGCCAAACGCCTGCAAACGCCGCCACCGCACACACGCCGGCAAGCTCATTGGGAAACCGCCGCTCACGGGCATCAATCACCGCGCCGGCAAAGATACAAATCCAAAACGGGATATAGACCATTGAACACCTCCTTGGGCAGTCACTCAAAAGCAAAAACCACCACAAAGGTGCATGCACCTTTGTGGTGGTTTTGGTAGTGGTTATTTGGCGCCTTGCATGACCTCGTCGAGGGTAACGTTGACGGCGTGTTGCGTCGGGACCCAGTCGACCTTCAGGAACAGTGCAGCCACCGTGATGGGGATATAGCTGAACATAAAGATCGGGAAGGTAAACAGGTTGGTCACCAGGCGCCACTTTTGCGCACAATGAATGTGCTTGTACTCGAAGATGGTCGTAAGTAGCGCCAGGATAAAGAAGGTCTGGTACATCATCGCGAAGGTCATAATGAGCGAGGCGGCACAAGCCTGCATCTCGACCTCGGTAGCCAAAAAGCCATGCGAAAGACCACCGACGATCAGGAACGTGGCGTTGGCGAGCATCGAAATCAGCGATAACAGCATACCAGGGGCAATCGTCATAAACATGTCGTAGGCGGCAAAACGATGATAGCGGAAGGTCGACTTGACCAGATGCTTACCGTAGGTAAAAAAGACCTGGTAGAAGCCCTTGGTCCAACGCATACGTTGCTTCCAGGACGCCTTAAACGTCACGGGCTGCTCGTCAAAGAACTCCGCCGGCGCATAGCCAATACGAATGCCGTGAATAGCGCAGAACGTGGTGAACTGAATATCCTCGGTCAGTGTATGGAACTGCCAGCCGTGCATGCCCTCAATAACGCTAGCCGAGATAAGGTAGCCCGAACCCGATACGGCGCAGGACGTCTTGCAGATGTTGCGCGCGTTGTTGAGAAAACGCGCCTCGCGCAGATACCAAGTGGCATTCGCTGCCGAGATCCACGAGCTTCCGAAGTTCTTGGAGTTACGGTAGCTCGTGACCACATGGAAGCCCTGGTCAAAGGCATCATTCATCTTGGACACGTAATCGCGGGCGATAACGTTATCGGCATCGAAGATAAAGTAACCTTCAAAGGTGTCGGGATACTCGTTAAGGATACGATCGAAACCAAAGTCCATGACCCAGCTCTTGCCTTTACGGGCCAGGTCGTTTCGCTCGTACACGACAGCGCCCGCCTCGCGCGCGAGCTGCGCCGTATTGTCGGTGCAGGCATCGGCGACCACGAAGACCTCGATGAGCTCGGAAGGATAATCCTGATCCTTGATGGAGCGAACGAGGTTGGCGATCACGGCTTCCTCGTTATGCGCCGCGATAAAGAAAGCATACCGGTGGAGTTTTTTGGCCTTGGGAGGCGCGACCTCGCCACGAAGAGCGCCAATGACAAAGAAGACCACCTGGTACAGAAAGCAGACTGTGAGCAGCGTGACGACAATCTGGTTAAAAACCACGATGGGTGTGTTGGTTTGTAAAAAGGCGAGCATGCAGGCTCCCGGGAACGCGTTACGTAAACAACCGTATATCTTACCGCAGTCTTACCGAGTTCAAGAAACCACCTAATACTGGCTAGGCTTCGAGCAGACCGAGCTGCGGGACGATTTCGTCGCCAGCGGCAGTGCGGCCGAGCGAACGCGGGGCCAGATCATCCAGAACCGCCGCAAGATCCCACGGCAGCTCGTCACGGCACTCAATGCGCTCCCCCGTCACGGGATGATCGAACGCCACACGCCAGGAATGGAGGAACTGCCTGGTCAGGCCCTGATCGGCGCGCGCATCGCACTTGCCGTAGAGCGGATCGCCCACGCAAGCGTGGTTGATATGGCGCATGTGCACACGAATCTGATGCGTGCGGCCGGTAAAAAGGTGGCACTCGACGAGCGTGTAGCCGTCGTCGAAACGCGTGGAATCAAAGCGCTCGAGCACCTTGAAGGTCGTGATGGCCTGGCGCGCAAAGGGGTCATCAGAAACCGCCATCTTCACGCGGTCGCGCGTTGAGCGGGCAATACCGGTGTTGATAGTGCCCTCGTCCATGGCGATGTGTCCGTGAACGAGCGTAATGTAGCGGCGGTCGAGCGTACGCGTACGGATGAGATTTTGGAGCGCGCGCTGGGTGTCGTCGTCTTTTGCCGCGAGCATAAGGCCCGAGGTATCGCGATCCAGGCGATGCACGATGCCGGGGCGGTCCTCACCCTGCACGGTGCCCAGATGGTCGATACCGCAGTGATAGACCAGGGCATTCGCGAGCGTACCGCTCTCATGACCATGCGCAGGATGGCACACCAGGCCGCGCTGCTTGGAGAGCACGATGAGGTAATCGTCCTCGTAGCGGATATCGAGGGGAATGGCCTCGGGAATCACGTCAGTCGGATCGTGAGGCTCGGGCAGGTCAACCGAGATGCGGTCACCGGCGCGTACGGCATACTTTTTTGACAAACAGGTCTCGCCGTTCACGATTACGGCGCCGCCCTCGATCAGATGCGCGCAGGCAGAGCGCGTAGGGCAGCCGTCATTGGCGCCCAGATAGGCGTCAAGGCGCTGACCAGCGGCATCGTCGGCAACAAGGATATGGATGTTGGCCATTAGCGCTCATTCCTTTCGCGAATCTTGCGGGCACGCTCCCCACGTTGTTTAGCCTTGCGCTTGGCGCGGGCCTCATCACGGGCATTGAGCTCGGCAGTCGCATCGACTTCGCGGGCCGCAGGGCTCAAGAACATGTAGCCGATGAGGGCAAGCACAACGCCTACGGTGATGCCGATATCGGCCACGTTAAAGACGGGAAAGTCGATGAAGGTGGTGGCAATAAAATCGGTCACAAAGCCAAAAGCCAGGCGATCGATCGCGTTGCCAATGGCGCCACCCGCGACCATAGCCATGCCCACAACCTCCAAGCGAGCAAGCTGGGGCGTGCGAAGCAAGTACACGGCAATGGCGACAATGACCGCAAGCGCCAGCAAAGCGAACGCAACACCATGCCCCTCGCCCATGCTAAAGGCGGCACCGATATTACGGACAAATAGAAAGTCGATCACACCGGGGATGACGGTCACATGCAAAGCGTCGCCCACGGCACGAACCGCAAGCTTGGTCAGCTGGTCAACAAGCAGCACAACCAGCACCACCCCACCAGCAACACCCAACCGCCAACGCAAAGGCGGCGTCATATCCCCAGCACGACCCAAATCAATCCCCTACCCTCAAGAACATCGAATTCCGTTTAACGCAAATCAATATCTTATATTGACCAGCAACGAAATAGCCGATGATTCGTTACCGACAGACACTATGACCCAATCCGAGGGCACTAAAAAGACAGGAGCCCCCGCTCGT
>CAUCKA010000024.1 GCA_958443265.1 uncultured Collinsella sp. | reverse complement strand
TCGCGACCAAGCGCGAGGTCTGGAGGGAGCCCAATGCCTAGGGACAGCTTCTGGCTCGAGCCCTTCTCGGCCGAGTACCGCTTCGTGCGGGTCGACCTCGCGACGGGGCTGGAGGGCACCGAGCTCGCCAACATAACCGGCGGAAGCGTGGAACGCAACCAGGACACCGCGATCTTCGAGCAGGGGAGCGTCGACTACGTCGGAACTCTCGACATGGGGACCGACCTCCTGCGCGTGTACCTCGAGGCCTCGTCCCCTTGGACGGGCGAGAGCCGCACCGAGGCGCTGGGGACCTTCTACGTCTCGACGCCGAAGGTGAGCGCCGACGGCGCCGTCACCACCGGCAGCGCCGATATCTACGGCAGACTCAGGGCGCTCGCCCAGGACGACTTCGACGGACCGTACGTCATCCCCGCCGAAACCAACATGGTCGACGCCGCCAAAAAGATCGCCGAGGGCTGCGGCCTCGAAGTCGTCGCGGACGAGAGCGACGCCGCGCTCACGTCGACGTGGGTGTTCGGCATCTCGACGACATCGTCCGACGATGACCGCGCGGACTCCAAGCTGGCCGCCGTCAACCGCCTGCTCGAGGCCGCCGGCTTCCTCGCGGCGCACACCGACCCGTACGGCCGCGTGCTGTTCCGCCGCTATGTGGAGCCGGACCAGAGGCCGATAGCCTTCGATTATATCGAGGGACCGAACTGCCGCATTACGCTCAGGCTCGACTACGAGCACGACACCTTCAGCGTCGCCAACGTCATCCACGTCGACTTCTCCTCGCAGGACATCTCCGTGCGCGGCACAGCGGTGGATGATGACCCCAACAGCCCGTACTCGACCGTGAGCACCGGGCGACGCGAGACCGCGCGATACGACCTGTCCGACCTGCCCACGAGCGTCACGGAGGATTCCAACATCCTCTCCGGCGCCGCGGGGATGCAGGTCGGCTCGGGGACCAAGGAGAGCGGGACCTACAGGCAGAGCGACAGTCACGGCTCCATCTCCACCGTGTACGTGCCGGACTCCCCGCAGACTGCCGTCTTCTTCGGCCTCAAGGTCGCGAGCGACGGCGGGCGCATCGGCTTCTGCCAGGACGGGGTCGGGTCGCTCAAAGAGGGCGTACCGGTCACACAGAGCCTGTGGATCAAGGGGACGAAGGGCGCCCGCGTGAGCCTGCAGGCTTGGTGGGTGCCGTCCCTGTCGGCCGGCCCGCACCTGCACTACGCGACGCTCACGGGCGAGTGGCAGCGACTCGTCGCCACCGAGACTCCCGCGGACAACTACAGCGACGTCTCGGCGGGCTACGTGTACCTCGAGGCGGGTGGCGAGGCCGTGGTGGTCGCCGACAAGGTCGAGGAGGGTGCCGTGGCGACGCCATGGCCGCAGGACGCCATCCAGGAGGCGGCGGACGCAAGGGCCGCGACCCTGCTCAACGACAGCAGGTCCGTCATCCAGAGGGTGAACTGCACCTGCATATACGACCAGGTGTCGGTCTACGACGCGGGTAACCTTCGACTGCCGGCGGCGGGCCTGGACCTCGACCACGTCTGCATCAGGACGCAGACGATTAACTTTGATGACGGGTGCCCGATGGACATCGAGGCCCGCAAGTTCGAGAGGAGCGCCGCATGAGCATGGCTTCCGACCTGCTTGAGGCCATCGCGCCGCCGGACAAGCCCACGGCGCAGATCGCCTACGGCTACGTCACGGCGGTGTCGGGCGGCACGCTCTCGGTACTCGTGCGCGGCGGCGTGGCCGAGGGGGTCCACATGACGACGTCATGTGCGGCCGCCAAGGTCGGACAGAGGGTCGTCCTCATCGGCTCGCCGCCCGTTTGGACGGCGATCGGGGTACTCGCTTGATTACCGTGCGGGCTCAGGCCCGCGGAAGGGAGGCCGCATGGCCAACGAAGGCGACGGCTCCGCCGTCTACGACGTGAGGGTGGGGGACGACGGCTATATCGACGGCCTCGACGTGACGGAGAGCGACGGCAGCGTCACCACCTACCAGTTTCGCCCCGCGAATTACGACGACGTCGAGGCGGCGCGAAAGAAGGCCGAGAACGCAGCGTCTCTGGCGATCAGCGCCGCGGGCACCGCAAATACCCAGGCAAATGACGCCAACGCCGCCGCCGGGGCGGCGAGGACGGCCGCGGCAAAGTGCTCGACTGCCACCAAAAGTGCCGAGGCAGCAGTCCAGAAGGCGGACTCCGCGAATCAGACGGCCAGCGCATCGACGACGCTGGCGAGCAATGCGGCCGCCGCGGCCGACGGCGCGGCGTCTCGCGCCGTGGCCGCCGCGAACCAGGCGCTCAAGATCGCGAACTCGGTGGCGCAGGGCGCTGCCGGAGAGCCCGATGTCGCCGAGCTGCGCCGGCAGAACGGCCAGCTAGCCACGATGCTCGCGGACGCGACGGGAAAATTCATCTACATGGACGGGACCGTCTACTGCCCGACATCCAAGGCGTCGGTGTCCGGTGACACGGTGACGTTCGGGAACACGTGCTCTGTCTCGGGCAGCACGGTAACCCTCGCATAAGGAGGATAAATGGCAAATGCAAAGACACTGGTCGTCGGCGGCCAGTCACTCAACGTCATCGACGAGACGGCGAGATCGAACGCGCAGCTCGCGCTAAACGGCACCGAGTTCAACCGGCAGCTACTCATCGGCAAGTACGGCGGGCAGAGCATCGCGACGCTGCTCGCCGGCGAGATCGGCGCCGGCACGGTCTACGACGCGCTGCACAAGCGCATCGTGGCGAACAACTTCGCGGGCCTGCGCGTGGGCGACTACCTCGACGTTCCGCTCGTCTCCGCGTCCGGCGTGGCGGGCCAACAGTCCGTGCGATTCATCATCGCGCACATCGACCCGTACCTGTGGTGCGACGACCGCGGCAAGGGGCACCACATCGCGTTCGTGGCCTCCGCGCCCATAGCGGTCAGCTCGTCCTACGACGGTGTCGCCAACTCCTCGTACATCCCGTGGAACGAGACGAACACCAACCAGGGCACGGCAGACATCAAGAACCCGTACCTGTGCTCGCAGCTCAAGGGCTGGGAGACGGCCTTCGAGGCGTGCCTGCCCGAGGGCCTGACCAAGTACATCCTCACGCAGCGCGTGCTGCTCGAGGAGCGCTACAGCGCCTCCGGTGCGCTCACCGACTCCAACAACTGGAGCTGGCAGGACATCGGCAAGGTCTGGTCGCTCTCCGAGATGGAGGTCTACGGCTGCCCGGTCTGGGGCACGCCCGGATTCTCCGTCGGCTTCGACTGCCAGTTCGACCTCTTCAAGGACACAGCGCACCGACTCAACGGTAGCCGCTGCTACTGGTGGCTCCGTTCCGTCAGGGGTGGCTCGTCTGCGAACGTCTGCTACGTCAACAGCAACGGCTACGCCTACTACAACGCTGCCGCGTACGACTGGGTTCGCCCGCGCGTGGGCTTCCTCCTAGGGTAGCGAAGCGGACCGTACAGGACACCCACCTTGGCGCACGCCTTGCGCGTGCGCCTTTTCATGTCACGAGAGAGGGGCATCGCCTTGAGCGGAGTACCCGAGAGGCTTAGAAACCTGAGCGAGCGCGAGTTCTACAACACGGCCATCGAGCTGCGCGTGGAGGTTCTGGGCATCATCGCGTCGAGCGCCATCCCGAAATCGCAGCGCTTCACGTTCGCCGTCCCGATGGCCGAGACGGCCCGCAACGTCGTCTACAACATCGTCAAGTCCGAGGCGTTCTACCCGAACACCGCCGAGAACGTCGCGGCACGCAAGCGCTACCTCACGTTGGCCGTCGCCGACTGCGAGCAGCTATACCAGGACGTGCAGGCATACCTCGAGGTGTACCGCCGGAAGGGGGACACGCAGCACGCCGGGGCATTCGAGCGCATGGCGGAGCTCATCGACTCCGAGATAAAGCTGCTCAAGGGCGCACGCAAGGGCGTCCAGCTGATCGGGGCGCGGTAGAATGGCAGGACGTCGTCCCTTGTTAACCGCTACAACTGGTGGCTCCGTTCCGTCAGGGGTGGCTCGTCTGCGAACGTCTGCTACGTCAACAACAACGGCAACGCCAACTACAACGATGCCGCGAACGACTGGATTCGCCCGCGCGTGGGATTGCTCATACTCGCCAGACAGCCCCGCCCATGCGTGGGGCTCCGAGCACATGAGGAAGGAAGGGCCGACGTTCGGGCGCATGCCCGTAAAGACGCATCCCGCTGGGAGGGCAGTCCGCTCCTTGCATGGCCGCGAGCTTCGGCGCTCGACGCGGTTTCATTGCTCCTCCCTAAGCGGCCTGGGAACGCCGACGCCCATGGGCGCAGGCCGTGCGGGATGCCATCATGAATAGCGATGAGCGCCGAAAGGCAAGGAGAGCCAGGCGCGATGCGAAAAGGGCCGCGAACATGGCGAAGCGCTGTGCGGCCCTCACCATCTCCAATGCCGCCCGCCTCGACAACATCCACGAGGCGGCACGCGACGCCGCCAAGGGCGTCCGCTGGAAGGCAAGCGTCCAGCGCTACATGGTACATTCCCTGCGCAACTCGCTCTACGCTCGCCGTGACCTCCTTGCTGGAAACGACATCCGCAAGGGCTTCGTCCGGTTCCACGTCATCGAGCGCGGGAAGGACAGGGCGATAGCCGCCCCGCGTTTCTCCGAACGCGTGATACAGAAGGCCGTCACGAGGGCGGTCGTCGCCCCGGCGGTGTGGCCGACGCTCACGCCGGGATGCGCGGCCAACATGCGCGGCAGGGGCACGGACTACGCCCTCATGCGCCTGAAGGGGCAGCTCGCCGAGCATTACCGCAGGCACGGCGCGGAGGGCTACGTCCTGCTCATGGACTTCTCCGACTACTTCGGGATAATCGACCATGGAACGGCGCTGGACCTCGTGAGGCGGACGCTCACAGACCCCGCGGCCGTCGAGTTCATGCGCCTGCAGATAGAGGCGAACGGCAGGATCGGGCTCGGCCTCGGCAGCGAGCCGAACCAGGCGCTGGCCGTCGCCATACCGTCCCCGCTCGACCATCTCGGTGAACGTTGGCGCGGAATCGAGGCGTCTGGCCGATACATGGACGACTCCTACTTCATAGCGCTCGACAAGGATATCCTCTGGCGGTTCCTCGACGCCGCCCGCGCACTGTGCTCATCGCTCGGCATCACCATCAACGAGAGGAAGACAAGGGTAGTGAAGCTCACGCGCGGGTTCACGTTCCTCAAGAAGCGGTTCCGCTTCACCGGATCGGGCAGAATCGTCGTGACGCCGATACCAAAATCCCTCGCACGTGAGCGCAGGAAGTTACGCGTACATTCACGTATGGTCGCAGATGGGAGTATGACGCTTGAGCAGGCATACGTCTCCTACATGTCGTTCCGCGGGTCTCTCGAGCGGAAACGGGGCGACGGCAGGCCGAGGTTCCGCATGAACGTGCACCGGGTCGTGCGCGACTTCGACCGGCTGTTCGTCGAGCTCGTCGTCGGTGCAAGCCAGTCTCACGCCGCCGATGCGATGCCCTTACATCAACTACACCCACTAACAGAAAGGAGTCCGAATGGACACTAATGAGGAGCGCCCCAACATCGTGGACGACGGCACGCAGGCCGAGGTGAACGCGCTGCGAAACCTGCTCTCGCAGCTGGGCGACCCCGACGCGGCCCATGAGGCGGGCGTCATCGACGACGACTCGTACATCGAGCAGAAGGCCAAGAAGATGGCCTATACGGCGGCGCTCGCCGCCTACGACAGCGGTGGGACGCCCGACGTGCCGGCGCTGCTCGGCCAGATGCGCGAGCAGGCGTTGAAGCCGACGCAGACCGAGCAGAACACGGCGAACATCGACTACCTGATGATGACGGTCGGAGGTGAGCAGTAATGGCGGCGAAGAAATCCCACGAGCACTCCGAGCACTTCGCGCTCGTCAAGAAGTACTACGACCGAGGGCTTTGGAGCAAGGCGCGAGTACACAAGGCCGTCGAGTGCAAGTGGATCACCGCCGACGAGTACAAGGAGATCACCGGCGAGGAGTACACGGCCGAATAGGTGGAAGGAGGGCGCTCAGGATGGAAGTGCTCAAGCTCTTCGCGCCGTACGGGCCGGGATGGCTCGGCGGCGCGGCGCTGGCGCTCATCTCCTTTTATTTCGGAAAGCAATTTCTCGAAGAGTATAAGCGCCAGAACGAACGCAAAGGCCAGATTGACCTGAAGCGCGAGGAGCGCAAGCAAGATGAGATCAAGGAGCGTGCTCAGCGCGACCGTGAGCGGTCGGAGATGGAGGGCCGCATTGCAGTCCAGATGGAGCGCTCGAACTCACTTATGGAAGCCATGAAGACTCTCATGGAATCGGTAGTGACATCCAATGAGGTTCTGCACAACGACCTTGCGCACAGTCAGGCGCGAAGCCAAGGCATGGCCGAGCAGGTTAGTCACATCCGCGACCGCGTAGACCTGCTCTATGACAAGGAAAAATGCAGATAGGAGGAAACAAAAATGACTAAAGATGAAATCGTGCGTAAGCTGACGAGCCGCAAGTTCTGGCTGTGCACGGCCGCTTTTTTGGGCTCCGTCGCGACCAGCGTCGCCGGCATCGCCACGGACAACCAGACCGTCGCCGCCATCGGCACGGTGTGCGGGGTCGCGAGCGCGGCCATCTACGCCGCTGCAGAACAGGCCGTGGACTCCGCGCGCCTTAAGGCGGGAGGCGAGCATGACGGAGACTAAGCCCGAGGCTAAGCGCAAGCTGCCGATGCGCAGCGTTTTCGCCATCGTCCTCGCGCTCGTCGCGGCCCTCGCCGCCCCGTGCGGAGCCGAGGCGTACCAGAGCGTCGACAAGTACGTTAGCAACGGCCACGGGTATCTCAATGCGAGCTACCTGGTCATCCACGAGACCGCGAATCCGGGCGCGAGCGCCTATAACCATACGCTGTTATGGTCGCGTGATGACACCTACGCCGTGCATCACGTCATGGAGCTGGACGGATCCACGGTCTACAACACGGTCGCGGAGAATCGACTGTGCTGGCACGTCGGAAACGGCAACGGCTACACAATCGGCATCGAGCTGGCCCACGCCACCAATGCCTCCGACTTCTCCAAGCAGTGGTCCGAGGCCGTGAAGTGGGCGGGCAACGAACTCCGCTCTCGCGGCTGGGATACGTCCCGCCTTTTGAGCCACTACGAAGCGGCTCAGCGCTGGGGCGGGTCCGATCACACCGACCCGAATGGCTATTTCGCCCAGTACGGTAAGAGCTGGTGGGAGTTCAAGCAGGCCGTCGCCGCCTATTTGGGCTCCGGCTACGTGGCGCCCATTGCGCCGACCAACGGCAACGGCGGGACCTATGAGGGGGGCGGCTACAGCTCACCGGCGGCCAGCTTCCCGAAATCGACTGGTGCCTGCGTGAGCGTCCACTATGCGCTGCACAACCGTGGCGGCGGCTGGAACTCCGAGGTAACGAACTTCGACGACGCCAGCGAGAACGGCTTCGCGGGCATGCCTTACGGCTCCCATGACATGCTGATCGCATGGGCCGATACCGGTACCCTACGCTATCGCGTCCATACCCGCGAATCCGGATGGCTCGACTGGGTGCAGGCCGCATCCTACGGCGACAGCGTGAACGGCATGGCGGGTGTCTGGGGGCAGATCATCGATGGTGTCCAGATGTACTACGTCACGCCTGGCGGTGACTACCGCCAGGTCTACTACCGCTCTCAGGATGTCGATCATGCCGGATGGTGGGGCGAGGTCTGCGACGACGGAAGCACGTATGGCGGAGACGATTACGCCGGCTATTACGGCCACGCGCTCGACCGCCTGCAGGTCTACATCTCCGACGGGACTCGCCGATGATCGCGCTGGCGTTCGTGCTCGGCTCGCTCTTCGGCGGTGTCGTGGCGACAATCGGGCTCTGCATCGTGAGTGTTAATCGTCAATAGACAGCTAAACCCCTCCCCGGTATGTGCCGGGGAGGGGTTTTATGCATGACTTAATATCCGATAATAACCGTTCCACAATGCAGTTTCAGCGCGTACGGCGCTGGCGGGAACATCGTTACCTGCAAGTATGCAGATACAGCGCGTGCCAAAACGTCACGTTCAAGACTCTTAATCCCAAGGTCCAGGGTTCGACCCCCTGACGGCCCACCAAAGTATGTTAAAGCGACTGGCTTCGGCTGGTCGCTTTTTTGTTGACCTCACATGGGGTCGAACCCGAAAGGGCGCGGAGCTGAGGAAATGCGTAAGCATTTACCAGCGCAGCGCGCAAGGCGCCTTGGCGCCGAAGCGGCCGCCTGCACGGCGAAGTACGCCTGTGCGAGCGCGATTTCGGGCTTGTTTGGGTCTCCGTTTTGGGCGATTAAATAGCATGCGTAGCGTGTCAGCTTGTAGTCTTTTACGGCTCGTTTGGCGATGCCGGCATCTACCATTTTGCTGGCCTCAGCAAAATGGGCGGCAACAGGCATTTTATTGGTGTCGCACGATGCCATGGATCTCTTAACCGCAGTCTCAAAATTACGCCATTGGGTGTATCCGAGGGGCTCCATTAAATCGCGTGCGAGCCAATACTCAACGCCGTCTTCTACATGGGCGTAGCTGTCAAGTTCGACACGCCATTTCTCGATATCCCTGCTGTCCATATCTCTTCCTTTCTGTTCGTTTGTCTACGTGGACTATGCCGACTCCGTATTCAGAATGAGTATATTTGCCCGCGCGGACACGAATGGGCCCCGTGTCGCTTTGAGCTCACGGGACCCATTAATATCGAGAAGTTGTGTTCTGCTCTAGAGGGGTGCTCAGCTTAGTCCGCTCGATAGTGCGAACCCATACTTTTGGTCCGTCTGCGCATGGCTTTGACCATCTCGGTTGCCAGCTTAATTTGCGATTGCAGGCGGGTGAGGGCTGCGATTTCGCTGTCATTGGCGTGTGGCTTGCTCAGCGTCGTTGTCTCGTCTTGCAGGCTTTCAAGCTGTTGAAGAGCCTCGGATAGGCCCGTCTCGGTCCTGTTGATCATGCAATGGGTACTCATCGTGTGCTTAAGGCTGTGTGTCAGGCGTTCGGCATCTGTTGTGGCAATGCCGTGCTGGGAGAGGGCGATATCCGCCTTCAGGGCTGCCTCAGGCTCTTTCTGCGCTGCCTGGGCTGCCGATGCGCCCGCGATGCGCCCAAAGACGATGCCGTTGGCGCTCGACAGGCCACCAATACGGTCGGCGCCGTGCATGCCGCCTGTAGCCTCGCCGCAGGCGTAGAGGCCTTCGACTCCCGTGAAGGCTGTCTTGTCGATTTTGATACCGCCGTTGGCGGCGTGGGCATACATTGCCACGCGCATCTCGTCGGTTGGTGCGATGCCATGCTCGTCTTGCAGCCAGGTGGCAAAGGTCTGCACAAATTCGGGGACATCCTCGCGAGGGAAGTCGTAGTGGAGCGCCAAGCCTTGGTCACCCGCTTGATCGATGGCGAGATCGATAGCGCGGGAAGCCAAGCGCGAAGTGAAGGGGCCATATCCGGAGCGCTGCTCAAGTAGATAGTCCAGCTTGCCGTCGGCAATATCGACCGGTTGGTCAAATGTGACGTAACGCCAGGTCTTCTCGTTAAAGACAAGGTTGCGCTTAGGCTCAATGAAGCCGGGCATCATCTGCATGAACTCTATATTAGTGAGGGATGCGCCGTGCGCCAGCGCGATGGCCTGCGAGGAGCTGAGCACGTCGGCCGAAGTGAGGCTGCGCTCGAACAGGCCACCCGTGCCGCCTGCGGCGATGATGGTGGCGTTGGCCGCAATGGGTTCGAGGCGTCCGCTTACGTGGTCAAAGAGCACGGCGCCGGCGATCTTTCCGTTCGCATCCTCAAGAAGGTCGATAAGCTCGTGGCGGGGGAGCAGGCGAATGCCGAGCGACTCGATCTGGGCCGCAAACGCGTCTTCTAGGGGCTTTCGGGTGAGGCCGCGCCAATTGCGCGTCTTATGGTCAAAGCAGGGGATAAATTGCTTTTGCTGGGCGCTCTCGGCGCTTTGCGGATGCGAAAGCTCAACACCCAGATCCTGCTCGAGCCATGCAATTGCCTGGGGAATGCCGTGGACGAACGTCTGGACGAGCTCGGGGTCGGCAACGCCGCCGCCGACGGTCTGGATGGTGTCGATAAGGTCCTGCTCGTCGGCCGCGTCGGTGGGACCGATGAGCCCCAGGCCCCAGGTGCCCGGGAAAAAGCTCGATCCGCTCATAGTTTTGCCGGCGCTTGCCACAGCGACGGTTGCACCCGTGCGTGCCGCTTCGATGGCGGCGCAAAGGCCCGCAATGCCAGTTCCAATTACCAGTACATCAGTCGATTCCATCGGATTCCTTTCTCGTCCGGCGCATTGTCGCACGGGTGATCGGCAAAGGTGTCGCAAAGACTCGGCAAATCGGTAAAGGGCAAATATGGCAGGTGGGCGTCATGGACGCTCTGACGCTCATCTCATCACATCTCGTATTTCGCCCCAACTGATATATCGGCATTAGCTGCCCTGCGACTGCGCAAACAAAAAGAGCCGCTACCCGGGTGGGTAGCGGCTCCTAGGCTCAACTATATGAGCATCGCGCGGGCGCGATTAGGCCTTGAGGGCCTCCTCGACGGCGACAGCGCAGGCGACGGTGGCACCGACCATGGGGTTGTTGCCCATGCCGATGAGACCCATCATGTCAACGTGCGCAGGCACGGAGGACGAACCGGCGAACTGGGCGTCGGAGTGCATACGGCCCATGGTGTCGGTCATGCCGTAAGAGGCAGGGCCGGCGCCCATGTTGTCCGGGTGCAGGGTACGGCCAGTGCCGCCACCAGAAGCGACGGAGAAGTACTTCTTGCCAGCCTCGATGCGCTCCTTCTTGTAGGTGCCAGCGACGGGGTGCTGGAAGCGCGTGGGGTTGGTGGAGTTACCGGTGATCGAGATGTCGACGTTCTCGTGCCACATGATGGCAACGCCCTCGCGGACGTCGTCGGAGCCGTAGCAGTTAACGGCAGCGCGGGGACCATCGGAGTAGGGGATGGTCTCGACGACCTTGAGCTCGCCCGTGTAGTAGTCGAACTGGGTCTTCACATAGGTGAAGCCGTTGATGCGGGCGATGATCTGAGCAGCGTCCTTGCCCAGACCGTTGAGGATAACGCGCAGCGGCTTCTTGCGAGCCTTGTTGGCGTTCAGAGCCAGGCCGATGGCGCCCTCAGCGGCAGCGAAGGACTCGTGGCCGGCCAGGAAGGCGAAGCACTCGGTGTCGTCGGAGAGCAGCATGGCGCCCAGGTTGCCGTGGCCCAGACCGACCTTGCGGTCCTCGGCGACGGAGCCGGGAACGGTGAAGGCCTGGATGCCCTCGCCGATGATGGCGGCAGCCTCAGAAGCGGTCTTGGCCTCGCGCTTGACAGCGAGAGCGCAGCCGAGGGTGTAGGCCCACTCAGCGTTCTGGAAAGCGATGGACTGGGTGTTGTTGACGATCTCACGCGGGTTGAAGCCCTTGTCGGTGCAGATCTGCAGAGCTTCCTCGAGGGAGGCGATGCCGTTGTCGGCGAGGCACTTGTTGATCTTGTCAGCGCGGCGCTCGTAACCTTCGAACGTAACAGTCATAGTTATTTCCCTCCCTTTCTACTCGTGAACCGGGAACACGCTGGCGACGGAGTGAGTCTCCTCGTCGGTGCGCGGGTCGATGTACTTGGCAGCGTTCTCCCACTGACCATAGTGGCCCATAGCGCCAGCGATGGCCTCCTCGGGGGTCTTGCCGGCCTTGACGGCGTCGGTGAACTTACCGAGGTTCAGGAACTCGAACGCGATGATCTCGTTCTTGTCGTTGAGAGCCATGCGGGTGACGTAGCCCTGAGCGAGCTCGAGGTAACGAGCGCCCTTGGCCTTGGTGCCGAACATGGTGCCGACCTGAGAGCGAAGGCCCTTGCCGAGGTCGTCGAGGGAGGCGCCCACGGGCAGGCCGCCCTCGGAGAACGCGGTCTGGCTGCGGCCGTAAACGATCTGCAGGAAGATCTCGCGCATAGCAACGTTGATGGCGTCGCAGACGAGGTCGGTGTTGAGGGCCTCGAGGATGGTCTTACCGGGAAGGATCTCGGAAGCCATGGCGGCAGAGTGGGTCATGCCCGAGCAGCCGATGGTCTCAACGAGGGCCTCCTCGATGATGCCGTCCTTGACGTTCAGCGTGAGCTTGCAGGCGCCCTGCTGAGGTGCGCACCAACCCACACCGTGCGTAAGACCGGAGATGTCGGAAATCTCCTTAGCCTGGACCCACTTGCCCTCCTCGGGGATGGGTGCGGGGCCGTGGTATGCACCCTTGGCAACGGGGCACATGTTCTCCACTTCCTGTGAGTACTGCATGCCTCTCCTCTCTATCGTGTTGGCGTCCCGTCTGGGGGTCGTGGCTGGCGATTGCCGGGCGACCCTTCGAAAGGGACATGACATGCAGCCCCTATAATACCGCGAAATGCACGGAATATTCGGCGAACGGCTCAGTTTTCGTAGCGAGAAGCGCGGAACTTTCAATTGAAACGTTTTAACTCTATGTCCTGTGGTCGCGAACTTCCGTAGAGGGGGTCCGTCTTGGGCAAGCTTTTGGTCAGCTCTTGTAAGCGCTGCAGGGGTTGACCTGTTGCAACGGTGCCGTTCGCCGCCTGTTTACTGCCTTTGGCCGCGCGAGTGTATTGTTTTGCGTGAATGTTTTGATGGCGCGCTTCAATCGTGCTGTATTTGATGGTGAGCGGATCCCGGGGAAGGGAGCGCCATGCAGCGCGTTTGGAGAACGGTTACCGGCTTTTACCATGTTTCGGCCCGTGGCATCGGAAAACAGATCATCTTTGAGACCGATGACGACCGGTGGGAGTTTTTGGAGCTGATGCGCAACTGCTGCCGCGAGGCCCAGGTGACGATTGTGGCGTGGTGTCTCATGAGCGACTGCGTGGATCTGGTGCTTTTGGATTACGAGGACGAAATGAGCGCAGCCATGCAGCGGCTGCTGTTGACGTATGCTCGTCGGTTCAATAAGCGCACTGGGCGCTCGGGCTGCCTATTTCGTGAAGGTTTTGAGCGCCGCTCGCTCGATATCGACTCGCAGGTGATGGAGGCTGTTCGCTCTGTGCACGCCGATCCGCAGGAGGCTGGCATCAGCTTAATCGAGCGCTATGCGTGGAGCAGCTTTGTCGAGTATCTACGGGCCTATGACAACGATATGACGAGGGGATTTTCCGACCCGTCTTGCGTGCTTGAGCTTTTTGGTTCTGCCAAGGCCTTTATTGCCTATTCGCTTTCGACGTCCGATGCCTGCGAGCCTGCGATGCCCGATCTGGAAGAGACGGAGTGGGAGCGGCACGCCTTTGCCGAAAAGCTGGCGAAGGGTCTCGGGGTTCCGCTCCACGAGGTTAAAGCCGCATCGTCGGCGCAGCGCAATATCGTTATTCTTGGATTGCATGATGCCGGATTTACGGTGCGTCAGATTGAGCGGTATACGGGTATTGGCAAAAGTACCGTTTCTCGCATTGTGCGCGCCCGTGCGCCAGCGGCGGTGCTGACTGGTGGAAACGTGGTGTAGGGCCGCCTGTGCACCGCAGCCGGGGTCGCCCATACGCCACAGCCTTTGTTCTAAAAGCTTGGTACGGTAACTGCGCATCTAGATTTGCATAGAACGGTCGCCTTCATGCATAAAATAACGGCTTAGTTCTGTTTTGCCTGTGCCTACCCCCGTCTACTCCGTGCAAAAAGCGGGGTATTCAACATCGTGGTACTGTCGGCACCGTCGCAATCTTGAAACATACGGGCTCCGAAGCTATTTGTGCCTACCGATGAGCCTCCGAAGCTCATGTTTGCGCCCCCTGAGACCTCGATGCTTGTTCTAAATCGCTATATAAAGGCGACTTGAGATGTTGATTAACGCTTCCGATGCGTATACACACGGCTTGGCGTGCTGAATACTCGCAAAAATGCACGCCGCACCCTAGGGGACCCTTCTGCGGCAGGCGCGAGGCGTGCCGAAGCTCAGCAGGACGGGGCTTGGCACTTTGTTTAGAGTGCCCGTGGCCCTGCCCCAAGCTTTTTGTACTGGGGAAAAACGCTCGTGTTCGCGGTTGGCCGTGTGATAAATGACAGACGGGGCGCCGGGTGCGCGGACCTTGTGTGTCCGAGGCGTTATGAAAAAGCCGAGCCACCCGTATTGGGCGGCTCGGCAATCAAACCCTTTGATCTGGGGCATCCGCTACTGGCTAGCTTGCCCCTCGAGCATGCCGTCGAGGGTGCGCCAGGCGAGCTCGGCGCACTTGACGCGGGCGGGCATGTGCGAGATGTCCTGGAGCTGGGCGGCCTCGTCCAGGTCTTCCAGGTCCTCCTCGGAGAGTTGCTCGCCGCGGATCATGGCGAGGAAGAGCCCGGCCAGGCGGCGTGCCTCTTCGACCGTCTCGCCGGTGATGAGGTCGGCCATGATATCGGCGCTGGCCTGACTGATGGCGCAGCCGTGGCCGATAAACGAGGCCTCCTCGATCACGCCGTTCTCGACGCGCAGCTGCAAGGTGAGCTCGTCGCCGCAGCTGGGGTTGATGCCGTCATGCTCGTGCGTGGGAGCGTCCATCTCGTACTTATAGTCGGGGTGCGAGTTGTGCTCCATGAACGTGGTGGAGGTGTAGAGGTTACCCATTGAACGTGCTCCAAACGTGATGCAGACCGGCGATGAACTTGTCGATATCGGCCTTGTCGTTGTAGAAGGCCACGCTGGCGCGGCAGCAGGCGAGGTTCTCGACGCCCAGCCAGGTGAGCAGCGGCTGCGCGCAGTGGTGGCCGGCGCGGATGCAGACTCCGTCCATGTCCATGATGCTCGCCACGTCGTGCGGGTGGATGCCGCGGACGTTAAAGCTCACGACGCCATGGTGGTTATCCCAATAGATGGAGCCGATGATCTGGACAAAGTCGAGCTGCATGAGCTCGCCCATCAGGTAGTGGACGAGTGCCTGCTCGCGTGCCTGGATGTTTTCGTAGCCCACCGTGTTAACGAGGTAGTCGAGGGCAGCGCCTGTGGCGAAGATTCCGGCTGCGTCCTGCGTACCTGCCTCGAACTTCTCGGGGACGGGCGCCCAGACGGCGTCCTGCTCGGTGACCGAATCGATCATCTCGCCGCCGGTGAGCATGGGCGGCATGGCGTTGAGCAGGTCCATCTTGCCCCACAGCACGCCGATGCCCATGGGGCCCATGGCCTTGTGCGCGCTAAAGGCAAAGAAGTCGGCGCCCAGATCGGCTACGTTGACCGGCATATGCGGCAGCGACTGCGCGCCGTCGACGACCAAATAGCCGCCATACTTGTGCACGAGCTTGCCGAGGTTCTTGACCGGGTTCTCGACGCCCAGCACGTTAGAGACCTGACCCACGGCCAGAATCTTGGTCTTGGGACCCACCTTGGCAAGCACTTCCTCGGTGGTGAGCTGGCCGGTCTTGGTGGGGTAGAGGTAGACGAGCTTGGCACCGGTCTCGCGGCAGACCTGCTGCCACGGGATCAGGTTGGAGTGGTGCTCCATGATGGTGATGACGACCTCGTCGCCGGGCTCCAGCACCGTGGGTGCAAAGCTCTTGGCGACCAGGTTGAGCGACTCGCTGGTGTTGCGGGTGAAGACGACTTCGTTGGCCTGGGCGGCGCCGATGAGGTCGGCGATCTGCTGGCGAACCTTCGCGATAGCCTCGGTGGCCTCGACGGACAGCGAGTACAGGCCGCGCAGGGGGTTGGCGTTCATGCGCTGATAGAAGTCGCGTTCGGCGTCGAGCACGCAGGCGGGGCGCTGTGCGGTGGCGGCGCTATCGAGGAAGGCGATCTCGGGGTGCTGCTGGAACAGAGGGAACTGGCCCTTGTAGGGGTTGGTCTCGATGTCGATGGTAGGCCAGCCGCGCGAAGCCTCGTCGCTGGCGTCGAGCACCATAGGCTCCGGTGCTGTGCAGGTATCGCATTTAACGTGCTCGGTGTCGATCATGCGAGCTCCTCTTCAAAGTTATCGATCAGGTTGTTGCCCAGGCGGACGACGGCGGCGCGGGTGCGCTCATCGGTGGCGGAAAGTGCGGCATCCTCCAGCTTGGCGCGGATGAACAGATCCTCGGCGGCGTTTTGGTCAAGGCCGCGGCAGGCGAGGTAGAACAGCTGCTCGTCGCGGACGTGACCGATGGTGGCACCGTGGTTGCCGGCAACGTCGTCCTCGTCGCACAGGATGACGGGGACGGTCTTGTTGTCGACGCCCTTGTTGGCGAGCAGCACGGTCTCGCGCTCGGTGCCGACGGCACCCTTGCAGCCGTGCACGAGGTCGATGGTGCCGCGGTAGACCTTCTTGGACGTGCCGGTCAGCACGCCGTTGGCGTCGATCTCGCACTCGGTCTTGCGACCGCGGTGGCGCAGCTCGTAGTTAAAGTCGCGCACTTGCTCGCGGGCGCCCAGGTAATCGGTGTCGATCGTCACCTTGGCGGTGTCGCCCAGCAGGTCGCCAGCAAGGCCGGTGGCGCTGGCGCCGGCACCCAGGACGGTGTGCTGCACGTTGACGCGCGCGCCCTCGTCCAGGAATAGTCCGGTGTCGTCGAGCGCGATCCAGCTATCGTCGAGCGTCTGCGTGCAGGTCACGTTGACGGTGGCGTACTCGTGGGCGCACACGCGCAGCACGGAACCCACGACGCCCTCGCCGGCAACGGGGGAGTCCAGGGCGATCTGCAGGTCGAGCGTTGCCTGCGGGCGGGCGACGACGTCGATGGCGGCAATCGCAGCCGCCGCGTCGACGCCGCTTACGCGCACGGTAACCGTGGCGTGCTGGTACGCGGGCACATCGATGATGATGCGCTTGGTGGCGTGGTCGGACAGGTAGGTGTAGGCAGCCTCGCCCATGCCGGTCTCGAAGGCCTCGGCAGGGGCGAGTTCCTCCTCGAGCTTGATGGCACCGGCCTGGTAGACGGAGGTGGCGGGCACGTCGAGCTCGGTATCGGGCGTGATGCGGGCGCGATCGGCGGTATCGCCGGGGGCAGCGGCACGGCGCTCGGGGAAGCGTTCGGCCATGGCTTCCATGGCGGCGTCGAAGGCGTCGGCAGCACCGCGGAGCTGCTCATCCAGCCCCTCGGCCTCAATGGTCTCGGCGGGAGCAGTGGCAAGCTCGTCGGAAAGCTCGAGCTTGGTCTGGTTCATCTTGAGCCAACCCCAAGTGGCGGCTGGCATCGCGTTGACCTGCTCGAGCGTGGTAGCAGCGGTGTTGGTTTCCTGTTTCATTATCCGATCGCTCCTTCCATCTCGAGCTTGATCAGGTTGTTCATCTCGACGGCGTACTCCAGCGGCAGCTCCTTGGAGACCGGGTTGGCAAAGCCGTTGACGATCATGGTACGGGCCTCTTCCTCCGAGATGCCGCGGCTCATCAGGTAGAACACCTTGTCGTCACCGATGCGTCCGATGGTGGCCTCGTGGCCGATATCGACGTTCTTGGCGCGGATGTCCATGGCGGGGATGGTGTCGGAGCGGCTCTGGTCGTCGAGCATGAGCGACTGACAGCTCACGGTTGCCTTGGAGCCCTCGGCCTTGGGCGTGGCCACGATAGAGCTGCGGAAGGTCTGGATACCGCCGCTCTTGGAGATGCCCTTGGTCTCGACGGTCGCCGAGGTCTCGGGTGCGTTGAGCACGACTTTGCAGCCCGTGTCGAGGTTCTGGCCGGCACCGGCGAAGGTGATGCCGGTAAAGCTCGAGCGAGCGCGGCGGCCGTTGAGCACGCTCATGGGGTAGAGGTAGCCCACGTGGCTGCCGAAGGAGCCGCTGATCCACTCGATGTCGCCGTCCTCGTCCACGCGCGCACGCTTGGTGTTGAGGTTGTACATGTTCTTGGACCAGTTCTCGATGGTCGAGTAGCGCAGGTGTGCGCGCTTGCCCACAAAGAGCTCCACAGCGCCAGCATGGAGGTTTGCCACGTTGTACTTGGGCGCGGAGCAGCCCTCAATAAAGTGCAGGTCGGCGTCGTCCTCGACGATGATGAGCGTGTGCTCAAACTGGCCGGCGCCCTTGGCGTTGAGGCGGAAGTAGCTCTGCAGCGGGAAGTCGAGCTTGGTGCCCTTGGGCACGTAGACAAACGAGCCGCCCGACCACACGGCACCGTGCAGGGCCGCAAACTTGTGGTCGGTGGGCGGGATGAGCGTCATGAACTTCTCGTGGATGAGCGGCTCCCATTGCGGATCGTGCAGGGCCTCCTCGATGCCGGAGTAGACGATGCCCATCTTGGACGCCGTGTCCTGCATGTTGTGGTAGACCAGCTCGGAGTCGTACTGCGCGCCGAC
>CAUCKA010000023.1 GCA_958443265.1 uncultured Collinsella sp. | reverse complement strand
TCACGAGCGGGGGCTCCTGTCTTTTTAGTGCCCTCGGATTGGGTCATAGTGTCTGCCACGCTGGGCTCCCTCATGATGTGGACCTCTGCTCCCATCAAGGTCTTCTTCACCGAGATCCCCAAGGGCGTCTTTGGTAGCAAGATCGTCGAGCTCAACGAGCACGGCATTCCTGCCCGCGCTGCCTGGCTGCAGTTTGCCATCGTCGTCCCCATCCTGATCATCCCGGCCCTGGGCTCCGGCAACCTAGACGACCTGCTCATGATCGTCACCAACATGACGGCTGCCACCGCTCTGCTCCCGCCGCTGCTGATCCTGCTTGCCTACTTTATGCTGCGCAAGAACTTCGACGCTGCTCCCCGTGGCTTCCGCATGGGTTCGCGTACCTTTGGCCTGGCCATTGCTGCATTCCTGCTTGTGGTCTTCTGCTTCGTGCTTATCTGCGGCACCATCCCGCTCGATCAGCCTCTGTGGCTGACACTGGTCTACAACGTTGGCGGTGTAGTTGTCTTCCTGGGCCTTGCCGTGATGTGGTACAACCGCTATATCAACCGCCTGCGCGAGACCGATCCCGAGGCCGCCGAGAGCGAGCTGCGCCCCTCCGTCCTCGACATGATGGAGTAGCGGCTAGGATTAATCTGCGGCTGTGGAATAAATCGATTCCCTTTCCTAAGGAGGGGCCTTACGAGGCCCCTCCTTTTGTGTTTTGGGGCATGGTTTTGGACCCCGTGGTCAAAAAATGCCAAATATGAGTACTGTTGCAAAAGAGGTGTCATATTTTTCGGCCTGTTCTGAGCAAAAACGGGCTCAAAATCAATTTATCTAACCCCCTTTAAAGGGCGTTTGACGGCTTTCAACCTCTTCGAATCGCTCAAAGTAGGCACTTTGCTCTCGATTTTGCTGCTACTAAATTGGTGACAGTACTCATATTTGCCACTTTTTGCCCACGAGGTGTTCAGAGGAGCTCTCGACAAGCATCTAACGCTACAATAACTACCACGTGGCTGGGTTTGCCGGCCGAATGTGCGATGCCGCGGGAGGGGACATGGTCGAGTTTACAAAGACGATTAAAGATCCGTTGGGACTGCATGCCCGCCCGGTTGCGCTGCTTTACGACATCATTGCCAAGCATCGTAGCAACGTATCGGTCAGTATCGGCGATCGCCATACCGACGGCCGCGATGTAATGGGGCTCATGGCTCTCTACGGCGAGTGCGGCGAGGACATCATCTTCCGCGTTTCGGGCGTAGACGAGGCTTCCTGCGTCACGTCGATCAGAAACCTCTCGCTCTAAGCATGACAGGGCGCGGCAAAGGACAGCTCTTTGCCGCGCCTTTTTGTTTCGTATAGGAAACTTTTCGGAATCTAAATGGGGACCCTTTCCAAAAAGTTAACCACGTGCTAGTTTACTAAAGCGAACATAGATGTGGTTAACTTTTACCGCGTCGATGTTGAGGACGAACTGACGTTAGGAGCCACTCATGTCTTGCGGACCGCAGATGCCGGCAATGCCGCTTTCGATGGTAAAAGCGGGCGAAACCGTGCGCGTGTCTCGTGTAAAGGGCAATGAGGATATGAAGCACCACCTCAAGGACCTCGGCTTTGTCGAGGGCAGCGAAATTCACGTGGTGAGCTCGAGTGGCGCCAATATCATCGTCACGGTGCTGGGCGCACGCTTTGGTATCGATTCCAAGGTTGCCATGCACATCATGACCGTCAGTTAGTCCGCAGCATTTAAAAAACCGAAAGGGGGACAAGTAAATGAAGACGTTGGGTGACGTTAAGGTGGGCGAGAGCTCCACCATCGTCAAGCTTCACGGTGAGGGTGCGCTTCGCCGCCACCTTATGGACCTGGGGCTCATCAAGGGCACTTCGTTCAAGGTCGTAAAGGTTGCACCGCTCGGAGATCCGGTCGAGATCAACGTGCGTGGCTACGAGCTCTCCATCCGCAAGGAGGAGGCTGCCGTCGTCGAGGTCCAGTAAGGGCCGGCGGCACATATTTCTGCAGATAAAGTTAGGTTTTTCTAACTTAATGCAGCATCTTTGAAGCACATTATCCAGCCTGCGCGGAGAAAGCAGCGCGGGCACACAAGGAAGAAGGATTGAATGGCGGATTCTCAGATCCATGTCGCGCTGGCGGGTAACCCCAACTGCGGCAAGACCACGCTTTTCAACCTGATCACCGGCGCCAACGGCTACGTTGGCAACTGGCCCGGCGTCACGGTTGAGAAAAAGGAAGCCAAGCTCCTGAGTGACAAGAACGTCACGATTACGGACCTCCCCGGCATCTACTCGCTTTCCCCCTACAGCCCCGAGGAGCAGTGCTCGCGCGATTACCTCATGAGCGGCGAGCCCGATGTCGTCGTCCAGGTGGTCGATGCCACCAACCTCGAGCGCAACCTGTACCTGGCGCTTCAGGTTATCGAGACCGGCCTGCCCGTGGTCGTCGCCCTCAACATGGCCGACTTGGTCGAGAAGAACGGCGACAAGATCGACACCGACAAGCTGTCCAAGAAGCTCGGCTGCCCGGTCATGATGATCTCGGCCCTTAAGAACAAGGGCATCAAGGAGCTTTTCGAGCAGGTTAAGAAGTCCGCTGCTTCCAAGGGCCAGGTGCCGGAGCACAAGTTCGATTCCTCTATCGAGGACGTTCTGGACCACATCGAGAACAACCTGCCGGCGAGCGTTCCCGCCAACAAGCGTCGCTACTACGCTGTCAAGCTGTTTGAGCGCGACGCGGACGCCTGCAAGCTCATCAACCTCACCAAGGAGAAGGCCGCTCGCGTTGAGCAGCTGGTCGCCCAGTGCGAGCAGGATTGCGACGACGACGCCGAGTCCATCATCACCGGCGAGCGCTATGGCGTGATTGCCCACATTATCGACGAGTGCATGACCAAGGCTCCTGCCAAGATGAGCACCTCCGAGAAGATCGACCGCGTGGTTACCAACCGTATCCTGGGCCTGCCGATCTTTGTGGTCATCATGTTTTGCGTGTACTACATCGCCGTTTCTACCCTGGGCGGCACGGTGACCGACTTCACCAACGACCAGCTCTTCGGCACCGACGGTTGGTACGTGCTCGGTCAGGGTCGCGATGCGTATGATGCGGCTGTCGAGGCTGTGGGTGAGGACGCTGCCGATTCGATTGACCCGGCGGAGTACGGCCCCTATGTCCCGGGTATCACCACCATGGTGCACGACGCCCTTGTGGCGGGCGGCACCGAGGACGGCGGCCTGGTCGATTCGCTGGTCTGCGACGGCATCGTCGGCGGCCTGGGCGCCATCTTCGGCTTCGTCCCGCAGATGTTCCTGCTCTTTGTGATGCTGTCCTTCCTGGAGGACTGCGGCTACATGGCCCGCGTCGCCTTTATCATGGACCGCGTGTTCCGCCGCTTTGGCCTGTCCGGTAAGTCCTTTATCCCCATGCTCGTGTCCTCGGGCTGCGGCGTCCCCGGCGTCATGGCCACCAAGACCATCGAGAACGAGAAGGACCGCCGCATGACGGTCATGACCACCACGTTTATTCCCTGCGGTGCCAAGCTGCCGATCATCGCCCTGCTCATGGGTTCCATCATCGGCGATTCTTCGACCACCGCCGCGTGGATCAGCCCGCTCTTCTACTTCCTGGGCGTCTTTGCCGTCATTGCTTCGGGCCTCATGCTCAAGAAGACCAAGCTCTTCGCCGGTCGCCCGACGCCGTTTGTTATGGAGCTTCCTGCCTACCACTTCCCGGCGATCCGTTCTTGGGCGCTGCACGTGTGGGAGCGCTGCTGGGCCTTTATCAAGAAGGCCGGTACGGTCATCTTCGCGTCCACCGTCGTCGTTTGGTTCCTCTCCAACTTTGGCAGCTACAACGGTTCCTTTGGCTTCCTGCCTGCGATGGACGGCATCCCCGAGGAGTTCATGGATTACTCCGTGCTCGCCATGCTCGGCAACCTGGTCGCTTGGATCTTCGCCCCGCTCGGCTTTAGCACCTGGCAGGCCACTGCGCTGACCGTCTCCGGCCTCGTGGCTAAGGAGAATGTCGTCGCTACCGCCGGCTCGCTGCTCTCCGTCGCCGATGCTGGCGAGACCGACCCGAGCCTGTGGACCGCGTTTGCGGGCATGTTCCCCACCATGGGTGCTTGCGTGGCCTTTGGTGCCTTCAACCTGCTGTGCGCTCCGTGCTTCGCAGCCATGGGCACCATCCGCAACCAGATGGATTCCGGCAAGTGGACCGCTATCGCCATCGGCTACGAGTGCGCCTTTGCTTGGGTCATCGGCCTGTTCATCAACCAGTTCTACAACCTGTTTGTGTTGGGCCAGTTTGGTATTTGGACGATTGTAGCCATCGTGCTGCTGGTTGCGATGCTCTTCCAGATCTTCCGTCCCATGCCCAAGCATGCATGGACCGACGAGGACGAGACCAACACTGCTTCCGCCGCAGTTTCCGCTTAAGTCCGAATAAGGATTAGCCCCTTTCCACGAGCCCGGGTGTCCCAGCGACACTCGGGCTTTTTGGTGAGGGAGATGTGGCGTTTCCGCAGATAAAACCGACCAAAATATACCTGTCCCTTTTTGGCAGGTGGAGAATGGGGTAAAGTAAGTGGTGGTTAACTAGAGGAGGCTTGCTATGGCACCTATCGATATTGTTGTACTGGCTGTTATCGGTATTGCGTTTGTCGCCGTGTGCGTGCGCATTTATCGCAAGGGCACCTGCGCCGACTGCGCTCAAGGTGGCGTTTGCACGGGACATTGCTCCAACAAAAAGACCTGCGCCGCACTTAAGGGCGTAGACAAAATCACCGAAGACTTGGGCCGCGGTATTCATTAGCCGACTGGCGTTTGAGCGTATATGACTGCGGATACGGCAGTTGCTGATAAGATAGGGTCGTTAGCAACTGCCGCCGAGCGGCTCAAACGAAAGGAACCCTGTATGGAGTCCTCCGCCTATCCGATGCTCTTTAGTCCGATCAAGGTCGGTACGACCGAGGTCAAGAACCGCGTCTTTATGCCGCCGGTGTCCACCAACCTGGCCGATCATGGCTATGTGACCGACGACTTGGTCGATCATTACCGTGCCCGCGCCAAGGGAGGTGTGGGCCTGATCATCACCGAGGTCGTGACGGTCGAGCCCACCTATACCTATCTGCCGGGTGACATGTGCTGCTACGACGACACGTTTATCCCTGGCTGGGAAAAGCTCGCCGCAGCCGTCCACGAGTATGGCTGCAAGATCATGCCGCAGCTCTTCCATCCCGCCTACATGGCCTTTAACATTCCGGGCACGCCGCGCCTCATCGCCCCGTCCTTTGTGGGCCCGTCCTATGCCCGTGAGGCGCCGCGCCCCATCACGGTCGATGAGATCCACGAGCTCACGCATCAGTTCGGTGACGCTGCCGTTCGTATGCAGAAAGCCGGCGTCGATGGCGTCGAGGTTCATGCGGCGCACGCCCATGGCATGCTCGGCGGCTTTTTGACCCCGCTCTATAACAAGCGTACCGACGAGTACGGCGGCTCGCTCGACGCCCGCATGCGCTTCTTGCTCGAGGTCATCGCCGAGATTCGCGAGCGCTGCGGCAAGGACTTCATCATCGACGTCCGTATCTCGGGCGACGAGTACACCGATGGCGGCCTGACCCTCAACGACATGATCTACGTCTCGCGCCGCTTGGAGAAGGCCGGCGTCGACATGATCCACGTGTCGGGCGGCACTACCATCAAGCGCGGCTCCGCCATTCCCGCCGCCGGTACGCAGCAGGCCTCGCACGCCGCCTGCTCGCGCGAGATCAAAAAGCATGTGAATATTCCCGTTGCCACGGTCGGCCGCATCAACGAGGCATGGATTGCCGAGGAGCTGATCGAGGACGGTGCTGCCGACATCTGCATGATGGGCCGTGCCAATCTGTGCGATGCCGAGTTCTGCAACAAAGCGGCTGCCGGCAACGCCGACGAGATCCGTCCCTGCATCGGCTGCCTGCGCTGCCTGAACGGCATTATGTTCGGCAAGCGCATCTCCTGCACCGTCAACCCGGACGTGGAGCGCGACGAGGCTGGCTACGAGCCTGCCGCCGAGGCCAAAAACGTACTCGTTGTGGGCGCCGGTCCTGCGGGCATGGAGGCAGCCTACATTGCCGCCAAGCGCGGCCACAACGTGGTGCTCGTGGATAAGCAGGACGAGCCGGGCGGCGAGATGCGCATCGCGGCCGTTCCGCCGGCAAAGCAGGAGCTCACGCGCGTGATCAAGTACCAGTATCGCCGTCTTGCTGAGGCGGGCGTGAAGTGCGTCTTTGGTACCGAGCTTTCGGCCGAGGACATTCAGCGCGACTACGCGGGTTACGAGGTTGTCCTGGCCTATGGCGCCGAACCCATCGCCCCGGCCTTTATGCAGGGCTTTAAGCAGGTCATGACGGCTGATGACCTGCTGGGCGGCAAGGCTTTCCCGGGCAAGAAGATCGTCATTGTGGGCGGCGGCACCGTCGGCTGCGAGACGGCCGATTACCTGGCCCCGTTGGTCAACGATCTGTCGCCGGCCAACCGCGATGTCACCGTCATCGAGATGACCAAGACGCTTGCCGCCAACGAGGGTGGCGCCGGTCGCGCGGTGCTCATCACGCGCATGCTCTCCAAGGGCGTTCACGTGCTGACCGAGGCCAAGGTGACTGAGATTACCGAGGACGCCATCAGTTACGAAAAGGACGGCGAAGTCCATACCATCGCCGACGCCGATACGCTGGTGCTTGCCATGGGTTACCGCCCCAACACCAAGCTGGCCGATGACCTTGCCGTTGCCGGCGTTGCCACCCACGTGCTGGGCGATGCCCAGAAGTGCGGCAACATCCGCGACGCCATCGGCGACGGCTACAAGGTCGCCTGCGAACTCTAGTCAACCCCTTGGTGCATGAAGAGGGGCGTCTCTGCGCCATCCGATAGCAAAACAGCGGTGGTGTCCCGGGTTTCGGGATGCCGCCGCTTGCTCTTGCGGTGCTGGCGACGTGAGCACCGCCTCTTTCACCGCAATTGAGGGGATGGGGGATGCGATAGTATTACGTGGTATTCGACAAACCGTGAGCTTCATCCGAGGGCTTTATGGAACAACACCAGCATTATCAGAGCCTGCAAGACCAGGCATACAACGCATTGCGCTCCAAGATCATCTATGCCGAGCTCAAGCCCGGCACGCGTCTTTCGGCGATTGGTCTGGAAAAGGAGACGGGAATCGGGCGCACGCCCATTCGCGAGTCCTTTGTGCGCCTGCGCGAGCAGGAGCTGGTGGAAACGCGTCCCAAAAGCGGCACCTATGTCTCAAAAATCAGCATGGAGCGCGCCGAGAACGCCTGTTTCTTGCGCGAGAAACTCGAGCGAAGCGTGCTCATCAAATGCTGTTCGGCCGCCACACCCGAGCAAAAGCATCGGCTCGAGCAGATTCTTGCCGAGTCCGAGTCGCTCGACCATAGCGAAACGCGTCGCTTTTTCGATCTGGACAACCTGTTCCATGAGACGTGTTTTGCGATTGCCGGCCGTCACATGTTGTGGGATTGGATGAAGAGCATCAACACGCATTTTGAGCGATATAACTGGTTGCGTATGGTGTCGCAGGATCTGGATTGGGAGCCGATTCGTCGGCAGCATCGCCGGATTCTCGAGGCCATTAAGAAGGGCGATACCGATACGGCGAGCTACCTGGCAGAGACACACCTGCATCTGATGCCCGAGGAGCAGGGCCCGGTTATCGCCTTGCATCCCGACTACTTTGAGCTGTCGAAAGACTCGTCAATCTAGCCCATCGCCGCATCTGCTCGAGACACAAAAACGATGCTGCTCACCTACAGCGTTTTGCAACCGAGATTTTTAAAAAATGCCTAAAATGGCTCAGATTGCTGACAATTGGGAAACGGGGTGCGCTATGGCGCAGATGAGGATTAAGGACATTGCCGCCGAGGCGGGCGTGAGCCCGGCCACGGTCTCGCGCTATCTCAATAACCGCCCCGGGCAGATGACCGAGGAGACCCGCGCCCGCATCGCGGCGGTTATCGAGCGCACCGGCTATCGCCCACGTGCCGCCGCACGCAATCTGCGCAGCTCGCGCGCCAACCTCATCGGCGTGATCTTGGCCGACATTGCTAACCCGTTCTCGAGCGCCATGCTCGAAGGGCTTTCCGCTAGCGCCGCCGCGCGCGGCTGCTCGCTCATGACGGCCATTAGTAGCAACGACCCCTCCAAGGAGGCAGAGTCGCTCACCAGACTTATCGATGCCGGCGTGGACGGCCTGGTCGTCAATACCTGCGGAGGCAATGACAAGGCGATCGCCGCGGCCGCGGGGCGCCTGCCCGTTGTACTGCTCGACCGCGACGTTGCCGATGGTGGTATCGATCTGGTGACCTCCAACAACCGTGAGCTGGTCGCCGGCCTGGTAGACGCCTTGGCTGCTGCGGGCAGCGAGCGTCTGTGCCTGCTCACCGAGGCAAGCGATGACAGCCCCGTGCGTCGCGAGCGCGCCGAGGCCTTTGCCGACGAGCTTTCGCGCCGCGGTCTTGCGGGCGAGGTCGTCACCCTGGCCGACGGTGGCGCCACGGGTGTCAGCCGTCTGGACGGAGCTATCCGTGACTATGCGGGTAAAAAGCTCGGCCTCATTGCCGTCAACGGCTTGGTCTTTTTGCGTCTGACCGAGGCGCTGGCACAGCTGGGTCCCTCGCTGCCGGCGGGTCTCAAGATCGCGACGTTTGACGATTACCCCTGGAACCACGTGCTCTTTGGCGGTGTGACCACGGCCGCGCAAGACACCCTCGCCATCGCCGAGCGCGTAGTCGAGCGTCTGTCCGAGCGCATCGACGTTGTTACCACTACGGTGGGCGATGCCGCAAAGCTCGCCCCCAAGCGCATCGAGATACCCGGCCACATCGAACACCGCGCTTCGACCTCGCGCTAGTCTGTGTGATATTATATAGACAATGTCATACAGGAGGTATCCATGGCTGCGTCTGTGCTGAGTGTTCGAGTGGACTCGTCAATTAAAGATTCATTTGCCGAGCTGTGCGAAGAACTCGGCATGACTTCGTCCGTTGCGGTCAATATGTTCATGAGGCAGATGTTGCGCGAGCGCTCGCTGCCGTTTGTGCCTTCACTCGGTAAAAGCTCTGCGAGCGAAAGCGCCACAGCGGGCATTTTGGATACCGCTCAGATTGAGTCCGCCGTCCGCGAGGCAGCCAGCCCGATTCCCGCCATCAAAAGCGTGATTCTTTTTGGATCGTATGCCCGTGGCGAGGCGCGTGCAGATAGTGATATCGACTTGCGCCTCGAAGTCGATCGCGAGCAGGGCTTTGGTCTTTTTGCGTTGTCGGCGTTTGGCGAGGCAGTGCGCAAGGAAACCGGGAGGCAGGTTGACCTTGTCTCGAGCGATTATCTTGATGACGATCTTGCCGCGGTAATCGAGCGCGAAGGAGTGATCCTTTATGATCGCGCGTAAGTCAGACGGCCTCCGCGCCCAAGAGGTTTTGGAGGCTATCTCCGAAACGAACGAGCGCATCAAGGCTTTTGATATCACCGAGGACCAGTTTCTGCATGCGAATGACGTGCGGACGAGGGCGTTGGCGGACTCCCTTTTGATGTGCGCGCTTAGGGTGACGGAAGAAGCGGGCAAGTTGTCGGAACGCTCGCAGCGGCTTCATCCCGAAATTGAGTGGCGTGGAATTATCGGCATGAGAAATTACCTCGCGCATGATTACGGCAATGTCGACCGATCGGTTGTTTGGGATGCGGTGACGATGGAGTTTCCGGCGCTGGAACGAGCGTGTAGGCAAATTGTTTCCGAATCCGAGCGATAATCACTTGTCATACCAGCCTGTTCACACACGTTTTTTGAGCGCTTGATACGCTTTAACCCTGCGGAAACATTTTTCTGCGATAGTATCTGCGATATAGACCAGTCGAAACCCGCCCGAAAGAAAGGGGAGCGACATGAACCAGCAGAACATCGATTACGTACTCCGCTCCGTAGAGCAGCGTGATATCCGCTTTGTGCGTCTGTGGTTTGTCGACATTCTCGGCCGCCTCAAAAACTTTGCTATTAGCCCCGAGGACCTCGAGGTCGCATTTGAGGAGGGCATTGGCTTTGACGGCTCGGCCATCGAGGGCTTTGCCACGCCCGAGGAAGCCGATATGCTGGCGTTCCCCGATGCCTCGACCTTCCAGATTCTGCCGTGGCGCCCGAGCCACAACGGCGTCGCCCGCGTGTTCTGCGACGTGTGCACTCCCGATCGCAAGCCGTTTGCCGGCGACCCGCGCGATGCCCTGCGCCGCATGTTCCGCAAGGCCGAGAAGGCTGGCTATCTGCTCAACGTGGGCGCTGAGCTGGAGTATTACTACTTCCCCGACGAGCACACGCCCGAGCCGCTCGACAACGTGGGCTACTTCGATCTTTCGGTGAGCGATGCCGCTCGCGACCTGCGTCGTAACACGGTCCTCACGCTCGAGAAGATGTCCGTGCCCGTGGAGTACACCTTCCACGCCGCCGGTCGCTCACAGCACGGCATGAGCCTGCGCCACGCCGAGGCCCTGAGCATGTCCGACGCCATTACCACGGCCAAGCTCATCATTAAGCAGCAGGCTTACGAGAGCGGCTGCCACGCCTCCTTTATGCCCAAGCCGCTGGCGGGCGAGGACGGCAGCGCCATGTTTTTGCATCAGTCGCTGTTCGACCATGACGGCAACAACGTCTTTTGGGGCGAGGGCGACGAGAAGTACCATCTCTCCGACGTCGCCAAGCACTATATGGCCGGTATCTTGGCGCACGCGCGCGAGATTAGCGCCATCACCAACCCCACGGTCAATTCGTACAAGCGCATCACCACGGGCGGCGACTCCGTGCCGCAGTACGCCACGTGGGGCCTGCGCAACCGCGCAAGCATGATCCGCATCCCGGTCTACAAGCCCGGCAAGCAGCTTTCCACACGCATTGAGCTTCGCAGCCCCGATCCCATGGCTAACCCGTATCTGGTCAACGCCGTCACGCTGGCGGCTGGTCTCGACGGCATCGAGCGCAAGCTGGAGCTCCCGCCCGAGGCAACGGCCGAGACGCTCAAGCTCACCGGCCGTCAGATGCTCGAGGCCGGTTACGCGCCGCTGCCGCGCTCGCTCAAAGAGGCGCTCGACGTGTTTGAGGACTCGCAGTTTATGAAGGATGCCCTCGGCGAGCACATCCATAGCTTCTTCCTCAAAAAGAAGCGCGACGAGTGGCATAAGTTTGAGTCCACGATCACCGAATGGGAGATCAAGCACTACCTGGCGAACTCCTAATCGCGCTGGCTTGTCCCAGTACGATTGAGCTCATTTCTTTGGAGGCCGATATGTCCGAAAAGAGTGCCCTGTTCATGGCGCGCACGACGCGCTTCCACGAGTTTGCCCGCAGCTTGACGACCACCCTGGGTGTCGAGGTGAGTCTGGCCACCCCCGATTCGCCAACTGCGGCGCACGACTTTGACCTGCTGATCCTCGATTCCGATGGCATCCGCAGCGACCGCATCGATCAGATTGCCAAGTGGCTCGACGATCGCGGCGGTGTTCCCATGCTGGTGATCGTCGACGACGAGGCGCTCGGCACCCTGCGCCTGCCGAATCATGCGCATGCCGACTTTGTATGTCCCACGGCGACGCCCAACGAGCTCAAGGCTCGTGCACAGCGTCTGATGGGCGAGGAGGAGCCCGTCGCCTCCGATGATGTGCTCAACATCGATAACCTTGAGATCAACCTGGCCACCTACCAGGTGACACTCGATAGCGAGCCCATTGACCTGACGCTGATGGAGTACTCGCTGCTGAGTTTTTTGGCGACGCATCCCAACCGCGCCTACAGCCGCGAGGTACTGCTGCACCGCGTGTGGGGCTTTGAGTACTGCGGCGGTACGCGCACCGTCGACGTGCATATCCGACGCATCCGCTCCAAGGTGGGCCCGCAGATCGCGGCGCACATCACCACCGTCCGCGGCGTGGGCTATCTGTTTAAGGACTAGCAAGTAAATAGAGGGCAATGTGAGGGTACCGGAGATTTCTCCAGTACCCTTTTCTCGTTTAGGGCGAAAAGAAGACCTTTCACCGATTAAAAGTGTGTCAGTAAAAACAATATCAAACGTATAACACTATCTAGAGAATATCATTTAGTTACCGTATCTCCCTACTACACGGATGGAGGAAGAAATGCGTTATTCGAGAAAGGTGATTGTCGGATTCATAGTGTTGCTTGCCGCCCTGATGTCTCCAAGGTTGGTTTTTGGAGACGACGACTTGGTCCGTGTCACACCGCAAATAGCTGTGGAGCAAGCGCAGGCTTTCTTTGATGATGTATCGGATGAGCCGGTGACCGCTTGTGACCCAGTAAAAATGGTGAATTCCGATGGGGAATCAATCGGGTATATCGTTCGTGCGAAGCGGGATGACGTTAACTATGGCTACGTCGTATTTGATTCAGAGCGATCTTGGTGGATCAGCGAATACTGCTTGGCTCCGAACGCTCTTTTACCTATCGAGAGTGCAAGCGAAGAAATTGCACTCCTCGCATCCTCGGATAACGTCGTTGCGTTAAAGATTGACGAGCTAACTGTTGGCGTTGCCGACTTAGATAAAAACATTGTTTTAGACGCAAGTGGAAAAAAAGTACCAAATAAATTGTCCTCGGGAGGCAATCGCAGCGGATCGCCGGAACATTTCGATGACGTTTTTGTATCTGCCAAGGATTTGTATAAACAGGGATATGTTGTTGATGCGAGCAAAACGGTTTCGGGAATAATAACGCCAACGCAAACAGAAGTTATCAAAGAAACGGGGACTTATGCTTGCGCTGTTTCGGCAATGTTTGCAGTTAGCAGTCACTATGTGACTTTGAACCGCCTTAAATTGTCCGATTTATACTCGGAGCTTTGGAGGCTGTCGGGGACATGGGAAGAAGAAGAAAAGAAATATGATCAAGCGACTGGTCTGTACTTTACTCAAGGCAAGACTTCTCCTGATAAACCCGCTCCGGCCTTAAAGGAGTTTTGTGCAAGACGAGGCAAGGAGCTTGAGACGTCATTCGTTTGGTATCCGTCATGGGATTCCTTTAGGGTGAATACCGACTCGGGGAATCTGAGTATTTTCTCTGGAAGGCTCCGGTCAAATGGCAGCGGGCACGCAATGGCAGTTGTGGGCTACGTGGCAATGCATAACACATACTCGAATGCCAAGAAGTACCTGCTTGTTGTTTGGAATGGATGGACAAACCAGCTACAGTTTCTTCCATATGACGTATCAATTTACACGTCTCACGATGGCACATATTGCAAGGGTTGATTGTACTCGTGAACGGCGACAAGTTCATTCGAAGGGCAATGCTCCTATTGGTGCTTTCCTTTGCTTTGCTCACCGCAGCGAGCTTCTTTCTGTTAAGGGCGACTAATGGGGGAGAAAACGACACGGTTGTTGCAGTCGAGGTGCGCGCTCTATCGGATGTTCATAACGGGCAATTTGAGGCGCTTATGCCAAGTGGTTGCCGTAAGAGAATCGATATGCGCCGTAAGTCAAGTTCCGGATATGTCTCAGGGTTGAAAGCAGGTGATAAATGGATTCTAGTTTTTGTGGAAGATAAGGAACTTGACGGGACTGTTCTGTATCCCCATTCAGCTGAGAAAGTCAAATCAAGTAGACAAGGGGAATGAAGAATGATTGATAGAAAGCAGTTCTTAGGTCTGATGGCGGGGGCTCCTATTTTGATGCGAGCCGGGATGGCAGAAGCCGTGGAGTTGCCGGACGCTCAGAAGCGATTGACGCTCGTGGTCGACACGGTGGTCAGAGATGAAAATGGCAATGAAAAAACGCGAACAAGAAGCAGAGAGACTATTTTCACGCCAGAGAGCAAAACTGTGTCTGCCGACGCTATGGCCGGTGATGTCATAACAATCCAGAGGGAATCAGACGAAACGTTGCCGCTGCTTGCCAAGATTGAGCTCACAGTCGCTTATTATAACGATAAAACAGAAATTGAGATTCGTTCCGGAAAGTACTCGATAGTCCAAATCGATCCGCTTGTGATGTATGCAAACGCTTGGTACGCGCTCATGCAGAAGGATAAATACGTGATGAATAACTTCACGGAAAGCGAAGCATCATATGAAACGGGGTGGGAGCCAACGCCATACGACGCGGAGAAAGATAAGTGGACGTGCGGATCAGGCATGGGCGCGACGATTACGGACTTCATTAACGATTCAACATATAGCTTTGCTATCGACTGTTATATCGAATAGACATGACGGCATAAAACGAATTGGCCTATAAGCATGTCATTACTTAAGCAAAGCTGAAATCTTGGCATCTAGTGCTCGGGACTGCCCAGCTTGGGGTACAACTCAACGTGAACAATGATGGCCCGCCACATGTTTGGCGGGCCTTTGGTTATTTGACGAAAGGATCGCAGCTATGAGCGAGAACGATTCCCAGCGTCCCCAGGATGCGGGCAACGCCGGCGAGACCCAACAGCAGCCGCGTGTGCAGGTAGAGTCGACGCCTGCCGACAGCAACATTCCCTACGTGCAGGCCTACGACACGCAGACCGGAAAGCCGCTGGGCAGCCAGCAGGTTGTAAACAAGCACACAGTGGTCAAGACTAAGACCAAAAAGCTGCCGATCTTTATTACGGCACTCGCCGGCTGTGCCTGCGGCGCCCTGCTGGTCATTGCGCTCATTATGAGTGGCACGCTCAACATTGGCGGCGGAAAGAATGCCGTGACGGCGGGTGCTTCGGGTTCATCGACGCAAAAGATTACGATTGATTCCGAGGACACCACGCTGGCCGAGGCCGTTTCTGCCAAGGCGTTGCCCTCCGTGGTTTCCATTACCGCCACTTCGAGCGGCAGCCAGAATGGCTCGCTTTCGCAGTCTGCCGACGAGTCGGACAGCTCGGGCAGCGTCGGCTCGGGCGTGGTGCTCGATACCGAGGGCCACATCCTCACTAACAACCACGTGGTCGATGGCTATGACCAGTACGTGGTGACCATGGATGACGGCACCACCTACGAGGCCGAGTTCGTGGGCAACGACGCTTCGAGCGACCTGGCCGTCATCAAGCTCAAGGACGCAGACGCCTCCAAGCTCACGCCGATTGAGATCGGTGATTCCTCCAAGCTCAACGTGGGCGAGTGGGTCATGGCGATTGGCTCGCCGTTCGGCAACGAGCAGTCTGTCTCCACGGGTATCGTCTCGGCGCTCTATCGCTCCACGGCCATGAGCTCTGCCAACGGTAACACCATCTATGCCAACATGATCCAGACCGATGCCGCCATCAACCCGGGCAACTCCGGCGGCGCGCTCGTTAACGATAACGGCGAGCTTGTGGGTATCAACTCGCTCATCGAGAGCTACTCGGGCTCCAGCTCGGGCGTGGGCTTTGCCATTCCGGTCAACTATGCCAAGAACATTGCCGACCAGATTATCGACGGCAAGACGCCGGTGCATCCGTACATGGGCGCTACGCTTTCGAGCGTCAACGCGCTCAACGCCCGCACCAACAAGCTGAGCACCGATAGCGGCGCGTATGTGGCGAGCGTCGTTGAGGATGGTCCTGCTGCCAAGGCCGGCATTCAGGAGGGCGATGTCATCACCAAGCTGGGCGACGACGAGATCACGAGCGCCGATGGCCTGATCATCGCACTGCGCAGCCACGAGGTGGGCGAGAAGGTCGAAATCACGCTCATGCGCGGCAAGGAAGAGAAGAAGGTCACTGTCGAGCTGGGCTCCGACGAGGAGCTGCAGAACCAGCAGCAGGACGACAGCGCGACCGATACCGGCAACGGCGGTATTACCGACGAGCAGCTGCGCCAGTACCTGGAGGAGCTGCTCGGCCAGCAAGGCCAGGGGCAAGGCCACGGCCAGGGCTACTAACGAGCCGTTTCGCACATACCGAAGCCAGAGGGGCTGTCCCGCCAACGCGGGGCAGCCCCTCTTTTCGTACTGATCCCTTGGGGACGGAGGAAAACGGATCACTTGGGGCTGACAAGGGGCCTGGTTCGGAATGGTCTGGACAGTTAGTTCAGATACGTATAAATCTGGGGCAGCTTGGGATGCGTTTTGAGCAATTATTGATTGGGATGGGGCTTGAATGGGTGTTTGGGAGGGAGAACGGGACGTTTACATGGTCTCGAGGAGCCCAAATTAGTTGAAACAGGGGTGTTCGTGCCTGATTCAGCTCTAGCATTTATACGTATCTGAACTAACTGTCCACCCCAATCCGACGGCTGCCGATTCGGTGCGGTTTGAGACCGCTATTCGGCCTCATTGCGACCGGTGGTACTCTAGTATCCGTTTGAAATCGAGCGAAGGAGTGCCGCTATGGAGCAATCGAGCCTGTTTGGTGACGGTGTGGATATCGATACCGAAACGCCCGCGAGCACGGATACCGCCGCACCGACCGACGCCCGTGCCCAGGCGGCAGCGCGTGCGGCCGAGCTGCGCCACGAGCTCGATTACCACGCCTATCGCTACTACATGCTCGATGCGCCCGAAATCACGGACGCCGCCTTTGACAAAATGCTCGTTGAGCTGCAGGAAATCGAGGCGACCTATCCCGACCTGGTGACGCCCGACAGCTATACCCAGCGTGTGGGCGGATACGTGAGCGAGCAGTTTACGCCGGTCACGCACATGGCACGCATGTATTCCATGGACGATGCCATGGATCTGGACGAACTCGACGCGTGGCTCCAGCGCACCGAGGATGCGCTCGGTGCCGGTAGCGTCACCTATACCTGCGAGCTTAAGATCGACGGTCTGGGCGTTGCGCTTACCTATCAAAACGGCACCTTTGTGCGCGCCGCCACACGTGGCGATGGCACCACGGGCGAGGACGTGTCGCTCAACGTGCGCACTATCAAGGACGTGCCCATGCACCTGTCCGAGCCGGCGCTCGTCGACATGGGCGCCGACCGCGAGCGCACCATCGAGGTGCGCGGCGAGGTCTACATGCCTAAGGGCAGCTTTGTGCGCCTGAACGACGAGGCCGATGCCGAGGGCCGCGACCCCTTCGCCAACCCGCGCAACGCCGCCGCCGGCAGCCTGCGTCAGAAGGATCCCAAGGTCACGGCGCGCCGCGACCTTGCCACCTTTATCTATGCCATTGCTGATACCGACCCGCTGCACGTCCACAGTCAGCGCGAGTTCCTCGATTGGCTGCGTAGCGCCGGCTTTAGCGTCAACCCCAACGTTGCCCGTTGCGCCACGCCGGCCGAGGTCCACGAGTTCTGTGCCCAGGCGCTCGAGCACCGCGGCGATTTGGACTACGACATCGACGGCGTGGTCGTAAAGGTGGACAGCTTCCAACAGCAGCTCGACCTGGGCTTTACCGCCCGCGCGCCGCGCTGGGCCATTGCCTTTAAGTTCCCGCCCGAGGAAAAGCAGACCGTCCTGCGCGAAATTCGCATCCAGGTGGGCCGCACCGGTGTGCTCACGCCGGTCGCCGAGTTCGACCCGGTGACGGTCGCCGGCTCCACAATCGCGCGCGCAACGCTGCACAACATCGACGAGATCCGTCGCAAAAACGTGCGCGAGGGCGACACTATCATCGTGCACAAGGCGGGCGACGTGATTCCCGAGGTCGTAGGTCCGGTGCTCGATAAACGCCCGGCCGATTCGGTCGACTGGCACATGCCCGAGGTCTGCCCCGTGTGCGGTAGCCCCGTGGTCCACGAGGATGGCGAGGTTGCCTACCGCTGCGTGTCCATCGACTGTCCCGCGCAGCTCAAGGAGCGCCTGCTCCACTGGGTGAGCCGCGGCTGCATGGACGTCGACGGCCTGGGCGACGAGATCGTCGACAAGATGATCGCCGCCGGCCTGATCCACGATGTCGCAGACTTCTACCAGCTCACGGTCGATGACATCGCAGGCCTGGATACGGGGCGCGTGTACGCGAGCACCAATAGCAAAAAGGGCGTTAAGAAGGGCGATCCCATTCCGGTAGGCCTCAAGACGGCCGAGAAAATCATCGTCGAGCTCAACAAGTCCAAAAGCCAGCCGCTCGGTCGCGTGCTGTTTGCCCTGGGCATCCGCCATGTGGGCAAGAGCGTGGGCGAGGTCATCGCCGAGCGATTCCTGTCGATTGACAAGCTTATCTTGGCGAGCGAAGAGGATATTGCCGAGTGCGAGGGCATCGGTCCCAAGATTGCGGCGAGCGTCAAACAGTTCCTGGCCGTGCCCGAAAACCTCGCCGTGCTGGAGCGCTTGCGCCAGGCTGGTCTGTCGCTCGAGGTCGACTTGGGCGCCGCGCACGCGCAAGCCGCGGCCGACGCTGGCGTGGCGGGCGAGCTCGCCGACGCACAGCCGCTTGCGGGTCTGACCTTCGTGCTCACCGGCACGCTCGTCAACCGCACTCGCGACGAGGCGGGCGCGGCGCTCAAGGTGCTCGGCGCCAAGGTTTCGGGTAGCGTGTCAAAGAAGACGAGCTATCTGGTCGCCGGCCCCAAGGCGGGTTCCAAGCTCACCAAGGCCGAGCAGTTGGGTGTGCCCGTACTGGACGAGGATGCGCTCGAGCGGATCTTGGCTACTGGCGAGGTGCCCCGG
>CAUCKA010000022.1 GCA_958443265.1 uncultured Collinsella sp. | reverse complement strand
CTACCCGAGAGCGAGCGCACCCATTTCCTCTCTTTTGAGATGTCGCCCGTTGACCAGCATATTTCTGATGAGGTGTTCAAGACAGATTTGCTCAATATGTGGGTTAAGGATCCGTCAGGCCCTGTTTCCATGCTTATGCGGGCGCGCATGGAGCTTGATAAGGCATGGAGGAAACGGTTTGGCTTGGCGTTGTTCAGGCCTTTCCACCGTGCAGACGAAGGCATTCTTGAACAAATCCACATTCCATCTGGTAATGGCGAGCCTGAATTTGAGGCCGTGATTATGGCCCTCACGAGAGCTTTTGTCGACTACATCGATGAGAGTTCTCTAAAGGGTTCTGATTCAAAAGGGAGTCTCAATAAGTTGGAGGCCTATCTCGGCACAAATAACATCATGGCTGACATCAAGCCCCTCCGTGACCTTCAGAAGCTCCGATCGGCGGGGGCGGCACACGGCAAGGGTTCAAAATACGATAAGCTTCACGGTGATGTGGTCACCGAAGACCATAGGGAAGATGCGAAAAGAATTATTGCTCGCCTTACAACTATGCTGAACGAGTTGGCTGAAACTTTAAAATCCGTCGACTGTCACGAAGAAAAAATTTAGGGTGTTGGGCTGTCATACGATGAGGAAATGCGGCTGTCGTTGTTGGCGGATCCAGGTGCTTACGCATCAAGACCTTTCGATTGTTTTGCTGCCAACGCTATAGGTCCGCGCCGCTTGATATTTTATGGGTCTATTCGATTGGGAGGTTCTATGGGTGCTAACAAGATGGACGCTGAGGTTATTGATCGTGACCGTATTGAGGTGTTTGTTAGCTCTTCGATGCGCGATGAAGGCGATTTTAGCTGGCAGCAGCTGAGGAACGAGCTTAATTGCGCTTTGCTGAAATCGGATATCTTTAAGCCCTTTGCCATCGAGTTTCATGCGAGCATTGAGCCATCATCCTCTTATTATCTTAATCACTTGGCGCAAAGCGATATAGTAATTGGAATTATACGATCAGAGTTGAGGCCAGGAACTAGCAGAGAGCTTTATCATGCTATCAGGCTCAGAAAGCCACTCTTGCTTGTTAAGCTTGAGTCTGGGACGTCGCCGGAAATCGATTCTCTGCTTCGTTATGCCAGAGAAATGGATGCGTGTACGTATGTAGGGCGGCCGAATGATTCAGGTCTTGTTCCTTATCTGATGGACCAACTTAACAACGTGATGGTCGATTTGTTTCACAATCGACGATTTGAAATTGAAGATGGTGGATCGGCGGTTTTTACTGATATTGCTCCTGTCTCTATTCCTGAAGATGTTCTCGATGCTTTTGGTTCCTCGGTTGCCTTGATTTCAAAAAAATTTAACTACCATGCTGATTGGCTTGAGAGAAAGTCTGACAATCCTTATCTCTTCTTTCTTGGCGAGAAAGCGGTCAATTGGCTTCTATATGGCACCCCTTTTTCGGTCGGTGCATTCAAGGCCGTCATTCTGGAAACTATGAAGGACAGCGGTATTCCCAGAGACACCCTTTCACTAAGGCTTGACGCTCTTGACGCTTCTATTGAAGGCCGCTATTCCAGGTGCTATGAATTACTCCAGCTTGCTTGTGATTCAATAGAATCGAAAGATTGTTGGGCTTATGGTAATTGTTTAATTGACAAGAGGACTGTCGCTGGCATGCTTTCCGAATATGGATTTGGCACTCAGTTGACAATTCAGAAAAAAATCGATGCGCTTTCCGCTCCATCTTACATTCCCCTTGCACTCAAGTTTGAAGAGGAGGTGGGAACCGCTGTCCTAAACGCTTCGAGAGAGGCGATGTCAATTAATCCTTACACGACGATTCGACATGATGCCAGCCTTGCTTCCGTCCTGTCGAATATATCATGTTTGTTATTTAGTTCATTATTGTGCGGAAGCATTTCGAGCGCCCTCTATGCTCGCGGCCTGCTTGCCAATTCGCTTATCGACTACTCCTCTATCTACAATTGGCCAAAACTTGAGCTTGAGGGAATTAAGCTTCTTGTTCTTCAGGGGGATGCTAAGGGCTTTGAGAAAAGGTTTGCTTACAAGAGCGATCGTTTAAGGTCCTACCTTCCGTCGTGTGCCGAGGAACTGTGGCGTCTGACTTCTTTGACGGTACAGGCATATCGTCCGAGTACGAGAGCCGTCGTCATTAAGGAATGCGCGCCTTATTTTTCGGATGATACTATTCGCGATGCTTGGAGTGCGTTAAGCGTTGTAAATGATTTTCGACAATCTGCATCAAAGTGGATCAAAGCGATAGATATGATCAAGATGAGGGTTGATGAGAAGTCACTTGTTAATTTACTTTGCCAGATTGTCGACCAACATTTATATACCGACGCTTCTGATGTTTCGGACGTTGTTGGCGGAATGGATTTAGACAAAATTGATAATGAACTCGTTAATCAATTGGGTCGTAGCCTTAAATCGAATTCTGACGAACTGCTCAAATATAATTTCTCCGCTGGCGTATTCGGAGGTGTTGGGAAACGTTGCGGCTATTCTATTCTGAGTGAGGAGCAAGTGGAGCGCCTTTCCGCTGTTGAGCAGGGTTGTTATTCTGACAACAAATCTCCTTCATGCAATACGGAGACGGCTTGTATCAATGAATTGCGTACGCAATTCGATTCGAATAATCGTTCTGATTTTCGCTCTGGATTTTCCGTTCGTCCTTCTTCTCTGCTATGTCGGTCGCTCGATGATGATTCTTCAGAGTCATTTAGCGCATCCCTGTCTCGCGTTCTGGAACACTGTCTTAAAGAGCTTCCGACATATCAGGGATTACCTTGCTCTGTAGGAGAGGCTATGACCGTATTAAACAAGTTTGCATGCTGTTGTGTGCGTGATGGAAAAGCTCTGCCAGACGGTTGGACGGATTTGATTTCTGAACTTCCAGATGAGTGGCCAAAAGCCCCGGAATTTAGAGATCCTGCTTCAATGGATTCGTGTGCATGGTCTGTAAGATGTTTGGCCCTAAAAGTGGTTGCTGGCCTTGCAAAGGACATAGAGTTCCTAACGCTTGGCATAAAATTTGAAACACTTACTGCCTCCGGTCAGCGTGCGTATTTGGAAGTGCTTGAGCAGTTGATTGTTTGTAATTCTATCTGCGATCGGTACTGTGACGTCGTTTCTGCAATCTGTTCGAGCATTTTGCTTAGTGAGGACTCTGCTGTGCGTGCAATATTGCTTGCAAGCATTGCTGCAGGCTATCGTAGATGGGAAGCGGGCTCTTTTAGCGATTTGGCGTTTCAATCGTTACACGATGTTTCCCCTAATGTTGCATTTAAGCTTGTACGCTTATGCAAGGAGGGGAAATTTGATGATGCTACTCTCGAGCAGAAGTTACTTGGTGAGCTCTCGAGTGATTCCAACTGGTTTATTCGCTGGCATGTTGCGAATGACTAGACGGAGGCTGCCTTCCTGAGCAGCTGCCTGTTCGAGCATTGCTTAATATCGCGATGCGACACCGCCGATGACGCGTTTGAGTACCGGAGCTAACGTGGACTTCGGTGCTCTTTTGCTGTGGCGCCTGATTGATAGCGCCGATTTCGGTGCCCATTTTTTGCTATCGGCCGACCTCGCAGCGCTGGCGTATGTCGGTCTCGCTCAGATTGGTGATATCGGATTGACGGGCCCCGAGTTCTCCCTTAAAGTAGTCGTTGTGATGAGGCCTTGCGACGGTACGTCCGGCTTGGTCCGTGGGAACCGCCGAAAGGCGGTTTTCGCGTTTAAGGGGTCCAAATGGATAAACCATTTAAATCTATTGATGAGCAGATTGCTATTCTTGAAGGCCGTGGACTCGAATGCGATAACAATACTCGTTTAGTTTTGGAGCGCGAGGGATACTATCCGGTTATTAACGGCTACAAGGATTTATTTCTCGACCAGCGTGGAGATTCTTGTCACGAGCTATTCGTGAAAGGTACGAAGTTTTCTGATATATATCGTTTATTCGAATTTGACCGTTCATTGCGTTTGCTCATGTTTGAGCACTTTAACAAGGCGGAAGCAGTTCTTAAGACCGTCTGCTCTTATCGGTTTGCCATGGCTCATAAAGATAACCCAGAAGCATACCTTGATAGAGATTCCTATCGTGCTGATGCCGGCTATCGAAAAAAGATCGACACGCTTATCGGTGATTTCGAGAAGGTGCTATGTAGGTCTAAAAAATGGAATAGTGATTATAAAAGGGACTACATTCGTCATTATGAAAATAATCATGACAATACGCCGGTATGGATTCTTATGAATTATTTGATGCTTGGTCAGGCATTCAAGTTCTACGAGTTTCAGCCAGAAAGCATGAGAAATTCCATTGCCAAGTCGTTTTCCGATCTCTATTCCGAGACGCATGAAGTCGATAAGCGCATCAGCCCCCGAAGGCTAAGGCTCGCATACGATCACATCAAAGATTTTCGAAACATCTGCGCGCATGACGAGCGTCTGTTCTGCGCGAGGGTGTCTCCGTCTCGCGATGTTAATCTAGTAGGGGTTTTAAGCGATCTTGAGCTAGTGCTGACTGAGGATGACTATAAGATGTTACGACGAAATATACTGCTTGATGCACTTAAGTTGAGCGACGAGCTCAGCAACGATGCCAGCGCAAAGGTGCTTTTCGCTATGGGTGTTAACGATTTATCGAGTGTGTTTCCTAAGGAAATATTGGGGTCGTAATCGACGCGTGCGATGAATTTACTCTACAAGTTGGATGCGCATGAGATTGCGCAGAGCGGGCGGGACGTTGCCCATTGGTGGCGTCCCGCCCACGCTTCGTTGGCTATACGTGATGCGGCAGCTCCAGCATGAGGCCGTCTCGCGCTTCTTCGAGACTCGCCTGGCCTGCCTATGCGTTTTGCTGGGCGGGCCTTCTTATGCTGTGGGTGCGGATGGCCTTACCATCGCGGGGCAGACCTACGACGAGCCGGGTGTCTCGGGCCCCGGCTGGGCGGCGCACGCGTTGTTGCTGCTAGCGGCGGATCGGGCGAGGACTGCCGCTTCTTTGGCGTGTACGCCTCCGATGGCCGGTTTGTCGTGGATGCCCATTGGGTGGATGCGACCGGCGCCAGCGCGGGCGTTGCCTGCAAGAGCGGCTCGCTTACGTCTGCACTGTTTGTGTCGCCGACGGGCGGGGCCTTTGGTAGCTCCAGCGTGATTGACGTCAGTGGGGTCGTTGCTCAGCATGTGGTAATTGAACCCACAGGCGCCCAGCCGCCGGCGGGGAAGACCCAGCCCGGTATCGATGAGCCCACCGGTGGCAATCCCGCGGGGGATACAAAGCCCGGTAGCGAAGAAAAGCCCGGTGATGAGACCAAGCCCAGTGAAAACCCGCCCCCCACGCCTGATTCGTCGCCCAAGTCGGACGCCAAGCCCGCGCCCGCGTCTATCAAGACGCCTGCGACCAAGACCACCAAAAAGACCAAGCCCGCAACAACGCAAGCCGCCGCGCTCCCTAAGACCGGCCACGGTGATTGGGCGGTTGCGTGCCTTGCCCTCGTCTTCCTAGGTATTTTGTTGGTCACCATAAAAGTTCGGGCACTTCGCGGGGGCCTTATTTGCCAATGTAGTTTCTGCCGCTTCTTTCCCACATTTTTCTGAGCTAATAATGCAGATTGCTTGAACTCGGCTTGGGGCTTGCCCTGTATTTGAATTTGACTAAACTTAACCTATAAGTTAACCACATTTGGTTTTATCTGAGGCGGAGGGGGTGGCCTTTGGTTAGTGACTATGAACTTGTCGAATATGCTGATCCCGAGGGACGACCTTTTTGGGAACTAACCACCTCTCCTGAGAACTCTCAATTTCAGAAGATGATGTCTGATCCTAAAACGAAGTTTACCGCCCGTAAAATGATCAATCAGATTTCAAAAATCTATGATTACGGGCTAAAGGATGTCACTGGAACGTCAAAGCTTCGATGTATCGAGCCTAAGATTGGACTATACGAACTCAAGGGTTTTGATGGGGTTAATCGAGAAATGGTCTACGCGATTTGCCAAGGCGTGGACAAGATTGTTTTGCTTTTTTGGTTTAAGGGCCATCAAGGCTCGGGAAATATTTCCAAAGAAATTAAACGCGCAAAACAGTTGGCCCCGATAGCAAAGCAGCTTTTGGAGTCATAGCGTCGGCTTTTTTGCCCGCTTACGAAACGGAGACTTGTAATGGTTAAGGTCGATTTATCAGACTTTTACGCGCAAACGGAAACGAGCGAAACCCGTGCCTATGAGCACGCACTAGATATTGAGTTTATTGTTCATCGCGAGATGCAGCGCTCGGGCTTGAGTAAAAGTGAGCTGGCAAAGCGTATGGGCGTGAGTCTTCAGTCGCTTTCGAAATTGTTGAATTCTCAGCCCAACATGACGCTGAAAACAATCGCAAAGTTTGAGCTTGCGTTGGGTATCAAAATCATTCCTCAGGTCATTTCCAGTTATTCGAATGAGGCGCCGTTTTCTTCGTCTAATAATTCTGTCCGAGAACAATGGTCTTCATTTAACAGCGACTGCTCGGCGAAACGATTGAACTTTGAGATGATTCCGGGAGGTTTGGCTGCATGAGCAAGGATTTCATTGCGCCTATTCAGGTTGTTCATTTGTTTGTTGTCGACTCAACTTTTCATATCGAGAATGAGCCCTCCCAGAATATGGATTTAAAAGTTGACGTTAGCTATCAGGACGTCCATCTATTGAGGAACAAGGCGGGCGAGCGTGCAGACTTAAAGCTGTATGTGTGTGGCAGTCTGATTGATAGGGACGATGCAAAGGAAAAAATGCGCGCTGATGTGACGGTTGCTATTTCGGTGTCAACAAAAATGCCGTTCGACATTTCAGACGATGAAGCGCGCCGTTATCTTCTCTCTAATGCGATTTCCATGGCGTATGGTCACGCTAAGAGCTATCTGATGGTCGTTACTGGACTTTCGCCCATGGGGGCTTTGACGCTGCCGGCAATTCTTCCTTCGGAATTGGCAGCGGACAGCGATGCATCTTTCCAAAGTGAGTAAGTTGTTCTCGAGTTGGATTTTGCCTGCCGCTGTGTGCAAATGTAACGGGGTGCCGAATCGGTAGTCTGACTGATTCGGCATTTATATTTCGAAGTTTCTAGTTGAAGCCCTGCGATGCCCGTGCTGCGACAGCTAAATTGACCGTGACGTCCCGTCTTGCGACACGCATGTAGCTCCGCACGGGTATCATGGTGAAAGCGATTTCAACGACAGGGGTGCTCGTGGTAAAGATGAAAGATGTGGCCGAGCTGGCGGGCGTTTCGAGCGCCGCCGTCTCGCGCTACCTCAATGGTGGGTATATCTCGGCGGACAAGGCCGAGCGCATTAAGCAGGCGATTGAGCTGACCGGATACGTGCGATCCAGCCAGGCTCGCGCGCTGCGAACCGGTTCCACCAAGCTCATCGGCGTCATCGTGCCTAAGATTAATTCCGAGTCGGTGAGCCGCATTACGGCGGGCATCGGGCAGGTGCTTGGCCGCCGCGGCTACCAGATGCTTCTTGCCAATACCGATAACGTCCCCGATCGCGAGCTCGAATACCTCGGTTTATTCCAAAACCATCCGGTCGATGGCATTGTGCTGGTGGCAACTATGATTACCGGCGAGCATCGCCGGGCGATTGAGTCGTGCCGTGTGCCCATTGTGTTGATCGGCCAACATGTCGAGGGCGCGGCGTGCGTCTATCACGACGATTACGAGGCCGCTTTCGAGCTGGGTCAGGCACTCGCGAAGCGTGCTGAGGGCAAGATCGCCTACATCGGAGTTACCGAGGAAGACCGTGCCGCCGGTTATGACCGTTGTCGTGGTTTTGAGGCCGGCTTGCGCGCCGCGGGCGTGGCACTTGATCCGAGCCTGATTTGCCAGGGGTCCTTTACGCTCGACTCGGGCTATCGCGCTGCACGCGAACTGCTCTCCGTCGATCCCGATGTTTCGTTTATCGCTTGCGCGACCGATACTATGGCGGCCGGCGCCCTGCGCGCTCTTGACGAGGTTCGCGGCATGGGCGAGGGTGTGCGTCGCGTGAGCGGTTTTGGCGACAACGCATTTTTGCGCGCGCTGACGGGCGGCATTCCCACCGTGCATTACGGCTACCTGACCAGCGGCGTCGAGGCGACTAATATGTTGCTCAATACGCTCGATGGCGTGGAGGGGGAGAGCGGTTTAAAGACGCTCAAGCTCGGCCATCAGCTGATGAATGTCTAGGCTTACGTGATCTACCGCGCGCTCAACATTTAGGCGTTCAGTCGCCTATCGGCGCTATACTGCAGCCGTTGCCCACGATGCGGGGAACACCCGCATCGTGGGTTTTTGTTTTGAAGGGACGGTACCGCATGGGCGTACAGCAGCTAGAAGAGGCCTGGGCTTTGAGGACCGGCGCGCGTGAAGCGCGGTTGCTCGCGGCCTCGCATGTGCCAGCAGCGTTGTCGCAATTGGGGATTGTGCGCCCCGGTGACCGCCTGGTTGCGTTTGCCGATGACTTTGCCGATGCGTTTGCGCGCGGCTTTGATGCCTGCGACGTGGCTATGGTGGGCGAGCCGTCGGTTGCGGCGTTTGCTGCTGCGTCCGAGGGCTTTGATGCTTCGTTTGATGCCGAGGGGCCGCACCTGTGGTGGTTCGTCAACTCCATCGGCGGGTTTGGTCTGCGCGTCTCCGATCTTCGTGCGTTAGGTCGCGCGGCTCGTGAGGCTCATGCGCTGCTGGTTGTGGACAACACCGTGGCGTCGGCTTTTGGCTGCGATTTGCTGCGCTTGGGTGCCGTCCTGTCGCTTGAGGCGCTCGACCGTGTTTGCGCAGGTAAGGCTCCGCGCAAGCTCGTTGCTGCTTCGGTGGCGCGCTCGCAGCTCAAGCGCCATCGTGTGGATGCCGCTGCCGAGTGCGCGCATACGTCGTTTGCGGGCTGCGGTGCTTTGGCACTCGACCTTTCTACCGAAGAGGCCCACGTGCTGGAGCGCGGGCTTTCCTCGCTCGATGCCCGCATGCAGGCGCACTTCGATCGCGCCCGTGCGTTGGCCGAGTATTTGGCCGCCAACGAGATGGTGCGCAACGTTCGCTATCCCGGACTGAACTCGCATCCCGACTATGCGGTTGCAACGGGAATCCTCGAGCACGGCTTTGGCCCGGCAGTTGAATTTGACCTTATCGAGCGTAGTGCGGATGACCTGTTCGATGCTTTGCCGAGGGAGTTTCGTACATCGCCCGCCGGCGGCGCAACGACGCGCCTTTCGGCCCCACGCGGTAAGCAGGGGAGCACCATTCGCCTCTTCGCCGGCACCGACGACCCCTTGATCGTGGCCGCCACCCTAGACAATGCCCTCCGCAAGTAGCCAATTTGGGACGGGGCTTTTTTAGCTACCCAATGTCAATTTTGGCTATGAGTCAAGAATGCTCTGGATGGGTAGCTAAAAAAGCCCCGTCCCAAATTGGCTACTCTTTGATGCTGGCGATGAGGGCGTCGGCTTTAGTGGCGATGACCTGGTTGATGTCGGCCTGCAGCTCCTCGTAGACCGCTATGGCTCGCTCGCCGGCCGGCGTGAGCGTGGATCCGCGGGCGCCGTCGCGCTCGATGAGCTTGCAGTCCAGCTGTCCTTCGGCCTCGTTTACAATACGCCACGCTTTGGAATAGGCCATGCCCATGCTCTTGGCGGCGCGGTTGAGCGAGTGCTCGCGGGCGATACCTTGCAGCAGCAAGACACAGCCGTGGCCGAAGACGCCCGGCAGATCCTTGTCGCACGCTTGAATGACCAACTTTGCCGTCGTCTTGTACTTCATACGCTCCACGTCTCCCCGCTAAAGTGTTTGCTGGGCAAACGCAAAGCCTGCGTCAAGCCCTCGTGTGCTCTTCTTAAATCATGCATTGTAGCAGTCAAAGTGCGTTAAGATACTTCCCCAGTATTGGGCGCCCAAGGTTGGGCTGGGTCCTACGAGGCCTGCAGCCGACCGGTCGCATGGAAAAAGGAGAAACATGGCTACGTTCTTTCCCGGTGAGTCCCACACGTTTTCGGAGTATCTGCTGGTCCCTGGTTACTCGTCCTCGCAGTGCATCCCCAACAACGTCTCTCTTAAGACGCCGCTGACCCGCTTTAAGCGCGGTGAGAAGCCGGCAATCACCCTGAACATCCCCATGGTTTCCGCTATCATGCAGTCCGTCTCGGGCGTCGACATGGGTGTCGCGCTCGCTACCGAGGGTGGCCTGTCCTTCATTTACGGTTCCCAGAGCGCCGAGTCCGAGGCCGCTATGGTCAAGGCCGTCAAGGATCACAAGGCCGGCTTCGTTCAGTCCGATTCCACGCTGACCCCCGACATGACCATGGAGCAGGTCATTGAGCTCAAGGAGAAGACCGGCCACTCCACCATGCCGGTTACCGACGACGGCACTCCCAAGGGCAAGCTCCTGGGCATCGTCACCAGCCGTGACTATCGCCCCAGTCGCGATGACCACCAGACGAAGGTCTCCGAGTTCATGACCCCGCGTGAGCAGCTCATCGTGGGCGACAAGAACATCAGCCTCAAGGTTGCCAACGACGTCATCTGGGACAACAAGCTCAACGCTCTGCCTATCGTCGACGACAACGATCACCTTATGGGCATCGTCTTCCGCAAGGACTACGACAGCCACAAGACCAATCCTAACGAGCTGCTCGATAACGACAAGCGCTACATGGTCGGTGCCGGTATCAACACCCGCGACTATGCCGAGCGCGTGCCTCTGCTCATCGAGGCCGGTGCCGACGTTCTGTGCATCGACTCCTCCGAGGGCTTCAGCGAGTGGCAGAAGCGCACCATCGAGTGGATTCGCGCCAACTATGGTGAGGACGTCAAGGTCGGTGCCGGTAACGTCGTCGACGCCGAGGGCTTCCGCTTCCTGGCCGACTGCGGTGCCGACTTCATCAAGGTCGGTATCGGCGGCGGTTCCATCTGCATTACCCGCGAGACCAAGGGTATCGGTCGTGGCCAGGCCACCGCGTTGATCGACGTCTGCCGCGCCCGTGACGAGTACTACGAGGAGACCGGTGTCTACGTGCCCGTGTGCTCCGACGGCGGCATCGTCTACGACTACCACATGACGCTCGCCCTTGCCATGGGTGCCGACTTTATGATGCTGGGCCGCTACTTCGCCCGCTTCGACGAGAGCCCGACCGAGCGCGTCAACGTCAACGGTCAGTACATGAAGGAGTACTGGGGCGAGGGTTCTGCGCGTGCCCGCAACTGGCAGCGCTACGACCTGGGCGGCGCCGCGAAGCTCAGCTTCGTCGAGGGCGTCGACTCCTACGTTCCCTACGCCGGCTCCCTCAAGGACGGCGTGGGCGGCACGCTCTACAAGGTCAAGTCCACGATGTGCAACTGCGGTGCCCTCTCGATCCCCGAGCTCCAGGAAAAGGCACGCCTGACCCTGGTCTCCTCGACCTCGATCGTCGAAGGCGGAGCTCACGACGTCGTAGTCAAGGACTCCCAACAGAGCGTAACGTATCGATAAGATAAGACCTGCACATAAAGGTTGAGCCTCAACCACGTTATTTAGATAAAGCGAGATGCCTGCAAGTCGCAGGCATCTCGCTTGTCGTATTTGCTATCATCGTGCGAGTTAACCTTAGGGTCGGGCGGCTTGACTTTGTTCGCTACAAGTTCCGCACGCAAAGAAGAGCACTTAATGTGCTCTTCGTCTTGCGCAGGACTGTCCGCAGTAGCGAATCAAGCTAAGCCGATCGACCCCAGCTAAGATTAAAGGAGCTGATATGTGCGATTGCACAGATCATAAGGACGAGATCCCTGCCTATGACGCACAGGCCATTGAGTCCAAGTGGATGAAGGCCTGGGAGGACTCCAACCTCTTTGCCGTCGACACCGACGCCAGCAAGCCCAAGAAGTACGTGCTCGAGATGTTCCCGTATCCGTCGGGCGACCTGCACATGGGCCACGCGCGCAACTACACCATCGGCGATGCCATGGCCCGTCAGGCCCGCATGCGCGGCTTTGACGTGCTGCACCCCATCGGCTTTGACGCCTTTGGCCTGCCCGCCGAGAACGCTGCCATCAAGCACAATACGCAGGCTGCCGCCTGGACGTATAAGAACATGGACCAGGCGCTCGCCACGATGAGGCGCATGGGCTTCTCCTACGATCTGGATCGTACCGTTAAGACCTGTAGCCCCGACTACTATCGCTGGGGTCAGTGGATCTTTGAAAAGATGTGGGAAAAGGGTCTGGTCTACCGCAAGAAGAACCCGGTCAACTGGTGCCCCACCTGCAAGACCGTTTTGGCCAACGAGCAGGTAACCGAGGGCAAGTGCTGGCGTTGCGGCACCGAGCCCGAGAAGCGTGACCTCGAGCAGTGGTACTACAAGATCACCGACTACTCCCAGGAGCTGCTCGATGACCTGGAGAAGCTCCCCGGCTGGCCCGAGCGCGTCAAGCAGATGCAGGCCAACTGGATCGGCCGCTCCGAGGGCGCCGAGGTTGACTTTACCCTGTGCGACGCCGATGGCGAGCCCATCGAGGGCGACGAGGGTAAGATCACCGTCTTCACCACGCGCGCCGACACGCTCTTTGGCGTTTCCTTCTTTGTCCTGTCTCCCGAGTACGCGCGCCTGCACGAGCTCGTCGAGGGCACTCAGTACGAGGAGGCCGTCACCAAGATCGTCGAGGACTCCAAGCATATCTCTGCCGTCGAGCGCGCCCAGGGTACCCTCGAGAAGCACGGCGCCTTTACGGGCCGCTACGTGGTAAACCCCGTCAACGGCGAGAAGATCCCCGTGTGGGTTGCCGACTATGTCGTTGCCGACTACGGCACCGGTGCCGTCATGGCCGTTCCCTGCGGCGACCAGCGCGACTTTGAGTTCGCCCGCAAGTACGACCTGCCGATCGTGCCGATCATCCTGGACGATGAGGATCGCGCTGCCGTCGAGGCTAGCGGCGAGACCATCGACACCTTCCATGCCGAGACCGTCGACTGGGATTGCGCCCACGCTGCCGAGGGCACGCTGGTCCAGTCGGGCAAGTACACCGGCATGCGCGGCGGCAAGCACTCTGAGGGCGAGGCTGCCATCGTGGCCGACCTCGAGGCCATGGGCTGCGGCCGTCGCAAGGTCGAGTTCCGTCTGCGCGACTGGCTCATCAGCCGTCAGCGTTATTGGGGCAACCCCATCCCGGCCATCCACTGCGAGCACTGCGGCATCGTGCCCGTGCCCGAGGACCAGCTGCCGGTGACGCTGCCCGAGAACCTGGACCTGGGTGCCGGCGAGACCCTCGCCGAGTGCAAGGAGTTCTACGAGACCACCTGCCCGGTCTGCGGTCGCCCGGCCAAGCGTGAGACCGATACCATGGACACCTTTACCTGCTCCAGTTGGTATTACCTGCGCTATACCGACCCGCACAACACCGAGCTGCCCTTCTCCCGTGAGGCTGCCGACCGTTGGATGCCCGTCGATAACTACATCGGCGGCATCGAGCACGCCATTTTGCACCTGCTCTACAGCCGCTTCTTTACCAAGGCGCTGCGCGATCTGGGCCTGCTGAGCGTTGACGAGCCCTTCACCAACCTGCTGTGCCAGGGCATGGTCAAGGACGAGAACGGCGACACCATGTCCAAGTCCAAGGGCAACGTCGTGCCCCCGAGCTCGGTCATTGAACCCTACGGTGCCGACACCATGCGTCTGGCGATCCTGTTTATCGCCCCGCCCGAGAAGGACTTCGACTGGGATCCCAAGGCCGTCGAGGGCGCCAACCGCTTCATTAAGCGCGCCTGGCGTATCGTGTGGCAGCTCGTCCAGTCCGGTGACGCCAACGTGGCCTTTGACAAGTCCGCGCTCGACGAGGCCGCGATGAAGCTCTATCGCGAGCGTCACCGCACCATTGCCAAGTGCACCGAGGACTTTGACCGCGGCCAGTTCAACACCGCGATCTCGGCCGTCATGGAACTCGTCAATGCCGCGAGCGCCTACCTCAACGCTACTGAGGGCGCTTCCCGTGACAAGGCCCTGTGTTACGGCGTGGCCAAGGATATCGTGAGCGTCCTTGCCCCCATCTGCCCGTTCTGGGCCGATGAGCTGTGGCATGAGGCGCTCGGCTGCGAGGGCAACGCCTATACCGCCGCCTGGCCCGAGTTTGACCTGGCCGAGTCCATCGAGGACACGGTGCAGATTGTCGTACAGGTGCTCGGCAAGGTCCGTGGCCGCATCGACGTCGCCCGTGACGCCTCCAACGAGGAGATGCAGGCTGCCGCCGAGGCCGCCGTTGCCAAGTGGCTTGAGGGCAAGACGGTCGTCAAGGCCATCTGCGTGCCCGGCAAGCTGGTCAACCTGGTGGTCAAGTAAGCGCTGCGCGCTTAGCTGACACATTAAAGACGAGGGACGATCCGGCTGGGTCGCCCCTCGTCTTGCGTGTACCCGACCAAGTGCTTGCGGTCAATTGTCCTATTCTTGTGGAGAAGCTGTGCGCACGCTGACCTGCAGATTCGTACTGTGCTTGCACGTTTTCGCAGCTATTGGTATAGTTTGCTTGCAAATGAAGTTGTAATTGAAAGAAGTGGGGTTTCGGCCCCGCTTCTTTTTTGTATGGATGGAGGTGCCGCAATGGTCAAGACCAAGACCGAGCAGGCGATCATCGACGCGCTCGAGGCCGTCGCTCCCCAGCACGATGTCGACATCGTCGACGTTGAGCTCGTGGGCGCCACCAAGGCCCCCTGCGTGCGCGTACGTATCGAGGGTGCCGAGGGTCAGAGCCTGTCGCTCAACGACGTCACGGCCAATACCAAGTGGGTCGGCGACGTGATTGAGGAGCTCGACCCCATCTCTTCGAGCTATACGCTCGAGGTGTCGAGCCCGGGCATGGCACGCCCCCTGCGCCGTCCGCGCGACTTTGCCCGCTTTGTGGGCGAGGACTGTGAGCTCACCTCCACCGCCACCGAGGGCCGTCGCAAGTACACCGGCAAGATTGTCGCCGCGACCGAGACCGACGTTACCCTCGAGCTCGAGGACGGCGATTCCGTCACCCTCGATTTCTCTGATGTTAAAAAGTGCAAGTTGAAGCCCACCTACGACTTCAAGCCCGCGAAGGAAGGAAAGTAAGATGGCAGCATCCGACATGATGTCCGCCCTGATGGAGCTTTGCCAGGAGAAGCACATCGACCAGCTCTACCTGATCGACCGCCTGGAGCAGTCGCTCGCCAAGAGCTATGCCGAGATCCTGCATCTTGAGTGGGGCGCTAAGGTGACCATCGACCGCACCACCGGCAAGATCTACGTCTACCGCCTGGAGCCGATCGACGATTCCATGGACGAGGAGGGCAACTTCACCGAGTTCGAGGAGATCGACGTCACCCCCAAGAACACGAGCCGCATCGCTGCCCAGCACGCCAAGGCCGAGATCAACGCCATCGTGCGTAACTCCGCCCGCGAGCAGATCTACGAGGAGTTCTCCGGCCGCATCGGTGACCTCATCAGCGGTACCGTGCTGCAGTCCACGCCCGACTTCACGATCGTCAAGATTCGCGAAGGCGTCGAGGCCGAGCTGCCGCACTTCGATCAGCGTCGTTACGAGAACGAGCGCAACGAGCGTCCGATGGGCGAGCGCTACCTGCACAATCAGCACATCAAGGCCGTGATCATCGACGTTCGCGACCCCAACTCCAACCTGCAGCCGGTTCGTGGCGAGCACAGCCGTCCGCCGATTGTCATCTCCCGTACCCACCCCGAGCTCATGCGTCGTCTGTTTGAGCAGGAGGTGCCCGAGATCTATGAGGGCACCGTCCAGATCAAGTCAATCGCCCGCGAGCCCGGCCAGCGTTCCAAGGTTGCCGTCTACTCGCTCGACGACCGTCTGGATCCCGTGGGTGCCTGCGTCGGCCCCAAGGGCAGCCGTGTTCGCGCTGTCGTGGGCGAGCTCCGTGGCGAGCGCGTCGACGTCATCCTGTGGGATGCCGATTCTGCCGTCTACGTCGCCAACGCCCTGTCGCCCGCTAAGGTCACCCGCGTCCTCATCGACGAGGAGAAGGCCTACGCCGGCGTCATCGTCCCCGACGACCAGCTGTCCCTCGCCATCGGCAAGGAAGGCCAGAACGCCCGCCTCGCTGCGCGCCTGACCGGCTGGCACATCGACATCAAGTCCGAGACGCTTGCCGCCGACATCCTCAAGAACGTTCCCGTTCACGAGGAGCCCGCCGCCGACCTGATCGGTGACGAGGAGGACGAGGATGTCCGCCGCTGCGAGTATGTGTCCGAGGACGGCATCCAGTGCCGCAACCAGGCTCGTCCCGGCTCCCGTTTCTGCGGTGTCCACGACACCGACGCCTTCGATGATGCGGAGGACCTGATCTAGCGCGCGGTCGCGCCGGGCGGGCCCCGGCGCGTCTCCCACGCTCGTTCAGTCTCTAGGCACCCAAGGTGCCAGAAAGGGTAGGTGAAGTCATATGGCAAAAGTCCGTGTGTCCACCTTGGCCAAAGAGTTCGGCATGACCTCCAAGGAACTGATGGGTCATCTCGCCGATATGAAGATTCCCGCTAAGTCCGCTTCCTCCACCTTGGAGGACGCCTATGTCGCCATGGTCCGCAAGCAGCTCGCCTCGGTGATCGAGGCCCGCGCTCAGGAAGTCGAGGCCGCCAAGCAGGCCGAGGAGCAGGCGGCTGCCGCCGAGGAAGCCGCACGCGCTGCCGAGGCCGAGCGCGAGCGCATCGCCGCCGAGAAGGCCCGCGAGGAGGAGCGCCGCCAGTTTGCCGCAGCCCAGGCTGCCGAGGAGGCTGCCCGCGCCGAGGCCGAGGCCAAGAAGAAGGCCGAGCAGGAGCGCCTTGCCCGCGAGAAGGAGGAGGCTGCCCGCGAGGCCCAGCGCCGCGCCGTTCCCGCTTCCGACTCCGGTTCGCGCTTCCGTTCGCTGCTCGACCAGATCGCCGCACAGGAGACCGTGCTCAAGGAGAAGAAGGACGCCGAGGACAAGGCCAAGGCCGAGCGCGCCGCCGAGCGCGGTAACCGTCGTGGCGGCAACAACGACCGCCGCGGTGGCCGTCGCAACGATCGTAACGCCTCCGACAGCAACTCCGAGCGCAACGCCTCCGAGAGCCGTCCGCACAGCCATCGCACCAACGCCAGCAACAACGTCGCTGCTGGCATGGACTTCCCCAACCCTGATAAGCAGGGCAAGGGCAAGAAGCGCAAGGGCGGTCACAACAACGAAGAGGACCACTACAGCCGTATGGCTCGCGAGGCCGAGGAGTACAGCCGCGAGAAGGTGCTCGAGGAGGCCCGTGCCGCCGTCGAGGAGGCCTCTCGCGAGTCCACCGGTCGCCGCAAGAAGCGCAAGGAGAAGCGCGAGCGCGAGGCTGCCAAGGCTCAGGAGGAGCGCAAGATAGAGGAGGCGCTGGCCCAGGGCGTGAACCCCGAGGAGCTCGACGCCATCAAGGTCTCCCAGGGCGTTACCGTCCAGGAACTCGCCGAGGCACTTGACGTTCCGGCCAACGACATCATCAAGCGCCTGTTCCTGTTGGGCACGCCGCTCACCATGACACAGTCCATGTCTGACGACCTCGTCGAGCTCGTTGCCGACGACCTGGGCCGCCAGATCAAGATCATCACCCCCGAAGAGGAGAACACCTTCTCGTTCTACGACGATCCCGCCGACCTTAAGCCGCGTGCCCCGGTCGTCACCGTCATGGGCCACGTCGACCACGGCAAGACTTCGCTGCTCGACGCCATCCGTCACACCGGCGTCGCTGCCGGCGAGGCAGGCGGCATTACCCAGGCAATCGGTGCTTCGCAGGTTATGATCAACGACCGCAAGATCACCTTCATCGATACCCCGGGCCATGCCACCTTTACGGCCATGCGTGCCCGCGGCGCCAAGGTGACCGACATCGTCATTCTGATCGTGGCTGCCGACGACGGCGTCATGCCCCAGACCATCGAGTCGATCAACCACGCCAAGGCCGCCGGTGTTCCCATTGTCGTCGCCGTCAACAAGATCGATAAGCCGGGTGCCAACCCCGACCGCGTGCGCCAGGAGCTCACCGAGTACGGCATCATCCCCGAGGAGTGGGGCGGACAGAACATGTTCGTCAATATCTCGGCCAAGCAGAAGATCGGTATCGACGACCTGCTCGAGACCGTCCTACTCCAGGCCGACGTGCTCGAGCTCAAGGCCAACCCCGATACGTTCGCTTCGGGCAACGTCCTCGAGGCTAAGCTCGACAAGGGCCGCGGCTCGGTTGCCACGGTGCTCGTGACCCGCGGTACTCTGCACGTGGGCGATACGCTGGTCGCCGGCCTTACCTACGGCCGCGTCCGCGCCATGCTCGACCCCAAGGGCAACGCCGTCACCGAGGCCGGTCCCTCCGACGCCGTCGAGATCCTGGGCCTGCAGTCCGTCCCCAACGCCGGCGATGAGTTCCGCGTGTTCGAGGACGAGCGCGAGGCTCGCGCCCTGGCCGACGAGCGTTCGCTCAAGGCCCGCATCGAGGAGCAGAGCCGCGTGAAGCATGTGACGCTCGAGAACCTCTTTGAGACCATCGCCGACGCCGAGGTCAAGGAACTCAACCTGATCATCAAGGCCGACGTCCAGGGTTCTATCGAGGCCCTTCAGGACTCCCTCGACAAGATGGACCAGTCCGAGGTGCGCATCAACACGATCCACTCCGCCGTTGGCGCCATCAACGAGACCGACGTCGTTCTGGCCGACGCCTCCAACGCCATCATCATCGGCTTTGGCGTCCGTCCCGACGGCAAGGCCCGCTCCGCCGCCGAGCGCGAGGGCGTCGAGATCCGTTGCTACGACGTCATCTACAAGTGCCTCGAGGACCTCGACGCAGCCCGTATCGGCATGCTCAAGCCCACCGAGGTCGAGGTTTCCACGGGCACCGCGACCGTTCTGGACACCTTCAAGGTGCCCAAGGTCGGTATCGCCGCCGGTGTCCGCGTCGAAGAGGGCGAGATCGCCGCGACCGATTCCGTGCGCCTGGTGCGCGACGGTATCGTGGTCTTCAACGGTAAAATCGCCTCGATGCGCCACTACAAGGACGAGGCCAAGAGCCTTAAGAGCGGCTCCGAGGGCGGTATTGGCCTGGAGAACTTCCAGGACATCAAGCCTGGCGACACCATTGAGGGCTACCGCATCGATCAGGTTGCCCGTACCGAGTAGGGGGTAGCGCTATGAAGCAAACGCAGGCAACCCGCCGTTTGGGCGAGCAGCTTCGCGAGAAGCTCGGTTATATCCTGCTCTTTGAGGTTTCCGATCCGCGTCTCGACCTGGTCACCCTGACCGCGGTCGAGGTCGCGGTGGACCGTTCGTTCGCGCGCGTGTACGTGTCGTGCGACGCGAGCCGCTACGACGAGGTCATGGAGGCGCTCGCCAGCGCCAAGGGCCGCATCCGTAGCCTGTTGGCCCGCTCGCTCGATTGGCGCGTCACGCCCGAGCTCGATTTTCGCATCGATCGCTCGACCGATGAGGCCGAGCGCATCACGCGTGCGCTGGAAAACGTTCCCGCCACGCTTGCGATCGAAAAGGACGAGGACGGCTATCCGATAGCGGATGCCGCCCAGGAGGCAGCTTTAGATGACTAATTCCGCCGACCTCGCCTCGTGCGAGTCTGCAGATATTCAGCGACGCATCCTCGAGCTCATCGAGGGTGCGTCCTCCATTGCGATTTCGGGACACACTTCTCCCGATGGCGACGCCCTGGGCTCCGTGTTGGGTCTGGGCCTCTCGCTTATGAAGTTTTTCCCTAACAAGGACATTGCCCTGCTGCTGGCAGACGATGATCCGGTTCCGCGCATCTACCGCTTTATGGAAGGCTCCGATCGCCTGGTACCGGCATCTGCGTATACCGGCAATCCGGACCTGTTCATCTCGGTGGACGTGCCGGTCGTCGAGCGTCTCAATAATTCCGCCGAGGTGCTTCGTCGCTCCAAGCATGTGGTGTGCTTCGATCACCATCCGGCGCGCGAGGAGTTTGCCGAGCTCAGCCTGAGGCGCGTCGAAGCTGCAGCCTGCGCCATGATCATCGACCGCTTCTTGGACAATTGCGGCATTGTCGCACGTGATGGCGTTGCGACCTGCCTGCTGTGTGGTTTGGTTACCGATACCGGCCGTTTTCAGTACCAAAACGCCGATGCAGCCGCGTTCCATGCAGCCTCGCGTCTGGTTGCCCACGGTGCCGATCCGGCGCGTGTGGCACTCGAGGTCTACCAGAGCATGCGCGTTGAGTTT
>CAUCKA010000021.1 GCA_958443265.1 uncultured Collinsella sp. | reverse complement strand
CAGGTTTCACATCAACATAAGTCTTATTTTCCACATATAAACCAAAATCCAAAAACCGCTTTTCCAGACTTCGGTCTTTGTAGGAGTTTTCTTCCTTAACGAGAAGTCTGCCTCGATGGAGAAAAGCAAAAGATGTCGCAACTTTCTCCAATTCATCTAGGTTATGGCTTGAAATGAGCACCGTTTTATCCCGTTTGTCCTTCAACGACAGCAGGAGATCACGCACCTCAATCACACCCACTGGATCGAGCCCGTTTATGGGTTCATCCATGATGAGTAGTTGCGGGTTGCCCAGAAGAGCCGTTCCGATATCCAGGCGACGCTTCATGCCGAGCGAGTATTGTTTTACCGATGCATCCGCCGCATTTTCTAGGCCAACGGCAGCGAGCACTCGATTAACTTCACTTTTCGGCAGCCCCCACTCGATACAGCGTGAGATCAAGTTTTCTCGACCGGTTAAGTTCAAGAATGCCCCACAGCCGTCGGGGACGAATCCGATATTTCTGCGTGCTCTTGCCAGACCTGTTCTCCCAGACTCGCCGAAAAAACTGATTGAGCCTTTCGTTGCTTTAAGCAAGCCAAGAAGAATATCAATCAACGTACTCTTCCCCGCGCCGTTCTCCCCAACGAGAGCGCACACTTCGCCCTCATCTATATCAAATGAAACATCAGACAACGCCCAGTTTTTGCCGTAGCGCTTTGATAGATCCTTGATTGAAATCGCATTACCCATGTCTCATGAACCTCATTAAAAAGGCAGCGCGGTCGACGGATGGCAGTTATCGACCACGCTGCTTACCCTCTGCTGTCTTAACCAGCATTAACGTTCACGTTGCTAGAAATGAACATATACGCCAAAACAGCTACAGCGCGAACACGGGTGGTAATTGCGGCAGCCACCACCGCCACCCTGCACGTTGCTACACGGATCGATTACCCAGTTCATAATTACCTCCTTTTGATTTATCGTCTGTTTTAATACTCCGTTATCGTATATCGATAACCTTATGATTTCAAGAACTATTTTCAAATAAATTAAGGCTCCTACCGATCGTTTGCGGTAGGAGCCTTGCATGCATACGTGTTTGTCTTCTTATTCTGTTTTGTTATTCCTTAGAAAGATCTACTACGTAAACCTCTGTGGGCAATATCTCGGAAGGGTCGGGATTGCGTCTTTGCAAAATCTTATTCCGCGCGCGCGCGATGGTAAGTTCCTCAAGTTCTATTTCACTCACGCGACGGATCAAATCTCCCGGCTGACAATCCAACTCAACACAGATATCGAGCAATGTCTTCAAGCGTATGGCCTTAATTTTTGCATTACGGATTTTAGAAATGTTAGCTGGCGTATGCCCAGTCGCTCTTATTAGATCGGCATTTGTTTTCCCGGTCTTGAGCAAAAGTGTCTCAACCTCAATAATGAGATAATCCATGGTCAATCACCTAGACCAAATCATCGGACTGGGACTGCAAAAGCGCCCCATAGCGCCAGAAGATCGACAAAGCGAAAGCAACCATCATTGCAATGATGGATCCCACATCCAAAGTGATGCCCGAGTCACCAATCTGAAGGAGAGCGGAATTCATACGACAGCTCAACATACAATTACCCATCATTATTTTTAAATCGCTGCCAATCTGTAGAGAGCCCATCACGGCATTGATTGCAAATAGGCAAGCAATAACGGTAATCATCCGTGCATGTCGAATAGTAAAAGGCGATTGACGACGGGCGACATCGAAGCTGATGCTTAACAATGTGAACTCCCCTGCAAGGAGCAAAACCGCCCATAGCGCCAAGTTTGGGAGCGCGATGCTGCCGCCCTTACCAAGCTCAACGACCCCCTCGATTACCACTGCGCCGTTCAAAATACTTTGGCATGCAACAACAAATGCCGAACCAAAGACGGCGATGGTAGCGATGGCTATAAGTACCAGCACGGCACAAAGAACCATTCCGATTTTTCTCATGTTATCGAACGACATCTCAATTCTTTGAGCGCTATTCGCCATAGTAACTCCTTTTGCCATCCAGCAGAACTTTTTCAATTATTTTATCGTTAACGGAAACTCTTCTCTACAAGAAAAGGGGCGCACCTCCATCGGAAACGCCCCCCCATCATGCAAGGTTATATTCAATCCCTACAGCGCGCCAGAGCCGGCTTGCATCATGCCGCCGGGGCCCGAGGTCACGCCGCTACTTACGGGCGCGGCGCTGCCAGCGTGCGGTGCCGCCGGGGCGGTATCGCCACCGAGCGTGCCCGCCGGACGCGGTGCCGGGATCTCGCCCGTGCCGTGGCTAAAGACAAACTTGCCATCGGCCACGTCGCACAGGACGGTATCGCCCTCGCCCCACTCGCCGGCCAGAAGCTCCTCGGACAGCGGGTCCTCGATGAGCTTTTGAATAGCACGGCGCAACGGACGCGCACCGTTGGTGAGGTCGGTGCCCTCGGCCACGATCTTGTCATAGGCCGCATCGGTGAGCTTGATGTTCATGCCGTTGGCAATCAAACGCTGACGCAGGTCGTCCACCAGCAGGTGCGCGATCTTGGTCAGGTTCTCACCCGAGAGCTTCTGGAACACCACGATGTCGTCGATGCGGTTGAGCAGCTCGGGGCGGAACAGGCGCTTGAGCTCGCCCATCGCGCGGCCGCGGATCTCACTCGAGGTGAGGCCCTGCTCGCCGGTGGTGCCAAAGCCAACGCTTGCATCCTGCGCAATCTCGCGGGCGCCCACATTGGACGTCATGATGATCACGGTGTTGCGGAAGTCGACCGTCTTGCCCTGGCTATCGGTTAGACGACCCTCCTCCAGCACCTGCAGCAGGATGTTGAAGATATCGGGGTGCGCCTTCTCGATCTCGTCGAACAGCACGACCGAGTACGGATGACGGCGCACGGCCTTGGTGAGCTGACCGCCCTCGTCGTGGCCGACATAACCCGGAGGGCTACCGATGAGCTTGGAGACCTCGAACTCGCTGCCGAACTCCGACATGTCGAAGCTGATGAGCGCGTCCTTGCTGCCAAAGAGGTACTCGGCGAGCGTCTTGGCGAGCTCGGTCTTGCCCGTGCCGGTGGGACCCAGGAAGATAAAGCTGCCGCCGGGGCGACGCGGATCCTTGAGCGGCGAGCGGCTGCGGCGCACGGCCTTGGCAACTGCCTCGACAGCCTCATCCTGACCGATGATACGTGTCTTGAGCACGCTTTCGGCCTGCAGCAGGCGACGGCTCTCGCTCTCGGTAAGCGAGGACACCGGCACGCCCGAAGTCACGGACACGATATCGGCGATCTGACTCACGTCGATGGTGAGCGGGCTGGCGTCGAGCTCGGCCGTCCAGGCGGCCTTGGCCTCGGCGAGCTCGATCTCGGCGGCCTTCTGCTGCTCGGTGATCTCGGCGGCCTTGTTCATATCGTCGCTCTCGGTGGCCTCCTGCGCGGCGGCCTTGAGCTCCTCTATGCGATGCTCGGCCTCACGCACCGGCTCAGGTGCGCGATTCGCGGCGATGCGAGCGCGGGCACCGGCCTCGTCAATGAGGTCGATGGCCTTATCGGGCAGGAAGCGATCCTGGATATAGCGGCTGGAAAGGTTCGCGGCAGCCTCGATAGCACCCTGCGTATAGCGCACATGGTGGTGCTCCTCGTAGCGCGGCTTGAGCGCGGTCAGGATCTTGACCGTGTCCTCGACGCTCGGCTCCTCGACATCGATAGTCTGGAAGCGGCGCTCAAAGGCCGGGTCCTTGGTGAGGTACTTACGGAATTCCTCGGCCGTGGTGGCGCCGATGATCTGGAAGGCACCGCGCGCGAGCACGGGCTTGAGCATGGAGCTCGCATCGATGGAGCCCTCGGCAGAACCGGCACCGATGATGGTGTGCATCTCGTCGATAAACAGGATGACGTCGTCGGCTTCGGTGGCCTCCTGAATCACGTTCTTGAGGCGCTCCTCAAACTCGCCGCGATACTTGGCACCCGCCACGAGGCCCGGCAGGTCGAGCGTCCAGATGTTCTGGTTCATGAGGTTCTCGGGCACGTTGCCGGCTGCAATCTGCTGAGCCAGGCCCTCGACGATGGCCGTCTTGCCCACGCCGGGGTCGCCCAGAATGAGCGGGTTGTTCTTGGTGCGGCGCGAAAGGATCTCCATCATGCGCTGGACTTCCTTTTCGCGACCGATCACGGGGTCGAGCTCACCGTCGCGCGCTTTCTGCGTAAGGTTGGTGGCGAACTGCTTAAGCGTATCGGTGCCACTCCCCTTTTGCTGAGAGGCATCCGAGCCGCTAAAGAACGGCAGGCCCGCACCGGGACGCCCGGCACCGGCGCCGGCAAGCGGACGCTTCTTGTCCTGGTCCTTGGCGGTGAGTTTGTCGATAGCCTTTTTGATGGAGGCGGACGACACACCCAGGCGCATGAGGATGTCCATGGCCATGCCGTTGCCCTCTTCGACGATGCCGATGAGCAGGTGCTCGGTCGACACATACGTCTGGTTGTTCTCGCGTGCCACGCGGAAGGAACGCTCCATCACGCTAATGACAAGCGGCGTAAAGGCGAGCTTGGCCGCCTCGGTCTCCTCACTGGGCTCGGGAACCGTGGTCTGGACCTCTTTGAGAGTATCCATGATGTCATCGTAGGAGATGTCGAGCGAACGCAGTGCCTCGGCGGCAATGCCCTCGTCCTCCTTGGCAAGCGCGAGCAGCAGGTGCTCGGTGCCCACCTTATTTGAGTGTAGATCGAGCGCCTCTTGCTTGGCCATGGACATGACCTTGCGCGCGCGATCGGTAAAACGGTCTAACATGCTAGTTCCTCTTAGACGAGCTAGTTTTTCAAACGCAAAGCGCCGCCCCGCGGCAGCGCTTTGGTCTCTTTACCCATATGGAGTATATGTTAACCGTTGGGGCCTTTCCCACCCGTAGCCGCGTGACAACGTCTACAAAAAAGGAATCGCTTCGGTCCGCTTGGCGGTTTGGTTTTGCGCTGCTGTCTAGCAGGCGGGCTCGGCGTCCATGCTCTCGGCAACGTCATTGACGGCATCGGCAACGGAAGCGCCAGGCATGCGCACGAGCTCCATATGCTGCTCTTCAAAGACGGTTCCCATGGGGAAGGCGCGGCGGAATACAAAGCGAGCAACCGGACCAGCCACCAGCAGGTTCCAAGGCAGGGCCATGATAAAGTTGCGCGGAATGTTGACGAGCCACATCATCGGCAGCGCCTGCAAATTGGCAAGCGGGCCGCCGGGCATATGGAACAGGCCTTCGCACGCGCCGTAGAGCGACATGATGATGACCATGGGAACGACCATGCAGGAGCTGACGGCGAGCGTCATGGCAAGCGGCGAGCTCTTGCCCGGCGTGACCAGGAATTTAAATGCGAAACCCTTGGCAAGGGGGCTGGCAACAAACCAGTCGCAGCACATGGCAAATATGTAGGCAACGGGGAAGCCGAGCCACGCGGCGGCAACAACCTCGCCGTTGATGGCCCCATGCTGCAGGGCAACGTTGTAGATGCTCATCCAGAGCACCATGCAAAAGCACATGATAAAGGTGAACAGCAGGCTCTCTCGTTTGTTGATAGGCATAAAGGGCATGGTCCTTTCTGTGTTACGCCGCAACACCACGCAACAAAAACGGGCGGGCAAGATGGAGCTGTTGGAACTTCATCTCGCCCGCCCGTGGTACGTGCGTCTGCGACTACTTATGTGGTGAAACCAGCCTAGCACGAAACACATGCGCTTCGTAAGCGTTGAGTTTATGAAGATGCAGGGCACCAATAATCCCCCGACCCCATAAGTTGCGGTGGAATACGGACTGTTTTGACCCTTTAAGCAGCAATTCGGTCCCTATTTCACCGCAACTCATTTGGTGCAAAGTAGCCTGTCTCCCTTGCACCAATTAGCTGGTGTGGCGCCAGCGAGGGTCGGTGAATGTACGTGCCACACCCAGACCGACAGGCAAAAACGCCACGATGAGCACTGCACGCACAAACCAGCCGAGCATATTGACCGTGTCGAAGGTGCACATGTAATACATCGAGCGATAGAGATACAGACCGGGCACCATAATGACAATCGATGGCACCGTGAGGGCGATACGTGGGTAGGTGAGCTTGATTTCGGCTAAGCTCGCGAGCAGTCCCGATACCAGCGCGCCGATAAACGCTGCCGCCTCGGGAGGCATACCTACGCTCAGGCCCAGAAAGGGAAACAGCGTCGGCGCATCGACAAGCGTAAGGCGCAAGGTATTGGACACGGCGCCGATCAGCCCAGCTGCCGCGGCCATCTTTACCGGGCTGTTGAACATCACCGAGAAGCCGAATACGCCAACGAAGCTCATCACAATACGCAAGAGTGTAAGAGCCAACGGTGAGAGGCCGAGCGGGGCAAAATCATCCGGCGCCAGCCCCACACACTCGGCAACCATCCAGCCTACGAGGGTCGCCATCACAATAATCGACACAGCATACGAAAGACGCTCAATGCCGCTTCGCATGTCGAGCTTAGCGATGTCGAGGCCTGCCGTAATGAGAGGAAAGCCGGGGATCACAAAGAGCATGGCGCCAATATAGCCTTCTTGGTGCGACATTGCCCCCGGTATGACCTGGCCAAGGCCAAGCAATGCCAGCAGATACGAGACGCAAGCGAGTGCAACGCCGATCGTCAGCGCGCTAAACTGGCCAAGGCCCTGCTTGAGAATATGGGAGCGCGCAAAGTTGCCGACACCAGCGCCCACAAATGCACAGGCCATCTCGATAGGGCCGCCGCCGAGCAAAAAGACAAAGGCGCCGCAAGCACAGGCCGCCGCAATGCCCTGTTGCCAGGGAGTGTAATCGGGTTTTGAACTCTCAACGGTCTTGAGCATCTCGTGGTACTCATGCACGGTAAACCGGCGCCCGTAAACCTCGATTTCCTTTAAGAAGCTCTCCATCATCCATATGCGATGAGTATTGACCCCCGTTGTGGGTAGGCTGACGACCTCGTTAAAGCAGTGACCATCTTCGATACAAGTACACTCAAACGACAGGAGACTTAAGTCAACGTGGATGGTGACACCGAGTACAGCGGCGACGCGATTCATGGTATCGCGTACACGCCAGGCACCCGTTCCGCTCGCGAGCATAAGCATACCGGTGCGGCAAATGATGGATGATTTATCGGTGAGCGGCGCATCGACGGCAAGCTCACCGCCTGCCGTCACGATCTGGCACCAGTCGGTTTTCATATGGAGGGCGCCGGCACGAACACCGTGGTGCAGAGGGACTCTTGAGAGCAACGAATCATGGCGCGAAGGCTGTGGGGGTTCCGTCGATTCGACCTCGTCCTCGTCGGGCCCTTCATCAACAAGGTCGAAAGCATCGAGCGACGCCGGCTCGCGACGATCGATCAGCTCCTCGTCCTCATTGTCAAAGTAATTGAACTGATCGAGCATGTCCTCTTCGATTGCACGATCGCTCGCGTCGTTCATATAGACGCTCCCTTCCTACCGACTAACTCCCATCCTAGGCAGCGACGGCTAAAGGAAACATAAAAGAGACGACTGTCATGCATGGAAGGCGTAAACCCCCAATGCGCCGGTAGACCCCAGACGACTAGGACTGTCCCCAAGTGCCGGCACAAAAGGAACGTCCCCAAGTGCCAACCAGGGCAACACCGCAGATAGAGGACGGACAGCGAAAGCCCGCCAGAGTGAGCAAGGTGCCTTCAAGCAAAATGGCGCCGCAGGTTGAGCATAAGTCAGCGAGCGGACCGCATTTGAGACAAGGTGACGTGAAACGAAAGGGCGCTGACCTTCTGGTCGCGCCCTTGAAGTTGAACGTCAGATTGTCCAAATGCGGCCCGCGCAGCGTCGAGCCGTTACGCGGTTCGTAGAACCGCGTAACTAGTTAGTACATCTTTGCGCCGGCAGGGATGGAAGCGTCGAGCTGAATCAGGTTGAGGCGCTCCTCGCCCTCCTCCTCGTGGATGGCGCTGATGAGCATGCCGCAGCTGGGGATACCCATCATCTTGCGCGGAGGCAGGTTGGTGATGGCGAGCAGGGTCTTGCCGACCAGGTCCTCGGGCTCGTAATAAGCGTGAATACCGGAGAGGATGGTGCGGTCGGTACCGGTACCGTCGTCGAGCGTAAAGTTCAGCAGCTTCTTGGACTTCTTGACGGCCTCGCATGCCTTGACCTTCACAGCGCGGAAATCGCTCTTGGAGAAGGTATCGAAGTCGACGAACTCCTCGAACAGCGGCTCAACGGCGATCTTGGAGTAGTCGAGCGTGGGCTTGAGCGGCTTGACGAAGGGGCTCGCGGTGTTGCCGGCCTCGGCAGCCTTGGCAGCGGCGGCACCGGACTGGAAACCCTTCTCGGGCTTCATGTGCGGGAACAGCAGCACGTCGCGGATGGAAGCCTGGTTGGTGAGCAGCATGACCACGCGGTCGATACCGATGCCGATGCCGCCCGCAGGAGGCATACCGTACTCGAGGGCGCGCACGTAGTCCTCGTCGTACTCCATGGCCTCGTCATCGCCGCCGGCCTTCTCGGCCATCTGGGCAGCGAAGCGCTCGGCCTGGTCGACCGGGTCGTTGAGCTCGGAGAACGCGTTCGCGTACTCGTGGCCGGCGATGACCAGCTCAAAGCGATGGGTCAGGCGCGGATCATCCTCAAAACGCTTGGCAAGCGGGCTGACCTCGATGGGGTAATCGCACACGAAGGTGGGATTGACGATGGTGTCCTCACCCAGCTCATCGTAGATCTCGGCGATAATCTTGCCGGCGGTCCACTCGGGCTTGATCTCCAGACCCTTCTCGCGTGCGGCGGCAGCAAGCTCCTCAACCGGCGTGTCGATGGTGACCTGCTTACCAATCACGTCAGAGACGATATCGGTCATGGGACGGCTGGCCCACTCACCAGAAAGGTCGATGGTCTGGCCCTGGTACTCGATGACCTCGGGGTTGCCGATGGCCTTGTTAGCCGCCTTAATGACACCCTGGGCGAGTGCCTTCATGCCCTCGAGGTCGGAGAAGGCACGGTAGGCCTCCATCGTGGTGAACTCGGGGTTGTGGGTAAGGTCCATGCCCTCGTTACGGAAGATGCGGCCGATCTCGAACACGCGCTCAAAGCCGCCGACGATGCAGCGCTTGAGGTGCAGCTCGGTGGCGATACGCAGGTAGCACTCCTGATCGAGCGCGTTGAAGTGGGTAATGAACGGCTTGGCAGTAGCGCCGCCCTGGATGGTCTGCAGGATGGGGGTCTCGACCTCCATGTAGCCGTCGGACTCCATAAAGCGACGGAAGGTAGAGAGAATCTGCGAGCGCTTGCGGAAGGTCTCGCGAACGTCGTCGTTGGCGATCAGGTCGACATAGCGCTGGCGATAGCGGGTCTCCTTGTCGGAAAGACCGTGGAACTTCTCGGGCAGCGGACGAACGGCCTTGGCAAGCAGGGTCGCGCTCTTAGGGGCAACGGAAAGCTGGCCACGCTGGGTGCGCACGACCACGCCGGTCACGCCCAGGATATCGCCCAGGTCGAGGGCCTTGAGCGTACTCCAGGCAGCCTCGTCCATGTCGTTGATGCGGCAGAACAGCTGAATCTCGGCAGTCGCATCGCGCACGACGATGAACATAATCTTGCCCTGACCGCGCTTGGCGACCACGCGGCCGGCGATCTTCACGACGTCCTCGGTGTCCTCACCATCGGCAAGCTCGGCGTACTTTGCCTCGATATCGGCGACGTAGTCCTCAAGCTCAGAGTGTTCGGGATAGGGGTTCTGGCCCGCCTCGAACAGGGCGGCGCGCTTGGCCAGGCGGGTGGCGCGCTCGTCGTTGAGCGTCGATGCCTGATCGGCGGCGTTCTGGTTCTCTGCCATAAGTTAGCTCCTCAAACTAAAACGCTCCCCAGGATTCGGTCCCAGGGAGCGAAAACATACCTTTACGCGGGACCGTGGTCTAGCGTGCGATCTTGGCGATGGTGTAGACGCGAGTCTTGCCGGAAGGCGTAACGACCTCGACGGAATCGCCCTCGCCGTGACCGATGATGGCGTGACCGACCGGAGACTCGTTGGAGATCTTGTGCTCGAGCGAGTTGGTCTCGGTGGTACCGACAAGCGTGACCTCGATAAGCTCACCGTTGGGGTCGACCAGGGTAACGGTCGAGCCAATGGAGACGGTCAGGTCGCCCGTGCTGGCAGCGATCTGAGCGTTGGCGAGGATGGCCTGGATCTCGGCAATACGAGCGGCGTTCTGGGCCTGCTTGTCCTTAGCGGCGTCATACTCGGAGTTCTCCGAAAGGTCGCCGAACGCGCGGGCTTCCTTGATGTCCTCGACGATCTCCTTGGCGTAATCGCCCTCACGCCAAGCGAGCTCCTCGACGAGCTTCTGGCGGCCCTCAGCGGTCAGTACGATCTGGCTTGCGTCCATACGGATATCTCCCCAACTCTGATCAAACAATCAACTGTCAACAAAACGAAAAAGACCGGCTAGCCTGCGGGCAAGCCGGTCAGGTGCTCACCCCAAAGGGATGGGACTACTCTGCGTCCGCGTCGCTGTCCTCTGCCTGCTTCTTCTTGGCAGCAGCGAGCTTGGCCTCGAGCTCAGCGATCTCCTTGTCCTCCTCGGACTGCTCGACCACGACCTCCTCGGCCTGCTTGGTCTCGGCCTTATCGTCGCCCTCCATACCCTCGCGGATATTCTTGACGGTAGAGCCGAGGGACTTACCGAGCTTCGGCAGGTTCTTGGGCCCAAAGATAATCAGGACAACGACGAGAATAATGATGAGCTCAGGAGCCCTCAGTCCAAACATGTAGACCTCCACAATACAGCGAGACAAGCTCGAATGAGTATACCGCGGGTATCGCGGTATCACAACAATAGCTAAAAAAAGGGACCGCAAGAAGCGGTCCCTCCTCATGCTCTGGTCGGGTTGACTGGATTTGAACCAGCGACCCCTGCGTCCCGAACGCAGTGCTCTACCAAACTGAGCCACAACCCGTTAGCTCGACTATAGTAACAAAGATTTCCGTCGTGTGCCAGAGAAATTTTTACTTCTTTGGCGCTTCAATGCGAACCGTGTCGGAAACGAGCTCCGTTGCATACGCCCACCAGCCGTTTTGTTGAGCGGCCGCCGCAAGATTGACTGCCGTGGCGGCAGTATCGCAGAGAGCAAACGAGCAGGCACCCGAACCGCACACGTTTGCGGTAATGGTACCGTCCTGTGAACGGAGCCAGTCGAGCACCGTTTGAATCCGCGGCTCCATCTGCGCGGAAATGACACCCAGGTTGTTGTGGACGAGCGCGTAGGCCGCCTCTGCGTCTCCCGAGCGAAGGGCAGATGCGATCGCTCCGGGCTTGTCCGCAGGCGCTGGGGTCTCGTCAAAATGTCGATAGGCTTCAATTGTTGAAACGCTTGCCTCGCGCGGCTTGACCAGCACGACGGGCGTCGCGGGTAGTGCGGGGTACTCGGTTGCCAGCACGTCTCCCCCACCCACGTAAAATGCAGGGCTGGCATGCAAAAAGAAGGGAACGTCGGCGCCAATGCCGCGCGCAATGTTGTCCAGCGCGGGGTCGGCACGGTCGATACCCCAACTCTCTGCCAAGGCGACAATGACCGCCGCGGCATCCGTCGAAGGACCGCCCAGGCCGGCACACAACGGGATGCGCTTCTCGATCGTGATGCAGACATTGGCTTCGCGACCATAATGCTCGGCCATAGCGAGCGCAGCACGATACGCCGTATTCTTTTGCATGGGAAAGTCGGATGTCGGAATCGTCTGGACGGTCAGCGCCTGTGCCGGCGTAACCGTCACGGTATCGACAAGACCGACGGCTGCCATCAGGGAATCGACCTTATGGTAGTCGCGGTCGTCACGCTCGGTATGAACCCCCAGATAGAGGTTGATCTTTGCCGGCGCGGAAAGGATCAGGGACCAATCGGTCACCGCTAGTGCTCCTCGAGCTGATTGCCGAGCGGGGTAAAAATGTGCTCGCCGCTCTCGGGGTCGAACAGCTCGACCTGGCCGGTGAGAACATCAATATACTGGTAGGACTGACGCGACTTGCGGCCACGGCGCTCGTCGACCTCGACGATAAAGACTGCCGGATGGACGCTCTTGATGGTGCCCATGCGCTCGACGACGCGGGTGCGGCCCATGTTGGCCTTCACCTTAACGCGATCGCCCACCATATCGGTCAGCTTCTCGTGGATGTCGTCGACGTGATTGACTTCCATCTCTTCCATGAACAGGGCCTCCAGAAGGTGCAATTCAAAAAGGGGATAATACCCCTAAGATAGACAAAACTCTAATACTATAGCACCCTGTTGCGACCACGCGCAAGTAGCCAATTTGGCTACTTACAGATTGTCGGTATCGAGGACTATGGTGAATGGACCGTCGTTGACGAGGTCGACCTTCATATTGGCGCCGAAGATGCCATGCGCCACGTGCTCGACGTCCTCGCGCACAAGCGTCAGGAAGTACTCGTAGAGCTCGTTGGCGACATCGGGGGCGCCTGCATCGGTAAACGATGGGCGGCGGCCGTGCCGGTAATCGGCGAACAGCGTGAACTGCGACACCACGAGAACCTCGCCGTCGACATCGGCAAGTGCCAGGTTGGTCTTGCCGTTCTCGTCCTCGTTAATGCGCAAGCCCCGGAGCTTGCCCCACAGCTTCTCGGCCTCGGCGCGCGTGTCGCCGTGGCCCACGCCCAGCAGCACCAGATAGCCGCGTCCAATGCGGCCCACGCACTCGCCGTCGACCGTCACGCCGGCGTCGAGCACGCGCTGCACCACCGCACGCACGGCCTACTCCTCGCCCGTCAGTTTGGCGGACAGATGCTCGAGCGCGTGGAAACGATGGCTGATGGCGTTCTTCTCGTCCGCCGTCAGCTCGGCCATGGTCTTGCCCGGCGTGTCGACCGGCAGGAACAGCGGGTCGTAGCCAAAGCCGTGATCGCCGCGGCCCTCGTGTGCGATAGCGCCCTCGCAGGTGCCCTCACCATAGGTGACCAAACCGTCCGTGTCGATGAGCGCGACGACGCTCATAAAGCGTGCAGTGCGGTCCTCGTCGGCCACGCCCTCCAGATTCACGAGCAGCATGGCATTGTTGGCGGCATCGTCGCCGTGAACGCCCGCGTAGCGCGCGCTATACACACCGGGCTCACCGTCCAGCGCGTCGACGACCAGGCCCGAATCGTCGGCAATGGCCATGAGCCCCGTCTCCTCGACGGCAGCCTGCGCCTTGATGATGGCGTTCTCCAAAAACGTCGTGCCGTTTTCCTCGGGGTCCTCAAAATCGCCCAGCTGGCCGAGCGCCACAAAACGAACCTCGGGCATAACCTTGCCCAAAATGGCCTCGATCTCGGTGAGCTTATGGGCGTTACCCGTTGCCACGACGATGGTCGCCGCCGGGTCGAGAGTGTCGATGTCGATCTTCTCAAGTGCCATAGCTGGCCTCCTTGTCTCTATAGCAATGCCGTGTTGAGGACGGCGAGGCCTCGGCCTCTCCCCCTCTTAATCAGCGGCAGTCTTATACTTCGACGTTTTCCCAGATAAAACCTGCCAAAATAAACCTGTCCCTTTTTGGCAGGTTAGGCGAGGGCTTGGCGCTGGAGCTCGATGAGCTCGGCAATGCCCTTGTCGCCCAAATCGAGCAGGGCATTGAGGCGCTTGCGGTCGAAGGGCGCCTGCTCGCCAGTGCCCTGGAGCTCGATCATCTCACCGGTATCGGCGGCGACAAGGTTCATGTCGACCTCGGCGTGACTGTCCTCGGAATAATCCAGGTCGAGCAGGGTGTTGCCATCGACAACGCCCATGGAGATGGCAGCCACCTGGCCCGTGAGCGGGATGCGCTCGAGCTTACCTGCCTCGACCCACATGGCAAGGGCGTCGTGCAGTGCCACCCAGGCGCCGGTAATGCTCGCCGTTCGCGTGCCGCCATCGGCCTGGATCACGTCGCAGTCGACGGTGACGGTGTACTCGCCAAGCGCCTTCATGTTGACGACGGTACGCAGGCTGCGGCCAATGAGGCGCTCGATCTCCATGGAGCGGCCCTTGCGGTTGGCGTGCTCGCGCTTGCAGCGCTTGCCGGTCGATGCCGGCAACATGGCGTACTCCGCCGTTACCCAACCGGCCTTGGCGCCCTTGCGCCAGCCCGGCACGCCCTCCTCGATGGTGGCAGCGCACAGCACGTGTGTATCGCCAAACTCGGCCAGGCACGAACCGTGGGCGTGCTTCATGACGTCGCGAGTAAGCTTGATGGGGCGCAGCTCATCGGCGGCGCGGCCGTTGGCGCGATTGACCTGCATATACTCCATAGAAAAATCCTTTCGGCAAAAGGTGGACGTGAGCCTTTGGTCGGTGCCCTTATATCTATTTCAGTTCGTCGATATCGATATGCTCAATGCTCTTGAGCGGCTGGCCAAAGATAAAGCTGCCCGCCACCGCAAACTCGGCAATGTTATCGGCCGTCGTTGCAAAACGATGCTGCGGCTCGGCGGCGTCGCCCGCCAGCTGCTCGCGGCGCGTGAGGATATCGGTCAGCTCGCGCGTGGTCTCCTCGGCGGAACTCACGACGCGCACCCCAGGCCCCAGCGCATGACGGATAGGTCCCACCAACAGCGGAAAATGCGTACAGCCGAGCACCACGGTATCGATACCGTGGTCGCGCAGCGGCTCAACCGTGGCACCCACCAGCGCACGCACGGCAGGCGTATCGAAGATGTCCTCGTTCTCAAGCCACTGCTCCTGCAGATGCGCACCCGAGGCGAGCTCGTGCTCAACGACCTCGACAAAGCTCGAGGCAGGGCAGCCGTATACGTCAACACCGGCATCCAGGTCCTGAATGGCGCGCGTGTAAGCACCCGAGCGAATGGTGAGGTTGGTGGCGAGCACGCCCACCCGGCGCGTGCGGGTGCTGTTGATTGCCGCGCGTGCGCCCGGTGCGATCACACCGATGACGGGGACGTCGAGCACCTGCTGGGCCAAACGCAAGGCCGCAGCGGTCGCTGTATTGCAGGCGATGACCATGATCTTGACGTCGTGCTTCGACAGCCAACGGCCCGCCTGCAGTGCAAACGAACGCACCTCGTCCTCGGTGCGGGTGCCATACGGGCAGCGTTTGGTGTCGCCAAAGTAGTAGACGGACTCGTGCGGCAACGCCGTCGCAATCGCGCGCGCAACCGTCAGACCGCCCAGGCCCGAGTCGAACACGCCAATGGGGCGCGTGTCCCCGGCCAGATTCTCGATATCGGACATTACCTCACCAGATTCTCTCTCGAAAAGATATGGCTCAGAACGATAGGACCGCGCTACGAACGAGCCGCGACGAGCAGCTCTGCCGTTGCCGCCCAGCCGTCGACAATCTTGCCGCGCGTGACGTAGGCGTTATCGCAGGTATCCAGGAACTCGGGCGCGCCGGCGCTGGTCAAACCGTTCTCGACCAGGCAGAACGTGCCCACGTGGTCAGCCATGTAGAAGTCGGACTCGGAATCGCCGAGCGCGAGCGTCTCCTCGCGCTCGATCCCTAGGTGCTCGCAGAAACGCGCGATGGCAACGCCCTTGTTGAGGCCGGCGGGATTGATGTTAAACGCGCGGCCATCCTCGACGCGTTCGAGCTCGAGCGTCGTCGGCTTGGACAGATGCGTCAGGTGGCCGTTGCAGGCCCAGACCAGACCGCAGCCGGCCTCGTCCAGGATGGCCTGGACCTCGTCGTCGGGCACATCGCCGCGCATGCCGACGGTGACCTCGCGGTACTTGTAGCCAGTCGACATGTCGTTGTGGTACTCGATCTTATGCGGCCAGCGGGCGAGAATCTTCTCGCACACGCCAGTCTGCTCGATCACCTGATGTGGCGTGAAGCCGCAGGCGGGGTCGTAGGGCATATCGCCGGTCAGATACTCCCAATCGTTGGCCTTGAGATCGTACATGACCAGGCCACCCATCTCGCCGATGTAGGAGTTGAGGCCGAGCACGCGCGCATCCTCGTGGATCATGGTGCGGTTGCGGCCCGAGGTGGGAACCACCTGAATACCAGCGCGGGCAAGTGCCACGACAGCCTCGACGAGCTTGGTCGAGGGATTGCCGTCGTTGTCGCGCAGCACGCACGAGCCGGGCGCGAGCATGGTGGCGTCCAGGTCGGTAAAGACGTACTTAACCTTGGCAAGACGCTCGCGCATCTCGCCCGAAAGCTCAGCGACGGTCGGCAGGGTATTGTGGGACATGGTCACTCCATTACGTAGAAGGGGCTTCTGGTCTTAGGCGGCGCGCCTCGCTTGAGGGGAAACGCGCTTGCAACGGCAGCGCGCTCGGGACGCCGCCCTCATCGCAGTTCATTAGTCAAACTGGGTAACATCGATTAAACGATTGGCAAGCGAAAGATCGCTCTCGATGGGTACGAACTCGTCGCCCACGTGCATGAGCTCCTCGTCACCCTTTGCCAGCAGCAAGACAATGGTGGGAGCATTGGGGTTGACGTACTCCTCGCGCGCCGCCTTGAACGCCGCATGCACAGCGGCTTCACGGTCGAGGATGATCTCGTTCGGCGTATCGTCGGGAACATGCTCGGCAAGCTCGCGACAGACCTTCATCGGGTCCTCGTGAGCCGGATCCTCGTTGGTAAAGATCAGCAGATCAGAATATGGTGCGGCCTCGCGCGGAAGCTGCTCACGGCGCTCCTGCGCCTTGCCTCCAGCAGCACCAAACAGCGCAATGACCGGACTGGCGGGAAACGCGCGCTTGACCGACGAAAAGAGCGAGCGGAACGAAAGTTGGTTGTGAGCGTAGTCAACAACGCAAAGCACGCGTCCATCCTGCGACTCCACGACCTCCATGCGGCCCGGCACACGCAGCTTGGAGAGGCCCTTCTTGATGGCATCGATTCCGATGCCAATCTCGCGCGCGGCGGCGATAGCGACCAGCGCGTTCTCCACGTTAAAGTCTCCCGCAATACCCAGCAGGACCTTCTCCCCCGCCTCGGGCTCGTCGGCGCTCATGCCATGCAGGTTAAACTCGATGTTAAAGCCGACCATGCGGACATCGCTTGCCCACAGGCTCGCCTCGGGATGCTCGACGCCAACGGTCACCAAGTGCTCGGCCGTCGACGCGGCCTCCAGCACGCGTTCGACTTCATCGGTGCCCAGATTCACTACGGCGGTCTTAGCCTGATCAAAGATCCTGAGCTTGCTCTCAAAATAATCCTCGAAGGTCGGGTGCTCGATCGGTGAGATGTGGTCACGCCCGATGTTGAGGAAACACGCCACGTCAAACGGCAGGTTCTCGACGCGCTGGTACTTAAGCGCCTGGCTTGAGACCTCCATGACCATGGACTGGCGACCAGACGCGCGACAGTTGGCGATATGGCGCCAGACCTCGGGGGCCTCGGGCGTGGTGTTGGTGCTCTCGTAGCACTCGATACCATCGTCGGTGTTCACCGAGCCGATCATGCCGCAGGACTCGCCCGCCGCCTTGATGATGGACTGGAGCATAAAAGCGGCCGTGGTCTTTCCCTTGGTACCGGTGATGCCCACGATCTTAACGTCGTGGTCGGGACGGTCGTAGACCTCGGGCGGCAACAGCGCCATCGCCGTGCGTACGCTATCAACAACCAGCATCGCAGCACCGTTCTCTTTCGCCAGCGGCTCCAGAGACTCGACCAGCGACTCCTCGCACACAAATGCGACGGCGCCCGAATCGAGCGCCATGCTCAAAAACGCAGGCTTAAAGGCAGCGCCCTTGCAAAAGAACACGTCACCTGCCGAAACCGCGCGCGAATCAAACGAACAGCCGGTCACGGCACGCCCGTCAACCTGCTCCGATGCGCGCAGCTCGCCGCACACATCGAGAAGCTTGGCAAGCGTATCGACCGTGGTCACGGTCGCGGAATCCGAATGGTGCATCTTTCGCCTTTCTCAGCCATTTGGCAGGGACGGTTTTCATAGTAACTGAAACATGCTCGCGCAAAAACGGCTCCCGGAGGAGCCGTTACGCGCAGGCGTTCGTAAGCCGAGGCTAGGCAGCCTGAACAGAAGGCTGGCCCTCGTCGATAAAGAAGCGCTTGTACCACACCAAGAACACGAGCGGCGTATAGATCTTGCGCTGGAAATCGCCCTTGCCCGCAAAGTGCAGATCGAGCAGGTGCATGAGCTCGTCGGTATCGAAGAACTCGCTTGCCCACGGCGCGGTGAAGTACTCCTTGACATAGTCGTACCACTTTTGCTCGCGCAGCCAGTAGACAATCGGCACCGGGAAGCCCACCTTGGGACGGGTGGCCCACTCATCGGGCAGCGACTTGTTGGCAGCGTGGCGGAGTACCTGTTTGTTGCCGTTCTCGTTGATGCGGTAGCGGTCGGGAATGTGCTCGGCGAACTCCATGACTTTGCGGTCCAGGAAGGGCACGCGCAGCTCCAGCGAGTGCGCCATGCACATCTTGTCGGCCTTGAGCAGAATGTCGCCCGGAAGCCACATGTTCATGTCCAGGTACTGCTTCTTGACCAGCTCGGGCTGACCCTTCACGCGCGCATAGATGGGAGCGGCAAGCTCGAAGGCGCCATCGCCGGTGTTGTACTCGGGCTTGAGCACGCCGTCGACCTCGCGCTCCGGCCATACCAGAGCCTGTCCCAGGAACGACTTCTCAGGGATCTCGGCACCCTTGACCAGGAAGTTATGTCCCTTGAAGTACGGCATATGCAGCGCCAGGTTACCGAGCGCGCGACGGATGGGCAGCGGCACCATCTTTTTGTACTTGCGGACTGGGACCGTGTCCTCGTAGTAGGCGTAGCCGCCAAAGAGCTCGTCGGCGCCTTCGCCCGAAAGCACGACGGTGACGTCCTTGCGGGCCATCTCGGCCAAGAACCACAGCGGCACGGAAGACAGGTTGGACTGCGGCTCGTCCATGTGATACTGGATGTCCTCGAGCGCACCGAAGAACTCGTCGGCGGTAATCATCTTGCGAACGTTTTCGACGCCGAGCTTATCGGAAAGCTCCTTGGCGTAGTTAGTCTCGTTGAAATTCTTGTAATCGAAGCCCACCGAGAAGGTCTTGTCGGGCATGAGGCAAGCGGCGATGTAGCTGGAGTCGACGCCGCCGGAGAGGAACGACGCGACCTTGACGTCGGCGATGCGATGGGCCTCGACGCTCTCGTGCACGACCTCGTCCAGCTCGTCGACGTACTCCTCGAACGGCTTCTCGACGGCAGAGTAATCGCAATCCCAGTAGCGCTCGATGTTCATCTTGCCGGTCGGGATGTCTACGGTAAAGTAATGCGCCGGCGGCAGCTTGTAGACACCCTCGAAGAAGGTCTCCTCGGTTGCCGAATACTGCAACGTCATGTACGGACGCAGAGCCTTTTTGTTGACCGCCTTGTGGAAGTGCGGGTAGTCCAGGAAGCTCTTGATCTCGGAACCAAAAAGCACGCCCGGAGCGCCGTCGCCCGCATCGGCCATGGGATAGTAGTAGAGCGGCTTGATGCCAAAGATATCGCGGGCGCCAAAAAGCTTGTTCTTCTTCTTGTCCCAGATGACGAAGGCGTACATACCGCGCAGGCGATCGAGGACGGCCTCGCCCCACTCCTCGTAGCCGTGCAGGAGGCTCTCGGTGTCGGCGCCGCAGTGGAACTTGTAGCCCTTGGCCTCGAGCTCGGAGCGAAGCTCCTGGAAGTTGTAGATCTCGCCGTTGAAGACGATAACGACGCTGCCGTCCTCATTGGCCATGGGCTGAGCGCCGGCCTCGGTCAGGTCGAGGATCGACAGGCGGCGGAAGCCGAGGGCAACGCGGCCGTCGATAAACTGACCGCCCATGTCGGGACCGCGATGGACGATGCGGTCCATCATCTTGGTGAGCACCTCGGATTGGTTATCCGTCCCACCGACAAAACCGACAAAACCGCACATATACTATCCCCTCTGCTGTTGCTGGGCATCAAATCGAATCAGTAGCTTTTGAGTATACCCGAGGGCGTAAAGAGGGGCGGAATGTTCAGGCAATCTCAACTGAATCAGCTCCGCTGTGACACGCGACGGTTACCTTTAATGGATATGAGATGAATGAGGCGATTGTTTTGCTATACTCTCTCCGCACGGGCGATTGGCGCAACGGTTAGCGCAGGTGCTTTACACGCACAAGGCTGGGGGTTCGAATCCCTCATCGCCCACCACTGATTTGGAAACGGTCCTCGAAAGGGGACCGTTTTTTGTTTGGGCCCATTTCATGGGATTCGAACCCGCAAGGGTGCGGAGCTGAGGAAACGCGAAGCGTTTTCCA
>CAUCKA010000020.1 GCA_958443265.1 uncultured Collinsella sp. | reverse complement strand
ACCAGAAAAATCGCAGGTCAGGAGTTAATTTTGCTTCTGACCTGTTCTGGTTTTAGGGTTAAGAACTGCTTTTGTTTGTAAATCTGGTAAGTAAATAATTTAACTTACCGAGTTTTCCACTGAAAACAGGAAATCACCATTTTGGGGATAAAAAGTTTTCAACAGCCGTTAGTCGGTTCCATTTTGGTGAAGCGCTTCCTCAATTTGGGTAAAAAATTTCACCATTTTGATGATTCGGCTGCTTTGAGTTTTTGATAAAAACGCCTGTTCAGAAGCTTGCGCTATACCCATTTTGGTGAAACCAATTAATAGAGAAATATACTATAAAAATATAGGGACGGCGATGCCGTCCTCTTCGCTCGCGAAGCTCGCTGCGCGGCCACGTACCGTGTCCTTGCCGCCGGCTAAGCCGTCGATAAAGAATAGGGACAGCGATGCTGTCCCCCTTCGCTCGCGAAGCTCGCTGCGCGGTCACGTGCCGTGACCTTGCCGCCGGCTGTGCCGTCGATTGATTCGCTCACTGCGTTCGTTGATTGATTGATGGACTAATCCATTTTCTCAGTCACACCAGTCATGAGTGCAGCGATTGTCATGTCGAATCCGTTAGCAATTTTACAGAGGTTAGAAAGACTGACATTTCTTCGTCCGACCTCTATCGAGGCGTAGTAAGACCTGTCCATGCCGATGCGATTCGCAAATTGTACTTGAGAGTAACCAGACTTTGATCTTAATTCTTTGCAGCGTAGACCAAAGGATCGTTGTAGCGGCGAGATATCCATGACAAAAAGAGTCATGGATTGTTGTATAAAAGCCAACGGACTATATACAACAATCCCAGTTAAGGCGCATAATTATCTCTATTGGAAAGCGCTCTGATGCCCAGTCGGATAGGGCACGGAAAAGGAATGGAACAGCACAATGACCCAGGGAAAGCACTTCGCTGCCGGTGGCGATCACTTCGCCGCACTGCCAAACAAAAAGATTCACACCCCGAAGGGGATCGCGCGTCTGACCGTCACCGCGGCGACCATGGCCGCCATGACCGGATCGAGCCTCATCTCACCGTTCACGGCATTCGCCCAGACCGGTGACGGGGGCACACAGCACCCCGCCGTGATGTCGCCGATCGCCGCCCACGCCGGCGCGGCAGCCGGTACCGGCGCGAAATCCGCCGCACAGACCATCGCGGACCTGCAGAAGGCAGTCGACGAGGCGAAGGCGAAGGAGGACGCCGCCAAGGCAGCCTACGATGAGGCCGCCGGTCCCTACAACGAGGCGGCTTCCGCCCGCGACCAGGCCAAGGCATCCTACGATTCTGCAGTCAACGCCGGTACGGCAGCTGACCGAGCGGCAATGGACGAGTACGCCCGTCAGGTCGCAGAGGGCAAGGACGCCGCCGATGCCGCCGGCAAGGACCTCGAGCAGGCGAAGGCGGGTCTCGCAGACGCCAAGGCGGATGCGTCCGAGAAGGACGAAGCGTACCAGTCCGCCCTCAAGGCGGCTCAGGATGCCAAGGATGCCTTCGATAAAGCCAAGGCAGATGCCGTAGGCGCCACCCCGGAGGCAATCAGTGCCGCCGAGCAGGCCGTGCGCGACGCCCAAGATGCCGTGAGCAGGGCACAGGCCGACCTCGCCAACGCCAACGCGACGCTTGCCGATGCCCAGTCCAAGCTGGTTGCGGCCCAGTCTGCAAAGGATTCTGCCGATGCCGTCCTCGCCGCAGCCAAGCAGAACAAGGACGCGGCGGATGCGAAGGCCGCAGCCGCCAGCGCCGCCTACGAGAAGGCGAAAGCAGACCTCGCTGCAGCGGAGGCAGGCGCGAGCGGCCCGGAGTACGATGCGGCAAAACAGAAGGTCGCGGACGCGGAGGCAGCCCTCGCTGCCGCACAAGCGGCACAGTCCCAGTGCGAGTCCGAGCTCGAGCAGGCGCAATCCGCCGCAGCAACGGCACAGACCGACCTGAATGATGCCCAGGTGGCCCTCTCCGCGAAGCAGCAGGCCGCGGCCGATGCCGAATCCGGCGTGAACGCCGCCCAGTCCGCACTCGATGCCGCGAACGCCGACCTTGATGCCGCCAAGCAGGCGAACGTCGACGCCATCGCCAAGCTGGATGCAGCGAAGCAGGCTGTCAAGAACGCCGAGTCCGCAAAGGCAGCCGCCGACGAAGAGCTTGCGAACGCCAAGACCGCAAAGGATACCGCCGATGCGGCCGTGACCGCCGCCCAGCAGAAGTTCGACGAGGCACAGGCGAAACTCGATTCTGCCGACGCGCAACTCAAGCAGGGAGCTATCGGCTTCTTCAAGTCCATGGGTGCCGATGACGCAGTCAACATCATCCTGAACGCCAAATATGCCGGAAAGACCGAAGTCGGCAACTCCAAGGACGCCACGTCCCTTGACAATATGCTCAATGCGATCAGGTGGATGAAGTCCGTCAACGACTACCGCAAGTCGGTCGGCCTGTCCGAGCTCCATGTCACCTACAAGCTCATCGCCGGTGCGATCGCAGATGCCAACTACAGCGACACCGTGCTCGATCATGCCCGTCAATATGATTTTGCCGAAAATCTGGCATGGAATTACGGAATCGATCCGAGTGGGCAGTGGATCGAGCAGGAGAAGGGCTTTTTCGACAAGGCAACGGAGGCCCTTTATGGAGTCACCGGTCTTGTCGGCAAGGATGCCTATGATTTCTATGCAAAGAACGGTGTCGCAATCAACCATTGGATTGCAGACAACTGCCACTGGGAGAACGGCAGTAGCGGCACCGTCGGCCATTACATGAACATCATCAATCCCGAACTCGCCGTTATGGGAATGGCAACCTGCACCAAGGGCACCATGTCCGGGCTTCAGACGCAGTGCTACACCGCAGAGATCTCCGGCTGGTCCGGCTCCGGTTGGAACACGAACCCCATCTCCGTCGACGAGTACGAGCAAAAGCTGACCTCCTATATCAACGGCCTCAAGAACGCCAAGAGCGCACTCGACGCAGCCAAGGCTGATCTCGCATCCAAGAAGCAGGCAGCCGCCGGCGCCGCCACAACCGTCCAGCAGAAGCAGGTCGCGGTGGATTCCGCACAGGCAGGTGTCGATGCCGCAAAGCAGGGTGTTGCGGATGCCCAGCGTGCCGTCGATGCCACCAAGGCTGATGTCGCCGCCAAGCAGCAGGGCGTCACGGTTGCCCAGACCGAGCTTGATGCGGCGAAATCGGACCTCGATGCCGCCAACGCGGCAGTCGATACGGCAAAGTCGACCGTCCAGCAGAAGCAGGTTGCTTTTGATGCTGCCAACGCAGCCGTAACGACCGTACAATCTAAGTTGGATGCCGCAAAGGCCGACACCTCTGCCAAGCAGCAGAGCGTTGCCGATGCGAACGCCGATCTCGCGAAGTTCTTCCAGGACGTCGCCGACGCCAAGAAGGCGGTCGATACCGCAAAGAGCGTCCACGACGCGGCGGCAGCCGGCCAGGCCGAGAAGGCGGCAGTCCTCGCAGCCGCCAAGCAAAAGGCGGACGCCACCGCACGCGCCCTCGCGGATGCCCAGCGTGCCGTCGATGCCGCAAAGACCGACACCGGCGTTGCCGCCGACAGGCTTACCGGCTCCCAGACCGATCTCGATGACGCACAGTCGAACCTCGACATCCTCACCGATCTTGCCGCGAAGCTCGCAGAGGCACAGCAGCGCGAGCAGGATGCAGTAAAGGCCGTCAATGACACCAAGGCCGCCCTCGATGCCGCGAAGGCGGATACCATCGCCGCTGAGTCCCTGGTCTCCGCCGCCGAACAGGCGAAGGCGCAGGCAGACGCCAAGCTGTCGAAGTTGAACTCCATCGATGCCGGCGCGGCGATCGCTTCCGGCCATGATGTGAACGCGGATGACGCCCTCAACGCGCTTTTCGCCGCAGCAGTCGAGGCACGTGCCAAGGTCGCGCCCGCCAAAGTCATCCTGGACGAGAAGCAGGCCGCGGTGGACGAGCTCCAGCCCGGCTACGATGCGACACTCGCCGCCTACGAGTTGGCGAAATCCGACCGCATCGCAGCGGAGCAGAAGCTTTCCGATGAGATCGCACGACAGGAGGCAGAGGAGGCGGCAAAGCAACAGGCGGCATACACCCCGAAGCACCTCGCCGGCAAGGATACCGCCCAGCCCGGCAGCCTCGCCCAGACCGGTGACCGCGCGGGACTCATCGGCGAGACGTTCGTCATCGGCGGTACCGTCCTCGTGGCGGCCGGCGTCTTCCTCGACCGGAAGAAGCGCCGCGAGCAGATGTAAAAGCGAGCCGGGCGTTGGATATCGGCTGGTGTCCAACGCCCGGTTTCATGGACGGGGAGATCGGCGTGAGAACAAGGGCCATTATCGTTGCGCTCCTGGTGTGCCTTTCGGCACCTCAACTTGGATGTGCCAGCGTTGCAAAGCAAGGAAGCGGCTCTACGGAAAGGGCCGCCACAGCGGTAAAGAATAAAGACAAAAAGAAGCCAAGCGAAGAAAAGGCGACGCAAACCTCTGGAGCCAAGACCGAGGAGAAGAAAGAATCCGATGGCAAGGACCAGAAGTCCGATGACTCCAAGAAGGAGGATAGCAAGTCTTCCGACTCGTCGAAGTCTGACAGCAAGGGAAATTCCTCCGACTCCAAGCAGAATTCCGGCAATTCGCAGAGTTCCGGCAGCAACAATTCCTCTTCCAACGGCGGCAGCCAGAAGAAGTGGGTCCCCGAACAGGGACACTGGGAGACCGATTACAGTCAGGTCTGGGTGCCGAATGTGGTATACACTCGTCATCCTCGTTTCTGGGTCAATCATGGTGGCACTATGGTAGGGCCCTTCGATTCATCCGATGCCGCCTATGCTTGGATTATTAACGATGGCGAAAACGGCGGCATCGGCGGATCTGTCGTAAACGACTCCTATGAAACGAAAGAGGATCAGGGACATTATGAACAGCAGGCTACGGGACAGCATTGGGTTGTCGACGTCGCCGGCCACTGGGAGTAATGTGCATCGTTCTTCTCCTCTTACATTCGGTAAATGTTTATTTATTTGTGGGCGGCCGGTTCGGCCGCCTTTTTTAGACGGCCGGTCTGGGAGCAAACGATAGGAAAGCAATCAAACGAGAGGCCGTTCCAAAAGAATCCGGCGGTGCCGGATGCTTCGGGCAAAACCTTCCGCAAATCGGTAAGGTCTTCCGTCAACTTGCTCCAGCCCTCGCCCGGAGTCCGCTGCGCGGTAATGCAAACACTCGGCATCCCTCGCATTCGCATCACCGCTCCGCTCTCGCTACAGCGAATTTCTAACACTCAGCATCCTTCGCGTTAAAAATTCGCTTCCGCTCACGGTCTCCGCTGACACTACGACACCGCGAAGCCTTTCGCTCGAAACGAGGCCTCTCATTTCGTGTCTACGCTACGCTCCGCCCAATCGCCGTTCCGGTGATTGCAAGATGACTGTGGGTGGCATTTTTGTGGGCCCATTTGGACCCCAAAAACACCACGCCACAGACCTTGCCTATCGCCTGATGCGGCGATAAGGTTATCGTGAAGTTGAAACTTCGCGATGAAGAATCGCGGCGACGATTCTTCATTTTTGGAACGACGCCAGCCGTTCCTCATCAAGGAAAGCGAATCGCATAGCAGGTTTTGATCGGAGGCCTCTCCGATCGCTGATTCGTTTTCCGAGGAGGAATCATGAGCAGGCTCCGCCCACACACCGTCAAGGCGTCTCTTTCAAATGACGAGAAGAAAACCATCGCTGCAATCGCAAAGCGACATGAGATGAGCGAGGCGGAACTCATCCGCTTCGTTTTGTGCAATGCCGACGATCTCGATATCGATTTTGTTTTTTCGGAAATCGCTGGGCAGAAATTCCGAACCGATGACATTCACGTCCGGGTCTCGCCGGAAGAAAAAAAGAAAATCGAAAGCAATGCTGATTCCCTTGGCGTGACCGTGAGCTCGTATGCGCGGCGCGTACTGCTCAAAGGGAATGTCGAGAAAATCGATGTCGATCGGGCGTCGATCGATAAGATTTATCACGAACTTCTGAAGGAAGGAACGAATCTCAATCAGCTGATGTACTTCGTGAACGCCCAGGGGCTTCCCGCGTACAACGAGAAAGCTGTTTTCCGCACACTCGAAAAGGTTTACCAAGTTGGGCGTAAGCTGGACTGTTTTATCGATGAGCTCGAGAAGCGCTATTTCGTTGGTGGTGATGTGAAGTGACGGTTATCAAACAGAAAAGCGTTTCGAGCGATCGCTACGCAAAGAACGTCCGTAAATACATCAACGGAAAAGATGCGCTTGCGCGTGGTGGCTGGAACATCGAATACAGCGATCGCTGGTTTTCGAAAATGGATAGAACCAGAAAGGTTTTCCATCACGACAAGCCGTCGAGAGCCGGAGCCAAAAACGTAATCTTGCTTCATCAGATCCTCGCGTTCCTTCCGGAAGAATGCTCATGCAACGGGGGCAAGATGACCCCCGATGCATGTTTGGCCTACGCGGAGCAATGGCTTGCGAAGCACTATCTGCATCAACAGGTGATTCTCGCGCTGCACGAAGAAAGCGATAAGGCGGGAAAACGCTACGCAGTGCACATGGCGATCAACCGTACCGATTTGTTAACTGGCAAGCGTTGCGAGACGGGCGGGCGGCATGGAAAGTACGAACGCGCCTCATGGGTCCGCGAACTCGATAAGGACTGGAATCTCGCCCAGCTCGAAAAGGGAAAGAAGAATTCGAAGATTCGAGATCGACAGCCGCGCGATATTGAAAAGGAGATTGTCGATCGCGGAGAGTACAGTTATAAAAACAATCTGCGCGAGCTGATCCATATTGCAATCAACGACTACCACCCGAAGAATATGGAGCAGTTCAAAAAATTACTTGCCTCATGGGGCGTAGACCTTTTCATCAAGAACAATCGAGTCTATGCGACAGATCTCGATATCAAGGAGGCCGGCAACCCGAAGTGCACTTTCAACCTGACTCGTCTTGACGGGAGGTTTGCGGTCAAGCAACTTGAGGCGGCCTTCAAAAATAACGTGCTGGAGGCCGAGCAAGCCCTTCCTTATGAGAGGCGTTGCGAGATTTACATTCAACGGCTTAAGAAGGCGTATTCGGCGTGGGTCGAGCAGGCAAAGGCGAGCAAGGGCGTCGCCTACAATCTCTTTCCTAAGTTCATCGCACCGAAGTGCGATGAAGATCTGCTCGAGGATCCGGCGGTTCGTGATGAGCTTCTTGCCCGGCGCGGTTACGCAAGGGAGATTCGCAACCGTTACGCCGGCGCCGTTCCCGATGCTGGCGATGACCGCGTTCGCGCCGCAGGACGAGCCCATGGTGGCAACGGCGACATCTCGCCGCAGGTCGATCGTGCGGTCGACCGAGGCGATTACGATCGCGGCGACGCGCCTCGCTAGTTTTGGAAAGCCTATCGTCGGTGCCCTAGCGCGCTGCCATCCAGTGCCGATTCTGCCATACTCGCAATTCGGTGAGGATGAGGAGCGTGAATTGATCGGCGGGGGTCAGCCGCTCTGATAGAATCGTCCTTGCTGTCGGCAGCCCTCGTGCCGGGCAGAGCCCTCCATCCGATGGGAGGTGATGCCCATGACCGATTTCACCGAGCTCGTGAAACTCCTGACCGCTATGGTCTCGCTCCTCACGGCCCTTGTCGGCCTTTCCAAGGCACTCAAGCAGGGTTCGAAGCCCAAAAAGAAAGGCCACCGTCGCTAAGACGATGACCCAACTTCATTAAGCAACGGCTCTGCCCAGCTCTCTACAACTTGGGCTGCCGTCGGCACCATTTTACCCTCCTGACGAGGAATTCGTCCATATTTCAAAAATCAAATCCTGTTCGCGCGTGGGCGTAAACTTATATAGTTGGGCAAATCCGGCAGATTGGAGCTTGAAACATGAGGGATATGCACCTCATGTCGCTCATAAAACGTCTCCTGACCTCGAAGGAGAACGTTTTTTAGCGACAGAAGGAGACATAAAAATGATCTGGTTTACCAGCGACACCCACTTCGGGCATGAGAACGTGCTGAAGTTCACCGACCGCCCGTGGGAGACGATTTGGCAGATGAACGACGCCATCGTCGACAACATCAACGGCAAGGTTGCCGTGGACGACGAGCTCTACATCCTGGGGGATTTCTCATTCAAGATGACCGCCCAGGACGCCTACGGGCTGCGCAAGCGGATCGCCTGCAGGCGCATCCACCTCGTCTCGGGAAACCACGACAAGGACTGGACCCAGCCGGCGGTCGCGGGTGCCTTTACCGTGGAGCCGCCGATCTGCGTGCTCAAGATCGACGGGCAGAAGATCGTCCTGAGCCATTACCCCATGGCCGACTGGCAGGGCATGAGCCATGGATCGTGGCACCTCCACGGGCACATCCACAGCAGCGGCGGCGCGTACAACGAGTTCAACCGCAAGCAGGGCCTTCTGCGCTACGACGTCGGTTGCGATGCCAACGGGCACTCCCCGGTGAGCCTCGACGAGCTGAGGGAATGGTTCGCCGGGGTCGACGAGCCGTGCGGCCGGGTGAAATGGCCCTGGTGGGTCAACGAGACCGGCGACAGGCAGGTCGAGCGCGAGCTGGCGGCGTACAAGAGGGAAGGGGTGATTCGATGACGGTCTATGTGACGGGCGACATCCACGGTGGGCTCGACATGCAAAAGCTCCGCGACTGGGAGCTTGGCGATAGTCTTACCAGCGACGACCATCTCATCGTTGCCGGTGACTTTGGCTTTCCGTGGAACTTTTCTGCCGAGGAATGCGCCGACATCGCCTGGCTGGAGTCGCGCCCCTACACGGTACTGTTCGTCGACGGCAACCACGAGCGCTTCGATCACTGGGAGGAGCGCCCCATGGAGTTATGGCATGGCGGGCTGACGCAGCGCCTGTCGGACACCTCGCCCATTCGGCGCCTGACGCGCGGCGAGGTCTTCGAGCTCGACGGCTCGACGGTCTTCACCATGGGCGGTGCCACGAGCGTGGACAGGGAATACCGCGTGCTGTATTCCAGCTGGTGGCCTCAGGAGCTCCCGGACGAGCGCGATTTCGATACCGCGCGGTCAAAGCTCGACGAGGTCGGCTGGAAGGTCGGCTGCGTCATCACCCATACCTGCTCGACGCGCATGCTCTCGCCGACGCTCTACCCGGACCCAGGCTGGGAACGCCCTGATGTGGACCGGCTGACCGGATTCCTCGACGAGCTCGAGGATCGCCTGGACTATAAGCACTGGTATTACGGCCATTTTCACCGAGACGGCAACCCGGACGAACGGCACACGGTACTGTATGACCGGATCGTGAGACTCGGGGACAAACTCCTGCCGTGGGGTGCGTACTGATGACGGTCTATGTGACAGGCGACGTGCACGGCAGGGCCGAGTACGGGTCCAGCCGGTTTGCATTCAAAAATTGGCCGCTGGGCCGGACCCTGACGCGCGATGACGCGGTGATCGTGGCCGGCGACTTCGGCTTTGTCTGGGACGGCTCAAACGCCGAGAAGTATTGGCTCAACTGGCTTGAGTCCAAACCGTGGACTACGTGCTTCGTCGACGGAAACCATGAGAACCATCACGCCTTGGCTAATCTGCCGGTACGGGAGTGGAACGGTGGGCTCGTCCATGAGGCGCGACCGCACGTGCTGCACCTGATGCGTGGGGAAGTGTTCGACATCGGCGGGCTCACGGTCCTTGCCATGGGCGGTGCCGCGAGCAACGACAGGCAGTGTCGCAGGGAGGGGAGGAGCTGGTGGCCCGAGGAGATGCCGAGCGAGGAAGAGATGGAGCGCTGCCGCGCCTCGCTCGACCGCGTGGGCTGGAAGGTCGATTGCGTTGTGACTCACGAGGCCCCTGCCGCCCTGGCTAGAGAGCTGTGCCGCGAGCGCGGACGTGAGTGCGGCGGGGATACGCTGCAAACTTTCCTGGGCGAGCTCGACGGGCGGCTCGACTATCGCATCTGGCTCTTCGGGCATTACCACGGCGACGAATGGCGCGACGACAGGCATCGCCTGATCTATCGAGACATCGTGCCGATCGAAAGTGCTGCGCCCGGTTCTCAGTTCTAGAAACCCCCTAGAAATGCTCTAGAGGGTTTCTAGAAAATTAGATGCTATGCGACCTACTCATCCTTCATCTGGGTCATGGCCTCGACCTTGGCCTCGGCCGCGGCTGCCCGCTGCTCGGAGGCGGCGAGGCGGTCCTTGAGGGCGGCTACCGCGGCCATCAGGTCGTGCTGGGCCAGGAGCGCATCGCTCAGCTCGGCTTGGGCTTTCAACGCGGCGTCACGCTCGACGCGCAGGCGCTCGATCTCATCGGCCATGGCTTCAGCCTCGGCGCGGAGCTGAACGACCTGCCTGTCGAGCTCCTTAGCACGGGAGAAGTACCTGACGCTTGCGGCGTGGAGCTCGTTGTTCTCGAGCTCGAGGCTCGCGGTATCGAGCTCGAACTTCTCCTCTATAAAGGCAATCCGCTCATTGCAGTCGGCCTCAAGTCTTTCGTTCCGATCCGTCGCCTCGACGAGCTTGCGGCTGAATTCATCCACCTGGGCCATGAGCAGTGCGTTCTCGGTCATGAGGTTGCCCGTCTCGCGCAGCAGCTTCTCCCGCCATGTCGCCTCGATCCGCTCGGCGGCCTCATCGAGGACGGACTTCACGCCGGGCGTCTCGCTGATTTTTCTCTCGTTTGGGTTGTCTGTCATCGTGCGGCACTCCAATCAACAATGGGCATGGCTCCGCCATGCCGTACGGCTGGGAACAAATACGCGGCCGCTGTTGAGTTGTGTTTGTCCTGTGCTTGGTGAGTTCTAAAAGCGTCTCAAGTCATGCGTTCACGCAGGTTTTCGATTGGAGAAATACCGCACGCTTTCATGGTATCACTTGCCTTAAAGACCATGAATGGACGGCCATATCGATTCGTTGAAAATGGCACCTACGACGTGCTGGTGGCAGGAGGTGAGGGCGTTAAAGATGTCGAGAATGATTATGGGAGTATTTTAGATGCAGGTATGAGAAAGGGTCGAATCGAAGTGTCTGGCCGGACGCCAATTGTCCGGGAACTGTTCCGGTTCGACCCTGCTTCATTTTACATCCGCGGCATGTTTTTGTAGACGCCTGGCGATTACCGACCTTCACGACCTCGATGACGGTTTCCCCGTCCTCGATTCTTGCCAGATTGCGGTGGACATCGCTGCGCGAACGGCCGGATATCATTTGAGCCAGAATCCTCTTCTATTGAAGCGGATTCTGGCTCAGTGGTTTTTAACTCGGTTGTTTGACAGAAGCCCACGTCGATAGTCGGTCTGTGGACTTAAGATTTCGGGGGCTCCCAAGCGTTTTCGATCGCGGCGCGGTAGATTGCAGCGTAATTAAGCATCCAGCTGCCATCACCCGCTTTTTGAATAAACCCCTTATTCTTCAAAGAGGTATAGGCCCGGGAGATCGTGTTCTTACTTAGGTGGTAGCGCTCCTCAATCCATTTGCTTTTTGCGTAAAAGCCCATGGCTCGTTTGTTTTTGGAAGGATTTCCAAGCTTCCATACGAGGCCGAGGATGAGGCGCTCGGCAGCGACAGTGGTGGCACAACACGCCCAGTCGGGCACCGAAATAAAATTCGCGTTATCCATTTTCCTTCTAATCTCTCGTTGCTCAGTAACATCATCGGAAAATTTGTCGGAAATCGACGGTAGCTCGCTCATGTTTACCGCCTAGTCAAGGTGGGCGGTACGACCTTCAAGCTGCTTGAAAAGCTCATAAAACGAGCTTTCAAACATGTAATTCGAGCGATGGATTTGGATGAGCTTGCCGGACTCGCGCATGAATTTGCGTGCGGTGTTTTCGCTCCAGCCAGTGAGTTCGCGGATATCGTTAACGCGGAGCAACCGATCGCACCGAGCGGCACCAGTGGGGAAAGTCGGTGTGGACGCCTGAGTGCTAATCTTTGGAGTAGCCATGATGAGCTATCCTTTCAATGAGGGCCCTCCCTGTGCTTGTAAGACTTACCAGGTTCATAAGCACTTGGGGGGCCGGTTTCTATGACTACATGCGTAGCCATCTGACAGCTTTAGCATGTATTAAAACTCATTAGTTGTCAATCAAATATAGCATCTACCTGCGGAAACGGTATTATAGTACCGTAATATTATGAATAAAACGATGAATGAAAAACATGCTATTTCTCGCTTCTCTGTATATAGGCGTTGATGAAGTCTTCGTAGCCTTTAACTGCTTTTATTTCTGATTGTTGAACGAGGCTTGTATACGTTTTGAGCGTGATATTGGGGTCCGCGTGGCCAAGAATACCTTGCACGCTTCTAACGTCCGATCCGTTCGCCAGCATAAAAGTGCTTACGCAATGCCTGAGCTGATGCGGGCAGATGCCCTTATATAGTTTTCTGCCAGTCGAATTATTCGGCTCATAGATTCCAAGATTGCAGCTAACTGCGAAATCGCGAAACCAATGGTTGAAGATGTAGTTCTTCATGTGACAGACAGTAGGGACCCCTTGCTCGACAGCAATATCGCTAATGATGGGAGTGCTGCCTCTCTGGGACAGCCCCAGAGAGGCCAGGAGCTCTTTTTGTATGGCTGACCATGATTGAAGACGTTCGGCCAGGGTTTCTCCAACGGGGATTTTGCGTTGGCTTTCTTGTGACTTGGGTGCCCTCAGTTCATGATCGTTGGTGTACTGCCTGTCAATTTTCAAGGTTTTATTGGCAGGGTCCCAATCGCGCCATTCGAGGCCCAGCATCTCGCCTTTTCGCATACCCGTATACACTAGTACTAGCGTACCAACAGCTTCGGCGGTGAGCTCAATGTGTTGAAGATGTGTGCATAGGGTAGCTACTTGCTCGATTGTCAGTGATTCTCTTTTGTTGCGTGGTCTGCGAACATGAACGGTAGCGCAGGGGTTTCGGTCAATTATTCTCTTTGCGACTGCATTCGACAGAATCTGGCGCAGTTTCGCATTGATTCGTACAAGCTCAGATGGTTTGTATTTTCCCGTACGACGAGCTTCGGCATATGTTTCTTCGATTAGATCGGGAGTTAGCCCCTCAATTGTCTGAAACGCACCGAATAGGTCTTCGATATGCCTGCAATCGTACGCTTCTCTTTCATAGCTCGTTGGCGCAAGCTCGGTGTCCCTATTTTCATGAAAGGCCCAGCAGTAGGACGCAAGCAAAGTGGGCTTTTTAGTTTTAGTGATCGTGCCAGAGGAGTTGATTTCAGCCAGCTTGGCCTGCATTGCAGCCTTAGCTTCTGTTTTAGTCTTGCAACGAACCGTATAAGTTGGGGATCGTTTGTAACGCCCTGTCTTAGGGTCCTTGACCCCAAGGGAAAAATAATAGCGATAGGTGTTAGGTGATCTCTTGTCTTTCCAACACGTGCCTCTTCCGCTAATTAGTGGCTGTTCTGACATCTTTGCACTCCGTTTCTTTGAATAGTTTTCAACAATTCATTGAGTGCAGTTTAGCTAAAGCTGTTAGTAATATGTTTGTAAAAGCGTAGGCGCAGCTACCGGAGGTAAAAGACACAAACTGCTATGTTTATCTGCGGTTATATGGTGTTCAATGATGCTTGATGAATAGTAGGGGGTAGCATTAAATCATATCTCCTAAAGCGGGTGTCGACGGTTCGAATCCGCCCGGGGGCACCAGAGATTTGTCGAGCGCGGTACCGCTACGGTGCCGGGCTCTTCTGGTCTAAGGGCAGGGTTCGAGCCGTCGACACCCGCGTCACCAATTTCCCCGCGGGGGGGGGGGAGTTTTCGAATCCGCCCGGGGGCACCAGAGATTTGCCGAGCCCGGTACCGCTACGGTGCCGGGCTCTTCTGGTCTAAGGGCAGGGTTCGAGCCGTCGACACCCGCGTCACCAATTTCCCCGCGGGGGGGAGTTTTCGAATCAGCCCGGGGGCACCAGAGATTGATCGAGCCCGGTACACCGTCACGGTACCGGGCTCTTCTGGTTCATGTCATGTCAAAAACGAAGCGCCCGCTTGCTGGGGGAGCAAGCGGGCGCCTGTGAGCGAATATGTTTGCGGCGGGAGCCGTAATGGGCGGTGGGGCGGCGACTAGTTGGTCGTACCGGAATCGTCGCCCGTGCTCGTGCCCGAGCCCGAACCCGAACCCGAGCCAGAAAGTGCGACCGTCAGCGTAATCGTGCTGTCGGTAGACTGCTTGCCGGTGGGGGAGACGCCCGTAACGGTGGCGTTTTCGTTGCCGCTCACGGGGTTACCGTTCTGATCGCAGAATGCGATGTTGTAGAACCCGGCGTTGTTGAGCGCGGTAACGGCGGCGGAGATGCTCTTGCCGTACAGGTTGCCCGGAACGCTGGCTTTGCCGGACTTCTTGGCAATGACGACGGTAATCGTGGCGCCAGGCTTCTGCTTGCCGCTGGGGTTCCAGCTAATCACGGTGCCCTCGGTAACCGAATCGTTCTCCTGGTAGCTCACGTCGACGCCAAAGCCTGCCATATCGAGGGCGTTGCGCGCCTGGGCCTCGGTCATGTCGGTCAGATCAGGGACGGAGGTGGTATCCGGGCCGCTCGAGACCTTGTACGAGATGGTCGTGCCCTTCTCGACTTCCTTACCGGCTTCGGTGCCCTGCTCAAAGACCTGGCCCTCATCGGCCTCGTTGGCCTCCTCGGAGGCGTTGCCCTTCAGGCCAACGCTTGCCAGCGCGGCTTCTGCCTGGTCCTTGGTCAGGCCGACCAGCCGGGGAACCTCGACCTTCTCGGAGGGCTTGGGGCCCTTGGAGATTACCAGGTTCACCTTGGTGCCCTTGGCCTTCTTGGTGTTGCCGTTGGGCGTCTGCTCGGCGACCTTGCCCTCGTCGACATCGTCGTTGTAGCTTTGGTCGATGGTGCCGACCTCGAGGCCGGCTTCCTTGATCTGCTCGACGGCAGTCTGCTGGTCCTTGCCTAGCACATCGGGCACGGTGACCTGCTCGCCGCCAAAGAGTCCTGTGGCAAAGGCCACCACGATACCGATGACGGCAACGGCTGCCACCACGGCGGCGATGATCTTGTTCTTGTTGGATTTGGGCTTTTCGACCTCGTAGGAGCCGGTGGAGCCCGAAACCGAGCTACGGGCGGTATTCTGGCCGCTCACGCCCGAGACGGGACGCACCATGGCGCGCGTCTGATCGGAAAGCTCGCGAGTCTTGGTGGCGCCCAGCTCACCGGGGGCACCGATGATGCGCGTGGGCTCCGAGATGTTGACGGCACGGCCCGACAGGTAGCTGTTGAGCACCTGACGCAGCTCGTCGGCGGTCTGGAAGCGGTTTGCCGGGTCCTTCTCCATGCACTTGAGGATGATGCGCTCAAGGTCGGCGTCGACACCGGAGTTGATCTGGCTCGGCGGAATAGGCAGCTCGTTGACCTGCTTGAGTGCGACCGAGATAGCGTCGTCACCGTCAAAGGGAACGCGGCCGGTGGCGCACTCGTACATCACGACGCCCAGCGAGTAGATATCCGAGGTGGGGCCGAGGTCCTGACCACGGGTCTGCTCGGGGCTGACGTAGTGGGCGGTTCCCAGCACGTTGTTGTCTTGCGTGAGGTGGCTGTTCTTGGCGCGCGCGATGCCAAAGTCCATCACCTTGATGTTGCCGTCTGGCAGCACCATGATGTTCTGCGGCTTAATGTCGCGGTGGATGATCTCGTGCTTGTGGGCGACCGAAAGCGCGGAGCTGATCTGCGAGCCGATCTGGGCGACCTTCTTGGGGTCGAGGGCGCCGTGGCTCTTGATGCCGCTCTTAAGGTCGGTGCCGCGCAGGTACTCCATGACGATGTAATAGGTGTCGCCGTCCTTGCCCCAATCGTAGACGCCCACGATATAGGGGGAGGAGAGACCGGCTGCTGCCTGGGCCTCCTGCTTAAAGCGTGCGGCGAAGGTTGCGTCGCCAGCATACTGCGGCAGCATGATCTTGACGGCTACCGTGCGGTCGAGGACCTGGTCCTGCGCACGGTAGACGGTCGCCATACCGCCTGTCCCCACCTTATCCTTGAGGAGGTATCTTCCCCCGAGGACCCTCTGTTCCATTCCTGCTCCTAACATAACTATTCGCTCAACGATGTGTGTAGTACCTACGATGTGGCCGCTGGGGCCGTGTGGCGCGTTGCCGCTAACTCTTCGGCCGCGGCGCGCCTCGGGTGTCCGATTCGATCATGGGCATCACGCTCCCTGTGCGGCGAGCGCCGCGGTCAGGACGATGCCGGCAATCTTGGCGGCCTTGACGTCATGCTTGTCGTAATCCTCTAAGGCCACCGAGATAGCGACCGTGGGTGAATCGTAAGGTGCAAAGCCAACGAACATCGAGTTGACGTTGGTGTCGCCGGTTTCGGCCGAGCCGGTCTTGCCGGCGACCTTGACGCCGGGGATTTGGGCATCGGTGCCGGTGCCGGACTGGACGACGGCAAGCATGGCCTGCTTGACCTGGTCGGCCGTGGCGGAGCTGACGGCCTGACCCAGCGAGCGGGACTGCGTGGTCTTGACCACGGTTCCGTCCGGGGCGAGTACCTGGGCTACAAAGTACGGGTCCATGACTACGCCGCTGTTAGCGATGGCGGCGGCAATCACGGCGTTTTGCATGACGGTGGTCTGCGGCCCGGGCGTGTGGTCCATGCCGACAGGCTGGCCGGCGCCGGCCCAGGCGGTCTCCCACTCGGTCATGAGCGACGGGTCGGCCATGATGGAGGCCGCGGAGGTCAGGTCCTGGCCGAGCTTTTGGCCGTAGCCAAAGGCGTTGGCAAACTGCACGAGCGTGTTTGCGCCAACTTCGTTTGCCACCTGGCCAAAGACGACGTTGGAAGACACGGCAAAGGCCTGCTGCAGGCTGATGGTGCCGTAGCTCTCGTTGGCATAGTTGGTGACCGGCGCGTTGCCGATGTCCATGGAGCCGGGCGCCTGGTAGGTGCTGGTAAGGCTGGCGGTGCCGGTCTCGAGTGCCGCGGAAAGCGTAACGACCTTAAACGTGGAGCCCGGCGTGTACAGCGCGTCCATGGCGCGATTGTACATAGAGCCGTCCTCGCCGCCGCCCGCCTGCAACAGGGCGTCGATGTTGGTGTTGTCGTAGGTGGGCGAGCTGGCACATGCGAGCACCGCGCCGGTACGCGGGTCGATGACCACTACAGCGCCCTTAAAGCCCTTGAGCGCCTGCTCGGCCGCCGTCTGGATACGCGAGTCGATGGTGAGCTTGGCGGTGTTGCCCGGCTGGGTCTGGCCCGCGAGCGACGCGATGGCGTTGTTCCAGCTGGAGTAATCCTTAGAGCCGGTGAGCGTGTCGTTCATGACACTCTCGATGGCGGTGGTGCCATACTGCTGGCTCACGTAGCCAACCACGTGCGCTGCCAGGTTGCCGTTGGGGTAGGAGCGTACGTAGGTGCCGTCCTCCTGCTGCAGCGACTCGGCCAGCGTCACGCCGTCGGACGTGATGATGGAACCGCGCTGGATGTACTTGGAGCGGGCGATAGTGTGGTTGTTGGTCGGCATATCCTGATAGTCCTTGGCCTTGATGACCTGGACATAGGTGAGGTTGCCGATAAGGATGGCGAACAGCGCCGTAAAGGCGAGCACCGCACGGGTTAGACGGTTGGCGAGCGCAACGCGGCCGAGCACACCGGATTCAGGCGTGTCGAGCAGGCGACGGCGCATGCGCGAGCCGACGGAATGGCTGCCGCTGCCGTAGGAAGACGAGGTGGCAAAGCGCGTGCCCGTCGGGGCGGCGGCGGATGCGACCTGATCATCGGTGATGGCGGTCATGGTGCCGGTGCCGGTAAGCTCGGCCTCGCGTCCGGTCGCTTCGTCACCGGCGCGCAGCAGGAGCGCGACGATGATAAAGCTTGCCAGCAGCGAGGAACCGCCCTGGCTCATAAAGGGCAGGGTGACGCCGGTCAGCGGGATCAGGCGGGTAACGCCGCCCACGATCAAAAAGGCCTGGAAGCTGATGGCGGCCGTAAGGCCCGTGGCGCTAAAGGCGGCGAGATCGGATTTAGCGCGGGCAGCCGTGGTGAGGCCACGCACGGCAAAGAGCATAAACAGGATGAGCACGGCGCCGCCGCCCAAAAGGCCCATCTCCTCGCCGATGGCAGAGAAGATAAAGTCGGACTCGACGACAGGGATGTTGTTGGCCATGCCGTTGCCGATACCAACACCGACCAGACCGCCATCGGCAAGCGAGAAGAGCGACTGGACGATCTGGTAGCCCTGGCCCTGGGCGTCCTTAAACGGATCGACCCAAACTTGGAAGCGCACCTGGACGTGCGACAGGAACTTGTAGGCGCCCACGGCGCCGACGGCCAAGAGCGCAAGGCCGATAACGACATACGAGAATCGACCCGTGGCAACGTAGAGCATCAGCAAGAAGATGGTGTAGAACAGCACGGCCGAACCCAGGTCGCGTTCGAAGACGACAACGAGTAGGCACACGCCCCACACGGCAAACAACGGCAGCAGCAGTCGCAGGCGAGGGATCTTAAAGCCCAGGATCTTGCGGTTGGAGATGGAGAGCAGCTCGCGGTTCTCGGCCAGGTACCCGGCCAGGAACAGCACGATAAAGACCTTGGCGAACTCGCCGGGCTGGATGGTAAAGCCCGCGATGCGAATCCACAGCTTGGAGCCCGAGATCGTGGTGCCGATAAAGATAGGCAGCATCAGCAGAATGATGCCGATAATGCCAAAGGTGTACTTGTAGCGCATGACCACGTCGAGGTTTTTGACCAGTGCGAGCGTTCCCACCATCAGGGCCACCGAGACAAACAGGATGATGAGCTGTGAGATGGCGAGAGCGGAGGCGAGGCGTGTCACGAACGTGATGCCGATGCCCGAAAGTATAAATACGATGGGTAGGATGGCGGGGTCGGCGCCGGGCGCCAAGATGCGCACGGCGATATGTGCCGCGGCGAAGGCGGCAAAGAGGCCGATCGGCACCGCGAGCGTCTCAAAGGAGATGGCGGCGCCCGCGGTGAGCACGTACATCGCATACAGCAGGATGACGGGGAACGCCGAGGCGATGAGCAAGAGCAGCTCGGTGTTGCGGCGACTCATAAGCGGCACTCCCTTTCTAGTTCTTTTCGGAGGCTTCGGCCTCGGCGGACTGTTCGGCGGTTTTCTCGGAATCTGATTCGGAGGTCGATCCCTGATTGGTGTTGTCGCGAATCGTTTGCGCGTCGATCACCTGGCGGGTCTGCTCTTCATCGATCTGGTGGCGGTACTTGGATATCGTGTCCTGCGCATCGTCGACACTTGTTTGCGGAATGCCCGCCTTGAGGCGGTTTTGCGTGTCTTCGGGCAGGTCGGACAGCTTGATGCTGGTTTCGCTTTCGAGCCAGTGGAGCTTGAGTCCGAGCGGCTTGCCGGGAAGGCCGCGCCAGACGGCGACATTGCCCTGGTAGGTACCCAGGTAGTACGAGCCGGTGACACCCGTGTAGGCCCAGATGCCAGCTGCCAGCACAAAGACGAGGGCCAGGATGGCGGCGATAGTAATGTTGCGGCGACGCACGCGTTGCGCCTCGCGCATAACGCCATCGTCAACCAGGTCAACGACTACTACGGTCACGTTGTCGTGGCCGCCGGCGGCAAGCGCCGCGTCCACTAGGTTGTCGACGCAGATTTGCGCGGTTGAGGACTGCGTGGCGATGTTCTCGATATCGCTATCGGGAATCATGCTCGAAAGGCCGTCGGAGCACAGGATCAGGCGGTCGCCTTCCTCGATATGCAGGGTGAAGTGGTCGGCATACATGGCGGGGTCCGAGCCCAGCGCACGGGTGATGACCGAGCGGTTGGGGTGGACGCGAGCCTCGTCTGCCGTAATCTCGCCGGCGTCCACGAGCTCCTCCACGTAGGAGTGGTCGCGGGTCACGCGGATGAGCGTGCCCTCGTGGAGCAGGTAGGCGCGAGAGTCACCCACGTGGGCGATGGCGAGCGTGTCGTTTTCGATATAGGCGCAAGTGGCTGTGCAGCCCATGCCGGGCTTGCCCAGGCCATTCAAGGCGGCCTCGATTACGGCGGCGTTGGCTGCCTCGACGGCTGCGGCCAGGCGTGCTGCGTCGGCGGACTGCGGGGCCGTCTTGGCAATAGTCTCGACGGCGATGGAAGAGGCTACCTCGCCGGCGGCGTGACCGCCCATGCCGTCGCATACGCAAAAGAGCGGCGACTGCACCAGGTAGGAATCCTCATTGTGCGGGCGTACGCAGCCAACGTCAGAGCGGGCGCCCCACATGAGTTGCGTGGTGGTGCCGGCATCATAGGTCGAGTCGGTCTCGATGCGCTCCTCGGTCAGGGGCTCAAAGCTCATGGTCGAGCCGGGGTCTTTGAGCTTGGCCTCAACGGCGGCAACGTCGATCTCGGCTGTGTCACCGGGAGAGACGGTGTCGGTCTCGGCGTTTGATTCGGAATCGCCGGTGTCCGGGGAGCCGGGCTCTTCGGACGCGCAGGCGATCGACTCGTCGTCTTGCGGGCTGACGTCTATAGGCTCGGGCGTCGCAAAGTGCGACGGCGCGGGTGTGCTTTGCGACTGGGCGGCGGGCTCGGCCACGGCATCGGACTCGCTTGCGGGCGCAGGCTGCGGGGCCTTGGGTGCAGGGCCGTCCTCGGGGGATGGCCCCGCCTCGGGCGCCGGCGTAGACGCGGGCGCAACCTCGGATGCCGGGGCTATGGGAAACGCCGGCGCGGCGGGTTCGGGTGCCGCAAACACCGCAGCGCTCTCGTTGATTGCCGCGGCGACGGGCTCTGCAAAGTGAGCCGGCGCCGGGGTTGCTTCGGGCGCTGTGGGCTGTTCCGCAGCATGTGCGCCGATGGGCGCCGCTACGGCATCCTCTTCGCCCTCGTTATCGGCGAGATCCGAAATATCATGCGTTACATGCGAAAGAGGCAGGGAGAACACGGTGTCCTCGGGCTCCACGGGTGTGGAGTCCGCCGGAGCGGCGTGGGCCGGTGCAGCTACGGCGGCAGCCGGTGCCTCGGTCATGGTTGCGGACTTGTTCTCCTCGTCGATCATCGACGGTTCACCTTCATGACCACGTCGCCAATCTGGACTTCGTCGCCCTCGCGCAGCGTTGCGGGCTCCACAAGCTGGCGGCCGTTGACGAGCGTGCCGTTAAGCGAGTTGAGGTCTTCGATGATGAGCGCCGGGCCCTGCAGCGAAAAGCGCGCATGCGAGGCCGAGACGAACGGTTCGTTGATGCAGATGTCCGAAGATGGCGAGCGACCGACGATGACGGGGCCGAGCATGTCTACGTGGATGCCGCGGATACCGCGCGGACCCTTGTCCACATCGATCGTCCAGATAGCCGAGTCGCGACGCTGCCCGCGCACAAGTCCCACGCCGGTCTTCATGACGGCGAACAGGAAGATATAGAGCAGGGCGACCAGGACGATGCGGCCTGCAAAAAGGACGATATCGATGTTCATAAGAGACTATCCCCTAAATTCAAAGGTGCTCAGGCCAAACGTCAGCAGATCGCCGTTGCGCAGCGGGCAGCGCGTAATGCGGCGGTTGTTGACGAGCGTGCCGTTGGTGGAATTGAGGTCCTCGATCGACCAATCCGAGCCCGTAAAGGTGAGCTGGGCGTGGCGGCGCGACACGTTGGGGTCGCGCAGGGCAATATCGGAAACTGAGCGCTCGCGACCGATAGTCACCTGTGCGGAGGTGATGCTATGGCTCTCGCCGCTCACGACGTCGACGAGCTGGGCGAGCGGGCGCTGTGGGGCGCGAGTGCTCGCCATGTTGGAGGCGATGCCGGCTGCGGCGCCTAGGCCCACGGCGGCACCGGTCGCGGCGGCTCCGCCCATGCCGGCAAGCGCGTCGCGCGAGACGGTCTGCGGCACCGGGATGGGTGCGGCGGCGGGGTCGGGGACGCTAGGCGCGAAGGGATCTGCTACGGCAAGCGGGTCAGGAGCGGCGGCGCGAGGCGTCGGCTGCTGCTGGGGCATGGCGGCGGGGCGCTGCGGCTGCGGGGCAGCAAACTGCTGCTGGCCGGCGCGCGGGGCGCTGGCGGCACGGCTTGCCGCGGAGTTGTTTTGGCCCAGACCGTTTTGATAGGCGCGCTCTTCTTCGTACAGGCGGCCGAGCGTGGGGGCATCGACGTTCTCGGCAAAGACCGAGAACTTGCCGGCGCGCAGCTGCGGATCGATCATAAAGCGCACGAGGGGCTCGCCGACAAAGACATAACGGCGCTTTTCGGCCTGCGCCTTCACAAACTCGCGGACCTCGCGCGAAAGCTCGGGGTAGAACGGGGCGAGCATGGGATCGTCGTCGGCGGCGATCAGGATGGTATAGAGTGCCGGCGCCGTGTTGACGCCATTGATCACCAGAGTCTGATCCTCCATGTCGCGAGCGGCCTGCTTGGCAAGCTTCTTAAAGGAGAACGGGGCACGGGTGGCACCGAAGATGCCGGCCACGTGGTCCTCGAAGATGTTCAGGAAGTTCACGAAAGATCACTCTCCGTATAGGTTCTTTGGTATCCGAGCAAATATAGGCATATCCCAACGATTATAGAGGATAGGGTTCCCGCAACTGCCGCCTTGGCGGCGACCGCGGCTGCAAGGCTGGCAATTTCCATATGGTGTGCAAGACAGGATGCCGCTGCGCAGCCGATGCCGGTGACAGCGATGGCGGCGATGGCGGCAAGGTTTGAGCCCTGATCGGCACGCTTGGCATGGGCATTGAGCAGCGCAGATGACGCCGCGGCAGTTGTCGCGACCAGCGCAAAGGCAGCCCAAAGGAGCGGGTCTTCCAGCGCTGCGGCAACGTTGCCGAGCCCTAGCACGCCTCCGGCTGAAAGCGCGACCGTGGTCAGACGGGCAAAAAGCGCGCCCATGCCCGTTGCCGCGGCGGCGCTTGCCGGGCCGAGCCAAAATGACGCGACGCCGGCGGCGACCCCAGCTGCCAGGAAGGTATTGCCGGTCAGACAGCCAAGCGCAAGCGCGCAGGTGAGTGCGGCGCTCGCGGCAGCCTCGGTGCGACCCCAGGCGATCCACCAACCGGACATGGCAGCGGCAAAGATCACCGCGACGGGCAACATCGACA
>CAUCKA010000019.1 GCA_958443265.1 uncultured Collinsella sp. | reverse complement strand
GCCGTGGACGATGCCGGACGCCTGTCGCCGCTTGTGGCGGCGCGTCTGGGTCGCGACCTGTTCGATCTGCTCTGCCGTATGAGCCTGGTGGGCGAGGGCTTTGTCCATCGCGATATCTCGCCCGCTAATATTATGGTGCGTACGGCGCGTCTACCGCTTGACCGGCAGCTTGCCGAGGGCACCTTTGACCTGTGCCTGATCGACTTTGGCTCGTCGCTGGCGCTTGAGCCTGCGTCGGCCGTGGCCGGTACCGGCGGCAAGGCGTCGTTTACGGAGCGTTATGCCACGCTGCGTCGCGCGACGGTTGCCTATGCCCCGCCCGAGATGCTCACCGACGATATTCCCGACCTGCGCGCTTTGCGTATGTCGCCGGCGATTGACGTCTATGCCGCGGCAAGCACGGTTTACGAGCTCATTGCCGGCATCGCGCCATACGAAGCCGCGCCGAGCACTTCGGGCACCTCGGGTTCGCGCAAAAAGACGCGCGACATCGCGAGCCCCTACCGTCTCAAGATGGACACGCGGCCCGACTATCCCATTGGTGCCCATGCGCCCGGTTGTGATTTGACGCAGCTGCTTCATCGCGAGCCCGATGTGGCGCTCGCCGCGGCCGAGCAGGCCCAGCAGCTGGGGCTTGAGCCGGATTCCGAGGAGCTACGCGATGCGCTGGCGTTTGTCGATGCCCAGCTGTTCGACGTGGTGATGGCCTGTCTGTCCAGCCATCAAAAAGATCGTCCCGAGCCGGCGGCGGTCGAGGCGGCGCTCTCGGCGTTTTGTGACCACTATGCGCAAAATGTCGGTCGTTCGCTCCGCGGCGAGCCGCTCACGCCGTGCCCCATGGATGCGTCCGGCCGCGCGGTTCGTCGCGCGCTGATGGTCGGCGCGGCGGTCGTCTGTGGCGTGGTTTGGGCTGCGGTCGTGGTTTCGGCCGCGCTGCTGGCGTCGGGCGCTCGCGTGACGGCGACTTTGGGATCGCTCGTGTGGTCTGGGTCGCTACCGGGTGTTATTGCCGCACTGGCGCTGGCGCTGCCAGGCATGGCCGGCGTTGCCGCGGGGGCACTTGCGCGCGATCGACGCTCGGGGTTCCTGCAGGGTGTGCTTGCGCTTTCTGCCTGCGAGGTTCCGGTACTGGTTGTGACTGCATGTAGCGTATTTTCCCAACGCGCCGTGATGGGCGGCCTTGTTGCCGCTTTGGTTGCAACCTATACGCTTACGTGGTTTTTGCTTGCGATGGGCTTTGCCTTTGAACTTCCTGTTTCGGCACCGCGACGCACAAAAGCCCAGATGGCGACTCCGCTTGCCGGTGGAGCCGCAGCTGCCCGTACTTTTGGCGGACCTGTCGAAGTATCGTCCGATTCTATTTCTACGACCAAGGAGGCCTAGGTCATGGCATCTCAAGTTGAGCTCACCCCATGCGGGGCCATGTTTGACATCTTTAAGCGCGCGGCGCATCTGAGCCATATCGAGCTGTGCGGCTTGGTGCTTTCGTCCCGTCCGCTCGCCGACGGCCGCAGCCCGCAGAGCCGAGCCGCCGATCGCTCTTGGGTTTCCCGCTTTATCGTTCGCGCGCCGGTCGGCACGCTTCAGCAGCGCTACTTTGCCGAATACGGTACCTCGGCTGCGCGTATTATGTCGCAACTGGCCCTGCGCCAGCGCAATCCCATGGACTCCACGGCTGTAATCAATATGGTGTGCGGTCCTGCAGGTGAACCGATGGTACGCGCGCTCGAAGAGTGCCACCAGGACACGAATCTCTATCGCAACGCGCTCGATCGCCTGTCCCAGGCGGCGGAACTCATGCCCGCCGAGCGCGCCGAGGCCGTGCTGGTGCTGTTTGTCGCCGTCGGTTGTTCGGCGGATGTGCGGTCCTCGGTGAACTATGCCATCGACTACGCGCACGCGACCTGTGGCGGAGGCACCTCCACGCCGCGTTCGCTTGGCATGTCGATGACCGCGGGCGAACGCGACCCCGCCCCGGCGCACCCTTTGGGCTTGCTGCGCATACAAAACAGTTTTGTCGTGAGTGCCCCGCGCTGGATTCAGCCGAGTGAGCAGGGTGTTGAGATTGGCGCGCTGGCCACTGGTGAGGGCGATATTACCGACGTCGGCGACGATGTCTCGGCCCGCCATGCCCATATCTGGTGCGATGCTCAAAATATCTGGCACGTCGAGGACTTGTCGTCCACCAACGGAACCGTGGTGGTAAACGGGGCCACGCGTGTCTGCATTCAGGTCGAGCCCGGCCGTTCCGCCCAACTCAATCCCGGCGACGAGCTCAAGCTCGGCGAATCCACTACCTACGCCATCCTCTTCGGTGCCCTCTAGCCAGTCCCGCCAAATGGTCCCTCCGTCCCCAAGGGATCATTTTGCTCCCGGCAGTCACCCGAGGTAAACCTTTACCGCCCGCCTATATTTGCCGAAATTACACTTGACGGCGGGGTACAATAAGCCCGCATGCGGATTTCCGTTGCGGGCGCTTCCCATCGCCGGGGCGTGCCCGGGAGCATCCGGCATGCGGCCTTTGCGGCGCTCGGTCATGTGCAAGACGGGCGGTCGGGTCTGTGGGGCGCATCAGTTGCCCCTCGCCTCGGCATGTCTTCTCTCCACGCCACGTACCTGCTGCTGAGCCTGCCTGCCAGATGATTGGAAGCAACAGCGTAAATCCCATCACGCCAACATCCCGGCGATCGCCGGGGCCTGTATACTTATATGATAGGAGAGGGGTATATGGCGCGTAAGTTTAAGTCTATGGACGGCAATGAGGCGGCCGCATATGTTTCGTATGCGTACACCGAGGTAGCGGGAATCTATCCCATTACGCCGTCCAGCCCGATGGCCGACCATGTCGACCAGTGGGCGGCCCAGGGTCGCAAGAACATCTTCGGCACCCCGGTCAAGGTCGTCGAGATGGAGTCCGAGGCAGGTGCAGCCGGTACTGTTCACGGTTCGCTGGGCGCCGGTGCTCTGACCACCACCTACACGGCTTCTCAGGGTCTGCTCCTGATGATCCCGAACATGTACAAGATCGCGGGCGAGCAGCTCCCGGGCGTCTTCCACGTCTCCGCGCGTTGCGTCGCTTCCCACGCCCTGAACATTTTTGGCGATCACTCCGACGTCATGGCCTGTCGTCAGACCGGCTTCGCCATGCTCGCCGAGGGCAACGTCCAGGAGGTCATGGACCTCTCGCCGGTGGCTCACCTTGCCGCCATCGAGGGCAAGACCCCGTTCCTTAACTTCTTCGACGGCTTCCGCACCAGCCACGAGATCCAGAAGGTCGCCATGTGGGACTACAAGGATCTGGCCGAGATGTGCGACATGGACGCCGTCCAGGCTTTCCGCGACCACGCGCTCAACCCTGAGCACCCGCACACCCGCGGCAGCCACGAGAACGGCGATATCTTCTTCCAGAACCGTGAGGCCTGCAACAAGGTCTACGACGAGCTTCCCGCCGTCGTCGAGGGCTACATGAAGAAGATCAACGAGAAGCTCGGCACCGATTACGGCCTGTTCAACTACTACGGCGCTCCCGATGCTGATCGCGTCGTCGTGTGCATGGGCTCCTTCTGCGACGTGCTCGAGGAAGTCATCGACTACCTCAACGCTCACGGCGAGAAGGTCGGCCTGGTCAAGGTTCGTCTGTTCCGTCCGTTCTCCATCAAGCACTTCGTCGACGTTCTCCCCGAGACCGTCCAGAAGATCGCCGTCATGGACCGTACCAAGGAGCCGGGTTCCATCGGCGAGCCGCTCTACCAGGACGTCGTCTCCGCTCTCTACGAGGCTGGCAAGACGGGCATCAAGGTCGTCGGCGGTCGTTATGGCCTTGGCAGCAAGGACACGCCTCCCGCGTCCGCTTTCGCTGTCTTCGAGGAGCTCAAGAAGGACGAGCCCAAGCGCGAGTTCACCATCGGCATTGTCGATGACGTGACCAACCTGAGCCTGCCCGAGGCCGAGGATGCGCCCAACACCGCAGCCCCCGGCACCATCGAGTGCAAGTTCTGGGGTCTGGGTGGCGACGGTACCGTCGGCGCCAACAAGAACTCGATCAAGATCATCGGCGACCACACCGACAAGTACGTCCAGGCCTACTTCCAGTACGACTCCAAGAAGACCGGCGGCGTCACCGTCTCGCACCTGCGTTTTGGCGATTCCCCGATCCGTTCGCCGTACTACGTGACCAAGGCCGACTTTGTCGCTTGCCACAACCCCAGCTACATCGTTAAGGGCTTCAAGATGGTCCGCGACGTCAAGCCGGGCGGCACCTTCCTGGTCAACTGCCAGTGGAGCGACGAGGAGTTCGCCGAGCACATGCCCGCCGTGGCCAAGCGCTACATCGCGAACAACAACGTCAACGTCTACCTGATCGACGCTATCGACCTGGCTGCCAAGGTCGGCATGGGCAAGCGCACCAACACGGTGCTCCAGTCCGCCTTCTTCGCGCTGGCCAAGGTCCTGCCCGCCGAGGACGCCCTGCAGTACATGAAGGACGCGGCTACCAAGTCCTACATGAAGAAGGGCCAGGCCATCGTCGACGCCAACCACAAGGCCATCGATGCCGGCGCTACCGCCTTCCATAAGTTCGAGGTTCCGGCCGACTGGGCTACCGCCGAGGATGCCGCCCCCGTCGAGCTCTCCGAGGAGACCAAGTCCGCTATCGCCCAACAGGTCAAGAATCTGCTCGAGCCCATCGATCGCATGGATGGCGACAGCCTGCCTGTTTCCGCCTTCGTCGGTTGCGCCGACGGCCAGTTTGAGCTGGGCGCCTCCGCATACGAGAAGCGCGGCGTCGCCGTGGTCGTTCCCCACTGGGACGAGACCAAGTGCATCCAGTGCAACCAGTGCGCCTATGTGTGCCCGCATGCCACCATCCGTCCGTTCGCGATGACCGAGGACGAGGCTGCCGCCGCGCCCGAGGCTACCCGCACGCTCGACGCCATGGGCCCCAAGGCCAAGGGCATGAAGTTCACCATGGCCGTGTCCCCGCTCGACTGCATGGGTTGCACCAACTGCGTCAAGGTTTGCCCCAAGGGCGCCCTCGAGATGGTTCCCACCGAGCAGGAGATGGACCAGCAGCCCGTTTGGGACTACATGGTCGAGAACGTCTCCGAGAAGAAGGAGCTCATCGCGGCCAACGTCAAGGGCAGCCAGTTTAAGCAGCCCTACCTGGAGTTCTCCGGCTCCTGCGCCGGCTGCGCCGAGACCGCCTATGCACGTCTGGTGACCCAGGTCGCCGGCGACCGCATGTTCATTTCCAACGCCACCGGCTGCTCCTCCATTTGGGGCAACCCCGCTGCCACCGCTCCTTACTGCAAGGACAAGGACGGTCACGGCCCGGCGTGGAACAACTCCCTGTTCGAGGACAATGCCGAGCACGGCCTGGGCATGGCCGTTGGCTATGAGGCCGTTCAGCACAAGCTGATCGCCGCTACCCAGGACATCATCGCCGCCGATGGTCCGTCCGATGAGCTCAAGGCCGCCGGCCAGGCTTGGATCGACTCCGTCAACGACGCCGAGGCCTCCAAGACCGCTGCCGCTGCCTACGTTGCCGAGCTCGAGAAGTGCGGCTGCGACGCTTCCAAGGCGATCCTCGCCGACAAGGCTTACCTCACCAAGAAGTCCTTCTGGATCTTCGGCGGCGACGGCTGGGCCTACGACATCGGCTTCGGTGGCCTGGACCACGTCCTGGCTTCCGGCCACAACGTCAACGTCTTCGTCTTCGACACCGAGGTTTACTCCAACACCGGTGGTCAGGCCTCCAAGGCCTCGAACCTGGGCCAGGTCGCTCAGTTCGCCGCCGCCGGTAAGGTGACCAAGAAGAAGTCTCTGGCCGAGATTGCCATGAGCTACGGCTACGTCTACGTGGCACAGGTTGCCATGGGCGCCAACCCGGCTCAGACCCTCAAGGCCATCCACGAGGCCGAGGCCTACGACGGCCCGTCCCTCATCATCGGCTACAGCCCCTGCGAGATGCACTCCATCAAGAAGGGCGGCATGCAGAACTGCCAGGCCGAGATGAAGAAGGCTGTCGAGTGCGGTTACTGGAACCTCTTCCGCTTCAGCCCCGAGGCTGCTGCCGGCAAGAAGTTCTCGCTCGATTCCAAGGAGCCCGCGGGCGGTTATCAGGAGTTCCTGATGAATGAGGCCCGTTACGCTTCGTTGACGCGTTCCTTCCCCGAGCGCGCCGAGGAGCTCTTCAAGGAGAACGAGCAGGCCGCCATGGACCGCTACGCTCACCTGTTGAAGCTCAAGACGGTGTACAACGAGGCCTAAGTCTCCCACCGCAGGATCTGAGGGCTGACCTTCGCGGACGTCCTCGGACATGAAAGAACCCCCGCTGCGCACTACGTGCGGCGGGGGTTCTTTCGTCCTGCGGAGTGTCCGCGAAGGTCAGCCCTCAGATCCTGCTACGACTACGTCCTCGGATTGTGGGGTTGAATGAGGGACGTGGTTGGCGGGGCCTTTTGTCCCGGTCGCTGTTTCGCGGCTTTGCCGCGAAACCACGCGCCACTTTGGGCATGGAGGGCTAGCTGATTGTGGCCTTCTGCTGTCCCAGTGATGTTTCGCGCTTTGCGCGAAACATCGCAGCACTTTGGGCATAGTGGGGGAGTTGGTTGTCGCCGCCTTCTATCCCCTTGCTGTTTCGCGCCTTTGGCGCGAAAGGCGCAGTACTTTGGGCGTGGGGGCTGGCTTGCGGACTCAGATGACCTAGAGAGATATGGGTGCAAACGAGAAATCGTTGTTGGGGTCGTCCTTTTTCATAAACTCATCGAGACAGAATGTCATATAGATTGGAACGTAAAGGATCTTGCCCTCTTTGCAAAGGTTTTCGTGGCTCAGCACAACGGCCTCGGGAATTTTGTACTCGCCCACACTCATCAAACGGTCGAGGGCTGCATGTGCTCGAACTTTCTTGCCCGATTTGACTTCGATTGGGACAACATGTCCTCGGGCGCCTTCGATTGCAAAGTCGACTTCACCGACCTCACGCGTTTGGTAGTACCACGTATCTGCTCCGAGGGCAACGAGTTCCTGTGCGACCACGTTCTCATAGAGGCCGCCGAGGTTGGGAGTTTTCATGTCAAGGTAGACGGCGCGTGCCGTGCTGCCGGGATACCGCGATGCGAGCATACCTGTATCGGACTCGTATAGTTTAAAGGCCGTCGTTTTCTCCGTCCTCTTGAGAGGACTTCGTGCCTCCGTCACCTGGGGGACCATCAATCCAACGCCTGCGTTCACCAGCCATAGGAAATCCTGCTCGTATTTTTGAAGACGAGCTCCCTCGCCTAGAGACGAGACGATAAAGCGATGGGACTCCGCCTCAAGCTGAACGGGAATTTGCTCGAAAATGGTGCGAACGTTAAACGCTCGAGTCGATGCATATTTAGAGATATCGCTTTTGTACTGATCGACTAGCTGAATTTGAAGCTCACGCGTTCTCACGAGCGAATAGCCCGAATCGATATAGTTCTGAACGACCTCCGGCATGCCGCCGCAAACGATATAGGCTCTAAAGTTTTTGAGCATCGCCTCATGAATATAGTTTTCGACGGGACGTCTCTCGACAAGGCGGCTGCGAATATCTTCAAGCACATTTTCGCTGACGCTGTTTGCCCAACAAAACTCTTCAAAATCCATCGGCCGCATAACAATGTGCTCGACATACCCTACCGGAAAAGAAGAGATCCCCTTAAACTCAGTCCCAAGCATAGACCCCGAGAAGACATAGCTAAAGCGTCCGTCCTCGACCAGCGCCTTCATAAGTGTAACGATCTGCGGATACTCCTGAATCTCATCGACGAAGATAAGCGTGTCTCCTTCAACAAGCGGTGCATCCGCAAGAAGGGCCACACGGTTGATGAAGTCAATGGAGTTCTTAGCGCCAACAAGTACGTCTCTTGCCTCGGCATCAAGTAGCAGATTGACCTCATAATACGAAGCGTAGTTGCTCTTTCCAAACGCGCGAATCGCATAGCTCTTGCCAATCTGACGCGCACCGGTAACAAGCAGGGCCTTATGGGAGTTATTCTTCCAGCTCAAAAGCCTATCAGTGACCTTGCGGCGTAGCATTAAAACACCTCATTGACAAAAATTGGCAAATAGATTTGCCCCTAATCATACAAAAATTGACAAATAGATTTGACCTAAATCATACAAAAATTGGCAAATAGCAAAGCTCACTTAGGCCTCAAAGCCAGCGAGCCAGCACGGTACTTTGCGAAAAGGCTGGCGGCGCCGTTGTTGAGGGTGGCCAGGTTGACAGTGGCGCCGTTAGCGTTCTCGGCTGCTTGGGCGCGCAGGAGCGAAAGGGCGTCGGCAGCGTTCATGCAGAAGCCGACGGTAAAGTTCCATACTGCGAACTCGCAGTCGCTTGCCGCGGGGTGAAGCGCGATCGGCTATCCCTTAAGTTGGATGAAAAGCCCCATCTTTTTGCAGGGGTGCATACTTGTCTTGCAAGTGCATAGAATCTCGTATAGTGCGAGTAAATAATTGCAGTGTCCGTTATGTGTTTAGCAAAGATATAGTTTGCATAATCCAGCCTAATCTCTGCTCTAATTAAATAAAGTCGCACGTAGATGACGTAAACATGTGTGAGCTGGGCTTCTTTACGCTGAGCGGGTAAAAACGACCGTTCACCGTTAAACTATTTTCAAAATGAATAAAATGAGCGATAAAGAGAATATAAACCTTAATAAACTCGCGTATTGCACGGACGCGGGTTATTAATGGGTTGTAGGCCTTTTACAGAAAGGATTCCAGCAATGTCTAAGCCTCTTGGCAAGCCCGATCGTATTGTCGTCGCCCTCGGCGGCAACGCCCTCGGCAACAACCCCGTCGAGCAGATCGAGGCCGTGAGCAACACCGCCCACGCGCTCCTCGGCCTCATCGAGCAGGGTAACGAGATCATCATCACCCACGGCAACGGCCCGCAGGTCGGCATGATCCAGAACGCCTTCGCCGCCGCCCACGACGCCATCGGCACCCCCGAGATGCCGCTGCCCGAGTGCGGCGCCATGTCCCAGGGCTACATCGGCTACCACCTGCAGCAGGGCATCGGCCGCGAGATGCACAAGCGCTATAAGCGCTGGCACGCCGCCACCGTCGTCACCCAGATCGAGTGCGATCCCGACGATCCCGCGTTCAAGAACCCGACCAAGCCGATCGGCCCCTTCTACACCGAGGAGCAGGCCAAGGAGTTCATGGCCGAGGACCCCTCCAAGGTCTTCGTCGAGGATTCCGGCCGCGGCTGGCGTCGCGTCGTCGCCTCCCCCGATCCCAAGAAGATCGTCGAGGCCGACTCCATCCTCAACCTGCTCGACAACGAGTTCATCGTCATCGCCTGCGGTGGCGGCGGCATCCCCGTCGTCCGCGACTACGAGAACAAGGGCTGCTACAAGGGCGTTCCCGCCGTCATCGACAAGGACCTGGGCGGCGAGCTGCTGGCCGAGGACTGCGACGCCGACGTCCTGTTCCTGCTGACCGCCGTCGAGCACGTCGCCATCAACTTTGGCAAGCCCAACCAGGAGGAGCTCGAGGACATCGCCGCCGACGAGGCCGAGCGCCTGGCCGACGAGGGCCAGTTCGGCAAGGGTTCCATGGAGCCCAAGGTCCGCGCCGCCATCAAGTTCGCCCGCTCCCGCAAGGGCCGCACCTGCATCATCGGCGCCCTGGACAAGGCCGCCGAGACCATGGCCGGCCTCTCCGGTACCCGCATCCACGAGTAGCCTCTACTCTGTTGCCTCTCCCGTGGGCGCCAGGCAAGACGCCCGCAAACTAGCCTCTCTTCACGAGCCCCGCAGTCCGCTCCGGCTGCGGGGCTTTTGCTATCGGTAGTCATTGGGGACAGACTTAAATGAGTAGCACCAATCAACTGCGGAAAGTGCATCCCACAATGAGCGTCCAAAATGGGGCACAGTTTCCCCGGGGCCCTCAACCGGAAAATACATCCCGGAATTTGCCCGAAAAATGGCCCCCAGTTTCCCAAACAGGCCGCTAACGGAAAGCGCATCCCGCTATCGAACTTCAAAGCGGGGTGCACTTTCCGTGCCAGCAGTTCCGGGCATCCAGAGACCACTCATTTAAGTCTGTCCCCAATGACTAGTAGTAGGCCCACATGGCTTCGATTTCGTTGAGGACTTCTACGACACCCCAGCGACGGGCGCTGCGGCTGGCCGAGTTGGGGTCGTAGACTCCCACTTGATCGGCATCGTCGATGCCCCAGAGCACGATATAGTGTCCAACACTGGTAAAGGTGCCGGGACGAACCGATGCGATAATGGGCGCACCCGAGCGCAGCGCCTGGGTGATAGAGCTGCGATCGATATGGAGCTCCGTTGCGTTAAGGCCCAGCTGCCATGCGCCGCGCGTCATAAATGACCATTCGGTGGCGCCGGTGGGGGCATAGTTGCCTGCCTCGGAAAGCGCGCACATATCGACGGGAGTCATATCGGTGCGTCCCGTCTTAAAGATATAGACCATGGTGAGGCACGTAGGCCCGCAAGCATTTTGGCGGATGGTACCGCCGGCGTAAGGCAGCTCCGACCATGCAGGGTCGATCTGATAGATATGCGGCATCGTGCCGGCTTGCCATTGCGAGCGCGGGGTCGAAAAGGCGAAAGAATAACCGGGCGCGACGGGGGCCTTGAGCAGCTTGTCCTCGGCGGTGGGCTCGAGACCGGCCGAGCCGTGGGACATACAGGAGCTCATAAGCACAAAGACCAGACAGGTGAGGATAGAGCACAGTGCGAGGCAAAGCCGACGAGCCGGCAGGGCGGGGGCATTCACGTACGATGTCGAGCGGTAGGGCTTGCCGTCGCGTCCGCCTTGGGGATGCGAAAAGAAGCGGTTGATATGGCTGCCGGGCTGACGTGCGCCGTTGCGGCGCAGTTGCGGAACCTCGGCTTGGCGCTGTCGAGTGCGCGCGCCCAAGCGGCTATCTTGCTGTGCGCTTGTGCCCGTGCTCGGACGGCCACTCTGCCGTGTTCTGTTTGTCTGCTGCCGAGACGAAGGCCTGGGTTGCTCTTGAGGGTGTTGCGGATTGCTGCTCGTGGCACTTCTGGGCGTCGGCGTGGTGCGGCCAGCAAGGCGAACGCTTTGTCGCCGTTGATCACCGTCGTTGTATCCGTATGCCATTCGTACCGCCTTGTCTCATGTATAACCTGTCTATCCTACAAAAAGGATGTGCAACAAATGGGTCCGAGCGTCAAAAGCTCGGTAAACGGTACGAAAGGCGCAAAACACACGGCCTCAAAAACATCTCTCTATGCGTCCGATGAGCGTACGCCCGTCGGACGGGCGACAACAATGAGCGGCAAACCGTGCCGTTCGTCCCAAAAACGGCGCCGCTCGTTTTGCAGTTCTGCCTTCGGTCGAGCCACAAGCGGCGCTGCTGTGCCAAGGCCGTATTGTAAAGCCACGAAATAAAAGCGCGCGGCAAAACAGACCGCGCAAGGGGTGACGCCAAAGAGGCGTCAATAAGGAAAGGAGGGGAACAATGGCGGACAAGAACGCAGAAGTTGCAGTCGAAGGTAACGGCGGCATGAAGAAAACGCTTTCGCTCTGGAACTTCTTCACCATCGGTTTCGGTGCCATCATCGGAACTGGCTGGGTTCTGCAGGTCGGCGACTGGATGGTCGTGGGCGGCGGTCCCGTTCCCGCTATGATCGCATTCCTCTTGGGTGCAATCTTCCTCGTGCCCGTCGGAGCTGTTTTCGGTGAGCTCACGGCTGCTATCCCCATCTCGGGCGGCATCGTCGAGTATGTCGATCGTAGCTTTGGCCGTACGCTGAGCTACATCACCGGTTGGCTCCTGGCCCTGGGCAACGGCATCCTGTGCCCGTGGGAGGCAATCGCCATCTCGACCCTCGTGTCCGAGATGTTCGGCAGCCTGCCCGGTCTTGAGTGGCTGCGTGCCGTCAAGCTTTATACCATCCTGGGTGCCGACGTTTACCTGTTCCCGACGCTGATCGCGCTCGGCTTTGCAGTCTACGTCATCTTCCTCAACTTCCGCGGTGCCAGCTCGGCCGCCAAGCTCCAGGCCTTCCTGACCAAGGCCCTGCTCTGCGGCATGCTGCTCGCCATGGGCGTCTCGCTGTTCACCGGTTCGCCGGAACACGCCATGCCCGTGTTCTCCCAGGTCACCGGCGCTGGTGGCGGCAAGCCCGCTACCGAGGGCACCAGCCTGTTCGCCGGCATCGTGTCGGTCCTGGTTCTGACCCCGTTCTTCTACGCCGGCTTCGACACCATTCCTCAGCAGGCTGAGGAAGCAGCCGAGGGCCTCAACTGGAACAAGTTCGGTAAGATCATCTCCTTGGCTCTGCTGGCCGCCGGCGGCTTCTACATGGTCTGCATCTACTCGTTCGGCACCATCCTCGACTGGCATGAGTTTGTTAAGAGCCCGGTTCCCGCGCTTGCCTGCCTCAAGGGCATCAACATGCTCCTGTACCTGGCCATGCTCGTCATCGCCACGCTTGGACCCATGGGCCCGATGAACTCCTTCTACGGCGCCACGAGCCGCATCATGCTCGCCATGGGCCGCAAGGGTCAGCTGCCCGAGAAGTTCGCCGAGGTCGATCCCAAGTCCGGCGCTCCCAAGCTCGCCTGCGTCGTTCTGGGCGTCATCACCGTCGTCGGTCCGTTCCTGGGCAAGAACATGCTCATCCCTCTGACCAACGTGTCGGCCCTCGCCTTCATCTTCTCCTGCGGCATGGTCGCCCTCGCTTGCCTGCGTATGCGTTTCACCGAGCCCGACCTGCCTCGTCCCTACGAGGTGCCCGGCGGCAAGTTTGGCATCAGCCTCGCTATCGTTGCCTGCGGCACCATCATTGGCCTGCTCGTGATCCCGTTCTCTCCCGCCTCCCTCAACATGGTGGAGTGGAGCATCGTGATCGGCTGGCTGGCTGTTGGCCTGGCCCTCATGGCCTTCACCAATTCCCGCAAAAAATAACGCCTAGCCGGGGCGGATCGGGTGCGCGGGGCCCTCTCTCCCGCACACCGAACCCGGCACCACTTGGGTAGTTTTGTGAGGCCTTAACCCAACGCGGCCTCGCCCACTATATGGATCCATAAGGAGGAACCATGTCCACTAAGTATGCAATCGTTGGCGGCAAGCTCATCGACGGTACCGGTGCCGAGCCGGTCGAGAACTCCCTCGTTCTCGTCGACGACAATGGCAAGATCGAGTACGCCGGTGTCATGCAGGACCTTCCCGAGGGCGTTGAGGTTATCGACGCCGCCGGCAAGACCGTCCTTCCCGGCCTGATCGACACCCACCTGCACTTCTCGGGCAACCTGACCGACGATGACACCGACTGGGTCATGCAGCCGCTCCTCGAGAAGCAGGCCGTCGCCGTCAAGCAGGCCTACGACTGCCTCACCCACGGTCTCACCACCGTCTGCGAGATCGGCCGCTTTGGTATCCAGATCCGCGACTGCATCGACAAGGGCGTCTTCAAGGGCCCGCGCGTTCTGGCAACCGGCCTCGGCTTCTGCCGCGTTGCCGGCCACGGTGATTCTCATCACTGCAGCCAGGAGCTCAACAAGGAATCGCATCCCTGGGGCGATCAGGTCGACGGTCCTTGGGATCTGCGCAAGGCCGTCCGTCGTCGCCTGCGCGAGAACCCCGATGCCATCAAGATCTGGGCTACCGGTGGCGGCATCTGGCGCTGGGACTCCGGTCGCGACCAGCACTACTGCTCCGAGGAGATCCAGGCCGTGATCGAAGAGGCAAAGATGGTCGGCATCCCCGTGTGGAGCCACTGCTACAACAACCACGCCGCTGCCTACGATTCCGTCCGCTTTGGCTGCGAGCAGCTGATCCACGGTTTCGATATCGATGAGCGCACCATGGACCTCATGGCCGAGCAGGGCACCTTCTTCACCCCGACGATCGCCTTCCTGCCCACCTGGTACGCCACCTATCCGCCCGTCTACGTCCCCGAGCTGCACGACAAGTACGAGGGCACCCTGGTCGAGAAGGAGCTGCAGCGCAACTACGACTGCCTGCGCGAGGCCAAGAAGCGCGGCGTCGTCATGACGATCGGCTCCGACTCCTTCTCCTTCGTCACCCCGTACGGCACCTGCTCCATCGAGGAGATGTACGAGTTCGTCGACAAGATCGGCTTCACCCCGGTCGAGACCATCACCTGCGCCACCCTCAACGGTGCCAAGATGTGCCACATCGAGGACGAGACCGGTTCCATCGAGGCCGGCAAGTGCGCCGACCTGCTGGTCGTCAACGGTGACGTCGCCGCTGACATTCACGTGCTCAACACCGACAACATGGACGTCATCATGAAGGACGGCTGGATCGTCGAGGCTGGCACCTTTGGCGAGGCCAACAAATACAGCGCCTAAGATACCGTTTGTCGATGGCTGGATGTAAAACACAGTTTTTGATTGCATAATGCAATGGAGAGGGTCGCTTGCGGCCCTCTTTATTGCTATGGGTGCGGTAGATAAAAGGGGATGACGGTGGATTTAAACAGGCTGATTCTGGGCAAGAGCTACAACTCTACCAAGGTCTTTCGTACGGCCCAGCATGTGGTCCAGGCCATCCTGCTCGGTGTTGTCGTTCCGGCGCTTATCCTGTTGCTTATCTGGGATTTGACCGATAATCCCAACCCCGTCCCGGGCGTTGTCGTCATTGCCGGCTTGGTCATGCTGTGCTTCTTCTTCTCGTACGTCTTTGTCGTTCCCGACGACCTCACGTCGAGCGCTACCGACCGCACACTCGCCATCGCATCGAAAATATTCGCCTATACGTCGCGAGGCCTTACGCCCGAAGCGGCCCTGGGCGCTTCCAAAATCATCCTTTCCGAGACCATCGCCTCGGCCATCTGCTTTACCGACGGCAAGCAGGTGCTGGCGAGCTGGGGCGAGGACTCGGCAAAATGCCCCGCGGGCACTCCGGTTGTGCTGCGGACTACGCTCAACGTGATCAACAGCGGTGAGCAAAGCGTATTTTCGCGCGATGCCTCGACTGAGACGGGTGGCTACTTTCCGCGCCTGCGCGCCGGTATCGTCGCACCGCTCACCGTGCGCGGGCATTGCGTGGGCACGCTCGAGCTGTATTATCCCCGTCTGAGCAGCATCGATATGCGCCAGACGGCGCTTGCCTCGGGCTTTGCCGACCTCATTTCCACGCAGCTTGCGAGCTTTGAGCTCGAGCGCCAGGACGAGCTTACAGCTCGCGTGGAGCTGCGCGCCTTGCAATCGCAGGTCGATCCTCATTTTCTGTTTAACACCATCAGCACCATCGTGTCGCTCGTGCGTACCGAGCCGGACAAGGCCAGGTCGCTGCTCATCGACTTTTCCAATTACTACCGTCAGACACTGTCCGATTCCGATACCCTCACAACGCTCGAGCACGAGGTGGAACAGGGCACTCGTTACATCAACCTTATGCAGGCCCGGTATGGCGACGGCCGTCTGCGCGTCTCGGTCGATATCGACTTTGAGGTGCGCGACAGCATGGTGCCGCCGTTTATCTTACAGCCGCTGCTCGAAAACTGCATCAAGCATGCCCAGCGCGAGACCGAGCCGCTTTCTATTCGTGTTGGGGCTTTTGAGACCGATGACGGTCTGGAGATCATCGTCGAAGATGACGGCATCGGTATGAGCGAAGAAGTCTGCGCGCACCTGTTTGAGCAGCATCGCCGAGAGGAGCCCGAGAGCATTACCGCCGACGGCTCCATCAAGCGAGGCTGCGGCCTGGCGCTCTTCAACGTGCTTCAGCGCATCCATTTCTTTTACGGGGAAGATTCTGGCATGCGCGTGAAGTCCCAGGAGGGCGTGGGGACGCAGGTCATCGTCGAGCTGAACGGCGAGCCGCATGAGCCGGCGCCGATGAAGGTGTAGCGCGCGGTTGGATTGAGAGAAAAAAGAGGGGAAGCGCATATGTCCGAGGGATGGAACATCTTGGTGGTTGATGACGAGCCTCCTATTAGGGCTGAGCTACGTTATCTGCTGGAAAAGGATGCACGTGTGGGACAGATTGCCGAGGCGGGCAATGTCACCGAGGCCGTGGAGTCGATTCTGTCGAACAAGCCCGACGTGCTGTTTTTGGATATCACGATGCCCGGCCGCTCGGGAATTGAGCTAGCCGAGACCCTGCAAAACCTAAAGACGCCGCCGGTGGTGGTGTTTGTGACGGCGTTTGCAGAGTTCGCGGCCGACGCGTATAACCTCGATGCTGTCGACTATGTCGTCAAGCCGGTCGAGGATGCCCGCCTGTCAAAGGCGCTCGACAAGATCGAAACCGCCCTGGGTGTTCGCCGCGCTGTCCATACCCCGCGCCAGCCCCTTCGCCTGACGGTGGACCGCGGGGGTAAAAAGGTGTTCATCCCCGTGGCGGATGTCTGCTACTTTGAGGCGCGTGCCGATTTTTGCAACGCCGTCTGCGCCGAGGGAACATATCTGATTAATGAGTCGATCTCTTCGCTCGAACGTCGCTTGGGCTCCGAGGGCTTTATCCGCGTCCATCGCAGCTATCTGGTCAATTTGGAAGACGTGCACAATGTTGAGATTGGCTCCACGGGGTTGATGGAGCTCAGGCTCGACCGCGTGAGCTCGACGGTGCCGGTGTCCCGTCGTCGTGCCGCCGAGGTCAAGTCGCACCTGGGGCTTGCGTAAGAGGCTTGCGTGCCGTCGTTTACCATCGCAGGTTTGGTATGGGCGCGCGGTGGGCATAATGGGTGGCATCGAATGAAATCGAAAGGATCATTATGCCCGCGCTTATCACCCATCATCTGTTTGGCGAGGAAAGCATCGACCGTCTTCCGCAGGGCGTCATCACGTCCGATGAAGAGCGCATTGCCTTTATCTTGGGCAACCAAGGCCCCGACCCGTTTTTCTTTCACATTCTGACACCGCGTGTTTCCGACTGCGCGCTGCTGGCTCAGGTCATGCACCGCTCGCACATGTCGCGCCAGTTCTCGTGCCTGCGCGATGGCGTGTCGCACCTGCAGCCGCGCGATGCCAATCTGGGTCGCGCGTTTGCGCTGGGCCTGCTGTCGCACTATGTGCTCGACCGCAATGCCCATCCCTTTGTCTACGAGCAGCAGTTTGGCATTGTTGAGTCCGACCCCGAGCTCGAGGCTTCGGGCAGTCAAGTTCACGCCGTGCTCGAAAGCGACCTGGACGTGCTGATGCTGCAGCTTAAACGTGACGGGGCCACGGTCGAGGATTATCCGCCGGCGGGCGAGATCGTCACTACCGACCGCATCAATCGCGTTGCCGGCGTGCTGATGAGCTACGTCGCCGGGCGCGTGTACGGTATCGACATCCCGGCGGGGGAGTACGCCGGCGCCGTAGCCGACATGCAGCTGCTCTACCGTACTATCGAGCCGGCCGGTTCGGCCAAGACGCGCGCGATTGCCCTGCTCGAGGGCTTGGTGCACGATTATTCGCTGCTCGACGGCCTTGCGCACCGCGTGACGACCGAGCTGCCCGAGCGTACCGGCAACCTGGGCCACTTGGTATGGAAGAACCCCTTTACTGATGAAGTCTCGACCGAGAGTTTCCCCGAGGTCTTTGACCGCGCGCTGGTCGATTACGAGTGCACGGTCGCCCGCTTTATCGAGACCGGCGATATGGAAGCCGTGACCAACCACGTCAATTACAGCGGTCGCGTGCTCGGTGCCGACGAAGAGTTCGACCGCGAGGAGTAGGGCTCGTGCGTGCCCCTTTGCCGAATCCTTACCGGCGCCTCTGGACAATTGGGGTACGATGAACTAACTGCATATCGGGCGAATACGAAGGGGCCCTGTCCATGAAATACACCAAGCTCGAGCGTAACTGGGTTATGTACGATGTGGGCAACTCGGCCCTCGTGCTGCTCAATACCTCGGTGGTGCCCATCTACTTTAACGCCATCAATACCGGTGCTTCCTCGGCAGACCTGGTGGTCGCTTGGGGCAACGCTCAGACGATTGCCTCGCTAGTCATTGCCATGCTCATGCCCATTCTGGGCGCGCTTGCCGATTACGCTGGCAACAAGATCAAGTTCTTCTTGGGCTTCTTCCTCACGGGCCTGGTCCTTTGCCTGGCGCAGGCTATCCCAATGTCCGCCATGGCATTTTTGACCGTGTACGTGCTGTGCACCATCGGCCTTAACTCTTCTATGACGTTCTACGACGCCATGCTGCCCGACATTACCACCGACGAGCGCATGGACGCCGTGTCCAGTTCGGGCTATGCCTGGGGCTACATCGGTTCCACCGTGCCGTTCATCATCTGCCTGGCGCTTATCATGGGTGGCCCCGCTCTCGGCGTCCCCACCATGCTGGCAACGCGTCTGTCGTTTATCATCACCGGTGCCTGGTGGCTCATCTTTACCCTGCCGCTCATTCGCACCTATAAGCAAAAGTACGGTCGCGAGCGCGGTCCCCAGGACACCATCGGCCACATCGTGGGCGGTGTGTTCTCCGAGGTCGGACACACCATGCGCGAGATCGCCCACAACAAGACCGTGCTGGTCTACATGATCGCGTTCTTCTTCTACATCGACGGTGTGCACACGGTCATTTCCATGGCAACCAGCTACGGCTCGGCTCTGGGTATCGATTCGACCCAGCTGGTGCTGGCGCTGCTCGTCACGCAGTTTGTGGCCTTTCCGTCCGCCATCATCTACGGCAAGCTCGCCGGACGCGTGGGCACGCTCAACATGATTCTGGTGGCGGTCGCCGCCTACATGGGCATTGTGCTGTTCGCCGCGTTCTTCCTAAAGACCGCCTTTGAGTTCTGGGTGCTTGCCATTATGGTCGGCCTGTTCCAGGGCGGCGTGCAAGCGCTCAGCCGTAGCTACTTTGGCCGCATTATCCCTAAAGAAAAATCCAACGAGTACTACGGCTTCTTTGACATCTTTGGTCGTTATGCAAGCGTCATGGGCACCTTTCTAGTGTCGGTCGTCACCTCGCTGACCGGCAACCCGTCGCTGGGCGTCCTTTCCATTGGCGTGCTGCTGGTTGTTGGCTTTATGCTGCTGGTCCGCCTGTCCCGCATGACTCAGGCGGCAGCGTAAGGCAACCGGGCTCAGTACAGCAATTGTGCCTATCTACAGTACTCTTTTGGAAGTAGCCGCATAAATCATTCTGACTTCCGAGCAATGTTTAGCCCAAGTGGGTATGATGGAATCAGCTAGGTCGCGGGGCGTCGCCTGTGTTTGGCGGCGCCCCGTTTTTGTGTTGCAAGGAGGGTAAAGGTATGAACGCCACGGTTGTGATCCCAACATATTGGGCGGGCGATGATACCCAAGCAAACGCTCCCGGCACCTACGATCACTCGACGTCGCTCAACGCCGCCAACCCGGAACTCGATCGCTGCCTGACTTCACTCGAACAGGTGCGCGACATTCCGCGCATCATTCTCTTGGTGGTCTGTCCGGTTTCTGTCACGCCCGACGTATCCCATCGCGTGCACGAAATCGTTAATGCGCATCCCACGCTCAAGGTCACCGTTGTCACCAACACCCAGGCCTCGCGCATCGCAGACCGGGTTGCTCAGATCGCGCCCAAGGGTTCGGGCGAGTGCGTGAGCCTGCGAGGCTACGGTGCCATCCGCAACATGGGGCTAGCCTGTGCCGCTGTGCTGGGGCATGACGCGGTTATCTTTTTGGATGACGATGAGACTGTCATCGACGCCGACTTTATGAAGCGCGCGACCTATGCGTTGGGGCAGCAGACGCGTCAGGGCTTGCCGATCTTGGTCAAGAGCGGCTATTTCTACGATCGCGACGGCTCGCCGCTGGCTCCCACGGACAAGGCGGGCATCTGCCATCGTTGGTGGACCAAGCGCATCGAGTTCAACCGTTGGATGAAAAAGGCGCTCTCGGGCACCCGCATCTCGCGCTCCAACTACGTGTGCGGCGGCCTGATGGCCCTGCACGCCCGCGCCTTTACGCGTGTGGCCTTTGACCCGTTTATCACCCGCGGCGAGGACTTGGATTACCTCTTTAACATGCGTATGTTTGGCTACGACGTGTGGTTTGATAACGAGTGGACCGTGCGCCATCTGCCTCCGGAGTCCGAAAAGCGCTCACCGCGCTTTATGCAGGATGTATACCGTTGGTACTACGAGCGGGCCAAGTTGACGTTCGCCGCGCATCAAAAGGAGCTCATCCCCGTTACGGCGGCATCGCTCATGCCCTACCCGGGCCCGTGGATTTCGCGCGAGCTCGACGACCGCGTGCGCAAGACCGCTATGGTCCGCAGCGTGTTTACCCGCGAGCATGAGGGCTACCTGCGCATTTGGCGCCATGGTATCGGCGAGGCAAAGGCCTATGCGCGCCAAAACGCTGCAAGCTACCTGCGTTTCCAGAGCTTTTGGCCCAAGATCATGGACGGGCTTTGGCGTGACGCACAACTGATCAGTATCCTGGAGGGGGCCGAATGATCGACCGCCGCGCCCAGCGCGATAGTTCAATATCAATCTTTCGCATCATTGCCGTTGCATGCGCCATTTGCGTGCTGGTGTACTTTATTTTTGCCTTGGTGACCGGTATCGAGCCGATCGCCACGGTGATTGCCTGCGCGCTGCTGTGCATCTTTCTGTGCATCTTTATCTTTTTGACGCTCAATCCCGATTCGGTGCGCTCCCAGTACACCGAGGAGACGCTCTCGGTGGCCTCGGCCATGCTCGAGGACATTAAGGGCGGTCTGACGCAGGAGTCGGCGCGTTTGGTGTGCCGGCGCATTTTGCCCGAGACGCGCGCCATGACGGTGGCCATCACCGACGAGGGCAACGTGCTTGCCTGCGCGGGCGAGTTTGAGGAAAAACTGCTGCCCGATACTCCCATCCACACGCTTGCCACACGCTACGTTATCGAACATGGCATCGTGCAATCGTTCAACCGTATGGTGGATGTCGTGGGCTCGGACGGCTCGCACAACCAAGTCCCCGCCGGCATTATCGCCCCCATCAAGGTGGGCGATCGTACCGTCGGCACGCTCAAGTTCTACTACAAGACCCCGCGCGCCGTCGACCGTACCCAGTACGCGCTTGCCTCGGGCTTTGCCGAGATCTTGTCCACGCAGCTCGCCATCCACGAGCTCGAGGTGCAAAAGGAACTCACAGCGCGCGCCGAGGTGCGTGCGCTGCAGGCGCAGATTAACCCGCACTTCCTGTTCAACACGCTGAACACCATTGCATCGTTTACGCGCACCGACCCGCTGCGGGCCCGCGAACTGCTTCGTGAGTTCTCATCGTTCTATCGCGCCACGCTCGACAACTCGGGATCGCTTATTCCGGTCTCGCGCGAGGTCGCACAGACCAAGCGCTACCTTACCTTTGAGAAGGCCCGCTTTGGCGAGGACCGCGTGCTTGCGACGTTCGATGTGTCCGAGGACGTGGAAGATACGCTGGTGCCGGCGTTCGTGATCCAGCCGATTGTCGAGAACGCCGTGCGTCATGGTATGGGCGATGACGACGCCCTGAGGATCGACGTGACCGTTCACCAAGACGGCGAGGATGCAATCTTGATTGCCGTGGCCGATAATGGCGTGGGCATGGATGAGGGTACCGCCGCCAGACTGTTTGACGAGCGCTCTGCCCGTCCCGACGCCAGCTCTCCTCAGGGTGGCGGCGCCGGTGTGGCCATGCACAATATTTCGGAGCGCATCCATCGCTTTTTTGGGCCGCACTCCTATACGCGTGTCGAATCGGCGCCGGGCAAGGGCACGAAGGTGCTCCTGCATCTTGATTTGTCAGAGAGCATCTTTGACATTCAAGAGTAAAATAAAAAGCTACGGGCTCAACGTCATGCGACGGACGCCCGGCGTAGTTAGTTGACGAAAGGTTTTATCCCTATGCTGCGTGCGATGATTGTGGATGATGAGGCGCCGGCTCGCTCGGAGCTTCGCTTCCTGCTCGAGCAAACGGGCAAGATCGGCACGATCACGGAGGCGTCGAGCGTCCGCTCCGCCATTGAGATGCTTATGGAAAGTCGCGTGGATGTCGTGTTTCTCGATATCTCGATGCCCGGTGCCTCGGGCCTGCAACTTGCCGAGGCGCTGCATAAGCTCAAAAATCCGCCGGCGATCGTGTTTGTGACTGCGTATAGCGACCATGCGGTCGAGGCATTCGACGTCGATGCCGTCGATTATCTGATGAAGCCTGTCGAGGAAGCTCGCTTGGATCGCGCGATCGAGAAGGTCATGCAACGCGCCAAGCCGGTTACGGACAGCAAGGTGACCATCGAGCGTATCCCGGTGGAAAAGGGCGGCCGCAAGGTGCTCATTCCCGTGGATGACATCCGCTTTATCATGGCCAAGGATGATTACTCCTGCATCTATGCCGTCGATGATCGCTTTTTGTCGACGACCTCGCTGGCGCAGTTTGAGGCCAAGCTCTGCGACTTTGGCTTCTTCCGTGTTCACCGCCGCTATATCGTCAACCTAGCGTGCGTCACGGACGTTGAGACGGTGCCCTCGGGCGCCATCCAGCTGGGCATTACGGGCGTCGACGAACGCGTGCCGGTTTCGCGCCGCCGCGTCGTGCCGCTCAAGAAGGCCTTGAGTCTCTAGCACACTGGCCCCGCAGCCCTGTAGACCAATTGTCTGCGGAGCCGTGGGGCTTTTTGTATATACGTCGAATCGGTTTTGCAGAAGGGATCCCATGAACAGTGCAAGCGCCAAGCGCATCGACATCATCTCGGACACCCACGGCTATCTTTCGCCCGCGCTTCTGGACGAGCTCAAGGGCGCAGATCTAATCATCCACGCCGGAGACCTCACGTCAGAGATGGATTACGAGCATCTATGCACCATCGCCCCCGTGCGAGCGGTCCTAGGCAACAACGACTACTACCGCGACTACGGCCCGGATGTTGACCGTCTGGCCCTCTTTACCTACGAAGGCCTCAAATTCGCTGTAGCCCACTACCGCGAAGACCTGCCCGTGGGATCCGTAGACGTAGCCATCAACGGTCACACCCACGTAACCAAAGAAGCCCAAGTGGGCCGCTGCCTGGTCCTCAATCCCGGCAGCGCCAGCTACCCCAGAGGCAGCCGAGGCCCCACCATGGCCAGAATGCTCGTCAAAGACGGCCATATCATAAGCACCAAGTTTATTGACCTAGAGTAACCGCAACAAAAACGGGGGATGCAATCGCATCTCCCGTTTTTCTTTCAGCAAAAGGCAGAGCTTCGGCGACAACCTTAGACAACCCCGCCGAGGAGAACGGGGGCCTCGAGCCGCGGAAGCGGCGAGGAACAACAACGACTCGAACAAGGTGACGGCAGGGAGGGTCTCCGGGGCTGAGGGCGGGGGTTAAGTTTGTCGCGAGTTCCGCACGCAAAGGAAAGCACTTAATGTGCTTTCCGTCTTGCGCAGGACTGTAGAGCAGCAAACTTAACCCCCGCCCTCAGCCCCGGAGACCCTCCCGGACAGCCCCAGGTTGATTTCCGATCTCAGCCGAACACATTGAGCAAATAGGCCGTTCCCGCACCT
>CAUCKA010000018.1 GCA_958443265.1 uncultured Collinsella sp. | reverse complement strand
CCTAGCGCGTTCGATGGGTTCGGATGACGACATGTTCCGAATCTGGTCAGGTCCGGAAGGAAGCAGCCATAAGGAGCCTCTGTCGGGCATCCGAATCCATCGAGTGCGCTTTTTTGCGCGGTTTTACCAAACCGCGCAATGCTCGACGCTGCGCGCCACCCAGGGCGACAATTTGTCATTCAAAAGGCAAGGCATGACCAGAAGGTCTATGCCTTGCCTTTTTCATGCCAACTTGTTCGCCCTGGGTGGCGCTCGCTGACTGCGCCAAGACATCAATGGCTACGTGGTTCAAGAGACGGCGGCGTTGCCATCTGTTTTTACAAGTAAAGAGGCCCGTTTCCCTGGTTTTGGTTGGGGAAACGGGCCTCTTTGTCTATGGGCTTGTAGATTGGTGGGAGCGATATGCTCTGGCAGCTACTTTGAGTTCTTGATGCGGCGTACACCCGCGGTGGTTATTCCGAGTCCTGCGGCGGCGATTCCTGCGAGTGCGATTGCGCTCGGCGCTGTGTCGCCCGTGTTCGCGAGCTTGTCGGCGGTCGTATCTGCTTGTTTGCCGCTGCTTGTGTTCGCTTGCTTGGTGGAGCTTGGCGGGGTATTTTTGCCGGTCACGGACGAGCCGGTGGGCTGTGTCGCCTCGGCGGGTTGCGCTGAACCGGAGGGAGGCACTGTCTCGGTCGGTTTCGCTATCTCGGGCGAGGTGGCCTTGTCTGCCGCGGCTTTCGCCTCTTCGTATGCCTTGCAGGCGTCGTCATAGGCCGTTTGCGCTTTTTTCAAATTGTCGAGGAGCGCATCTCGCCAGGCTATGAACTGGTCGATGCGGGCTTTATAGTTCTCTGCAGCACGTTCACAGTCATTAACTTGTCTTTCCTGCCTTTCGAGGCGGCTCTTGACCTCGCGGAGCTCCATTTCGCAAGAGTCAACTCGCGCTTTTGCCGTTACGATCTCTTGGCGCAACTGCTTTATTTGCTGTTTAACAGTTTCGACAAGCTCCTAGTCGCCAAGTGCTTCGAGTGTCTTAAGCACCTCAACTTTCTTGTCTATTTTTTCCTGGAGCTTGCTTACCCGGTTGATGGCCTCGTCGTTTTTGGCTTGGGCTGCATCGATGTCCGCTTGCATGGTGGGAAGGGATTCCCTCAATTCGGCGGCTTGCGCCGCCATCTTGTCGCGGAGCTCTTGAAAACGGGCAATGTCATCATTGAATCTCGCAATTTTCTCGGGACTTGCGGCGTCTTTTGCGGCCTCGAGGTTTCTGAGCGCTTCCTGCATGGCTGCATACGCTTTTTCTTTTGCGGCGGCCGCGTCTTCCGTCTGCAAGGCAACTGCACCGGTGGGGGAGCTGGTTTCCGCCGCGATCGCCGTTGCGGGGGCGATTCCCGCGATAAGTGCCGCGGAAAGGGCGATGTCCAAGGTTGTTCGTCTTGCTCTTCTCGCGAGAATGTCGTTCATCTCGGCGCCTCATTTCAAGGGTCGGCGACTAACTTGGTAGCACTAATGTAAGTATACCAAGCTAGTTGACCCGACACTGGCTGGGTGTGCGCGTGCCCCTCCGCTTCTTTGGAAACCGAGCCCCATTAGAAATGACGAGTTGTTTACGCTTCTTTTGGGCGACAGTACTATCATGATTCGAATTGAGTGTGAATGATGATAGGGAGCGCCTTTTTATGATTGAGCTGCTCAGGCGTTTTGGTGGTAAGTATCGCCGGTATATGGTGATTGGCCCTGCGTGTAAGCTGATCGAAGTGATCTTCGACCTGCTTACGCCGCTGGTGATTGCCCAGATGATCGATAAAGGTATCGGTGCGCACGACGTGAGTGCCGTCGTCCACTACGGCATGGTGCTTGCCGCCATGGCCGTTATCGGCATCTCGTTTACGCTCGTCTGCCAAAAGATGGCGGCGCTCACCTCGCAGGGCATGGGCACCGACATTCGCGGCGCTCTCTACAAGCACATCAACAAGCTGAGCTATGCTGAGCTCGATCGCTTTGGCACGCCGTCGCTCATCACACGCATTACCAACGACGTCAACCAGGTGCAGCTTGCCGTGGCGCTGGGCGTACGCATGCTCATCCGCTGGCCCTTCCTGGCGGTGGGCTCCATGGTCGCGGCCCTTGCCATCGACCTTAAGCTCGGCATGATCTTTTTGATTTGCACGCCCGCCATCGGCCTGGTGTTTTGGTTTGTCATGGCGCGCTGCATCCCGTACTACAAGCAGCTGCAGGCAAAGCTCGATCGCATCGCGCTTATTTGCCGCGAGGGCCTTTCGGGCGCCCGCGTGGTCCGGGCGTTTGTGCGCGAGGGTCACGAACGTGGGCGTTTTGCCCAGGCGGCCGATGACCAGGCGCGGGTCGCAATCGCGGTGGGCAAGCTCTCGTCGATTCTCAATCCCGTCACGTTTTTGGTGATGAACCTGGGCGTGTGCACCATCCTGTGGGTGGGCGGCGTCCAGGTCAACGTGGGCGAGCTCACGCAGGGCCAGGTCATGGCGTTCGTCAACTACATGACGCAGACCCTGACCTCCATCGTGTATGTCGCCAACCTGGTCGTGGTCTTTACCAAGGCGAGCGCCAGTGCGTCGCGTCTCAACGAGGTGCTCAATTGCGTGCCGAGCATTACCGACGAGGGCAACCGGCCGGTTGCGCTGCCCGAGCCGACCGCGATGGGCAACGCTGCTCCAGTCCCCGCGCTGAGCTTGAGCCATGCGAGCTTCTCCTTTGGCGCGGGCGCCGCCAACGCCGTCAATGACGTGACCCTGGAGCTGCCGCTGGGCAAAACGCTCGGCATTATCGGCGGCACGGGCAGCGGTAAGTCGACGCTCGTCTCGCTTATCCCGCGCCTGTACGACACGGGCGTCGGCAGCGTGGGCGTAATGGGTGCCGATGTGCGCGCCTGGCCGCTCGATCAGCTGCGCCATGTGGTCGCGACCGTCCCGCAGCGCGCGTCGCTCGTGAGCGGCACCATCCGCAGCAACCTGACCTGGCGTGACGAGTCGGCGACCGACGAGGAGCTCTGGGCGGCGCTCGATATGGCGCAAGCGAGCGAGTTCGTGCGCAACAAGCCTCAGGGGCTCGACGCCCCGGTCGAGGCGGAAGGCAAGAACTTCAGCGGCGGTCAGCGCCAGCGCCTGACCATTGCGCGTGCCCTGGTGGGCTCGCCGCAGATTCTGATTATGGATGACTCCGCCTCGGCGCTCGACTTTAAGACCGACGCGGCGCTTCGCCACGCCATCCGCGAGCGCAGCGTACGCGGTGCCGTCGCGGGTGGGATCCCGCTGACCACGGTGATCGTGAGCCAGCGCGTCTCGACCGTGCGCGATGCCGACATGATCTGCGTGCTCGACCACGGCTCGGTCGCGGGCCTGGGTACGCACGACGAGCTGTACGCAAGCTGCCAACTCTATCGCGAGATTTGCCAGTCGCAGCTTCGCCGCGAGGAGCTCGAGGGTCAGCAGGGGAGCGTGACGCCCGTGTCCGTCCCAAGTCCCGCGTCCGCCCCGGCTGCCCCGGCATCCACTTGCGCAAAGGAGGGCTGTTAAATGAATCCGTATACTTCTTCCGGTTCGATCGCCACGATGACGGCCAACGTGTCCGGCAACGATAGCCTCAGCGACTTGGGTGATGGCCCGCGTCAGCCCGGCGACCCCGAGCGCTACCCCGTGAGCGTGGTAACTCGCCGCCTACTGGGCTACGTCCGTCCGCACCGCGTCTCGTTTGCGGCGTCGTTTGTGAGCGCCGCCATCTCGGTGATCTTGCAGCTCTACACGCCCATCCTCATTGGCGAGGGCATCGACCTCATCGTTGCCGCCGGGCAGGTGGACTTTAACGCGCTGCTGCCGCTCGTTACCAAGCTCGCGATTGTCGTGGTGGGCGCGGCGGCCTTTCAATGGCTGCAGGGCTATTGCGTCAACCGCCTGTCCTACGAGACGGTGCGCGACATGCGCGTGGAGGCAAGCGACAAGCTCAGTCGCATGCCGCTCAGCTTTATCGACAGCCATGCCCACGGCGACCTTATGAGCCGCGTGGTCAACGATGTCGACCAGGTGGGCGACGGTCTGCTGCAGGGATTTACCCAGCTCTTTACCGGCGTCATCACCATCGTGGGCACGCTCGCGTTTATGCTCTCCATCAACCTGACCATGACGCTCGTGGTGGTGCTCGTCACGCCGCTTTCCATCTTTGCGGCCGGCGCCATCGCCAAACTCTCCAACAAGAGCTTTACGGCCCAGCAGCGCATCCAAGGTCAGCTCGGTGGCCATATCGAGGAGTATGTGGGTGAGCAAAAGCTCGTGGACGCCTTCGCCTACGGCGCGCACGCTCAGCAGCGCTTCGATGCCCTCAATGCTGAGCTCTACACCGCGGGTGAGCGCGCGCAGTTTATGGGTTCGATCTCCAACCCCGGCACGCGCTTTATCAATAACATCATCTATGCCGTGGTCGCTGTGATCGGCTGCGTGGGCGTGATCACGGGCGTGCCGGCGGCGCTCACGGTGGGTGGCGTGCAGATCTTCCTGTCCTACGCCAACCAGTACACTAAGCCGTTCAACGAGGTCACGAACGTCATCACGCAGATCCAGACCGCGTACGCCTCGGCGCGCCGCATGTTCGCGTTGCTCGATGCGTGCGAACAGGAGCCCGACGCTGTGGATGCCATTGAACTCGCCGCCCCGAAGGGCGAGGTTTCGTTTGAGCATGTGGACTTTAGCTATGTGCCCGACCGCAAGCTGCTGCAGGATATCTGCATCGACGCCAAGCCCGGTATGCGCATTGCCCTCGTCGGTCCCACGGGCTGTGGAAAGACGACGCTCATCAACCTGCTGCTACGCTTTTACGATATCGATGCTGGGCGCATCGCGGTCGATGGTCGCTCCTCGCGTGACTACACGCGTGCGAGCTTGCGCCGCGCCTTTGGCATGGTGCTGCAGGACACCTGGCTGTTTGAGGGCACGGTGGCCGAAAACATTGCCTACGGTTGCCCCGATGCCACGCGCGAGCAGATTGTCGAGGCCGCCAAGCGCGCTCATGCGCATAAGTTTATCGTGCAGCTGCCAGCCGGCTACGATACGGTGATCGGCGAGGGCGGCGGCACGTTTAGCCAGGGTCAAAAACAGCTGCTGTGCATCGCGCGCGTCATGCTCACCGACCCGGCTATCTTGCTGCTGGACGAGGCGACCTCGAGCATCGATACCCGCACCGAGCTGCAGGTGCAGGCGGCATTCGACGAGCTCATGGCTGGCCGCACGAGCTTTGTCGTGGCACACCGCCTGTCGACGATTCGCAACGCTGATTGCATCCTGGTGATGCGCGATGGCGAGATTATCGAGCGCGGCACGCACGATGAGCTGCTCGCGGCAGGCGGCTTTTACGCCGAGCTCTACCGCAGCCAATTCGCCCAGTAAGCACGGCCGTGGGGCAAATGAAGCAATCGGCAGACGGTGGTTTACATCTGCCACGTTAGTACTAAGATATTCATCTAATAAATTGCATTAGTGGCTTTAGTTTTGGGGGAAACGAGGCAACGTGACTATGACGTGCTCTTTGGTGGTCAACAGCAGGAGCGGTAATACCAGGATGGTTTCGGGCGCGATCAAGCGCGCTCTGCAGGCTGCCGGTGTTGAGTTTGTCCATGCCGCGGCGTTGAGCGACGATGCGGATGCAGATCAGGTTGCGCTCGAGGCGCAGGGCGCCTGCACGGCCGACACGGTGCTCGTCGGTTTTTGGTGCGACAAGGGCGCATGCACGCCTTCGGTCGCGGCGTTGCTCTCCGCCTTGCACGGCAAGCGCGTCTTTCTGTTTGGTACCTGCGGTTTTGGTGCCAATCAGAAATATTACCAGCAGATTATCGATCGTGTGACCTCCAATTTGGCCGATGATGCCGAGCTGGTGGGCTGGGCAATGTGCCAGGGCAAGATGGGCCCCGCGGTCAAACAGCGCTACGAGGCCATGCTCGAGCAAGATCCCGACAACGCCCGCGCTAAGTTGCTGCTCGACAACTGGGTTGCCGCAAAGGATCATCCTACCAAGGATGATCTGGACCATATGGCGGCAGCGGCCAAGAAGGCCGTGCTGGACGAGTAGCTTCGCTGCTCGTGGTCCTTCGTGCAAAACAATACAAATGCGAAAGCCTCGAAGTTCTCGAGGCTTTTTTCTTGACACTCGTGGGTGCAACCGTGGCAAGCGTTTGGGGTGACATTTTCCATCACCCCGATGACGAGGTCGTCTTGGACGACACGCTCGCATGCGTTCGCTGGATGTATTCAGAGTGGGACGGGCTTTCCGGATGGGCGGGGTATCGGAAAATGTGTCCCGGAATTTGGCTTTGGAATGGGATGCAGTTTCCGGTTGAGGGGCTTGGCGGAAAGTGCGACCCGGAATTTGCAATCGGAGTGGGATGTGGTTTCCCAACGGGGCCACAAGCGGAAGCCGCATCCCACTCCGGACGGGAATTCTGGGACACAGTTCTCAGAGGATTATGGGCTGCGAACTACATGGGGCCGTCATAAAACTCCGGTAAAAGGGGGTCGGAAATAAATGGCACTTCCAGTAGTTTCTTTTAATGTGGGGGGGGGGGGTACCATTATTTTAGTTTCGCAAAAAATTAATCCCTCTATGGGGAAGTTGCATAGGGGGTCAGTCACAGATATTGGATAAAACAGACTAATTTGGGGATAAATGACCACTTACGCCAAAAATAGTAGCATTTAGCGACAAAACATTGAAAAATGTGTAGCACATCGCTATGTTTTTATTACGAAAAGATTCCAAATTGGCTTATTTCGGACTCACTTTTCAAGCGCCTTGCGGTTCCTGTTGAAACTTGCTGACCTTTGGATGGGTCGAATAGGTCCTCAAGGGGGATGAATTATCACTTTGACGGCGCGTAGACTCAAACGATTTATTGCACTTTTGAGTAGCTTGGCGTTCGCGCTTGTCATAGCCCTTGCCGTTGTTTCTTTTGTTCCTCGTGCATTTGGATACATGCCCTTTGCTGTGCTCTCGGGCTCTATGGAACCCGATCTTCCCGTTGGCTCCATGGTGTTTGTTCGCCAGGTTGAGCCAGTGGATATTGCCGTGGGTGACAATGCAACCTTTTACCGATCGGACGGTGCTGTGGTGACGCACCAGGTGTACGAGATCGACCCTGTGGCGCAGATGATCGGCACGCAGGGAATTGCGAACAAAAATGCAGACGGAAGCATCATGCACGATGCCGAGCAGACGCCTTTTTCGAGTGTTATCGGCACTGTTTCTTTTTGTGTCCCTTACCTGGGCTTCGTTAACGCATATTGCACGACGATGCCCGGTTTGCTTGTTGTGGTGGCCGTTCTGGCGCTGCTGGTCGCGGCATCGATAGTGCTCGATCGGATGGTTCCCGACGAGCCTGCGGGCAAGCATACCCGCGTGCATGCGAGGGAGCGGCGTTCATAGCGGCAGGGAAAAGCGTCGGCGGCGGTAGGGGCCGTTGCCGGGGAAAACGATTCTCGAAAGGAAGAGAACGATGGAAAACAAGAAGAAAAAGCGCTACGGCATCATTGCCGCCCTGTTGCTGTTGGTGCTGGCCGCCGGTGTGGGTACCTATGCATGGCTGACGGCGCAGGGGCACATTGACAACGTGTTCACGGTGGGTAGCTTTGGCCACCCGGAAAACAAGCCTGATCCGACCGTTCCCGAGAAACCGGACCCCGATAATCCGAACACTGAAAAGGCCTACCTGTTCGAGACCCAGTGGGTTGCCAACTCCAAGATGGTTCCTGGCGCCACTGTGGCCAAGAACCCCAATGTCGGCATCAAGGCTGGCTCTGATGATGCATACGTATTCATTTACGTAAAGAATGCCATCGTCAAGCCTGGCACCAGCCTTGAAAAGACCCCGTACTTTACGCTCAAAAATACGAATTGGAAGCCCGTTGAGGGTCAAGTCAAGACCAACCAATCTGACAACTCTGGCAACCAGTACGTGAGCGGTCTGTTTATGTACTCCAAGAACTCTGCCACAGAGAACCTGCCTGCAAAGCTCGAAGCCAACAAAGCAGAGCAGGACGTTTATACCGATGAGCTTTTCACTGCCGTGACGATTCCCTCTGCCATGAACAACACCGATGTTGTCGAGACTACTACTGACCCGAAACAGGCTCCCACGATGACGGTCTCTGCCTACATCTTTGGCGCGGGCCAGAATGGCACCGAGCAGGGTGAAAATGCTGACGCGCAGAATGCCCTTAAGCAGGCCAAGGAATGGGCTAAAACTCAGGCTTAATCCCCCCTCCACCGAGATCCCGGCCCGCTCCCCATCCCCATTTTCGGGCCGGGATCTCGGTCCCCCTTTGATCGACGATTGGCGAACGTAATGCTCAACAATCTTTCCGACAATCAGAAACGCACCTTGGCGCTTGCCGCGATGGCGCTGTTGGCCCTGGCGTGCCTGTGCGGCACGCTGGCTTTTACCGTTGATATGGTTCCGGTGAACAACGTTCTATCGTTTGGCAGCGTGAAGGTACGAGTCTGCGAATACACCCTCAACGAACAGGGCGAGGAGATTCCGTTTGAGCCCAACGAGCACGGGGACTATCCCGACACCAAGGCCAGTGGCTCTGATATCAGCCGTATTGTGCGCGTGGAGAACGCTGGAACGCAGCCTGAGTACGTTCGCGCGCGTCTGCGCATGACGTCGGTGGCGCCCGACGGTTCGAGCGCGGATGCTTCGGGCAGCGTTGCGTTTCATGTGAACGCAGGCGAGGGGTCCCCGTGGATCGATGGCGGCGATGGGTGGTACTACTACCGCGGATTGGCCGGGCGTGGCGGCACGCTCGACCCCGGCGCCATGACGGAAAGCCTCATGGACTCGCTGCGCTTTGTGGGCGACTACCACGATGCCGCGCGCGGCGGCTCATTCAGGCTCGATATCGATGTTCAGGCCGTGCAGGCCAAAAACCAGCAGGCAAGCGATACCGTCCTCGACGTGCTTGACGTCGCGGGCTGGCCGGAGGCGAACTAGCCTATGAAGATCAAGAACATGAACCGGGGCGTGCTTAGCAGGCTAGTTGCCGTCGCGGCGATTGCCCTTTGCTGCGTTATGGCGCTGCCAACGGTGGTGCATGCCGAGGACGTGCCCGAGAACACAAACGAATACCACATCAAAAACGCGAACGACTTTTTGGTGTACGTGGCGCTTTCGCGTGAGCGCGATACGTCCGGCTGGCGCGTTTATCTCGATAACGATATCGTGCTTAATGATGACGACATGAAGACCATTGTCTCGCACACCGTTAAGCATCTGTCGTTTGGCAACAAGGAGCATCCGTTTAAGGGCGTGTTCGATGGTCAAAACCACACCGTTGAGGGCCTGAGCTACGATAAAGACGCTTTTGACCCCGAGCGCGATACGGGATTTTTTGCCGAGACCAACGGTGCCACCATCAAAAACTTCCTGGTCAAGGACGCCAACGTGTGGGCGGACTTCCGCGGTGGCATTATCGTGGGCAAGGCCGTCAAAACGCGCTTCGAAAACGTTATGGTCATGGAGAGCACGCTGCACGTGACCTGCGCCAACAATGCTCTCAACCTCATTACCAACGCAGGCTTTGAGGGCGGTCTCATCGCCGGCGAGCTCGACGGCTGCACCCTCTACAACTGCGAGGTCCGTGGCGGCCGTGCCGTCAACAATACGACCTCGGGCGTGCAGGCGCTCGGCGGTGAGGGTCTGTATATGGCGGCGTTTGCCGGCTACGTTAAGAACTCGACTATCGAGTACTGTCGCGTGACGCCGACGCGTAAGGACGACGGCTCGATTGCCGAGAAGGGCATGACCGACGTCACCAATAAGTACGACGTGGCCATTGGCGCCCTGGGCGGCAACAACGTGTACGCCTCGGGTTTTGTGGGCTGCATGGCGGGCGAGGCCAAGATTATCGACTGCTTCTCGACGGCGCAGTGCTACAGCTATGCCGCGTCGTACGTGGGCGTCGTCGCCGTGACGCGCGCGTGGACGGGTGGCTTGGCGGGTCGTATTCTAACCGAAAAGGGCAACGAGCTCGTTCGAAGCCATTTTGCGGGTGACTTGAGCTCGCGTCAGTACAATCCCATCGCCGTGATCCCCATCATTCAAAACGATGTGAACCTGGGCGGCATTGCCGCGCGTGCCAACAAGGATGATGCCACGGTCACCGAGTGCTACTTTAAGCCGAGCGTGAGCCTTTCTGGCAACAGCCAGGGCAACCCTGCCAAAAAGAAAATCCCCTCGTTTGGCGGCGATGGCACCACCAAGGGTGATGGCTATGGTCCATGGGATGACGAGCGCTACACCACGCGCGAGCTGTGGGAAGAGCACGACTACGACTTTTGTGCCGGCACCAAGCGCTCGACTGCTAACAACGGGGCCTTGGGTGGCTCGCACTTCAATGAGTGGGCGATGGATTACAAGCTGAATATTCCTGTGCATGGCCAGAGCGTTAAGGCGACGATCGATTTTCCCGGTGCGGGTACCGCGACCATCGAGGCAACCAAACTTGGTATTGAACAGAAGACCTCGGATCCGTACGCCTTTGCCGTGAGCGCCGTGCTGGCGGGAACGGCTCAGGGCTTGGCCCAGGGCGATACATCGGTGACGTTTGGGCAGGATACCTCCGCAAAGCCCAAGGGCTTGACCGATGCCAACGGCGGTTATCGCTTCATGGGCTGGTTCCGCGAGTCCGATGTGCGTGTGAATCGAATTGGACAAGACAACAGCTGGTTTGACGGCAAGACCGATGCCGATGCTGTGGCTGCTGGCAAGCAGGTCCAGAAGAGCGAGGCACACGAGCATACGTCGACCTATACCGCCGATAATGCCAAGGGGGTCGACGGTTTTAAGGGCAATGACCTGTTTATCGCTTCGTACGAGGCGCAGGTGCTGTTCTATAACGTCAAGGGTGAGATGCTCTCGTGGCAGAGCGGCGAGGCGCACGACAAGTCGACGGATTGGTACCGCTATGGTGTCGGTTTAACGCCGGTTGCCCCTGCGGACCGCGGCGCTCTATCTGCCAGCGCCACCTTTATTGGTTGGACGACGCAGCCGAGCGGTGAGGCCGAGATGCATGGCGGCTATGCGGCCATTACCTCGCCTGAGCTTGCCGAGCTAAAAAACGCCGGTGCGTTCTATCCTGCCGGCGCTGAGATCACTGTGCTTGGCCCTACCGATTTTTATCCGGTGTACACCGACTATGTGTCGAACATCATGACGGTGTTTGAGGGCAATGAGCGGGATGAGCTTGACGATAAGACCCAGCGCGCGGGCGTGGGCAAAACTGTCGTTAAGGTTGAGACTGCCGAGGATGGCACCGGTGTGTACACGGTGCAGGTGTGCGACGTGGACAACAAACCTTTATCTGAGGACGGTGCGCTGCCCGACGGCTACCGCTTCCTGGGTTGGTATGAAAACAAGCAGGCCGCCGATGGGTCCCAGGTCGAGGTGCGCGCAAGCCGTGACCCCAGCTACACACTCCCTGCCGATGTCGATCTAACTGTGCCACATACCTACATCGCCCGCTTTGAGTACCGAGTGGATTATTACGTTCGGGCTTATACCAACCATGAGTTTACGGACAGCAAGCTACTTTGTTCCGTTTGGAATCGCTATCAAACGCCCTTTGAGGAAAACGTCGGTAGTACCTTCGTGCGTGAAAACGTCGTCCACTGGGGCCCGGAGCATGTTGACCACGGTATAAAGGATAGTTATGAAACGTGTGGCACGCGCTTCACGAAGGAAACCCTTGTCGTGAGTCCCCTTAACGCGTACTCGCACAACGTTAAAAACGATACGGGAGCCGATACTCTAAAAAACCTCTATGCCGATACCGATTTTCCAGGCGCTGCAACGCTAAGCGATACTTGGACTTCGGCTTCGCTGAACGTAACGGTCAAACCGGTGAATGATCGCTATCGCCTGAATTTTTGGACGCTTGAGCGCGATGGTGAATATTGGACATATGTGAAAAATCCCATCGAGAGCATGGTGCGTACAGATAAGAAGTACTACGTTCGCGCGATGATTACCACGGACGTTAATTTCTACAACAAGGGCGATAATGTCGTGAGGACTGCCACGCGGCGCTATGAGAGTAACTTGCTGCAGACCAAGGTGAACGGGGCGGATCCGACGTTCACGTATTACTACCCGCATGTTAATAAGTCGGTTAAAGTGGCCGAAAAGCCAGAAGATGGTGAGAAGGGATCGTATGAGAGCCCCCTGACCCTCGAAGCTTCCCCGACCGATGCCGACATGGCCGTGCCGGGCTATAAGTTCCTGGGCTGGATTTCGACCGCCGAGGTCCAGAGGGATTCTGACGTCTGGAAGTATATCTACGATGTCGAGGGCGATTCCTTCACCACTTCTGACCCGGATAAGGCCGAACCGTATCTGGTGAAACCAGATTTTAAGGTCACCCAGTGGCAGGATGCCTATCCGGTGTACGCGAAGTACGATGTTAGGTACACCACCAACCTGTATCGCGCCGGTTTTAAGGGCACGGACAAGGTTAATGTGCCTAGGTACGACATCGATCCCGTTATCAACGCGGGCACCGACCCTGCTACGGCAACGGTGACCCCTGACGTCACGACTCCGGTTTATAAAGCAGGCGGTGAGCTGTATAAGTTGCAGAAGGTTGAGATCGAGCTTCCGAATGGCGAAGTTGAAGACATCGAACCTAACGGCGATAACTCGTATTCCCATCAGGTGGAACCCGGCGGGGCCTATACATTTGTGGCGTACTATTCGCCGTTGGCGGTTGTGTACCATCTCAATGCCAGGGATGTGGACGGTAAGGTAGCCCAGCAGGGCGATTCTCTCGGCAGCCTTAAGGACGGCATCCCGCTGCCAACGTATAACGTCGGCGATATCGATGCTGCAACAAACGCATACAATGCCTTCGTGGGCTGGACGGAAACTAAGCCGGTAGCTGGCAACGGTTATGTCGTTTGGTCGGACGACGTTTCCATGGTGAATAAAAGCACCGTGGTCAAGGCCCCCATGGAGTTGTATCCGGTCTACCGCGCCAGCGCGGTGCGTGTTCAATCGAATATCGATGCCAATCTGGATGACCCCGGTTCTGTGCGTTATCTTTCGCGGACCGACTCTGGTGATCAAATTTCGCTGGAGGTAAAAGCTGCAACTGAGGTTGTCGGCAAGGATGGCACCAAGTACGACTTTGTCGGCTGGTCGCGTGACTATGAATCCGATAACAAGTACACCCTGATGACCGGTGACGACAAGTATCCCCTCGAGGGCAATGAGCCCTTTAAGAGCGCGATGTACACTGCGGTGTACAAGATTGCGCCGCATAAGGTGCGCTATCACGGTGTCGACGGGTCGGTTCTCTTTACGGCGACGGTCGACTCGGGCGACGAGCGTGCGCAGGACGGCAAGTCCGGCTTCGTCTATACGGTTGATGTTCCCAAAATGGATGAGAACGGCCGCCCCGTCTATGACAACAGCGGGAATCCCATGATGGAGCAAAAGTCCGTGGCATACGACCCGGACGCCCATTCCAAGATCGTCGCGCTGCTCGATGAGCGTGCGGCCGCCAATGGCGATATGCGTGAGCTCTTCTTGGAGTGGCGATATGTGGGCGCCGATGGTGATACGAAGCCTTGGGATGTGTTTAAGGACGAGCCAATTAAGGGCGACATGGACCTGTATCCCGTTACATATCGCGTGGTTGCCAAAGATACGTCTGATCCCGCGAAGTCCGAAACCATGACCGCCCAGCTTAAGTGGCTGCTCGATCCCGCCGCCGCCAACACCGTCGATGACAGTGCCGACAAGGCGCCGTTTAAGGTCTGCTTTGCCAAGCCGTTTATGGGAACGCGGCTGACCGTTACGGTAACGCAGGCAAGCTACGGCCCTGGTGCAGGGGGCGTTTCTGCGGCGGAAAAGCCTGTGAACGGCAAGTTTGTCTCGCTCTACAGTCTGGGTTCGGGTGGCGGCTCGTTCGACCTGGTCAACCGCCTGGAGTCCAAGAAGACAGGCGAAGGCGAGCAAGGTCCCGGTAATGCCGTGTTCAAATTTACCCAGAATCATGCGCTGACGATCGTTAAAAAGACTACCGACGCCAGCGCAATGGGGCAAACGTTCCGCTTTAAGGTAACGCGAAAGGCGTCGGAGGGTTCTCCTGCCGAGACGCGCATGGTCGAGGTGAAAGTTAGCGAGCAGCGCGACGAAAACGGTGAGGTCTGGTATGTCGGCAGCGTGCAATTTGCTGCTCCGGCGGGCACCTATACCGTCGAGGAAGACACGGCTTGGGCATGGCGCTACGAGGGTGAACTGAGTACGCCGGGCAAGGCGCCCGGCAAATCTGCCGAGCTCATCATCTCGTCTGCCTCGAGTGCGGGCGACACCGTGGTGACGTGCGTCAACACGCGCGCGAATGACAAATGGGTCGATGGTGGCTCGCGTGCCAAGAATGTTTGGAAAAACGGCACGCTGAAGAAGGAGGACTAGGATGACTAAGCGCAAGCAAATCGTCGCCCTCCTTGTTGGCGTTCTCCTGTTGGCTGGCGCTGCCGGTACCTTTGCGTGGCTTTCGGTTACGGGCGTGCTGGTCAACGAGTTTGGTTTTGGTTCGGTGGCGCCCTCGGTAGATGAGAAGCTCGATGGCAATGTGAAGAGCAACGTCATGATTACAAACAACGGCTCGGCCCCGGCATACCTGCGTGTTGCGGTGGATATCTACTGGCAGGACCAGAATGGCGCGCGCCTGTGGGATGAACCAGTTGCCGGCACCGACTACGTCATTGCGTGGGGCAGTGTGTCCAAGGCATCTGCTTCTAACACCGCCTCGTCTTGGGTTGTCGCGTCCGACGGGTACTACTACTGGACGTCTCCCGTTGCTCCGATGGGCAAAACCGATGTGCTCATCAAGAGCGTGACTGAGCAGAAGGCAGATGGGAAGAACCTGGTCGTTGACATTTCGACCCAGGCAATTCAATCCACGCCCGGCGATGCAGCTGCAGAGGCATGGGGCTGTGCAGTCAAGGATGGCGTGCTGGTGCCGCCGCATGGAGGTGCGTAAGTATGGCCTCTCCGATTCGTAAAGACGTTGCGTGTTTCTTGCATTGCGTGATGGCGGCAATCGTCTGCCTTATCGCGCTCGCCGTTCCTGCACGTGCGTTTGCTGACATTCCCACGATTGCCTATGACGGAAATGCACGCCAGCTAACGGTATCGGGAGCGACGGACTCCTCGGGGGAGCCCGATCTGTTTCCAGCCTTTAAAGATCTAATGCCCGGCGATGTACGCGAGCAACAGATTGGGGTTCGTGCCACGGGTGTAAAGTCCCAGGTACGTGTGTTTGTGCGGGCTGTTGTCGATCACGAGACGGCACATCTGCTGTCGCCCATTACCCTAACGGCGTCGGCGGCCGATGCGTCTGCCGGTTGGCTCCAGACGGGAACGCCGGGCAGCGTGTTTGCCTATCCCACGCAGGTCGCAACGTTTACGAGCGATGGCAGCACGGTACTCAATTTGCAACTAAGTGTCCCGACGTCGGTGGGCAACGAGCTTGCCGACGCAAACAAGGCAATTCGCTGGGAAATCACCGCCGAAGACGATGGCGAGAAGATCCCCGTACAACCTGCTGGCAGCAAGAAGCCCGGCTTGCTTGGTCTGGCGGCAACGGGCGACAACACGCTCGCTTTGCTTTTGGTGTTGCTGGCGCTTGCCATCATCGCTTTTATAGCCGCGCTTCTTTTGTCCCGGAGGAACAAGCGCTAGGTCCATCTTCTAAACGCAACGCCCTCCTGGGCGGCGGGCACGAAGTTCCCTGCTCTACAGTCCTGCGCAAGACGAAGGCCACATTAAGTGGCCTTCTTTGCGTGCGGAACTCGCGATGAACTTCGTGCCCGCCGCCCGGGAGGGTGTCTCTTTATTGATAGAAGGCCTAATAAGCTGATGATTTCATGCCTGGATGTATACGGAGTGGGACGGGCTTTCCGGATGGGCGGGGTCTCGGAAAGCTCATCCCGGAATTCGCCTTTGGAATGGGATGCACTTTCCGATTGAGGGACTCAGCGGAAAATGCATCCCAGTATTCGGCTGAGAAATGGGACACGGTTTCCGGTTGAAGCCTTGGCGGAAAATGTGACCCGGAATTTGTGATCGGAATGGGATGCGGTTTCCCAACGGGGCCACAAGCGGAAACCGCATCCCATTCCGGACGTGAATTCCGGGACAAGCTTTCCGCGATGCGCATGTCAGGCCACGCTTCTGCTACGAGGCGAGCGCAGCTTCTCATCAGCCCACTCAACTCGCAACGGGTGAGGGGCGGCGGCAGGCGGAGGCGCGGGAAAGGTCTGTCGCGAGTTCCGCACGCAAAGGGGGCCACTTAATGTGGCCCCCGTCTTGCGCAGGACTGTTTGAGCAGCAGACCTTTCCCGCGCCTCCGCCTGCCGCCGATTTGGGCCCCCGACCCCGTTACTTGATCTTGGTCGTACCCGGTGCCAGGTTGGGGTCGGTCTCGTTGGCCTCGGTCTGGAAGTGCTCCGTATAGACGTTCTTGCCGTCGCGGAACATCTCGTAGTACTGCATCTTGGCGTAATCCTCGCGCGCCTTGGTGGCGGCTGCTGCTGCGGCGTCGTCACCGGTGACGTTGGAGGAGAGCGCCCAGCGCAGGCTGGCGTCCTCGTAGCCCACGGAGTTGATAGCGGGCAGCGACTCGCGCAGAGTCATGTGCGCCTTCTGATAGTCGGTCAGCGGTGCGCCGATCAGCTGCATCAGCTGCGTGGACAGGTAGTTGGTGGACAGGTCGTCGACCTCGCTTGTCTGGTCGCAGCCGGCAACGTCGTAGTTGGCCCAGATGATGTAATCGGTCTGCCACAGACGTTCCTGGTGGGTGGCGTCGTCCTCGTCGGTAAACCACTTGTCATTGAACTTGGACGGGAAGAACGGCTGGTGGTCGCCCCAGAACACCACGACTACCTTACGGTCGAGCTTGCTCAGGGCGTTGAGGAAGTAACGCAGCGCCTGGTCGGACTGCTCGATGCACGAGACATACTCGTCGACATCGGAGAGCGTGCCGTCCTCGACGGTCTTGGCGTCCAGGTCGGTCGTGTCGATGTTCAGGTGCATCTGCTTGTCGACCGGCAGCAGGCCCGTGTCGTAGCCCGAGTGGTTCTGCATGGTCACGTCGAAGATGAACTGCGGATCGGCGTTCTGGTCGAGCAGCTCAAGAATCTTGTCGTAGGTTGCCTGGTCGGTCACCATGCCGCGCAGGGTATCGGCGCCTTGGAAATCGTTGATGGACAGGAACTGGTCAAAGCCAAAGTCCTTGTAGACGTTCTCGCGGTTCCAGTTGGTTGCGTGGTTGGGGTGCATGGCCGTGGTGGAATAGCCGAGCGATTTGAACTGCTCTGCCAGGTTCCCGGTCGTCTCCATGTTGTAGATGGTGTAGGGGTACACGCCCGAACCCAGGTTGGCCATGGAGTTGCCGGTCATAAACTCAAACTCGGTATTGGCCGTGCCGCCGCCGTAGGCGCTCACATAGAGCTTGCCGCGGCTGAGGCAGTTGGACAGGTTCTTAAAGTACTGCGGGCCCTCGTAACCGGCGCGCATGTTCTGGTAGATGGACAGGTCCGAGAAGGTCTCGTTCATGATGGCGATGACCGTGGGCTTCTCGCTGTCGAATTGCCCCTTTGCGGCGGTGCGCTCGTCACTCTTGGCGGCGTCGGACTTGTCGTAGGCCTTGGCGTACTTTTTGAGCGTGGCCTTGGCATCGTCGACGGAGTAGCCGGCGGGTTTGGGCGGCTTAATGGACTGCGCTGCACTAATAAAGGCAGGCAGATAGCCCTCGCGCCAGTAGCTCTCGAGCGGGCGCCAGGTGTAGACGGTGATGCCGAGGGTGTTGTAGTAGTCGATGAGCGTGACATGCGCGGTCACGCCGCCCAGGCACAGCACCGCCACGAGCAGGTTGGTGAGCAGCATGCGCCTGGCGTTGGCGGCACCCTTCTGACGGTGCGGTGCCACCAGGCCGGCGTACTCGCATAGCAGCATGGCGATGGCGGTAAAGCCCATGGACAGCACGCAGAACAACGAGATGGAGAAGGTGTAGCCGTTGCCGGCGACTGCGGCGGCAGTGGAGATGGCCGAAAGGTCGCCCGGCTGGATCGGCATGGATTTAAACGTGATAACGAAGAACTCGGCAATGCCCAGGACAAAGAGGGCAAAGGCCAGGACCGCGGGAGCTGCGCCGTGACGCTGGAACAGGAAGAACAGGCCGGTCATGAGCACGGTGATGATGGCCCACTCGAGCAGGATGCACAGGGGGTAGACCCAGGTAAAGTCGTGGTTGGACGAGACCTCCATGCCAAGCAGCGCAAAGACGCCGGCGAGCAGCAGGCACAAGACGGCGGCGACGAGCGGTTTGCCCACAAAGGCGCCGCGCAGGCGGGCGAGCTTGCCGGTGGGGGCGGGGGCGTCGGGCGCGGCGAACGCAAAGACACGCGGGGCGATGCGGTCGCGGGCGATGCTGGCCCAAGCGCAGCCGGTGAGGATGGCGTTGGTTAGGATGAGCATCACAAAGGCGAGCGGCTCGTTTTGGGCGACGAGGCCAATGGCGCCCCAAATGGTCAAAAAGAGCTGGAACAGGCCGAAGGCGACGCTCCACCCAAGAGCGCTTTTGGCAACGGTGCCCGACTGAGCGCGAATGGCCTTGGCCTCGCGCAAGACAAGGTAGACGGTCGCCGCAAGACCGACGAGCGAGATGGCGGCAGCGAACATGCTGAGACTCCTCACAAACTAAAACGTACGAAAGCGGGGGTTTACCCGATTGTTACCTAAATATGCGCTGCATTTGCGGGCTGCGCACAACAACCAGCCATATTAACGCGCATGTGCGGCGGTGTGGCGCAATGTAGTGGCGGCCTGCGCGATAATGGACGGGAATTACACGGAAACGTAAAGGCTTCTTAAAGAATTAGCGAGGATAGAGCTATGGGCGAGCAGGTTTGTATGACGGGCGCCGAGTACTGCGGCGGAGCTGTGGGCGTGGATGCGTGTGGCTATCCGGTCGAGACGACGGGCAATGCGGTGCTGGACACGTTGGAGCACCGTTCCTCCACGCGCGCCTTCGCGCGTGATGACGACGACCGTCCCGTGGCGGTGACCGACGAGCAGCGTGCGGCGATTTTGCATGCGGCGAGTCGCGCACCGTCGGCGGGCGCCATGATGATGTATTCCATCGTGAGCATTCGCGAGCAGGCTACGCTGGACCGTCTGGCTGACCTGTGCGACCACCAGCCCATGATCGCCAAGGCGCCCTGGGCACTTATATTTGTGGTCGACTATGCCAAGTGGATCGATCTGTTTGAGCACGTGGGCTGCTTTGAGCCCGAGTTTGTCGAGCGCACGGGCAAGTCGCCCCGTCGTGCACCGGGTCTGGGCGACTTTGCCATCGCGGCGCAGGACGCCGTGATCGCCGCGCAAAATGCCGTGGTCGCCGCCGAGGCCCTGGGCCTGGGGAGCTGCTACATTGGCGACATCGTGGAGAACGCCGAGAAAGTTGCCGAGCTGCTCGATCTGCCGCCCTATACCATGCCGCTGTCGATGCTCATCATCGGCACGCCCCGTAAGGAGCGCCCGGCAATCGCGCACCCCGTGGTGAACCTGGTGCACGAGGAGCGCTATCGCCGCGCCGATACCGCGACCATGGACGCGCAGGTGGCCGAGATGGATGCGATGTTTCGCCCGCACGCCCGCGAGGTGGGGGAGCGCGTCGTGGATATCTACACCCGCAAGCACACGAGCCCCTTTATGGCCGAGATGAGCCGCTCCATGGAGTGGTGGTTCAAAAACTGGCTCGGAAAATGACGAATGTGACAAAGGGGGCGTCCCTTTGTCACATTCCATATCGCCGCGGTGGCCTAAAGACTGTATAAATCTTTATCTAGCTGGGAAAACAGTGCATTAAAACATGGGCCGATTACCTATAATCCCTTCGAACATTAAAGTTGGGAGGAAACCGGCTTATGGAACAAAAGGCCAAGGAGGCAGCCTCGCACGCTGCGATTCCTGTGAGCATCTCGGCGATGCTCGTCACGCTGGGCGTGGTGTACGGAGATATCGGCACCAGCCCCATGTATGTAACCAAGGCGCTCGTTGCCGGCAACGGCGGCATCGGAAGCGTCACGGAGGAGTTCGTGCTCGGCGCGCTCTCCCTTGTCGTGTGGACGGTCACGCTGCTGACCACCATCAAGTATGTGCTCATCTCGCTGCGCGCCGATAACCATGGCGAGGGCGGCATCTTTGCCCTGTACAGCCTGGTCAAGCGTTGCGGCAAGTGGCTTATCATCCCCGCCATGCTGGGTGGCGCCGCGTTGCTCGCCGACGGCATCCTGACGCCGGCCGTTACCGTTACCACGGCCATCGAGGGCCTGCGCACTATCCCGGCGGTCCATGCCGTGCTGGGCGATGACCAGGGCCGCGTCGTCGCCATTACGCTCGCCATCATCATCGTGCTCTTCTTGGTGCAGCGCATCGGTACGGCCAAGATCGGTCACGCCTTTGGCCCCATCATGACGCTGTGGTTCCTGTTCTTGGGCGGTACGGGTCTGTTCTTTGTCCTCCAGCACCCCGCCGTGCTGCTGTGCCTCAACCCGGTGCGCGGCATCGCCTTTTTGCTGAGCCCCAACAACCATGCGGGCATCATGATTCTGGGCAGCTGCTTCCTCGCCACCACCGGTGCCGAGGCGCTCTACTCCGACATGGGCCACGTCGGCCGCGGCAACATCTACGCTACCTGGCCGTTCGTTAAGTGCTGCCTGCTGCTTTCCTATATGGGCCAGGGCGCTTGGCTTATGAACAACGCTGCCAACCCCGAGCTCATGGGCATTGCCGACCTCAACCCGTTCTACCAGATGCTCGCCCCGGGCCTGCGTCCGTTTGCCGTCGGCCTTTCCACCGTTGCGGCCATCATTGCCTCGCAGGCGCTCATTACCGGCGCGTTTTCGCTGGTGTCCGAGGCCAGCCGTCTGGACCTCATGCCGCACATGCAGGTCTTCTACCCTGCCGAGACCAAAGGCCAGCTCTACATCCCCATGGTCAACAACGTCATGCTCGTGGGCTGCGTCATCGTGGTGCTGCTGTTCCAGAACTCGGCGCATATGGAAGCCGCCTACGGCCTTGCCATTACGCTGACTATGATGTGCACCACGCTGCTGCTCTTCTTCTATCTGCACGAGGAGCGCAAGCTCAAGGTCGCGCCGTGGATCTTCGCGGCCTTCTTCCTTTTGCTCGAAGGCTTCTTCTTCGTGAGCTCGCTCACCAAGTTCTTCCATGGCGGCTATTTCACCATCCTCATGGCCGCGCTCATCATGGGCATCATGGTGTGCTGGTACAACGGTACGGCTGTTGAGCAACGCCAGTTTACGCTGCTGCCGCTGCGCAGCTACCTGCCGCAGCTCAAGCGCCTGCGCGATGACGATCGCTACGAGCGCCTGAGCGACAACATCGTGTACCTGACCAAGGACACCCATACCGACTATATCGACCGTGATATCGTCTACTCGATCTTGGACAAGCATCCCAAGCGCGCTCGCGCCTGGTGGTTCGTGAATGTCGAGACCATGGACGAGCCGCATACCTTTGCCTATTCGGTCGAGACGTTCGGCACCGACTACGTGTTCCGCGTGCATCTGTACCTGGGCTACAAGATTAACCAGCGCGTCAATGCCTATTTGCGTCAGGTCGTTCAGGACCTGGCTGCTACCGGCGAGCTGCCGGCGCAGACGCATGACTACTCGGTCTACAAGGATCCGGGCAACATCGGTACGTTCAAGTTCGTCCTGATCCGTAAGCTTCTGGCGCCCGAAAGCGATGTGGAGCCGAGCGAGCGTACGGCCATCACGCTCAAGTACATCATCCGCCGCGCCGCCGGCACGCCCGCGCGTTGGTACGGCCTGGAGAACTCCAACGTGAGCTTTGAGTACGTGCCGCTGTTCACCAAGTTCAAGGCCGTGAACAAGATGCAGCGCCTGGCTCCCAACGAGCGGCCGTAGGCGCCGACGGGTTGCACGGAGTTGGTTTTCGATGGACAAGATTGAGACCGGGGAGGCAAACATGGATGCAAAGATGCTTGATGGCCGCGAGGTGGTTGCCGAGCTGGTACGTGAGGCACGCGCCGACGCCGCCGAAGATCGGTTCTTTACGAATCGTGCCAACATGGACATGGCCGACCGCGTGATCTCGATCGTGGCGACGCTGCTTGTCGCGGCGTGCGTTTGCGCGCTGCTCGCGCACGTGCTGTTTGTCTAGCGACCGCCGGTCGTAGAAGGCTTTACACTTGGAACCACCACAAGGGAAACCACCACAAAGGTGCCTGTTCCTTTGTGGTGGTTTTTGTTTTTGAGAGAGGGGCGGGGCACTGATGGACGTCCGTACGGACGGCGATATTGCCGATAGCTTTTGGTGGCGGCGCACAACGCTGACGCGCCGCACTCCTCTGTATGACGCCTGCGTATCGGCGGGGTTGCTGGTCGCGGCGACGATTGAGGGCGCGCTGCTCGACCATCCGGGTCTCGCGCCGAGCATCATGATCGTCTATGTGTTCGCCGTTCAGCTGTGCGCATTCTTTACCTGGAGTCGCCTGTATTGCTTGCTGAGCTCGGCTGCCGCCGTGGCACTCTACAACTTCTTGTTTGTCGACCCGCGCTACTCGCTGTCGCTTATCGACCGCGTCTATCCCGGCATGTTCTTCATCATGTTCGTGGTCTCGCTTGTGTCGAGCTCGATTGCGTTGGCCCTGCGCCGCGCCTTGGCACAGGCTGCCGCCAGCGACCGCCGCACGCATATGGTGCTCGAGACCAACCGCATGCTGCAGCGGTGCGCCGATCAGCAGCAGATTGTCCATGCCATGGCAACGCAGCTGGCGCGTCTTTCGGGCTGTCCGGTCGTGTGGTACAGCGCCGACGCCGAGGGCGATGACCTGCTGCCGCGTGCGACATACACGGCCGTGGGCGATGCCGCGCCGGTGCATGAACTGGCGCCGCAGATGCCGCCGCGGCTCTCGGCGTCCGCCTATGTGGGAACGCCGCTCGATGCAACCTATGGCGGCTCGGCGTTTTATGGCATCTACCTGACGGTTCGCACGGGCGACGGCTTCGTCCGCTCGGGCGACCCCGCCTCGGTGGTGGGCGTGCTGGCTATCGTTGCCGAGCCCGACGTGCTGACGCATGAGGAGCGGACACTTGCCGATGCCATCGTGAGCGAAGGCGAGCTGGCGCTCGACCGCGCCCGCGCCATGGAGGCCCGCGAGGAAGCGGCGGTGCTCGCCAAAAACGAACAGCTGCGCGCCAACCTGCTGCGCTCCATCTCGCATGATCTGCGCACGCCGCTTACCAGTATTTCGGGTAATGCCGACGTGCTGCTCGACCAGGGCTCGACCGGCACCGCGGTGCTCGATGCCCAGACGCGCCGCGGCCTGCTTCTATCCATTCGCTCGGATGCGCTGTGGCTCAACGCCACCGTCGAGAATCTGCTCGCCATCACCAAGCTCGAGGGTGGCGGTATGCGCCTGTCGACCACGCTCGAGCTCATGGACGATATCGTCGAGGAGGCGCTGCGCCACGTAAGTCCGGCCGTGCGCGAGCACGACCTTAAGGTGGTGGCGTGCGATGAGCCGGCGCTCGTCAACGTCGATGCACGCCTGATGGTGCAGCTGGTGGTCAATCTGGTGAACAACGCCATCACCTATACGCCCGCGGGCTCGCATATCATGATTTCGATTAGCGTCGACGATGGACGCGTGGCGTGCTCGGTGGCCGATGATGGTCCGGGCATCGCACCCGAGGATCGCGAGCGGATCTTCGAGTCGTTCTATACCGCCAACCACGGTTTGGCCGACAGCCACCGCAGCGTTGGCCTGGGTCTTTCGCTCTGCCGTTCCATTGCATTGGCACATGGCGGTAGCATAGAGGTTGCCGCGGCGGACCCGCACGGTTCGGTCTTTACGATTGAACTTCCCGCCGCCGACGTTTCGTTTGATAAGGAGTAGCGCTGTGCCGAACTCTGCCGTAAAACCGCTCATCTTGGTCGTTGAGGACGACCCCGCCGTTCGCAATCTTATTGTTGCCGCGCTCGAGGCGCACGGCTTGCGCCATATGGCTGTGGAGACCGCCCATGCCGCCATCGCCGCCGCCTCATCGCAGGCGCCGAGCATTGTGCTGCTCGATCTGGGCCTGCCCGATATGGACGGCGTCAAGGTGGTGGAGTCGGTGCGCGCATGGTCGGGCATGCCGATTATCGTGGTCTCGGCGCGCAGCGAGGATGCGGACAAAATTCGCGCGCTCGATGCCGGTGCCGACGACTATCTGACCAAGCCGTTTTCGGTCGAGGAACTGCTCGCGCGCATTCGCACGACGCTCAGGCGCCTTTCGTATGCGCAGACGGGCGGCGTTGTCTCCGAGGGCTCGTTCGATACCGGTGAACTGCATATCGATTTTGATGCCGGCATCGCCACGATGGATGGCGAGGAACTGCATCTGACGCCGATCGAGTATAAGCTCCTGTGCCTGCTGGCGCATAACGCCGACAAGGTACTGACGCACCAGTTTATCCTGCATGAGATTTGGGGCACGGCGACCAAGAGCGACCTGGCGAGCCTGCGTGTCTTTATGGGCACGTTGCGTAAGAAGATCGAGTCCGACCCCGCGCATCCGCGCTATATCCAGACGCACGTGGGTATTGGTTACCGATTGGTCATCCAGGGATAGGTCGGCATCCGCCATCCCAATATGAGTTGCGGTGAAATACGGTCTAAATTTACCTAATTCCAGGCAAAACAGTCCGTATTCCACCGCAACGTTGTCTATTTGCCCTTGGGCTTGCTGGCGTAGAACTTCTTCTTTTTGGACTTGCCGGCAGGGGAGGGTTTGCCGGCAAAGTTGGACTTGCCGTTGCCGGCCTGCGTGTGCGTGGGTACTGCCGCATGGGGCTTGCGGGCCTCGGGGTTACGCAGTTCCTCGACGCGCTCGGCAATTTCCTCGGCGCTAAAGCCGACCTCTGCCATGGCGTCCTCGATGGGTAGGCGGCGCACGATGTAGCAATGATGCACCTTCTGGTTGCGCGCGAAATCCTCGGGGATGGTCTGCGCCGTAATGTCCTCCAGCACCACGCCCGCGCGGGCGAGCTTGCGCGTCTCGGGGCGGAAGCCGCGCAGGTTGCAGCTAAAGATGGCGTGGCCGCCCTGCGCGAGCAGGCGCGATACGCCGGCCAAAAGCTCAACATGGTCGCGCTGGACATCCCAGGTGCGGCGGCCCATCTTGGACGAGTTCGAAAACGTGGGCGGGTCGACAAAGATCAGGTCCCAGCGGTTGCGTGTCTGGCGCTGGTCGCGAATCCAGGCGAGCACGTCGTCGCGCACAAAATGATGCTGCGGACCAACAAAGCCGTTCTGGCGCATATTGCGCTCGGCCCAGTCCAGGTAGGTGTTGGAAAGGTCGACCGTCACGGTCTCCTCGACGCCGCCATCGGCCGCGTAGCAGGTGGCGGTGCCGGTGTAGGCAAACAGGTTGAGGAAGCGGCGCGCCTGCTTGGCGTGCTCGCGCACCAGGTTGCGCGTGACGCGATGATCCAGGAAGATGCCCACATCCAAATAGTCGTCAAAGTTGACGGCAAAGGTGAGTCCGCCCTCTTCGATGAGCGGCAGACGACGGCGCGCGATGTTGGCGCGCTCGCCCGAGCCGCCCTTGCCGGCGCCCTGCTTACCGTACTGCGAGCCGCCGCGCGAACGCATGCGGGCCTTGGCGTGCACATGCTCGGCCGGAACATCAAGGATACGCGGCGCGATGGCCAAGATGTCGAGCATGCGGGCCTGGGCTAGCGCGGGATCGATGGTCTTGGGTGCGGCGTATTCGGCGATGACGAGCCAGCGGCCCGGCGTCTGCGGGCAGCCCTCGTACAGGTCGATGGCGGCGGAGTAGTCGGGCAGGTCGGCATCGTAGACGCGGTAGCAGCTCACGCCCTCGCGCTTGGCCCACTTGCGGCGCAGACGGGCGTTCTTGCGCAGGCGGTTGGCGAACTGCTCGGACTCCGGGATGAGCACGGGCAGCGGCTTGCCGTCGCCCAGGTCGAGTGTAGCGGCAGGCTCGGGCATGGGAGCGTTGGCGGCTTCGTTTTCGGCATCCGCGGCCTGCTCCTCGGCATCCGCGCTGGTTGCAGCTTCAAATGCTGCGGCGGCATGGTCGAGCGAGGGCCAAACCTCAATAGTCGCCTCTTCGTTGTTGGGCATGACGGCGATGGAGCGCGCGGGCTCGGCATGGAGCGCACGGGCCATAAGGCCATCGCGGGTGAGTGCGGCGACCGGTGCCGAAGCGAGCTCGGGCGCGCGGCGCAGCTCACCGACCAGCGTCATGGCATCGTGCATGAGCGAAAACGG
>CAUCKA010000017.1 GCA_958443265.1 uncultured Collinsella sp. | reverse complement strand
GTCAGGTCCTTGATGGCCTGGTTAATGTCGTCCTTGAGCTTGGTGTTGCCCTGGTTGATGGCGATGGCGTACTCCTCGCCGGTGCTGATCTGCTTGATGGTCTGGCAGGTGTTGAACTGCTCGGCGGTCAGCTGGCTGGCAACGGAGCGGTTGGTAACTACGGCGTCGCCCTTATCGGACTGCAGAGCGCTAAAGCACTCGGTGGCGTCCTTGTAGGGGACGATCTTGGCCTTGGGGAAGTTCTCCTGGGCAAAGGCCTCGGCGGTCGAGCCAGACTGGACGATGATGGTAGCGTCGGAATTGTTGAGCTTCTCGCTAAAGTTATCGGCCGTGATGTCGGTGTTATCGACCTTGGTCACGATAGCCTGATCATCCATGTAGTAGGAATCAGAGAAAGTGACTTCCTTCTCACGCTCGGGCGTGTCGGTGATAGCCGCGATGGAAACGTCATACTTGGCGCCCGAAGCGACGCCCGGAACCAGCGTGTCAAAGTCATTGTTGACATACTCGACATCCAGGCCCAGCTTGTCGCCGATAGCCTTGATGAGCTCAAGGTCAAAGCCCTGATAATCGCCGTTGTCATCCTTGTACTCAAACGGAGCGTACTCGGCAGAGGTGCCGACAGTCAGCGTACCGTCCTTGACGAGCGCGTACTCCTTGGAGCCGTCGACTTTCTCGACCTTAGCGTCGTCAGAGCTGCTGGAACCGGCATCAGAACCAGAGGTGGCGTTGGACGAGCCGCAGCCCGTCAGTGCGAGGGCGAGCGCCATGGCACCCGTGGCGGCAAATGCGCCAAGCTTCTTGAGCTTCATAATCAGTCTCCTTCCGGTGACCTCGTTTGATTCAGAGGTCTGCAAAAACTGTTGGCTATTATGCACCTGGAATTACGAATCTGCAACGAGAAAACTGATTGAAACAAACCCATAACGTGAATGGAATACTCTACTTTATGACAGTCATTACTGCTGCAATGACCTTAATAGTCTAATTTCAGCTGCATAACCTGCAAGTTCGTTCGGAGTCTCCAAAATAAACGGCAGCGAACGCAAACGGCCATTCGATACAATATTCTGCATAACCTGCATACCGCCACCAAATTCCTCGCTGCCAAGGTATCCCTTGCCGATGCACTCGTGACGATCTTTATGGGCGCCACAAGGGTTCTTCGAATCGTTGATGTGTACGGCATGCAAGCGATCGATACCCACCACGCGGTCGAACTCGTCGAGTACGTCGTCCAGATCATGTATGATGTCGTAGCCGGCATCGCTCACATGGCAGGTGTCCAAACAAACGCCCAGCTTATCGGACAGCTCTGGGCGCTTGGCGGCAACGCCCTCGATAATGCACGCCAGTTCTTCAAAGCTACGGCCCACCTCGGTGCCCTTTCCTGCCATGGTCTCGAGTAATACCGTCGTCTGCTGCCCCTCAAACATCACCTGGCACAGCGTGTCGACAATCATCTGAATGCCGACGTCGGAGCCCTGCCCCACATGCGCACCGGGATGGAAGTTGTAGTAGTTGCCGGGCAGTGCTTCCAGACGCTGCAAGTCCTCGGCCATTGCCTCCAAGGCAAACTCGCGCGCCCGCTCCTTAGCGGAGCAGGGGTTATAGGTATACGGGGCATGCGCCACCAGCGGTCCAAAGTCGTTTTGCGCCATAAGCTCGCGCAGAGCCGCCACGTCATCCATGTCAAGTTCTTTTGCCTTGCCACCGCGCGGGTTGCGCGTAAAGAACGCAAAGGTATTGGCGCCAATGGACAGCGCCGTCTCCCCCATTGCCCGATAGCCCTTCGTCGTCGAAAGATGACACCCGATCGTCAGCATCTCCAACTCCCTCTTCATCAGTTGCGGTGAAATACGGTCTATTGGTGCCTTATTTTGGCGCAAACAGACCGTATTCCACCGCAAGTTATAAAAGGGGCATCAGGGGCACGGTCCGCCGAGCCCCACGCCCTAAAGTTTCAAGCGAATCGCATCGATGATGTGCGCACAGCGCTGTGTAGCGGCTAGGGACATGATGGGGCTTTCGAGTTTCCCCGCCTGAATGAGCTGTGTCGCATGCGATGCCTCACCGTAAAAATCATCGACCTCAAATGGTGCATCGATTTCGAGTACTCGACCGTCGGAGTACTTCACATGGGCGAGCTCGGGGCGATGGAGACGCTCGATTTCCAACGAGCCCCGCTCACAGGCAATCGTTAAGCGGCTTTCATATGCTGCTTTGCCGTCGCACACCATATGAATGGGTATACCGCCGACGCTCATATGGATCTCGTCGGCCCAATCGACACGGCCGCCTGATACGTCACGCCAGCGAACTTCACGGGACGAAACCTCGCACGCGCCCGCGAGCAAATCCTCAAACCAACCGACCGCATAACAGCCCATGTCATATAGACAGCCGCCCTGCAGCGGATCAAGCAGATAGCCCGAAGGAGACTCGCCGTAATCGAGCTTTTGCACGCTTTCAATCGAGACAATACGGCCAAGCTCACCCGACGCAAGCAAGTCTTTCACGCGAGTGCGCATCGGGCAAAACCGATTCTTCATCGCCTCCATAAACAGCACGCCGCGCTCGCGAGAGGTGGAGGCAATCGAGAGAGCCTCTTCCTCACTCAAAACGGCCGGCTTTTCGCACAGCACGGCCTTTCCGGCGCACAGCGCGCGACAGGCCCAACGCGTATGCATGCCATGCGGAAGAGCCAAGTAGATTGCGTCGACATCGGGGTCGGCAATCAGCGCGTCATAAGCCGCATCGCCGCTATCGTCGGCCGAGGCATGGCCATGCGCAGCATCGATCGAAAACGCTCGGCAAAATTCCTCGACATGTGCAGGAGTGCGACCGGCCGCAGCCACCAGCCGTGCCCCGTCGACCTTCTTGAGCGACGATGCAAATCGATGAGAAATGTACCCAGCGCCCAAAATGCCCCAACGAACCTCACGCGAATCATTACATGAATCCCGATGGCCCACGACAGCCCCCTTCAGTTGCGGTGGAATAGTCCCTGTTTAAGCCCTATTCTGCCGCAAACAGGAACTATTCCACCGCAAGTTATAAAAGGGTTACGAGGAGCGAGTTTTGCCGAAGGCCTTAAGCACTGCCGTCACGGGTCCAGGCTGAAAACGGCGACGTACGTCGTCCAAACGCCCGGGGATATCGATGTGCTGTGGACAGTGCCGCGCACATTTGCCGCATTTGACGCAATTGCTCACCAACTTGGGCTCGCTCGTGCGCACCGCACTCGCCGTAAAGTATTGCGTCAGCCCCGTAAACCAGCTGTGCGCATAGCTCGCGTTGTAGGCGGCAAAGCAGCCGGGAATGTTGATACCCTTGGGACACGGCATGCAGTAGCCGCATCCCGTGCAGGGCACACGGTTCGATTTTTCAAACTCCGTCAGCACGCGCGCGATGGCATCGAGCTGAGTAGCTGTCATCGAATCCGGCAGGGCCCGATCGGCCAACACCGCGTTCTCATCCACCTGCACGGTATCGGTCATACCCGAAAGCAGCATCGTCACCTGAGGATGATTCCACACCCACGAAAGACCCCAGGCGGCAGGAGTGCGCAAATGCGGGTCACGGGCACTATCGAGCACGGCGCGGGCCCGCGGAGGCAGCTTGCCCGCCAGGCGTCCACCCAAAAGCGGTTCCATCACAAACACCGCGAGCCCGCGCTCGGCGGCTGCCATGAGTCCCGCCGTTCCCGCTTGGTAGCGCTCTCCAGCGTAGTTGTACTGGATCTGGCAAAAGTCCCAGTCATACGCGTCAAGCATCGTGAGGAAGTCCGCCGCACTGCCGTGGTACGAAAAACCTATCTGGCGAATACGCCCCGCAGCCTTTTGGTGCGCAATCCAGTCCTCGATGCCCAACGCCACCACGCGCTCCCACTGGGCGGGCGAGGTGATGTTGTGCATAAGGTAATAGTCGATATGGTCGGTTCGCAGGCGGTGCAGCTGCTCGTCGAAGAACCGGTCGAAATCCTCCGCGCATTTGCACGAAGCATGCGGCAGCTTGGTCGCGAGCAAAACCTGATCGCGCAAGCCCAGGCGCTCAAGCGAAGCGCCCACGCACGCCTCGTTGCCGGGATAGAGATAGGCCGTGTCCAGGTAGTTAATCCCCTGCTCCACCGCACGGGAGATGATGGCGTCGGCTGTTTTCGCATCCGGGCGTCCCGGCGCACCGGGAAACCTCATGCAGCCCAGCCCCAACGCCGAGATACGGTTGCCGCTTTTGGGGTCAACGCGATATTGCACGGCCCCTCCCCTCCCATCGAAGCCCTGACAAGGCGAAACAAACCTGTCACGTCATCGAAACACACCGGAATCGCAATCGAGAACGTATCGTAACGCAGCAGAAATCGAGCTGTCACGGCACCGCTTTAACATCAGCAAAAAGCCCGATGAAAGGAGTCACCCATGCCCGCGCTCGACCTTTGGAACCTCGCATCCCAGCTCAAAAGCACCAATTATCGCTGGGTCGACCTCACCCACACGCTCTCGTGCGAAACCCCGCACTGGTTTGGCTTTAAGCCTTTTGAGTCCACCAAGCTCTTCGACTACCTGCCCGGCACGCCCGAGGACATGCTCGCGCCCATGCGCTGCTTCCAGTATTCGGTTGCTTCGCAGTACGGCACCCACGTCGACGCACCACGCCACTTCCATGTTGACGGCCGTTCCCTTGGAGAGATTGAACCCATCGAATTTATGCATCCGCTCTGCGTGATCGACAAGCACGAGGAGTGCGCCGCAAATCCCGACTTTATCCTGACCATCGAGGACCTCAAAGCCTGGGAGGACGAGCACGGTCGTATTCCCGAGGACGCTTTCGTTGCCTTCCGCTCCGATTGGTCCAAACTCGCCGACCTCGAAAACAAGGACGAGGACGGCCAGCCCCACTACCCCGGCTGGGACCTCGACGCCATCAAATGGCTTGTAGAAGAACGCAACATCGGCGCTATCGGCCACGAGCCGGCAGACACCGACCCCGCATCCGTGACCACGCGCGAGGACGCCTACCCCTACCCCGGCGAGCAATACATCCTCTCGGTCGACCGCTATCAGATCGAAGTCATGGACCATCTGGACGAGCTTCCCGCCACGGGTGCCGTCATCTTCTGCACCTTCCCCAAGGTCCGCGATGGCGTCGGATACCCCGCCCGCGTTTTTGCCATCTGCCCCACGGCATAAGTTCCCATGCGTTTGTTCTTCTAAATTCAGCCTCCGGTGCACGCTACACGCCCCAGCGGCATACAATCCATCAGGCGCCCCGCACGCGGGCGCCTTTTTGTGAGGAGATGATTCACATGCAGATCAACAAGGTCACCTTTGTCGGCAAGGGCGGCGTCGGCCTGCTCTACGGCAGCATGATTGCCAAGGCCCTCGGCAATGACGCCGTCGAATACGTTATGGATGGCGCCCGTTTTGAGCGTCACGCGGGCGATACGCTCACCGTCAACGGAAAGCCTTGCGATCTCACGTCCGTCCGCGCCAGCGAGGCAACGCCCGCCGATCTGGTCATCCTGACGGTCAAGACCACCGGTCTCGACCAAGCACTCAAGACTATGGAGCGTGTCGTGGGACCCAACACGCTCATCGCCTCGCTGTGCAACGGCATTACGAGCGAGCAAAAGATTGCCGAACGCTTTGGCTGGGAGCATACCGTCCTGGGTATCTGCCAGGGCATGGACGCCGTATTCCTCAACGGCGCGCTCACCTTTACCAATGCGGGCGAAATCCGCTTTGGTGCAGCCGCCGGCACCGGCCCCGCGACCGTCGCCGCTATCGACGAGCTCTATACGCGCTGCGGCATCGCCCATACCGTCGAGGACGACATCGCCCACCGCATGTGGGCCAAACTCATGCTCAACGACGGCATCAACCAGACTTGCATGGCCTACGGCGGGACCTACGGAAGCGCCACGGAGCCGGGCTCCGAGCAGCGTCGCTGCTTTGTTTCCGCCATGCGCGAAACGCTTGCGGTCGCCAACGCCGAGGGCGTTGAGCTGACCGAGGCAGACCTGACGCAAATGATGCACCTCATCGAGGGAATCGACCCCGCTGGTATGCCCTCGATGGCTCAAGACCGCATTGCACAACGAAAAACCGAAGTCGAGGAGTTCGCGGGCACCATTTGCCGCCTGGCCGCCAAACACGATATCCAAGTGCCGCAAAACGATTGGCTCTACCAGAGGATTCGCGAAATAGAAAGCAGCTGGTAGTGCTCGGCATACTGCAGCCAACAGATCCAATGGCAAAGCCGCCGCAAGGGACACTCCCCTCGCGGCGGCTTCCTTTTTCATCTTTGGCCAAAAATCAGCTTCAGAACGGTTAGAGCTGCGACTCCGACGCCTGGTCCTCATCGTCGCGACAAAGGACAACACCGGCGCTTCCCAGCAGCGTGGCCGCGATCAGCGCGCCGACCACGATAGGAGCAGCCCCGCATGTCCCCTGCATGCCCGCGACGAGCGCGGCCGTGGGACCAAGGCAGCCAAGCATCAACGCGACGGCGGCAACGGCAATATCTCGAGCATTCACAAGACCACTTCCTCCAAGAGAAAGACCTTATTTCTCAAGAACTAGTGTGCCCCGCATCCATACGCCCAGCGTACCGCCACGGTAAGGGCTCTGTTAACTCAAACGCACATAAAGAACGGGCGGCTTTACGTTGCCTAAAAGCTCAGTAAAGACGCCCGCCCATCATGTGCCTATTTTGCATTACCAACCGGTGTAGTAGTCGGTGGTTCCGGCAGCGCAGCCGGAGTCATAGACCTTGCAATCACCCTTGGAGCCCGTAAAGGTCGAGCCCTGGGCCATATCGCCCGCGGCAACAACGTAATAGCCGTCGGAATCGCGCCAGAAGCCCTCAGAATCCTGAGTCCATTCGCCCGTGCGATAGTGATAAAGCACATTGCTGCTGTAATAGGTCTCGCGGCGCCCGTTGTAGTTATTGACACCCGCAGAGCGTGTCAGGCCCGATCCGTTCGCGTAGGACGCGGCAGACGCGTAGGACGGAGTGTAACCGGCGTTGTAGTACGAAGCCTGGGCGACCTCGGCAGCCTCCGCCTCGGCGGCAGCCTCGAGCGCTTCGCGCTTGGCATCCTCAAGCGCAGTGCGCAGCTCATCGAGCTCGGTCGACTTGGCGTCGACCTCCCCCATCGTCAACAGGTTACCCGCACCATCGATGCAACCCTGCAACACAGCGCGCTCGTCATCGGTAGCATAGTCGCCATACATATTCATAATGATCTGAGCGCGCATCTCCAGGGAATCGCGCTTTGCCCCCATCGAGGCGTTCCACTCCTGCATAGAGCCATAACCGTCGCTGCGGTAGTCGACGGGCTGCACCAGCGTCGCTTCGGACGGCGTAGGTCCAACCGTATCGGATAGTGTTGCCGCGTGGGCATCAGTTGCGCCGGCGCCCGCCAATAGCGCCACGGTCAGAGCGGCGGAAAGGGCGACGGCTTTCGGTTTTCGTGAATCGATCCTCATGTAGCTGGAAACCTCCGTAGTGCGTTTTTGCTGCGTTTGAGCTGCGTGTGATTCGATCGCGCTGCATAGTACCCCGAGCAAATCGCGACCTGCGGTTTTACTCAAAAGGCGCACGTCAATTGCGTAAAACTCACATCCTCTCAACAGGAGTTTTCCACAACTCGAATGCATAAAGCATGCCAAAAACCCTGTAATAGCGCCCTCCCTATGCAAAAAAGGCGCCTGTGCAACCATTGTTCGTACAGGCGCCTTGAGCAGGCATTTTATGCAGTTATACCTATCGGGTCGCAAGGGGTCCTTGCACAAGTCGCCCTACTCGTCCAGCGCGGCGAAGGCCTGCTTCAGATCCCAAATGATATCCTCGGCGTTCTCGGTACCGATGGAAAGACGGATCGTGGAGGGTGTGATGTTCTGCTCGGCGAGCTCCTCGGCAGAGAGCTGGGAGTGCGTGGTGGTAGCCGGGTGCACGACGAGCGACTTGACGTCGGCCACGTTGGCAAGCAGCGAGAACACCTGCAGATGATCGATGAACTTCCAAGCCGCCTCCTGGCCACCCTTAATCTCAAAGGTAAAGATCGAGGCACCGCCGTTGGGGAAATACTTCTGATAGAGCTCGTGATCGGGGTGCTCAGGCAGGCTCGGGTGGTTCACCTTGGCGACGTGGCTGTCACCAGCCAGGAACTCAACGACCTTCTTGGTGTTCTCAACATGACGGTCAACGCGCAGCGACAGAGTCTCGGTGCCCTGGAGCAGGACCCAGGCGTTGAACGGGCTGATGCAGGCACCCTCGTCACGCAGCAGGATAGCGCGGACATAGGTTGCGAAGGCGGCGGGACCGGCAGCCTCGGCAAACGAAACGCCGTGGTAGGAGGGGTTGGGCTCGGCGATCTGGGCGTACTTTCCGCTCGCCTTCCAATCGAAGTTACCGCCGTCGACGATCACACCGCCCAGCGAGGTGCCGTGGCCGCCGATGAACTTGGTTGCGGAGTGGACGACGATGTTGGCACCATGCTCCAGCGGACGGAACAGATACGGGGTGCCGAAGGTGTTGTCGACGACAACCGGCAGACCGTGCTTCTTGGCGATCTCGGAGATGGCGTCGATGTTGGGGATGTCGGAGTTGGGGTTGCCGAGCGTCTCGAGATAGACGACCGTGGTGTTGTCCTTGATGGCGCCCTCGACCTCGTCCAGGTTGTGGGCATCGACGAAGGTGGTCTCGACGCCAAACTGGGAGAGTGTATGCTCCAGCAGGTTGTAGGAGCCACCGTAGATGGTCTTCTGAGCCACCACGTGGTCACCGGCCTGGGCAAGAGCCTGCAGGGTATAGGTGATGGCAGCAGCACCGGAGGCGACGGCGAGACCTGCCACGCCACCCTCGAGCGCGGCGATACGGTCCTCGAAGACGCCCTGGGTGGAGTTGGTCAGACGGCCGTAGATGTTACCAGCATCGGCAAGACCAAAGCGGTCGGCGGCGTGCTGGGAGTTGCGGAACACATAGCTCGTGGTCTGGTAGATAGGCACGGCGCGGGAGTCGGATGCGGGATCGGCGCTCTCCTGGCCAACGTGAAGCTGCAGGGTATCGAAACCAAAGGTGTGCTCGGGGTTGTTGATGAACTGGCTCATGATGATCTCCTTGATCGAACAAAAGTAAATAAATTAGAGAGAAGTAAGTCGCTGTCTCCTGATCACGCCGACGGGCGCAAACAGGAGCCCGGCATTCGTCTTGGTAAGCAATTCATATGCGGGCCTCCTTTCGCATCCCGGTTCCGTGGTCGGTTTAATTACCTACCGTCTTTGTGTGTTTTGAATAGTACGAGCATTGTTTCGCTCGGTCAATCACTTAAAAGCGCTAACCTGTTATCGGTTTTATAGATAGCAATCGAAAGGATGGCGTCGATGACCCTTCAGCAGCTTCGTTTTCTGATTGCCGTGGCAGAGTCCGGCTCAATCAACGCCGCAGCTCAGCGCCTCTATACCGCTCAGTCCAACATCTCAAACGCCGTCAAAAGCCTGGAACAGGAACTTCATATCGAAATCTTTACGCGCTCTAGCCGCGGTGTTGCACTCACCAACGACGGCACCGAGCTTTTGGGTTATGCACGCCAGGTCGTAGAGCAGGCCGACATGCTCGAGGCCCGCTACGAGGACGGCGGTACCCCGCAAGCCCGCCTCGCCATTTCCGCCCAGCACTACGCCTTTTCGGTCGAGGCCTTTGTCAACGTAGTCGAGCGCTGCCGCGACAGCAAGTTCGAGTTCATCATGCGCGAGACCACCACATCGCAGATCATCGATGACGTCCGTGCGTTTCGCAGCGATATCGGCATTCTGTATCTGGATGACTTTAACGCCCGCGTTCTGCAAAAGGCCTTCGCCGATGCCCGTGCAAGCTTCCATCCCCTATTCGACGCGACGGTCCACGTCTTCGTGAGCGAGCGCCACCCGCTCGCACGCCGCCCTCAGCTGTCCCTTGCCGACCTCACACCATATACGCGCTACAGCTTTGAGCAGGGAACCTCAAATTCCTTCTATTACGCCGAGGAACCTTTTAGCTATATCCCTTGCGACCGCAACATACGAATCTCGGACCGCGGAACACTTACTAACTTACTTATCACGTCGAACGGCTACACCCTGTCGACCGGTGTCCTCTCCAATGAAATGCAATGGGGTATGGCATCGATCCCGTTAGCAGACGCCCCAACGATGCACGTAGGCTATATCATGCACGACGAGCGCAAGCCCTCTCCCCTCTTGCAGCAATACCTCGACGAGCTCAACCGCATCATCCATGCCAACTAACTGTCGGAAGACGGGGTAGAAATCGTAGATTGCTAGCCCCCGGCGGGCATGGCGCTACAATGGTCACTCACACGAAACGTACCCAACGAAAGGAAGCCCGTGAAGGTCATCATCTATACCGACGGCTCGGCCCGATCAAATCCGGGACGCGGCGGCTACGGCGCCGTGCTCAAATACACCAACCCCGCCGGCAAGACCTTCACCTCCGAGCTTTCGCGCGGCTACGCCAAGACCACCAACAACCGCATGGAGCTCATGGCGGTCATCGTGGCGCTCGAGGCACTTAACCGCCCCTGCGAGGTCGAGGTCCATTCCGATTCGCAGTACGTCGTCAACGCCTTTAACAAGCACTGGATCGACGGCTGGAAAAAGCGCGGATGGAAAACCGCCAACAAGCAGCCCGTCAAGAACCGCGACCTGTGGGAGCGCCTACTCACCGCCAAAAGCAAGCACAAGGTTGAGTTCATCTGGGTTAAGGGTCACGCCGGCCACGAGCTCAACGAACGCTGCGATGAGCTCGCCACCACGGCGGCCGACGGCAGCAACCTCGATATCGATACCGGCTTTAACGAGAGCGACCTGTAACGGCGTTTTCGCACGCTATTTCCTGCCCCCTCGCGCTACACTCATCCTGTAAACCGAACGGCACGAGGGGGATACATGCTGCGTATAGCGACCATCGGCACATCCATGATTACCGACGACTTTATCCAGGTCGTCAACGCCAACGACCAAGCCGCGTTTGTGGGCACGCTCTCGCGCGATGCCGAGCGCGGCGCCGCCTTTACCGCCGAACACGGCGGCGAGCGTAACTTCACCGCACTTGACGAGCTTGCGTCCGCCGACGACGTCGACGCCGTCTACATCGGCAGCCCCAATGCGCTCCACTACGAGCAGGCCCTTGCCTGCATCGCCGGTGGCAAGCACGTCATCGTCGAGAAACCCTTCTGCGCCACCGAAGCGCAGGCGCTGGAAGTCTTCCGCGCTGCCGAGGCAGCAGGTGTCGTGGCCCTCGAGGCCATGCGTCCCCTCCACGATCCCGCCTTCCACGCCATCGAGGACGCCCTGGGCGAGATCGCCCCCATCCGCCGCGCCTCATTGCGCTTTGGCAAGTATTCCTCGCGCTACAACGAGATTCTCGCGGGACGCGCCACCAATATCTTCGACTGCAATATGGCATCGGGTTCCCTCATGGACATTGGCGTCTACGCCGTCGAGCCCATGGTCGAGATTTTCGGCATGCCCTCCGGCCTTACGAGCATGACTACTCTACTCGACCCCACCACGCGACAGCTCACCCATGGCCCCATCGACGGTTGCGGCTCCATTCTCGCCAGCTATGGCGGAGGGCGTATCTCCGTCGAGCTCGCGCACTCCAAAATTACGAATGACCTGCTGCCCTCGCAGATCGAAGGCGAGCGTGGCACTATCCAGATCGACCATCTGTCCACGCCCCGCAACGTCCGCATCGACTATCGCGGCGACGTCGTACGCGGCTCGGCGACCGAGGCACCGCGCGAACAGGGAGACAACGGCCGCGTGCTCGACCTGCCCAAATCGAGCAACACTATGGAATACGAACTCACAGACTTTATCACCGCCATCGGCGGCATCGATAACGTTAAGGAAGAGATTTGGGAGACCCCGGCGGGACGCCACGAGCTTGGCCACTACCGCGATGTCACACTCGTCTCACTGCGCATCATGGATGCCGTGCGCCAGCAGGCCGGCATAACCTTCCCGGCCGACGCAGGCAAGCAGGCATAGCTATGGGCCTCTTCGATACGTTCTTCTCCAGCGTCACCGGCGGCAGTCGAGAGCCTCAAAAACCATCAAACGTCGAGCTCGAGCTGCGCCGCAGGCTTACTGTGCTCGCAAGCGACGAGGCCACTCAAGACACTCCCCTGCGCTATTTCCTGCGCTGGGCGGGGCAAGTCCAGGGCGTTGGCTTTCGCTTTACCAACACCAACCTCGCGCAGGCACGCGCGCTCACCGGCTGGGTGCGTAACATGGAAGACGGCTCAGTCGAGATGGAGATACAGGGGGCTCCGGCAAATATCCTATCTCATCTCGAGGCGCTTCATGCCTCCTACGAGCGCATGGGAACCCGTTTTCGCCTCGTAGACGCCCAGGCCCGAGCCCCACTTGCCAATGAAGACGGTTTCACGCCTCGTTATTAGTATTGTGTGCTAAATACGGTATCATTTACCTACGACCGTTGATAGAAAAGAGGCGAGGCGCATGGCGGTGCAAAGAAGGAATACCAGGCAGCGAAAGCTGGTTCTTGACGCCGTGCGCCAAAGCTATAACCATCCCACCGCCGACGAAATCTACAACGTCGTGCGCGCGCAGGATGACAAAATCAGCCGCGGCACGGTCTACCGCAACCTCAATCTCTTGGCCGACGCCGGCGAGATTCTCTCCATCAAGACGCCGGGCGGAAGTCGTTTCGATCGCACCATCGAGCCGCACGCACATATCATCTGCACCTCGTGCAGCCGCGTCATCGACGTACCGCTCCCCTTCGATGCCCAGCTCGACGCCAAGGCGTCCGAGCAAATCGGCTGGCACGTCACGTCGCACTACACCATCTTCGAGGGTCTCTGCCCCGACTGCCAGTAGATGTTTGGGACATGCCTTAAATCCACCTTTTCGCACTTTGCAGCAAAAAGTAGATTTCTAGGTATGTCCCGAAAACCTACTCGGCGAGCAGACGGCGCAGTTCTTCTTCGACCGTGTGCACGTAACGGACGCGGTCGTTGATGCCACGCATAGAGGGATTGCAGCTCTCCATTAGATAAGGATGGCCCACTACGTTGAGCATGTCACGGTCGTTTTCGTTATCGCCAAACGCCATCGTCTCATCGGGCGAAATACCCAGGGCACGACCGTAATCGGCAAGCGCGGAACCCTTACCCGAATCAAAGCCGATAAAGTCCGTCCATTCGGTTCCCGACGTCATCACGTCGACACGGTCGCTAAAGAGACGCTCGAAATACTCCAGGGCCGCCGGCTGATTCACCTCGGGCGTCTGGAAGGCAATCTTAATGACGTCCTCTTCGATGTCCTCGGGACGGTCGACCACCGCCACATCGCAGTGGACCTCATAGCGCAAATGATCGACGAACGCATCGTTGCCGCTCATGGTGTAGAGGTGCCCCTCACACGAAAGGGTCACGTCGGCATGGGGATACGCAACCACGGCATTCGCGATATCCATAGCAAGGCTACGCTCCATGGAACGCTTGACAACGGCACGTCCCTCGCTCATCACCAGGGCTCCGTTTTCGCATACATAGGCGAGCTCATCGGCCACCGGGGCAAACAGATAGCGCAAGCTCGCATATTGACGGCCGCTCGCCGGCATAAACACGATACCGCGACGATGCAGCTCATCGATAAGCTCAAAGGCCTCGGAACGCGGTTCGCGCTCCCCCGGATGCAGCAACGTGCCATCCAAATCGCATGCAATCAGCTTGATTCCCTCAAGACCCATATGCTTCCCCCAAAGCCTCCTATCAACAGCAAGACGGACTTTGAATAGTTGCCTCTCAAAGTCCGTCTTACTCATACGCACGTTAACCGCGCGCCTTCTTTACGATCGTAAAGTCTGGAGCCATACTCACAACGGCATCCGCCGCACTCGACGCAAAGCGCCGGTCCGCATCGAGTTCACGGGTAACCACCGAGAGCCGAACACCCTCGACATCCCGGAGCATACGACCCAAAACCGGTTGCACCGGCGTATACATGCGCACGGTATGCTCGTCCGAGTCGCCCCGGAAGAGCGGCGCATGCATGTTGCCGATCTCCCAGCACGCATGCGCGAGCGCAATCGGGTCCATGCGGTCAACTTCGACCAAATAAACCTCGGCGCTGCGCAGGCGCACGACAACCGCCACGGGCACTATGCCCGAACGGTCGATGACAAGCACATCGCCATCGGCAAGGCGATCGCCATCGGCAGCGCCCAGCCGAATATCGACCGTACGCCCCAGCTCCGTCACGCCCACAAATGTGCGGGCATCGGCCTGGTCCCAATCGAGTAGTAGCTCATCGACCCCAAAGACACCGCCCAGCTCCCGGCGAAGCAAAAGCTCATAGGACGGGTCGTTGAGATTTCCGAGACACGCTGTCGAAACCAGATTCACAGGCATAGCCTAGTCCTCGACCTCGACGAGCTCGATATCAAAGTTGAGGTCTTTGCCGGCCAGCTCGTGGTTGGCGTCGAGCGTCACGGCCTCGGGCGTCACGTCGATGACCACGGCGGGGACGGGCATGCCGCTCGGCGTGGACAGGAAGAGCTTCATGCCCTTCTCGATCTGCTCGATGTTGGGAACCTGTTCGGCAGGGAAGGTCAAAACCATCTCGGGATTGTGCTCGCCATAGGCATCGGCAGCCGGGATGTGCACGGTCTTCTTCTCGCCCACCTGCATGTCGACAACAGCGGCGTCGAAGCCCTTGATCATCTGACCGGCGCCACAGGTGAACTCCAGCGGCTCGCCGCGATCGTAGGAGCTATCGAACTGCGTGCCGTCGTCGAGCGTGCCGCGATAATGGGTCTTGACCTTCTTGCCCTGGTTGGACATGGTAACCTCCGTGATAAGGGCGGTGCACAACGCGGACCGCCATGAACATATGGCGCTAACTATACCCTAGTCATACAATTCAAAGACAGTTTGCAAAGAAACGCTGCAACCGGAGGAACCATGGCATATCCCGTATTTGACCTACACTGCGACACCGCCGACCGCATCGGCTGGGCCACACTCGATCTCGACCTGCGCTTTACCGCCGGTACCGACGGTTATTTCCCCGGCGACGAAACGCATCCGCAGGATTTCGACCTCATCGAGGGTAACGCCTGCGCCATCTCGCTCGCAAAGATCGGCAACACGCCGTGGGCACAGTGCTTCGCCACGTTTGTCCCCGACGAGATTCCCACCGCCCACGCCGCGCGCTTCCAGGCGCAGATCATGGCGCATATGAGCGGCCAGGCAATGCTCAACCACGACAGTATGGTCAACGTGCGCAGCGCCGCAGACATCCGCCCCGCGCTCAAGGACGGCAAGGTCGCTTGCATCCACACCATCGAAAACGCCACGTTCTTTGCCGAGGACCCCGCGCTGATCGAGGTGCTCAAGAGCTTGGGCGTACTCATGTCGTCACTCAGCTGGAACGCGCAGGGGCCGCTCGCAAGCGGCCACGACACCCACGCCGGCCTCACCGCCGCCGGCATCGAGGCACTTACGCAGATGGAGCACGCCGGCATGGTGCTCGACGTCTCCCACCTCAACGATGAGTGCTTTGACGAGGTTGTCGCCCACGCCACGCGCCCCTTCGTCGCCAGCCACTCCAACTCCCGCGCAGTCTGCGGCGTCAAGCGCAACCTTACCGATGACCAGTTCCGCACCATTCACGACATGGGTGGCATCGTCGGCCTCAACTACTGCAGCGAGTTCCTTTCCAACGACGCAACCGACAAAACTGCCGCAGACGTCACCTTCGACCAGCTGGCGGCACATATCGAGCACTGGCTCGACCTGGGCGGCGAGGACGTCATCGCGCTCGGCGGCGACTTGGACGGCGCCACTGTGCCCGCTTTCCTCTCCGATGCCAGCAAGATGCCCGAGTTCCAGAACATGCTTTCCAAGCATTTTGGCAAGACCGTGATGCAAAAGCTCTGCAGCGACAACGCGCTTGCCTTCTTTGAGCGTTATTAATTTCACACCCCTTGAGCGGGCCGGCATGCCGAACGGTCGACATGCCGGCCCGTCCCCAATCTGAAGGACCGCTTTTGACGCAGCAGTTTACGATTTCCGTATCCCGACCGGATGGGACGCCCATCCCCGTCGTAGTTACCAAAAAGCGCGTCAAGAACTTCAACCTACGCGTCACATCGAGTGGTGAGGTCCACGCCAGTGCACCGCTCGGCGCCAGCCGCGAGCGCATCGAAGCGTTTGTAAAGCGCAACAGTGCCTGGATTGTCAACCGACTTGCCCAGCGTGAGCGACGTCAGGCGACGGCGCGAGAGCCGCTCAGTCCCTCGTCCATCATTGCACTTTGGGGCAAGCCCGTCACGGTACAGGATGCGCTCGATCACAACTTTGCATCACCCGCACCGCGACCCAAACAGGCCACCTTCGCAAGTTTTATGGGTACCGATGAATCGGACGAAAGCCCACAGGCAAAGCGGCACGCAATCCTCGACGGCCTAACGTCCGATGAGCTCCAAGCCCACATCGACCAGCTCTATACGTCCGAAGTCACATCGGCGCTACGCGATATGGTGCACGCATACGAAATCGCAATGGGTGTCGCCGTTTCCCGCGTTTCCGTACGCAGCATGAAAACGCGTTGGGGCTCATGCACGCCCAAATCCGGCGCCGTTCGCATCGCACGAGAACTTGCCGTCTATCCCGTCGAATGCCTCGACATGGTTGTCGCCCACGAGCTCGTCCACTTGCTCGAGCCAAGCCACAATCAGCGGTTTCACGCCCTGCTCGACACGTACTGCCCCAACAATAGAGCGCTGTCACAGCGGCTCAAGCAGCCACCCATAGAGATGTATTAGAACCGGTTAGCGCACGCGCTCGATCTCGACACCGCAGCTTGCCAGGGGAAGACCGACGGGCGCCCAAGGCTTATCGAGCTTAACGCGCACGCCAAGCAGCAGGGGGTAACGACGTAGCAGCATCGAGGCCACACCCTCGGCTGCAGCCTCGATGAGCTTAAACGTATGCTCGCGCAGATAGCCATCGACATCGTGGCACACCGAGCCATAGTCAATCGAGGCGTCCAAGTCATCGTGCTTTCCCGCTGCACGCAAGTCGGCATAGAACACCAATGACACGATGAATTTCTGGCCCAGCGCGTTCTCTTCGGGATACACGCCGTGGTTGGCAAAGACCTCGAGACCGTCGATAGTAATGCGATCGGCATGGCGAAGATCGTCATAGCTCACGTGGGGCACCGCCGTTGCAGTGGATATTTCGCCCCTTCCACGGCGGGCGAGCTCGGCGCCTTCAGTCTTGATTGCATTCTCGGGCAGTTTCTTGTTACTCATCGCGATCGTCTCCTTCGTTTAGAACCCCGACCGCGCAACTAACTACACGCGAATCGACAGGTTCTTTTTATCATCGCTCCAGTTGCAAGCATTGCGCGCGGGGCATGCAAAGCAGGCGCGCGACGCTTTGTCGGCTGCATAGAGCAGACGCTCAAGCGGTTGGCTGTTCACGCGCAGCTTTCGATGGCCCAGAATGGCCGTCTTAATGGCTGCGGCATCGGCCGGCTCAAACGCCACATCATCGGACATGCCGCCGAGGATCGCATCAGCGACGCGTTCGCTTGCAACATCATGGGATATACCCGATTCATACTGTTCATCTTTGCCGATATCGTGAAGAAGTGCCGTGGCGTAGATGACCTCGCGGTCAAATTCGAGCTGCTCCTCGAGATTCTTGATCCACATAATGCGAGCGACATCGAGCAGATGGTCAATACCGTGGCGGCAGAAGATGCGCCCCGATTCCAACTGTACGATGTTGCCCAGGTGCCGCCGGAACAGCCCGTTGGCACAAATGTAATCAATGCGAGGCATGGCACCAAAGGGGGCCAGGCCCGAAGCCATAAAGCCGCGACGCGACGTCCCCTCATCGGTCTTCGATGTAAAGTCGTTGACGACTCTCATGGTTAGCGGCCCAGCATCCTAAAGAAACGCTCCTCGAGCGCGGGATCGGTCTCAAAGACGCCGCGGCGAGCAAGCGTCACGGTCTTGGTGCCGGGCTTTTGCACGCCACGCATCGTCATGCACATATGCTCGGCCTCCATCAACACAATCGCTCCCTGGGGAGCGAGATAATCCATGAGGGCATCGGCAACCTGTGTGCACAGTTGCTCCTGCAGCTGAAGACGGCGGGCATAAACCTCAACCGTGCGGGCGAGCTTGGAAAGCCCAGCCACCCGACCGTTAGGGATATAACCAATGGCGGCCTTGCCATAAAACGGCAGCAGATGATGTTCGCACAGCGAGTAGAACGTAATGTCGCGCTCGATAACCAAATCGTTCGAAGCGACGGCAAAGGTTTTGGACAGGTGCTCCTCGGCACTCTGGTCCATGCCGCCGGCGATCTCACCATACATACGGGCAACGCGCGCCGGGGTCTCCAGCAGGCCCTCACGAGTTGGGTCCTCGCCTATGCCCTCAAGCAACAGCTTAATGGCGGCCTCGACTTTTTCCTGATCGACCATCTGGGCCTCACTTTTCCGATTTCACGTTCGCGCTATGGTACCACGCCCTCCGGCATCGACCACAAGCTACATAGTATGGGTCGAATAGACTGGATCGTCCCGCCAAAGCTCCACAGCGTCGCAAAGCGCAACGCCCTCACGCACAGCGCGGTCGCGCGTAGCGTTCATATCGATCACACGCTGGTTACTCGAGCCCCTAAAGCGCAACGAGATATCATAAAGATCCTGAACAAACGGGCCATCCACCAACATGTCGAGGCAGGCAAGGATACGGTCCGTCACCTCAGTATGGTGACGACCACCCGGCATAAGCTCCTCGAGCACGTCGCCGGTAAAACACCAAATGGTCTTTCCTGACCCCGCAGGATAAGCGGCACGAACACGCTCGACAAACTCAACGAGCCCCGCCTGGTTCTCGGGCTCCATGGGCTCTCCGCCCAGAATCGTCAGGCCGTCAATAAAGGGATGATCGAGGCTCTCGATAATCTTGTCCTCGACGGCACGATCAAAGGGCTCGCCCGCAGCAAAGTCCCACGCAACAGAGTTAAAGCAATTCTTGCACCCACGACGGCACCCACTCACAAACAGAGAAGTACGAACGCCTTCCCCATCAGCAATGTCGAAATACTTAATGTTCGCGTAGTTCATAGGTAACTCTCCCGGGAGGCCGGGACATATCATCCCGTCCTCAAACATTCTCGGCCTTCGGCCTGCGAAACTGCGGGCGGGACGATATGTCCCGGCCTCATGCAAAGGGTAACTCAATGAACGAAGCGAACATCGAGTATAGGGTTCGAGGTCCGATAAAAACTGGGTTGCGGCTCAACCGCCATCGCAAGTAAATCGCAGCTGCAGCTCGAATTATTTCCGCTAAGAACTTCGAGGAGTGAGCAGGCTGCGTGCTGCATCTCAGTTACATCAACTTGGCTGCCCCGTAGCGAGGCCCCGGACCTTTGCTCGATATGAGTTCCGCACGAACAGGAGGCGCCAGTGGCGCCTCCGTCGTGAGCCAGGACTGTCCGAAATAGCGAGTAAAGGTCCGGGGCCTCGCTACGGGGCAGCCTGGGATGGTTATTAGAGATGCAGCACGCGGTCGCGGATCTCCTCGGTTCGGCCCTGGTTCCAGAATTGGGTACCGATGTAGCCGCACGTGCGACGGGCGACATTCATCTTCTCCTGGTCGCGGTTGCCGCAGCTGGGGCACTCCCACACCAGCTTGCCGTCATCCTCGACAATCTTGATCTCACCATCGTAGCCGCACACCTGGCAGTAGTCGCTCTTGGTGTTGAGCTCGGCGTACATGATGTTGTCGTAGATGTACTGCATCACGCGGATGACAGCCTTGAGGTTGTCCTGCATGTTGGGAACCTCGACGTAGGAGATGGCACCGCCCGGCGAAAGCTGCTGGAACATGCCCTCGAACTTGAGCTTGTCGAATGCGTCGATCTCCTCGGACACGTGGACGTGGTAGCTGTTGGTGATGTAGCCCTTGTCCGTCACGCCCGGGATGATGCCAAAACGACGCTGCAGGCACTTGGCGAACTTGTAGGTCGTCGACTCAAGCGGGGTACCGTACAGCGAGAAGTCAATATCGCTTTCGGCCTTCCACTCGGCGCACTTGTCGTTCATGCGCTGCATGACTGCCATGGCAAAGGGCGTGCCCTCCTTCTCGGTGTGGCTGTGGCCCGTCATGTACTTGACGCACTCATACAGGCCGGCATACCCCAGGCTGATGGTGGAATAGCCGCCCACGAGCAGCTTATCGATCGTCTCGCCCTTCTTCAGACGCGCCAGGGCGCCGTACTGCCAAAGAATCGGCGCGGCATCCGAAAGCGTGCCCATCAGGCGCTCATGACGGCACAGCAGGGCACGATGGCACAGCTCAAGGCGCTCATCGAAGATCTTCCAGAACTTGTCCATGTCCTGATGCGAGCTCAGCGCGACATCGGGCAGGTTGATGGTCACAACACCCTGGTTAAAGCGACCATAGTACTTAGGCTTGGTCGGGTCATAGTTCAGCGCGTTGGCGACATTGTTAAAGCCGTTGCCCGAACGGTCGGGCGTCAGGAAACTACGGCAACCCATGCAGGTGTAGCAATCGCCGTTGCCGGCGGTCTCGCCCTTAGACAGCTTGAGCTCGCGCATCTTCTTCTCGGAGATGTAGTCGGGCACCATGCGCTTGGCGGTACACTTGGCAGCCAGCTGGGTCAGGTAGAAGTACGGGGAATTCTCGTGAACGTTATCGTCCTCGAGTACATAGATAAGCTTGGGGAATGCCGGGGTAATCCATACACCGGCTTCGTTCTTAACGCCCTCATAGCGCTGACGAAGCGTCTCCTCCACGATCATGGCAAGGTCGTGCTTCTCCTGCGCTGAGCGAGCCTCGTTGAGATACATAAAGACCGTCACAAACGGCGCCTGGCCGTTGGTGGTCATAAGGGTCACGACCTGATACTGAATCGTCTGGACGCCGCGACGGATCTCGTCACGCAGACGGTCCTCAACGACCTCACGGACTTTCTCGGCAGATGCCGAAACACCGAGCTCCTCGAGCTCGCGGGCAACCTCGCCGCGAATCTTTTGACGGCTCACCTCAACAAAGGGGGCGAGATGGGTCAGCGAAATAGACTGGCCGCCGTACTGGGAGGAAGCAACCTGGGCGATAATCTGCGTCGCGATGTTGCAGGCGGTCGAGAAGCTGTGCGGCTTCTCGATCAGCGTGCCCGAGATAACGGTGCCGTTCTGGAGCATGTCCTCCAGGTTCACCAGATCGCAGTTGTGCATGTGCTGGGCAAAGTAATCCGAATCGTGGAAATGGATCAGGCCCTCATTATGGGCATCCACGATCTCCTGGGGCAGCAGCACGCGCTGAGTCAGGTCCTTGGAAATCTCGCCGGCCATATAGTCGCGCTGGACGGAATTGACGGTCGGGTTCTTGTTAGAGTTCTCCTGCTTGACCTCTTCGTTATTGCACTCGATCAGCGACAGAATCTTGTCATCGGTCGTGTTCTTCTGGCGCTTCAGGCTCTGAACATAGCGATAGATGATGTAGTGGCGGGCAACCTCGTAGCAGTCGAGACGCATAATCTCGTCCTCGACCAAATCCTGGATCTCCTCGACCGAAACGGTGTGGCCCGCGTTCTCGCATGCCTCGGCGACGTTTTGTGCCGCGTAAACCACCTGGCGGTCGGTTAGACGAGAGCTCTCCTCGACCTCCAAGTTGGCGGCGCGAATCGCATTGACGATCTTATCGATGTCAAAGACAACCTCGGTGCCGCTGCGCTTGATGATCTTCATCCTCTTGCCTCTTTCGCATCGTAGCCTCATTGCGCTTCAGAGCCAAACGATGCCCGGCAGGGCTTGCCCCGTCTTGCGGCGCCGTCGCGCAATCTGTGTTCTCGATAAACCATAAGCCTCAATGCGGACACTCCCAGGAGCCGATCAAGCGGCTCAAGGACACGTTCAAAAGAGGCAGTTAAGGTCTTCGTTCTCTGTCCGCCATCTATCATACGACAAAGAGGCATCTATATCCTGTATTCTTTTTTTAGGTCAAACACAACATATAGTGTTTCAGCAGGTCAAAGCAATTGGTCATTTTGCAGACGCATTAAAAATGAGGGGTTCTTGGCAAGTCGGTAAAACGTTACCAGCACGGCTACCTGCATGGCAGTTATAAAACCCCCTTAGTTAGGCCGCTGACAAATCCTACCAAAACCAAGCCGCTCACGCCAAAAGAATCCAAAAGATTATGCTTGACCAACATGTTGCGGTCGTGCCTTGCCGAGCCTCATGCAACCGCGGCACGAATCCTTGAAAGATATGTGTATGCAAACGGAGAAGACGAGAGTTTCCTCGGATGACTACTGAGAAGCATCCCGGAAGATCAAAAACTCGAAATTTGGTGACGAATTTGACGACCCATTTGGCGACCAAAACAAAACAGCCCAGAGGCGATGCCTCTGAGCTGCGAACATTTGGTGGGCGTTAGAAGATTTGAACTTCTGACCTCTTCCGTGTCAGGGAAGCGCTCTCCCCCTGAGCTAAACGCCCAAATGGAGCGGACAACGGGGCTCGAACCCGCGACCCCAACCTTGGCAAGGTTGTGCTCTACCAACTGAGCCATGTCCGCCTGCGAGGATTTAATATACGGGATGATCCACCCAAATGCAAGAACTTTTTTTGAAAAGTTTTGCGACGCCCTCGCGAACCTCGCGAAGACATCAGCCGCCGCGGAAGGCGCAGGCAAACGCAAGCTCGCCGCAAGAGACCCCTACAACTCAGCGAGCATGATCCAGGCAGAGCTGTCCTGCGCGAGCCTGCCATCTGCAAGCGGTGATGAGGTGAGCAGGACCCTACCCGCCGGCAGCTCCACGGGTGCTGCACCGAAGTTCGTCACACACGCCCAGCCGTTGTCGCGGCGATAGGCGATGACGCCGCCCTCAGCGCCCTCGGCACCATCCGCAAGGCCGGTGCACCCGTCAAGATCGAGCCACGCAAGATCGTTGGCGCACCCGCGCAGCTTGCGCCGTAGCCAGAGGGCGTCGCGATAGAACGCAAGCATCGATGCCGGGTCCGCTTCTTCCCTATCGGCAGCGTAATCGGAAAACCATGCAGGCTGTGGCAGATGGGGCGCCGCATCGGCGTCCGCCGGTGAAAACCCAAACGATCCGCCCTGCGCGGGATCGTCCGCTGCCACCCACGGCAGGGGCACACGACAGCCGTCGCGCCCCTTCTCGCGCTTCGGTCCGTGCGTATTGGTCGCAGTGGGATCTTCGAGCGCAGCCCACGGGATGTCAGCCACCTCAAAAAGGCCGAGCTCCTCACCCTGATACACGTATGCCGAGCCCGGAAGCGCCAACTCAAGCAAAAGGGCTGCCCGCGCGCGGCGCTCGCCGAGTTCACGGTCCTCGTCATAAGACGACCCGTCGCGTAAGAGCCAGTCGAGCGCAATCTGATGGTAGCGCGTCGCCTTGATTTGCGGCAGGGCATAGCGTGTCGCCACGCGCGGCACGTCGTGGTTGGAGAGTACCCAGGTCGAGGCGGAACCGGATTCGATGGCCGCCTTCAAGCCCTTCTCGATTGCAGCGTGCATGTCATCATAGGTCCAAGTGGCCTTGGCGAACTCAAAGTTGAATGTCTGGCCAAGCTCGCTGGGGCGTGCGTAGAGATACTGGCGCTCGGGCAGAACCCACGCCTCGGCAACGGCGCTGCGCGGCGGATCATAACGGTCGAACACGCGGCGCCACTCGCGATAGATCTCATGGACCTCGTTGCGGTCCCACAGCGGATGGGTGCCGTCCTCAACCATGTCATCGCCCTCGGCGAGATGCCACCGGTCGAGGTCATCGCGGTCGAGATCCTTGGCGAGACCGTGCGCCACATCAATGCGAAAGCCATCGACGCCTCGATCGCTCCAAAACGCCAGGACGTCGCAAAAGAACGCATGAACCTCGGGACACGACCAGTCAAAGTCCGGCTGCTCGGGCGTAAACATGTGCAGATACCACTGACCGTCCGCGACGCGCGTCCAGGCGGGGCCGCCAAAGTTGGCATTCCAATTGGTGGGAGGCAGCTCGCCGTGCTCGCCGCGACCATCGCGGAAGATATAACGGGCGCGCTCGGGTGATCCGGGGCCGGCGGCAAGAGCGGCTTTGAACCAGGGGTGCTGGTTGGACGAATGGTTGGGCACGATGTCGACGATGACCTTGATGTCGTGCGCATGAGCCGCAGCGATCATGTCATCGAAGTCGTCAAGCGAGCCGAGACGTGGGTCGACATCGCAGTAGTCCGCCACATCATAGCCGCCATCGACAAGAGGCGATGGGTAAAACGGGCTCAGCCAGATGGCCTCGATACCCAGCCGCTCAAGATAGTCCATCTGCTGGGTAATGCCCGCGATATCGCCCAAACCCGAACCAGTCGAGTCCTTAAACGAGCGCGGGTAGATCTGATAGATCGCGGCATCGGACATCCATGGGCGCGACGAGGACTTTTCTGTAGCCATGGGATGAGTCTCCCTTGCAACGAGGTTTTGCGAGATGCCCACGATGATACGCCCAAAGCGGACATTCGCGGCAAACAACGCCACAGCCACGCCCCAAAACGCTCGCTCCCTCTCGGGTTCGAGCCTCCTGGGACGAATCGATCGATTAGTGAAAAGAACGGAAGACTTACTCCCCGGCCACGACAGACACTATGGCCCAATCCAGGGGCACGGAAACGACAGGAGCCCCCCGCTCGTGACCGCGGGTCGGGGCTGCGACAATGTTGTTGAAGTGCCAGAGGCGCAGCCGCGCCGCAACGAGGTTGGGAGGCTCCCGTGCCTAGATATTCTACCGCCTTCGGAATGGACGTACACCTCAGGTCCACCACCGTCTGCGCGCTCGACGCGGAGACGGGCGAGGCCGTGACGAGGAGGTTCCGCGGCAACCCCTGGGGCGAGGTCGCGGAGTGGATGTCGGGCTTCCCCGGCCCGTCGCTCGCCGCCTACGAGAGCGGCTACCTCGGCTTCGCCCCGCAAAGGGAGCTCGCCGGGCTCGGCGTCGAGTGCGTCGTCGCCGCGGTCTCGAAGATCCCCAGGTCGGCCGCCGACTCGGCCTCCAAGAACGACAGGAACGACGCCGCCAGGATGGCCAAAGCGATACTCGCCCACGACATCTCCCCCGTATGGGTCCCCTCCCCCGAGGCCGAAGGCATCAGGGACCTCGCCGGCGCCTACGACGGGGCGACCGCGCGCCTGGCGACCGCCAAGCAGCGGCTGCTCGCCTTCCTCGCAAAGCGAGGGTTCGTCTACGGCGGCACCACGCCCGCCGGCAACCCGAGGAAGTACTGGACCTACGACTTCCTGAGGTGGCTCGACAAGGTCAGGCCGGAGGACGATGGCGGGGTTCGGACGCTCGCCGCCCTGAGGAACGAGGTCGAGGCCGCGGCGGAGGCCCGGGCGGACCTGCTCTCCGAGTACAGGGCAGCCGTGGATGCCAGCCCGATCGCCGCGGAGGTGGCCGCCCTCCAGTCGATCAAGGGCTGCGCCTTCGCGCTGGCCGCAGCCTTCTCGGCCGAGGTCGGCGACTTCACGAGGTTCCGTTCCGGAAGGCAGGTCACGGCCTATTTCGGCCTCGCGCCGAGTCAGAGGTCGAGTGGCGACTCCGTGCGGCTCGGAGGCATCAGCGGTGCGGGCAACGCGCTCGTGAGGAAGCTGGCCGTTGAGGGCTCATGGTGCTACGCCGCGGCACGGCACCAGCCGAAGCTCATGCCAAGGGATACGGGCGTGCCCCTCGAGATAAGGATGCACGGGAGGAAGGGGTCCGAGCGGCTCCTGCGGCGGCGCGAGGAGATGCTCGCCCGCGGCATGCCCGCGGCGAAGGCTAACGCGGCCACCGCGGCCGAGCTCGTGAGGTGGCTCTGGGCCCTCGGCATGATGTGCCGGGAGGGCGCGGAATAGACATAGCCCCCGTCCCGGCGAGCCGGGCGGCCTTCGGGGATACCCCCTATTTCGCTGTGCGCGCGGAGCCCTCCGCATGCGCCTCGACAGACTTGGGGAACCCCGCCGAAGGAATGGAGTGCGGGCCGACAGAACGGTATCCGCGGATATGAGACTGAGCCGAAGGCGTCGATGACATGCCGGGGGCGGACCGGGACGGGTTTAACGGCAGGCCCCGCCGACCGATTGCAAGCGGTCGGCGGGGCCATTGTGGCCCTTGACAGTGGATTGGGTCATATGAGCGAGCGGGCTCCGGGTGCCCCAGGTTGCCGCGAAAGAGGAGGGAAGCGTACTTTATGTACGCGACCGACGATTGAGGGGCAAGATGGGGTGCCCGGGGCCCGCGCAGCGTCAACAAAAAACGCGGTTCGTTAGAACCGCGTAAGATAGTTGGAGCGGACAACGGGGCTCGAACCCGCGACCCCAACCTTGGCAAGGTTGTGCTC
>CAUCKA010000016.1 GCA_958443265.1 uncultured Collinsella sp. | reverse complement strand
TCATGTCGTCCCCGATGCCGAACGTTCGCTCGCGCCTTGCCAGCTGGCCGAGGAAGTCGAAGTCCCCCATGTTCGCCGAGAGCTTCTGGCCGTTCCAGTAGAGCTCCCATTTGCGTTTGTCGCTGTACTCGAGCACGGGTTTCGCGACGTTGAGGTGCTGCTGCTCCATGACGACGTCGCGCTCCTGCTCCGTCTCGCACTTGGGTGCCGTCCTGATGTCTTCGAAGTCGTCTCGTGAAGATTCGAAGCCGTCGACACCGTCTCCGCTTATCGATAGACCGCCGATCTTCTCGTTGTCCGAGAGCGCGCCGAACATTGACGAGACGGCGGAGTCGACCTCATTGGAGCCACTGACCTTATAGACGTTCTGCGTGATGTTGATGACTGAGTTGTTGCCAGCGGTTACCGAGATGCCGTCGCCAACGCGCTCGACGCTTTTCGGCGCTCCGTTCTTGCCGAGGAACCGGCGGAGCTCGAGATAGCCCTTGAAGGCGCTCAACACCGGCTCGAGCTGATCGCTCGCCTGGCTCAACGCCCCAAGTATGCCCGGCAGGTCTTTCACGACCGCTTGGAGAATGGCTTCCAGGCAGCCGGGGCGAGTTGCGGTTATCTCGACGTCGATGACCGCATTCGGATCAAGCTCTCTTGCCGAAGCCTGCACGGCCCTCGAGTAGCCGAGGAGCGCCGCGGTGAACGTGTCGACTGAGACCCCTTCCAGGTCGCCCTCGAATTTGAAGGTTATTGTTTTACGCTCCATCACATGTCTCCACATCCGAATCACCTCGGTGGATGATTCTATCCTCTCGTTGGGATGCTCATAAACGAAGAAAGGCGGCCGCCCGTTGGGACAGCCGCCTTTCTATTGGACGCGGGCCCCGTGGGGTCCCCGCGTCAATACCGCTGTCCAAGTTATCGTTTGCCGTCGGCGTGGTCAAGCCGTCACCCATTTTCGCGACCCCACGAAAATGGGGAATAACTGGCGCTTTGACGGCTCGCTTCCTGCCCGTCTTTCGTGACGGACAAACTTATTTGTCCGTTACGCCTTGCCGTTCAGGCGCTTCGCCATCTTCTCGAAGTCGTTCTCGTAGGTCTTGTCCTGGAGCTTCTGGAACTCGTGGAAGCGCTCCTTGGCGATCTTGTCCGCCGTCTTCTTGTTGCGGTTGCCGAGGCCCTTGAGCACCTCGCGCCCGCTGAATGTCAGGAAGCCGTCGAGCAGGCGCTCGCAGTCCTCCATGCTCGTCAGGACGTGCCGCTCGGCCCTGTCCTCGAGCGTGTCGAGCAGCATCGTGACGAGGCGGTTCAGCTGCCTGATCTCGTCCTCGGACAGGTAGTTTTTGGCCACGGTGACGTCCGAGGAGTGGATGCGGCCCTCGGGGCCACCCTTCCATGAGGTGAGCCCCATGTTGGGCTTGGACGGGTCGGAGCGCCCCTGGACGATCTCGGCCGCGGTGTGCCCGGTGACGGCGTAGTGCATCTTGTTCTGGACCGCGGCGTAGAAGTTCTTGGCCATGGTCGAGTCCCTGTCGTAGTCGAAGCTGCACTCCTGGAATATGTCGGTGATCTTGAGCCACACGCGCCGCTCGCTCGCGCGGATGTCGCGGATGCGGGCGAGCAGCTCGTCGAAGTAGTCCTTGCCGAAGGGCCGGCCGTTCTTGAGCATGTCGTCGTTGAGGACGAATCCCTTGGTGATGTACTCCTTGAGGGTCGCCGTGGCCCACTGGCGGAAACGGGTCGCGCGCAGCGAGTTCACGCGGTACCCGACGGCGATGATGGCATCGAGCGCGTAGAACATCACCCTATAGTTCTTGCCGTCCGAAGCAGTTGTCAAAATTTCTTTGACAACTGAATCTCGTTCCAGCTCTCCTTCTCTGAAGATGTTCGACAAGTGATAGCTGATTGATTGCTTGGTTGTGTCGAACAGCTCGGCGATCTCCTTCTGGGGCATCCAAAGCGTCTCGTCCATATAGCGCACCTGCACCGGCACGTTTGCCCCCTCGGACTGGTACAGGACAATCTCGGCCTGGATGGGGTCTTCCATATATCTTCCTCTCTAATAGGTCGCCTACGCGGACCTTACTTGATCCTCTTCCAGCCCTTCGCCTTCAGGCGCTGCAGCCTGAGCTTGGGACAGCTCGGCCTGGTCGCGTGCCGTCTCCAGGATCTTCGAGCGCCTCTTCTCGGTGCTCTGCCGGTAGCAGGCGATCAGCTCGCCCTCGGCGCCCGCCGGCGCCGTCGGCCTGTCCTCGGGGTGCTCCTCGTACCATCCGAGGAGGTCGTTGGGGTCGGTGTTAAGAGCTTTGGCGCACTTCCAAAGTTGCTCGACGTTGGGGAGGCTCTCGCTTCTCTCCCAAGAGCCGACCGTTCTCAGGCTTGTCCCCGTTGCGTCGGCAAGCTCCGTTTGGGACATGTGAAGGTTCTTTCTCACTTCCCTAATTCGTAAATTCATATATGCCTCCTAAATAGGACGGTTGTTGCCGAGAATCCTATAGCTTTTCATCAGAATGAGCAAGATTCTGCAAAGTTTTCTCTTGCAAATAGGCAGACATCCGCTTATAGTTTCAAGCGACAGGAAGAAACCCGCACATTTTGAAGGAGGACGAAATGGAGTTTTCGAAGGACGAGTTTGGAGCGAACCTGCGCGCCGCCCGCGCTCGAGCCGATATGTCTCAGGAGCAGCTGGCCAACAGGGCGGGGCTCTCGGCATCTTCAATCATCGGCTACGAGAACGGCTCGATGGTTCCCGGCGTCGACAAGGCATACGCCATCGCCCAGGCCCTCGGCTGCACGCCCAATGACCTGATGGGCTGGAACACGGACGAGGCCGCGTAGGGATGGGGGAAGAGATGGAAGGCAAGAAGATGGGCGAGGTCGTCCTTATGGGCAGGTGCCCCGATGCCTTAGAGCTCGCGGAGAAGGTGAGGGCGGCGTCTGAGCACCTTCGGGCTGCAGTCGAGATTCTTGAGGAAATCGGCGAGGTCGAGCTTGGTGTCGAGGTCATTGGGTACCAAGGTCGACCCCAAAGTGGGGAGGCGGAAGAGGAGTGAATGGGGAGAGGGAAATGGCTGTCAAGAGCTACGAGCTGCCCCACGTCGTCACGACGCTGGGCGGCATGGTGACATGGGTCGACGAGGACTCCGAGTGGCACACGGAGGTGTTCGCCTTCCTGGCGGACGCGCACGACGCGTTCTACAGGCACGTTCAGGCCGGCGACACCGCCTCCCTGGCGCGCCTGGTGAGGCTCGACCGCAGGCAGGCGCTCGACCTGGCGTCCTGCGACGTCTACGAGATCGACCCGGAGCCGGGCGAGTGGCCGTTCGGCCGCGGTCGCGAATGACCCGGGCGCTGCTGGCCTCGGCCGTCGTGATGGACGCCGCCGGCTGGATGTGCGCCGTGCAGGGGGCCTACGGCCTCGCGCGGGTGTGCTTCTCGGCCGCGATTCCGTTCATCGTTGCGTGGGTCCTCAGCTCGCCTTGCGACTGACGGCGGGCCCGCCCCCGTCGCGCCACGGGTTCCGTACCGCCCCCATTCCGCGGGGCCCGTGGCGCGACGGGGCCGGACTCCCTACATCCGGCCCGCAAGGTGTCCGCCGCCGACTTGGCGGGGCGGCGGCACCGCTCCCTTTGGCGGGGGAGCGCCCTCCGGCCGCATCTATCGGTGCGGCCCTCCGGCAAGGGATTGGCTCAACGAATGAAAGGAGAAGGCCATGTGGATGTCGATAGCCAAGGGCGCGCGTTACGCCTGCTGCGACAACGTCACGTTCCGCGCGATGGTCATGCAGGGGATCATCCCGCGCTACCCGTCGCTCAACCCGAACAGCTCGCGCGAGGTGGTGAGCAGCGAGGACATCGACGCCGCCATCAGGGCGCGCGGGGCGGTGCCGGCGCTGCCGTCGCCCGACTGCGTGCCGGCGCGCCGTCCGAGGCGGGTGGCGTGATGGGGGATCTGGTCTGGGAGGCGGGCTGCCGCCTCGGCGCGTGGTGGGACTCGCTGCCCGAGCGCGTGCGCAGCGTGGCGTGCGCCGTGGCGATGCTCGCGCTTCTGGCCATAGCCGGCGCCGTCGAGGGGACCGCGCCGAGCGGGATGTACTACTAGCTCCCATTTACCTTGACAGCTGCATAGCGATCGGGGCGGCGGCCCGGGGAAGGGAGCCGCCCTATGGAAAGAAGAAAGCCGCCCACCTGGGCGATCATCCTGTTCGTCATCTCCTACAGCGTGTTCTTCGCCATCGGCTTCGCTATAGCCCAAGCCACGAGCGGATGATGGCGATCAGGCCGTGGCCGTAGGTCCCGCCGAAAAAGCCCGCGACGGCTCCCGAGACCACGCTGAAGAGCGCCACGAGGTAGTCGTGCCTGCGCCCGCCACGGACGTTCTCGCGCTCGATGCGCGCCGCCTCGTCGCGGTCGCGGAACCAGCAGCGCCCCTCCGAGGTCAGCTCGCCGAATTCCGCCCGCGGGCCGGGCACCGGCTGCGGCGCGATCAGGCCCTTTTCCGCAAGCGCCTCGTAGACGGCGCGCTCCCTGCCGTATCCCGGCGAGTACCTGCATTCCTCGTTTCCGTGCGCGTCGGTGGCCGCCGCCTCGGACAGCTCGCCGTAGAGCCTGCGGGCTATGTGCTCGTCCACCGACCCGCCGTTCTCCTCAATCTCGAGGAGCCTCCTGAGATAGGACTGCTCCTCGCTCGTCAATTCGACCATCCGGACCTCCGCCCCGATCGCTATGGCAGTTCATGCGAGGCCTAGGGCCTCGAGACAGGAGGATACATGCAATTCGAGAAGAAGTCTGTGCGCCTGGGCGACATCCGCCCGAGCGGGCAGAACCCGCGCGAGGACTTCGGCGACATCGGCGCCCTGGCCCGCAGCATCGAGGCGACCGGCGGCGAGCCGCTGAACCCGCCCGTGGTGGTGGCGGACGGCAACGTGTTCCGCATCGTCGACGGCGAGCGCCGCTACCGCGCGCTGTCCTCGATTTACGGGGAGGACCGCGAGGTCTCCGCGCTGGTGGCCGAGAGCATGGACGAGGCCAACGAAATCGTGGCCATGCTCGCAACCGACGACAAGCGCCAGCTGACCGAGGCCGAGCGCGCACGCGGCGTGCAGCAGATGCTCGTGCTTGGCGTCGACGAGCAGCGCATCGAGCGCGCCAGCCGAGCCACCGCCGGGCAGATCCGCGCGGCGCGCAGGCTTCGCGGGAGTATCGAGGGCCGCCAGGTGACGCTGGAGCAGCTCGAGGCCGCGAGCGCCTTCGACGACGAGAGGGACGTCGAGGCGGTCCTCGCCGCAGGTGACGGCTGGGCGGGCAAGGCCGACCAGATCCGCCGCCGCAACGAGCGCGAGGAGGCCAAGGCCGAGGACTACGACGCGTTCGGGGACGCCGCTATTCCCGTGGTGACGGAGCGCCCCGATGGCTCGAGCTACGTGCTCTGGGCATGCTACGGCACCGTGGCAAAGGAGCTCGAGGGGCTGGATGTCGCCCCCGGCACCGTGGCGGTGAATACCGGCAGCGGCTGGTATCTCTACAAGCCCGACGATGGCTCGGGCGATCAGGCAGAGAAGACCGAGGAGGAGATCATCGCGGAACAGGAGGCTAAGCGCGAGGAGGCCGCGCTCGTGGACCTGTACAGGCGCATGATCGACTTCGTCCTGCACGAGGCCCCGGGACGCACGCGCGAATTGGAGGACGCGGTCCGCGCTGCACGCATGAAGCCGTACTTCTTCGTGGACGACCTGCTTGACGACGGCGGCGACTACGACAGCGCCGAGGCCGCGGTCATGGAGGCCTTCTACGGCAGGTGCGCCACCTCGTCCCCGAGCGCCTACGAGATTGGCCACTGGTGGCTGGACACGGCGCGCAGCATGCGGATGCTCAACAGCCGCTGGCGCGGCGATGACGCGGATGGGTGGCTCGAGCACTGGGAGATCGTCCGCGCCGCGGGCTTTACGCCCAGTGCCGAGGACGAGTGGATCGAGGCGAGGGTGCGGGAGAGCATCTGGGAGGAGGAGAAGGATGAGTAGCGAGAAGAAGGTCAGGGTGACGGTGGAGGCGTGCGGCGAGGCCCGCGCTTTCGAGTGCCGCTGCGCGACGGTCACGACCGCCAAAGGGGACGGCTCCGGCGACTCATGCTTCGTGGGCCCGACCGACATCAGCGACCTGTTCGCGCTCGCCTGCGAGTGCGCCGACGCGCTCTGCGCGGCCTTCAGCCAGGCGGGCGTCCCGGACAGGAACGCGCGCAAGCTCGTGCTCATCGCCGCCCTCGGCGCCAATCACCATGGGCACGCCGGCAGCATCCAGACCATCGACCTGGATGCGCGCAGGGAGATCCGCGACGTGGCGGCGGAGCTGGGCGTCGATGCCGACATCTAGCGACCGCCGGGCGGTCGTGCAGCGCGGGGCGGACGGGCGCTGGTTCGCCCGCCCCTACATGGGCACCGACCGCGTGACCGGAAGGCGGATCAGGCCGTACAGGTCGTGGGACGCGGAGCTGACGCGCGAGCAGGCCCAGGCGGAGTGCGACGGGTGGGCGGCCACGTTCGACCCTTCCTCCGCACAGGACAGCTCGAAGCGCCTGTCCTCGATGCTCGAGACGTACATCTCCGACCCCGTCAACGGCCTGTCCGACAACTCCGTGGCCACGTACCGCAGCGTGGTCAGGACGATGGTGGAGCCGACCATCGGGCGGCTTCCCTACGACCAACTTGAGCCCTGGGACGTGTCGGCGGCGTACCGCATGCTGCTCGCCCCCAGGACGGGGAAGGGCGTGAAGCCCAAGACGCTGCTCAAGATGCACGCGCTGCTGAAGGGCGCCTACCGCTCGTGGCGCCCGGCGCTGGGGCGGGACATCATGCTCGACGTCCCCGCGCCGTCGCCCGAGCCCGTCGAGCCGTTCGCGCTGTCCGAGTGCGATACCGACGAGCTGTCCCGCGCGCTGGTGTCCGCCATGTCCTCGCGCTCGGCCTCGGGCGCCAACATCTCTCGGCGCACCGAGGCCATGGCGGCCTACCTCGCCCTCAACACGGGGCTTCGCTGCGGGGAGGTCTGCGGGCTGCAGCGGCGCGACTGGCGCCGGGCGCTGCACGACCTCCACGTGGCGGGGCAGGCGGTCGAGAAGCCCGAGCTGCACCGGCAGGCCTACACCAAGGGCAGGCGCGTGCGCAACGTGTCGCTCGCGCCGGCGGTGGAGGCCCAGCTGCAGCGCCACCTGGAGTGGCAGGACACGTGGCTCGCGCGCAGGGGCCCGGCGGCGCTGGTGGTGACCTTCGGGCCCGCCGGCGCCCTCGCGCGCCCGTCCACCGTGACGAGCCGCTTCAAGTCGCTCGCGAGGGACCTGGGGCTGCCCGAGGAGACGGTGTTCCACTCCCTGAGGCACACCCATGCCACCTGGCTGCTCATGCACGGCTTCGACATGCGCACGGTGCAGGAGCGCCTGGGGCATGCCGACGTCAAGACGACGCTCGGCACCTACGGCTCGGTCATGCCGGGCCGCGACCAGGCCGCCGCCGCGGCCTTTACCGATTCGATCTGCGGAGGTGAGACGGATGAATAACTTCAACTTCAACAGGGACTTCTACGAGGGCTGCCGCGCCCTGGGCGACAGGGAGGGCATGGCGCTCGCGTGGGCGATGCTGCGCTACGGCTACGAGGGCATCGAGCCAAAGCTTAAGCCCACCACCATGGCGGCGTTCACCTTCGCGAGGGGCCGCATCGACGCCATGGTCAACGGCAGCCTCGGGGGGCAGGCGAGGGCCGCCAAGGCAGGCGGCATCGCAACCGCCCAAGGGGGTAGCCAAGGGGGTGTCCAAGGGGGTAGCCGACCCAGCGGGCGAGGGGGTAGCCAACAGAAAGAGAAGGAGAAGGAGATAGCCCTAGCGGGCTATAGCGCGGCCCGCCAAGCACCCGATGACTTCGAGCCCCCGTCGGCCGAGGACGTGGAGGCGTACTTCGCCGCCAACTGCCTCCGGGGCGACGCCCGCCAGTTCTTCGACCACTACGCCGCGCAGGGGTGGACGCTGCCGAGCGGCCTGCCCGTGACCGACGTGTGGGCGCTCGCCCGCAACTGGAGCCGCAAGCAGGTCGGCTTCGACGCGGACCGCAAGGCCCGCGGCGGGCAGACCTCCCAGGAGGTCGAGCGCGCCGCCGTGTGGCAGCCCGTGAAGACCGATGACGAGCTCATAGCCGAGCTCGATCGCCAGATAGCGGAGGCGTCATGATCACCCTCATGGAGATGCTCAGGAACGAGAAGGCCGACCCCTCACACGGCCGCCCGCTCAGCCTGACGAAGGTCTACATGACCAACGTCATGTCGCGGAGGGAGGCCGTGCTGCTGGCCAAGATCCAGAAGCGCGACGCGGCGATTGCGCGCCGGCAGCGCGAGAAGGACCTGTACGAGGAGATCGCCAAGCTCGCGAAGGGCGAGGACCCGAAGGACGGGAAGCCGAATCGCGGGTGTGCCAAAGGTGTGCCAACGGCGGCGGGGCAGCTGGGCCAGCAGGCGTTGGGGTTCCCGCCGCTAGACAGTGGAAACGACGCCGGCGGGGAAGCCCCCGGCGCAAAGAACACCTAATTCTTTTGAGAATGGAGAGTGAGAAGGTTTTGACCGAGATCTCAGCGGTGATGAGGGCCTACCGCGACGCCCTCGACAGGCACCGGATCCCCTGGGCCGACGACACGCAGGACACCGAGCGCGTGGGCGGGTACCGGCTGCGCATCGAGCGCACCGCGACCGTCCTGGACGACGAGAGGGTGGACGTGATCTGGGGCTACCAGCTCATGCCGGGGCGCGAGCCCACGGGCGTGAGCATCGGGTACCCGAACTACCTCGAGGTGCAGTACGACCCCGTGAGTACCGAGCCGTTCATGGCCACGCCGGGCGACATCCTGGCCGACATCTTCGGCGTGAGGGGTGAGTCCCGATGAGCTACAGGTGCGGCCCCGCCGACTGGATAGACCTCGCCATCGGCAGGCTCGAGGACGCCAAGAGGTCGATCGGGGCGGGCATGGGCCCGACCGCCTGTGACGAGATGCGCCAGGCGAGGCGATGCGTCAACCGAGCGCTGATCATGGTCGCGGAGGAGAAGGAAATCGAGAAGGATTGGAGCACGAGGTGAAGAGGGAGCCGAAGATGTATACCTGCGACATGTGCGGGAAACCGACGCCGAACTATCGCGAGTGGTCGTGCCCGTTTGCGGCCTTTTTGGGCGAACGATGGCGCACGACGGGAGGTGTGTTCAGTGAGGCGAGCGATTAGGTGGGTGCCGGCGCGGGCCGAGTATAGGGACTGGCGTGTGCCGGACGGCGCGAGCGTGTGCGCGGATGACTTCTCGACTGCAGTCGAATGCGCTGAGTGCGGCTGCTGGCTTGCATTCGGTGAGAGCTACACCTCGCGGCTGATCCACAACGACCTCGGGTTCGGCTACGCCGTCTGCCCGAGGTGCTACGAGGCCGAGTTCAGGGAGATGGGAGAGAGCTGTGACCTATAACGATGTCGAGTTCAAGGCGTGCCCCCGGTGCGGGGCGGAGCCCGAGGTGGAGGATGTGCGAGAGCGTTCCCTGACCAAGCCCAACGTGCTGAGCGTCAGGTGCCCCGCCTGCGGGATGTCGAACAGCGTCGCGTGGGGGAGCATGGACCTGCCGCCGTTCCGCCAGGCGGTGACCATGCTCGCGAACAGCTGGAACAGCCGGTGATCCGCTCGGCGGCCGAGCTGTTCCGCGCGACCGCCTGGCGCACGGTGCCCGATTTGGTTTCGGGCCCCGCGCGCCGGGCGCTCGCGCACGGACGGGCAGACGCGCCGCGGGTGACGGCGGCGCAGATCGGGGAGACGGAGCGGAGGGCGCGGGCGCTGCAGCGCGACCGCGCCCGCGCGCTCAAGAGGTCGAGGAAGGCTAAGCGATGAGGTTGTTCGAGAAGTTATGGCGGATGCTCGCCGAGAACCGCCGCGTGCGCAAGAGCATCGAGGCGCGCCGCGCCCGCAGGTGCAGGAGGTCGACGAGATGAACGTGATGTGGGATGTGCAGGAGAGGACGTGCGCGATCTGCGGGAGGGTCTTCATCCCGAAGGCGCCCCACGCCAAGTACTGCTCGGAGGCGTGCCGGCGCGAGCACGACCTGCGCCGCGTGAAGGAGGCCCGCCGCAAGGGCGCCAAGCCGAAGCGCGACAGGGTCGACCGCTACCTTGCCGGGTCGGGCGCGGCCTACGACGAGCTCCAGGCCATGCGCCGCGAGGTCGCGATGAGATATTGAGTTTCCGCAGGTAGACATAGGTAGATATATAATTAAGGCCGCTGGCGTTGTAGCGCCGGCGGCCTTTGGCAAAGACGCCTCCCGGCATCCTCTATATGGCGTAGAGCATGGTACCACGCGGGAGGTCACATGGACGCAAGGGAATATCTGGAGACCGTACGGGCCGCCCAGCGCGGCATCGACCGCAGGCTGGCGGTCATCCAGTCGATGCAGGCGCGCGAGCAGGTGCGCGCCCAGCGCTACGACGCCGTGGGCAAGGGCGCGCACGGGACGGACTTCATGAGGTCCACCGACGACCGCATAGACTACGAGCGCCGCAGCGGCGCCGAGCTGTCCGAGCTGCGGCATGAGGTGGAGCTGGGCCGAGAGCTGTGCGCTGGCGTGCGCTCGGCCAACCCGGGCAAGCGCTGGGGCGACGTTCTGGAGCTGCGCTACTGTGAGGACCGCACGCTGCAGGAGATCGCGGGGACGCTGGGGGTGTCGGTGAGGTCGGTGAACTCCGACCTGTGCGCCGCACTGGACTGGACGGACATGGTCGGGCTGGCGGCAGCCCGATCCGGTCTTGGCCGCGCCGCAGTCTGAGCTAGATATAACTCTATCGAGACCCGTCGGCTCCGCGCCGGCGGGTCTCTCTCTTCTTGCTGGCTGCACGCGATTGCACACGGTTGCACGCCGTTGCACACAATTGCACGCAATTGCCTACGATTGCACGCGATTGCACGCAATTGCACACCGTTGCACGTTGTGGCTGGGATATAACTAGGGTGTCGATTCGCAGCGCCGCCCGCGCGGTGTGCGGGTCGGAGTGCGTGGAAGCACAGATGAGTGGCCGGGGTCCCCTTAGCAGTTCAGGGCCCTGGCCTTTCTATTGAACGACAACGTAATGAGGTGGGTCCGTGGTCACACGCGAGGCTATCGCCCGTGCCGCAAGCCGGTACGACACCGTAATGGCGTGGGCTTTCCGCCGCGCCCTGGGCATCGCCCGCCGTGCGGGCGGGCGCAAGTGCAAGGGGGCCGGCAAGGCCGTCGAACGCCTGCGCTTTACGGGGCTCGAGGAATGCATGGCCAACCGGGGCCGCTCTCCCGTGGAGCGCTAGCCGTGGCCACCAAGACCCGCTACGCCAACGGCCACGCCCGCCGGCAGGTGCGCGCATGGCTCAAGGCGCAGGGCCTGCCGTGCCACATCTGCGGCGGGGCCATCGACTACGACCTGCCGGCAGGCGACCCGATGAGCTTCGAGGTGGACGAGATCGTGCCCGTTTCCAAGGGCGGCTCGCCCGTCGACCGCGCGAACGTCGCGCCGGCCCACAGGATCTGCAACGAGCGGCGCGGCAACAAGAGCCTCGCGGCCCTGGGCAAGCCGATCTCGCCGCGCCCACGCGACGTGGGCTGCTCGACCTCGCTGCCGTGGTGAGCCGACCCTGGGGGATGGCCCCCTCCCCGGGGGCCGAGGGCTCGCCCCCCGGCATTGCGCCTTTTTTGCGCAGGCCCTAAAACCGAGTCCATACCGGGAGGTGCATGGAATGTCCACGAAGTCCACGAAGCCGAGGGGCAAGCCCTGGACGCCGGACGAGCGCGAGTTCGTCAAGAATGCTTACCCGGCGCTCGGACCTGCGGCTATCGCGAAGAAACTCAAGCGGTCGCGCTCGGGCGTGTGCGCCCTCATCAAGAGGATGAAGGAGAGCGGAGAGATCGCGACCGACGAGTCCACGGGGCAGTCCGCGGGCGCGGGCGTCTCGGCGCCCCCGGCCGACGGCCCGGACGGCCGCCAGGACACGCTCGGGAGGCTCCGGTGGGTGAGGCAGATCATCGAGCGCCAGCTCTACGACGCCGAGCCCAGCCAGGCGGCCCGGCTCGCCAAGGAGTACCGCGAGACGCTCGAGCAGATTGAACGAATAGAGGGGGCCGGGGAGGACGGTGGCGACGATGTCATCATCAACGCCGTCTCGGTCCTGCGCGACGTCCTCGGCTAAGCCGAGGCTGCGCCTCGTCCAGCCCTACGAGAGATCCATCGGCTCCCTCGCGGTCGAGCTCGCCCCGACGATGGGCTACGACCTCGTGCCGTGGCAGGAGCAGCTCGCCCACGACATCGGCGCCGTGGACGCGAGCGGCAAATGGGTCCACCCCCGCGTCGGCATCTCCATCCCGCGCCAGCAGGGCAAGTCCGTCGACCTCATCGTGTGGGTCGCGATCATGGCGGCGCTGGCCGGCTACAAGGTGCTGTGGACCGAGCACAACTACTCCACGACCATGGAGATGGTCGCCCGCTTCCGCAAGATCTTCGGCCGCCGCGTCGGCGACACGTCCGAGGGAATCCCGCGCTGGCGCAAGCTCCTGGTCGAGGTCTGCTCGCAGACCGGCCAGGAGTGGATGCGGTTCAGCTCCGGCGGCGTCATCCAGTTCTCGACGAGGACCAAGTCCTCGCGCCTGGGCTTCTCGTTCGACATCGTCATATACGACGAGGCCCAGGAGCTCACGGGCATCCACACCCAGGTCGTCAACCCGACAACGGTGTCCGGAGCCAAGCACAACCTGATGATCGTGTACGCCGGAACGCCGACCCGCGCCGGCAACCCCGCCGAGGTGTTCAAGAACCTCCGGCAGCAGGCGTGGGAGGGCGGCGAGAAGGCGTCCGACCTGCTGTGGCTGGAGTACGGCGTCGAGGAGGTCGGCGACATCTGGGACGAGAGCCGCTGGCCGGAGGTCATGCCCTCGCTCGGGTACCACGCCGACATCCGCGCCATCCGCACCGGAATGAAGGACATGGACGAGCTTGGCGCCGCCCAGGAATACCTGGGCTACTGGCTGCCACCGCAGACGCAGGTGGAGCCGCCCGTCATCGGCGCCGACGCATGGGGAGAGTGCCTCGTGGGGAGCGGCCCCGAGCTGACCGCCGGCTGCAGGATCTGCGCCGGCGTGAGGTTCAGCGCCGACGGCTCGACCGTCGCCGTGGCGTGCGCCGTGCGGCCGCCCGGCTCGCCGACCGTGCACGTTGAGCTTCCCTTCTGCAAGGACCCGGAGCCCAGCACGGATTGGCTGGCCTACTGGATCGCCGCGAGGGCGGGCAGGTACGCGTGCGTCGCCATCGACGGCAAGGCGGGCGCCGGCGCCCTGTGCGACAAGCTCGAGGGCATGGGCATGCCCAAGGACTACATCCTGCGCCCGAGCACCGACCAGGCCGTGACCGCCGCGAGCCTCATCTCGTCCGGCGCGAAGGCGGGCTCGGTCACGCATATCGCGTGCCCTGCGCTCGACCTCTCCGCCGAGACCTCACCCAAGCGCAAGATCGGCTCGTCGGGCGGCTGGGGCTTCGGCGGGGACAACGCCGCGCCCATCGAGGCCGCGGGGCTGGCGCTGCTCGCGCTCAGCACATCGAAGAGAAAACCCGGAATGAAGGCGAGGGTCACTTGATCTCGATACCTTACGCCGTGGCGTCCGCCGACGGCCTGCTCGAGGAGGACCGCGAGACGGTGCGCTGCCTGCTCAACAGCTGGCAGACGCACTACAGGGGCAACCTACTGCGCTCGGACTACTACGAGGCGCGCAACATGCTCAAGGACCTCGGCATCTCCGTCCCCGACTCGCTGCGCGACCTGGAGGTCGCGTGCGGCTGGGGCTACAAGTGCGTGGAGGTCATGCGCGACCACATCGCCTTCGACGGGTTCACGTGCCCCGACGACGCGGACTTCGACGACCTGCTCACCTCCGTGGCCAAGCGCAACAAGATGGCCACGCGCGTCGGCAAGGCCGTCAACTCCGCGCTCAAGTACTGCTTCTCCATGCTCGTGGTGACGGCGGACGAGGACGGGCACGCCCGCATCTCGGCGTACCCGCCGACGCTGTGCACGGGCATCTGGGACGACGTCCACGAGTGCCTGTCCTCCGGCATGTTCGTCGTCTCCTTCGCCAAGGACCGCGGGCGGCCCACGAACCGCCCGGACTGGGTCAACGTGATGCTGCCGGACCGCATGGTGCGCATCCGCGAGGTTCGCCGCAACGAGTGGGCGGCGGAGTACGTGGAGCACGGCCTGGGCGCCGTGCCCATGTTCGTCATGCCGCACAACCCCGACGACGACCGACCGTTCGGCGTGTCCAGGATCAACTCCGAGGTGCGCTGGAACATCGACTGCGCCATGCGCGCCAACGTCAACGAGGAGATCGCCGCCGCGTTCGCCGCGTCCACGCAGAAGTACCTGCTGGGCACCGACGGCGACGCGTTCGCCGACAAGACCAAGTGGAGCGCCTTCATCGGCTCCATCTTCGAGGTCACCAAGACCGAGGACGGCACGATTCCGCAGTTCGGCCAGCTCACGCAGCCGAGTATGCAGCCCATGACCGAGCACTTCGGCAACCTGTGCAAGCGCATGAGCGCCGCGACCGGTATCCACGTGGGGCAGTTCGGCATCATGAGCGACAACCCCAGCTCCGCCGAGGCGATCTACGCCGAGAACGAGCCGCTCATCCTCAAGTGCAAGAGCTTCATCCGCGAGGCCAAGGCGGCGCTGGCGAACGCCGCGACCGCCGCGATCGCGACGGAGCTCGGGTGCTCATACGAGGAGGCGGAGGACGCCTGCGGCGTGTCCGTCCACTTCCTGAACCCCGCCATGCCGACCCTGGCCCAGCAGACAGACAGCTCCATCAAGCTCGCGTCTGTGGTGGACGGCTTCGCCGGCACGCCGACCTTCTGGCGGCTCAACGGCCTCGATGACGACGAGGTGCGCAACGTCTCATCCGAGATCAGGCGCAACGTGACGCGCTCGGCGGCGCTCGACCTGATGGCGGGCGTCACCCAGGCGGCGGAGCCCGCGCCGCCCGCCGATGATTAGCGCTGCGGAGTTCGCGGCCTACAACCGGGCCGTGGCGAAGATCGGAGACGGGGCGGCATCCGACGTGGAGTCCGCCGTGCTCGCATGGTGCCGCGCCCACGGGGCCGCGACCGTGGCCGAGAAGCGCGAGGCCGCGAAGCTCATCATGGAGGGCTTCGTGCAGGGATACGACGACGTCGCGGCGGAGTTCGCGGCGCAGTGGTACGACGACCTCGCCGAGCGCAACGGCGCCAGGCTGCAGCAGGCCGTCACCATAACGACCTACAGGCCAGAATCGGTCGATACCGTTGCCAGATACCAGGCGAAGAAGCTCGTGAAGGGCGGCGACGCGGCGTTCGCCAGGGCGTGCGGCGAGTACGCCCGCAACGACGCGCTGCGCAGCCTGAACGAGACGATCATCTCCAACGTGGGCCGCGACAAGGACCACGGCGTGCGCTTCGCGCGCGTGCCGACGGGCTTCGAGACCTGCACCTTCTGCATCATGCTCGCGAGCCGCGGCGCGGTCTACCACACGCGCGAGTCCGCCGGCGAGTTCAGGCACTTCCACCGCCACTGCGACTGCAAGGTGGTCCCCGGCTTCGAGGACGACCCGGACGCGGAGCTCGTGGAGGGCGTGAGGCCGGAGGAGCTGCGCGAGCGGTGGGCACAGTTCAAGAACATCGACGAGGACGAAAGCCTGACGAGTGCCGGCAAGGACGCGGCGAAGCGTGCCGTGCTCGGTTCGCCTGGGCCTCCAGTCGTGTACAAGAAGCCGAAAGAGACCTTCGCGCACGAGCGCGGCGGGTCCTACGACCTCGCGGCGCACGAGGCGCTTCGGGCGGCCGGTCACGAGGTCGTCGTCCGCAAGGAGGGCGCGCCGGAGGGCTTTTCCAATATCGACCTGCTGCTCGACGGCAAGCTATGTGAGCTGAAGAGCCCGACAAGCGATGCGTCTGGCGTCAACGGGCTTAGGTTCATCGAGCGCAATATAAGAAAGGCAGTGCGGCAGTTCGAAAAGGTGGAAGGTGGGCCGGTAAAGCCTTCTATCGTCGTGCTTAACTGCGAGGAAGTCCCTGTGACAAGAGAGGACGCGCTGAAGCGCGTGCGGCTCGAGATGTCGAGGCATGACATCGACCGCGTTATCTTGTTGACCAGGGGCGGGGCCATAGACGACATAAAGAAATAGGCCCCAGGTTAGCTATCCAGCACGCCCAGGGCTTTTCTAATCAGATTATACACACCTGGCTAGCACAATGGCAGTGCGGCGGTCTCCAAAACCGCTTACCGGGGTTCGATTCCTCGGCCAGGTGCCATCGGGGCGTGGCGGAATGGCAGACGCGCGTGCCTCAGGAGCACGTGGGCATCGCCCGTGCGGGTTCGAGTCCCGCCGCCCCGACCAAAAGTTGAACCAGGCCATCCGCACGGGTGGCCTTTTTCATGCCGAAAAGAGCCCCGCACGGGGCAAGACGATGCCCCGCACGGGGCGGAAATGGAGGGAGCATGGCCCAGGAGACCACGCCCGCCGAGACCGATCCGACCAACCCTGCACAGGGCGGAGACGCCGGTCAGGAGCCCGACTACAAGGCGCTCTACGAGAACGCGCTGAAGGAGTCGCGCAAGTGGGAGAGCCGCTCGAAGGCGAACCTCAAGGAGCTCGACGAGCTCAAGGCCGCGGCACCCAAGGCGGACCCGACCGTGGAGGAGCGCCTGAGCGCGCTCGAGAGCGAGAACGCCGCCCTCAAGGCGAGCGCCGCCCGCTCCGCGCTCGTCGACTCCGTGGCCAAGGCCACCGGACTCGACCGCTCCATCGTGGCCACGCTCAACGGCGAGGACGAGGACGCGCTCACCGAGCAGGCCAAGGCCGTGGCGGCCATCACGAAACCGGCCGGCGGCGCGCCGAAGGCGCCCGAGGCCGGCGGCAAGCCCAAGCCCGGCAAGCCCTCCAAGAAGGACATCCTCGGAATCGAGGACAAGAAGGAACGCATGGCGGCCATCGCCGCCAACATCGACCTCTTCAAGTAAGGGGAGAAAGGGGCCCCAATGCCCGATATCAAGACCCTCGCAGCCGCGCGCAACGTCGACCTCGTGAACACCTTCACCAAGTCGCTCGAGAAGCTCACGGCTATGCTGTCCACCTGCGCGCCCATCCACGCGGCCGTGGGCGAGACGCTCCACCAGAAGAAGATCATCGGCAAGCTCTCCGAGGCCGAGTACACCCCCGGCCAGGACATCCCGCTGTCCAGCTACGACTACGCGGACGTCGCGACCTACGAGGTGACGCTCAAGCCCTACCGCAGGCAGACCATGCTGCAGGAGGTCAAGAAGCGCGGCTACGACGGCGCCGTCGACAAGACCGACGCCGCGATGATCTCCGACATGCAGCGCAACATCAAGAAGGACTTCGTCGCCGCGCTCGGTGCCGAGGGCACCACGGCCGCGACCGGCAAGAGCCTCGTGGCCACCGCCGCGAACGCCTGGGCCGCCCTGTCCAACCTCACCGAGGAGTACGGCTTCGGCAGCGGCGAGACCGTCTACTTCGCCAACCCGGTCGACTTCGCCAAGCAGATCGGCGAGTCCGAGGTCTTCAGCGCCTTCGGCATCTCCTACATCGAGAACTGGGCGGGCCTGGGCACGCTCGTGTCCACCGGCTCCGTCGCCGCCGGCACGATCTACGCGACCGTCAAGGACAACATCAAGGTCTACGTCGCCCCGACCGACGGCGACGACCTGTTCGGCTTCTACTCCGACGAGAGCGGCTACATCGCCGTGTCCCACTCGCCCGAGCTCAAGAGCCTGACCTACGACACCGTGGCCTACGTCGGCCTCGTGTTCTTCGCCGAGTACATCGACTTCGTGGTCAAGGGCACCATCGCCCCGACCGCCTAGGCAACCCTAAGGAGCATCCATGATCGCTTTGGTCACCTACCCGTACCGTGACCGCGAGACCCTCGCGGTGCATCTCGTGGGGGAGGAGGTCGAGCTGACCGACGAGCGCTTCGCGGAGCTGTCCGCCGGCGGCTTCGTCGACCTCCCGCCCGCCGAGCCCGAGGTTAGCGCGGAGCCCGTCGAGGACGATGGCGCCGAGGGAGAGGGCGTTGAGGACGCCGCGCCCGCGCCCGAGCAGCCCGTGCCCGAGAAGCCCGCGAACGATATGACCGTGCAGCAGCTTCGCGCTGCCATCGAGGCCGCCAACGGCTTCGCCCCGCGCAAGGCGACCAAGGCCGAGCTCATCGCCATCCTGGAGACGCTCTAGTGGACGCCTTCGCGACCGTCGCCGACTACATCGCACGATGCGGCCCCGTCGATGACGGGGACGATGGCAGGGTCGCGGCCCTGCTCGAGGACGCATCGGCGCACCTGCGCGGCGCGTACCGGCGCCATATGGGCAGCGACTACGCCGCCGGCGTCAACGCCACGTTCGACGAGAACGTGAAGCCCGTCTGCGTGGCCATGGTCGCCCGCGCGGCCAACGCGCCCGACGCCATGGCGGGCATCACCCAACAGTCAGAAACTGCAGGCCCGTACTCGTCCAGCTTCACGTTCGCGAACCCCACGGGAGACCTCTACCTGGGGCGCTCCGACCTCAAGCGGCTCGGCCTCGCCGGCTGCCGCGTGCGCAGCATAGACGCCATGACCGCCGCCGACAGGGAGGGGGATGCGGATGTTTAGGACCGTCACCGTCCAGGTGATCGCGCCGCAGGAGCCGGCCACCGACGCTCACGGCAACGCAGTGTGCGAGCTCGGCGCGGCAGAGGACGTCGCCGGCGTGCTGCCCCAGCCGGGCGGCACGGCCGACCTCTCCGCACCGCGCCCCGAGGGGACCGCCGTCTCCATGACGTTCCACTGGCCGCGCGGCGACCGCCGCTCGCTGCGCCGGTGCCTAATCCGCTACGACGGACGTGCGTACCGTGTGATCGGCGACCCCCAGCCCTATCTGCCGGGCAACTGCCCCGGGCAGTTCGACCGCGCCGTCGAGTGCGAGGCCGTCGATGGGTAGGCGCGTGCGCGTCACGCCCGTGATGTCGGGCGTGCGCGCCGTGCTCAAGTCGGACGGCGTCAAGGCGATGCTCGAGTCCCAGGCCGCGGCCGCCGCCGCGCGCTGCAATGTCATGTGCGACCCGGCGCTCAGGCGCGCCGGCGCCCGCTACGAGTCCAAGGGCGTGCAGCGCGGCTATACCGCCGGCGGCCTGGTCTACGAGGCGGGCGAGAGGGACGGCAGGCTCGCCGGCCTCGACAACCTGCGCAACAACACGCTCAGGAAGGGGTGCGGTCTCTGATGTTCGACATCCTGGCCGTCCTGCCGCAAAAGCTCGGCGCCGCGCTCGGCGTCCCGTGCTCCACGACAGTTCCGAGCGATAAGCCCGACAGGTTCGCCACGGTCGAGCGCACCGGCGGTCCGTCCGGCCCCGGCCGCGACAACCCGTACCTGGCGGTCCAGACGTGGGCCAGCACGGAGGCCGAGGCCTACACGCTCGCGCTCATGGCCCGCGAATGGCTCACCTGGTGCTGGGAGGCCATACCCGAGGTCTGCAGCGTGTCCGTGGAGGGCACCATGCGCTTTCCCGACCCCGACAGCCGCTTCGAGCGGTACCAGATCAACGTTTACATGGTGACGCGCCCGTAGCGCGCCACAGGAAGGAGGGCCACATGTCCGAGACCCCCATGTTCGACAAGGACTCCGTCGGCGTAGCCAAGGGACGCCCCGGCGGCTACGCCGCCGTGTTCCCGGCGGGCACCGACATCAGCGTCTTGGCCGACCCGTCCAAGACACTCAAGGAGCTCATCGATCAGCACCACGGCGCCTCTCTCGGCTACATCTCGGAGGACGGCGTGACGTTCACGACCGACACCGACTCCGAGGGGCACAACGACTGGGGAGGCTCCGAGGTCGCGCGCGACCTCACGAGCTACGCCGACTCCGCACAGATGACCTTCATCCAGTCGTCCGTCGCCGTTCTCAAGACCATCTACGGAGACGACAACGTGACGGAGAGCGGCGCGACCGTCACCATCCGCCACAACCGCAACTTCACCGACCCGCACGTCTACGTGTTCGACTCAGTCATCTCCTCGACCAAGGTCCTGCGCAACGTCATCCCGATCGGCCAGGCGTTCGAGCGAGACGACGTCTCCTACAACAGCTCCGACCTGCTCGGCTACACGCCGACCATCACGTGCGTGCCCTACAACGACGACGGCGACACCCACACGACCGCCATCTACGACACCGTCAAGGCCGCACAGGTAGCGCAGGACGAGGGGCGCGCACAGGGCGATGAGGAGCCCAAGGCCGTCACGGCCTAGCCGGACAACAGACAAAGGGGAGGGGCATCCGCCCCTCCCGTCCCGCCAAATGCTTGCGGCGGGCGCTGCGCGGTAGGCGCCGCAGCGCCCTCCGCAAGCATTTGCGCCTACAAAGGAGGATTTATGGACATCAATGAGATGACCCCCGAGCAGCTGCGAGAGATGGCGGAGTCCAAGGAGCGCATGCGCGCGCACCTGGAGGAGCGGTACCTTGGGTTCACCCCCGCGCCCGTCGTCGAGTTCGACCCTTCGGCGAAGCGCCAGGCGCTGCAGCCCTGGGAGAAGGCCGTGGAGGTGGAGGGCGTCGAGTACACGCTCGACATGCGCCGCTTCCGCTCGCGCAAGGTGCTCAAGCAGATCGCGCGCGCACAGCGCGAGAGCGCGGCTCGCAACAGCGTCTACGAGAAGGCCATCCGCTCGGGCATGACGGAGGACGAGGCTACCGCCGCGGCCAACGAGGGCGTCAGCATCGACGAGCAGCTCGGCTATCTCACCGCAATGCTCGGCGAGGAGGTCGAGGACAGGGTCGCCGAGGCGGTGACCGCCAAGATGGGCTACGACGACATCGAGGAGATCGTCCGCATCGAGGGGCTGCTCATCGAATCCGCGAGCCTAAAAAACTAGTCGCGCTCGTCGACGTCCTGCTCGACGGGCGCGACGAGCTCAAGGCGGACCTCCGCCAGTACTATTCGCTTGACCTGGACGATGCCATCACCGGCGGCGACTTCGACGGACTCCTCACGCTCGTGGGGCAGCTGCCGCCGCAGTCGCGCACGGTGTCGCGCATCGATCCGCGCGCGACATGGGACGAGCACGCCTACCTGCTCGCCCTGGCCGTCGACAACCTCTCCTTCCTGCGCTACGAGAACGCCGGGGGCAAGGGCAGGAAGCCCGACCCCCTGAAGCGCCCGAAGGCCAGGGCCGCCGAGCACGCCGCCCGCCGTCTCGACCTAAGCCGGGACGAGGTCGACTCCCTGCTGTTCGGGGAGCGCTCATAGGTAGGTGATCAACCCTTGCCCACCGTGGCCAAAGGCTCGGTGCTGCTGACACCGAAGTTCGACAACCTCACGTCATCGATCAGCCGCCAGCTCGACGGCGCCTTCGCGGGCAGCTCGGGCATCGGCTCCAGGGCCGGGGCCAAGACGGGCGCGGCCTTCAGCGCCGGCCTCGGGGCGAAGGCCGGCGCCGTCGCCGGCATCGTCTCGGCAGTCACCGGCAAGGCCTTCACGGCCATCAGCAACTCGCTCGACTCGGCAATCAGCCGCGTCGACACCATGAACAACTTCCCCAAGGTCATGGCGGGCCTGGGATACGGGGCCGACGCGGCGACCTCGTCCATCGACAAGATGAGCGACCACCTCACCGGCCTGCCCACGCGCCTGGACGCCATGACCTCGTCGGTCCAGAAGATCGTGCCGACCGTCAAGGATGTCGGCAAGGCGACCGACATCATGCTCGCCTTCAACGACGCGCTGCTCGCGGGCGGCGCGTCGACGCAGGTTCAGGAGGCGGCGCTCGAGCAGTTCTGCCAGGTGCTAGCCAAGGGCAAGCCCGAGATGGAGGACTGGCGCTCGATCGTCACGGCGATGCCGGGCCAGATGGACCAGGTCGCCAAGTCGATGCTCGGGCCGACCGCGAGCACGAACGACCTCTACGACGCGCTCAAGACCGGCAAGGTGAGCGTCGAGGACCTCGAGGACGCGTTCATCTCGCTCGACAGGAACGGGTACGCGGGCTTCGACTCCTTCGCCCAGCAGGCAAAGACCGGCACGGCGGGCATCGCCACGTCCATGGCAAACCTGAAGAACTCCGTGACCAAGGCGGTCGCGGCCTGTATCGATGCCATCGGCGTCGAGAACATCACGGCGCCCATCCAGGCGGCGACCGGGCTCATCAGGGGCGCGGGCGACATCGCCGCCGGCGCCATCACGTCCGTCAAGGGCACCGTGTCCGACGTCGGCGGCTACGTCGAGCGGTTCATCGGCATGCTCGAACGCCTCGGCAAGTCATCTGATGGCTTCTCAACGCTCGCCTACAACGCCGACGTCCTCCTGCGCGCGGTCCGCGGCTCGCTCGAGCCCGCGGCCGACGCCGTCGGCAGGGTCATCGACCGCGTGGCGGAGCTCGCGGGGCAGACCTTCACCGCCACATGGCCCGAGGACCTCGCGCTCGGCGTCAAGGGGGCCGCCGACGCGATCAACGGGCTCGTGGACGGGGCCGGGGGCATCGAGGCGGTCTGCTCCACGATCAGGGGCCCCGTCTCCGGGCTCGTGGGCGATTTCGACGGTGCCGCGAGCAGCGTCCTGTCCTTTGTCGGCTCCTCGAGCGGGATGTCGACGCTCGCCGACGCGGTCACGAGGTTCGTCGGGTCGACTGCCGGCCTCGCCGCCGCAAAGCTCGCCATCTCGGGCGTGACCGGCGGCATCGACAAGTTCAAGACCCTGCAGACCGCGCTCAAGGGCGTGGCGAAGGTCGCGGGCTCGGGCATAGGCGAGATCGGCGCGCTCGCGTCGATGGTCTCCGGCGAGGCCGCCGGCGCCTTCACGTCCGCCTCGGGCCCCGTCCGCGGCCTGTTCTCGGCCATCGGCTCGGGCGGCGGCGCCTTCGCGACGCTCGTCGGCCCGATCGCCATCGTGGTCGCCGCCGTCGCGGCGCTCGCGGCCGGCTTCGGCTACATGATGACGACCAACGAGGGCTTCCGCTCATCGGTCATGTCTGCCGCATCCGCGATAGCCTCCGGCTTGGCGCCGGCCTTCTCCGCCGTCGCCTCGGCGGTGGCGTCGGTCATGCCGGCCCTCGTCTCCGCGTTCGCGGCTGTCGCCTCGGTCGTCACCGGTCAGCTGCTCCCGGCGCTCGGCAACATCGCCCTGGCGCTGCTCCAGCTCTTCGCCACGGTCGCGCCCGTCATCGGGCAGATCATCGCCTCCGTCGCGCCCGTCGCGGCGCAGATAGTCCAGCTCCTCGTCCAGCTCGCTGGCGTCATCATGGGCGTGCTCGTGCTGGCGGTCAACGCCATCGCCGCGGTGGTGCAGGCCGTGTGGCCCGTCGTCCAGGCTGCGTTCACCGTGGCCTGCGGGGCGATCTCCGCGATCATCTCTACGGTGTGGCCCGCCATCCAGCTTGTCATCACGACCGCGATGCAGGTCATCAGCGCAGTCATCGGCACCGTCCTCGCCGCCATCAACGGCGACTGGGAGGGCGTGTGGGCGGGCATCCAGTCGATCGCCGAGATCGTGTGGCACGCCATCCAGACCATCGTCAACGCCGCGATAGGTGTCGTGTCGTCGGTCATCAGCTCGGTGCTGGGCACCATCAGCGGCGTCTGGTCGAGCACATGGGGCGCTATCAAGGGCGCGTTCTCCTCCATCTGGGAGGGCATCAAGGGCGCCGCCCAGAGCGGTATCGACTCCGTCTACACCACGGTCACCGGCATCAAGGACAAGATCACCGGCTTCTTCGCCGGCGCGGGCTCCTGGCTCGTCGAGTCCGGCAAGGCCATCCTCAACGGCCTCAAGTCCGGCATCGAGAGCGCGGTCGGCGCCGTCACGTCGTCGGTCTCCGGAGCGGTCGAGAGGATCCGCGGCCTGTTCCCGTTCTCGCCGGCGAAATGGGGCCCGTTCAGCGGCCACGGCTACACGACCTACTCCGGCCGCGCCCTCATGGGCGACTTCGGAGAGAGCATCGTCGCCGCGTCCGCCGGCACCGCGGCGATGGCGTCCAAGGCGCTCGCCCGCGTGGAGGACGTATTCGACGTCTCCCCGGTCTCGTTCGCGGCGGCCGACGCCGCCGGCGCGCGGTCGGTGGCGCTCGGCGCGGCCGCCCCCGCCGGCCTCGGCATCGTGGAGCGAGGAGACACCTACTACATCAGCATCGACGGCTCCCTCCTCGAGGTCGACGAGCGCATCGCCCGCGCCCTCAAGGAGCTCATCGCCGAGGTCAAGCGCTCGTCCAGGTCAAGGAGGGGGTAGGGCATGGCATACGCGGAGACAAAGCGAAACGGCGTAAAGTACTACGGGGTCTCCCTTTCGACCTGGGTCGAGAACATCAGCGACTCGACCGCGCGAATCCACTGGAGCGCCTCGGTCGACTTCGGCCCGTGGAACATGTGGGGCGTCCGTCTCCATGTGTCGGTGGGCGGGGTGGAACGCGCCAGCGGCGCCGGCGTGACGGTCCAGAACTACAAGCAGGCGGTCAGCCTGAGCGGCTACACAGACGCCGCGCGTAATGATAACGACTACAGCGTCTGGTGCTCCGCTTGGACGTCCAGCGAGACTGTAAACGGGTACGGCGGAGTCACCGCGACTACCTCGTGCGGTGAGAACGCCGGTATCCCCAAGGTCCCCGCCTACAAGCCCGACGCGCCGACTGGCCTCGTCGTCACGGAGTCGACCGATGGGTCGACAGCCCTTGAGTGGGTCAACCACCCGGACAACGGGGCGCGCAAGTACTACGACGGCGTCAACGTCTACCGCCACACCGATGACGGGCCGACCGAGAACCCCTACAACCAGGGCACCATCTCTAACTGGCGAGACTCGACGACGAGCGCCAACCACTTCTACGACTACGACGTCCGCGCCCGCTGGCGCGGCGGCACCTCAGAGATGTCGAACAAGGTCCGAGTCTTCAAGACCCCCGCGCCCCCGGCATCCGTCTCGCTCGCGCGCTCCGGTGACGGCGAGGCCTCGCTGGTCGTGCGGGGTCCCGACATCCCGTCCTGGATAAGCGGCTTCAAGGTCCGCGCGACTTCGGACGGCGGTAAGACCTTCATCTCCCGCAGCCTCGCCGCCGACAAGCAGGAGCCGGGCGTCTGGTCCATGGCCGACCCGGCCGCCGTGGCCGGAGAGAGGGTCGTATACGAGGTCTGCACCTACCGCGACAAGCCCGTGGCGGGCTCCGGAGACACCATCTGCTCGGCGTGGACGGCATCCAACGCCGTGGCGACGATCTGCCCACCGTACGCGCCGTCCGTCTCCGGGGTCGAGCCCGCCTACCCGACAGGGTCCACGGCGCGCGTCTCCTGGACGCGAAACCACCCCGACGGGACGGCACAGACCGCGGCACAGGTGGAGCTGGTCGGTCCGGACGGCAAGACCGTCCCGCATGACATCGCCGGCGCCGCGTCGACGACGTCGCTGAGCCTGCCCGCGAAGGGCTCCTACCGCCTGCGCATTCGCACGAAGGGCGTCGACCCGTCATGGGGCGCGTGGAGCTCGTATGCGTCGTTCACGGTGGCTGACCCGCCGCAGGCGTTCTTCACCACGCCGGCACAGGACGGCGACACGGTCGTCGAGCTCCCGCTGCCCATCGCGTGGAGCGTCGCGGACGAGACCGGGGTCGCGTCCCAGCGGCTGAAGGTGACGTCCCCGTCGGGCACGGTGCTGGACGTCAACGTGGGCGCGTCCGCGCGCTCGCACTCCGTGCAGACGGGGTTGAGCAACAAGACGACATATACCCTCGAGCTGACCGTCCGCGGCGGCTCGGGACTCTCGGCGAGCTTCACCAGGACCGTATCGACCGACTGGCTCGTCCCCGCCACCCCGATCGTCGGGATCGACTACTCGGACGACTACGCCGCGACCGTCACCGTGCGCGACGGCGTCTCGGAGTACGCGGTCAGCGGCCACAAGCTCCGCGGACCCATGTCGAGAACGGGCCGCGGAACCATCAGGCTCAACGGGGGAGCCTCGGTCAAGGGGACGAAGCTCCTGCTTCACAGCCTTCCGCCGTGCCAGTCCTTCGACCTCATGCGCGTCCTGCCGGACGGCTCGCGCAGGACGCTCGCGACGGGCCTCAAGCAGGGGCAGAGCGTCATCGACCGGCTGCCGCCGCTCAACATGCCGTTCACCTACATCGCTGTCGGGCACGCCGCGAGCGGCACGGTATCCACGACCGAGGTCGTGACATCGTGCCGCTGCCGCGGCTACGCCTTCAACTTCGACGCGGGCGCGACCTCGGTCGTCGCCGGCACCGTCGGGGCGGGCGGGCCGCCGGGGTACTCGCGCGGGTACGACCACGGGGTCACCCAGTTCCACTTCTTCGGCTCCGCGGGCGGGCTGCCGATGGGCTTCTCGTCCAACAAGCTGGATGTCTCGGAGAGCTGGGATTTCGCCGTTCCTGCGGGCGAGATCGGACGCGTAGCGGAGCTGCTCCGCGACTATTCCCACTGCTGGGCGCGCACACACGACGGCGACCGCGCCTTCGTGCAGCTGACGCCGACCATCACGCGGTCGTCTCCAGACTGGTACAAGGTGAGCCTCGCGACCAAGCGCGAGGTCTGGAGGGAGCCCAATGCCTAGGGACAGCTTCTGGC
>CAUCKA010000015.1 GCA_958443265.1 uncultured Collinsella sp. | reverse complement strand
CCGCACATGTGCGGATGAATGTGGGAGGTGTTCGGATAAAGTCGATAATCAAGGGACTCCTTGGAGTGAGTAGGCAAGTTGCGTTCTGTCCGTTGAATAAACGACCACGATGTTATCCTGAAGGAAAAGAGACTTTGTTTGCTCGAGTAGCTGCATAGCGAATTCCGGCCGACACCTGTCGAGCTCGTCTATGAAGAGCACGGCCCTTTTGGTGACTTCCGGCAGAAGCGCTGACACGAGTTCCTCGGTTTTCGCCCTCAGCTCCTGCCTCTTTCTGAACGCGTTAAGGAAATCGTTACCGCTAATTGCCTCGAGGAGCTTTCCTGCATTCAGCCCCGTTAAAGACAAAGCGCAGTCTATTGCCCCTGCTGCGATATCGGAAACGCTTCTCTCCTGATTGACCTTTTTCTTGTCGGCCATGGTTGCTATGGTTGCCAATAGTGGGGCAATCGGGTCGTTGAAATGGTCGTTTTCCCAGGCATTGAAGTATATTGGCAGAAAAGGATCTTCACTCATCTTGGTCATGAGATTGCTGTCGAAGATCGATGTGTCCGATGGGGCATTTGCGTCGATGTGCGGGTTTCCGAAGCGCAAGGTTTCGATGATTTGTTTGACGAAGAAGGTTTTGCCTGTTCCCCAAGGGGCGTCTATGAAAATAGAATAGGGCCCCTTCACGCTGTAAAGTAGATGGATAAATTGGGCGACAATTTCGCGGCGACCGAGTTGGTCGTGTTTTAGTGATTCCCTGGCGATCTCGCATGTGGGCTCTTCGTCTAATCGTTTCATGTGTGCTCTCTTTTCCTTGGTGTTGCTGGAGGAGGTGCTCATTTCATTGCTAGTATAATCGCACAAGCGTTCGTTACGATTGTAAGCTGCTATATTGATAAACGAGGCGGCGATGGCTCTTGACCTTGGTTTGCATTGGCGAGGACCGTGGGGGTGTCCTGGGCGGTAGAGCAGCGTGTGTGGGGCGTATGAGTTCGTGACCAGAGATGCGAATGCAAATGTATGATAATGAATTGGCTGCGAGAGCTAAAAGCCTCAACTAGCTGCGCGAGAAACGGCTATCATACGTTCTATATTTAAGTGCTTTCATGGAAGATGTGGTTTGCTAAAACAAATTGCTTATATAGCTACTTGGTCGCTTGTGAAAAAGTCCGCCAAATGGTCGATGGCAATCATCGGTGCAATTTAGACGATTATGGCGGTTGTGGGCGTGTCTCTCATTGATCTGCTGCCGAAGGGTTCGGGGTGTCTGTTTAGACTTTTCGTTTTCGTTGTTCTTTTTATTCTGATAGCCATTCTTGCGGCGGTCGTCACATATCGTCGCAGCAGGAGCGGGGTCCATTTGGCGATTAACGGTATGGACATCGACATCGTGGTTGGCGACCTTTTTGTTACGGACGGAGTGAAGGTCATCCCGTTCGATGAGTATTTCGACATCCAGGTCGATGACAAGGTTATTTCAAGGAATTCTCTCAACGGCATTTTTATCAAGAGGTACGCTGATTGGAATACCCTCAAGCGTACAGTCGAAAAATTGGGGCCGAGCTTGTTGGAGCCTTGCAAAGCTGGGGATGGTAGGATTCGCTATCCTCTCGGCACCATCAAGGACTACAACGAGTACGCACTGCTCGCCTTCACGCATATGGACAAACTAAACCGAGCACGCCTTCGCCGTGGCGAATATGAGGAATGCCTGCTCAACATGTGGGATGAGCTAGATAGGATGTATGCCGGCAGACCTGTCGTTCTTCCGCTGCTGGGGTCGGGGATAACCAGGTTCGACGGCGGGAAGCCCTCGGAGGACGACCTTCTTCGCTGCATGCTTTGTACCCTGAGGGCTTCGAAGCGACATTTCAAAGAAGGCGTCGTGGTCGTCTTGACGGAGAAGACCGCTGCACGAATGAGGCTATACGAAGTCAACGGATATATTGAGGCTTGGGAAAATAGGATTGGAGAGAAAGATGGTTTATAGGACGAGGACCTACATCGCTGCTGACTGGGATGGCGACCGAGATGCTGTGGACCAGCTGCACAAATGGAACGACAGCGACTATTGGGGGCTTTCATTTACGGATGCCCACAATTTACAGCAGTCGCGCGATTCCAGCCTGCCCTGCAGCATAAAGAGCTCGCTGAAAGAGAGAATGGATCATTCCAAACGTTTCGTGCTTATCGTGGGGGATTCGACGGACACCGTGACTAAGGGAAGCTGTCGGTATTGCGGAAGCTATAACGCGTGGACTTCTAGCTGTGCCCGCATGCATAGCGTTGATTATCGCAGCTACATCAAGTACGAGTGCGATAAGGCCATGGAGGCCGATATCGATATCGTGGTGCTGTATAACAACACGCGGGTCGACAGGTCGAAGTGTCCTGAGGCTGTTAGGTACCACGGAAACCATGTCGCCATGATGTATTATAGGGACGGTAAATACTATTGGGATTATCCGGCGGTCAAAAAAGCGCTTCAGTAAAGACTTCCCACGCACAGTGTCGAAGCCGGCATGGTCATACCTGTACGCTATCGGATGAAGCTATCCTTTTTCAACTCCAGTTGCTTTAATATGAGCAGGACTTTGTAAATAGGCAAAAATTGGCCTGACCTCGGTTCGAATGAGTCGAGGCCAGGCCTTTTATCTATCCCAACTCTCCTGCGGCGACCTCGGCGTGTCAAAGTGCAAAATAGGGTCTTTTTCAAAAACTTGGCTTGCAGATTGGAGGGGGACTGGTCCTGCAGGTGCGCCATCGCCACTATGGGACTCCTGAACGAGACGGATGGCGAGGCGGCGGCCGAGCCGCCGATCAGCCCCGTGGAGGCCGTTCGCGCCGAAAGGTCGGTGCTCCTGGAATTCGTCGTGTTGCCCGCGAAGGCGGCGTAGCGGTGGTAAGATGCAGGCGTTTTAGGCGGCGATTCGGGCAATCCGGACCGAATTTGCTGCCCGACAGGATGGCCTTCGGCCACCATTCGTTAGGATGGTTTGCACTAATATTCAGCGCACCACTGCTTCTTGGGTTTCCTGCTCGATATAAACGGTGCAAAGGTATTGCTTGCAGGAGGGGCAATGGGAGAGCATATTCCCAGATTTAAAACGCTTTCCGCGTATTATGAGCAAGACGGTCTCGCTCTGGGCGGACCGCATGAGATCTGCGTCAACATGAGATGCGGGGACATTGCATACGATGTTGTCGTCAAGCAATGTCGAACCAGGGAGATAACCACTGTTGCTGCCGAACCGATTCCGTGGACGAACATTCAAACGCCGTTGTTTATAATTGAAAGACTTCTGATGCTGTTCGATGGGGCTTTTGTTCCATTGGTCAGGGCAGAGTTCGACGGCTCGCCGGATGGCGATGACGGCGAGGCGGAGGTCAGACAGGTTCTAGCTCGGCGATTAAGCTATTTCGATTCCGACTTACGTTCGTCGAATATTCCCAACGACAAACTCGTTGACTATTGCGATGTTTTGACTGACGACTTGGTTGGGAAATGGCTTTACTTGGTGGAGCAGCTCGACATTACAAATCAGATGTACCTGTATGCTATGTCGAGGTCTGGGATGCCGATTGACATTCGATGCGCTTTTCTCATCGAGCTCGCTGAGCCTTTGATTGAGATGTGCAACAAAGAAAGGGGACTGTTCCCTGATTTGGCCGCAAAGAATAAGCCTACATTAAAAGAGTGCCTCGATGCAGTCATTGGGGAATTTGGTAAGGTAGCTTTTGCTTATGAAATGCAGATGGGAAAGAAAGCCTATGATGCGTTCTTATCTAAGCTGAAGTGCAGTCGAGTCAGGATTATGCATATTAAGGCCAATCAGCCCAAGGATGAATATCTCAATGGCCTCGAAAGTGCTTTCTATCTCAAAAAGCTCTCATTGATGTACAGGGCTATTCTTCTTGATCTGCTCGGGGTACCCGCAAATCTGTATGAGAAGCGCTTAAGGCATCGTGTGGAAACCTTGGATAACTGGTTTGCTGAGAACCATCGCAAGCTCTGAATTGTGCGGTTTGAGAAGATTGCTTCTCCATCTTGAGAGATTGGCCGGGAGGGGTTGATGCGAATGACGCTCGCGCGTGACAACATCGAGGGGATTCGTACAGCGGAGGATGATACCTCTTTTGTCGGTGCGCCCTTCAAACTGACCTTTGGGAACGTGGCCCGCGAGACTCTTCGCTTGGCGAAAGTCGAGAGACTTCCCTTTGTCCACGACGAGCTCGCCGAGGGCTTTGCGGTCGAAGCGGGGGTCCCAGATTTGCGCGTGGTTCTCGGTCGAATTCAGGATCTTTGCTCTGGGCTTGGGCTTCCCCGCCTTCCAGCTGTCATCGTGCGCTCCGACGATGATATGTCTGAAATAGGGTTTTACGAGCTCTATCGCGTGCTCATTTACCCCGGGCTTCACGAGATGCCTGCGGTCAGAATGCGAGATGTGCGACGGAAGCAGCGAGCCGTTCGCCAGGTGGGGCCCGACGACTGGAAGCCTCTCCTTGAGGCGGCGGCGATGGTGGACGGGATGATCAAATGATTCCGGATGGCGTTGTAATTAGTTTCAACGGTCAAATCGATTTCGGCACGGTTGTTGCTCTCCTAGCTCTGGCGCTCACTCTCGTCCAGTGGATTGTCTCGCTGATACGGGGCCGCCGGACGGCCGCGCGGAGCCAGGCATCAGCCATCTGTGCCCGTGTGGTCAGGATGCCTGAGAGGGAGACGACCACGATTGGCAGGATTAGGATTGATTTCGGGACACAGGTCGGCCTAGAAGTGATGAACAATAGCAACGACATCGTTTACCAAGTTATCCTCACTGCCGTACTTGTCCAAGGCGCCGGGCCTCAAGACGGGAGGGACGTCGAGGGATGCAACAGCAGAGTTCTACTCTCGTCCGTTGCTCCGGGCAAAACCGTGAGGTGCGTCGGGCATCTCGATTGTTCGATGCATAAGGCCCTCGGCTGCGAGGTGGCTTTCACCGATCGCTACGGACGCAGTTGGGTGCGGAAGAGCGACGGTCATTTGGGCAGGATTCGATTCAAAACGCCCGTCGATTATTACGGTCTAATGCAGCCTGTAGAGTGGATGGACTTCGATGAGCCGTAATCGACATGCTCTAATTTTGAACGAAAAACCCCGGAGACGATCGATAACGATTCTTCTTTGATGATGCAAGCGGCGCTACTAATAGTAGCGCCGCTTGTTTTATATTCCGCTTGCAGATCCATCTGGACATCGCGTTCCAAAACTGGCAGAAACGTTCCTCGTTGCCGAATACGAGATTGTTTTCAGCACACAGAGCGGAACACATCCAAATTGCTCCAAATGGTTTGAATGCAACTTCGACCGTTTTCGGTTAGCGGAGTTTTATGGAGTATGAAAAAATCTGGTTGGAAGTTGTTAAATCTCTGGTTTAGAGCGATTTGGCCACCGATCCAAACCAGAGATTTAACGTTAGATAGCTGTTGAATCCCAGCCAGTAATTTGACGTAGTGTCACAGCGGCTGGGCACGCTGCTTTCGGCATGGCTTTGCAGAGTGATTTCGAGCACTGCTTTTAATTGCTTTAGCTGCAGATAGTCTAGAACCGGCTGCATCTGAGCTGGGACCATATTGATCAGCGCTTCCATCGGGGGCTCCTTTCCTCCTGGTTCGATGGAAACAATTCTGAAGCGTAGGCCTACGTCCCGGTAAATGATTATTTGGTGGCTTAACTCATCTCCGCGCCTAAGACAAGCGCCCTCGCTTGTTTAGCGATCCTAAATTGATCATCACTTCCGAACGATATGGCTTTATACATTTGAGATACAAGATCGAAATCGTAGTTATGCCCTGGCACCGTGACAATGACGCGCTCGAAAGAGACCGAATATGCACTCAATGAAAGAAAGGCAGCAAGCGCCTCTTCGAGCATTACCGTATCGGCCAGCACATCCGACCTTATGAATAGGTGATTGTGCGCAAATGGCCTATACCCGCCGCCGTTTAGCTTACCAAGTTTTTCCTTGTAAGCTTCTATAACCAGGCCAAAAGAATCTTTGCCGCTGGGACCGAAGAGGCCCCAATCAAACACCTCAGCACCAACCTGCTCGATTCGTTCCGTCAGCCGTTCCTTAAGCTTTGCGTCATCCGTTTCGCGGAGCTTCGCATACAAAGCGTCCGCCTCCTGGGTTTCTTGAGATATTGCTTGGGTTACCTCGACTCCCAGGTCATGGAGTTCATCCCAAAGGTCGGGTTTGTCCCTATGCGACAGGTTTCTATACGTTGCTTCATCAAGGAATTAAAGCACGAGACGGGCGTATACCTCCCAGATATCGAATGGCATATGGGAGGGCAGCACGCCTTCGTAACTTGTCGTTGTTCCCTTATTGTCCATGTTCAAATTGTACAACCTCGTCAATCGCGATTTTCCCCGCTCATTAGCATCGACAGGAGAGCGTCTCTAAGCGAGGAAAGTGCTTGCATTTCAATCCTGTTGTCGAGAATGGTATCGAACAGAGGCATCAAGTTCTCGCAAAGTGCCGAAATGGCACCGGAATTATGGGGTATCTCCAACTGTAGTTTTTCAAGGCGCTCAGGTTAGACTGGGCAGTTCCCTGTGCAATGCCAATCATATGTTCCTTAAAGGCAGTTTGCCAGAACCAGAAAAAAATCCTGTCAGCGTGTCTTTCCTGACAGAAACGAGCACGGCAACTCGATGATTAAGTAAACAGTCAGGTTCCGCAACAATTCCGACCCTACCAACACTGCCCGTGAGCGAAAGCACGATATCTCCTAGCATGAGTCTGCAATACGATTTTATGCGGCCAGGAATGTTCACGATACGATTGGCGTCAGAACAGTCAACGTTGCCGTCCCGCACGTTCTTGATTGTCTGAACTTTATAGTTGCCGTCATCTGAATAAGTGCCGCTATTGAAAGCGTAACCGTTCCCAATGTCGACCAGTTTATGCAGTGATATAGCAGCGTCGCATTCCGATAGATACCTATCGAGTAACCGTCTTTCTCCGTACCGCCTGTAGCGGGCGGTACGGAGAAAGACGGTTACTCACGATCTGCCCACATGTTCCTGCGTTCTGTGTTTGCCTGCGTCACCGCAGCCCATGCTGAATAAAGTGTTGCGACGATTTTGCCCAAAGCTTATCAGGCTGTTAAGACGCGGTTGTTTTGGTGCTTACACTAAAATCATAAAAGTCGTATCATTTCATTAGCTTATTCATCTTTAGGAGGAAGAATGCCAACCAACAGCCAGATTCTGATAGACGGATTCATTTCGGACGAATTCTCTAAGCAGACTGAATATAGTTCTAAAGGGGACTACTTTGAACTGTTGGCTTCTTCTCGATACATGGCTCCATACGACCTTGACGACGATGAGATAGCGGAAGGGCTCATTGGAGGGTCGCGAGACGGGGGCTGCGATGCTATTTACATCTTCGCCAACAATTATTTCTTGAGTGAGGATGTCCAGATTCAAAACTACATCAATCGTGGATCAAGGGTTGAAATTGTTATTCTTCAGACTAAGGTTTCAAAATCATTCAAAGAAGACGCGTTCTTGAAGTGGAAGGACACCTGCAATGACCTTCTGACATTCGATAAAAACTTAAATGATTTCGACGATAAATATTCTGATCGCGTTATCGATACTTTTGGAAGAATAAGAGAAGCGATTCAAGCGGCGGCGATGGCCGGAAACGAAATCCGAATGAAGTTCGTGTACATCGCGAATGCGGATTCACCATCGGACGGCGTTAAGATTCAGAAAGAGCAGCTTCCCGCTGCCATTGACGAAATCGTCGGCGTAAGCCGATTTAGTTCTTCGTGTGTTTTAGTTGGAGCAGACGAATTGATGCGCATCTGGTCGCCTCCCGCAGAGAGTGGGCTTGTTATGCGTTTTTCGGGGTCCTATGCATCAGTTCCTCAGAGAACGGATGTCTTTGGCCTGGTGTCTTTGTCGGATTACTACCGCTTCCTCACTGACGACCAAGGACAGCTCCGTAGCTATCTTTTTGAGGCGAACGTCAGAGATTACGAGGGAAATGTTTCAGTCAACAAAGGAATCAGGGAAACGTTGGAGCATCCTAGCGAAGACGATTTCTGGTGGCTCAACAACGGGGTAACGATACTGGCTTCTGAAGCCTACCAAATAGCAGGAGCAGAAGTGAAAATGGAAGAGCCTCGCATCGTTAATGGACTTCAAACGTCGTATGAAATATATAAATTTATGGAGTCTCGCACAGAAGACGCCGAAGATTCCAGAAATGTGATGGTAAAAATCCTTGTGCCGGGAAGCGATGAGACCAGAAACAGAGTGATACTGGCGACGAACAACCAAACTCAGGTGAAAAAGACATCGCTTCGCGCTACTGACCAAATCCATATCCAGATAGAACTCTACATGAAAAGAAATGGACTGTATTACGAAAGGCGGAAGAACTATTACAAAAACCAGGGGAGGAAGAGAGAAGAGATCGTAACCCTCTCCTTTCTTGCGCAATGCATGATGTCGATACTTCTCGGCAGGCCGGATCAGGCAAGGGCAAGACCGTCGACACTTTTGTCTGACGAAGTTCAATATAAGAAAATATTTGGTCAGGATGGCAACCTTGAGGCTTACTACAGAGCCGCTAGTCTCGGAAAACAGGTTTGCCTGAAGTTTCCACAAATTAAGAGAGACTTAGAGGGTTCCCAAATAAGCGACATAAGATTTTACGTGATAATGGGCGTTGCTTCCATGTTGTCCAATAAAGATAGCCTGACATTTGGTGACATAGAGAATCTCGACCTTGACAAGCTTTCAGATGAAATTATTCAAACTGTTGCGGACATGGTGATGGATGTTTATCTGGCCCTTGGCGGAACATCCAAAGCTGCTAAGTCTTACGCCATGGCAAGTAAGGTCAAGGAAAAGATTTCACTACTGTTGCCTTAGGGCAATCCAGGGCTGTTCTCTAGAATGCCATCAGCAGAGAGGTCCTTTTTGCAAAGGGCCTCTCTATTTTCGTTCGGTTCCGAACAGTTTGACGATCACTAATCAGCTCGCGTCGTCAACCGCTTCGCTTTCAGCCCCTACTTTGATGCAGGCGTAGGCGACGAGCGTGCACAGCCCCATACCCATTCCAATCAGGTGCAACAGGAAGGCCATTTTCTCGCCTTACTTTTCGCCTTCGTACGGCTTTTCGGGGGCGAGCCCGTCTGGACGGCGTGCCATGAGCACGGCGCCACCCTGACGGCGGCCGGCGTCCACGAGACAACCGAGGCTATGTACAGGGCGCAGGGGCAGTAGACCACTGTATGCGGATGAAGTGCGCTGCACAGCGCCGGCACTTGGCCCCAGGGAACATCTCGGCGAGCGAGCCGACCATGCCGACGGCCTTGTCGCCGGTGAACATGCGCACGCCGCGAAGCCCTCGTAGCTCGCAATCGAGCTGGCATATGCAGTCCGCTGGTAGTATTTGCAAACTGGCTGATCAGGTAATTCTCACAATGCGCGTTTTATGCTGGCGGCGGGTTGCGGATATCCCAGTCATTGCAAAAACAATTTCCAAAACATGTGTTCTATTTGAAACTACATGAAGGAAGATCACTATAGAATGCAAGCTACAATAGCAAACGAGTATTGGACTCGAGTCTAGCGGAGGATTATGGGGTTCCAAGATATCCTTGCTGCGATTGATATCATCACGGGGCCTGACCCGGCCCTTTCTATCCTGGCGGTTTCGATTGTCGTCGCGCCGGCGTTGCTGTGGTTGTGTAAGCAGGCTTTGGCGCGGTTTTACAAGGCTGATATCTTTGTTGTGGCACTGGCGTTCGTCGCATTGTTTGCATCGGTTAGGCTTAGCCTTTTATGGTTGACGGGTGTGGCATCGGTCTTTCTCGCGGTGTGTCTGCTCGCTCTTCCCGCCAACTATTTTTGGTGTGCGCAGCGGCTAGATGACATAGTGGGCAAGGCTGATCCCTCTCTTCCCGATTGCGACTACGTAGCTGCCTTCAGGCTGATGAACTCGGTTGACCGTGATCGACTGTCCAGAAGGCAGCTCGCCTGCCTCGACAAGGACAGGATTTTCTGCAACATCTACTTGGGAAACAACGGCGTTGCAAAAAGGATGCTTGAGGACGAAAACTTAGAACCGGCTTTCAGGCATTTCGCCCTCCATATTATCGCGGACTCCGCTTGCGATCGTGCTGGGTCGCAAGCGGAACTCGAAAGCGCCTTGGCCGAGATATCCGACAAGACAGACCCTTTCATCAAAGTCCAGCTTTTGCACAACCGCGCGGTTGGCTATATCGTGAACGGTCAGTTCAAAGTCGCCGACGACGAGTTCAAGAAGACTTATCGTGAAGCCAAGCGTCTGGGCGTTCGGAATAAGTCGTTCCTCTTGCTACTGTTTGAGAATGCAACATTGAATAAAACGAAAATCGGCTTGCCTGATGGCGGCATTGAAGAAGGGTGGGGGTTGATTGAGGAATGCGAAAAGGCGCTTGCGCCGATTGGCCCCAACGATTTTGGGCAGCTCTTCAATCTGCGGCTTCTTTTCATGAGGCAGATAGGGGCAAGCATCGAGGACAGGAACAAGTTGTATTTGGCCGAGGTCGAAAGCACCCTCAGCAATGCCTCCCTTTCCGAGCAACAGCGCGTCGTCGCTATGGCGAGCTTGGGAAGAATCGCGTGGGCCGACGGGCTCGACCCCGCCCCCGTGCTCAATTTCTTCGAAGGATGCGATCGGTATTTGTGCGTGAGCGACCCCGATGCACGTTACTATGCCCATATGAACCTGAGGGCGATGCTTTCGGGCTTGGCGGTGGATGACCGCTCCCTAAATACTTTGGCTGAGAGCGTAATGCGGTATTTCAAGGATGGGGACGCGGAGCATGATTTGGATGTGATGGAGGATGGCCTTCCTCCCGAGGCGATTCTGCGGCGCTCCCAAGTGCTGCGAGAACGCGCTGCCCTAGCCTTAATGGTGGGAGAGAACGTTGAGCGCGCCGTGTCGTACACTGATGAGGCTATAGGCCTCCTTGAGGGAAGCTTGCAGGTTATGGCGGCGCTCGAGTGTCGATGGCAGCTTGCCCGGCTGACACTGTACGACAAACCCGAGGTGGCAAAAATGCAGCTCTCGATTGCCGAAGAGCGCCTCGCTACGCTCAACAAGCAACCGTCCCTCGGATATCCCTATCTCGAGATGAGCCTGTGCTACGCCTTGCTTGGTATGCGTGCCGAGTGCAGAGGCGCGTATGAAAGGGCCGCCGGCTTCGAGACTCCGATGAGCCATTACGCGCCCGGCATTCGGATTAACATTACCGCCGTCGCCTTCTGTGCCAGGTTCTACATGCTTACGGAAATGCTTGGAAATCCCGAAGAGGTTTGCCCCTTGCTTAAAACTCGAGAGGGCAGGGCGTGGCTGTCTCGCTATCCGAAGGTTTCTTCCCTGTCGAAAACGCTTCTTTGCGGGAAGTTTCTTGGGTATGGGGATGTCGTGCCCGCCATGACGAGGCTATTCTTGGACGAGGCAGGGAAGCTATATGCCGAAACGTGGCTCGTCGTCCAAGAGATCGGGCTCGCGTTCGATCTTGATTCCAGAAAGCCCGGCGAAGAGTATGGGCTGGTTGTCGAGATCCAAAGGCACCCGCTGGTTGCCGATGACGATGCCCTTGCGAGGGTCGCTGTGCAGCACGGGTATACTGTGCTTGGTGCGAGGTTGGACCTGTGCAACGAAGACCTCCTCGGGGTCGATGACGCAGCCGCCGTATTCGATGTGCTGGATGCCTTGGGCATATTGGCCGAAGGACGCGTGCCCACATTGGAAGACATCATGAAGAGTTACCTCGAAAGCTGTGTCGACGTTCCTGCCGGCGGTTGGGGTACCTTTGCCGAGAGGTAGCTTCGTCCTGCCACGCTTCACAAAACGTTTCACAAACTTCTCGTTGCTGGCCAAGTTCTCAACACGTAGCGCTGCAATGGCCCTGCCTGTTTTATCCTTCTAGCCCCTTGGGGCTGCGGTGGAAATCCTAGACCAAAAGAGAACCGGGAGGATCATACGGATGTACAGCGCAGAGCAAAGGGCAAAGGTCATCGTGACGTTCACCAGGTTCGGATGCAGCACGGCTGACACCATAGCAAAGCTCGGCTACCCCAGCCGCGTCACGCTCCACAACTGGTGGAAGGAGTACCAGATCGACGGCGATGAGCTCCTGGAAAGGGAGCATCGCAGGCCGAGGTGTTCCGACGAGGCGAAGCGGGATGCGGTCAATCGCTACCCGGGGCACGGGAAAAGCCTGGCGCGCACGATAAAGGCCATTGGATACCCGAGCCGCGAGGTACTCTCCAAAAGGAACGACGAGCGCACCCAGGTGATCTGCGCTGTGCGCGAGAAGGAGTGACGCGTGTGGGCCGCGTGATCGCCGACGACACGGCCGTGCGCGGCGGCGCGCTCGCCGCCGGCGTGCGTGCCTACGGTGTGTGCCTGCAGGACGCTGGCGCCGGCGACGGCTCGGCCGGGTGTGGGCTTTCCGTCGATGCCTCGTGGCTCGATGCGACCGGTACCGATGGCGGTGTCGGGTGCACGAGCGGGTCGCTTGCGTCCGCACGGTTTGTGACGCCTGCGGGCGGGGCCTTCGGTGCCGGCGGCGTGTTGGATGCCTCCGGGGCCATGGCGCCGCTTGTAGTGATCGAGCCCCAGGGCGCCACGGCGCCGGCGGGGGAGACCGGCGGGCGCGAGGCGCCCGGTGGCACGGGCGAGCCGGCCGGCGGTGCCGGTCCTGCCACTGGGCAGCCCGGTGCCGGGCCCGCGACGGATCCCGCGCTGAAGCCGGCGAGCACGACGCCCAGGATAACCACGACAACCAAAGCGACAGTGACCAAGGCCACGGCGTCCAAGCCATCCAAGGCCAAGGCTGCCAGCGCCGCCGCCACGCTCCCCAAGACCACCGACGTCAACTGGATCGCAGTCTCCTTAGCGCTATTCCTGCTGGGAGCAGCGCTCCTGGGTTCCGCACGCCGCTCAACTTGCGCCTACACGCTGCCGGGCTGAGTGGATTTCAACCTTCTTCGGATGATCCGCATCTCTATCGTTCGTCGCTCTGGAAAACCTCGCCCCGCATATCTCGTAGGTTGTCTCATGTAGTTGCCAGCACTACGGAATCGGTTGGACAGGTCCGGTGCGCATCGCGTACTTCCGTAGTTTTTCTTCGGAATATCCGTATTAAAAATACGGGTAAATTGACCGATTTGCTCAGCTGCTTTACCCTGTGTCTCAAATAACCTCAGAAAGCAGAGGAACTGTACCATGCTCAAGAAGTTTTCGGTTTCAAATTTCAAGTGCTTCGATAAGCGAATTACATTTGATCTATCCGATCCCGCCAACTACTCATTTAATCAACAGGTGATTCAGGGCGGCGTTAAGGCAAAGGGCATCATATATGGTGCGAATGGCAGCGGAAAGTCCAATTTCGCCCTCGCGATATTCGACATCGTTCTGCATCTGACCGACAAGGAAAAGCTGCTCAAAAAATACTTGCCATATCGGTGCCTTGATTCAAAGAGTTCAATCGCAGAGTTTCAATACGATTTTGTCTTCGACAATATCGACGTCGTATACCGCTACGGGAAAACCGACCCACAGACGCTTGTGTACGAGAGCCTGTGCATTGATGACGTGGAGGTCTTGAGCTACAGGTTCGACGCTCAAACGGGCCATGTTGACCTGCCGGGCGCCGAGTCCCTCTCGCTTTCTACCGATCTCCCCGCTGAGTCCGACAGGCTGTCGCGTGTCAAATACGTCAAGAGCAATGCAATACTGCGAGATGAGCCGTCTGCCAGGGCGTTTAGAGCCTTCACCTCCTTTGTCGACAACATGCTGATGTTCTACTCACTCGACGAGCGCGGGTACCAGGGGCTTTTGGTTGGCACGGATAGCTTTACCCAGGGCATTATTCGCGAGGGAAAGATGGAGGACTTCCAAGAATTCTTGCGCCAGCAGGGAATCTCCCTGAACCTCGTATCCGTGGACGTGAATGGAGTTCCCGAGCTTTATTGCAGGTTCGAGGGCGGTACCGTTCCGTTTGCGTCGGTTGCCTCGACAGGCACCATGTCACTTGCTCTGTACTACTACTGGTATATCAAGATGAGCAAGGCTTCCTTGGTCTTCATCGATGAATTCGATGCTTTTTATCACTTTGAATTGTCCCGGTCGATCGTGGAGATGCTGCGGGACCTCGAGGGTGTCCAGGTTTTCATTACGACGCACAACACGGACCTTTTGACGAACGACCTCATGCGGCCCGATGTCTATTTCATTCTCAAGGAGGGGGAGATTCGCTCGCTGGAGAAGCTAACGCCCAAGGAGCTCAGATTGGCCCATAACCTCCAGAAGATGTTTAAGGCCGGTGCTTTCGATGGCTAGTCCGGTCACGCTTTTCATCGTTGAAGGGGAGTCGCGTGACCTGCGCTTTGCGGAGAAGATGAAAGAGCTTTTTCTGAAAGGGAGAGATGACCTGAGGGTGATCTGTCTGCCAGCGGCGCAGAACATCTACATGCTCTACGAACGGCTTGCAGAGGAGGACTTCGATCTGGATGTTGTGGAGGTGCTAAGAGAAACGGTGCCTTCCGCTGCAAAATGTCTAGAGGGCGTGGAGCGGGATTCTGTTGACGAGGTCTTTCTCTTCTTTGACTACGACTCCCATCAAAACAATGCGCCTGGATGCGAGTCCGATGCCCTTGTGGAGGCAATGCTCCTCGCATTCGATAACGAGCACGAGAGCGGAAAGCTCTATATAAGCTACCCGATGGTCGAGGCGCTGTACGATTATCGCGCGGGGCAGTGCCAGGCGCATTCAGGCTGTTTTGTTGACAACTCGGAAATCGCTCAATATAAAAAGATGTCGGGAGAGGGAAACGTTAACGTGGGGAAGCACATGGAGCTTCCCCAATGGAAAGATGCAATCGCTGCCTTCGTATTGAGATGCAAGTGCCTGCTCGATCTCGATGAGGTTTCATTTGGGACATATCGAGAGCTGGTTACGGTCGATGCGATTTTCCGCGAGGAGAAAAGAATGCGGAGCGAGGACGGTTCGGTGTTTGTGCTGTCGGCTTTTCCAGAGTTTCTACTCGACTACTTTGACGATAAGTTCTTTAATTCCATGGCCCCGATGCGCCACCTTAAGTTCGATGATTGCCCTCGAGAAAAAGGATGAGGCGCAATTAATCTCGCGGGCACAGGTTCTCCTGCCTAAATCGTGAACTCGGCATAAGAGCCCCAACTCGCCCGTTAGCCAATTGCTCTTGACCAGAAGGCAAAGTGGACAATTGCCTCAGAGACACATCATTACGCCAATTCGTATCGCAAGGTGCGGCCTCCGCCGTGTCTTGCGATTTGCCCCTTATCCACCATCTCTTTCAATATGCGGCCGGCCGTGGACTGGCCGATCCCGAGCAACGTCTGCGCTTCCTTTCGGGTGATTGAGGGGTGCTCTGCCAAGAACCGCAGGATCTCGTCCTCTCGGGAATAGGAAGCAGCGGGCGCCTCCTTGCTGTTTGCCGTGGGCGTTTCCGCTGCCGTTGCTGCGAAGTTCGTGTTGGGCAGGACGATTTTGAATGCGTTGTTCGTGGCCATGATTTGCGGCTGAGAGGCCGCACCCGCGTAGGCCCCCATGATCTTCCTCATCCCCGTGCCGTATGCCTCGATGAGCTGCAGGCGGTAGAAGACGTTGGCGAGATGCGGGTTCCGGCAGGCGGAGACGCCCATCATCAAATCCTCCAGCTCAAAGCCGGGCAGAAGGCCGCCGACTGACACGAACTCGATCCTGTCGTCGTAGACGCTGATCAGCGTGCTGGTGCGGAAGGAGTAGTCCCTGTGCACGATCGAGTTCAGCAAGGCCTCGCGCACGGCGACCTCCGGGTAGTCCCGGGTGTCGACGCGCAGCAGCTTTTGGTAAGTGGCATGGGTCTGGTTGTGGAAGTCGATGTAGTCGTAGACCTCGTCGAGCTGCTGCATGAGGGACCCGGAGAACTCCCGGCGATCATTGAACACACTCGGGTCCGTCCCCTCGAAAACGGCCGCTTTTACGGTATGCGGGCACTGGTCGGACAGGAGCAGGCCGAGGTTTGTGTAGAGACCGTCCGATGAGGTTATATTCAGGGCCTGCATCTGCGGCGCGCCGAAGGGGATCTTTCGTGTCTCGAATTCCCCTTTCGTCGACTCGAAGGTGAGCGCTTGGTCGAGGGAGCGCATGTCCTCAAAGCTGTCGCCGTCAGTCTCTTTGATCATCTGCCGGATGGCAGCATCGGTCGCCGGGACGGAGGAGTACCCCTGCCGCACGTAGACACCCTCGGGGCGCAGGCCCTTCTTCGCTAGGTAGTAGGGGCGGTTCGTGCCGCGCTGGACCTTGACGGCCACGACCGCCTTCCCGTCGCAGTCGAGCGTTTTATAGCTGACAAACATGGTGACGTCTGGCTTCACGGCGTCTCTCACCATGTTGGAGACCTGCAGGGCGCACGCATCCGCGTCCTCGACGCCCGGCACGGCGCCGTCGTCGGCGACGCCAACGTAGACCGTGCCGCCGCCGCAGTTCGCAAATGCGACGATCTCCTTCTTGATGCCGTTCTGCGCAATGGCCTTCAGCTCGATTGTCTCTGTTTCCTGGAATTTCATGCTGTCCGCCTTCCGATTCTATTCTGCCCATATTCTAACCATTTTGCTAACCATGGTGGTTAGCAAAATGGTTAGAATTATGCTTCCCAAAGCAGAGGCGCACCGCCCTTTTCAAGCAATGAAACAGCAGGTAGAGACTTTGTCGATTTGAGGAGCTCGCGCATAAGCTTAGGCTCAATTGTGCTGTGCTCCTCAAGGAGACGCCGCCCGTATAGAATCAAACCATCCGCACGCCAGCTATCAATTGGATTGGACGCCACATGGAGATCCCCGGCACCCTGTGCAGCAATGTCTACGACTTTGCGTTTTGCCCCGAGCCCAGCTACGACCGCCTGGTAGACCTCGCCGATCCCGAGGACTGGGGCCCCAGCAACCGCATCCTCAAAAACTACCTGTCGTTCTCGTTTAGCCGCGCGGTATTTCTGACCGAGCGCGACGTGAACCAGACCGCGCCGTCCAACCTGCCGCTGGTGTTCGACGACGACCGTTGCCTGTTCAACACCGGCCTGTACACGCGCCGCTACGAGACCATCTACGGCCTGTTTGAGCCCAACACCAAGCCCGACGCACACCAACGCTGGTTTTTGAAGGGCTTCTTTAGGGAAAGCGACCCCATGCTGGTCTCGTTTGAGTACCTGCCGTGCCGTGTCCGCTTTGCCGAGGACCCCTCCGAGCTGGTCTTTGACTACCGCTTGCCAATCCGCTCCAACATCGACCACATCCTGGGCGACGAGGAAAACCTCACGCGCATCCCCGCCAGTCTGATGGGGGAGGGAAACTCGCTGCTACTGCGCCGCGCCTTTGAGGGCGCCGTCGTCGAGGCCGCCCGCCGCGCCGCCGCCAACTACACGCTCGCCGTGCCACAGTTCTACGGTGGACGGATTCAACTGCTTCTGCCGCTGTGCCTGACCGGCGACAAGCCCGAGCTGGCGCTGACAATCCAACGCGAGGGCGGATTCTACGCCGCGCGCACCTGCCTCACGCTCGAGATGGCCTACAACAACGCGCGTCTTATCTGCCGCCCTGAGACCTCGTGGATAAAGCGGTAAAGGCTCCTTGAGCTGCGGGTTTGCTGTTAATCTGGACCGCGCCAGAGCAGCCAGCGCCCACGAATTTAAAATCGAGGGGAAAAAGTTCTTGGTAAACCACGCGCGGCTATGATAGTATCTCTTTTGCCGAAAGGCGACGGGCGATTGGCTCAGGGGTAGAGCATATCCTTCACACGGATGGGGTCACAAGTTCGAATCTTGTATCGCCCACCATCAAAAGCGCAGGTCAGAGGTATTAAGCCTCTGGCCTTTTTGTTTTTGCCACCAAGGGTGACACCAAAAGTGACACCAAATTTTGCAACTTTATTAAAATGGGGCCTCCTTTTTTATTGAATATGACCCCTTCACAATTCCTACAAATGTATAAAATCACCTAACTAAAAGTTTTGTACCTCGGGTCTCATAGACTAAATGTAACTATGGTTTACGTTTTTAATGCAAGCGTGTATAAGTGTTTCAAACTGTTGCAGAGGTGTAACACTTTGCGGCTTTATTAGCTCTTGGCTATTAGTAGATTTGTAACCTCATCTCATACCGTCGCGGAAAGTTTTTCTAAAATTGTCCTTGCATCGCCGCCGGTGTTCCCGTATAGTTCTTCTTCGCACGGGGGCGTAGCTCAGCTGGGAGAGCGCTTGACTGGCAGTCAAGAGGTCAGGGGTTCGATCCCCCTCGTCTCCACCCGAGCATTGAAGAAGGCTCCAACGCAAGTTGGGGCTTTTTTTCATATAGGCACACAATTTAAGCTATATAAAAGAAAGAAGGCCAGAGATGGTGTCTGACCTTTTGGAAATTCTGGTGGGCCCTCCGGGATTCGAACCCAGAACCCAGGGATTATGAGTCCCCTGCGCTAACCGTTGCGCCAAGAGCCCTTGTAGTTAGTGGCTGCGATAGTAATGGCGGCTATCCATTTGCATTAGTTTCTCACCACGAGGAAGAATACTACCATGCACGCGATGGTCGTTCAACGCACGATCTTGTCGACCAGGAGAATCAGGCGTTCGCCTTTGTCCTTGCAGTCGATAGGAGGCCGTCTTGCCCGCTTCCGGGCGCCCCGAGCGGCTGCCGGGCACCGCCACACCGCCCCCGCAGAAGTTTTTCCAAAATTGTCCTTGCATCGTCGCCGGTGTTCCCGTATAGTACTTCTTCGCACGGGGGCGTAGCTCAGCTGGGAGAGCGCTTGACTGGCAGTCAAGAGGTCAGGGGTTCGATCCCCCTCGTCTCCACCCGAGCATTGAAGAAGGCTCCAACGCAAGTTGGGGCCTTTTTTCATATAGGCACACAAGGTCAAAGGCGGCACCATGATCCTCCTGGTCGACAAGATCGAAAAAAGCTTCGGCGCGCGCGTCCTCTTTAGCGGCGCGTCCTTCCAGATCAACCCCGGCGAGCGCTTCGCGCTCGTGGGACCCAACGGCGCCGGCAAAACCACCATGCTCAAGATCATCATGGGCATCGACAGCCCCGACGCCGGCCAGGTCCAGTACGCCAAGGATTGCCAGGTGGGCTACCTCGAGCAAGAAACCAACCTGGAGCAAAAGGACACCACCATCCTCGCCGAGGTCATGGCGGCGGCCAAGGAAATACGTCGCATGGGCGAGCGCGCCAACGAGCTGCAGGCCCAAATCACCGAGCTCTCCGAGCAGGGCAAGGACGTCGACGCACTCCTTAACGAGTACGGCCAGGTCCAGGACCGCTTTGAGCACTTGGGTGGCTACGAGCTCGAGAGTAACGCCCGCAAGATCCTGTCCGGCCTCGGCTTTAAGGTCACCGACTTTGAGCGCCCGTGTTCCGAGTTCTCGGGCGGCTGGCAGATGCGCATCGCGCTGGCTAAGCTCTTCCTGCGCCACCCCGACCTGCTGCTTCTGGACGAGCCCACCAACCACTTGGATCTCGAAAGCGTACAGTGGCTGCGCGGCTTTATCGCAAACTACGACGGCGCCGTCCTCATCGTCAGCCACGACCGCGCCTTCATGGACGCCTGCGTCGACCACGTCGCCGCACTCGAGAACCGCCGCGTGACCACCTACACCGGAAACTACAGCAGCTACCTCAAGCAGCGCGAGGACAACCTGGAGCAGATGCGCGCCAAGCGTGCCGCCCAGGAGCGCGATATCGCCCACATGCAGGTCTTCGTCGACAAGTTTCGCTACAAGCCCACCAAGGCCGCCCAGGCGCAGGAGCGCATCCGCAAGATCGAGCAGATCAAAAAGGAGCTCGTCATCCTGCCCGAAGGCCACAAGCACATCGACTTTAAGTTCCCCGACCCGCCACGCTTCGGCGATATGGTCGTGAGCCTCGGAGGCGTGTCCAAGTCCTACGGCAACAAGCACATCTACAGCGATATTGACCTCAAACTCTACCGCGGCGAGCACGTGGCGCTCGTCGGCCCCAACGGCGCCGGTAAGTCTACCCTCATGAAGATCCTCGCCGGCCTTGAGCCGCCCACCACCGGCACCCGCGACCTGGGCACCAACGTGGGCGTGGCCTACTATGCCCAGCACGCGCTCGAAGGCATGACCGAGTCCAACACCGTCCTGCAAGAAATCGACACCGTCACGCCCAAGTGGACCGTGCCGCAGCAGCGCAGCCTGCTGGGCGCCTTCCTGTTTAGCGATAACGATTCCATCGAAAAGCAGGTCCGCGTCCTCTCCGGCGGCGAAAAGGCGCGCCTGGCGCTCGCCAAAATGCTTGTGGCCCCCGAGGCGCTCCTGTGCCTGGACGAGCCCACCAACCACCTGGATATCGACTCGGTGGACATGCTCGAGTACGCCCTGCAAAACTTCCCCGGCACCATCGTGCTGATCAGCCACGACGAGCACCTGGTACGCGCCGTGGCAAACCGCATCATCGACATCCGCGACGGCAAAGTCACGGTCTACGACGGCGACTACGACTATTACCTCTACAAGCGCGAAGACCTCGCAGCCCGCGCCGCCGCCGAGGCGGCGGGGGAGAGCGCGCCAGCGGTGAGCAAGAGCACCAAGCCCGCCAACGCCGCTCAGGCCAACAGCCCCGCTGCGGCCCCCAAGCCGGCCGAAGGCAAAAAGACCAAGGAACAAAAGCGCGCCGAGGCCCAGGCCCGTGCCGCGCTCAACAAAAAGCTCAAGGGCGTGCGCAACCAGCTCAAGAAGATCGAGGCCGAGCTGGACAAAAAGCGCGCCCGCTATGACGAGCTTATGGAATTGATGGCAAGCGAAGAGCTTTATGCCGATCAGGACAAGTTCAACGCCGCGCTGGGGGAATATAACGGCCTTAAGCAAGAGCTTCCCAAGCTCGAGGACGAATGGCTCGAGCTTTCCACCCAGATCGAAGAGGAGACCGCGCGTGAACTCTCGTAAAGCCGCTGCCGTGGCGATGAGCATCATCGCCATCGCCTGTCGCATCTGCGGCATCTTTATGAGCGCGATGACCGTGCTACTGTGCTTTAGCGGCCTCACCGCCAAGCTGCAGATCGTTGGCTTTGTCGTTGAGCTTTCGCGCACGCTGCCGAGCGCCATCGCCGGCTACGGCGTCATCACGTCGCCCTTTGGCGGCGTGTTCCGCCTGGATTACGCCATCGTGGCCGTCATCCTGTTTGTGGCCGACTACCTGCTCACGCGCGCCTCACGCCGCGTCCGCTAGGGGAGCGCCATGTCCAGCAGCTACCTCATGAACCTGCTCGCCAGCGCCGTCGCCGTCATCGTCGGCATCGTGATCCACGAGAGCGCACACGCCGCCGCGGCCTGGGCGCTCGGCGACAAGACGGCGCGTTCGCGCGGCCGCGTTTCGCTCAACCCGCTCAACCACATCGACCCGTTTGGCACCATCATCCTGCCGCTGCTTATGCTTGCCGCCGGCGGCCCGGTGTTCGCCTTTGCCAAGCCGGTGCCCGTCTACCTCAACAACCTCAAGCACCCCAAGCGCGACGAGGTCCTGGTGAGCGCGGCCGGCCCCGCATCGAACATCGCACTCGCGTGCCTGGCGGCGGCCCTCATGCACGCGGCATACGGCAACCTCTACGCCAGCATGTCCTTTGCCGTGGCATCCCAAATCATGAACTTCGGCGCCACCTTTATCGTTGTCAACTTGTCGCTCGCGTTCTTTAACCTCATCCCGATCCCGCCGCTCGACGGCTCGTCGATCATCGTGCCGTTCCTCAAAGGCAAGGCGCTCGCCAACTACTATCGCTTGCAGCAATACGCCATGCCGATCCTTATCATCGTGCTATACCTGCTGCCCATGTGGACCGGCATCGACGTGATCGGCCGCTATTTCGACGTTACCGTGTATCCGCTGGCCGAGTGGCTGCTCAACTTCGCAATCGCCGGCATCTAGGGTAAACTAACAGGTCGACCGTGCAAAACGGTCGCAACATGCACCCAAACCGCGCCGCGAAGGCGCCGTCAAAGGAGGTCGAAGATGTCGTATCGCGTGTCGACGCAGGTCTACAGCGGACCGTTCGACCTGCTGCTGCAGCTGGTAACCCGCCAAAAAGTTGATATCGGCGCCATCTCGATCAGTGAGGTTGCCGAGCAGTACCTTGCCGAGGCCGAGCGCATCGAGGCGCTGGACTTGGACGTGGCGAGCGACTTTTTGCTGGTCGCGGCCACCCTTTTGGACATCAAGGCCGCCTCTCTGGTGCCGCAGGAGGCCCCGCGCAAAGCCGATGACGACGATGACGAGTTCGACGAAGACCTCGAGGAGCTCAGCACGCTCGACGGCGATGCCCTACGCGAGGTCCTGATCCAGCGCCTGATCGCCTACAAGCAGTTTAAAGGCGCGGCTGCGGCCCTCGGTGCCCGCATGCAGGCCGAAAGCCGCATGCACCCGCGTGTGGCCGGCCCCGACCCCGAGTTTTTGGGCCTTATGCCCGACTACCTGGCCGGCATCACCCTGCGCGGCCTCGCCGTCATCTGTGCCGACCTGGACGGCAAGCGACAGACCTTCTTGCTGGAGGCCGAGCACGTGGCACCGCATCGCGTGCCGCTCGACCTGACCGTGGCCTCAGTCGACCGCTTTACCATGACGCACCAAACCTGCACCTTCCGCGAGCTGTTGGACGGCGACGCCACCACCGAGCAGCTCGTCGTTACCTTCCTAGCAATGCTCGAGCTAGCCAAGCGCGGCTCGCTCACGCTGAGCCAGGACGAGATCTTCGGAACCATCTGCATCAACCGAGTCGAGGGCGCCGAGGCATACGTGCCCGGCGAGGGCCCCGAGCTCACCGAATAGGAGCCGCAACCATGTCAACCCTTTCCACGCTGGAGGCAAACAGCCTCAAAGGCGCCCTTGAGGCGCTGCTGCTGGTGTCGAGCGACCCCGTGAGCGCACCCGCGCTGGCAGGTGCGCTGGATATCGCCCCGGGCGAGTGCGCATCGCTGCTCGCCGAGCTCAAGGTTGAGTACGAGGAGGCCAACCGCGGCTTTCAGCTGCGCGAGGTCGCCGGCGGCTGGCGCCTGTTTACGCATCCCGCCTACCACGACGTGGTCGAGGCCTACGTGCTGAGCTGGGACACGCAAAAGCTGTCGCAGGCGGCGCTCGAAACCCTGGCCGTCATCGCATACCACCAGCCTGTGACGCGCGAGGTGGTCAAGGGCATCCGCGGCGTCAACTCCGACGGCGTCATCGCGTCGCTCGTGGACAAGGGCCTGGTGCGCGAGCTCGGCCGCGATCCCCAGCGCGGTCAGGCCATCATTTACGGCACGACCAACGCCTTCTTGGAAAAGTTCGGTCTGCGCTCCACCCGCGACCTGCCCGACCTGGAGCAGTTTGCCCCCGACGAGCAATCGCGTCAGTTTATCCGCGAGCGCCTGAGCGGCCGCAGCATTCAGTCCACGCTCGAGGAGCAGGCCGATGACCTGGACGAAGAGCGCGAACTGCTCGATACCGATGTTGAAGATGTTGAGGCAGTCGAGGACTTGGAAACCCTGGTCGTCGACGAGACCTCGGAGGATTTGCATGACGAGGACTAACGAAGTAGGGGAGACGCGCGCCATGGGTAACGCAGTACCCGCCACCGACGCTCAGCCCGTCTATCCGCACACCATGCGCCTGCAGCGCTTTTTGGCGCGCGCAGGCGTGGCGAGCCGCCGCGGGTCGGAGGACCTGATGACCGCCGGCCGTGTGACCGTCAACGGCCAGATCGCGACCGAGCTGGGCACCAAGGTCGATGTCGACCACGATCACATCGAGGTCGACGGCATGCCCGTCAAGCTCAACCAGGGCGCCGTGTACTTGATGCTCTACAAGCCGACCGGCTACCTCACCACCATGAGCGACCCTCAGGAGCGCCCTTGCGTGGCCGACCTGGTCCCGCGCGACCGCTTTCCGGGCCTGTTTCCAGTGGGCCGCCTGGACCGCGACACCACGGGCCTTTTGCTCTTTACCACCGACGGCGACATGTCGCAGGATCTGCTGCACCCCAGCAAGCACGTCTACAAGACCTACCAGGCGCTCGTGGACGGACGGCTGTCCGACCGCGACTTGGAACCACTCCGCAGCGGCATCGAGCTCGACGACGGCCTGTGCCAGCCGGCGATCTGCCGCGTCATCAACGCGCGCGAGGCCGAGGCCGTAGCTCCCCAGGGCGTCAAACCCGGCACCACCGCCGTGGAGGTCATAATCCGCGAGGGTCGTAAAAACCAGGTCAAGCGCATGCTGGGCAAGATTCACCATCCTGTGATCCGCCTGCACCGCTGCAACTTTGCCGGCCTTGAGCTCGAGGGCGTGGCCATGGGCTCATGGCGCGAGCTCACCGACCGCGAGGTGCAGATCCTTAAAAGCGGCGGCATCCCGCCCAAGCAGGCGAGCGCCAAGCGCAACGGCGGCAAGCCCCAAGATACGCCCGCCAGCCGCACGCGTCACCACGGCAGCCACGGCTCCGCACCCAAGCGCAATACCTACCGCGAGCGCTACACAGGCTAGGCAACCCGCCGCGCCCCAGCGCCCCGAACCATACCAGCACGTCAACCATCGAAAGGAAGTATTGCATGATCGTCGCCATCGACGGCCCCGCCGGTTCCGGCAAATCCACCATCGCCAAGGAGATCGCCCGCCAGCTGGGCTTTAACAAGCTCGACACGGGCGCCATGTATCGCGCCGTCACCTTCGCCGCTCTCGACCGCGGCATCGATTTGGACGACGAGACGGCCATCGACGCCCTCGCCAAGCAAATCGAGATTCGCTTTACCAACGGCACCGGCGAGGATACGCGCCTGACCATTGACGGCCAGGACGCTTCGGCTGCCATTCGTACCCCGCAGGTCGACGCCAACGTATCCAAGGTCTCGGCCTACCCGGGCGTGCGCGCCGCCATGCTCATTCACCAGCGCCGAGCCGCTGAGGACCGCGATATCGTGGCCGAGGGTCGCGACATCGGAACCGTCGTGTTCCCCAACGCGCAGGTCAAGGTCTTCCTGACCGCCGACCCGCGCGAGCGCGCCCGCCGCCGCGTGCTGCAGCGTCACCAAAACGACGCCCAGCCGCTTACTGCCGAGCAGCTCGAGGCCGAGGTCGACGAGACTCTCGACGCCCTTAAGCAGCGCGACAAGCTTGACAGCAGCCGCGAGGTCGCGCCGCTCGTGCCCGCCGAGAACGCCGTGCACGTTGACTCCACCGCCCATACCATCGACGAGGTCGTCCGCATTATTGAGGACCTCATCAATCAAAGGAGGTAGCCCATGCGCCTGTTTAAGCAGACGCCCGAGGACTATCACAACGCCCCCTACGCAGAGTTCCCAGCGCTCATTCGCGGCACCGTCGTCGTAGTCATGGCCATCCTTTGGGCCTTCTCCAAGCTCATGTGGCGTTGGAAGGTCGAAGATGCCGATCTGCTGTTTGAGCGCCAGGACGGCCGCGGCAGCGTGGTCATCTGCAACCACACCTCGATGGCTGAGCTCTTGGCCGTGGAGACGGCGTTGTTCTTTGGCGGCCGCCGCATTCGCCCCATCTTTAAGTCCGAGTTCGCCAAGAGCAAGATCGTACGCTGGGCCTTTAGCCGCGTGGGCGGCATTCCTGTCGAGCGTGGCACCGCCGACATGAAGTGCCTGCGCGCCGCCCAGCATGCGCTGCAGCGCGGCGAGGACGTCCTGATCTTCCCCGAGGGCACGCGCATCCGCTCGCGCGAGATCAAGCCCGAGGTCCACGGCGGTTTTGCGCTCATCGCCCAGATGGGCAAGGCGCCCGTCAACCCGCTCGCCATCTGCGGCTGGTCCGACATCACGCCCGCGGGCAAAAAGCTCATGCGTCCCAAGAAGTGCTGGATTCGTGCCGGCAAGGCCGTCTCGCTTTCGGACGCGCCGGGCGGGCTTAAGCGTACGGAGCGCCTGGCCTGGTTTGAGTCCGAGGCCATGAACCGCGTCTACGCCATGCGAGACGAGCTGTGCGCCGAGCATCCGGGCAGGTTCTAGCCATGAGCGAGAACGTGACGAACACCGCCGCGGCTGCGTCCGGCCAGGACAGCGCGCCCACTATCGAGATTGCAGCCCACGCCGGCACCTGCTACGGCGTGCAGCGCGCGCTCGACATGGCGCTGGCTGCAGCGCCGCAGACAGGGGAGAGCGCTCTGGTCCACACCCTGGGTCCGCTCATCCATAACCCCATCGTGGTGCGCGAGCTTGCCGAGGCAGGCGTCGGTTTGGCCGAAACCTTGAGCGACGCCGCATCGGGCACCGTGATCATCCGCGCCCACGGCGTGGTGCCGCAGGTCATCGATGCGGCTCACGATCGCGGTCTTGTCGTGGTCGACGCCACCTGCCCCTACGTGAAGAAGGTCCATATGGCAGCCGAGCGCTTGGTACGCGAGGGCTACCACGTGGTAGTCGTGGGCGAGCCGGGCCACCCCGAAGTCGAGGGCATCCTGGGCCACGCCGGCAATGATGCGCAGGTCGTGAGCTGTGCCGCCGACGCCGATGCCCTGCCGCTCAAGGGCAAGGTGGGTCTGGTTGTGCAGACCACCCAGACCGCACAGAACTTGGCCGAGGTCGTGGCCGCTATCACCCCGCGCGTGCAGGAGCTGCGTGTGATCAACACCATTTGCGCCGCCACGAGCGAGCGTCAACAGGCAGCAGCCACACTTGCCAACCGCTGCGACTGCATGGTCGTCGTGGGCGGCAAAAACTCCGGCAACACCCGCCGCCTGGCGCAGATTTGCGCAGACGCCTGCGAGAGCACGTATCACATCGAGGAAGCTTCTGAGCTCCAAGCCGCGTGGTTTACCAACGCTCACCACATCGGTATCACAGCCGGAGCATCCACCCCGCAAGAACACATCGAGCGCGCCGTCGAGCGCATCAAGGAGCTTTGCCGCTAACCATGGACCAGACCGTACCCGCATACGCCGCCGAGGTGGCCGATTACGAGCGCAGCCGCGACCCCGAGCCGGGTGAGGGCGCGCTCGTTAAGAACGTGCGTCCCGAATCGCCCGCGTGGGATGTGGGCATCGAGCCGGGCATGCGCGTGCTCACGGTCAACGGCGAGCAGCTTACCGACATGATCGTATGGCTTTGGGAAGCCGACGACGACACCGTCGACCTCGAAGTTTTCGACCCGCGCGACGGCACCGTCACCCCCGTTGAGCTCGATCGCTTTCCCGGCGAGGATTGGGGTTTGGAGTTCGATGGCCCCATCTTCGATGGCATGCGCACCTGTGTGAACGCCTGTGTGTTCTGCTTTATGACCATGCTGCCCAAGGGCGGCCGCTCAACGCTCTATATTCGCGATGACGACTACCGCCTGAGCTTTTTGCAGGGCAACTTTGTCACGCTCACGAACCTCACCGACGAGGACGTGCAAAACGTCATCGAACGCAATATGAGCCCCATGAACGTGTCGGTCCACGCTGTGAGCCCCGACGTCCGCCGTCGTATGATGGGCCGTAACGCCCAGCGAGGCATGGACGTACTCGAGACCATCATGGCCGCCGGCATCGAGATTCACGCGCAGATCGTGTTGTGCCCCGGCATGAACGACGGCGAGGAGCTGGAAAAGACCCTGCGCTTTTGCGAGGAGCATGAGCAAATCACAAGCCTGGGCATCGTGCCGCTCGGCTTTACCAAGCATCAGAACCGTTTTAGCTGGTCCTACAGCGACAAGCCCGAGCTAGCGCGCGAGACCATTGCCATGATCCGTCCCTACCAGGACCGTGCCTTCGAGCGCTTTGGCCGCCACACCTTCCAGATGAGCGACGAGTTCTATCTGGACGCCGGCATCGATCCTCCCGAGGCGGACTTTTACGACGGTTACCCGCAGTACTACGACGGCATCGGCATGATCCGCTCGTATCTGGACGAGACCGACGACGTGCTGACTACCGATGCCGAGCGACTGGCCCGCGTCCGCGAGGCCATCGCCGCCCGTGGCCAGCACCTGATGTGCCTCTCGGGCGCCAGCGCGCGAGACACCGTGGCACGCTTTGTGGAGTCGCCGCATGGTCTCGGCGGCACCGTCACAGCCATCAAGAACCGCTACTTTGGCGGCAACGTGGACGTGACCGGCCTCATCGTCGCGTGTGACATTCTGGAGCAGCTGCCCCAAGATCTGTCGGGGGTTATGCTCTTTGTGCCTAAGCTCATGTTCAACGCTGACGGCATGACGCTTGACGAGTATCATCGTGACGATTTACTCGCAAGCCTTACCAGTCGCGGCGCCGAGGTTCATGTGGTGTCGACCATGCCGCATGAGCTGCTCGATACCCTGGAGCACATCCTTGGCATTGTGCCTGCCGACTCTACTAATTCCGCTGACCCTACCCATTAAAGGAGAGCAGATGAAACCTATCGTCGCCGTCGTCGGACGCCCCAACGTGGGCAAGTCCACGCTCGTTAACCGCCTGGCCCAGACCTCGGACGCCATCGTCCACGAGTCTCGCGGCGTCACTCGCGACCGCTCATATCACACGGCCGATTGGAACGGCCGCGAGTTCACCATCGTCGACACGGGCGGTATCGAGCCGCTCAAGAGCGACGACGTCTTTGCCACGTCCATCCGCGACCAGGCGCTCGCCGCCGCCGAGGAAGCCGCCGTCATCCTGTTTGTGGTCGATGGCCGCACCGGCGTCACCGAGGAGGACGAGTCGGTCGCCCGCATGCTCAAGCGCTGCGACAAGCCGGTCTTTCTGCTGGTGAACAAGCTCGACAACCCCGATCGCGAGAACGACAGCATCTGGGAGTTCTATTCCCTCGGCATCGGCGAGCCCACGCCCCTCTCGGCCCTGCACGGCCACGGCACGGGCGACCTGCTCGACGACATCGTGGCCCTGTTGCCCGAGGAGGAGGACGAGGTCGCCGATGAGTTCCCCGATGCGCTGAACGTGGCCATCATCGGCCGCCCCAATGCCGGTAAGTCGTCGCTGTTCAACCGCATCCTGGGCGCCGACCGCTCTATCGTGTCCAACATTGCCGGCACGACGCGCGACGCCATCGACACCGTCGTGGAGCGCAACGGCAAGCACTACCGCATGGTCGACACCGCAGGCATTCGCAAGAAGAGCACCGTGTACGAGAACATCGAGTACTACTCGATGGTTCGCGGCCTGCGCGCCATCGATCGCGCCGACGTGGCACTGCTCGTCGTCGATTCCTCCGTGGGCGTTACCGAGCAGGACCAGAAGGTCATGGGATTGGCCATCGAGCGCGGCTGCGCCATCGTGGTGCTGCTCAACAAGTGGGACCTGCTCGACGACGACCGCAAGCGCGAGGCCTGCATGGAGACCATCGACCGCCGTCTGGGCGTCATGGCTCCCTGGGCCCAGTACCTGCGCATCTCTGCTCTCACCGGCCGCAGCGTCGAGAAGATCTGGGCGATGGTAGACGCCGCCGAAAAGACGCGCTCGCAGAAGATTAGCACCTCGCGCCTCAACGCGTTCCTCACCGACCTGCGCGAGTTCGGTCATACCGTGGTGGACGGCAAGCGCCGCCTGCGCATGCACTACGTGACCCAGACGGGCGTCAACCCGCCGACGTTCACGTTCTTCGTCAACCACAGTGACCTGGTCAACGACACCTACCAGCGCTACGTGGAGAACCGCATGCGCTCGACTTTCGATTTTGCCGGCACGCCCATTCGACTCTTCTTTAGGAAGAAGGAACAAAAGGATGCATAATCCGATTCTGCTGACCGCCATCTGCGCCGTGGTCTCGTTCTTTATCGGGGCGATTCCGTTTGGCCTGATCCTGGGCCGCGTGTTCAACCACACGGACATTCGCAAGGCGGGTTCCGGCAACATCGGCACCACCAACGCGCTGCGCGTGGCCGGCCCCAAGGTGGCCGCGCTCACGCTGCTGCTCGACTGCCTTAAGGGCGCCATCTGCGTCCTTATCGCCCGTCCGCTCATCGCGGGCGTGGGCTATGGCTTCCCCGTAAGCATCATGGCGCCCGGAGCCCCCGGCGACTGGATGCTCGGTGTCATTTGCCTGGCAGCCGTGTGGGGCCATATCTTCTCGCCCTATCTCAACTTCCACGGCGGCAAGGGTATCGCCGTTGGTCTGGGCGTGATCCTTGCCTGGTACTGGCCCATTGGCCTGTCGCTGCTGGGCATGTTTATCGTAGCCGTTGCCATCACCAAGTATGTGTCGGTGGGTTCGCTTGCCGCAGCCATCGGTCTTCCTATCGCTGCCTGCGCGGTCTTTCCGTACAGCAGCCTGGGTCTCAAGTTTTGCATGGCGATGATCGGCATCACCGTGGTGTGGGCCCATCGCTCGAATATCCAAAAGCTCATGGCCGGTAAGGAGTCCAAGCTCTCGTTTACCAAGCGCCTCACCGAGCCCGACGATAAGTAGGAGAGAGTCATGAATGTTGCGCTGATTGGCTCCGGCTCCTGGGGAACCGCCGTCGCCGGCCTTGCCGCTGCGCGAGCCGAGCGCGTGACCATGTGGGCCCATAGCGAGCAGACGGCCGCCGGCATCAACGGCGAGCACTGCAACCCCCGGTATCTGGTGGGCTACAAGCTGCCCGACAACGTTGTCGCCACGACGGAGCTGGCGCAGGCGCTCGACGGTGTCGAGGCCATCATCTTCGCCGTGCCTTCGACGCATCTGCGAAGTGTATGTCACCAGGCGGCGCCGTTTATTGCCGCCGACACCCCGGTGCTGTGCCTCACCAAGGGCATTGAGCCAGAGTCCGGCCTGCTTATGAGCGAAATCATCGCCAGCGAGATCGGCAACGAGGCGCGCGTGGCTGCCCTCTCGGGCCCCAACCATGCTGAGGAAATCTGCCGTGGCGGACTTTCTGCCGCCGTCATCGCCAGC
>CAUCKA010000014.1 GCA_958443265.1 uncultured Collinsella sp. | reverse complement strand
CCGCTTACCGAGGAAAAGGTACCGTTTACGATATTAGAATTGCGCCCGGCGATAGGTGAAAGGAGAGGCAGATGCAGTTCGTAAAGATCATCACTACTGCAGACAATGCCATCCGACGCCAGCGCGCAATTTCCCGACGACGATAACAATCGTCTCTGTCCGCATGGGGCGAATTGCCTCAATAGAGTCATTTTGAGGTCGTTGGGTTTTAGCACGACATTGCTGCATGTTTCTAGGGCATGTATGTGATGATTTTTGCTATTTAACCTGATATTGCACGGTATATGACCTTGAAATGACTTGCAACTGACCGATGTTCTCATTAGCTACCAAGGGCGAAAGGAAACAGCCATGAGCAAGGAAAAAGTCGTTCTCGCATATTCCGGTGGTCTTGATACATCCGTATGTGTCAAGTGGCTCCAGGACGAGAAGAATCTCGATGTCGTTTGTGTCTGCGGCAACGTGGGCCAGGAGGAGACCGGCCTGGACGCCAAGAAGCAGAAGGCGCTCGACCTGGGCGTTCTTGATTGCCAGGTGCTCGACCTGCGCGATGAGTTCTCCGATGAGTTCCTGACCAAAGCCATCGCCGCCAACTCCATGTACGAGAACAAGTACCCGCTGCTCTCCGCGCTGTCTCGCCCGCTGCTCGCCAAGAAGCTTGTCGAGGTCGCTCACGAGTTTGGCGCGACCTACGTCGCCCACGGCTGCACCGGCAAGGGTAACGACCAGGTTCGTTTTGAGGCTGCCGTCAAGGCCCTCGACCCCGAGCTTAAGGTTATCGCCCCGGTTCGCGAGTGGGATCTGAAGTGCCGTCCCGATGAGGTTGCCTATGCTCACGCCCACAACGTGCCGGTTCCCGAGGGCGCCAACGACAACCCCTATTCCATCGACGACAACCTGTGGGGTCGCGCCATCGAGTGCGGTCACCTGGAGGATCCCTGGAACGAGCCGCTCGACGACGCCTGGGTTATGACCAAGAACCCCGAGGACACGCCGGACACCCCGACCTACACCGAGATTGAGTTTGAGGCGGGCAAGCCCGTCGCCGTCGATGGCAAGAAGATGAAGCTCTCCGAGATCGTCATCGCCCTCAACAAGATTTCGGGCGACAACGGCTTTGGTCGTCTCGACCTGGTCGAGGATCGTCTGGTGGGCCTCAAGAGCCGCGAGTGCTATGAGGTTCCCGGCGCCCTGACGCTCATCACCGCCCACAAGGCACTTGAGGACATTTGCGTCGAGGGCGACCTGCTCAAGACCAAGATCAAGCTCGAGCAGGATTGGGCCAACGCCGTGTACAACGGCCAGTGGTACAGCCCGCTCAAGAACGCGCTCGATGCCTTTATGGCCGATACCCAGAAGTTCGTGACCGGCACTGTCCGCCTGAAGTTCTTTAAGGGCAACTGCCATGTCGTCGGCCGCAAGAGCCCCTTCAGCCTCTACGACTACGGTCTGGCTACCTACGACCGTGACACCACGTTTGACGAGAAGGCCAGCGCCGGTTTTATCGAGATCGATACGCTGTCGCTCAAGACGTGGGCTAAGGTCCAGGGTCCCAGCTCTGCTGCTGCCCAGGCTTAAGGCTTCCTTTTCTTGGTATCCGCGCGGCCCATCCGCGTGATACATAACGGGCGCACGGGGTCCCTAGCTTTCGTTATGCTTGCTGACACTTCTTAACATCGGTGGCCCCTACGTTCCGCCCGCATATATGATGCCGCGACTGCGGCTGAGTCCGAGCCCCGCCGGGGTTGTCCGGTGGGGTTCTTTCTATCAATTTGGCGGCTCTGCACCTATATATATCTGAGGAGTATCCATTATGTTCAATGCTATCGCGAATACTTTGCTCTCCTTCGCGCCCGAGTTCGATGCTGCAAAGGTCGAGGAGGTCCCGATGAGCCTGAAGGCATGGATTGACGGCTCGGCGAGCAACGGCTGGCGGGAATCGATGGGCGCCAAGTGCCTGGTGCGTCACTTCTTTGCAAATTAGCTACATGGCCCCGCACGCAGTGGGGAATGTGCAAAACTAGCGGTTGGTAAATCGCTTTCGCGACATGGCGCATTTCGTTGGGCGCTTGGTTTGGTATTTGATGAAAGGGGACGATTCCATGGCTCTTTGGGGCGGTCGTTTTGAGGCAGGCGTGGCCGAGGTCACGCAGGAGTTTGGCGCGTCGTTGCCGGTCGACAAGCATCTCTATAAGCAGGATATCGCCGGCTCTAAGGCGCATGCCAAGATGCTGGCCGCCCAGGGCATCATCAGTGTCGAGGACGAGCAGGCGATTGCCGAGGGCCTGACCGGAATCGAGCAGGATATCGATGCCGGCAACTTCTGCTTCGATATCAACGACGAGGATATCCATATGTCTATCGAGAGCGAGCTGACGCGTCGCATCGGCGAGGCTGGCAAGCGCTTGCATACCGGACGTTCGCGCAACGACCAGGTGGCGACCGACACGCGCTTGGGCGTCAAGGCACTGGCCAAGGAGCTCATGGAGGCCAATCTTGAGCTGCGTCATGTACTGGTGGATGCGGCCAAGAAGTACGACAAGGTGATTCTGCCGGGCTATACGCACATGCAGCATGCTCAGCCCGTGCTGCTGTCGCATCATCTGCTGGCGTATTCCTGGATGTTCGCGCGCGACTTTATACGCCTGAAGGCCGCCTTTGATGCCGCTGACAACTGCCCGCTGGGTGCTGCCGCGCTTGCCGGTACGAGCTATCCGCTCGATCGCCAGATGACGGCTGCCGAACTTGGCTTTGCGGGCGTGATTCCCAACTCGCTCGATGCGGTTTCCGACCGTGATTTCCTGCTCGATCTGCATTACGCCGGCTCCGTCATGGCGATGCATTTGTCGCGTCTTTCCGAGGAAATCGTGCTGTGGTCGAGTTCCGAATTTGGCTTTATCACGCTTTCCGACTCCTACTCCACCGGTTCGTCCATCATGCCGCAGAAGAAGAATCCCGATTTTGCTGAGCTCATCCGTGGTAAGAGCGGCCGAGTCTATGGCAACCTGGTGCAGCTGCTCGTGACCATGAAGGGCTTGCCGCTCGCTTATAACAAGGACCTGCAGGAGGACAAGGAGGGCGCGCTCGATACCGCCCATACGCTCATGCAGTGCCTGTCCGTTATGGCGGGCATGATCTCGACCTGGACTGTCAACGAGGTCGCCATGGCGCGCGAGTGTGGCGTGGGCCACTTGGCAGCCACTGATGTTGCCGATTACCTGGCAAAGCGCGGCCTGCCGTTCCGTGAGGCGCATGCCGTGGTGGGGCATCTGGTCTTGATGTGCGAGAAGCGCGGCTGCAAACTTGAGGACCTGCCGTTTGAGGTGTTCCAGGAGGCAAGCCCGCTCTTTGAGCGCGACATTACCGAGGCTCTCGACATCCCGTCAATTGTCGCTGCGCGCACGACCGAGGGCGGTACCGCCCCTGCCGCCGTTGCCGTGCAGCTGCAGCGTGCCGAGGCGCAACTCGTTGCCGACGAAGGTGTGTTTGGGTCGCTAACCAGGGTCGTCGAGATGGGACACGGGGCAAAGTAAGGTTTTGGCTGAAGCGGCTTTGACCATGTATTGATAAATCGTTTTGCTTTTACGGGCGTCTGCTGGTGCGGGCGCCCGTATTTTGTTGTTAGGGGGGCTTGTCGAGAACTTCTGTAGGACCTTTGGGCGGGTTGTGAAGGGGGTATGTCCACGGGCGGCAACCGACCGTCTGCTCGGTTCGATGCGGATGATGCTCGGTCGGATGGTACTCTAATCGGACTTTTAAACATAAGTGACACATATGGAACGCTTTAATAAATTGTAACGTTTCAAAAAACAGCTTTTTGTTTAACTGCATCTAAAACTCTGTTACGATGCAGTCCAGGCGGGTGCCGGAATGGGACTTGGGCACGCGCGAACCTACTTGAAAGGCTACCCTATGGCTATCGAGAAGACCTTCATCATGATTAAGCCCGACGCTGTGCGCGACCGCAAAATCGGCGAGATCGTTGCTCGCATTGAGCGCAGCGGCCTTGTCATCGAGCGCATGGAGATGACCACGCTCGAGCGCGCTACCGCCGAGGAGCATTACGCCCATCTGGCCGACAAGCCCTTCTTTGGCGGTCTGTGTGACTTTATGACGAGCGGTCCGGTCGTCAAGATGGTCGTTTCCGGTTCTTCCGCTGTTGCTAAGATGCGCACCCTTATGGGCGCTACCAATCCGCTCGACGCTGCCCCTGGCACCATCCGCGGCGACTTTGCCGTCGATGTCAACGCCAACGTGATCCACGGCTCCGACTGCCTGGAGAACGCCGAGATCGAGATCAAGCGTTTCTTTGGCTAAACCAGCTTTGACTCCTTAAAGCTGTTAGCGTGTGGCTTGGGCGCCGCGGAACTCCATCCGCGGCGCTCTTTTCTATGCCAGTAGATTTCTAGGCATGTCCCAAAAATCTAGAAAGGTGCCCGCCCGGATGTGTGTTCCGAGCGGGCACCTTGCTGTGAGCTTTTTCGCTAAGTAGTTTAGGCCTCGTCGACGACCTTGAGTCCGCGGGTCTGGTCGATCTCGTTGAGGAGGTTGACGCGACGCTCGTGGCGACCGCCCTCAAACTCGGCGTCGAGCCACTCGTCGACAATCATCTTGGCGAGCTCGGAGCCCACGACGCGGGCACCAAAGGCGAGCACGTTGGTGTTATTGTGCATGCGCGAGAGCTTGGCGCTGAAGGGCTCGGAGCACACGACGGCGCGAACGCCCTCGACCTTGTTGGCGGCAAGACTGATCCCGACGCCGGTGCCGCAGATCAGGATGCCCAGATCGACGTCGCCGTTGGCTACTGCCTTGCCCACCTTGTAGCCGGCGATGGGGTAATCGAAGCTCTCGGAGGTGTCGGTTCCAAAGTTCACGACCTCACAGCCGCGCTCCTTCAGGTGCTCGGAAATGATGTTCTTGAGCTCGACGGCGGCATGGTCGTTGCCGATACCAATCTTCATGAGTGGTTCCTCTCTGGTCCGTGCGGCGGAATTGCTAAAGGTTTTACCGCGTTCGACTGCATGATAGCGCGACTTTTGTATAAACGCTCGGGCGTTTTTTGGTCAAACGCTTTAGCATGCAACAAGACTGGCTTCTCATGAATGAATGCCGTCACTTTGCGCTTGAACACCGTCCGCCGGAACTTGGGTTGCGGTTTTTGATGCATTGTTATCAAATAAATAGAGCTAATTTCTATCGAGAGCCCAGTCCGTTATACAAGCAGGAGATACCTATGCCTACCGATTCTATCCGCGATGCCGCTTTTTGCGATGTCTTGAACCGCGAGCTTGTCTGTGCACTCGGCTGCACCGAGCCCATTGCCGTTGCCTATGCGGCGGCGCTGGCGAGTCAGACACTCGGTTGCGAACCCGAGCACATGGATGTTGCCTGCTCGGGCAACATCATTAAGAACGTTAAGAGCGTGACCGTACCCAACTCGGGCGGCATGCACGGTATTGAGGCCGCGGCCGTGCTGGGCGCCGTGGGCGGTGACGCCAAGAGCGCGCTCGAGGTGCTCGAGAGCGTCAATGACACGGACCGCGCCCGCGTGGCCGAGCTCCTCGCCGATGCCGGTTACTGCGATGTGTCGCTTGTCGAGGGTGTGCCCAATCTGTATATCAAAGTAACCGCGACGGCCGGCGGACATACCGCGGTCGTCGAGATTACCGACCACCACACCAATGTCACGTGCCATACGCTTGACGGTGTTCCGGTATGCGGCAAGTCGGCGGGGGAGTGCGCCGCCTGCGCCGAGCGCGTCGTTGCCGAGCGTGCGACAGGTAGCGCCGACACGCCCATGTCGATTGAGTCCATCATCGACTTTATCGAGGGCGGCGACATCGAGGGCGCCCGCGCTGCCGTTGAGCGTCAGATTGAGCTGAACGGCGCGATCAGTGCCGAGGGCCTCGCGCACGCTTGGGGTGCTGAGGTTGGCCGTACGCTGCTGGGCGCTCGTGCCGATGACGTCGCCTGTCGTGCCCGTGCCCGTGCAGCCGCCGGGTCTGACGCCCGCATGAACGGCTGTGCGTTGCCGGTCGCCATTGTGTGCGGCTCGGGCAATCAGGGCATTACCTGCGCCTTGCCCGTTATGGAGTATGCCGAGTACCTGCGTTGCGACCACGAGCGCCTGGTGCGCGCCGTGATGCTGTCCGACCTTATCGCCGTGCATATCAAGAGCTATATCGGTGCGCTCTCGGCGTTTTGCGGTGCTATTTGCGCCGCGTGCGGCGCCGGCGCTGCGATTACCTGGCTGTGCGGTGGCACGCGCGAGCAGATTGGCGCGACGGTTTCGAACACGCTCGGCAATGTGGGCGGCATCGTGTGCGATGGCGCCAAGGCAAGCTGTGCCGCCAAGATTTCCGCTGCCGTTGATGCGGCGATTCTGGGCCACGATATGGCCATGCAGGGCCGCGGCTTCCGTGCCGGCGAGGGCCTGATTCAGGATACGGTGGAAGAGACGATCGCCAGCATGGGCTATGTGGGCCGCGTTGGCATGAAGGATACCGACGTCGAGATCCTCAACATCATGATCGGCAAAACCCAAGTCTGTTAGTTGCGCGGTTTTACCAAACCGCGCAACCAGTTGCCGCTGCAAACGCCCCTAAGCGGCAATCTGCCTTTCAACCGTCGGGCATGGCCAGAAGGCCTATGCCCTCCTCGTTCAAGGCACATTGCTCGCTTAGGGGCGTTTTCGCTGACTTATGCTCAACCTGCGGCGCTATTTTGTTTGGAACGGCTGCCGTCAAACAATGTTTGTATGTAGTCGTTGGGGACGTTCTTGTTTGACTAGACGTTTAAGAACGTCCCCAACGACTAACCCTTACGATAGTTCGTCGGCCACTTGGTGCTCATAGAAGGCTTCGATTACGGCGTTAAAATCGCGGGCGAAGTCTTCCATGGTTCCGCGCCAAGTGGCTCGGCCGGGTTTTCCCTGGCCAACATAGGCGGTTTGAATACCGCAGGCGGGGCTGGGGAAGTCGCGCTTGGGGTCGTTGCCCACCATAAGGACCTCGTGCGGCTCGAGCCCCATCACCTGAAGCTGCTCTAGATAGTAGGTGGAATCGGGTTTGCAACGGGTGGCGTTTCCCATGTGCGTGACGAGCTCAAAGGGGGCGTCGGCCAGGTCGCCCCAACCCATGCGACACTCGATGGCGCCTTGGGGAAAGCTGGGGTTTGTAAAGAGCGCGCAGCGCAGGCCCGCGTTCTGTACCGCCTGAAGCGCGGCGTGTGCACCCGGCATGGCGTGGGCGTTGATGACGTCGTCATTCTTGTACGGCAGGACTTCGCGATCGTAGTAGGTAAACGCCTCGTAGATGAGTGGGTCCGAGAGGCAGATGCCGCACCGGCGCTCAACCTCTTCTTGGTAGAACTCAAGATTGGTGCGATTATCCGTACCGCTTCGACGATTGGCGTTGAGGTCGACCAGAATCGTGCCCAGGCGCGCCATCGTGCCACCGCGGCTGCGTCGCCCGATATCCGCGAGCATCGACGAGACATCCTTAAAATACCGAAGGATGAACGCGTTGAGGTTAATGCTAAGAAGCGTTTCGTCCATATCGAAAACGACTGCTTTGAGCACGCGGGCACCTTTCTCGAAAAATCGTTCCAGAATCGTATGTCTGGGATACTTTACCCCAAAGGCGTATGGGCAAACTGCTTATCGTCAAGTTGTGGAGACACCTGTCCATAAGATTACGAAAAAAGTTTCCACACGAGTAAAAAAACGCAGTTCACGCTTGAAATCGAACCCATTTCCCCGTAACCTATACGAACGTGATTGCATAAGCGTCACATTAGTATCTGTCGGCTCCCGAGTGTTCCTAAACGTTGTGTGCTTGTCGCACCCTTCTGTAGGTCCTAGCAATCGGGGCCCCGTAGTTCGAAAGGGGTCCACCTTTGAGTGAGATTCAGAACTCGTCCATTTTCTCTCTTGACGATGTCAACGAGGAGGAGATGAACAACCTCATCGACGGTACGATTACCGACTTTGATGAGGGCGATCTCGTTAACGGCACTGTCGTTAAGATCGAGCATGACGAGGTGCTCGTTGACATCGGATTCAAGTCCGAGGGCGTTATCCCGGTCCGCGAGCTGTCCATCCGTAAGGACGCTAACCCTGCAGACATCGTTGCACTTGGTGATCCCATCGAGGCCCTGGTTCTCCAGAAGGAGGACAAGGACGGTCGTCTGGTCCTGTCCAAGAAGCGTGCCGAGTACGAGCGTGCTTGGAACCGCATCGAGGAGAAGTTCAACTCCGGCGAGAACGTCGAGGGCGAGGTTATCGAGGTTGTCAAGGGCGGTCTGATCCTCGACATCGGCCTGCGTGGCTTCCTGCCCGCTTCCCTCGTCGATCTCCGTCGTGTCAAGGACCTCACCTCCTACATGGGCACCCGCATCGAGGCCCGCGTCATCGAGATGGACCGCAACCGCAACAACGTCGTCCTCTCCCGTCGCGTCGTGCTCGAGGAGTCTCGTAAGGCCGAGCGCTCCGAGATCCTGTCCAAGCTCAAGTCTGGCATGCGTCTCCAGGGCACCGTTTCCTCCATCGTCGACTTCGGCGCCTTCGTCGACCTCGGCGGTATCGACGGCCTCATCCACATCTCCGAGCTCTCCTGGAACCACGTCAACCATCCTTCCGAGGTTGTCAAGGTCGGCCAGGAGGTCGAGGTCGAGGTTCTCGACGTCGATCTCAACCGCGAGCGCATCTCCCTGGGTCTCAAGCAGACCACCGAGGATCCGTGGCGCGCACTGGTCAAGAAGTACCCCGTCGGCGCTATCGTCGAGGGCACTGTGACCAAGCTTGTCCCGTTCGGCGCTTTCGTCGACCTGGGCGAGGGCATCGAGGGCCTGGTGCACATCTCCGAGATGGCCAACAAGCACGTCGACCAGCCTTCTCAGGTCACCCATGTGGGCGACAAGGTTCAGGTCAAGGTCATGGAGATCGACCTCGACCGTCGTCGTATCTCTCTGTCCATGAAGTCTGCTGCTGAGACTCTGGGCGTCGAGATCGAGGTTACCCCGCTGCCTTCCGAGAAGAAGGACGAGGAGACCGACGCCGAGTAAATCGGTTTGACGATCACTTGTTTTAAGGGATCCGTTCGCAATGGACGGGTCCCTTTTTGCATTTGCTGCTGAGGTGCGTGATGGTGCCCGTGCACAATGCTGCCCGGGCTGTTCACAGGCTATTGGGTTGTTGGTGCATGAAAAAAGTCGACATCCCGCCTCGGGGAGGAGGCGGGAACGCACCGAGTAGACGGAGGGGCGCGGAGCGCGGTCGCGTCTCGACTGACGACGTTGCCCATCGACAACCCTATTGTACCGCATGGCGTGGTTCTTGGTTTATCGTGTCGAACGCTTGTGTTGTGCCATTGCCAGCGGCAACGGTGTGCTACACTCTTGCACTGCTGAGTGGGCCAGACGGTCGCGCGATGTGCTGCTTGCAGCACGCGTGAGGAAAGTCCGGGCTCCAGAGGGCGGGATGCCGGCTAACGGCCGGGCGGAGTGATCCGACGGAAAGCGCCGCAGAAAAGAAGACTCCCACCTACGCCGTAAGGCGTAAAGGGAAAAGCTGAAACGGTGGTGTAAGAGACCACCAGCGTCGTGGTAACACGGCGGCTTGGCAAGCCCCATCCGGAGCAAGCGCGAATAGGAACGCTATGGGCCGGCCCGGTCCGCGTTCGGGTAGCGTGCGTGGAGCTGCACGGTAACGTGCAGACAAGATAAATGACCGTTCACGACAGAACCCGGCTTATCGGCCCACTTGGCACTTTGTTGACGCTGCGACGACGTCAGCTGGCCGATTTGGCGCTCATTCGTCGGTCGCCGCCACAAGGCGTGCTCCCTCCTCTTTCGGGCCAAATCGACTCAGCTGACGCCGTCTCGCTGTCTTTGCCTGCCATCGGCATTGCCGTTCTATTTACCGGGGTTATCGGTACGGCCTTTGCCGTATTATTGAGGCTGTTTATTGCTTTGCTTGTGTTTGAGGGGCTTTGTTGGACAGCTATTTTACTCTGAAATCGAATATTGAGGCTTCGGGTGAGTTTGTCGATCGCAAGAGTCGGTTTATTGCCCAGCTGGTCCATATTGAGTCCGAGGACGAGGCGAATGCCGTTATCGAGATGGTTCGCAAGCGCCATTACGACGCTCGACACAATGTTCCTGCGTGGATTTTGATCGATGGGCGCGAGCGCCAGAGCGATGACGGTGAGCCGAGCCGCACGAGCGGTATGCCGACGCTCGAGGTGTTGCGCGGCGCGGGGCTCAAAAATGTTTGCTGCGTGGTGACGCGCTATTTTGGTGGCACGCTGTTGGGGCCTGGTGGCTTGGTGCGCGCCTATACCGCGGCGACGCAGGCGGCGGTGGCCGCAGCTCAGGAGGCCGGGCAGATCGTCGAGATGACGAGCGTCGTGCCGGTTGACGTACACGTGGCCTATCCGCAGTATGAGCAGGTGCTACGCCTGGCCCAGGATTCGGGCGCCAAGGTCTTGGATACCGATTACGCGGATGCCGTGACGATTCATTTCATGTTTAAAGCGGGGGAGCAGGAGCCATTTTGCGCTAAGATGCGCGAGCTTATGGCGGGGCGCGAGGAGATCGATGCCGGCGCTCCCGAATTTGCCGAGTTCTAACGGCGACGGCCGACGTGCTTTTGTATGGATCCCAAGCGCGCCGGCCGTCGTTTTTCTGTTGCTGCCGTTTACTCGTCGAGCTGCTTTAACACATCGCAGGCGATTTCGACGGCATCGTCGATGCAGCCGGGGCAGCTGCGGAGCGGACCCTTATCCGATCCGATGCCCTTGAGCGTGCCGCAGACGGTCGTCGTGTTCTTCGTTTTAAAACGCTTGGCGATTTCGCGGGACAGCTTGTAGGTCAGGCCCTTGGTCTTGGGGTTTTCCATGCCGTCGCTCATTACAAAGCCCATGATGGCCACGGCACCCGAGATGGCGCCGCAGGTTTCGGTCATGCCGCCCATGCCGGCGCCAAAGCCCTCGGTGAGGGTAAAGGCGACCTGGGGGTCGAGTCCGACGGCGGGCGCGAGCGTGCAGGCGACGGCCTGGGCGCAGTTAAAGCCACGGGCGTGATATTCGGCAGCTTGAGCCTGACAGGCGGTGATGTCGAGCTGGGCCGTATCGATTTGCTTCATCGTTGTCTCCTTGGTCACGGTGTACCCGCCTATGGTACCCGTGACGGGGCATGTAATCATCGAGAGCTTCACGTATGCCTCGTTTTTATCTATCGAGCAAATGCCCAAGGCTTGAGATAAATACTCCTGATCAATTTGTCCAATAACCTACCTTTGGGATGGGTTGAGAGGGGTGCAGGGTAGCGGTATCGTGAACCGAATAAAACGTAACCCAGGCAAGGGAGCTAGATATGAGCGAGCAGACCATCGGTACTACATGTGTTCAGGGCGGCTATCACCCGGGAGATGCAGAGCCGCGTCAGGTGCCTATCTACCAGTCAACCACGTGGAAGTACGACACGTCCGAGCACATGGGCAAGCTGTTTGACCTGGAGGAGTCGGGCTACTTCTACAGTCGCCTGCAGAACCCCACGTGCGATCTGGTTGCCGCCAAGATCTGCGAGATGGAGGGCGGCACTGCTGCGATGCTCACGAGCTCGGGCATGGCTGCTAACTTCCTTGCGATCTTTAACGTGGCCGGTGCCGGCGATCACGTGGTCGCGAGCTCTGCTATTTACGGCGGTACGTATAACCTGCTCGCCCATACCATGGGCCGCATGGGCGTGACCTGCACGTTCGTTGCCCCCGACTGCACCGATGAGGAGCTCGAGGCAGCCTTTGAGCCCAACACCAAGCTCGTCTTTGGCGAGACGATCGCCAACCCCGCTTTGGCCGTGCTCGATATTGAGCGCTTTGCCAAGGCCGCGCATGACCACGGCGTGCCGCTGATGGTCGACAACACCTTCCCGACGCCCGTGATGTGCCGTCCCTTTGAATGGGGCGCCGACATCGTTACGCACTCCACCACCAAGTACATGGATGGACATGCCGCCTACCTGGGCGGCGTGATCGTCGACCACGGTCAGTTTGACTGGATGGCTCATGCGGACAAGTTCCCGGGTCTCACCACGCCCGACGAGAGCTATCACGGCGTGACGTATGCCGAGAAGTTCGGTCGCGAGGGTGCCTTCATTACCAAGGCCACCGCGCAGCTTATGCGCGACCTCGGCCCCATGCAGAACCCGCAGGCGGCCTTCTTCCTGAACAGCTCGCTCGAGAGCCTGCATGTACGCATGCCGCGTCATTGTGAGAACGGCCTGGCCGTTGCCAAGTTCCTGCAGAGCCATCCCAAGGTACGCTTCGTGAGCTATCCGGGCCTGGAGGGCGATAAGTACTATGACCTGGCTCAGAAGTACATGCCCGACGGCACCTGCGGCGTTGTGAGCTTTGGCTTTAACGGTGGTCGCGCGGCAGCCGAGACCTTTATGAAGAGCCTCAAGCTCGCCCAGATCGCCACGCATGTGGCCGACGCCCGCACTTGCTGCCTGCATCCCGCTAACGCTACGCACCGCCAGATGAACGACGAGGAGCTCATCGCCTGCGGTATCTCCGCCGACATGGTGCGCCTGTCGTGCGGCCTCGAGGACACGGCCGATCTGATTGCCGACCTTGAGCAGGCGCTCGAGCAGTGCTAGGCTAGCGTTCGCACAAGGCGCCGATGCTGGCAGAAAGCTTCGGCGACCTTTCGTTCCGATTCCGTAGGCGGGACCCCAATCGCGACTGTTTACAGGCGATTGGGGCCCCGTTTTTGCGTTGCGCCACTCGAAAGGATGGATATGGAGAAAACTGCAGAGCAGCTGCGCCGCGAGCACATTGCCCTTGAGGGCGACACCCATGGCAAGAACAAATGGGCGATTCTGTTTACCGTGCTCATCATGACGTTTATGGTGTGTCTGGATTCGACTGTCGTGACCGTGGCGCTGCCCGTGATGCAAAAGGAGTTGGGCGTGGGCCTCGACCGCATCCAGCTGGTGAGCTCGGTGTACCTGCTTGCGACGTGCGTGGCTATGCTGCCGTTTGGCCGCTTGGGTGACGTGCGCGGTAAGGTAGGCGTATTCCAGCTGGGCGTCATCGTCTTTACGGCCGGCTCGCTGCTGTGCGGCCTTTCGGCCTCGCTCGACGTTCTTATTCTGGCACGCATTGTGCAGGGCGTCGGTTGCGCGGCGGCCATGGCCAACAACATGGGTATCATCACCGAGTCGTTTCCGGCGCGCGAGCGCGGTCGTGCCATGGGTATTCTTGCGACCTTCGTAGCCCTCGGCATGATGTGTGGCCCCGTGCTCGGCGGCATGCTGGTGGCAAGCTTTCCCTGGGAGAGCATCTTCCTCATCAATCTGCCCATTGGCGTCATCTCGTTTATCGTGGGGCTCTACACGCTGCCGCATGTTAAGCCGGAGGCCGGTGAGCGCCCCATGTCCCTGATTGAGGCTGCTCGTCGCTGCTTTGCAAATTCGGCCTTCACCATCAACCTTGCTTGCATGCTCATCGTGTTCGTTGGTATTGGCGCATCCGAGTTTATCCTGCCGTTCTATTTTCAGGACGCTCACGGCTTTGGTTCCGACATCTCTGGACTACTCTTTTTGGCGCTGCCGATGGTGAATGCCTTTATCGGCCCGCTTTCGGGTACGGTTTCGGACCGCGTTGGCTGCGAGGGCCCCACGGCGGTGGGCCTGGGTGTGTACGTGTGCGGTCTCTTTGCGGTGAGCACGCTCAACGAGCATTCCTCCATCCTTGTGATCGTGTGCTGCGTCGCATTTATGTCGCTCGGTACGTCGATTTTCCAAAGCCCTAACAACTCCCTGTATATGGGTTCGGCCCCGCGCGAGGCGCTCGGTTTTGCTGGCAGCCTGGGTAGCCTGGCGCGCTATGCGGGTATGGCAGTGGGCATTACGGTGGCGTCGAATATCCTGTATGGGCAGATGAGCGTGGCGATGGGCGAGGCCGTGACCAGTTTTGTTGCAGGCCGTCCGGATGTGTTCCTGTTTGGTTTTCGTTCGGTGTTCTATGTGTTGATGGCCGTGGCAGCCGTGGGCTTTGTCCTCTCGATGGTTCGTTTGGTGAGGATGCGCGCCCGCCATTAGCGTGTTGGGAGGCTGCCTGCCACGTATTCGCGCCGTCTCAAAAAAACTGGTTTGTGGTGCGATGCGGCTTGTGGGACGGGCGGGGGTCGGTCCGTGGTAGACTATCGAACAACGTTTATTAATCGCGCGGTATCGTTGCCGCGAGAAGGGGTTGCGCCATGCAGGAGCTTGAGGATCGTATTCGCCATGACGGCATCGTAAAGGCCGGTAACGTCCTTAAGGTTGATGCCTTCCTCAACCACCAATGCGACGTTGAGCTGTTCGACCACATGGGCGCCGAGTGGGCCCGTCTGTTCAAGGATGTCGAGATCAACAAGATCCTGACGATTGAGGCTTCGGGCATTGGTATGGCTTGCATCGCGGCTCAGCATTTTGGCGGCGTGCCGGTGGTCTTTGCCAAGAAGGCACAGTCCATCAACCTCGACGGCGAGCAGTACGCCACGACCATCTACTCCTTTACCAAGCAGAAGGAGTACCCGGTCATCGTTGGCAAGCGTTTCCTGTCCGAGGGCGACAAGGTCCTGATCATCGACGACTTCTTGGCCAACGGCTGCGCGCTCGAGGGTCTTATCAAGATCTGCGAGGCTGCGGGTGCCGAGGTGTCCGGTATTGGCATTGCGGTGGAGAAGGGCTTCCAGGGCGGCGGCGATAAGCTCCGCGAGCGCGGCTTCCGCGTTGAGAGCCTGGCCCGTATCGCCGATATGGACTGCGTGACCGGCGAGATCACCTTCGCCTAAGCGTGCAACACAAGCGTTTGGTATGCGATGCGACAAAGGGACCTTCCCTTTGTCGCATTTTTATATGAGGGGAGGTATTGATATGAATGAGAACAAGATGGGATGGCGCGAGTATGCGCGCTATGCCGAGATGTCGGCCGAGGAGTTGGCGCGCGATTGCGAGGTGCAGGTGTTTCGCGCGACGGGTCCGGGCGGGCAGGGCGTGAACACGACGGACTCGGCGGTGCGCATGAAGCATATCCCTTCGGGGATTACCGTGATGGCGCGCGAGAGCCGCAGTCAGTTCCAGAACCGTAGCTGCTGTCTGCGTAAGCTACGCGCTGAGCTTGAGCGTCGCGGGTGTCCACCGCGCCGACGCGTTAAGACCAAGGTGCCTCAGCGCTCTCGCCAGCGCAGGCTCAATGACAAGCACTTCAATGCCATTAAAAAGGCCAATCGTCGCAAGCCGGGCAGCGACGAATAACTTCCTCATAAGTTGCGGTGAAATAGAGACTATTTTTCGGCTTTAGCTGCATAAACAGTCCCTATTTCACCGCAACTCAGGTGGGTTAGCGGGTTGGGTGCCAGACGTGGAGGGCGCCTGCGAGGATGTCCACCTCGATGCGCGAGGCGACAATGGGCTCGCCGTCGGCCTGAATGGGGTAGTCGGGCTCCTCAAAGGTGAGCTCGGCGTGGCGGCAGCGGCGCATGCGAACCGGCGGCAGCCTGGTATGGTGACCGTCCTTGGCCGAAAGAAACATAGGCAAGGCAACCGCGCGAGGGACGGGGCCGCAAGCGTAGCAGACGTCGAGCATGCCGTCACAGGGGTCGGCATCGGGGCAGATGCGATAGCCCGAGCCATACGTGGGGCCAAGCTGGATGGACATAATAATCGCGCGTACGCGCTCGGCGGGCGCGCGATCAAAGCTGATGGTCATGGGGTAGTTGCGATAGCGCAGGCCAAACTGCTCAAGTCCCGATAGGGTGTAGAGCGGAGCGCCGGCAAGTCCCGTCTTTTCGCGCAGCTCGGTGGTGCCCAGGCCGATGGCGGCATCGATGCCGACCGAAAGCGTCTGGTCGTAATACTCGACGGTCGTCTCGCCGCTGCCGCTTGCAGGGTTCCATGAGCGAATGCGTCCGATATCCTGGTGCTGCAGCTCGCAGGTGAGCAGCGCGCCAAAATCCTTGCCGGAGAAATCTTCGATACCGAGCGTTTGGGCAAAATCGTTGCCGGAGCCAACGGGCAGGACGGCAAGGGCGGGACGGACCGCTTCTTCTTGCGCCATCAAGCCATTGACGACCTCGTGGATCACGCCGTCGCCGCCAAGGGCGATAACGGTACGGTAGCCCTGGGCCTGTGCGGCAAGCTCCTTGGCGTGCCCCGTGCGTTCGGTCAGCACCAAGTCAAACTGAGATGCGCGCGCGGTCATATCCAAAAAGCGCTGCAGGCGCTCGGCAACCTCGCGCGCGGCGCCCGACTGGGCGGCAGGATTGGCGATGATGAGCGTGCGACCAAAATCAGTTGCGTGCATGGGGCGACTCCCGGCGTATGGCATGACGGTGCGGTCACGCTCGGGTCGAATTGCCCCCGATTGTGGCTGCACGGCGAATACTTACGTCTACTGTATCAGGTCGTTGTGGCGCTCGATAGCATCCGCCACCGTACCACCCTCGTCCACGATAAGCGAGCGGCGCTTGGGTGAGATGATGCGCTGGGCGGGGTACACGCCGCGGTGTCCGCCGACGAGATAGCTGATAAACGAAACGATGACAAAGAAGCCCGCGGCCGTTCCGTGGAACAGGTCGATGGCCATCATGCAGGTGGTGATGGGCACGTTGAGGCCGGCGCAGAACACGCCGAGCATGCCGAGAGCCGCCAGAAAACTGGGGTCAAGCCCGGTAAGGCAACCGATCCAGCCACCGAGTGCCGCACCGATGCCAAACAGGGGCGTGACCTCGCCGCCTTGGAAGCCCGCGCCCAGGGTAAGCGCTGTGACGACCAACTTGATGGCTGCGTCCGCCAGGGTGGTGTTGCCGGCATATCCGGCGCCGGAAAGCCACGTGGAAAGGCCGGCGTAGTCCCAGGCGTCGAGGAGGGCATAGGCGGCCAAAACCACGAGTGCGCCTATGAGTGCGCGGACGAGGTAATTGGTGATAAAGCGACCGTACAGGCTCTTGACGGTTCGAACCGACCAGGCAAAGAGGCGTGCCGTCAGGCCGAAGATAATGGCGCTGATAACAACGATGGCAACCGTCCGTGGTGTCATGTTGGGAACGCTGGCGATGACATTCGCCTCGTACTCGGTTCCCAAGGCGAGCGATGTAAAGTAGCCGGTAAATGAGGCGACGAGGCAGTAGATGCCCGCGGTGTAGTCGATCTTTCCGATAAAGCACATCTCCATGCCAAAGAAAGCTCCGGCAAGGGGCGAACCGAATACGGCGCCAAAGGCCGACGAGATGCCGGCGAGCATGAGGTCGTGGTGGTCATGCTTTTTGAGGTGGGCGAGGCTCGAGATGTTGCTGGCGATGGTGCCACCAATCTGCACCGCGGCACCCTCGCGACCGGCCGACCCGCCCGTTAGGTGCGTGAGCGTGGAACAGACGAAGGTGAGGACGGCCATGCGCATATGGATGAGGCGTGTGCCCAGGGCGGAGTCAATGACCAGGTTGTTGCCACGCTTGGCGGCGAGACCGTGGTTCTTGTAGACCCACGCGGTGGCCATGCCCACGATGGGGAGCAGGGCGAACACCCACGCGTGGTGCTCGCGATAATCGGTCGCGATATTCAGCGAGGCCAAAAACGCCCAAGCGGCAACGCCCATGGCGAGTGAGACGATAACTACGAGCACGAGCAGCTTGGCGCTTGCGAGCATGTTGCGGGCATTGCGGCGCGTGTCTGCAGCCAAGAGCTGCTCGGAGCGGGTTAGTTGATGCCTGCCTGCCGTGATGACGTCGTTCAGGGAGAAAAGGCCGCCGTCGTCGAACGGTTGGGAATGATCCTGCGCTTCGTTTGCGCTTTCGGGTTTGTCGGTAAAAGCCATACGTTCCTCTTTTGGGTTGCAACGCAAGCATTATAGAACGTGTCAAACGTGACAAATCGGCAGGTTGGTTTTGTTTCTGTTTCGCGGCTTGCGGCCGACAGATGTATTCGAGAACGTGGGTCATGTCGCCGTCGTGCAGCGGGGGATTATACTGAGATAAACATAATGAATCGGCGCCCGTGATGTGCGCCGCGGATTAAAGAGGTACATGTGGCAGAGGAACTCATGCGGCTGGAGGACGCCCAGGCGATTGTCCTTTCACAGATGCAAATGACGGAAGTTGTCGAGATTCCCGTATGGCAGGCCGCCGGCCTTCCCTTGGCCGAGGACGCGGTGGCCGATATCGATATCTCGCCGTTTGCCAACAGCGCTATGGACGGATACGCCGTGCGCTCGGCGGACTTGGCGCAGGCATCTGATGAGGCGCCGGTGACGCTCGACGTTATCGGACACGAGGCCGCGGGCCATGTGTTTAAGGGCGCAATCGGCGCGGGCGAGACGGTCCGCATCATGACAGGCGCGCCGGTACCCGGGGGTGCGGATGCCGTGGTGAAGTATGAGATCGTCGATGTGCTCGACGGCGACGGCAACGAGGGTTCGCATGTGAGCTTTTCGGCGCCTGCTAAAGTGGGGGAGAACGTTCGCTCTGCCGCCGAGGAGGCCCATGCCGGCGACGTCGTTATGCGTGCTGGCGAGGTTGTGGCCCCGGCCGGCGCCGGCCTGCTGGCGAGCGCCGGGTATGCGAGCGTGAAGGTGCATGACGCCCCGCGCGTGGGCATTATCTCGCTGGGGACGGAGCTGGTCGCGCCGAGTGAGCTGCCGGCGCGCGGGCAGATTCGCGATTCCAACTCCTCGGCGTTAATGGCCGAGGCGCTCGATGCCGGGGCAGATCCGGTGTTCTTTGGCATCGCTCCCGATGATGAGCAGGCGATTGCCGAGCTTGTGCATCGTGCCGTGCAGGAGTGCGATTTTGTCATTACGAGTGGTGGCGCCTCGGCGGGCGATTACGACTACGTGACGGCGCTCGTCCGGCGCGAGGGCGAGGTGCTGTTCGATCGCATTTCGATGCGTCCGGGTAAGGCCATCACGTTTGGCTTGCTCGGGGGCAAGCCCTACCTGGGGCTTTCAGGCAATCCGGCCGCGGCGTATGTAGGCTTTGAGATGCTTGCCCGCCCGGCGATTCGCAAGATGCGCGGCTTTGCCGATGGCGTGCGTCCCGTGCAGCAGGCGACGCTCACGCACGGCGTGAAAAAGCGACAGCATCGCCGTTTTTTCGATCGCGCCACGGTTTTGCGCGACCCCGAGACCGGTGAGCTGTTGGTGACCGAGGCCAAGACGCAGAATTCGGCGCTGCTCGGCACGATGCAATGGGCCAACTGCCTGCTGCGTATTGACGAAGGACCGTGTGACCTTGCGGCGGGCGACGTCGTGGATGTCGTGCGTGTCGACCTGCCCGAGGGCACGGTGCTATAGGAGGAATGCTATGGAGTTGAAGATTTCGATCGTGACGTGCTCGGATACGCGTGATCTTGCCCAGGACGAGGCGGGTGCTGCGCTCGAGGAACTCATCGTGGCGCAGGGCTGGACGGTCGCCTCACATGTGGTCGTGCGTGACGACGTCAGTGAGATCGGTGATGCCATTGCGGAAGCCGCCGATGAGTGCCACGCCAATGTCGTGCTCACCTGCGGCGGCACGGGTCTTTCGATGCGCGATGTGACACCCGAGGCGACGCGTGCCGTCTGCGACCGCGATGTGCCAGGTATTGCCGAGGCAATTCGTGCCTACTCCATGACCAAGACGCGCCGCGCCATGCTCTCGCGCACCGTGTGCATGCAGCGTGGGCATACGCTTGTCATCAATTTTCCGGGATCCACGAAAGCGGCCCGCGAAAGCTGGGAGGCCGTGAGCGACCAGCTGAAGCATGCGGCCCAAATGACGGCGGGCGGCGGGCACGCCAAATAAGCGCGCTACCTGCGGCGGAGCGACTTTGCGAGTCGCTCCGCCTTTTTATGCAGCGACAGCGCGGAACGTCCTGAGACTATCGGCGAAAGAGAATTATCAGACGAGAAATCTTTATCACTGATATTATTCGCGCGGAAGTATAATCTAATTACAGAATAAAGCTCGCGGCGGGCGCCCGGGCGTAGCCTTCGAAAGGGTTGAACATGTTCGATATGGTTTCTCGCCGCGGATTCGTCTCGCTTTCTGCTGTCGCCGCTGCCGGCCTTGGTCTTGCCGGCTGCTCCGGCAACAAGGGGCCTGAGCCGGCTGGCTCCGATGCCGGTTCTGCCAAGATTTCGTCCAAGAAGGCTGTCGAGCTTCAGGTCTTCGCTGCCAACTCGCTCGAGAAGGCCCTGCCCGAGGTTCAGGAGCTCTACACCGACCAGACCGGTACCACCTTTGCCGACACGCAGTTTAAGGGCTCCGGCGACCTCGTCGAGCAGATGCGTGCCGGCGCCACGGTCGACGTGCTCATCACCGCTTCCAAGGGCACTATGGATGACGCCGAGGCCGTCGAGCTCGTCGATACAGGCACGCGAGAGGACATGTTTGTCAACGACCTTGTGATCGTTCGCGCCGAGGGCTCCGATACCAAGGTCGAGGCCATCGCGGACGTTGCGAACCTGGATGGCAAAATCGCCATTGGCGACGCTAAGACCGTCCCCGCCGGCAAGTACGCCAACCAGGCGCTGGCTTCCGTGGGCCTCTATACCGGCACCGAGGGCGACGACGGCGAGTATGCGCCCGAGATCGCCGACAAGGTTGCACTGGCAGACAAAGTTGGTACCGCCGCCGTCTATGTGTCCACAGGCGACTGCGTGGCCGGTTTTGTCTACAGCTCTGACATCTACCGCTACGACGGCATCGAGGAGGCCTTCGTGTGCCCCGAGGACTCGCACAAGCCCATCGTGTACCCGGGTGCCGTTGCCGAGAGCTCCGAGCACGCCGACGAGGCCAAGGCGTTTATCGACTTCTGTCTGACCAACAAGAAGGCTCAGAAGATTTGGGCTAAGTACGGCTTTGAGCTTTCCGAGTAGTGCGGCTTGGCGCGATAATTCCATCGTTTTGTGTTTCACTCCGTCCTTGTATTCGCTTGGAGCTTTTCGTGCTTAATAGATTCCGCATGCTTGTCGCCTGTGCTTTGACCTTCGCGCTTTGCTGGATGCCGGGATTTGCGTTTGCTGGGGACGCTGAGGACGGGGCCCAGGTTACTGCGACCGCTCATGGGCTTTCCTATGGGATCGAGGGTTTTGAGCGGTTGGCCAAGGGGACCGCTCGTGCCATGGAGGGCCAGCCTGAGGGCTACCGGTTTCCCGTTGACGAGGACGTGGACCTTGTAGTGGCGCCTGCTGCCGATCGCGTTGTGGTGTGGATATCGCCCAAGGCGGTCGAGAAGTTTGGATTGGATCCGCAGGACAACGAGTGCGTATCGGGTCTCAAAGCCCTCGTCTGTGAGCTCGACAGCTCAAACTGCATGGGAGGTGCGCAGCTAGGGGACGTGGATCTTCCTTGGTATGTCACGACGGAAACAACGTTTGATACCGGCGGGTATACCTATGGCTTTGACGAGCGCGGTACGGATGGGGACCGCTATGTGGTGATTGCATCAGCCTCGGGTGATGCCAAGGGCGGCGCGCGTTGGCTTGATAGCGCTCAAATGGTTGAAGCATCGTCTGTCGTGTTGCGGGATGAGCGGGGGCCCTTGACCTCTCTGGCCTCCTTTTTGGGCGACATCGACTATCGCCCGTTTTGGGTGTCCATTAAAACGAGCGGCCTTGCCCTGCTGATCTCCTTTGCGCTGGGCCTGTTCGCCGCGTGGAAGACTATGGGTACCTCGAGTCGCATCAAGGGCCTGCTCGATTCGGTCTTTACGATTCCTATGGTGCTGCCGCCCACGGTCTGCGGCTTTCTGCTTCTCATGCTGTTTGGCCGCTCGACCGGGGTGGGCCAGTGGCTCATCGCGCACGGCATCTCGATCGTCTTTACCTGGCCCGCGGCGGTGATATCTGCCGTGGTGGTGTCGTTTCCGCTGGTCTACCGCACGGCGCTCGGAGCCTTCGAGAGCCTTGACACGCAGATGCTCGATGCCGCGCGAACTCTGGGATGGTCCGAGCGTCGCATCTTTACCAAGCTTATGATGCCGCTTGGCTGGCCCTCGATTGCCGCCGGTACGGTCCTCGCCTTTGCCCGCGCCATGGGAGAGTTTGGCTGCACGCTGTTCTTTGCGGGCAACTATGCCGGCATTACGCAGACCATTCCCATCGCCATCTACTTTGAGTGGATGGGCGGCAACACGTCGGTGGCGCTCTTTTGGGTCATCGTCGTAATCGTGTTCAGCTTCCTGGTCATTCTGTTCATCAATATGTACACGGCGCATTCGCAAAAGTACCGCGAACGGGGCCTTTCCCGTGCGGAGCGCAGGCAGGCCAAAGATTTCGCCGGACAGGGCGATTCGCTCGACCCGGTCGGCGGCGATGCGCTGCGTATCGATCGCGAGGCGCTGGCCGAGCTCATGCGCGATGACGCCGTCTCGACGGGAGGTCGATAGGCCATGTCGCTCGTTTTGGATATTAAGAAACGTTATCCCGGGTTTGTGCTCGACATGCATCTTGAGGCCGGCGAGGAGCGCGTGGCACTGCTGGGCGCCTCGGGTTGCGGCAAGAGCTGCACGCTGCGCTGCATTGCCGGTGTGGAGACGCCCGACGAGGGCAAGATCGTCGTCAACGGCGTGACCTTTTTTGACTCGGCCGCGGGCATCGACCTGTCGCCCCAGGAGCGAAAATGCGCCCTACTGTTCCAAAACTATCAGTTGTTTCCCAACATGACGGTGGCCGATAACGTGTGCGCCGGTGTAAAGGATGCGGGCGACGCCGCCGCGCGTAAAAAACTTGCCGAGCGCTACTTGGGAATCTTTGGACTGGCCGACTTTGCCGACCGTTATCCCGCGCGCCTCTCGGGCGGCCAGCAGCAGCGCGTGGCGCTCGCGCGCATGGTGGCGGCACACCCGGGCATCTTTATGTTCGACGAGCCCATGAGCGCACTCGATTCCTATCTTAAGAGCGCGCTCGAACAGAACATGCTTGACCTGTTCGATGTATGCAGCCGCACCGTGCTCTATGTGAGCCACGACATCGACGAAGCGTGCCGCCTGTGCGAGCGCATTTGCGTGATGCACGACGGGCATGTGGAGGAGATCGGCTCCGTCGAGGACGTGGTCCGCCGGCCGCAAACCTTGGCTGCGCTGCGCCTGACGGGCTGCAAGAATACGAGCCGCGCGCGCAAGATCGGGCTTCAGGAAGTTGAGGCCCTGGACTGGGGCATGACTTTCAACGTGGGCCGTGAGGTTCCCGATAACGTGGCGTACCTGGGTATTCGTGCGAGCTACTTCCATGTGGACAACCGTGCCGAGCGGGGTCGCAACAGCTATGATTTGCACGTGGCCCGTGTGAGCGATTCGCGCTTTGAGCGCCTGGTGCTGCTGGATGTGCCGCGTGCCGATGCGCCGACGCGCCTGCAGTGGAAGGTCAACAAAGTGGGCATGCCTGTCGACGAGCTGCCGCAAGCAGGCGAGACGCTGCGCATGCATTTTGATGCCAGCAGGATCCATTTGGTTTGTCGATAGCGCCGGGTAATGCCGTCGGGGGATATAAGCCTCGGCGGCTTTGTTTTTGCCGTTCGCCGAATGAGGAATGACAAATTCTAATCAATCAAGATAATTGTTTATTAAACGACGGCACACGACGCTGTCGTACGAATGTCAACGGTGTTCGCATGGTCGATGACCGTTGGTATAGTTGACCTCAACTTGTAAAGGAGGGTGCGCACATGCCGCAGACGACATACATTTGCCGCGTTGCCGCGCGTGCCCTGTATATGGCTCGGAGCCGCATATGAGCAGGTATGTTCACGGCTCCGGGAGAGACGACGCACAACTAAATAACCGTCCGCAAGGCAGGTTCCCTAAAATTCCGGGTTTAAGCACGGCCGGGCAATCGCCGTCCGTCGTGCATCGATACCGCCGTTATCAGTTTTTGGTTCGAGAGGGGAACCGTCATGGCTGAAGAATTCGATTTCCATCCGATGTGGGAGAGCCTCGGCATGAATCTTGCCGACCACGACATGCTGCTGGGCGCTGTGGGCCAGATGTACGGGGACATGTTCCTGTCGCAGAACAACCGCCCCAAGTCCACGTCCTACTTGGACTTTGTGGCCACCAACATCCACAGCGGCCGTATTAAGGAGATGCTCGACAAGAAGGAGGCCGGCGAGGCCACCAAAATCGTGGGCTCGTTCTGCGTGTACGTGCCCGAGGAGATCGTGCTTGCCTGTGACGGCATTCCCGTTGGTCTGTGCTCGGGTGCCGATTGGGCAACGGACAAGGTCGAGGAGCACTTGCCGCGCAACACTTGTCCGCTTATCAAGAGCTTTGCCGGCTTTAAGCTGGGTGAGGTCTGCCCCTACATTGAGTCGAGTGACCTAGTGGTAGGCGAGAACACCTGCGATGGCAAGAAGAAGGCCTACGAGTTCTTTGCAACGCAAAAGAACATGTACGTCATGGATATTCCCAACGTACACGACGAGTCGACGCTCGTGACCTGGAAGGCCGAGGTCAAGAAGCTCGCCGCCAAGATCGAGGAAGAGTGCGGCGTCACGATTACGTCTGAGCGTCTGAAGGCCGCCATCCACGCCGTCAATGAGAAGCGTCGCGCCCTGCAGCGCCTCGCTGCCACGCGCGCTGCCGACCCTGCGCCCATCAGCGGTCTTGACAGCCTGCTGACCGTTCAGGCCGCCTTTATGGACGACACGCCACGTCTGACCGGAGCCATTAACGATATGGCGGCTGAGTGCGAGCAGCGTGTCGAGGCCGGCGAGGGCGTGGCGCCCAAGGGGACCAAGCGCATTCTGTACACCGGCACGCCCATGGCCGTGCCCAACTGGAAGCTGTTCAACCTCATCGAGAAAGCCGGCGGCGTTGTGGTAGGCGAGGAGTCCTGCACGGGCTCGCGCTACTACAAGGACCTGGTCGACGAGTCCGGTGAGACGGTGGACGAGATGCTCGATGCCATCGCCGAGCGCTACTTTAAGATCAACTGCGCCGTCTTTACGCCCAACGACCAGCGTATGAAGGACATTGTCCAGATGGCCAAGGACCTGCATGCCGACGGCATCGTCGACGTGGCCCTGCAGTTCTGCACGCTCTATGAGATGGAGTCGTTTGCCGTGGAGAAGGCCGCCGAGGAAGCCGGCATTCCGTTTATGCACATCACGACCGACTACGCCGGTGAGGATGCAGGCCAACTGCAAACCAGGATCGAGGCCTTCTTGGAAACCATTTAGGGCTATCCGTCCCGGCGGCTTTCCCAGGCACCCGATCTTGCCGTTCAAACCGTCGTTTGCGTACCAAAGTACGCGGCGCTTCTCTTTCACGGCAACCTCGGGCACCCGGGAAAGCCGTTCCCCCAGGTCGGTTAAAAGGTTTGTTAAGGAGTTATATGTCGGAAAATATTGAGCAGCCGTTGCCGTCCACGTTTGAGGAGTTCAACGAGCAGCGCAAGGCCGCGTTTATTCGCGTTAAGGATTACAAGCAGGCGGGCAATCGTCTTGTCGGGTATCTGTGCAGCTATACGCCGCTCGAGATTATCGATGCCGCGGGCGCCTCGAGCGTGGCTCTGTGTGGTACGTCCGACGAGGTGATTCCCGAGGCCGAGAAGGTGCTGCCGGCAAACCTGTGCCCGCTCATCAAGTCTACGTATGGTTTTGCCTATTCGCAAAAGTGCCCGTTTACGTACTTTAGCGACATGATCATCGGCGAGACCACCTGCGACGGCAAGAAGAAGATGTACGAGCTACTCAACGAGCTCAAGCGCACACACATTCTGCATCTTCCACAGGGTCGCGATCGCGCCTACGAGCGTGAAGGCTGGTACGAGGAATGCCGCCTGCTCAAGGAGGAGCTCGAGAACTTCTACGGCATTACGATTACTGATGACGACCTGCGCGCCGCCGTCCGACGCCGCAACCGTCTGCGTGCGGCACAGCTCGATATGTTCGCGCTGCAGGCCAACCAGCCGGCGGCCATGAGCGGCGTCGACCTGATGAGCACCATGTTCGCCGGCACGTTCAGCTTTGATATCGAGACCTATACGGAGCAGCTGGAGCAAAAGGTCGCCAAGCTGCGCGAGGCCTACGACGCGGGCGAGCGCCCGGTTGCGGCGGATGCCAAGCGCATTCTGATCACCGGTTGCCCGGTGGGCGGCGTGATCAACAAAATCGGCCGCACTATCGAGTCCAACGGCGGCGTGGTCGTGTGCATGGACGACTGCTCGGGCGAGCGCACGGCGGCGATGATGATCGACCCGGATGCGCCCGACATCCTGCGCGCCATCGCCGACCGCTACCTGGACATCAACTGCTCGGTCATGACGCCCAACGACGGTCGTATGGAAAACACGCTGGCCATGTGCGAGAAGTATCATGTCGATGGCGTGGTGGAGAGCGTGCTGCAGGCCTGCCACACCTTTAACGTGGAGAGTGCGCGCATGCAGGAGGCTGTCGAGGGTGCGGGTATTCCGTATATGAAGATCGAGACCGACTACAGCAACGGTGACATGGGCCAGATTGAGACCCGTATCGCCGCCTTTATCGAGACGCTCTAGCTTCCTCAGGCACCGGATCTTGCCCCTCAAACCGTCGCTTGCGTACCAAAGTACGCTACGCTCCTCTTTCGGGGCAACCTCCGGCACCTGAGAAACCTAGAGCTAAGGCGCCTGAACTCGCCACTGTCTTTGATGTTTTGATGAGGAGAGAGCCATGATAGGGATCGGGATTGATATCGGGTCTACGGCGGCTAAGGCTGCTGTGGTCGACGGGGAGGGTTCATTGGCGTGGACGTGCGTGCAGCCAACCGGGTTCTCCTCGGTCGATGCTTCCGAGCGGCTGCGCGAGGCACTGGCAGCGGCCGGCTATGGCGTGACAGCCGACGACGTGCGCGTGATCGCGACCGGCTACGGTCGTGTCGCCGTGCCCTATGCGCACAAGGTCGTGACCGAGATCACCTGCCACGGTACCGGTGCCGTGCGTCTGTTTGGTGACCATGGCACCGTGATCGATGTGGGCGGCCAGGATACCAAGGTCATTCAGCTTAAAAGTGGCCGCGTGGCCAAGTTTGCCATGAACGACAAGTGCGCCGCCGGCACGGGGCGCTTTTTGGAGATCATGGCCGACCGCCTGGGCATTTCCCAGCAGCAGATGGCCGACCTGGCGCGTTCCGGCGAGCCTACCAAGATCAGCAGCATGTGCACGGTGTTTGCCGAAAGCGAGGTCATCAGCCTGATCGGTCGCGGTGAGCCGCGCGAGAACATCGCCCGTGGTGTGATCGACAGCGTGGTCTCGCGCGTGGCGACCATGGCCGGGCAGGCGGCGGGTGCTCCGTACTACCTGACGGGAGGCCTGTGCGAGAACGCCTACGTTGTGGAGCGGTTGGGCGAGCTACTGGGGTCGCCGGTGACCACCTCGCCCCAGGCTCGCTTTGCCGGTGCCATCGGCGCGGCGATTCGCGCACAGGCGCTCAATTAATGCATCCGCCTTGGGCTCGCATTCATGCGTATACTGAGAGAAAATGATTGACCGATGAGGGGAGGTATCGATGCCTGACGATCAGATTAAGCTCACGTCTATGACTGCCGCGAGCGGTTGAGCCGCTAAGTTGGCTCCTGGAGCCCTCGCCCAGGTCCTGGGCGACTTACCCAATGTGCATAACGACAACCTGCTCGTGGGGTTCGATACCTCCGACGATGCGAGCGTCTTCCGTGTAGGGGAGAACCTGGGGCTCGTGCAGTCCATCGACTTCTTCCCGCCGATGGTCGACGACCCGTTCCTGTTTGGCCAGATCGCCGCGGCCAACTCGCTGTCGGACATCTACGCCATGGGCGGGCGGCCGAGCCATGCCATGAACTTGCTGTGCATCCCGAGCTGCCTGGGCGTTGAGGTTGCCGGCAAGATTTTGGCAGGCGGTGCCGATAAGTGCGTCGAGGCCGGTTGCTCTATCGCGGGCGGCCATACCATCAACGACGACGAGCCCAAGTACGGCCTGTCCGTGAGCGGCTTTGTCTCGCTCGACCGCATGCTCGCCAACAGCGGCGCGCGCGCTGGCGATGTCCTGTTGCTGACCAAGGCGATCGGCTCTGGCATCATCACCACGGCCATTAAGGGCGAGCTCATCGAGCAGGACGAGGCCGCAGCCATGTTTGACTCGATGCGCACCCTCAACGAGGCGCCGATTCGTCTGGCCGAGGGACTTGAGCTTCACGGCTGCACCGATGTCACGGGCTTTGGCCTGATCGGGCACGCGTGCGAGATGGCCGAGGGCTCGGGCGTGCAGGTTGAGCTTGCGTCGGGGGCGGTGCCGCTCTTTGATCAGGTGCTCGACATGGCACGTCTGGGCATTATCCCAGCGGGCTCCTACCGCAACCAGGACTTTTTTGGCCCGCGTGTGGCTGCCGACGAGGACCTGGAGCCGGGCATGCTCGACGCGCTGTACGATCCGCAGACGTCTGGTGGCCTGCTTATCGCGGCGCCCGCGGCGGATGTGGATGAGCTTGCGCGTCGCCTGGATGCCGAGGGGTGCATCGCCGCCGTTATCGGGCGCGTGTGCGAGGCGATGCCGAGCGGTCCTGCTGTTCGCGTTGTGCATTAAAGAAAACCGTTTATGCGACCGCCTACTGTTCTGGGCGGTCCCTTTTGAAAGGATGTAGCTATGTCTATCAAGATTGAAGTCAATGCCATGGGCGATGCCTGCCCGCTGCCCGTCGTCAAGACGCTTAAGGCACTCAAACAGCTTGATGGCGAGGGTGCCGTGGTGACCTCGGTCGACAACGAGACCGCCGTCAAGAACATCTCCAAGATGGCGCAGGAGAAGGGCTGCACGGCTTCGGTCGAGAAGATCTCGAACGCCGAGTGGCACGTGAGTGTCGCGACCGCCGGTGCCGTGGCCGTTGCGGACCCCGAGCAGGACGGTGCCGCTTTCTGCGACGCCAGCGCCGGCAAGGGCAAGCTCGTCATTTCCGTCTACACCGACTGCATGGGCCGTGGCGACGACGTGCTGGGCCACAAGCTCATGAAGGCCTTCATCTTTGCCGTGACGCAGCAGGAGGAGCTGCCCGCGACTATGCTGTTCTACAACGGCGGTGCCAAGCTGACCGTCGAGGGATCTCCAGTGCTCGACGACCTGAAGGGCCTGGCCGAGCAGGGTGTCGAGATTCTCACCTGCGGTACCTGTCTCGACCACTATGGCATTAAAGACCAGCTTGCGGTGGGCGAGGTCACCAACATGTATGTGATCGTGGAGAAGATGGAGCAGGCCGTGCGCGTCGTGCGCCCGTAGCGTATTGGTTGGAGTTGCCATGAGGGAGAAGCGCCCGGCGCTTGTCATCACGTTTCCCACCACGGCGGCCGCCATGGGTTGCGAGTCCCTGTGCATCGAGCGCGGCCTTCCCGGGCGAACGATTCCCGTGCCCGGGGAGGTCGCTGCCGGCTGCGGTCTGGCGTGGAAGGCGTTGCCTGCCGATGAGGAGCTGCTGCGCAGCGAACTTGCCGCGGCGGGCGTTCCCACCGAGGGCTATACCGTGATTGATATGTGGGAGGTCGTGCGATGATCTACCTGGATAACGCGGCGACGACCATGCACAAGCCGCAGGCGGTCATCGATGCCGTGACGCAGGCGATGTGCTCGCTCGGCAATGCCGGGCGCGGCGCCACGTCGGGTGCCCTCGACGCGGCGCGTGCCATCCACGGCTGTCGCGCCAAGCTTGCGCGCTTGCTGGGCTGCCCGCGTGCTGACCATGTTTGTTTTACGCCCAACTCCACCACGGCGCTCAACACCGTCATCAATGGCGTGGTGCGCCCCGGCGACCGCGTGGTCACAACGGTGCTCGAGCACAACTCCGTGCTGCGTCCGCTCAACCGCCTGGCGGCAGAGCAGGGCGTGACCGTTGAGCACGCGGGCTGCGACGCGAACGGCGTGCTCGACTACGATGAGCTCGAGCGGTTGGTCACGCCGGGCACGCGTGCTGTGGTGGTGACGCACGCCTCCAATGTGACCGGCAACGCGGTCGACATTGCACGCGTGGCCGCTATGGCCCATGCTGCCGGTGCGCTGGTGATCGTCGATGCCTCGCAGTCTGCCGGCACGGCGCATATCGATATGCGGGCCATGGGGCTCGACGTGGTGTGCTTTACCGGCCACAAGGGGCTCATGGGACCTCAAGGCACGGGTGGCCTGGCCGTGGCGGAGGGCATTGACGTGGCTCCTTGGGCCATGGGCGGCACGGGCGTGCACAGCTTCGATGCGCTGCAGCCGCGGGAGTGGCCCACGCGCCTTGAGGCGGGCACGCTCAACGGTCACGGTATCGCCGGCCTTTCTGCCGGCCTCGACTTTATCGAGGCCCAGGGTGGGGTCGAGGCGATTGCTTCCCACGAGCGTGCGCTCGCTGATCGCTTCCTTGCCGGTGTACGCGAGATTCCAGGGATTAAGCTCTACGGTGCGTTTGACCTGCCCACACGCTCGGCGATCGTCTCGCTCAACGTGGGCGATATCGATTCGGCCGAGGTCTCGGACGCGCTCATGCAAGGGTGGGGGATTGCGACGCGCCCCGGTGCTCACTGCGCTCCGCTCATGCACCGCGCGTTGGGGACCGAGCGCCAGGGTGTCGTTCGCTTCTCGTTTGGGTATTTCAACACGGACGAGGAAGTTGACGCCGCGATTGAAGCTTTGCGCGATTTAGCTTACTAAAGCGTATATACTTGCGGGATGGGCCTTTTGCCCGTCCCGTTTTTGTTTCGACCCGAAAGGTGGTCCCATGGCCTCATCCGCGCCGCGCGGCCTGCGCTCCGACCATGTCGTTACCGTCGGTATCGCCCTGTTCTCGATGCTCTTTGGCGCCGGCAACCTCATTATTCCGCCGCTGCTGGCGCTGCAGGCAGGTTCTGCCACGCCGGTCGCCATGCTTGGCTTTCTCATCGCCGCCATCGGCTTGCCCGTTATGGGCTTTATCGCCGTGGCACTTGCCGGAACGGCGCGCGAGCTTGCCGGCCGCGTGCACCCCAAATTTGGCGAGTTCTTTGTCGCGGCGGTGTATCTGGCTATCGGCCCGTGCCTGGCCATTCCGCGCACGAGCTCCACGGCCTTCGAGATGCTGGTGCCGCTGCTGCCCGAGGGCGTCTCGCTCGCCACGGCTCGCCTGGTGTTTGCCGTCGGGTTCTTTATCGTCGCATTTGCGCTCACGCTGCGTCCCGGCGTCATCACGCGCGTACTCGGCCGCATTACGGGCCCCGCGCTCATCGCCCTTATCGTATTGGTCGTGGGCGCTGCCGTGGTCTCGCCGCTGGGTCCCGCTGCCGCGCCACAGGCTCCCTATAATGCCGGTGCTGCCGTGCAGGGCTTTTTGACCGGCTATCAGACCATGGACCTGCTCGCGTCGCTCGCCTTTGGCATCATCATCGCCGAGACCATTCATGAGCTGGGTGTTACCGATGACAAGCGTGTGGCCTTCGAGATTTCGCGCTCTGGTGTTATCGCCGGCGTGCTCATGGCCATCATCTACTGCGGCTTGGGCCTTGCCGGTATGCAGCTCGGCACCGTGATGCCCGACGCTACCAACGGCGCCGCTATCCTTGCGCGTTCGGCCTCTATGCATTTTGGTCTTGCCGGCACGGTCGTGGTCTTTGCGATCTTTTTCCTCGCCTGCATGAACGTGTGCATCGGCCTTATCAGCTGCTGCTCGCGTTACTTCTGCGAGACGTATGTGGTCGAAGGGGGAGCGGAGGCTTCCGAGGAGGCCATGCGCCGTCCTTTTGCGGTTCTCGCCTTTGTGTTCGCCGCATTTTCGTGCGTGCTTTCCAACGTGGGCCTCGACGTGATCCTTATGTTCTCGGTGCCCATGCTCAACGCCTTGTATCCCGTTGCCATTGTGCTGGTGCTGATGGGCCTGGTGCACGGCTTTTGCGACGCACATCCGCAGGTTTGGGTCTGGGTCGGCGGCGTTGTCGCGGTGCAGAGCGTAATCACTTCGGTCCGCGATGCGTTCTTTGCGGGCGCGTGGCTACCGTTCGATGCGTTGCCGCTGGCAGATATCGGCGCTGCGTGGGCACCGGTTGCCGTGGTTGCCTTTGTGATCGGTCTGCTCCATAGCCGGTTTGTCGCACATTCGAGGAGCTAGGGTATCGTCGCTTGCACAGGCGGGGAGTCTCACCTATAATTTCCTTCGCTTTGGGACACGCAAGGTTTAGACCTTAGCTGCTCAACACCTTCGGGACGTGGCGCAGTTTGGTAGCGCGCCTGCTTTGGGAGCAGGATGTCGCAGGTTCAAATCCTGTCGTCCCGACCATATCTTGCGGGCGTAGTTCAATGGTAGAACCCCAGCCTTCCAAGCTGATGACGCGGGTTCGATTCCCGTCGCCCGCTCCACAAGATTGGTTAACGGCTTTGATTCTTTTTGGGATCAAGGCCGTTTTTGTGAGAGTACCGGGTGACGAACCCGTCGCTCCAAGTAATTTGCAGGTCAGAGGTACGTTTACTTCTGGCCTGTTTTGTTTTGACCATCCGGCGCGGGACATGTGCTTTGGCAATGCTTGTCCCACAACGTAAGAAAGAAGTGATCGACATGGCAGATTCCAAGGCAGAATACCCCACCTCCGATTGCCTGGCGCCCGCCGCGATCGAGGCGAAGACCGAGGCCGCAGGCGTTACCAAGGCCAACCTGCCGGTCTCGAAGGCCTTTTTGCTCGCCATGTTCGCCGGCGCGTTCATCGCCTTTGGCGGCCTGTTCTTCACGGTCTTTCTGAGCGATGCGTCCCTTGGCTGGGGCGCTCAGCGCTTTGTGGGTGGCCTTGCTTTTTGCCTGGGGCTGGTGCTCGTGCTTATTTGCGGCGCGGAGCTGTTTACCGGCAACTCGCTTATGGTCTGCGCGCTTAAGAGCAACAAGATCACGCTCGTCCAGATGCTCAAGGCTTGGGCTATTGTGTGGATCGGCAATTTTGCCGGCGCCCTGTTCGTTGTCTTTTTGATTTACATGGCAGCCATTTACAAACTCAACGGCGAGGCCGTCGCCAACACCATGGTGAGTGTCGCCGCCGGTAAGGTTACGATCGGCGCCGTTACCATCTTCTTCCGCGGTATTCTGTGCAACATCTTTGTGTGCCTGGCCGTATGGATCGGCACTGCCGGCAAGACCGTGGTCGACAAGGTCGTGGGCATTTTGCTGCCCATCGCCGCCTTTGTAGCATGCGGTTTTGAGCACTGCGTTGCCAACATGTACTTTTTGCCCATGGGCATTTTGATGCACTCCTGCGGCTATGGAGCCGATGTCGCCGGCGCCGATGCCCTCAACGCTGCCGGGTTGGCGCTCAACCTTACGGTCGCCACGCTGGGCAATATCGTGGGTGGCGCCCTGATCGTGGCGCTGGGCTACTGGTTTATCTACGCCAATAAGGAGGCCTAAAGCCACCAAGCCATAACCGACCAAAAAGGGACAGGTTTATTTTGGCAGGTTTTAGACGAGGCTCTTCGACGTCTTGTCACGAGCTGCCATAATGGACCTGTCCCTTTTGCGTGCGCGCCGGTATTTATTTGCCCGATGACGATCGCGGGGGACCAGCTTTTTATTGAACATGTCGAAAGGCTTTTCATGAGCGACTGCGAATCCATGTCTGCCGAGGTGCGCGGCCGCCTGCGTTCCATTCCCGCCGTTCACGAGCTGCTTGCCGAGTGGCCGGTCATGAAGGCTGCTGGCGATGCAGGCGACACGATGGTACGCGAGGCGATTGACGCCGAGCTCGATGCCGAGCGCGCGGCGATTCGCTCCGGCGCCCCTGCAAGGGACAAGCGCGAGCTCGCCTTGGCAATTGAGCAGCGGACCCATCGCCTGTCGCTGCCGACCCTGCGCCCTGCCGTCAACGCGACGGGCGTTGTGATTCACACCAATCTGGGCCGCGCTCCGCTCGCTCCCGCGGCGGTGCAGGCGGTGACCGATGTCGCCCGAGGTTACAGCACGCTTGAGTATGACGTCTCAACCTGCGCTCGCGGGGGCCGCAAAGAGCATGCCGCGCGTCTGCTGCGCACGCTCACGGGGGCGCAGGACGCCTTAGTTGTCAACAACAATGCCGCCGCGGTGCTTTTGGTGCTTGCCGCGCATGCCTTCGGCAAAGAGGTCATCGTGAGCCGCGGCGAGCTTGTCGAGGTGGGCGGCAGCTTCCGCATCCCCGACATCATGGCGGCTTCGGGTGCCAAGCTTGTCGAGGTGGGCTCTACCAACCGCACACATCTGGATGATTATCGAAACGCCATCACGCCCAACACGGCGATGATCCTCAAAGTCCATCCTTCCAACTACCGTATCGAGGGCTTCCACGAGGAGGTTTCCGTGGCGGAGCTTTCTGCGCTGGCGCATGAACATGGCCTGTTGCTTTACGAGGACCAAGGCTCAGGCGCTTTGCTTGCAGATGGGGTACTCGCCGATGCGGGGGAGAGGCCCACGTCCGTGTCTCTTGGCGCCGGCGTTGACGTCGTCTCGTGCTCGGGCGACAAACTGCTCGGTGCTTCGCAGGCGGGCATCATCCTCGGCAGCGCCCAGGCAATCGCCGCCTGCGCCTCTCATCCGCTTATGCGCGCGCTTCGCCCCGGTAAGCTCACGCTCGCGGCGCTCGAGGCCACCCTGCGTCTGTATGTGGCCGGTCCCGATACGGCACATCGTGAGATCCCGGTGCTCAACATGCTTTCCGCTGCGCCGGCTCCGCTCGAGCGTCAGGCCAAGCGCCTGCACGACCGCATGCTGCGCAAGCTTCGCGACTCTCAGTTCGAGGAGGCGGTGGAGCTGCAGGTTGTCGAGGGCGCCTCTGCTCCCGGCGGCGGATCGCTGCCGACCGTCGAGCTCCCAACATTTTGCGTTGCCGTCTGCCCCGTCGATGGGCGCCTATCTGCCGATGGCCTAAAGCGCGCTTTGGTTCAGGAGCCCGATACGCCGGTTGTGACGCGCGTGCGACACGACCAGGTACTGTTTGACGTTCGCACGCTTTTGCGCGACACCGACCTTGACCTGTGTGCGTCTGCGTTGGTGGATGCCGTGCGGGCGGGTTTGCGTTGATGACCGCGCTTGAGCTTGTCGAGTGTCCCGTTGTCGTTGGAACAGCAGGACACGTCGACCACGGAAAGTCGGCCCTTATCGAGGCGCTGACCGGCAAAAATCCCGACCGTCTGGAGGTCGAACGGCGCCGAGGCATGACCACTGAGCTCGGCTTTGGCGAGCTCGAGCTTCCCAGCGGCAAGCTTGTCGGCTTGGTTGACGTGCCCGGGCATGCGCACTACCTGCGCGCGATGGTACAGGGTGCCACCGGCGTGGACGTTGCGTTGCTGGTGGTTTCTGCCGTTGAGGGCGTGATGCCGCAGACGCGAGAGCACGTGTACGTGTTGGAGCTGTTGGGCGTGAGGCACCTCGTGGTGGCGCTCACGATGCGCGATCTGGCCGATGACGAGACGGCGGAGCTCGCCGAGCTCGACGTGATGGACTTCCTCAGCGATACCGTCTTTGCCGATGCGCCCGTGGTGCCTGTTTCCTCGCGCACGGGCGTGGGCATCGAGGACGTTCGCCTTGCCCTCGATGCCGCCATCGACTCTTTCCTGGCCGATGCCGCATCCCGCCCGGTGCGCCCCGGTCTGGCCCCGCGCCTGCCCATCGACCGCTGCTTCACCATCAAGGGATCCGGGACGGTCGTCACGGGCACGCTTCACGATGCCCCCGTAGCGGTGGGCGACGAGCTCGTCTCATGTCCCGCGGGCGTGCGCTGCCGCGTGCGCGCGATTCAGGTGCATGGTGATACTCCTCGGGCGTTGCCCGGACAGCGCGCGGCGCTCAACATCGTGGGCGACGGTGCGGGCGACCTTCCGCGTGGCGAGGTCCTCTGCGGGTCTGGTGCCGAGGGCTCGACGCTCAGGCTCATCGCCCGCTTCACGTATCTGGGGCGCGAGGGCACCAAGCCCGCGCCCTTCGAGTCCGGTACGCGCGTGCATGTGATGGCGGGCACGGCGGAGGTCCTCGGCCGAATCATGCTCATGGAGGGTGAGGGTCCTATTGAGGCTGGCGAGACCCGCATCGTGCAGGTCCGTCTGGAGGAGCGCCTTCCCGTGCGATCGGGCGACGGCCTC
>CAUCKA010000013.1 GCA_958443265.1 uncultured Collinsella sp. | reverse complement strand
AATGCCCGCCGTTGCCGGTGCCGCCCGTACGCTGGGTTTTGTATGCGCACCGGCACTCTTCCAGCGCGTAATTATCGACTGCATCGATGAGCCGAGTGACGTTGAGGCCTATGCACGCAACCGCACCGCGCTTACCGACGCACTAGCGGAGTACGGCTACACCTATGTTGAGCCGGATGGCGCGTTCTACCTATGGGTGAAAGCGTTGGAGCCCGATGCGAATGCGTTTTGCGAGCGCGCAAAGAAGTATGAGTTGCTTGCGGTTCCCTCGGACAGCTTTGGTATGCCGGGTTGGTTCCGCCTGGGCTATTGCGTGAGCTACGAAACGATTGTCAATTCGCTATCCGCTTGGAAACAGTTGGCGGACGAGTATCGTTAAAAGTAAAGCGCTCTGCCTACAATGTTTTACGTGAAACGGGGTTTGGTGTTAAGCCGGACCCCGTTGTCATGAACGTTGTGTCATTGGGATGGAGTGGTTTTACGACTATCGAAGGCTATGCGTACAATGAATATAAGCGACGGCCGTGCCAGATAAGGAGACCTGATGCCCTACCTGCTTTCTTGTGACATTCATACCCATACGATGTTCTCTGCGCATGCATATTCGACCATTGAGGAGAATGTGTACTGGGCGGCAGAGCGTGGCCTGCAGGTACTCGGATCTGCCGACCATTTGAGCTCTATGGTTACGGCTTGCCCCAATGACCTGCGCAGTTACCAGTTCTTTATCAACCAGGATATCTGGCCGCGCATTTGGAGCGGCGTGCTGGTGCTGCGTGGTGCCGAGGCCGATATCGTTTCGCTGGACGGAAGCCTGTTTGGCGAGGACACTCCTGTCACGCTCGATATCGCCGGCGATTCGTACAGCCGTCAGCATTCACTGTTCGATTTGGTTACGCGTAATTTGGATTATTTGGTTGCAAGCGTGCATAATCCGCAGATTGCTGAGGGCGCGACGCTGGCCCAGACGACCGAGATGTATATCAATGCCTTGGAACACCCCAAGGTGTTCATGCTGGGCCACGCGGGTCGCTCGGGCGTGCCGTTCGATATCGACGAGGTGCTGTTGGCGGCTAAGGCCAAGCACAAGATTATCGAGATTAACAACCATAGTCTTGAACACGGTGTCGACACTGAGCATTGGGCCGTATGCCGCAAGATCGCCGAGCGCTGCGCCGAGCTGGGCGTGGGCATTGGCGTGTCGACCGATGCCCACATTGGCATGGCCATTGGCAAGCTCGATCACGCGCGCAAGATGCTCGACGAGATTCACTTCCCGCTGGATTTGATTGTGACGCGTGACCGCGAGACGCTGCTGCGCGAGATGGCGGCAGCCGGCGTGTGCGACCTGCGCAAGGGGATGTAGCGGAATTTATAAACCAAGCGAAGGGGGCGGCCCAGACGAGTCGCCCCCTTTCTTGTCCCAAGAATCTACTGAGGTTGGTTAGCGGCGTTCGAGGACCGCTACGGTTTCGGTGTGGTCGGTATGGGGGAACATGTCGACTGGCGTGATCTTGAGCAGGCGATAGCCTCCGTCGAGGAGCTGGTGCAGGTCGCGCTCTTGGGTCACGGGGTTGCAGCTGATATAGGTGATGCGGCGCGGCTTAAGTGCGCAGGCAGCTTCGAGGAACTCGGGCGTGGAGCCGGCGCGCGGCGGGTCGATGGAAAGAACGTCGACGCGTTCGTTGTTGTCGGCGGCATCCAGGATGTAGTCGGTGGCGTCGTCGGCCATAAACCAAGCGCTGCGGGTGAGGCCGTTGAGCTCGGCATTGCGACGTGCGTCGGCAATGCCCGCCGGGTTGCGCTCAACGCCGAGCAGCATAATGCCGATACCCTTGTTCTGGGCATCTTTAGCTGCACACAGGCCGATAGTTCCGCTACCGCAATAGGCATCCATGAGTACGTCGCCCTGCTGCAGGTCCATGCCGTCAATCGCGAGCTGATAGAGCAGCTCGGTCTGCTGCGGGTTGGTCTGGTAGAACGCGGTGGGGGAGATATCGAACTCGCAGCCGAGCAGCTGGTCGCGCATGCACTCGGCGCCATATACAATGCGGGTTTCCTCGCCGAGGATGGCGTTGCCGGGACGTCCGTTGATGTTTTGGGCGACGGTGACGATGCACGGATTGAGTGCGGCGACAGCCTCAAAGAACTCCTGCGCATGCGGCAAGTCGCGCTGAGCGGTCACGAGCGTGACCATGACCTGGTCGGTACGCCAACCGCAGCGGACGACGGCATAGCGAAGTAAACCAAGATGCTTGTCCTCATTAAAGGCGGGAATATGCAGCCGCTCAGCTTCGCGTGCGATGCCGTTGAGAATCTGACGGGCGCCCGGTGCCTCGACGGGGCATTCGGGTACGGCAACGATCTTGTGCGTGCCGCGCTCAAAGAAACCGCAACGGACGGCGCCCTCCTTACCGGGAGCAAAGGGAGTGGCAGCCTTATGACGAAAACCGCGCGGCGCAGGATATTTGCCCGGGTCGCCCAGGGTGACGCCCATACCGTGAATGGGGTCGACGCTAATACCCTCGCGCCCGCAAAGAGCAGCAAAAAGCTCCTCCATAGCAGCCTGCTTAGCTGCCAACTGCTTTTTATAAGGACGATTGAGTGCCGTGCACCCACCGCAAGCTTTCATGATCGAACAGGGAGACTTGGGGTCCACAGCCTTACGCGCAGACGAAACCCGATCTTTATGCAAGCGCTTGGAGCGAGTCTGAGATGCCTTATCCTCGCCTCGACGAGAGTCAGAACGCTTGGCCTTAGCCCTGCTCTTAGTCGATTTGCTTTTTGCAGCTTTAGAAGACTTGGATTTCGTAGAAGATTTCTCCTCCTTCGACCCCTCAGTCGCCTCCATCAAAGCACGACGAGCCCTACGCTCCGCACGAGATTCTGCCATCAATAACTCCACTAATTCATGAATTAAAGCTGCAAGTATTGTACCGTGCCAAGCCAGCAGACGATATACAAGCGGTTTAATCGTGTCAGTGATAAGTCCAACGATGTTTGCCCGGCGTGGGCGGGGAGCGGCGCGTAATTAAGTTTGTCGCGAGTTCCGCACGCAAAGGAAAGCACTTAATGTGCTTTCCGTCTTGCGCAGGACTGTAGAGCAGGAAACTTAATTACGCGCCGCTCCCCGCCCACGCCGGGCAAGCCCTCCCTTGTACTCCATCTCACTAAAGTGTATGATTCTGAACGTTACATGACTCACTTTACCTAACTAAAGTGCCATCAAGGGGGAATACCATGAATACCGATATGTCTCGTCGTCAGTTTGTTGGTCTAGCCGGCTCGCTCGCCACGGTGCTTGGCCTTGGTCTTGTCGGTTGCGGCGGTGGTGCCGGCAAGGGCTCCGCTGCTGGCTCTGCCGCGGCCAAGGATGTGAAGGGCGCTACGGAGTCCAAGAAGCTCGTGGTGGGCTTTGACAAGTCCTACCCTCCGTACGGCTTTGTGGGCGACGATGGCGAGTACACGGGCTTTGATCTTGATCTTGCCAAGGCCGTTGCCGATAAGCAGGGCTGGGAGGTCAAATACGAGGCCATCGATTGGGATGCCAAGGATACGCTGCTCAACTCGGGTGCCATCAACTGCATTTGGAACGGCTTTACCATGGAGGGCCGCGAGGACGATTACACGTTCTCCGAGCCGTACATGCTCAACGAGCAGGTGCTGGTGGTCAAGAAGGACGCGGGCATCAAGGGCTGGGACGATCTTGCCGGCAAGACTGTGATTACCCAGACTGATTCCGCTGCGCAGGACGTGCTTGAGGGTGACCAGAAGGATCTGGCGGCGACGTTTGCCACGCTCGACACGATCGGCGAGTACAACACGGCCTTTATGCAGCTCGAGAGCGGTGCGGTCGATGCCGTGGCTTGCGATCTTTCGATTGCCCAGTATCAGCTTGCCGCCAAGCCCGATGCTTACACGCAGCTTGATGAGCCGCTGTCCAGCGAGCACTACGCCGTCGGCTTTAAGAAGGGCGACACCAAGTCGGCCGACGCCGTGACCGAGTCGCTCAAGGCGCTCTACGAGGACGGCACGGTTAAGGACCTGTGCGACAAGTATTCAAGCTATGGTCTTTCCTTCGACAACTGGGTGCTCAAATAGCGGCTTTCCCAGGCACCCGATTTTGCCGTTCAAACCGTCGCTTGCGTACATTTAGTACGCGGCGCTCCTCTTTCACGGCAAACTCGGGCACCTGGAAAACCCGCTTTAGCATTGGGTTCGCTGTTCCGTTACTGTGAAAGAGAGCATGGGTTGTCTATTCAGGTCATGATGCAGATGCTTGGCCAGGGATTCTTGGTCAGTTTGCAGTTGTTTGTGCTGACGCTGCTGGGGTCGATTCCGCTGGGAATCCCCGTGGCGTTTATGCGCATGAGCAAAATCGCGCCGCTCCGCTGGATTGCGCGCATCTATATTTCGGTGATGCGCGGCACGCCGCTCATGCTGCAGATGTTTGCCATCTACTTTGCCCCGTACTACGTGTTCGGCATTTCGCTCACGCCCGATTCCAAGTGGACGGCGTGCGTCGTGGCGTTCATCATCAACTACGCCGGTTACTTTGCCGAGATCTATCGCTCGGGCCTGCAGTCCATTCCGCGCGGTCAATACGAGGCCGCCGAGGTGCTGGGCTACTCGCGTCTGCAGACGTTTCTGTATATCGTGATGCCGCAGGTCGCCAAGCGCATTTTGCCGGCGATGGGCAATGAGATCATCACGCTGGTCAAGGACACGTCGCTGGCGTTTGCCATTGGCGTGGGTGAGATGTTCTCGACGGCCAAGGCGCTGGTCGCCTCGCAGGTGAGCATGGTGCCGTTTGCGATCGCGGCGCTGATTTACTGGGTCTTTAATTTCGTCGTCGAGATGCTGCTGGGCGCCGCCGAGAAAAAATTGGATTACTACCATGATTAATTCGGTAATGAATATATCGAACGCGCGCAAGGCGTTTGGCGGCAATGAGGTGCTCAAGGATATCTCGCTCGAGGTCAAGCGTGGCGAGGTCGTGGCGATTATCGGACCTTCGGGTGGCGGCAAGTCCACGCTGCTGCGGTGTGCCACGCTGCTCGAGACACTCGACGGAGGCTCGCTCTCGTTTGGTGACCTTGCCGTTGCGACGGATGCGGGTTCGGGCGCGGTCTATGCGAAGGGCGATGTGCCCAAGCGGGCACGCTCGCGATTCGGCCTGGTGTTCCAGAACTACAATCTGTTCCCACACTATACCGTGATGAAAAACATCACCGATGCGCCGATTCGCGTGCTTAAGCGCCCGCGCGAGCAGGCGGAAGCTCGTGCGCATGAATTAATTGCTCAGATGGGGCTTGTGGGCAACGAGAACAAGGTTCCGTGTGAGCTTTCGGGCGGTCAGCAGCAGCGCGTGAGTATTGCCCGCGCCCTAGCGCTCGACCCGGAGATCCTGTTCTTTGACGAGCCGACCTCGGCACTCGATCCCGAGCTGACGGCCGAGGTGCTGCGTGTCATTAAAGACCTTGCCGCGCAGAATATGACGATGGTGATCGTGACCCACGCAATGCAGTTTGCGCGCGATGTTGCCGACCGCGTGGTCTTTATGGATGGCGGCCGCATTGTCGAGGAGGGGCCTGCCGATCAGGTCATCGATCGTCCGCGCGAGCAACGTACCCGTGAGTTCTTGAGCCGTATCGAGGGATAGGCTCAGGTATTTACTTAACTATTAATTGAGGCGAAGCCGCCGCAGGTCTTACGGTCTGTGGCGGCTTTTGTTTGCATCGACGGGGTTCAATAATCGCCTCACAAGCTTGTCTCTTCCTCTCGCCGCCTGTATTCATACGTGCGCCGAAAGGTATGCATGGACAGCCGCCCGTGAGGGTAGGGTGGTGGCATAGGACATTTGGAGGGTGAGTCGGCTCGGCTGCCGACCATGCTGCTCCCGGGATGGCACCGACCGCGAACTCTCCCCGTTGGCGTCGCGCATTGCGCGCGGCCCTGCAAGGAGGTCATCATGGGTGCTCCCAAGACCGGTAACGTAAGGAACGTGGTGCTCGTAGGCCAAGGCGGGGTGGGCAAGACTTCACTCGCCGAAGCCATGCTCCACCTTTCCGGCAAGACCGCCCGCCTGGGCGGCCACGACGGCACCAAGCCTACGCTCGACTATGACCCTGAAGAGGTCAAGCGTGCATTTTCCATCTCGACGACCATTGCACCGATCGACTGGAAGGGCGCACGCATCAATGTGCTCGATGCCCCGTGCTACCCCGATTTTATCGGCGACGCCTATGCCGCGATGAGCGTCTGCGAGACGGCTCTGTTTGTGGTCGACGCCGAGGCCGGCCCGCAGCCTACGACGGTTAAGCTCTGGTATGCCGCCGAGGACCTGCGTCTGGCACGTGCGGTATTCGTAAACCGCCTGTCGCGCTCCGAGGCCAGCTTTGCGACCACAATGGACCTGCTGCAGGAGCGCTTTGGCACGCGCCTGGGCGCCGTGACCCTTCCCTGGGGCGAGGGCGAGGACTTTGACGGCATCATCGACCTGGTGCGCATGAAGGCGCGCCATTGCAACGGCATCGAAGCCGTTGAGTCGGAGATTCCCGAGGAGTATCGTGCCCAGGCCGAGGAGGCCCATGACCATCTGTGCGAGTTGGTGGCCGAGGCCGACGATGAGCTGATGATGAAGTACCTGGAAGGCGAGGAGACGCTGACGCAGGAGGAGCTTGAAGGCCTGCTGTCGAAGGCGATCGCCGAGCGCATCTTTGTGCCGGTCTTTGCGGGCGATTGCATTAAGGAGCAGGGCGTCAACTCGCTGATGGACGACATTGCCACGTACTTCCCGGCGCCGACCGACTACGGCGAGATGCCGCTTATCGACGGCGATTCGCTTAAGATCTCGAGTGACGATGATCGTCCGGTGGCGTTTGTGTTTAAGACGCTGGCCGATCCGCAGCAGGGTCGCATCAGCTTTATCAAGGTGCTGACGGGCACGCTTGAGCCGGGCCTTGAGCTGATCAACGCGCGTACCCGCAAGAGCGATCGTCTGGCTCACCTGTATGTGATGTGCGGCCGCGATATGACCGAGGTCGGTCACGCCTATGCCGGCGACATTATCGTGGCGCCCAAGTTGGCGGCCGAGACGGGTGACACGCTCTCCATTACCGGCAAGGTCGAGGCTGCGGCGTTTAAGTTCCCCAACTCGCAGTATCGCATCGCTATTGAGGCCGAGAACCGCGGCGACGAGGAGAAGCTCTACACGTTTATCGAGAAGGCCTGCAAGGCAGACCCGACCATGAGCATCGACCGCGACGAGGAGACTGGCCAGACCATTATCTCCGCCGTTGGCGAGGCGCAGGTTTCGGTGCTGCTCAACCGTCTGGAGGATCGCACCAAGGTTGCTGCCAAGAGTGTGCCGATCCGCATTCCGTATCGCGAGACCATTCGCCGTACGGCAAGTGCCCAGGGCCGCCATAAGAAGCAGACCGGCGGCGCCGGTCAGTACGGCGACTGCTGGCTGCGCGTGGAGCCGCTCATTGGGCCCGACGGCACGAGCGATGGCTATGAGTTTGTGGACGAGGTCGTGGGCGGCCGCATTCCGCGCTCGCTGATTCCCGCCGTGGACAAGGGCGTCCAGGAGACCATGAAGGACGGCATCATTGCCGGCTATCCGCTCACGGGCATTCGCGTGGCTGTGTACGACGGCTCGTATCACAGCGTCGACTCCAACGAGATGGCGTTCCGCGCGGCGGCTCGCATCGGCCTGCGCAAGGCATGCGCCGATGCCGACCCGGTGGTGCTGGAGCCCATCGAGGAAATCACGGTGACAATCCCCGAGAGCTACGCCGGTGCCGTGATGGGTGACATCTCGGCCTCGCGCGGTCGCGTGACGGGCATGGAGACCGATGAGCGCGGCGATACCGTGGTCATTGCCCAGGCCCCGTTGGCCGAGCTGACGGATTACTCGACGCGCCTGCGCTCTATTACGCGCGGCACGGGCGACTTTACCATGAAGCCCGCTGGCTACGAGCAGGTGCCCTATGACGTTCAGGCCAAGCTGGTCGAGCGCTATGAGGAGGGCCGCGCCAAATAACGTGTGGTTTTGTCTGCAATGTAGGTGCTGACGAAAAGGCCGCCCTGGGCAACCGGGGCGGCCTTATTTGATCCTTTGGGGACGGAGGAAAACGGATCAATTTAGGTTTTGGGGCAGCTTGGTCGGCCCTGGTCTCCCGAGGTCTGATTGCGGCCGGTGGCGTAGTCGATCTGCACATGCGGCTGCAGGTTGTAGCAGTATACGTGGAAGCAGAGGGTCTTGCCGTGGTCCTCGACCGATTGCGCCTCAAGGCGCACGCCGCGGCAGACAAGTTCCTCTTCGTTATACATGGGCGTGACGCGGTAGAGCACGTGGTTGCCCGTTTCGCGGATGTAGTCGAGAATCTGCTCCTCAAACGGTAGCATGCCCGTCTCGTTGAGATAGCGCGTGCCGGTGAGGAGATTCTTGCGGTTGGCGTTTTCGCCGCAGAGCGACCAGGCGATGAGGTGGCAGCGGTTGTAGAGGCTCTGGCCTGGAATAAAGTCGTAGCGCTGCTGGTGCCAACCGGCAGGATGGATACGCGAGATATCGCCGCGCTTGCCTTTGCCGAGCGATTCGAGTCCTATGCAGGCGAGTGCTTTGCGGGTACGGCCCAGGCTGTCGAGCTTTGAGAACTTCTTAAAGCATCCTTCTTCGGTGGCCCGCTCGTATTCATCGAGCGTGAACGACGGCGTGCCGAGCGGGTGCGTGCCATCGGCGCGAAGGGTAACGTAGGGGTTGCCGGCGTAGTCGGGAATGCTGCTGAGATATACGCCGCGGGCGCGGTTGAGATCGGGGTTTTCGACCTCGTCGATGGGGGTGGCGGCGCTGTCCGCGGAAGCGCCGTCGCCGGTGTCGGTTGCGGCGGAATCGGAGCCATCGCCAGAGTCCTGGCTGTTTTGAGGGTCCGGGGAGCTCGCCGTTCCCGATTCGAGCCGGGCGACCAAGTCCGCTTCGTCGTCGGTGCGGTTGGGGCTCTCGCTTTGCTTCTCGGCCAGGGCCGCCGCCTGCTCATCGCTTTGCGGCGAGAGCAGCTTGGGCGCCCCGTCGAGCGATCCCGTAAACAGCGCAAACCCCAGCACCACGGCGGTGCCGATGGAAAGTACTTGCTTGTAGGCGGACTTGCGCGACATTGAGGCTCCTGGATGGACGGTTGGGAATCTACCAGTCTAGCAGGAGCCGGCTGAGGCCGCTCCGCCGAACAAATACTCAAGATTTGGGACAAATGCCGCCGGTTCATTTGCCTCATATGGAGCTGCGGCGGTTGTGAATGTGGGGCTTCGGCGTTTCCCCAGATAAAACCTGCCAAAATAAACCTGTCCCTTTTTGGAAGGTGGCAATTTATGTGTTCAGGTTGAGCCTGCGCAGCGCCGAGCGGTTACGCCGTTTGTAAAACGGCGTAACTTAAAGATTCATGTTGCCGTGGATGTAGGGGGTGACCTCGGGGGAGATGCGGTCGCAGCCCAGCTCGCGCAGCGCGGACTCGATGGCGGCGGGCAACGGGGTCTTGCCCTCGCCGTCGACGGCAGCACTGCCGAGGGCGGCAATCTTAGTGACATCTGCGGGAGCGGCCTCGATATGCATGCAGCCGCCGACCAAGCGCGCACGTACCTGCGCCAGACCAAGATCGTGCAGGTAATCCTCGCAGGCGCGGATTAGATCGATCTTCTCGCGCGTAAGCTCCTCACCTGTGGGGACGCGCGTGGCAAGACAGGCTCCCGCCGGCAGGTTCCAAACGGGGTAGCCCCATGCGCGCAACAGTTTGCGCTCTTCGTCCTTGGTAAAGCCGACCTCCATAAGCGGCGAGCGTACGCCGAGCTCTTCTGCCGCGCGCATGCCGGGGCGGTAGTCACCGCGATCGCTTGCATTGCTGCCATCGATGACGGTGGGGAAGCCGAGCGACTTGGCGTGGTTGACGATAGCGGTAAAGCCGGCGTGCTTGCAGTGGTAGCAGCGATTGGCATCGTTGCAGGCTACTTGGGGGAGATGCAGCTGATCGACTGAAAGGTTGAGCACAGGGAGCTTAAAATGCGGCCCTTCTTTGGCTTGCCCGTCAACGGAACGCTCAAACGAAGCCTGCTCGGGCGTGCCGATGAGCGGCGTGGTGAGGTGGACGAGAAGCGTGTCGGCAGGCATGATACGGGCGCAGACCGCGGCCAAAAAGCTGCTGTCGACGCCGCCGGAAAAGCCGATGGCGACGCGTCCATATGCCAAAAGCAGCTGCTCGAGCGCTGCGAGTTTGTCCTGAAGCTCCTCTGCAGGTGCGGTGGTGTCTGAAAACATGAAACGATCCTTGCTATTGAGTACTCGGTCGAAAACTATAATCCTACCGGGCTGCTTGTCATAAGATTTCTACCTATGTAACGAAAGTGCAATATGCTATATACGTTATATACAAATTTGTAAAGTGCGGTAGAGTGACAGTAACGCAATCCGGTGAGGAGACCGATATGATCAAGGCTGTTATTTTTGACATGGACGGAACGCTGGTCGATACCGAGCGTCTGGGCATTAAGGCATGGAAAGCGCCCGCCGCTGAGCTGGGCATCGCGATTGATGACGCGCTGATTCATCAGTTTATCGGTCGTACACTGCCCGATGTCATGGACATCCTTGAGGCGCATTGCGGCAGCAGAGAAACCGCCGAGGCGCTCTATCATCGCCACAAGGAGATTCGCGACGAGATGGTCAAGACCGATCTGGAGCTTAAGGCCGGCGCTGCCGAGTGCATAGACGAGCTGCTGGCTGCGGGCTATCACGTGGGCCTTGCAACGTCGTCGCGCCTCGTTACGGCCGAGCGCAACCTTAAGATGGTCGGCCTCTTTGACAAGTTTGAGACGGTGACTTGCGGCGAGGACGTCGTGCACGGCAAGCCCGATCCCGAGATGTATCTGCTTGCCTGCGAGCGAGCGGGCTTTGCCCCCGAGGAATGTGCCGTGGTCGAGGATTCGCGCAACGGCTGCGTCTCGGGCATCACGGCCGGCTGCCATGTCTTTGCTGTTCCCGATATCGTGCCGCTGCCGCAGGACGTGGTGGATGGCTGCGAGGCCGTGCTCGATACGTTGTTCGACCTGACAGCGGCGGTCAAGGCCGTGCGCTAAAGGTAGGCGCCGAGGTTGATGGCGGTGGCTTCGGTGTGACTGCTTGCCTGGGTGCTGGCGCGCTCCAGTAAAAACGGGCGTACGAGCTCTTGGCGGTTGATGTCCTCGACGGCCGTGACCGCGGTGACGATGCGTGCGGCGGAACCGATACGGGCGTGCTTGGTCTTCACCGGGGCTTTGTTTTCGATTTGCTCCATGAGCAATTGAATGCCCTTGCGGCCAATCTCGTAGCCTGGGGGTGCCACCGTGGTGAGCGGGACCGACCCGCTCCAGGCGAGCGGGTTGCCGTCGCAGCCAGCCACGCGAACCTGCTCGGGGACGGAGATGCCTTTGTCGACCAGCGCCGAGATGACGCCCGAGGCCAGTACGTCGGTCAGGCCGATGACAAAATCGGGGCGCTCGTCGCCGGAGCGCTCGGCAATCTGGGCGCCGATGCTGTAACCGTCGGCAGCGGTATTCCATTCGCCGGCGTCGATGACTTCGATCTTGATATCGGGGTGCAGGGCAAGGGCCTTGTGAATGCCAAGCACACGTAGTGTGAGCTGCATAAATGCCGCTCTGCCCACAACGGTGATATGGCGTGCGCCACGGGCAACGGCGAGCTCGGCGATAATGCGCCCCTGCGCCTCGTTGTCGGCGGCTACGTAATAACCGGGTTCGGAACAGTGGATGTCCAGATAGATGATCGGCACGGGCATCTTGGTCATGGCGGGGTGCCAGTCGGGAGACGCCATGGGCTGAACCATGACGCCGGACATCTGCGTGCCCATAAAATAGCGCAGGTAATGGTCCTGGAGAATATCGTCGTTATCGGCGTTGGCGATGAGCAGGTCGTAGCCGTGCTTGCGGGCCTCGTTGTGGGCACCGCTGGCAATTTGGAGCGAAAAGCCGTGGTCGAGGCGGGGGAGGACTAGGCCAAAGGACTTGGTGGTGCCGCCGGCCAGCTGGCGAGCGCTTTGGTTGGGCAGGTAACCCAAGTGATTGATGGTCTCGTTGATTAGCTTGAGGGTCTCGGGGCGCAGCTTTTCGGGATGGTTGAGCGCGTTGGAAACCGTGCCCAGCGAGACTCCCGCCTCGCGCGCGACATCGCTGATTTTTACCTTTGCCATAGCGGCCCCTTTGATGCGTTTCAAGTACAAGCCAGATTGTAGCATCGCCCGCCCCCAGGGTGTCAAAACCTGCCAATTAGGGACAGGTTTATTTTGGTAGGTTTTATCTGGGCAAACGCTGGAGCCCAAGCCACCACAAAGGTGCCTGTCCCCATCGTGGTGGTTTGGGCATGTGTGCATCGAGTGGTATCTAAGTTGAGATACCACTTCTGGTATATCAGCTTGCGCTTGCGTGAGTACAATACTCGAACGTTATACGTCTCAGCGCCCCCTGTGCGTGGACGTCTTGCAGTCACGCGAACGAAGGGATTTATCCTATGTGCGGAATTGTCGGCTACACCGGCTCTGATATTGCAAAGAACATCCTGGTCACGGGCCTTAAGCGTATGGAATATCGCGGCTATGACTCCTCGGGCGTCGCGCTCGAGGTGGGCGAGGGCGCTGCGGCTCACCTCGACGTCATTCGCCGCGTGGGCAAGGTCGCGGGCCTGGAGAGTGAGCTTTCCAACATTGACAGCGACGCTATCTGCGGCATCGGCCACACCCGCTGGGCTACCCACGGCAAGCCTTCCGTCGTCAACGCCCATCCCCACACCAGCTGCGACGGTCGAATCGCCATCGTCCACAACGGCATCATCGAGAACTTCGCCGAGCTGCGCGAGGAGCTGGAGGGCCGCGGCCATCACTTTAAGAGCGAGACCGATACCGAGGTCTTCGCGCATCTGATCGAAGAGGCTTATGCCGAGACGCACGACCTGATGGCTTCCGTGCGCGAGGCCTGCACCCACGTGGTAGGCGCCTATGGCTTGGCCGCCGTGTGCGCCGACGAGCCCGGCGTGATCACCGTGGCTCGCAAGGATTCCCCGATCGTGGTCGGCATGGGCGAGACCGGCTCCTACGTTGCCTCCGACGTGATCGCGCTTATCGATGCCACCCGCGATGTCGTGGTGCTCGAGGACGGTCAGTTTGCCAAGCTCACGCCTGCGGGCGTCGAGTACACCGACGAGGCCGGCAACGTTATCGAGCCCAAGGTCACCCACATCGACTGGGACCTAGACATGGCCGAAAAGGGTGGCTACCCCGACTTTATGCTCAAGGAGATCCACGAGCAGCCTCGCGTTGTGCGCGACACGCTGGTCGGTCGTATGACGCCGGCCGGCGAGCTCGACATCGACGAGCTGGGCCTTTCGCTCGAGGAGCTCAACGACATCGACCGCGTCTACGTGATCGCCTGCGGCACCAGCTACCACGCCGGACTCATCGCCAAGAACCTTATCGAGGGTTGGGCTCGCATCCCCACCGAGGTTGAGGCGGCCAGCGAGTTCCGTTACCGCAATCCCATCATTACGCCGACGACGCTCGTCGTTGCCGTGTCCCAGTCGGGCGAGACGGCCGATACCCTTGCCGCCATTCGCGACGCGCGCATCAAGGGCGCCAAGGTCTTCGGCATCACCAACGTGGTGGGCAGCCCGGTGGCGCGTGAGAGCGACGGCGTCATCTACACCAAGGCCAACAAGGAGATCGCGGTCGCCTCGACCAAGAGCTTTATCGGTCAGGTCGTGAGCCTTACGCTGCTGGCTCTGCTGCTGGCGCAGGTTAAGTACCGTCTGACCACCAAGCAGGCGCGCATGCTGTTCCGCGAGCTTTCCGATACGGCCGAGCAGATCCAGTGGATTTTGGATACCCAGACCGAGGCCGTTCATGAGGCCGCCCTGCTGTGCAAGGACGCGCAGTCGGCGCTGTTCGTGGGCCGTGGCATGGGTGCCGCTATTTCCTACGAGGGCGCACTCAAGCTCAAGGAGGTCAGCTACCTGCATGCCGAGGCCTACGCCGCTGGCGAGATGAAGCACGGCCCCATTGCCCTGATCGACCCGGGCTTCCCTGTCATCGCTGTGGCCACCAAGAGTGCCACCTACGACAAGACCGTGTCGAACCTCATGGAGTGCAAGGCGCGTGGCGCCAAGGTCATCGTCGTTGCCACCGAGGGTGACGAGGAGATCAACAAGATTGCCGATTGCATCATCCGCGTGCCAGCAGTCCGCGACGTGTTCAGCCCCATCACGGCGAGCGTCCCGCTGCAGCTGCTCGCCCGCGAGGTCGCCATCCTGCGCGGCTGCGACGTCGATCAGCCTCGAAACCTCGCCAAGAGCGTCACGGTAGAGTAGTTGGTTCCGCCGTTCTAACGACCAAGGCCCGGCTCCGCGTCATCAGGCGGAGCCGGGCCTTTTTGTGCGGAGAAACCACCACAAAGGCGCCTGTCCCCTTTGTGGTGGTTTTGACAGGTTAGCGGAGCTTGCTGGTCTCGAAGTACTCGGGGAACTGGTCCAGAACCTCGGTTTGGTTGCGGAACATCATGTGCAGGTGCTTGCTGACCAAAAAGCTCGCTTCGATGGGGTCGCGACCGGCGATAGCGCGGCGAATCTGCTTGTGCTCGTTCACGATGTCCTGATTGTCGAGAACCTGCGTGGCGGCGCGCAGCCAGCGGAAGCGCTCCAGGTCGGCATTGGTCTCCTCGAGCCACGACCACACAGTGCTGCGGCATGCGATGCTAAAAATCATGTGATGCATGAGGTTGTCGCTCAAAAAGAAGCCGATGCGATCCTCTTCGGCCGTGGCCTTTTCCTGCAGCGCGATGGCGCGGTCGAGCTGCTCGATGCCGGCCGACGTGGCGCGCGCACAGCACTCCACAATTACCTGCTTTTCCAGGTGCTCGCGAATGTAGCAGGCACTCTCGGCAAGGGTGAGGTTGATGGGTGAGACGTAGGTGCCGCTCTGGGGCACGGTGCGCACCAGGCCTTCCTGCGCCAAGCGAACCAAAGCCTCGCGCACGGGCGTGCGACCCATGTCCAGGTCGTCGCAAAGTTGCTTGACGCCCAGCTTTTCGCCCGGCTTGTAGTCCAGATAGACGATCTTGCGTCGAATGGTGTGGTAGGACTGGTCCTGTAGGCTCGTTTCCTGCTCGCCGACGTGCATCGATTCTTCCATAGCGCCTCGCAACTGTTCTATCAAACTCATATGTCAGTTGTTAATTATGCCGCGAATCAGCTTTCCGCGGTGGGTAATTCGGCTGTTGCCCAAGAACGATTGCGGCATCTTAGTCTTTGTTTGCGCAAGGCTGCGCTCAATGTTGCCGTATCATAAGCCGTCGCAAACGTGAAAGAGAAAGAAGGAATCCCATATGCAACTGGCGAATATCGTACGCGAGCGCTGGAAGGGTGTCTTGTTCTGCCTGACCATCGCTATCCCCGCGACGTTGCTCGGCAAACAAATTGAGGTGGTCGGCGGGCCGGTATTTGCCATCCTCTTTGGCATGGTTCTGGCGCTCGTCTTTCCCAAGAATCGTCGCGAACAGCTCGCCGCCGGCGTTACCTATACGTCTAAAAAGGTCTTGCAATACGCGGTTATCCTGCTTGGCTTTGGCATGAACCTCTCGCAGATTCTGTCCAAGGGCGCCCAGTCGCTGCCGATTATCGTGGCGACGATCTCGACCTCGCTTGTTGTCGCCTTCGTGCTCTGCCACGTCATGAACGTGCCGAGCAAGATCGCGACGCTTGTGGGTGTGGGTTCGTCGATTTGCGGCGGTTCTGCCATCGCCGCGACCGCACCCGTCATCGATGCCGACGATCGCGAGATTGCCCAGGCTATTTCGGTCATCTTCCTGTTTAACGTTATCGCGGCGCTCGTGTTTCCGACGCTCGGCGGCATGCTCGGGCTGACCAACGAGGGCTTTGGCCTGTTTGCCGGCACCGCCATCAACGACACTTCGTCCGTAACGGCTGCGGCGAGCGCCTGGGACAGCATGCATCCCGGCGCCAATGTGCTCGAGAGCGCCACGGTGGTCAAGCTCACCAGGACGCTGGCCATTATTCCCATTACGTTGGTTCTCGCATGCTGGCAGATGCATCTGGCGCGCAAGGCCGGCGGCGACGCCAAAAGCACGTTCTCGCTTAAACGCGCGTTTCCCATGTTTGTGCTGTTCTTTGTGCTGGCGAGCGTAATCACCACGGTGCTTCAGCTTCCCGCGTCCATTACGGCGCCCATCAAGGAGCTTTCGAAGTTCTTTATCGTGATGGCCATGGCGGCTATTGGCTTTAATACCGATATCGTCGAGCTGGTCAAAAAGGGCGGCAAGCCCATCGCGCTGGGCTTTTGCTGTTGGATTGGCATTGCGTGCATGAGCTTGGGAATGCAGCACGTGCTGGGAATCTGGTAGAGAAGTAGCCAGTTTGCGTGTTGGCTGCTGGTGAGCGCATGCCTGCGGTGGAGCGATAGGAGCTCTTGCGGGTATGGCTTGTCCGCAGTTTTATAAGTCCCGAAGAGCTCTTATCGCCCCGCCAGGATGGCGATGCGGGGCAACACCTATACTCGCAGGACGGCGCTCTCTGCCCTATAGTGTTTGGTGAGCAATATCGTTCAATTTTGAAACACTCGGTCGTGCGACCGTCGGCGGTTGCATGTCGCCGCGGACAGGGGCAAATCATGGATAGCATTGCCAAGCTGAACATCTTGACCGAGGCCCTGGCTGCTGCCGGGGCCTCGGCATTGGCAATCGATGCGCGGGGGGACGTCGCGATTTCGACCATGAATGACGCGGCGCTTGAGTGGGATGTGGCGGCTTTTGTCGCTGAGCGCCTCGACCGTATAGGAGACGGCGCGCGTCTGGTTATGGGACGTGCGGGTGCGCGCCTGAGCCTGACCGTTCGCCCCACCGACAAAGAGGGCGGGAGGCTTTGGGTCGTTGTGGTCCGCGAGGTGCGCGGTGCCGCGGCGCATTCGGGCATCGAGTGGCTCAACGCCGACGAAGTTGAGGCCCGCTACGAATCGAGCGCGTACGGCATCGTTGAGGGGGCGGCCTCGGTGGCTGCGCCGGTCGCCGAGAGCTACGCGCGCGGCGTGCCCCTTATGCTCGAGGGCGAGCTGGGGGCGGGTCAGGTCGAGATAGCCAAGCGCCTCTATCTGGACGGTCCTTTTGCCGATCAGCCCTTTGTTTCCGTCGCGCTCGATGAGCTTACCGATCGCGGTTGGCGCCACGTGCTCAAAAGCGCCGAATCGCCGTTGTTCCAAACGGGGCTGACACTTTGCATTGCGGGCTGGAATGCGGTTGGCCCCCAGCGCCTTCGCGAGCTCGTTTCCACGATGGCCGACACCGCGTTGGCGACGCGCTGCCATGTGGTGCTGACGGCGAATGACATGCCGGGCGGCAGCGAAAGTGATCAAGCCGCCTTTGTGACCGAGCGCTTCGCCTGTGCGGTGAGCGTGGCGCCGGCAATCGTCGAGCAGGGAGCCGCGTCGACGAAGGTTGCGCGCTATTTGGAATATCTCGCTGGTGCATTTGGGACGGCAGCGCCCACGCTGTCTGCCGCGGCGACGAAGGCGCTCGATGCTTACCGCTGGCCGCGCAACTATCTGCAGCTCCGCGAGGTCTCGGAACGACTGTATATATTGGTGGGGACGGGCACGGTGGATCGCGCTGTGGCGGAGGAAGTGCTAGCCCAAGAGGACGTGATTAAGACCGCAACCTTTGGCGCCCCGACACTCGAAAGCGACCTGTATATCCTGCGACCGTTGGCCGATACCGAGCGAGATATCGCGCATCTGGTTGTAGATCATCTCCACGGCAACCGAACCCGTGCGGCGGAGGTGCTGGGCATAAGCCGAACAACGCTGTGGCGCTTGCTGAAGGACGATGACCGTTGAGCGAGGCGCCCGTGACCGCGCGCGACGCGTGTGCTACAGTCCAAAGCGTTATTGTTTCGATTTGGTTACGGCGTGCGGGGGCGTATGGCTGAGACTACAAAACCGAGCCGCAGAAGGCGGAGCGCCGCACCGGTCAACCGACGCACGACATCGGTGACGTGGGGCAAACACGCCTCGGGGTTTGATGGTTCGTTCAAGCGCACTAAATACGGTTATCCTTCGGCAAGCGCCCGCTTGGCCATGCAGGCAGAGTCCTCGTTGTGGGGCCGCAAGTGCGTGGTGGGCTCAAAGCTCAAGCACGACGGCACGCTCGGTTACATCAGCCGCGGGGCGGCTCGTCGCAGCGGACTCAATCCGGCTGGTTGGCATCGTTATGTTCCGATCGCGGTCGTCATTGCGGTGATCATCATCGCACTCGCTGCGCTTGGCTACGCCGGCGGCGGCGCCAACTTGGACGCAGTGTTTAAATCGCCCGAGCTCGCGCATGCAGGCACAGAAATTGTCGAGGGCGCTCAGACCCAGACGGGCGTCGCGCCCCAGCGCGGTATCGTTGCGGCAGCCTCCACCATCGCCGACGCTCAAAAGGACGACGGCGAACAGGGCGACGGCGCCGAAACGACCCACACGAACGAAACGACGACAACTCCACCGGCAAGATAAGTTGCGAGCGGGTCCGCCGTTCGTTAGAACGGCGGGACTAATTACTTTACATACACCACGTTGTCGCGGCGGGGTTTGGGCTCGGGTAGCGTGTCTTCGGCATAGCCCGGAATGCAGTGACCGACACCGCGCAGGCTGCCGTCGGCGGGCAGGTCCCAGCTGGCCAGCAGCTCCAGGCCCTCGGGCGAGTCAAAGACCTCGTGCGCGCGGTGAATCCAGCACGAATCGACACCCAGTGCATAGGCGGCGTTGAGCAAGTTGCCCATGGCGAGCGAGCCGTCTTCCAGATGCGTGGGCACGCTGCGGTCGACCAGCACCACCACAACGGTCTTGGCGCCATAGAAGGGGTCACTGTTGCTGCCCATGACCTGGGCGTTGAGCTGTGAGAGACGCTCGACGGTTGCGGGGTCGGTGACGGCGATGAACGTGACCGGCTGGCGTCCCATGCCGCTCGGCGCATACTGACCGGCTTCGATAATGCGTGCGAGCTTCTCGGCCTCGACAGGGCGATCGCTGTATTTGCGGCAGCTGCGGCGATGGATGAGCGCCTCGATGGTCTCCATGTGTCCTCCTGACGTTGGTTGCGATGCCTCGTTCTTACCCGCCGAACCAAAACCGTAATCGCGCCGTCGGCCCCAAAAAATGCAAGCTATCAAGTGGAAAAGTTGGTTTGCATAAAACTTCAGCCGGAATGTGACAAACCGGTGGGATGATTAAACGTTTTATCCCGTCTACCCTGCGGTTTTTACCATTTGCCTAAATGATGCGCGCATAAGCCCTGATAAAGGTTTTACTAAAGGAGTACCAACGTTTATCAACGCGCCATGGTGGCGCCGGGCCAGGAGGTAACATCATGTTCCAGGCTGGAGATGTCGTCGAGACCGACTTCGAAGGATTTCTGAAGCTGTTGCGTTCCAAGACGCGCGCTTTCGTGTCGATCAACGATCACGAGTACTACATTACGCACACCGATGGCTATTGGCGTGTTCAGGATTGCGAGGCCCTCAACGATAAGGGCCACTTTACTGACTGCTCCGAGCTGGTTAACACGGTCTGCGAGGTCGTCGAGCTGCCTTGGATCTGCGGCAAGAGCCTGCACGACAGCTTCTCGGGCGCCACGGTCTACGAGGCCGTCGCTGCTTAACAGCCAACAATCGATATTCTCTCGCAACCGTCGGCGCCGCCCCGCGCCGGCGGTCTTTTTTGTCGATATGTTATATAGGTCGCACGTCTTGCACGGCCGCCCTTGACGATAGTCAAAACTCGGAGGTGCAGTGACAGAAAAAATTTATCTTAACAGGGTTGCTTTTGGGAATTTGATATGCTATACTATAAAAATCCAAGCAAAGGAGTTTATCAATATGCGGCAAGGTATTCTTAAATAAAATTTGATAATGGGAACAAAGACAAACGTCCTCAAGGAGAGGGCTTGGTTTTTGTACCCAATTTCAGAATACTTTTGCCTTTTCATTTCATATCGTGATAGACAACGGCCAGCCTTGGCCGCAGTTTTCATGTGTGTCCTACCTATCATCCCCAGCGGTAAAAGTATTTGTCGCTGGGGATTTTTGCGCCCTTCTGGGCCTTGTATGGAGGACAATCATATGAAAATCATCAATATTGGCATTCTTGCTCATGTAGACGCAGGTAAGACGACCTTGACGGAGAGCCTGTTATATACCAGCGGAGCATTCGAGGCGCTCGAGCCGTGGGAACAGCGCGAGATCATGCGCTTGGTCGGTAAGTTCTCCCATGTTCATAACGAAGAGTGCGAGGCATTTAAACGGCAAGTGGCCGCCGAGAACGAGGCTGACGACAAAGGCGAAGGGGAGACATGCGACTCTTAATGAGATTTATGAGGCCGTATCGCGGGCTGATTGCGGTGACGCTGTTTGTACTGCTGATAGATAACGTCGGCACGCTGCTGGTGCCTACAATGTTGGCGAATATGGTCAATACTGGTATCACGACGGGTGATATCGACTACATCTTGCGCAACGGCGTGTATATGCTCATCGCGACCGGCATGGCCAGCGGTGGTGCGGTGCTGGGCTGTTATCTTTCGGCCCGTCTGGCGGCCAATGTGGCCTGCGACATTCGCAACGCCGTCTACGATAAGTCGCTCGAGCTGTCCGCCAGCGACTTTGAGCGCTTTGGTACGGGTTCGATGATCACGCGCTCGCTCAACGACATCAACGTGATCCAGCAAGCGATCCTGCAGACGATTCAGCTGGTGTTACCGGTACCGTTCTTGGCCGTGGCGGGCATCATCTTTGCCTGGTTTATCGATCCTGCCATGGGCACGCTGCTGGGCGTGATCGTTGCGATCCTGCTGGTGGCGGCGGTCTTTACCGTTGCCAACGCCGCGCCGATCTTTATGCGCCTGCAGAGCTTTATCGACCGCATGAACGTGGTGCTGCGCGAGAACATCGTGGGCGTGCGCGTCATCCGCGCATTTAACAAGGAGCGCCACGAGGAGCAGCGCCTGGACGAGGTGTTTAGCGATTACGCAGCCAATGCCATCAAGGTCAACCACCTGTTTGTGGGTCTCGACAGCTCCAGCTTCTTTTTGATGAATATCGCCGAGGTGGCGGTGCTGTGGGTGGGCGGCAACCGCGTGGGCGTCCATGCCATGCAAATCGGCAGCATCTCGGCCGTGCTGGAGTACGCGATCCTGATCCTGTTCTTTGTGATGATGGCGCAGACGGTGGTGCTGACGCTTCCGCGCGCCGCGGCGTGCCTCAGCCGTGCACAGCAGGTGCTCGAAATCGAGCCGAGCATCGTGGACGGTAAGGCTACGCTGGGCGACGGGACACCTGAGTCCGCAGATGGGGCCGACACGGTGGCCGTGTTCGACCACATGTCGTTTCGCTTTGACGATGCCGACGAGGACACCCTGTACAACCTGAGTTTTGCCTGCCGCCGCGGACAGACGACCGCGATCGTGGGCTCGACGGGCTCGGGCAAGTCAACGGTGGCCAAGCTCTTGCTTCGCTTCCACGATGCCACGAAGGGCGCCATTCGCCTAAACGGCGTCGATCTGCGCGACCTTTCACAAGACGACATCCGCGGGCGTATCGCCTATGTGCCGCAGAAGGCATGGCTGTTCTCGGGTACGGTGGCGAGCAACCTGCGGTTTGGTAACGAGGGCGCGACCGAGGCTGACATGCTCCATGCGCTCCAGGTTGCCCAGAGCACCTTTGTGCTCGACCAGCCCCAGGGGCTCGATACGCCGGTGGCCCAGGGCGGCACAAACTTCTCGGGTGGTCAGCGCCAGCGCCTGGCGATTGCCCGCGCACTCATGAAGCATGCCGACCTGTATATCTTCGATGACAGTTTTTCGGCTCTGGACTTTAAGACCGATGCGGCACTGCGCCATGCGCTGCAGGACGAGACGTGCGATGCCGCGGTGCTCATCATCGCCCAGCGCATCTCGACTATTTTGCATGCCGATCAGATTGTGGTGCTCAAGGACGGTGAGGTCGTGGGCCTAGGTACGCACGACGAGCTCATGGAAACCTGCGAGGTGTACCGCGCTATCGCGGAATCGCAGATGAAGGGAGGTGAGTAGCATGACCGAGGAGCTCAAGAAGCAAGGCATCGCCGATGACGCCGCGGCTGCAGAGACAGTCGAGGAGACGGGCGCCACGCCCGACCTGGACGAAGACGCCAAGGCAGCGGCGGAGCGCGAAGCTCGCCGCCAGGCGCTCTACGAGGAAAACGAGCGCGCCGAGGACGAGCGCGCCCGCGCCGAGGCGGAGCGCATGCGCGACGTTGACGACGAGGACGAGGACGAGACGCCCCGCGACACCTGGGCGACGGTGCGCCGCCTGTGGAGCGAGGCCGCCGGCGACCATTGGCGCTTCTATATCGTGTTCGCGAGTATCGTGTTCTATGCCATCTTTAACACCGCGGCGCCGGCTTACAGCGCCCGCGTGATCGATGAGCTGTGGGAGCACATGAAGCTGGCGTTTGCCAACAACACTACCTTCAGCATTACCTGGGAGAACTGCGGCAGGACCATCTTTATCTACTTTATGATCTGGACCGCCGCCGCCTCGTTCTACGCACTCCAGAGCTTTTTGATGTCGAGCGTTGCCGAGCGCCTCAACCTGCGCCTGCGCAACCGCATCGCACAAAAGCTCAACCGTCTGCCGCTTGCCTACTTTGACGCGCATCGTCCCGGCGAGGTCGTCAGCCGTGCGACCAACGACTTGGACAAGATGTCCGAGAGCATGCAACGCGGCCTGCTGCAGCTTCTGGTGTCGATCGGTACCGTGGTGGGCGCCGTGAGCGTGATGTTCGTGTTTAGCGTGCCGCTCACGCTCGTCTTTTTGTTCTTTACGGCGTTTTCGCTGCTGGTGACGAAGGTCGTGTCGCGCCGCACGCATAATGTGACGGGCGAGCGCCAGGAGTGGGTGTCCAAGATTACGAGCGCGGTCGAGGAGGGCTACTCGGGCCGTCTGGTGATCCGTGCGTTTAACCGCGAGCGCAAGAGCTCTGCCGAGGTGCACGAGGCTTCGAAGGAGCTGGCGCGCGTGAGCACCAAGGCCGACTTTATGATTAACGCCGTCGGCCCCGCGGTGCGCTTTATCGGCCGTTTGGCGCAGATCGTGATCGCGCTGGTGGGCTGCAGCATGCTGGTTGCCGGGCATATGACCGTCGGCGTGTTCCAGGCGTTCTTCCAGTTTATCAACGAGGCGTCCGAGCCCATGACGGAGCTGTCGTTTACCTTTAACTCGCTGCAGAGCGCACTGGCGAGCGCAGAGCGCGTGTTCGACCTGCTCGATGAGCCCGAGATGGAGGCCGATCCGCTGCCGGACGAGGCCGCCAAGCTGCCGGGTCGCGTTGAAGGCCGCGTCGCTTTTGAGCATGTGCGCTTTGGCTATTCGTCCGTCAAGCCGCTTATGCGCGACGTGTCGTTTACCGCCGAGCCGGGTCAGAAGATCGCCGTGGTGGGAACCACGGGCGCGGGTAAGACCACGCTCATCAACCTGCTCATGCGCTTTTACGAGATCGACGGCGGCCGCATTACCCTCGACGGCGTGGACACGAGCCGCATGGACCGCGGCGAGCTACGCCAGCAGTTTGGCATGGTGTTGCAGGACGCTTGGCTATTTGATGGCACCATTGCCGAGAACATCGCCTACGGCTGTCCCGAGGCGACGCGCGAGGAGATTGTCGCGGCCGCACGTGCCGCACGGGTCGACTTCTTTGTGCGCACTATGCCGCAGGGCTACGACACGCGTGTGGCTAACGATGCCGAGAGCATCAGCCAGGGCCAACGTCAGCTGCTGACCATCGCGCGCGTGCTGCTCAACAACCCGGCGATCCTCATCCTGGACGAGGCGACGTCGAGCGTGGACACGCGCACCGAGCTCGCCATCGGCCGTGCTATGGATGCGCTCATGCGCGGGCGCACGAGCTTTGTGATCGCGCACCGTCTGTCGACGATCGTCGATGCCGACCTCATCCTGGTCATGGATCACGGCAATATCATCGAGCAGGGTACGCACAAGGAGCTGCTGGCTGCCGAGGGCGCTTATGCCGACCTCTACCTAAGCCAGTTCGCATAAGGTGACAAAGGGGCAGCCCCGAATGTCACATCGAAAAGAAAGCGCGCCGGGGGCGGATTCCCCGGCGCGCCTTTTGTGTTGGCGTTGATGCTGTAGCGGTTGCCCGCGGCCCTAACGCTCGTCCACGAGCTTGGCGACGAGGGCTTTGAGCTCGGCCACCTCTCGCTCGAGTTCCTTGACGCGACGGGCGTTTTCGGTGATGCCCTGGCGGTTGAGGGCGCTCTGCTCGGCGGCATCGTCGGGCATGTACTCGCGATGCTGCTTGGCGTCGAAGCTCTCCTCGAACACGCGGCAGCCGTTGCGTTTGATGATGCGGCCGGGCACGCCCACGACGGTGCAGTTGTCGGGCACGTCCTTGACGACGACCGAGTTGCCACCGATCTTGACGTTGTTGCCGATGCGGATGTTGCCAAGCACCTTGGCGCCCGTGCCCACGGTGACATTGTTGCCCAGGGTGGGGTGGCGTTTGCCGGTCTCGTTGCCGGTGCCGCCGAGCGTGACGCCCTGGTAGAGCACACAGTTGTCGCCCACGATGGTGGTCTCGCCGATGACGACGCCCATGGCGTGGTCGATAAAGAAATGTTTGCCGATCTGTGCAGCGGGATGAATCTCGACGCCGGTGATGTGGCGGGTGATTTGCGAGAGCACGCGGGCGAGCGATCGATGGCCGTGTTCCCACAGCCAGTGCTCGGGCACATGATTCCACTTGGCGTGCAGGCCGGGGTACGAAAGGAAAATGACCAGACCGTTTTGCGCGGCGGGGTCCTGCGCCTGGACGGTCTTGATGTCCTCGCGAATGGTATTGATAAAGCTCACTGGCCGCCCTCCCTTAGCGCCATGGCAATGCGATTCAATAAAGTATAGCGATTCGCTAGGGATTAGGAAGAGCAATCTTTCATGGCTTAGCGTGACAGGTGTCAGTTATGCAAACTTGCTGGTAATGGAGTCATGCTTTTGTGGGGTTGCGCACGAGGGGGCGCCGCAACCGTATACTGGTCAACTTGGACGTGTCCGCGCCCACAACTGAGAGGTTTTACTTCATGGGTTTCATCAATTTTATCGCCGAGTTGCTTAAGGATCCACGCACCGCGATTGCCAGCTGGATCGCCGCCGGCCCGCTCATGGCCTACGGCTGCGTGTTCCTGATCATCTTTATCGAGACGGGCGTGGTGTTCTTCCCGTTCCTTCCCGGCGACTCGCTGCTGTTTGCCTCGGGCTTCTTTGCCCACAACGGCGGCTTTAACATCGTGGCGCTTCTGGCCACCGCATGGGCCGCAGCCATCCTGGGCGATCAGTGCAACTTTATGATCGGCCACTTCTTTGGCCGCAAGATCATCGCCTCGGGCAAGGTAAAGGCCATGACGCCCGAGCGCATCAAAAAGTCCGAGGATTTCCTGGATAAGTGGGGCCATCTGGCCATCTTCCTCGGTCGCTTCTTCCCGTTCATCCGCACCTTTGTGCCTTTTATCGCCGGCATGGGCGGTATGCACTGGCGCAACTTTGTCATCTTTAACGTGCTGGGTGGCATTACCTGGTCGACGGTCTTTACGCTGCTGGGCTACTTCTTTGGTGGCATTCCCTTTGTGCAGGAGCACTTTGAGCTGCTGATTGTAGGCATCGTTGCCGTGTCGATCATCCCGACCGTGGTCGGCCTGGTTAAGGCAAAGCTGGGCAAAAAGAACGCGTAGATCGAGCCAGCGCGCAAACCGTGCCGTTGAGGCCCGTCACCGATTACGGTGGCGGGCCTTTATGCTTCGGTCAAATGAAAATACTTTACTTAGTTAAAGAAAAGCGTTTTATCAGACGCGTGCGGGGAGTACAATCTCGTGCATGCGAATCGACGTGCCATCGGCTTTGATGCTGTTCGCGTGTCCCGTCCGGCTCTACGCTCCGGGCGTGCGACGTTGCGACGCGGTCGGCCTCGGTCCTTGCGTGTGGGTTCGCGAGTATGCAACTGTGTATGTAAGGAGCGACATATGACTGTCGAGAAGAAGGATATCGATTGGGGTAGCCTCGGCTTTGGCTACATGAAGACCGATTACAGCTACGAGGCTCATTGGAAGGATGGCGAGTGGGACGAGGGCGGCCTGACCACCGACCACACCCTGCATGTCTCCGAGTGCGGCGGCATCTTCCATTACTGCCAGGAGGTCTTTGAGGGCCTGAAGGCCTACACCGCCGAGGACGGCAGCATCGTCTGCTTCCGTCCCGACATGAACGCCGAGCGCATGTATAACTCTGCGCAGCGCCTCGAGATGCCCCCGTTCCCCAAGGACAAGTTCGTTGAGGCCGTCAAGCAGGTCGTTTCTGCCAACGCCGCCTGGGTTCCGCCCTTCGGTTCCGGCGCGACCCTGTACGTGCGTCCGTTTATGATCGGCTCCGGTGACGTGATCGGCGTGGCTCCCGCTCCTGAGTACACGTTCCGCATTCTCGTGACCCCGGTCGGTCCGTACTTTAAGGGTGGTCTCAAGCCCGTTAAGCTGCGCGTTTCCGAGTATGACCGCGCCGCACCGCACGGCACCGGCAATATCAAGGCCGGCCTGAACTACGCCATGTCCCTCAAGCCCACGATGGAGGCCCATCGCGAGGGCTATGCCGAGAACCTGTATCTCGACTCCGAGTCCCGCACCTATGTCGAGGAGACCGGCGGCGCCAACGTGCTGTTCGTGAAGGAGGACGGCACGCTCGTCGTTCCGCAGTCGCACACCGACTCCATCTTGCCCTCCATCACCCGTCGTTCGCTCGTTCAGGTTGCTCAGGACCTGGGCATGACCGTTGACCAGCGCCCCGTCGAGTGGGCCGAGGTCAAGGCCGGTACCTTTGTCGAGTGCGGCCTGTGCGGCACCGCTGCCGTCATCTCCCCGGTGGGCGAGATTGACAACAAGGTCTATGGCGCCGACGAGACCGTGACCTTCCCGGCTGGCTACACCGAGATCGGCCCTGTGATGAAGAAGCTCCGCGAGACCCTGACCGGCATTCAGTCTGGTGCTGTCGAGGATAAGCACGACTGGGTTTACACCGTCGCGTAATTATCCTTTCCTGTTCGGGCGGAGAGCAAGTTCCCTCCCGGCGCGTCCTCGGACATGCAAGAAGCCCTCGCTGCGCACTTCGTGCGGCGAGGGCTTCTTGCATCCTGCGGAGTGCGCCGGGGAGATGGTGCGCGGCCTTTTGGCCGCGCGTTGTGCGTGGATACGAAAAGGGCCCAAGGTTTGTGCCTTGGGCCCCAAAGGGTTGATGAACTGGCTTAAGACTCTGCCTTGTTGTTTAGAACTTGACGGCCGGGGCCTGGCGGGCTGCTTCGGCGGCCTCGAAGCCCTGGCGCTCCTTAAACTGGAAGATGCCGGCAAAGATGACAGCCGGGAACGTCTGAATGGCGTTGTTGTAGCTGAGCACGCAATCGTTGTAGCTCTGGCGTGCATAGCTAATCTTGTTCTCGGTATCCTCGAGCGATGCCTGCAGCTGCGTAAAGTTAGTGTTTGCCTTAAGATCGGGGTAGGCCTCGGCCACGGCAAAGAGCTGGCGCAGCGCACCGGTCAGCACGTTGTCGGCTTCCATCTTGGCCTCGGGCGTGGTGGCCTTGACGGCGGTGTTACGCGCGCTGATCACGGCGGAGAGCGTCTCCTGCTCGTGCTTGGCGTAGCCCTTGACGGTCTCGACCAGGTTGGGGATCAGGTCGTTGCGGCGCTGCAGCTGCGTATCGATGTTCTGCCAGGCGTTATCGATGCGGTTACGCTTGGTGACCATGTTGTTGTAGATGCCGGCGATGGCGCAGACAATCACAATGACAACAACGATGCCGATGATGACGGTAATCATGATGTCTCCGTTTCGAATGGCCGCGGCGGCATGCGCCAGCTGCCGTTGGTATAACGCTACTAGTATACCCGCAACGTTTTGCCGTGCCGAACTTTCCGGTAAGCGTTATGTTTTCGGCGGGGTTGGCACCGGGGCAAAGCGCGCGAGGTACAGGTGTAAGATATGCGACAGATTGTCGAGTGTTGTCTTTGCCCTGAGGATGGCGATACCAGTGGACCTTCGCATTAAGAAAACCTACCGCGCCCTGTTCGATGCCTTCACCGAACTTCTCGAGGAGCATCGTTTTGAGGACCTGACGGTTGCCACGCTGTGCGACCGCGCCATGATTCGCCGTACGACGTTCTACAAGCACTTTCGCGACAAGAACGATTACTTTGCCTTTTATATCGATGAGCTCATGTCGGGCTTGCCGCAAAAACAGCCCGATGAGGCCGGCGCAGTGTCTGCCGAGGACGTGCGCGCGCTTCGGCACGCGATTTTGGACGATGCCATGGATTTGATTCTGGCGCACGAGCAGCTCATGGATAACATTTTGGCAAGCAGCATGTCGGGCATGCTGACAAACGTTATTTGCGACCGCATTGCCCGCTCCATCCGCGAGCGTGTGATGAACGTGCTTGCCGAGGATGCCCTGGCCCCCGTGTCACTCGAGACGACGTCTGAGTTTGTCGCCGGCGGTATTATTCGACTTTTCACGATATGGTGGGAATCGGGCCACGATCTTGAGCGTCGACCTGAGATAGCCGACGTGGTCGATGCACTGTTTGAGCGAACCATGACACCGGTGAATCACTAAAGTGGCGGAGAGAGGGGGATTCGAACCCCCGGAACGCTCTCGCGCTCAACGGTTTTCAAGACCGCCGCATTCAACCGCTCTGCCATCTCTCCGTGAGTCGTAATGATAGCATCGTTTTGAATTTGCAACAGGGAAGGCGAACGATGACGATCACCGAAATCGACGTGAAGTTCATGCGCGAGGCGTTGGCGGAGGCGCGAGCCGCCGCGGCGGTGGGCGAGGTGCCCATCGGAGCCGTAGTGGTGCGCGCGGGTGAGATTGTCGCGCGGGCGCACAATCGGCGCGAGCTCGACCAGGATCCTTCGGCTCATGCAGAGTTCGCGGCCCTGTGCGCTGCCGCTCGGTCGCTCGGTCGCTGGCGCCTTTCCGACTGTACGGTCTACGTGACGCTCGAGCCCTGCTGCATGTGTGCGGGGCTTATGGTTAACGCGCGCGTAGGACGCTGCGTGTATGGCGCGGCTGATGCCAAGGCGGGCGCTCTGGGTTCGCTGTATGACCTGAATGCCGATTCGCGCCTGAATCATCGGTTTAACGTGACCGCCGGCGTGCTGGCAGACGAGTGTCGTGAGGTGTTGAGCAGCTATTTTAGTAGGCTGCGTGGCACCGATGGTGCTGGCTGCGGTTGTGGGGCCGATCTTGAAGCACACGCCGCTCACGCCGCAGCACTTGCAGGTGCCGGTGAGGATACTGACACGGCGGTTGACTTTGGTCCTGCGTGCCGCCGACCCCGCCGTGTGCTGTTGGCGATCGACTCCTTTAAGGGCAGCGTTTCGAGCGCGCAGGCGGAGGCGGCGGTTGCCGAAGGCGTGCGCCGCGTTTGGCCCGATGCCGAGCTGAACGCTTTGCCGCTGGCAGATGGTGGCGAGGGAACGCTCGATGCCGTTGCCGCGTGCGGCGGTGAGATTGTGACCTGCGAGGTGGCAGGTCCCCTGGGCAAGCGCACGTCTGCCCGGATGCTGGTTGATGTCGAGCGCGAGTCCGCGGTCATCGAGATGGCCGAGGCGGCCGGCATTGGGTATTCGCCTTGCACGGAGTCGTCGGCGCTGGTTGCTACAACCTATGGCGTGGGCGAGCTCATGCTTCGCGCAGTCCGTGCTGGGGCAAAGACTATCTATATTGGTCTGGGCGGCAGTGCCACCAACGACGGTGGCGCCGGTATGCTGCAGGCGCTGGGCGCGCGTGTGGTCGATGATCAGGGCTGCGATGTCGCCCCCGGTCTTGCAGGCCTTGAGCGGGTGGCGAGCGTTGATTTGGCGCCCGCGCTGCAGGCTTTGGATGGCGCTCGTATCGTTGTGCTTTCGGATGTCGAGAACCCACTCGTGGGGCGTCGCGGCGCGCTTGCGGTGTTCGGCGGACAGAAGGGTCTGCCGGCTGATGATGCCGAGGCGCTGAGCAGGTGCGACAGCTGGATGGTCGGCTACGGTCGCTTGCTCGACGCTGCGATTGCCGGAGCTCGAGCCCAGGGGTTGTTGCGCACACCTGAGGGCGCACGGACATTTGGCTCGGTGCTCGGCGTGCCCGGCGCAGGTGCCGCCGGCGGCCTGGGTGCCGCGCTGCTGGCGCTCGGTGCGGAGCTACGCTCGGGTGTGGAGACGGTGCTCGATCTCGTGGGGTTTGACGAGCGTGTACGCGATGTCGACCTGGTCATAACGGGCGAGGGCAATATGGACGAGCAATCCGCCGCCGGTAAGGCGCCGGTGGGCGTGGCCCGCCGTGCCAAGCGCTATGGCAAGCCGGTTGTTGCCGTCGTGGGCGGTCGTGCCGACAACCTGGATGCGGTGTATGAGCAGGGCATCGACTTGGTGCTTCCGATCTGCCGCAAGCCCATGCCCCTCGACCAGGCGCTCGGTGTGCAAGAAGCCACAACCAACCTCATCTGTGCCGGTGAAGCGGCTGCTCGATCCTGCGACCTCGGCCGCATCTAGAAAAGCAGTCTTTTTGCACTTCAGGTGTTGACGCCGCCATTTATGTGCCATTAGTAGATTGCTCTTCGTTCAGTTGTTCGCCAATTAATCCTGCCAATTAATTACCATTTCGGGCGAAGACGTGGATTATCTCCATGATGGGCCTCTTTGGGCATAATGTTGTCTTTAACTGTCCTTAATCAATAGATCGCTCTTGGGAAGAGAAGGCGACACCAGAGGGGGAGAAGGGAATTGGAGAGGAAAGTTTTCGGCGGGGGGGGCAGAGAGTCGCTGCTCTCTGCCTTGCGCTGGTTCTCGGCTTCGGATGTTTATCCGTTGGCGCGACGGCCGGTGTCGCATATGCGGCCACGGAATCGCGGACTGCGTATACTGCGGAGCAGTTTGAGATCACCCAGGACGGCGTGACCTATTCGTGCGAGACCACGGATAAGGGCACGGCGGAAATCACATGTATTGTTGCCGACGACAGCGTGACCGCGGTGAGTGTGCCCAGCTCCATCGAGCATGGTGGCCAGACCTACAAAGTCACCGAACTTTTTTTCTCGTCTGGTATCGTGGCCAAGAACGTTGAGCAGCTGACGCTCCCCGACACGCTCGAAAACGTGCGCGGATGGTATTTCCGGAAGTTCGTAAAGGTCAAGGAGCTCCATATCCCTGGCTCCATCAAGGACTTCAGTTGCACGCTGCAAAACGCCGGCTCGCTCGAAAAACTCTATTTCGATGAGGGCGTCGAGAAGATTAGCGCCAACTCGATGGTCACGGGCTGCAAAAGCCTTTCGGAGATCGATCTCCCCTCCACCCTCAAAATGATTTCGGGCCCGAGCGCCTTCGGGGGGGCTACGGCCCTTACAAGCATCGAGTTTCCAAAAGATGTCGCCTTCGCCGACACCATAACGGGCTTGCTCAAAGGCTGCACGTCTCTGACAAGCGTGTCGTTGCCCGCTTCGGTTACGAAGATCCCCTCGCACATGTTTGACGGATGCACCTCTCTAACGTCCGTCACCGCGCTGAGCGAAATTGAGTCCATCGGGGATGGGGCGTTTCAGAATTGCTCGAGTTTGACCGGCATCGATTTCCCGGGCACATTGACGAGCATCGGATCCTCTGCTTTCCAGGGGTGCGCCAGCCTGGTGAGCGTGCCCAATCTAAGCAAGGTGACAAACATGGGCTGGGGGGCTTTCTACAAGTGCAAAAAGCTGCGGGCGTCCGTGGACCTGTCCTCGCTTCAGAGCGTTCCGGGCTATGCGTTCTGCTACGCGCCGGTTAAGATCGTGGGGCTTTGCGACAGCCTGCAGAGTATCGGTGACTGGGCCTTTATCTGGAGCAACGTCGCCGTCCAGCTTCCCGAGACACTTGAGAAAATTGGCAACTACGCCTTCTATCGCGGCACGTTGCCGGAGCAGCTTTCCATTCCGGATTCCGTGACTTCCGTTGGCACGGCAGCCTTCTCGGGCGTAGATGGCGTGAAGGATGTGACGATCGGGCGTGGCCTCACCAAAATACCCCGGGACATGTTTGACGGCAGCACGGTTCAAAAGATCACGATCGAAAACAGCAGGGACGACATCACCGGCTCGGAGAACCTCCCGTCCTCTGGCGTCGATATCGTCTACACGCGCGAGTCCATCGATGACGGCGTCGGCGCTACCGTGAGCGATGACAGCACCAAGACCCTTCAGGAGCTGGTCAACGAGGCCCCCAATGGCAAGGAGACCGTCATCAAGCTGGAAAAGCACGTGAAGCTTGGCTCCACGCTCACGATTCCTGCCGGGAAGATGATTAAGATCACGTCGGATGAGCCCCATACCATCTTGGCAACAAAGAATAGCGGCGTCACCGTACTGGTCAATGTTGCCGAGAGGGCATCCCTCGAGCTGTCGGGGAAAGTGTCCCTGAGTGGTCGCTACAACAAGGGCGCCATTATTTCTAGCGAGGGAGCAGTTGCGCTCTCTGACGAGGCCGTTGTGTGCGACGGCGCTGCGAACACCGTCAATACGGGTGTCATCGACGTGTCGGGAGACAAGGCTTCGCTTACCATGACGGGCGGCGTTATCGAGCAGTGCGAACTTAAGGACGCGTATTGCGGCGCTGTCCACGCGAAGGACGGCGCTCATGTTGTCATGAAGGGCGGCGTTATCCGTAAGAACGGAATCGTCGTTACCGGAGACACTAACGGCTATCACCTCACATCTTCTGGCGTCATGTTGGTGGGCAATGCCCGCTTCGACATGAGCGGAGGCAGCATCGAGGGCAACAGCGGCTATCGAGGCAGCGCGGTCCTTGTGTACAGTGAGGGGGAGGGCGATAGCCAAAGAGCCAAGTTCACGATGACTGGTGGTCAGATTTCCGGCAACAGGAGCAGTAAACTGGAGGCGGGGCCCTTAGATCCCTCTGGAGCAGTTCACATTGAGGGCAACGCCGAGTTCACCATGAAGGGTGGAGAGATTGAGAACAACGTTGCGTCTGGCAACGGCAAAGGCGGCGGAGTGTGTGTGGTCGACCCGGGCTGTCAGGGCGGCGAAACAGGGAATACTGCTTTCACCATGCAAGGCGGGTCCATATCTGGCAACTCCGCTTCCGCCGGCGGAGGCGTCTATGCCTATTCGAATGGCGTCACGCTCAGCGCGGGCAAGATCGAGGGTAATACTGCTCGGAGCATGGGCGGCGGCGTGTATAGCGAAGGCAACGAGGCTCATGGCTATAGCACGCTCCGCATCGAAAACGCCCTCGTTGTTGATAACCATGCGGATAAGCAGGGCGGCGGCATGTGGTTCTGCCCGACCGGAGATGCCAAGGTCTACGTCCAGGACGGCGGCCTGATCGCCAAGAACACGGCTGATGAGGCGGGAGACGACTTCGTCTTCACCGGCGCCAAAGACGCCAAATACAAACTGACCTTGGCCAACCGCGCTCCGGGCGGCGGAAAGGTCAGCTGGTACAGAGACGGTGGGCTGTTTAAGCCCTACGGCACTATTGCGGCAACAAACCCCAAAATCCCGCGATTCTCGCCCGATGGCGACAACGGCGATCCCCTGTCCTTTACCGACGCCACGCCGAACGTCGCGCTTAAATCTGTGATGAGCGAGGATGTGTATAACCTCGGCGGCGGCCAGGCGTCGCTGACGATCTCTGGCAATACGGCGCCGTTGGGAGGCGGCATCGGCGCCAACGGCGGTGTTGTCATTGGCAGGTCCGAGAACATCAACATTCCCATTAAAAAGGTCTGGGAGAACCCCAGGATTCCACATCCTGATGAGGTCAAAGTAAATCTCAAGAACGGCAAGACCGTCATCGATTCGATCACCCTGAGCGAGTCCAACGGCTGGAAGCACTCCTTCGAGGGCCTGCCCAAGTACTCCGAGTCCGGCTCCGCGATCGCCTACACCGTGGCCGAGGACCCCGTCGAGGGCTACAGCTCGAAGGTCACCGGCGACGCCGGGCGCGGCTTCACCGTGACCAACACCTCCACGGCCAAGGTCTCGGTGCCCGTCGAGAAGAAGTGGGTCGGCCCGGCGGCCGCCAAGGCCACCGTGCGCCTGCTCGCCGACGGAAAGGACACCGGCAAGTCGATCGAGCTCAACGAGTCCAATAACTGGAAGGGCTCCTTCAAGGACCTGGCCAAGTACTCGAAGTCCGGCTCCGAGGTCGCCTACGCCGTGGCCGAGGTGCCCGTCGAGGGCTACAGCTCGAAGGTCACCGGCGACGCCGGGCGCGGCTTCACCGTGACCAACACCTCCACGGCCAAGGTCTCGGTGCCCGTCGAGAAGAAGTGGGTCGGCCCGGCGGCCGCCAAGGCCACCGTGCGCCTGCTCGCCGACGGAAAGGACACCGGCAAGTCGATCGAGCTCAACGAGTCCAATAACTGGAAGGGCTCCTTCAAGGACCTGGCCAAGTACTCGAAGTCCGGCTCCGAGGTCGCCTACGCCGTGGCCGAGGTGCCCGTCGAGGGCTACAGCTCTAAGGTCACCGGCGACGCCAAGGACGGCTTCACCGTGACCAACACTGTGAAGACGGGCGAGCTCGACGTCTCCAAGACCGTCGTGGCGCGCGAGGGCCTGGCGGTCGACGCGGACAAGATATTTAAGTTTGTGGTTGAGGCCACCGATGCCATGGGCCGCAAAGTATCCGGCACCTACGGTGACGCGACGTTCGAGGACGGCAAGGCGACCCTCAAGCTCAAAGATGGCCAGACGGCGAGGATCACGGGGCTGCCCGCGGGAACTGCCTACACGGTGACCGAACGTGCCGCCGAGGGCTACACGACCGCGGTGAACGGAGCCGAGGGATCCAGGGCCGATGGCTCCATCTCGGCCGATCAGGTCGCCTCCGCCGCCTTCACCAACACCTTCGACCCCGCCCCCGCCACGGCGTCCGTCCCCGAGCTCACCAAGGTGCTCGCTGGAGGCCGCAAGCCCGGCCTCCAGGAGGGGGAATTCACCTTCGAGCTCTCCCTCACCGATGGCGCGGGCAATGTCCTCGAGGGCTACCCAATCGAGGCGAAGAATGACAAGGACGGCAAGGTTTCCTTTGGCGAGCTCAGCTTCACCAATCTGGGCACCTACCACGCGACCGTGACCGAGAAAGCAAGCGGCGATGTCCTGATTGAGGACGATGCGCATGCCTACACCTTCGACATCGCAGTGGCTCAGACTGGTGCCGGCCTTAAGGCCGAGATCTTCAACGAGCGGGGCAAGAAGACCTTCACCAACACCTTCACGCCGCACGACAACACCAAGACCGTCACCAAGGCGGACGCCTCGGGTGCCAAGGTCAATGTGGATGGCAGGCTGGTGGGCGTGGGCGATACCCTCACCTATACCATCGGCTGGGCCAATAACAGCGTCGACGACAGGGGCGCCGCGCAGGCGGCTGACGTGACGGTGACCGATGTCCTGCCCAAGGGCGTTAACTATGTTGAGGGTTCTGCCGACGGTGCCGCCTACGACGCCGCGACGCGCACCCTTACCTGGTCGCTCGGCGAGCAGGCTGCGGGCGCCACGGGCACGCTCAGCTTTGACGTGAAGGTCTCCGCCGAAGCCGCCGTGGTCGACGACATCTCCAACACCGCCACGGTCAAGGTGGGGGAGAACGAATCCCAGACCAACACGACCCACAACAGCGTGTCCCGCGAGGGCAGCCTCACCGTCAAGAAGACGGTCGTCGGCGGCGACAGCCAGCGCGAGTTCGGCTTCACGGTCGCGCTGACCGACGGGGACGGCGAGCCCGTCTCCGGCACCTTCGGCAAGGGCGAGCACGCCGTGACGTTCGCGGACGGCAAGGCGACCTTCACGCTCAGGGACGGCGGGGAGAAGGTCATCGCCGGCCTGCCCGTGGGCGCGCACTACACCGTGACCGAGGATGCCGCCGAGGGCTACACGACTGCTGTTAACGGGGCTGACGGCTCCAAGGCCGAAGGCGCCGTGACCGAGGACGGCGCGACCGTCGCGTTCACCAACACGTACGGAACGGCCACCGAGGGCAGGGACGTCTCCACCGCGGGACTCTTCACCAAGACGCTCGCGGGCCGCGACTGGGCGGAGGGCGACAGCTTCCAGTTCGCGCTCGCGGGCGAGGGCGGCGCCCCCATGCCCGAGGGCTCTGCCGACGGCTCCAAGACCGTCAGCGTGACGGCCGCCGCCGGCACCAAGGCGGGCGATAGGGTCGCCTTCGACTTCGGCCCCATCCGCTACACGCTCGACGACATCAAGGACGCCGGGTTCGCCGAGGTCGGCGGCAAGCGCGTGCGCGCCAAGACCTTCACCTACACGGTGCGCGAGGTCAGGCCCGATGACGGCTCCGCCATCGCCGGCGTGGCCTACGACGGCCACGCCGCCACGATGACGGTGACCGTGACCGACGACGGCTCCGGCAACCTCACGGCCACGACGCCCGCGATCGCGCAGGCGAGCGGCGGCGACTTCGTCAACACCTACACGACCGAGCTCGACTACTCGGCCCGCGCGGGCGTGCGCCTGTCCAAGACGCTCTCCGGCTGCGCCATGGAGGCGGGGCAGTTCGCCTTCACCGTGACCGCGGACGCCGAGACGGCCGCCAGGCTCGGCCTCAAGACCGACAAGGACGCCTACGCCGTGGCCGCTGCCGATGACGGGAAGGCCGACCTGGTCGACCTCATCGGCGGTGCCGCGGGGGGCGACGTGAAGTTCACCGACGCCGACGCGGGCAAGGTCTACAGCTTCACCGTCGCCGAGACCAAGCTCGGCGGCGAGGGCTACGCCAACGACACCGTGCCGCGCACGGTGACCATCGCGCCCGCCTACGATACCGCGACGGGCAGGCTCACGGTCACGACCACGGTTGCCAAGGACGGTGTCGAGGTCGCCCGCGGCGAGGTCTCCACGGCAGATGACGCCATGGCGGCGCCCGCGCCTGTGACGGTCGCGTTCCAGAACTCCTACGAGGCCACCGGAACGCTCGGCGGCGAGGGCAAAGTGGCAATTAACGCCACCAAGACGCTGACGGGCCGCTCCGCGGCGGCGGGCGAGTTCTCGTTCTCCGTCCGCGATGCCCGGGGCGACGTGGTCGCGACCGCGTCCAACCGGGCCTCCGGCGACGGCGAGGCCGCGGGGTTCTCGTTCTCGCCCATCTCCTACACTACCGACGCTCTCGGGCGGATGGTGGCGGACGGTACCGCCACCAGGGCCGCCGACGGCTCCTGGGCCATTCCCTATACCGTTTCCGAGGACGGCACGGACCGGCTGCCCGCGGGCGTGACGGCGGCCGCATCGAGCTTCGGCATCACGGTCAAGGTGACCGATGACGGCAAGGGCGGGCTGGATGTGGCCGTGGTCTACCCCGAGGGCTCCGGCGGCACGCTGTCGTTCGTAAACGGCTATAGCGCCGGCGAGGCGACGGTCGACCTTGCGGGCACCAAGACGCTGGCGCTCGGCCAGGCCGGACTCGGCCTGGCGCAGGCCGACATCGCGGGCAGGTACACCTTTAAGATCGAGCCGCTGGACGGCGCGCCCGCACCGGTCGACGCCTCCGGCAAGACGGTGACCGAGGCGACCAACGACGCCGCCGGCAATGTCGTGCTGGGCCATGTCACGTTCAGGCAGCCGAGCGATCTCGATGGCGTCGAGATCGACCGCGACGGCCTGCGCACCAAGACGTTCGCCTACCGG
>CAUCKA010000012.1 GCA_958443265.1 uncultured Collinsella sp. | reverse complement strand
TGCCTTCCAACACATCGCGAGATTGCAGTGGCAGGCCCGAGGCAAAGCAAAGTGGTTCCCGTTGGTTTCCGATTATTCGGGGCGGCTCCTATCGAAAGTGGTGGGGTGACTACGATGAGGTGGTTAATTGGTTTGATGACGGTCGGGAGATGAAGGAGGCAATTCTGTCCAAGTATGCCTATCTCTCTACACCTGATTTTGTGATCAAGAACCAGAACGACTATTTCAAGCCCGCAGTTTCCTGGTCTAAAATTTCTTCCAGCCTCGCCTCCTTTAGGTTTGCACCTCGAGGGATGCTTTTTGAGGTAGCTGGAGCATGTCTTTTTGCGGAGCCGAACGAGCTTCGATACATCCAGGCTTTCTGCAACTGTTCCATTGCCGAAATTGATTTGGCGTTTATGTCGCCGACTCTAAACTTTGAGGTAGGCCAAATCGGTCAGTTACCGATCATCCAAGATAAGGCCGCCGAACCGACTGTTTGTTCACTCGTTGAAGACTCTCGCTCAATTTCAAAGGCTGACTATGACTCGTTTGAAACTTCTTGGGATTTCAAGCGTCATCCTTTAATTTAGCTGTCTTGTTAGGACTCACCTATCTTTAACAAAAGAACGTCATTGGATAGATTGGATTGAAATTAAATATGTCTGAAAAAAAGAAAGATGACAAGAAAAGAAAAGATGAAGGGGCGGGAGCAAAGAAGCCGGTCACGATTCCTGGACCCATAACAAGGTTAACGCAATTTACTTATGAAAAACCGGCGGGTTTACCTGATCGAAAAACCAAGTAGTAAAGGTGACTTTCATGGGCAAAAAGAACAAGCGACATGACGTCGATAAAAGCGCTCTCTCCAAGGAGGGGCAGATTAGCGATTACTTGAGAGACATTGTTCTTTCCTCACTTGAATTTGAAAAAGAGAGGGGGGATAGCTTAAATCGCTACGTTGATAACCTTATGGTTACCATCACGATTCTGTCCGTTGCGTACCTGGCACCTCTCGACTATATTTCAAATATTCAAGGTCTTGAGGAAGTTTATGGGATTTCAACGAGGCAAATACTGTTTGTCTATTTGATTCTTCTTGGTCTTCTTGGCTGTGCTCTTGTTATAGCTGTCAGTGCAATATTTTTAAGGAGCAATATTGCACTCGCATCTCCTTCTGAACAATTTGATAGGTATTCGACTACTTACAAAGAGGCTTGCGACGAGGGCGGGCAAATTAGGGAACGGGACTTGCTTAAGTCCTACTGCTCTTCCCTAAACATTACCTATCGGGCTTACCTTTTGAAACATAACAACATGTGGAAGCGATTGAAAATATCAACTGGCCTGACTGTTCTGTCGTTAATCATGGCATTCGTTTTTCTGTCCCATCTTTTATTGACTTTATTGTAGTTGTCGTCTCTCACTTATGGGATTTATTGATAGCCAGACTTGTCCTGAAGATATCGGTCGAGCATCGGAAGGCTTTCGCTGTTTTTCAGCTCACGAGTCTTGGTGTTAATTGATTGATGGAATGGGCTCGGGTTTTCTAACTTCTACTGTATTGATAAATTGAAAGGTCTGTAGTTATGGCCACTTTGCTTCAAGATAAATACGAGGCCCGCAAGGCCGAGGTCAACGAGAGGTTTGAGCAGCTTCGCGCTAACGAGGAGGAGCTCAACCGAATCTTTGCCAAGATCTACAACATGGAGGGCGAGGTGCCCATTGAGGTCGAGGACAAGTATGTCTCGGTGGCGCGCATCTTCGACACCGTCGAAGAGATTCCCGAGAGCTACAAGGGCAACAAGTATGTGCGCACCAAGCGCGACGAGATCACCTCGCTCATAAGCTATGCCGTGGGCTGCATGTTTGGCCGCTATTCGCTGGACGTGGACGGTCTGGTCTTGGCCGATCAGGGTGCCACGGTCAACGACTATCTGGCCAAGATGCCCGACCAGGCGCATGTGGCCTTTATGCCCGATAGCGACAACGTGCTGCCGATTACCGACGACGAGTACTTTGATGACGACGTCGTGCGTTACTTTATCGACTTTGTGCGCACTGTGTATGGCGAGGAGACGCTTGAGCAGAACCTGGCCTTTATTGCCGAGGCGCTCGGCGGCAAGGGTACCTCGCGCGAGGTGATTCGCACCTACTTTTTGAAGGACTTCTTTAAGGACCACTGCCAGACCTATAAGAAGCGCCCCATCTACTGGCTGTTCGACAGTGGCAAGAAGAATGGTTTCAAGTGCCTTGTTTATATGCATCGCTACCAGCCCGACCTGTTGGCTCGCATCCGCACCGACTATGTGCATGAGCAGCAGGAGCGCTATCGCTCGCAGATCGGCTATGCCAACGATGCCCTTGCCAGTGCTGAGCGTGGTGAGCGCGTGCGCCTGGATAAGCGTGTCAAAAAGCTCAATGACCAGCTTAAAGAGACCATCGGCTACGAGGAGAAGTTGCACCACTTGGCAGACCAGATGATTAAGATCGATCTGGATGACGGCGTCAAGGTCAACTACGCCAAGTTTCAGGATGTACTGGCAAAGATCAAGTAACTGCAGATACGGTAAGGATATTCATGCCCAAGATCGATGTAGAAGAACAGCTTAAGCTGCGGTTTTTGCAGCCGTTGCCCGCATGTATGCCCTGCCGTGTTGTGGTTTGGCACGATGCGGACGGCGAGTTTGTTTCTGAGTTTGAGCGATTGGCTGCCGAGGGATTCGATGGCGCGGGGACCGATGGTGGCGTTATGCCTGCTCACGGTGATTTTGAGCGCCCGGTGCGCTTTGTTGAGGCCTGCGAGGGCCGTATGTTTGCCGTCAAGAAGCTCATCAACCGCGATGACCTTGCGAACGATATCTTGCTGTATCGCCGTTGCCCGCGCGGCAGGCTTGAGGGCGATTGGCTTGCCGATGTTGAGCTGTATGCCGATCGGTTTCAGGCCGACTATCTTTCGCTTTTGGCCGATCAGCTGTGTATCGAGAATATCGATGCCGTGCGCGAGAGCCTGCGCGAGCACAAGGCGTTCTTTGATGCCAAGACCCGCTGCGCTAAGTTTGTCGCTTGCGTTCCGCACGCCTCGGGCGCATCCGATATCGAGCTTGGAATCCTTACGGTAATCTTTGGCGGTAAGGAGCCGGGCGACGCGCGGCCCGCGTTTGTGCTGCGCGGCTGCATGACCACACTGCTGCACGAGGGTCCTGAGGCGCTGGCCGCGCTGGTGGATAAGTACAGCGTGCGCGATGCCCTCTCTGCCTTCATCGTGCGTTGCTATGGGTTTGAGGGCCCGCTGTATGAGCGTGATTCGCTGCTTGCGCTGGCATCCCATGAGCTCATCACGGCGGCATCCACCGTGCTTCCCGAGGGAGCGCTCAAGGGGCTCGAGAGCTATGTGGCTCCCGCCTACGGCCCCTATTGCCTTGAAGCGGTGCGTACGTGGGATCAGGCCGCCGATGTCCAGGCATCGAGCGAGGATTTATTTGAGATTTGCCGTTTGGTCGAGGATGCCCGTGGGCTCTTTGCACGGTTTGAGGCCCTGCCGATCGATGTGCTGGCCTCGCTCGACGTGTTCCCGTGCGTCAATGAGGCCGTGCTCTCGCAGCTGTTTTGCTCGTTTGCCCAGGGCGCGGACCGTGTTGAGGACGCGCGCACCTTTGCGGCGCGTCGCTGCGACCTAAGCTGGTACCGTCGCGTTGAGAGCTACTTTGACCTGCTTGCCGCTGTGGCCGATATGTGCGCATTTAGGCAGGCACACGCGGGCGGGTTCCATCTGGCGCAACCCCAGCAGGTATGGGATGCCTACACGTCCGATTGGTATGCCATGGACGCTGCCTATCGCCATATGTGCACCGCGTATCTGCGGGTGCGCTCCGTCGAGTGCGATGCGCTCGAGGAACCTGCCCGCGCTGTGGTGGACTGGGCGGAGAATCTTTACAGTAACTGGTTCTTGGCGGATGCCAATGCCTGCTGGGCGGTCGCTGCGCAAGGGGAGTGGGCCGATTGCGGCTACATCGATGGCCCTGCACGGCAGGATGAGTTCTACTGGCATGTGCTGCCCACCTTTGTGGGCTCTGCCAAGACGACGGTCGTTATCGTGAGCGACGCACTGCGCTATGAGGTGGCCTGCGACGTTGCGGCTCTGCTCGAGCGCGAGCGCGGCGGCAACGTCAAGGTCTCTAGCATGCAGGCGGTCTTTCCCTCCATTACCGAGGTGGGCATGCCCGCGCTGCTGCCGCATCAGGCGCTTGAGCTTGCGGCGGATGGTTCGTTTGTGCTGGTTGACGGCATGCCAACTGCGACGACTCCGCAGCGCGAGGCCGTACTTACCCACGTTGGGCCCACGGCCCGCGCTTTGCGCTCAAGCGCATACCTCAACATGGCGGGAACCGAGCGCAAAGCGCTGCTCAAAGATTCCAAGCTCGTTTATCTCTTCCACAACAAGATCGATGCCACGGGCGAGAAGGCAGCTACGCAGGATGACGTATTCGATGCCTGCGCGGACACCGTGGAGGAACTTGCCGCGTTGGCGCGCCGCGTGTGCACCGACGCCCCGGGCGTGCGTGTTGTTATAACGGCGGATCACGGCTTTATCTACACGCGTCGTGAGCTCAACGAGTGCCAGATGCTCGGCAAGCCAGACCTTCCCTTCCTTGACGCTCCTGTCATGCACGGCAAGCGTCATCTGGTGGTGCCCAACGAGGCCGTGGTCAAGCTTTCGGAAGAGGCATGCGGGGTGTTTGTTAATGTTGGCATGGGACGTTTGGGTGCCGGTTTTGAGGGGTTTGCCCCGCGCGAGAACGTGCACTTCAAGCGTCCCGGCGGCACTAACAACTACGTCCACGGCGGCATGAGCCTGCAGGAGCTCTGCGTGCCCGTTATCGGATTTTGGCGTGCGCGCTCGGGTTCCAAGGACTTTGTCGATACGCGCGCAGCGACGCTACGCGTACTGAGTGAGGGACGTCGAGTGACCAACTCGCTCTTCTCGGTCAACTTGATCCAGGAAGAACCTGCCCAAGGTAAGGTCTTGCCGTGCGAGTACGAGCTGGTGTTTACCGATGCAAGCGGCAACGAAGTGAGTGATACGGTCAAGGCGCATGCCAACAAGACTTCTGTTAACTCGCAGGAGCGCGTGGTGCATGCCAAGTTTGCGTTGCATGCAGCGGATGGATTCTCGGCCAAGGGTCCGTACTATCTGGTCTGCCGCGAGCGCGAGACGGGCAAGATCGTTTGGCGCGAGACGTACACCATTGCTGTTTCGTTTGCCCCTGTTGCTGACTTTGGTTTTTAGGAGTGTGCCCTATGTTTGATAGCAATGACGACAATCTGTGGGAAGTTCCCTCGATTGATGTGAATGCGCCCCTGCAGGCTGCGGTACCTGCAGGGGAGGCCGTGCCCGCCCCGGAGGCTGAGACTGCCGCAGAGGCCGTGGCTGCCGCGCCTGCCCCGGAGCCGACGGTGGCCGCGGTACCCGATGAGGTTGCGGCGCCCGCCGAGGACGAGTCCTCGACCGATGGCTATGACCAGGCCGTGGCCGAGGCCCCCGAGGACGACGGCTACGACATGGATGGGCTGGACGGCAAACTGCTCGAGCACTTTGCTGGCAAGATCGTGCGCAAGGACCTGACGGCCCTTATGAAGCGTGGCGCCAACGTGCCCACCTTTGTGCTGGAGTATCTGCTGGGCATGTACTGCTCAACTGACGACGAGGATGCCGTGGCAGAGGGTTTGGAGCGTATCCGCAGGATCCTCACCGATAACTACGTGCGTCCCGACGAGTCCGAGCGCATTAAGTCCAAGATCCGCGAACTGGGCCGCTTTACCATCATCGATAAGGTGACGGCCAAGCTCGACGAGTACAAAGACATCTACGTGGCGTCGTTTGCCAACCTGACCATCGAGCCGTTTGTGATGCCGGCCGAGTACGTGCGTGACTATTCCAAGATTCTGCAGGGCGGCATTTGGTGCATTATGAGCATCGAGTATCGTCACCCCTTGGATGAGGAAGACGAGTTTGGCATGGAGGTCTTTGGCGATGATGCGCCACGCCGCTCCAAGGCCAAGCGCAAAAAGCGCGGACCCGAGGACTCTCCGTTTAGCGTGGCGTCGCTCACGCCCATCCAGATGCCCAACCTGGACCTGGATGCCATGGTCGACGAGCGCCAGTACTTTACGCGCGACGAATGGCTCAACATGCTGCTGCGCTCCGCTGGCTATGAGCCCAGCGAGCTTTCCGAGAAAGAGCGCCTGCACTTTATCGAGCGCATGGTGCCACTGATCGAGCGCAACTACAACCTATGCGAGCTGGGTCCCCGTGGTACCGGCAAGAGCCATATCTACAAAGAGGTCTCGCCCTACGCCATCTTGCTTTCGGGCGGCCAGACCACCACGGCCAACCTGTTCGGCCGTATGAACTCCATGCGCGCCGATCGCGTGGGCTTGGTGGGCCACTGGGACTGCGTGACGTTCGACGAGGTCGCCGGCATGCGCTTTAAGGACACCAACGCCGTGCAGATCATGAAGGACTACATGGCGAGCGGCAGCTACGCGCGCGGCCGCGACCAGATTAACGCCGATGCCTCCATGGTCTTTGAGGGCAACATCAACGACACCGTGCAAAACGTCCTTAAGACCACGCACCTGTTTGATCCGTTCCCGCCGGAGTTTAACAACGATTCGGCCTTCTTCGACCGTATCCACTATTACCTGCCGGGCTGGGAGATTCCCAAGATGCGCTCGAGCCTGCTGACCGGGCATTACGGCTTGATCACCGACTGCCTGTCGGAGTTTTGCAAGGAGATGCGCCGCAAGGACTTTACGCACCATATCGACCGTTACTTCCGCTTTAACAGCGACTTTAACAAGCGCGACGAGATCGCCGTGCGCAAGACCTTTAGCGGTCTGGCCAAGCTGCTGTTCCCCGACGAGGCCATGGACAAGGACGACGTGCGCTGGCTGCTGGACTATGCCATCGAGGGCCGTCGCCGCGTAAAGGAGCAGCTCAAGATTATGGCGGGCGTCGAGTTTATCGACGTTAACCTGGGCTATATGGATGCCGACAATCCGCAGGACGTGCACGTGGTGCGTGTGCCCGAGCAGAGCGAGGACACGCTGATTCCCGACGGACCGCTGCTGTCCGGCCACGTGTTTGGCGTGGGCAGGTCGCAGGGCGGCGAGGTTGCCGTGTACAAGCTGGAGAACAAGGCCGTTGCCGGCGAGTGCAAGTTTAAGCACGAGGGCGTTGCCTTTAACAAGCCGGTGCGCGATACGCTGGAAGCCGCGTTTGACAACTTTGTGAACCTGGCGAACCGTGTGGCGCCGGGCATGCACATTGGCTCAAAGGACTATCTGCTGTTCTATAACGACCTGCAGAGCAAGGGCCTGTCCGAGGAAGTCTCGCTTGCCGAGTTTGTGGGCCTGTGTTCCGCGGCGTGCAACCGTCCCGTGATGTCCGCGCTGGCGGTTCCGGGAATCTTGCGCATGTCGGGCTCTATGGACGAGATCCGCGGGCTCGAGGACATTATGCGCGTGGCTAAAAACGCCGGCGCCAAGCGCGTGATTTTACCGCTGAGCGCCATCGCGGGCCTGCAGAGCGTGCCGTCCGAGATTATCTCGGGCTTGAGCCCGGTGTTCTACATGGATGGCGACCCGGTTGATGCCGCGAAGAAGGCGCTAGATCTATAGGGATGCGAGCGTGCGGGCTTGCGTGCGCAAGGCGTTTGTCTTGTGCGCGTGGGCCCGCGGGCATGGTGGCGCGCTGCGCGTGAGGAGGCCTTGCCATGGCGGACGAGCGTTCTGTTGGTGAGCTGCTCGACGAGCTGTTTGGCTTTGAGTCGGTGGCCAAGCGTCAGACGGCGCTTGAGCAGTACGATCGCGGGGAGCTGGTGCGCAAGGCGCGCTCCCGCGAGCTGCTGGGCGTGATCGAGGGCGTTGAGACTGCCGAGCGCGCTGCACGCGAGTCTGCCGTGCAGGCCGTCGACAGATATGTACGCCGCGTTGAGGCCGAGTCGCTTGCGCGCGCTCGCAAGCAGGTGGGCGTTGTTGGTCCGTTGCAGATGGAGCGGCGCTACGCTGCCTTTTTGCGCATGGAGGACAAGGCCGAGCTGTTGGCCCGCCTGGAGCAGACGCTTGCGTTTATCGAGGTAAAGCTGCGTGCCAATACGGCGGACAGGGTTCGCGCTGCATACGATGCCGCGGGGACTTTGGTGCTGCAGGGCGTGGCGCGCCTGAGCGACGTGCGCGTTGTGGATGCCGTGCCCCTGGATGCCGATCTGCTGTGTACGCAGTTGGAGCAGCTGCGTTGTGCAGCCGACGCAACGGACCTTGCCGACATGATCACGATGACCTTTGAGTCCGAGCTGAGTGCGACCGGGCCGCGGGATGCTGGCGGGTTTGCTGGTGGTGTTGCTGGCGATGTTGCCGGCGACGTGGCGCTGGAGCGTGAGCTTACCAACGTGCGCGGCGCTGCGCAGCGGGCGCGCTTGGCTGCCCAAGCGTATCGGGCCGAGCGCGCCGCCCGCGTTGCGGGGAGCGCGGTGGAGCCGGTGTCATTGCCGCAGCCTGCTTGCGTTGTGTGCGAGACGGCGTGCGATGCCGGGGAGCTTTCCGAGTTGCTCGCTCGGGTTAAAAAGTCGTTTGAGACCTATAGGCGCGTTGTTGGCGACGGCGGGTTGTTCTGTGCCTTTGGTGCCGGTTCGCCGCATGGGATTTGCCGTGGCAGTAGTTATTTCGACTACGATGCTCGGTTTGATGAAGATGTGTTGGTGGGCGAGTACGACGGTGCTACTAGGCACAATGCTTGGTGTGAGGTTGCTATCCCTGAGCTTGTGGACGAGGCCTCGGCCGATGGTGGCGATTCGCTCGAGGTTGCCGTGGCGCGCATGTATGAGTTTAACGCGCGTCGCTACGATGGTGTGCTGGACGAGAACCCTGTGCGCTATGTGAATGCGTTTTGGTATGGACTCAAAAAGCTCAGCCAGTATTGCGAGGCCGCCGTGCGTGTGGACGAGCGCGCCTGGGATTGCTTTATCGATAAGGTGCAGTTTGCTTACGACGAGCCCGTGGGGCGTTTGGCCACACAGATGGATGACAAGCAGGTTGCGGCTTTCGTTGCAGCCGTGAATGTGCTCGGCACTGCTGAGTAGGGGTCTGATCCGGTAGGGGGTTTCACCATGAAGATCGATGTTGATGTTGACCAGCTGCGCGAGAGTTTGCTCGACCGTGCGGGGAGTGCGGCGGGGGCGGGCTTTCCGGCTGCCATGCTCGACGTAGTGGATATCGAGGACGAGTCGCCCCAAGAGCTCCTAGCCCGAGCCGAACGCGAAGGCCTCGACCTCCGCGACTTTGCTGTCGATGACGACGCTGAATGATGGCCACCTTTGCTATTGACGAACATATGTTTGTATTTTATACTCATGCTTGAATATACGCCCAATTTCATGGTATAAATTAGGTGGTCGTCTCTTAAGAGAGGGCTTCCAAGTGCCGGGGACGTTTTCCCCGGCTTTTTTATTAAGGATTGCCCATGCGAGAGCTGAGTATCTTTATTGATGAATCTGGAAGCGATGATCTTCGTGAAAAATACTATCTTGTTGCCTTTGTTTTTCATGAACAAAATATTCCCATCGCTGAGGGAATAGAGAAATATGAAAGGGCGGTAGCCGATAGCGGATTGCCGCTCCTTCCGTTCCATGCTTCTCCTCTCATGAATGGAAAAGATCAGTTCAAGGACTTGGACATCAGTGAGAGAAAAAGGCTGTTTTCACTATTTCGAGTTATGTTTCGACATTTACCCATCTCGTACAAGGTGTTTGTATTCAAGACGCATCGGTATCGAACTCTCAAACAGATCGCTGATGCGATGCGGCGTGAAATCATCGATTTCATATTCGATAATTTGAGTTGGTTTCAGCAGTTTGATGCTGTGAAGATTTACTACGACGGAGGACAGGGTTCGGTTTCGAGTGCGCTTCACAAGGCAATCGATTACGCTTTGGCTAAAAATGCAGTTAACTATAAGCCGACAACTTCATCGGATTACTATTTGGCTCAGGCTGCGGACTATATCTGTACCATTGAGTTCACGAGTCTGAAATATCAGGCGAATAAGCAGACTAATACTGACCAGAAGTTTTTTGGTGGTAGTACTGCGTTTAAAAAAGGCTTACTAAAAGAAATAAGAAAGAAGGCTGTCGTCTAATGGGCAGGCCTCGTATTGCATAAAAAATGCCGGAGGTAAGACCCCGGCTCTTGGAGGCCCCTCTATTCGAGGGTACCGACATCTTTATAACAGAAACCGCATGTCGGGTCTACACGAGACATTTCGCTCGATTTCCTGTTGACCTAAAAACAAAAATGCCGGGGGGATCCCCCGGCCCTTGACTGCCCTCCATAAAGGAGCGCAATCCATTTATACCATGGTTGCGGTGCGAGCGGTGGCTCATTCGGTCTTCTATCTCAGCTTCTTGCTGAAGTTCTATTAAATGTGACAAAGGGACTGCCCCTTTGTCATATGGGGCGACGGGGTGTTTGTGCCCACGGCTGTGCGAAAATGCATGATAAACCGTCGCAACGGAGTCCAACGACGTCGCGGCGGTTCTATTATGGCCACCCGCCGGCTAAGTGAGTAGGCTTTTTTGGAAATGCTGAGCACCCGAAGTCTTTTCTTCAACAAACCCGCAGGTCACAGACTTGTGCTTTGGTGACGTGGTCGGCGATTCGACAAAAGCCTACTCACTTAGTCTTGAGAGACACTAACTGTCCTCAACGAGACCCCTGTCGGGGCGATTGATGCTCAAATGTAGCCAATTCGGGATGTGTCTCTTTTAGCTACCCCATGGCCACTACGACGCCAGGGTGGCGATGACAGCTTCGTCGCCGGCGTATATGAGGGTGTTGCCGTCGGGGATGATCGTTTGGCCGTCGCGCTTGAGCATCACGACGATAAAGGGATGCTTGCCTTGCGGCACGTCGCGCAGGCGCTGGCCAGCCAGGCGACCGTGGGGAGTCACGGTGACCTCGCGCAGTGTAACCTCGGCACGCTCTTCAAACGTCGGCGCGGCCATCACCAATAGGTCGCCTTCCTCAATTACGGTATCGCCGTTGGGCAGCACCGGGTGTGCACCATCGCGCAGTACCAAGACAACCAGCATGTCCGTTGCGCTGCCAATATCGGCGAGCGAGCGTCCGGCAAACGGATGGCCAGCACCCACTTTGAGCTTTACAAATGACATGCCGTCTTCGTCGCGATAGTCGTTAAAGGTGCGGCGCACGTCGCCGGTCGCATCGATCATATCGAGCTTCTTCGCCACCGCTGGCAGCAGCGAGCCCTGCACCACAATGCTCGACACGGCAATCACAAACACCAGGTCAAATAGGTCGTGTCCGCCGGGAACGCCGGCCACCACGGCAAAGAGACTAAAGACGACCGAAGCCGCTCCGCGCAGGCCCGCCCAGCTTATGAGCGCGACCTGGCGGGGGTTCGTCTTAAAGGGTGCCAGGAGCACGCCGACGGCGATGGGGCGGCTCACGAAGAGCATAAACGCCATGAGCGCCAGGCCAGGCAGCAGCATCTGCGGCAGGCGTGCGGGCGTTACGAGCAGGCCGAGTAAGAAGAAGATCGTCATCTCGGCCATCTCGGTGAGGGTGTCAAAGAAGTGCGCCAGCTCGACCTTGCCGGTGATGTCGCTCGCGCCCAGCACAATGCCGGCCAGGTACACGGCCAAAAATCCGTTGCCGCCCAGGTAGCTCGGCAGCGCGTAGGCAACGATCGCCACGGCGAACAAAAAGATAGTCTGCGCGCCCTCGGCCGTTGCGTGCGCGCGTTCAATCAGGCGGCCCGCCGCCCAGCCGATGACAAGGCCCAGGCCCACGCCCAGGATGATTTGCTTGGCCAGCAGCACGGGGATGTCGATGTTGCCGCCCGCCGCGAGTGTGGCGAGCACGGCGGTGAGCATGTAGGCGACGGGATCGTTGGAGCCCGATTCGACCTCGAGCAGCGAGTCGGTGCCGTCCCTCAGCGACAGGCTGTGCTCGCGCAGCACACTAAAGACGCTGGCCGCATCGGTCGATGCCACGACCGATCCCAGCAGCAGGCCGCCAGTCCAGTCGAAGCCCAGTACAAAGTGCGCGAACACGCCGGTGATGCCAGCGGTGATGACAACGCCGAGCGTGCTCAGCAGCACTGCGGGCACGGCGACGGGTTTGGCACGGTCGATGTTGGTGTTAAAGCCGCCGTAGAACATGATGAACAGCAGCGCCGTGCTGCAGACGGTTTCGGTGAGCGCATAGTCGCTAAAGTCGATGTGCGCCGGGCCGTTGACGCCCAGCAGCATACCCAGTGCGATAAAGATGAGCAGGGTGGGGAAGGGGAGCTTTTTGCCGACGGGTTTGATGGTCAGGCACAGAATGATGACGAGGCCGATAAAGAGAAGGATCTGGTTCATGGATAGTGTCCGCTCCTGGGTGGTTGGCGTGGCACGGTCAGTTGTCTGCGGTTATTTGTACCCAAAGATGGTGGGTTTATGGGGGCGGATTGCAGGCGTGCGCATTTTCGACATGAGGCTGCGACGCGAGCGTCGCTGGTCGGGGCGCTGGGCCAGACGGCGTCGCGTGAGCGGCGCGGGTAGGCAGGCGTGCGCTGGCGACCGTTGACGGTATGCAACCCTTTCCAGCTTTATTGCAACGGAGTACAATGGGTAACGTTTAAGTTCAACTTGAAGTTTTAGTTGCGGCTCCGGGCTTCGGCCGCAATGTAAAGAGAGGCGTTCCATGGCGATCTATGTGACATCCGATGCTCACGGGCACGTGCGTGCGCTTGACGAGGCCCTGTCCAAGATTTCGCTGGCGTCCGACGATACGCTGTACGTGCTGGGTGACATGATCGATCGCGGGCCCGATCCGGTTGGCGTTATTAAGCTCGTGCGCTCGCTACCCAACGCTCGCGTGCTCAAGGGCAATCACGAACAGATCATGCTCGATGCCATCATTGGCCAGGATCCGCTCGATGCCGAGACCTGGGACATCAACGGCGGTTGGACTACCCGTCAGCAGCTCAACGACATGGAATTTGAGGCGTACGAGGAGCTCGTGCGTTGGATGGCGACGCTGCCGCTCTACGCGGTGGCCGAGACTGACAAGCGTCCGTACTTGCTGGTGCATGCCGGCATCCAGACCGAGGCTGCGCGAGCGTTTTTGCTTGAGCATGGCGTCGATTGTGCCGATGGTGCCGGAGCGGTTGGCGCCGATTGCGAACTGCTGCAGCAGATGCTTGCGGTGCAGTCGTCCGATGACTTGCTGTGGATTCGTCACGGCTATTGGGATGCGCCGACGGGGTTGCTTTCTGCCGACGGCAAGGGCCCGGTCGTGGTGAGCGGCCACACGCCCACGGTGTCGCTCGGGCGTTATTGCGAGGTGGGCGGCCTGGCGGGGCTCGATGAGGAGTCGGGTCGCGGGCAGATTGTGCGCCTGGGCGGCGAGGATACCGCCAGTGTGCCCGATCGCATCGACATCGACTGCGCCGCCGCCACCGGATCGGAGTTTGGCCGCGTGGGCATCCTGCGGCTCGATGATGGTGCGGAATTCTACGCGAATATTCGCCCCGGGGAATAACGGCGCAAAGGGTAGCTAATTTGGGACGGGGCTTTTTTGACTACTTTCGGAGAGTAGCGCCTTCTTGCTCGGTAAGCGCTAGAAATGAGGAGCGTCTGCGTCCTCGGCAGCGCGAAAATGCTCGAAAAACCGTCGCAACGGAGTCAAACGACGTCGCGGCGGTTCTTTTTTGGCTGCCCGCTGGCTAAGTGAGTAGGCTTTTTTGGAAATGCCGAGCAGCCGGCAAATTTGCCTCATCAAAACCGCAGGTCATTGACTTGTGTTTTGCCGGTGTGGTCAGGGATTCGGCAATAGTCTACTCACTTAGTTCTGCATGTCGCAAATCGTCCGCAACGAGACCCCAGTCGGGGAGATTCCATCGCAAATTCCGGTACCGGGGGCAGCTAATTAGGCGCCGTACGGGTTCCGGTCCCTCTCGATGCGTTGGCGGATGTGGGCGTACTCGATTATCAGCAACACCAGCAGTAGGGCCATGACCGCCAGGTAGCTCACCACAGCACCCATCAGACCCAGCAGTTTAATCAGGATCACCGGCAGCACCACGCTTGCGGCGAAGCAGATCAGGTAGATCTTGGTGACGTCGCCGGCGTGGCGCAACACCGTGATGATGGCGTAGATAAAGTCGATTGCCGCGGTGATGCTACCGGCGACAACCATCAGTAGCGCCAGCGTGCGGTAGCGCTCAAAGTTGAGGCCGTACATAAAGCTCATGATGGGGATGCCGGGGCCTGCCATAAATGCGGCGCACGCTCCGGTAATGACCACAATCAGTGCCATAACGGCAACAATAATCAGGTCAAAGCGGCGATGCTTGCGCGGATTTGCCCAAATGCTCGACAGGCGCAGGAGCTGTGGTTTATAGATAAATCCAATGCTCAACAAAATTGCCTGCGCCGGAAAGAACAGTGCATTAAAGTACAGCTGATACTTGTAGGCCAGCGTGCCCTCCATCACGAACTTGGGCATGCTCTCGATAAGGTTGAACAGGAACAGCGCACCAAAGAGCGGGGCGCACTGGGCAAACAGGTGGCCAGCCTCGCGCAGACTCATGCGGCGTGATTTTTCGGTTTCGAGCAGGGCGAGCGGGGCGGTGACCAGTACGAGCGAGGCAATCGCGGCGACACCCATGGCCATGGCCGCGATGGGCATGCTGCGCGTAAGGAACAGCGCCACGCTAAAGACCGCGATGACGCCGACGGAGCGTAGCGTTTGGCTCATGCCGGCCAGGTAGAGTTTATCGGCCTGCTGCAGGCGGCCCTCGTATACGTCCGCCACGCCGTCGATCACCTTATAGAGGTAGACGCCCAGGCCGATCGTGGCCATCTGCGCATCGTAGCCGCGGGCGCTGCTGTATACCAGGCCGCATGCCAGCGCGAGCGCTCCGCAGAGCCAGCGGTTGAGCTGGTAGGAGGCGAAGGAGGTCTTTTCGTCGATGTCCGAGACCTGAAAGTTGCGCACGCTATAGTTGCACGCGATCATGATGAGCGTGCCGGTGACAAAGGCGATGGAGAACTTGCCAGCTTCCTCGGCCCCCACGAGCTGCGTCGACACAATGGTGAGCAGCGGAAACGCCATGCCCCATACGGCGGTGCCCAGGGTATTCCAAAGGTAGTCGCGACGGGTGGCGTGATCTTCGTACTCGGCTTCTTGCGTGGAGAAGCCGCCGCCGTAGACGGCTCCGAGCAGGCGGTTCCACCAGGCATTGACCATGCGGCGGATGGGGCCGGGTTGGCGATCGCGCTCACGGCGACGGCGTGTGGCCTGGCTGCTGTCGGGACCGCCGGCGTTACGCTGGCTTAGCTCTTGGATTCGTGCGAGCTCCTCGGCGGTGTGCGATGCGGGGAACAGGCCGTTCTCGATGCGTCCGCCCTGCCCGTGCGCCCCGCCCGATGCGGTGGGGTCGGTGACGCCGTTGCGGCGGGCGATGGTGCGGCGGACGCTATCGAGGGGCATGATGCTCAAGACGATTCCTTTCTATTGCTGTGCTCTAGTATAGTCGCGGTGGTGTCCATTCGTGTTTTTGACCAGGTTGTTCAATATATTCAGCGGTGCCATTCAGTAGTCGGCACTTGGGGACGTTCCTTATGTGTCGGCACTTTGGGAACGTCCCTAAGTGCCGGCATCTGGGGACACTCCTTGGCTGTTGCCTGTTCAAGAGTGTCCCCAACGACTAGTCGTTTAAGGACGTCCCCAATGACTAGGCCGCTTGCCTGCGATTTTTGACCGTTGGGCGGGCGCTTCGCCGTTGCCGCAAAAACGTTTTTGCATATCGGGTACAACGGGCTTTACGTGAGTAAAGTGCGTGCCGCGTCCACGTGTCGCGCTTTTAAAGGAGGCCCCATGCCTGGTGTTACCCCTGCAGAAGTTCTATCCAACTTTGGCATTACGCTGGTCGAAGATCCCGCCGAGAACCAGCCCCGCCTGCTGGTTGACCTGCCGGCAGCCGAGCTCGTCGAGCATGCGATTCGCCGCGAAGAGGGCCGTATGGCCTCCAACGGCGCACTCGTGATCGAGACGGGGGAGCGTACCGGACGTTCGCCCAACGACCGCTTTATCGTTGACACTCCCGATGTCCACGACAAGATTGCCTGGGGCGCCGTCAACCGCCCGCTGTCCGTCGAAAGCTACGAGGTCATCAAAGCCGGCATCGTCGACTATCTCAACGAGCGCGATGTGTTCGTCACCCGCGGCATGGCCGGCGCCGACCGCAACCACACGCGCCGTCTGCTCGTCGCCTGCGAGCGTGCCAGCCAGGCGCTCTTCATTAAGCAGATGCTCGCCCGTCCGCTCGCCCGCGAAATCGCGCGCACCGGCGAGCCGGACTTCTGCGTGCTCGCCGCGCCGGGCTACCAGTGCGATCCCGCCATTAAGGGCCTCAACTCCAGCGCCGCCGTGGTCATCAACTTCCAGGAGCGCGTGATTCTGGTCGCTGGCACCGGCTACTCCGGTGAGATCAAAAAGTCCATCTTCAGCGTCATGAATTACCTGCTGCCCGTCGAGGACGACGTACTGCCCATGCATTGCTCGGCCAGCATGGATCCCGTCACGCACGAGACCGCGGTGTTCTTTGGCCTGTCCGGCACCGGCAAGACCACGCTTTCGGCCAACCCCACGCGCCTGCTGATCGGCGACGACGAGCACGGTTGGTCCGACATGGGGATCTTTAACGTCGAGGGCGGCTGCTATGCCAAGTGCGAGGGCCTGGACGCGTTCCACGAGCCCGAGATCTTCAACGCCGTCCGCTTTGGCGCCATCTGCGAAAACGTGGTGCTCGATGAGAATCGCAAGCCCAACTACGACGACGTCTCGATCACGCACAATACGCGCGTGGCCTACCCCGTCGAGCATATCCCCAACGCGTGGACCAAGGGCATGGGCACCACTCCGAGCGTCGTGCTGTTTTTGACCTGTGACGCCTTTGGCGTGTTGCCGCCCATCTCACGCCTGACGGCCGATGCCGCCATGTACCATTTTGTGACGGGCTTCACCGCCAAGATCCCCGGCACCGAGGTCGGCGTCACCGAGCCCACGCTCACGTTCTCCTCGTTGTTCGGAGAGCCGTTTATGCCGCTCGACCCCATGGTCTACGCTAAGATGCTCGGCGAGCGCATCGCCGACGGTCGCACGCGCGTCTACCTGGTCAACACCGGCTGGATTGGCGGCGGTTATGGCGTGGGCCATCGCATCGAGCTGGCCTACACGCGCGCCCTGGTGGCCCGTGTCCTCGACGGTACCATCGAGGACAGCGAGTTCGTGCACGACGACATCTTTAATGTTGACATTCCCACTACGTGCCACGGTGTGCCCGACGGCATCCTGGTGCCGCGCCAGTACTGGCAGAGCACCGCGCGCTACGACGAGGCAGCGCACAACCTGGCCGTGATGTTCGAGGAGAACTTCGAGAAGAAGTACTCGCACCTGCCCGAGTCCGTCAAGGCCGCCGGCCCGCACGCCCAGGTGTCCGCCGAGGCCCGTCATCGCGGCCGCGGCCTGCTGGGACTCCGCCACTAGCGTCGCCTTGGACCCAAAACCACCACAAAGGGGACAGGCACCTTTGTGGTGGTTTTGCTTGGGCGGATGACTCAGGTTACAATACGCCTGACATATCGCCCCCTTCTCCGGATGGGGGCAGCGCAAGCGCTCTTGTGGCGGCACCGTAGGACTTTGAAGGTGGCCGCTGTGAGGGCGCTTTTTGTTTGGGTGCCCTCGTTCGGGCGCGAATCGTGAAGGGAGAGCATATGAAGAGTTTCGTTGCTGAGGATTCGTTTTGGGAGCTGTTTCCGCAGGCGGCTATCGGCGTCGTGGTCGTAAAGGGCATGAAGCCCGCGGCTCAGATTCCCCAGGAGGACGTGGATGCAATCGCCGCGCTGCTTGACCGCGCCAACATCGATGCGGAGCGCCATCTGACCAGCGATACCATCAGCGAGAACGCGCCGGTCAAGGCATGGCGCGAGGCCTATCGCCTGTTCAAGACCAAGAAGGGCGCGCGTTGCTCAGTTGAGAACCTGCTCAAGCGCGTGCTCAAAGGCAAGCCGGTCGGCCACATCACGCCGGCGGTGGATATCTACAACACGATTTCGTTGACTTATGCGCTGCCCGTTGGCGGTGAGGATTTGCATGCTATTGAGGGCAATCTGCGCCTGGCGGTGACCGACGGCGGCGACGCGTTCTTGCCACTTGGCGAGGAGGCGGATGATCCGACGCTGCCTGGCGAGCTCGCCTACATCGATGATGCGGGCGCCGTGTGCCGCTGCTGGAACTGGCGCGACGGCGTTCGTACGGCGCTGTCCGACGATTCGGCGGACGCATTTCTGGCGATTGAGTGCGTGGAGCCCGAGCGGATGAGGGATTGCCAGGCCGCCATCGATCGCTTGGCCGAGCTGCTTGAGCGCTATCTGGGAGCGACGGTTGTCGTTAAGACGCTCGTAACCCGCGACAATCCCTGCGTGGAGCTGTAGCGGCGCCTAGAATCCATTGATGTTCCAAACCACCACAAAGGCGCCTGTCCCCTTTGTGGTGGTTTTTATGTTGATGGGTTAACAATTGGGATATTTGGGTACGGGGGTTCGGACGTGCGGCTAAGATGTTTACCCGTTAGCATCATGTAAGCGAAAGGCGGTCGTCACCATGCAGTGGAACGACGAGACACGTTTTGAGGACTTTGTCGGACTGATCAGCGGCCTCTACAAGGAGATTCAGCGTATCAAGACGTCCGAAGGTGCAAGGCTCGGCCTTAAGGGATCCGACGTCATGTGCCTGTACTATCTTGAACGCAGCAAGGACGGCCTGACTGGCGCCGACCTCGCCCGCATGGCCGGCGTTACCCGAGCCGCCGTTTCGCGCACACTGGCACATCTGGAGGAGGGCGGCTACGTCGAGGTCGATGATTCGGGTGATGCGGCCGTCAAGTACCGTGCCCCGGTGCGCCTGACTGCCCTGGGCGGTGAGAGCATGAGCGAGGCCGATCGCATCATTCGCGAAGTGCTCGACACCACCGGCAAGGCCATGGGTGTGGAGCAGCGCGAGCAGATGTATGCGTCGCTGCGTACGATTCTCAACACCTTGCGCGAGATCTAAGGCTACCAAGGTATTTGCCTCCAATTAACAACTGCATAGTCCCGTTTGAGCGCGTATACCGTGCCGGGGCATTGCTGTCAAAATTCCCCGCGCGGGACCTGCGCAAGAAAGGATTCGTTATGTCCGTCCGCATTATTACCGATTCCGCCAGCGATATGTCGCCGGCGGAGCACCCCGCTCTGCGTGTTCTGCCGCTGTCCGTCACCTTTGGCACCGATGTGTATATGGATGGCGTCGACATCGATCACCAGCGCTTTTACGAGATGCTTGTGGAGCGCGATGAGCTGCCCAAGACCGGTCAGGTCAACCCGTACGCCTTTTCGCAGGCGATTGCCGAAGCGCGTGAGGCCGGCGATGAGGCCGTGATTATTACCGTGGGCGCCAAGCTCTCGGGCACCAACCAGAGTGCTCGTACGGCACTTGCCGAGGCGCCGGGCGGCGACATGTTCGTCGTGGACAGCAATAACGTGACCTTGGGCGAGCGCGTGCTGGTCGAGTATGCGCTGCGCCTGGTGGACGAGGGCCAGGGCGCGGCTCAGGTTGCGGCGGCTGTCGAGGCCGTGCGCGACCGCGTGGTCGTCATCGGCCTGCTCGAGACGCTGGAGTACCTGGTGCGCGGCGGTCGCCTGTCTGCTGCGGCCGGTGCCGTGGGTACGCTGCTCAACGTAAAGCCCGTGGTGGCTGCCGAGGACGGTCTGATCGTGCAGCTGGGCAAGGCGCGCGGTTCCAAGAACGGACGTAACCTGCTCAACCAGAAGGTCGAAAAGGCGGGCGGCATCGACTTTTCCATGCCGCTGGCGCTCGGCTATACGGGCCTTTCGGATGCGGTGCTCAAGAAGTATATCGAGGACAGCGCGGCACTGTGGGCTGGCCACACCGAGGGCGAACTGCCCGTTCACACCATCGGCGCCACCATCGGCACCCATGTAGGCCCCGGCGCCGTAGCCGTAGCCTTCTTCCAGCCCGTTAACTAGCCCACCTGCCAAAACCACCACAAAGGGGACAGGCACCTTTGTGGTGGTTTATGCTATTCCGGGTGGAAGGGAGCGAGCAATGGCGTCTGAGGGCTTTTTTGAGCGGGTGTACGAGGTGGTCGAGCAGATTCCCGAGGGGATGGTCGCCACGTATGGTCAGGTGGCGCTGCTTGCTGGACGTCCACGAAGTGCGCGGTACGTGGGGTATGCCCTGCATGGCAATCCGCGCCCCGGCGAGATTCCCTGTCACCGCGTGGTGTTTGCCGATGGCCGCATATGCGATGGTTTTGCTTTTGGCGGTCCCGATGCTCAACGTGAGCTTTTGCTAGGGGAGGGTGTGGCGTTTAAGGACGACATGCACGTCGACTTGGCCGCCTGTCGCTGGCCTGCAGGGCTCTAGCGGCTCTGCCGTGGCTTAAACCACCACAAAGGTGCCTATCCCCTTTGTGGTGGTTTTGGCAGGTTTACCGAGGTTAACTTATGGAGAAGGTATGGCGGCGCGGTTTGTCGCAGCAAAGTAAACCACTGTGAACTATATTGTTTTCAGCAACGGAGCAGGCAATAGGCGATGAAAAAGCCTGCCCTGTTGAGTTTGATTCGCATTCCTCCCCTCTGTGCGATTCAACGGTGTACTTCGGGAACAGGCCCGCTGGCAACTATCTGCCAGCGGGCCTGTTCCTGTTTCGGTGAGGATTCAGCCTCACCGTCTATGTTGTGCGAAGGCGCTTTGCCTAGTACACCATGCCCATGGCGTCCTGAACCTCGGCCAGGGTCTGCTCGGCAATCTCGTTGGCGCGACGGTTGCCCTCGTGCAGCACGTCCTTCACATAGTCCAGATCGTTTTCGTAGCGCTGGCGACGCTCGCGGATCGGCGCGAAGTACTCGTTGACGGCCTCGGTCACGTACTTCTTGAGCTGGCCGGAGCCGCCCATGCCAATCTCCTCGGCAATCTCGATTTCGGAACGGCCGGTGCAGATGGCGGCCGTCGAAAGCAGACCGGACACGCCGGGGCGGTTCTCGGGATCGAACGTGATCATGCGCTCGGAGTCGGTCTGGCTCTTCTTGATGCGCTTGGCCGTCTCCTCGGCGGTCATCGAGATGTTGATGGCGTTGCCGTAGCTCTTGCTCATCTTGCGCCCGTCCAGGCCGGGCAGCAGCGGGGTCTCGGACAGCAGCGCGTCGACCTCGGGGAACACCTTGCCGTAACGGTTGTTAAAGCGGCGGGCGATGGTGCGGGTGAGCTCGATGTGCGGCAGCTGGTCGCGACCGACGGGCACCACATTGCCCTTGCAGAACAGGATGTCGCAGGCCTGGTGCACCGGGTAGGTGAGCAGAAGGCCGGTGAGCTCGTGGCCCGAGGCCTCCATCTCGGCCTTGACCGTGGGGTTGCGCGCCAGCTCGGCCTCGGAGACCAGCGACAGGAACGGCAGCATGAGCTGGTTGGCGGCGGGTACGGCGGAGTGCGCGTAGATCATGGTCTTGTCGGGGTCGATGCCGCAGGCAAGGTAGTCCATGACCATGTTGTACACGTTGTCCTGGATGTGCTCGGTCGTATCGCGGTCAGTGATGACTTGGTAGTCGGCGATGAGCACGTTGGTCTTGGCGCCCATGTTCTGCAGCTCAACACGGCCCTTGAGGGTGCCGAAGTAGTGACCCAGGTGCAGACGGCCGGTGGGGCGGTCGCCGGTGAGCATGGTGAACTTCTCGGGCGTTTTGGCCAGGCCCTCGCGAATGGCGTTGCTCTTTTGCAGCGCGACTTCGTAGCTGTTCTCGTTTGGCATGATTGCTCCTAACGTATGTTCATGGGTCAAGATGATAACGCGTTTATTGGAGGGTCGGGGCGTAAGTACGCGAGGGGCGGGAGAGCGGCGGCATGTGCGATGGGCGCGGCGTGGCTGCGCGTTTGGCCGGCGGCGCCTGGGCGCATCCTCGGCAGCTTACCCTAGCGCCTGTGGTGGCGCTCCTCCCTGCGTTCTTCTGCCGCCTGCTCCTCCTGCTTAAAGGCGGGATCGTCGGGGGTGACGAGCTCGTCCTCGTGCGTGCGCTTGTTGTAATGGTGGCGCAGCACGGGCTCAAACAGGTGCAGGTGCTTGGCAAAGGCCGCCGAGCCAATGGCGAGTACGGTAAAGATGAGCACGCGCATGGGCACCTCGACCTGGTTAATCGCGGCGGCGCCGGCCGAAAGCATGATGCACCAGGCGTAGATGAGGAGCACTGCCTGCTTTTGGTTGTAGCCCTCTTGGATCAGGCGGTGGTGGATGTGGCCCTTGTCGGCCTGCCCGATGCTAATGTGGGCGCGCTTGCGGCGCACGATGGCGCTAAACGTGTCGATGATGGGCACGCCGGCAACGATGAGCGGGATGATAAGCGAGGTGAGCGCGGCGGTGCGGCTCACGTTGAGCAGCGAGATGGAGCCCAGTGCAAAGCCCAGAAGCAACGACCCCGAGTCGCCCAAGAAGATGCTTGCGGGGTTGAAGTTGTAGCGCAAAAAGGCCAGACAAGCGCCAAAGAGCGCAATGGAGAGCGCGGCGGCGTCGATGCGGCCCGAGAGAACGGCCATCGAAAACATGGTGAACGACGCGATGCCGCAGATGCCCGTGGCCAAGCCGTCGAGGCCGTCGATGAGGTTAATGATGTTGGTGAATGCCACCAGATAGATCACGGTGATGGGGTAGGCGAGCCATCCGAGCATGATCTCGCCGGGGGCAAACGGGTTGACGATGACGCCGATCCGCAGGCCGCCGATACAGGCGATAAGCGCGGCGAGGACCTGTCCGGCTAGCTTTTGCTTGGGCTTGAGCTGGAAGACGTCGTCGATAGCGCCGGTCGCAAAGATGACGGTAAAAGAAAGCGCAAGTATGGGGTAGCTGATGTGCAGACGGGGGTGGGGCACCAAAACGGGCGGCCAACCCAGGTACCAGGTGCCTAGGATTTGCACAATACAGGCAACGACCAGGCCCAAAAACACCGCCGTTCCGCCCAAACGCGGGATGGGCTTGGTGTTGATGCGGCGCTTAGAAGGATAGTCGACGGCGTCGAGCTTAATTGCCAAGCGCTTGACCAGGGGCACCGTGAGGAAGGTCGTGATAAAGGCCGCCGCTGCCACGCATAGATACGGTATGTAGCTCGGGGATGAAGCCATGAATCTAAAAACCGCCAAGCGTCGAAGGAAAAGGTCAAAGGTTGCTAAGCGCAAAGGGCATAGCCGAACCATGATACTCGACCAAGGGGGGTGCATGGAATTGCACGCAGCGATAATCACGCGCTTACCAGATATTGGGATGTTGTCGATGGATTGTCGGGATACCGGCGGGGATGCATATGGGCTGTAATGGTGGTTTTCGGCAAATAAAAACCACCCCCCACGTTACGAAAATGAACCCACCTAAAACAGGTGGGTGCCCTCATCGACTGTTCCAGCGTCCTTAACAACGAAGGATACCTGTACTAGGTACGACTGTGTGGGCTCCCTAAATAAACGCGACGGTTCACCCAGTTGCTCCGCGGGGGGCGGAATACCTACATCATAAAGCGGCACTTTATCGATTCCAGTCTTGACATTACAAAAATCGTGTCGGACGATTACGGCGCCTTGGGCTCGAGCCGTCTGTGCGGTTGGTCCCTTTACGTTTGAGCTGCTGAATCGTTGTTTTGGAGCATGTTTTTATGCCGACGCCGTTGACCGAACTTTTTTCGCCCGCCTGCCATTTGTGTCCGCGCCGTTGCGGTGCGGTGCGCGACGAGGGTGCGCACGGCGTATGCGGTGCCGATGACACGCTCAAGGTGGCCCGCGCGGCGCTTCATATGTGGGAGGAGCCGCCTATCTCGGGCGAGGCCGGTTCGGGCACGATCTTCTTTAGCGGCTGCTCGCTCAAATGTATCTATTGCCAGAACCACGAGATCTCGACTGGCAATTTTGGGCTTGAGATTTCGCCCGAGCGCCTGGTCGAGATTATGCTGGAGCTGCAGGACCAAGGTGCCAATAACATCAATCTGGTGACGGCGACGCATTATGCTCACCTGCTGCCGGCCGCGATTGCCGCAGCTCGGGAGCGCGGACTGGTCATTCCAATCGTCTACAACACGAGCGGTTATGAGCGCGCGAGTGCCGTGGCGGCGCTCGGCGATTTGGTCGACGTGTGGCTTACCGACTTTAAGTATGCCAATGCGGCGCTTGCGCAGTCACTCTCTCATATTAAGGACTACCCGCGCGTGGCTGTGTCGGGTCTGGCCCAGATGGCGCGCGAGATTGAGCGCCGCGGGGGAGAGCTGGTAGACGGGGACGGGCTCATGAAGCGCGGCATAATCGTGCGTCATCTGGTGCTGCCGGGGCATGCGGACGATTCGTGCCGCGTGTTGGACCTGGTGTGGCAGACGGTGGGCGACGTGCCGATCTCGGTCATGAACCAGTACACGCCCAATGCCCTCATGCGCGAACAAGGCGGCGACCTGGCGCGCGCCGTGACGCGCGAGGAGTACGAGCAGGTGCTCGACCATGCCGACGACCTGGGCTTTACGACGATGTTTTGGCAAGAAGGCGGAGCGGTAGACGAGAGCTTCACCCCGGCGTTCGACACCACCGGCGTCCTCACCAGCGCAAAGTAGCACATTCGCCGATGATTTTTCTGGGACGGGGATTAAAAATCATCGAGAGGATCGCCTGCTCGAAAAGTTGTCAAAATAGCCACGCCCCAAAAAGACTGGTTATTGGGCGTTGACAGTTGGCGAGCCGTAGGTAAAATATCGACTTGTCCTGGGGACGTAGCTCAGTTGGGAGAGCGCTGCCGTCGCATGGCAGAGGCCGAGGGTTCGACTCCCTTCGTCTCCACCCTTGGATTTGATAAGCCGCTGACATTGTGTCGGCGGCTTTTTTTAAAAGAAAGGGCTGTACCATGGCCGAGCTTGAGTCCCAACCACTGTCTGCCGAGGAACGCGCCGAGTTGGAAGAGCTCCGCGCCGAGAAGGCCCGCCGCGAGGCCCAGGAAGAGGCACGTCGCGAGCGTGAGGAGCTGACCGCCCTGCGTGCCGAGCGCGAGAAGGCCGAGGAGGCCGCCGCGAACGTCGCCCCCGCGCCCAGGCCCGCCGCCGCGAAGCCCGCGCCCGCCGCACCCAAACCTCAGCCTAAAAAGGCCGCTCGTCCCAAGTCCGTCGATCCCAAGCCGAGCCGTGACGAGATGAGCTTTGCCCAGCGCATGGTTACCTCCAAGGAGCCTACGGGCGAGAACGAGATCCCTGGCATGGCGCCGGCTCAAAAAATCATCATTGTCCTTGCCCTCATCGCGTTTGTCATCTTTATGGGCTACACGATCCTGACCAGCATGGGCCTGCTCTAGCCCATTCGCGCTGGGTGCCATGCCCGAACACTCTGCCCTTGTCCAACCCTCAACCTCTGCACAACGCATCCGAAAGGTCGCCCCATGGCTTTGACCGACATCTCGCATCCCACCGACATTGCAATGCTCACCGATCTGTACGAGCTCACTATGGCCCAGGGCCTGTGGGAGAGCGGCAAGGCCAATGAGCAGGGTTGTTTTACCGCGTTTTATCGCGACCATCCCTTTGGCAGCGCCTATGCCGTCATGTGCGGCACCGCCGAGCTGCCCGAGCTGGTCGAGAATCTGCGCTTTACGCCCGAGGACATCGACTACCTTGCCTCGCTTCAGGCCCCGGCCGGCGGCGCGATGTTCAAGCCTGCATTCCTCGACTACCTGCGCGATTTTCGTGCGCATGTAAACATCGACGCCGTTCCCGAGGGCGAGCTCGTCTTTCCGCGCGAGCCCATGGTTCGCGTCACCGGCCCCGCGCTGGAGTGCCAGCTGCTCGAAACGGCGCTGCTCAACATCGTCGGCTTCCAGACGCTTGTCGCCACCAAGACGGCGCGCGTGGTGCTGGCGGCGGACGGCCGTCCCGTTGCCGAGTTTGGCCTGCGCCGCGCTCAGGGTCCCGATGGCGGGCTGGCCGTCGCGCGCGCGAGCTACGTTGCCGGCTGCTCCTCTACGTCCAATGTGCTCGCCGGCCGCCGCTACGGTATTCCCGTCTTTGGCACGCATGCGCACAGCTGGGTCATGAGCTTCGACTCCGAGCTCGAGGCATTCCGGGCTTTTGCTAAGTCGAGTCCCAAGAACTGCACGCTGCTCATCGACACCTACGACGTACGCGAGGGTTGCGAGCATGCCATTACGGTTGCCAAGGAGATGGAGGCGGTGGGCGAGCGTCTGTCGGCTATTCGCATTGACTCGGGCGACCTCGCCAAGCTCTCCAAGTATGTCCGCAGCCGTTTTGACGCCGAGGGCCTGCCCTATGTGGGGATCTCGGTTTCCAACGATCTTGACGAGTACACGATTCAGTCCCTGCTCGACCAGGGCGCGCCTATCGATAGCTTTGGCGTGGGCACCAAGCTCGCGACCTGCTACGACCAGCCGGCGCTGGGCGGCGTGTACAAGCTCGCCGCCCGCCGTGCGAGTGAGACGGACCCGTGGACGCCGGTGGTGAAGCTCTCCGAGCAGCCCTACAAGCGCACAATTCCCGGTGTTCAGCGCGTACGACGCTATTACGACGGTTTTGGCGGCCCGGTTTGCGACATGATTTATGACGAGGACCGTCTGGCAGGGGAGGGCGCCGCGCGCGGCAATACCCTCGTGGCCGTGAATGATGCCGCCCTGGTGACCGACGTGTCCGAACTTGAGTATCGCGAGCTGCTGGTGCCGATCGTGCGCGATGGCAGTGCGGTGGCTCCGCGTGAGAGCATCCAGGACGCGCGCGAGCGCTGTGCTTGGGCGCTCGATCATCTGGACGCAGCTTTCAAGCGCTTCCTGTACCCGCAGACCTATGTGGTGGGCATGGAGCAGGGCCTGGCTCAGGTGCGAGATGAGCTCGTGCGCAAGAACATGGCCGCGGCCTCGGCTTTCCCCTGGGCTCACTAATTCCTTGGGCGGTAGGGGCGAGTCACGCTTCCCTGGCCGCCGGCTCGGCCGTTCGCTGAACAGTTGATTGGTTTGACGTATGACGACTTCTTATAAAACGATGGTGGTAAAGATCGGTTCGTCCACGGTGGTGGGCGCCGACGGCAAGGTCAACCGCGCCTTTATCGGCGGGCTTGCCGACCAGGCCGCAGCGCTGCGCGAGCTTGGCTGGCGCCTGATCGTGGTGAGCTCGGGCGCCATTGCCTGCGGCTATCCCGTGCTGGGCTTCGACCGTAAGCCGGTCGGCGACCTGCCGAGCCTGCAGGCCTGCGCCTCGGCCGGTCAGTGCATCATCTCGTCGGCCTACGACGAGGAGTTCCATGCGCGCGACCTGCTCACCTCGCTCGTGCTGCTCACGCGTCACGACACGGCGCGCCGCACGTCCTACCTGCACGCGCGCGACGCCCTGCTTCGCCTTGTGGAGCTGGGTGTGGTGCCGGTCGTCAACGAGAACGATACCGTCACCGTCGATGAGATCAAGTTTGGCGACAACGACACGCTGGCGGCGCTTGTGAGCTGCCTGGTTTCTGCCGATCTGTGCGTGACGCTCTCGGACATCGATGGCCTCTACACCGCCAATCCGCATGAGGATCCGACGGCCGAGTTTATCCCGGTCGTGCATAAGATCGATGCCAAGATTATCGCCTCGGCGGGCGATTCTTCCACATCGGTGGGTACGGGCGGCATGATCACCAAGATTCGCGCGAGCCGCATTCTCATGACGGCGGGCATTCAAAGCGTGATTTGCTCGGGCGAGGAGCCCGATGCGCTCGTGCGTCTGGCCCGCGGCGAGAGCGTGGGTACGCTGTTCGATCCGCCGGCGGAGCGCCTGGACATTGCGCCGCGCAAGTTGTGGATTGCACTGGGCGACAAGGCGCACGGCTCGGTGACGGTCGATGACGGCGCCGCGAAGGCGCTGGTCAGCCGCGGATCGTCGCTGCTCGCGGTGGGTATTCGCGAGGTCGATGGCCAGTTTGCCGAGGGCGATGTGCTCGACGTGTGCGACCCGAGCGGCATGGTTGTCGCCCGCGGTATCGCTGAGGCCGATTCGGACGTGCTGGAGCTTGCCGCCGGCCGCCGCCAGGACCAGATTGCCGGCAACCGTCTACTGGCAGACCTAGCCGAGAAGCCCGCAATCCATAGGGACAACTTGATAGTGTTCGCCTAACCAATTGACGCTGCAAACGCCCCTAAGCGGCAATCTGACGTTCAATCGTCGGGCATGACCAAAAGGTCAATGCCCTCCTCTTTCACGTCACCTTGCTCGCTTAGGGGCGTTTTCGCTTTCTGTCCTCTACCAGCGGCATTGTCGTTGCCGGCACTTGGGGACGTTCCTTTTGTGCCGGCAGACGGGGACGCTCCTTTGCTAGAAGATCTGGCGTAGGTCTCCGCGGTTGAGCGCTTCGTCGAAGAGGTGCTTGAACACCACGCTGCCGTGCAGACCGTCGTGCTCGAACTCGTTGGTTACCCAGGCGTGCGAGTTGCCCACGCGGCTGAGCGTGTCGAGCTGCAGACTCGAATCGACGTACATGTCATCGAAGTACACCGCGGCCTGGAGCGGCACCTCGTTGCAGGCCAGGCGCTGCGGGTCATAGATCTTGTCCCAGCTGGTGTCTTCCATCAGCAGGTCCATGGCGGGCTTGAAGGGCTTGAGCTCGGGCATCTGCTCGAACATCCACGGGAACATGGCCTCGCCGGTAAACATGAGCGGGCGCGCGAGGGTGTCGAACTCGGCGCGGTGTGCCTTCTCTTCAGCTGCGGCCCAGCCAATGGGCATAGTGTCACCGTCGGCGTATATGAACTCCTGCAGCGTCCAGTACAGCGGATTCGTGCGCGTGTTGGTGCGCTCGAAGGCGCGCATCAAAAAGCTGTCGGATACCGAGGAGCCGCAGCTCAGCGTACCGTCGCCTGTAACAAACGCGTGATCGATAATCCAATGCATGCGCTCAAAGCTCGGCTTCATGCCAAAGTCGCTGCCCATGAGCTGTAGGCGCTCGACCGTCATTGGCGAGCCGTCGGGCAACACGGGCTTTTGCTCCTCGAGGGCATCTGCCAGGGTCGCCACGCGCTCGACGTCGGCGGGGTAGCGGTCGTAATACTGCTGCGTCTTGGCTGCCATGCGTGGGAAGGTGTGCGCGTAGACCTCGCTGGCGCTCGCCGGCACGTGCGGAATGCCGCCGCAGGTAAAGCTTGCCGCCACGCCCTCGGGGAAGAGCGACAGATAGCTCAACGTCAAAAAGCCGCCGTAGCTCTGCCCGAGTGTGACCCAGGGCTTGCCGCCAAAGCCCACCAGGCGCAGGTACTCAAAATCGCGCACGATGGAGCTGGCGAGGTGACGCTTGAGGAAGTCCGCCTGCGAGCGGGCCGCATCGGAGCCTGCCGCCTCGGCGCGCTCGCCCAGTGCGGCAATCGTGCGCCCGTCTACACAGCTGCTGCGCCCGGTACCGCGCTGGTCGGGCAGCACGACGCGGAAATGCTTGACGGCCTCTTCGATCCAGCCATCGCTTGTGGGCGACAGCGGACGCGGGCTCTCGCCACCGGGGCCACCCTGCAAAAAGAGAAGGAGCGGCAGGTCGTCGTTGATGCGGTCGGGTGCGCAAACCACACGGTAGAAGAGCTTGATGCTCTCGGGCGCGCCGGCGATGGGTGTCGGTATAGCGCCGCGGCGCATGGTGCTGCCGACGGCCAGGAGCATCGGCTCCAGGCCGCGCCAGTCGAGGGGGACGTCGATGCTGTGGTCCTCGACATACAGGCCGGGGACGTGGTACGAAGTGATGAGGGCCATGTGAGTCTTCCGTTCGTTGCGGTGTTTCGGGTTGACCAATTCTACCGCCGCGGGCGAGGCCATGCGCAAATCGGCTACCATGGTTGCAAACTTCTAGGAGAAAGGGCCGCCCATGTCGGTCGATATGGCCACGTATGTCCACGATCTTGCCGTTGCCGCTAAGGCAGCGTCGGCCTCGCTTGCCACGGCGAGCGACGAGCAGCGCCAGGAGGCCGTGCGCGCCATGGCCGCAGCACTGCGCAACGGTGTCGACTCCATCGTCGCCGCCAACGAGCTCGATATGTCCGCCGCGCGCGATGCGGGGACCTCGGCGGGGCTCCTCGACCGTCTGCTGCTGACGCCCGAGCGCGTCGAGGGTATGGCCGCCGGCCTGGAGAAGCTCGCCGAGCTGCCCGATCCTGTCGGCCGCGTGCTCGACCACCGCGTGCTCGCAAGCGGCGTGGACCTCACCCGCGTGAGCGTGCCGTTGGGCCTGGTCGCCATGGTGTACGAGGCGCGCCCCAACGTGACGGCCGACGCCGCGGGCATCTGCATCCGCACCGGCAACGCCTGCATTCTGCGCGGCGGCTCGCTGGCCTATCACTCGTGTGCCATGATTTCTGAGCTGCTGGCCGATGCGCTCGAGGCCAAGGGCTTCCCGCGCGAGGCCGTGTCGATGATCGAGTCTACCGACCGCGAGGCCACCGGCGAGCTCATGAAGCTCCGCGGCGTCGTCGATGTGCTCATTCCGCGTGGCGGTGCGGGCCTGATCCAGCGCTGCGTGCGCGAGTCGCTCGTTCCGGTGATCGAGACGGGCACGGGTAACTGCCACATCTACGTGCATGAATCCGCCGACTTCGATAAAGCGCTCAATATTATCGTTAATGCCAAGACCCAGCGTGTAGGCGTGTGCAATGCCGCCGAGTCGCTGCTGGTCGACCATGCTGTGGCCAATGTGTTTTTGCCTGCGGTCGTTGCCGTGCTGCACGACCACGGCGTGCTCATTCACGGCGACGAGGCCACGTGCGCCGCGTGCGCCGATGCCGGCTTTGTGGAGGGCGATGACTACGTCGCCGCGACTGAGGAGGACTGGGGTCGCGAGTACCTGGCGCTCGAGATGAGCGTGAAGGTCGTGGCAAACGAGGACGAGGCCATCGCACACATCAATCGCTACGGCACGATGCACTCCGAGGCCATCGTTGCCGAGGATACGGATGCTTGCGAGCGCTTCCTGGACGCGGTCGATGCCTCGGCCGTGTACGCCAACGCCAGCACGCGCTTTACCGACGGCGGCGAGTTTGGCCTGGGCGCCGAGATCGGCATCTCGACCCAAAAGCTCCACGCCCGTGGCCCCTTTGCCGCCGAGGCCCTCACCACCTACAAATACAAGCTCCGAGGCACCGGCCAGGTCCGCCCCTAACGCCCGCGCAAACAAAAACCACCACAAAGGTGCCTGTCCCCTTTGTGGCGGTTTTAGGTGGCGTGGGCGGTTAGGCCTGGAAGGTATCGCGGTCGGGGGCGAAGGACTGCATGGCCGCTATGGTGCGGTCAAAGAGCTCGGGGAGCTCCCAGCCCAACATCTCGGCGCCCTGCGAAATCACGTCGCGCGAGCAGCCGGCGGCAAAGCGCTTGTCCTTGAACTTCTTCTTGAGCGACTTGGTCGTAAAGTCCATAACGCTCTTGCTCGGGCGCATGATGACTGCAGCGCCGATCAGGCCGGTGAGCTCATCGCAGGCAAACAGGATCTTTTCCATCTGCAGCTCGGGTTTGGGCAGCGAGGTGTTGAAGTCCGACGTGTGCGTCTGGATGGCGCGAATGAGCTCGGGAGACGCACCTTCGCCCTCAAGAATCTCGGCAGCATAGATGGTGTGGTTCATGGGGTCGTCCTCATGCTCCTCCCAATCCAGGTCGTGCAGCAGACCGACGATGCCCCAAAACTCCTCGTTCTCGGGGTCGAACTCGCGCGCAAAGTAGCGCATAGTGCCCTCGACCGTCTCGCCATGGGTGATGTGGAACGGGTCCTTGTTGTGTTCGTTGAGCAGTTCGAACGCGCGGTCGCGGGTGATTCCGGCGGTAAGCGGCTCTGCCATAAGAGACTCCTTGTGCTCGTGGGTATCAATAAGAATGAATACTACTAGAACGACTAGAACGAAAAAACCACCATAAAGGTGCCTGTCCCCTTTGTGGTGGTTTTTGGCGCGGATGGGTTAGTTGAGGGCGGCTTGGGCTAGGCGGGCTTCGGCGGCCTCCTCGGTGACGCCCAATGCCACGGCGAACTCCTCGATGGAGCGGCGCTTGGCTTCCTTGAGTACACGCATATAGTAAGAGCTGGGCTTTTTATCGGCTTCCTCGGCCTGGCGAATGCGGTGCATCATGGTCTTTGCCACGCGGACCGTCTCGGGCGCGCCCAGCTTGAGCTGCTGCTTAAAGTGTGTCTCTTCAAGCGAGCTGTTGCGCTCGGTAAAGGTGTCGCACTCCAGCTCGTCATAGTGGCTCAGCAGATGCTCGGCATCTTGCTGAGAGATGGCGGCATGCAGACGGTCGGCCTGCGCCACGGGGTACATAAGGATCGTCTGCGCATGCCCCTGCTTGGCCTCGAGCAACAACATGGGCTGCGGCGTGTCGTCCCTAAAACCGACGACGGTGCAGACTCCCTGACCCGGATGAATGACGTGTTGACCGATTGAGAACATGCTACCTCCAACTTATACGAATTAACGTATGTATAGAATAACACGCTGACGTGCGCAAATCCTCGCTTTATGCAGGAAAAGCACACAACTCTGATAGGTAAGAGTATTCGATAAAAGACACAGCTCATTCACACCTTTATGCATTTTCAACGCGTGCATAATCTGCAGGCAGACCGGCATCTTTGAGTGACTCCATACAAGCTGTAGTCAATTTTGTGCATATGCAATTTCGATTGGCTTTACCCTGCGACAGTGCCCCTCGCTTGTGATAGAGTGCTACAAACTCTGGCTTTTGCCCTACGAGTGACCAAGAGCTCGGGGGCTTTAACACAAGGAGGATCTATGCCCGAGAAGATTGAAGAGCTGGTACGCGCTGCGCTTGCTGCGGCCCAGGAGGCCGGCGACCTTTCCGCATTTGAACTTGACGATTGCGCTATCGAGCGACCGGCTGACACTTCTCATGGCGAGTGGACCTCTACCATGGCCCTGAAGTCCGCCAAGCTGGCCCACTGCGCCCCGCGCAAGATCGCCGAGGCCATCGTTGCCCATATGCCCGAGGATCCCGCGATCGAGAAGGTTGAGATCGCAGGCCCCGGTTTCATCAACTTCTACCTCTCCGTTGCCGTCAAGAATGCCATCTTTGGCGAGGCTCGCGAGAAGGGCATGGACTTCGCTAAGTCCAACGTCGGTGGTGGCCTGAAGACCCAGGTCGAGTTCGTTTCCGCCAACCCCGTCGGCCCCATGCACATCGGCCACGGCCGCTGGGCCGCGCTGGGCGATTCGCTCTGCCGCGTTATGGACCACGCCGGCTATGAGATCCAGCGTGAGTTCTACATCAATGACCACGGCTCTCAGATGAACACCTTCGGCAACTCCATCAGCACGCGCTATATGCAGCTTGCCGACATCATCGCCAAGCAGGGCGTTGATATCGACGAGGCTCACAAGCTGCTGATCGCCGACCGTGACGCCTTTGTTGCCGACGAGAACGACGAGCACCCCGAGACCCATCCGTATCAGGACAACTTTGCCGAGACCTTGGGCAAGGACTCTTACGGCGGCGACTACATCATCGACGAGGCCGCCGAGTTCTGGCGCACCGACGGCGATAAGTGGGTCAACGCCGATCCTCAGGAGCGCATGGAGAGCTTCCGCGAGCGCGGCTATGTAAAGATGGTCGATAACATGCGCGACCTCTGCCACGCCGTCAACTGCGACTTCGATCGTTGGTACTCCGAGCGCTCGCTGTACGTGAAGGACACCGAGGGCGAGACCGCCGGCACCTCCGCCGTCGACCGCGCTTTTGAGAAGCTCGACAAGATGGGCTACCTCTACACCAAGGACGGCGCCCTGTGGTTCCGCTCCACCGACCTGGGCGATGACAAGGACCGCGTCCTGATCAAGTCCGACGGCGAGTACACCTACTTCGCCTCCGACGTTGCCTATCACTGGGATAAGTTCCAGCGCGTCGACCACGTCATCGACATCTGGGGCGCCGACCACCACGGCTACATCGAGCGCGTCCGCTGCGTCTGCGACGCTCTTGGCTATCCCGGAAAGTTTGAGGTTCTGCTGGGCCAGCTCGTCAACCTGCTGCGCAACGGCAAGCCCGTCCGTATGTCCAAGCGCAAGGGCACCATGGTGACCCTGCAGGAGCTCGTCGACGAGGTCGGTTCCGATGCCGCTCGCTACACGCTCATCTCCAAGAGCTCCAACCAGATGGTCGACTTCGACATCGAGGCCGTTAAGAAGCGCGACAACTCCAACCCGGTGTACTACGTGCAGTACGCTCACGCTCGCGTCTGCTCCATCCTGCGCCGTGCCGCTGACGTAACGCCTGAGCAGGCCGACGAGATGGGCATGAAGGCCGTTGCCGCCAAGGCCATCGGTGAGAACGTCGATTACTCGCTGTTGACCGACCCGACCGAGCTCGCCCTTTCGCGTAAGCTCAACGAGCTCACCGACCTGATCGCCAGCTGCGCTCGCGACCGCGCCCCGTTCCGTCTGACGCACTTTGCCGAGGAACTCGCTGGTGACTTCCACAGCTTCTATGCTGCCTGCCAGGTGCTGCCGAGCGAGGGCCGTCCCGTCGACCCCGAGCTTTCGCGTGCCCGTCTGGCCGCTTGCGACGCCGTCCGCGTGACGCTCGCCCTGGTGCTCACCCTCGTTGGTGTCTCCGCTCCCGAGCAGATGTAACCTGCGGGTCATTTGACCGTGTAGGTTTGGTTTAACTGAGCCCTATAAGCCCGATCTCCCACGGAGGTCGGGCTTTTTTCGCAAATGCCGACGTATTGACGAATTTGGAACTGCTGGAAATACGAAACTATGCCGGTTTACTACGATGAATTGGGAATTTCCAACCACGCCGGCTTTTCGCAAAAAAGCGCAAGGCATCTACCTGCGGTTTTAGTTCAACATGTTTCGGAGTGGTCGCGGTTGATCGATTCGTCGTAGTAAACCGCCATAGTTTTGGCGGAGGCAGTCTGATTTGTGGGTGGTAGACCAAAGAGTGTCCCTTTTGACTAGTCGTTTAAGAACGCCCCCAATGACTAAGTTGCAGGTGGCGGCGGTTGTGTTACACTAACGCTGCGTAGTTGACGCAATCATCTCGATACAGATCAATGATGTCCGTCGTTTTGAACGGAACTAGACTGTTTAGCCGCCCTGAAGGTTTATGCAGGGAGCATGTGATCACAGGGCTTGAAAAGAAAGTTGAGCAAACACTGTGTCTGATCAACAGCAAGAAAACGAAATAACGACGACGCAGGCCGCTCCCGCTGCACCGGTTGCGTCGGACCAGGTCGCGGCGCCCGCGCAAGCCTCGGCTCCTGAGACGCCTAAGGCTGCTTCGACGCCTATGCCTGTGGCGGCTGAGAAGGCCGTGCCTACAACTGGTGAGGAGGCTGCTCCGGCAAAGCCCAAGCTCACGCGCCACACGGCCAAGCCTGCCGCTGACGGCGAGGAGGTCACCAAGCCCAAGCGCCGTACCACGCGCACGACGCGCGCCAAGCGCACCGTTGCAGCTGACTCCTCGGCGCCGATTTCCGATGAGGTCGCGCAGGCACGTGCGTTGGCGCAGATTAGCGAGGCTCAGGTGGTGCGCGCCCGCCGTCGTGCTGCCGAGCGCGAGGCCGCGGCTCTGACCGAGCTTGCAGCTCCGTCTGTGCCCGAGACGCCTGCCGCCATCGAGACCCCTGCCGCCGACCTGCCGACCGAGAAGCCGGCACCGCGCACACGCCGCCGCACGGCTGCTAAGGCCGAGCAAGTTGCGGAACAGGTAGCCCCCGAGCTCACTGAGGCTTCGGTCCGTTCCGCGGCAGGGGAGGGCACATTGCCTGTTGAGCCCGCTGCGCCTGTCGAGGCCAACGAAGTTCCCGTTGTCGATCCGGCTTTGCGCCCGCACCGTCGCGGTCGCAAGCCCAAGGCCTTTGTCGAGGCAGAGAAGGCCGCAGCAGCCGCCGCCGCCGCTCGGGATGCTGCGGTGACTGCCAAGTCCTCAACTGCTGCCGATGCACCCGTCCAGGATGCCACGACTTCCGAGGCCGTTTCTGCCGATGCCGAGCCCGCCGACGTCCGTCCCGGTCGCAGCCGTCGCACTGCTGCTAAGCGCACGTCCAAGGCTAAGGCTGCCAAGAAGGGTGCGTCCGAGGATTCCGCCGAGACGACCGCCGATGCATCGACTAATGCCGTCGAGCCCCAGGACGTCGAACAGCCTGCATCCGAGAAGCCCAAGCGCGGTCGCAAGAAGTCCGTTAAGGCCAAGGCCGCCGAGCAGCAGGCTGATGTCGAAGCGCAGGTCGATTCCGGCGCCGAGGCCAATGACGCCGCTGCGGCCAATGCCGACGCCGCCGCAACCGATGGCGCCGCGCCCGCTGAGGCCGATGACAACGCTCGCCCCAACCGTCGCCAGCACAAGCGCAACGAGGAGCGCAACGAGCGCAAGGACGAGCGCAACAACGACCGTCGCAACCGCCAGCGCGATCGCAAACAGCGCAACAAGGAGCGTAACGCCGCCCCCACCGAGCCCACGCTTTCGCGTGAGGAGCTCGCTGCCATGAAGGTCGCCGAACTGCGCGAGAAGGCCAAGGAGTTCGAGATCGAGACCACCGGCAAGAAGAAAGCCGAGCTCGTCGAGGAGATCTACGTCACCGCCGCGAAGGCCGAGGGCTTCCGCGACATCAAGGGCATCCTGCAGATTCGCCCGGACAGCTCCGGCATCATCCATGCCCATGGCTACATGAAGTCCAACGACGACGCCTTCGTGCCCGCCTACCTCATCCGCTCCGCGCGCCTGCGCACGGGCGACGTCATCGAGGGCTCGCTGCGCCCCTCGCGTGGTGGCGACAAGCGCGCCGGCCTCGCCAAAATCACGACCGTCAACGGTCTGGACCCCGAGCAGATTCGCAACCGCCCCAAGTTTGGTGACCTCACCCCGGTCTATCCCAACGAGCCGCTGCGCATGGAGCACGGCAAGGACTCCATTACCGGTCGCGCCATCGACATCGTGTCGCCGATCGGCAAGGGTCAGCGTGGCTTGATCGTGTCCCCGCCCAAGGCCGGCAAGACCACGATCCTCAAGAAGATTTGCCAGTCTATCTCGATTAACAACCCCGAGGTGCACCTCATCTGCCTGCTCGTCGACGAGCGCCCCGAAGAGGTCACCGATATGCAGCGTTCCATCAAGGGCGAGGTTGTGGCGTCGACCTTCGATATGCCCGCCGACAACCACACTCGCGTGGCAGAGCTCGTCATCGAGCGCGCCAAGCGCATCGTGGAGCTGGGTGGCGACGTCGTGGTGGTGCTCGACTCCATCACGCGTCTTGCCCGCGCCTACAACTTGGCGGCGCCCGCCTCAGGCCGCATCCTTTCGGGCGGCGTCGATTCGGCGGCACTGTATCCTCCCAAGCGCTTCCTGGGCGCAGCCCGTAATATCGAGAACGGTGGCTCGCTCACCATCCTGGCCTCTGCCCTCATCGACACCGGTTCCAAGATGGACGAGGTCATTTTCGAGGAGTTCAAGGGCACCGGCAACATGGAGCTTAAGCTCGACCGCGACCTGGCCGACCGCCGCATCTTCCCGGCTATCGACCCCGTTGCCTCCGGTACGCGTAACGAGGACCTGTTGGTCGACGAGCAGATGCGTCCGTTTGTCTTTGGTCTGCGTCGCATTCTTGCCGGCATGAACAATACCGAGCGTGCGGCGGCGTCGTTTATCAAGGGTCTGAAGGGCACCAACACCAACCAGGAGTTCCTGGTGCGTTCGGCCAAAAAACACAGCGACTACGAGCAGACGTTCTAGGTTGTCATCCACGCGCAGCGATAGTCATCAATGCGATAAAGGGTCGGGGCTTTGAGCCTCGGCCCTTTTCCATAGCGCCGCTCCGCGCTTTTTTGACCGTAAGACCGACGAGCAGCAGGTTTCCCGTTTCAATCCGACATCGTCGCTTGCAATCGGCAGGGCGGTTTCGCATAATAGCTTTTAAGCTTCGCGACGGAAAACGCAGATGAAACGAACCATATACCGTTGCTTTGGGGCATAGCCCCGCTTCATCTTCTCTCGCGCAGCCAACTGAATGATGCGATTTGGGTGCTGGAAGATGGGGAGAGCTTATGGCTTCTTCTGATGCAACACAACGAGCAGTCCTTACCGGACTTTCGTGCGGGATCGGCCTTGCCGCTCCCGTGGTTATGTATGCCGCGACGCTGCCGTTTTCGTCGGTGAACGAGACGGTCGTGGCGGGTGCGGTTCCCTTCGCCGTGGGCGCGGTGGCGGGCGTGGGTATCTATGCCGCCTCGCTGGGTATCTCCGAGTACCGTGCGCAGCGTGAAGAGCGTCTGTTCCAGCCCGATGCCATGGGCGGTGCCGCCAATCTCAATCAGCATCAAAGCGAGTTCAAGACCGCCTCGATTCCAGCTCAGCAGCAGGATGCGACTCCATACGCTGCGGCTTCTGCTTCTCAGGCTCAGTCGGAGCAGTCTACCTCGGCATTCCTTTCCGGCCTGACTGGTGCGTTCCAACGCCGTCATGCCGACGATGGTGTTCCTACCATCGCTCGTGCCGCAGATGCTATGGACGAGGCCGAGGCTTGGTCCATGATCGACAGCATGCTCGACGACGATTCGCCGGTTAGCTGCGACCCTGCGCGCTCGCGCGACGTCTATCAAGTCGCCATCGACGAGCTCACCAACGGCGGGCAGACCGGCTCCTTCAATCGCGATGACATCGCCGCCGCGGCACGTGCCGTATCGGGCTCCCAGGCCGCCCCTGCGGGCAGCACGGCGGCTTTCGTGGCGCTCGTTGCCAACGCGGCAGCCAATAAAGCCTACAGCGCTACCTCGGCGGACGCGAACACTTCTGCCGACAATTCGTACATTGATGAAGCCATTACCGCGGACGAGGAGGCCGTTGCCGCCCGCCGTGCCGCCGAAAGCTCGCTTTGGGGCGCTCCTGCCCAGCAGCAGGCGGCTGAGGCTGCGCCGTACAATGCAAACCTCGCCAGCATGCCTATCATCTCCGGTGCCGCGGGCATCGATCTCGATGACCTCGATGAGCCTGCAGCCATCACCGCATCGATTGATGCCCAAGATCGCATCGACACCGGCGACCTTCCGGACGCCTCGCTCGAGGTTGATGTCCCCATGGCCGATTACTCGGGCCACGAGGGTATGTGGGCCGCCGCCACCGCGATTCTGGATGAGATTGACGAGCCTGCTCCTGTTTCAGCCCCCGCTCCCGTCGCTGCCCCTCAGCCTGCTGCCCCCGCCTATGTCGGCCGTCACAGCGCTGTGTTCCCCGAGGATACTGCCCGTATCTCGCGTGAGAGCATCGAGCGGGCCGAGGCTATTGCCGCCGGCATTATGGAAAATCGTCGTCACGAGCGCGTCAATCAGATCCTCGAGGAAGAGATCGAGCGCCTGCAGTCCTCTACCGCCAAGCGTACGGGCCGTGCCTATCTGAGCGTTATCGAGGGCGGTACCGCCAGCTTCGCGCCGCTCCGCGCGGAGGCATAACTTCTGCATGGTTAAGATCAATCGAAAATGGGCGGTCGTGACCTGCCTGATGGCGCTCTTGATCTGGGGCAATTCGCTGGTTCCCGGCTCGGGGTCGGGTTCGCTGAGCCTAACGGTCATGGAAGCTATCCGCGGTTTCCTGCGCGGCGTGGGACTCCCATATGCATGGGTGACCAACTTTGTTGTTCGCAAGTGCGCGCATTTTACCGAGTATATGGTGCTCGGCATCTTGGCAACGCACGCCTTTGATTTTGAGGGCCGGCGCACCTTTGACGTGCTGCTGCCCACGGCGGTGTTCCTGCTGCTGATTCCCTCGATCGACGAGACGATTCAGCTCTTTGTGCCGGGACGCGCCGGCATGATCACCGATGTGATGATCGACTGCTGTGGTGCGGCAACGGGCGTTGTGCTCCGATATCTCTTACGGTCGCTGATGTGCGCCAAAAAGGCCGCCTAGGACGTATTGTTTGGTCCTAGGCGGCCTTTTTTATTTGAGAGCTTATATGAGGCGTGGTGGCGTCGTTCCGTAGGTCGGATTTGCCGGGCGCGCCACGTCCTGTGGGTGCGTCTGCTACTGAAGCGCCTGTGCGCCCAGGGCCAGGCAGCCCATAATGCCCTGCTTGCCCTCGAGGCTGTTGTTGACGATGTAGCTATCGATGTCGGCCATCTCGGGCGTGACGATGTAGCCGTTGAGCATCTCGGCGCACTTCTTGCGTGCGAGCGGCACGATGGGGGTGTGGTCGGCCACGCCGCCACCGATGACGATCTTTTGCGGTGCGTAGCACAGGATGTAGGTCATGAGCGCCTGCGCCAGATAGCCGGCGAGCAGGTCCATGGCCTCCGGGTCATCGGCCATCTCTCCGGCGCTCTTGCCACCCCAGCGCTTTTTGACGCCGGGACCGGCGATGAGGCCCTCGAGGCAGTTGTCGTGGAAGGGGCAGCCGCTGTGCTCGCCGATGGTGTCGCGCGGGTCGCGCGTGACCAGGATGTGGCCGGCCTCGGGGTGCATTTAGTGCCGGGCCGTCCTTACCCGCGCGGTTTGATTTTATCACGCAGAGACTTGAGGTTCTCCAGCGCCGCGTTAAGCGTCTCGTCTCGCTTGGCAAAGTGGAAGCGGATGAGGTGGTTGACGGGCTCGCGGAAGAAGCTCGATCCGGGAACAGCGCCCACGCCCACCCTGGAGGCCAGGTCCTCGCAGAAGTCGAGGTCGCTGTCATAGCCAAACTCCGAGATATCCATCATCACGTAGTAGGCGCCCTGCGGCACGTTGTGCGTGAGGCCGATGCTGTCGAGTCCCTGACAGAATAGGTCGCGCTTGGCAGTGTAGAGGTCGAGGACCTCCCGATAATAGCTATCGTCGAAATTGAGGGCGGTAACGACGGCCTCTTGCAGGGGAGCGGCGGCGCCTACGGTGAGGAAGTCGTGGACCTTCTTGATGCGCTCGGTGATTTCGGCAGGAGCGATGGTGTAGCCCAGGCGCCAGCCGGTGATGGAGTAGGTCTTGGACAGCGAGCTGCAGCTGATGGTGCGCTCAAACATGCCGGGCAGCGTGGCCATGTACACGTGCTCGTGGGGCGCGTAGACGATGTGCTCGTAGACTTCGTCGGTGATGCAGTAGGCGTCGTACTTTTTGCAGAGGTCGGCGATAAAGGTGAGCTCCTCGCGGGTAAAGACCTTGCCACAGGGGTTGGACGGGTTGCACAGGACGATTGCTTTGGGATCGTTGTCGCGGAAGGCCGCCTCGAGGACTTCACGGTCGAAGTCAAAGGTGGGCGGGTTGAGCGGCACATAGATGGGCTCAGCCCCCGAGAGAATGGTGTCAGCGCCGTAGTTCTCGTAGAACGGCGAGAAGATTACGACCTTGTCGCCGGGGTTCGTGACCGTCATCATGGCGGCCATCATGGCCTCGGTGGAGCCGCAGGTGACCACGATGTTCTCGTTGGGGTTGATCGGCATGCCCATAAAGTGCTCCTGCTTGCCGGCAAGCGCCTCACGCATGGCCTGGGAGCCCCAGGTGATGGAGTACTGGTGGTAAAGCGGCTTGGGGTCGGTGGCGATGGTGCTGAGGCTCTCGAGCAGCTGCGCCGGGGGATCGAAGTCGGGGAAGCCCTGTGAGAGATTGACGGCGCCGTACTTATTGGAGATGCGCGTCATGCGACGGATGACGGAATCGGTAAATGCTGCCGTGCGGTTGGAGAGTTCTTTCATGCCGGTCCTTTCGAGGATTTGCAGTGGGGCAAGTTTACTCCTATGGAACCGGTGGGATTTGCTCGAAACAGGCTCGAAAAACTCTTTTCAAAATTCTTGAAAATTGGGGCTTGCATCGTGTGGCGTTCCTTGCAATAATAGTCGAGCGCGAAGCGCACAGGACACGGTGGGTGTAGCTCAGTTGGCTAGAGCGACGGGTTGTGGTCCCGTAGGTCGAGGGTTCGAGTCCCTTTACCCACCCCAGTTCTTGCTTCGTGTTGATATCGGGTCGTTAGCTCAGTTGGTAGAGCAGGGGACTCTTAATCCCAAGGTCCAGGGTTCGACCCCCTGACGGCCCACCACACGATATCTCTTCTAAAGTCCGCCACAACGGACTTTAGCTTTGGGTCGTTAGCTCAGTTGGTAGAGCAGGGGACTCTTAATCCCAAGGTCCAGGGTTCGACCCCCTGACGGCCCACCAAAGAACACGCAGGTCAGCGCTTCGGAGCTGACCTTTTTTGTTTACCGAGAAGCCGAATCATGACCGTCCGTTACCGTTCGCGTTTTACGCCCCCTGCCGTTTATGCGCGGCAGGGGGCGTTTTATGCATTTAGCAGGTAATGGACCTAGGGAACACCGTTTCAGAGCGTCTCGGCGCTGCGACCGGTGCCATTAAAACCTCCGTCCGCGCCACCGCCCTCGACGATCTGCAGGGCGCGGCCGACCTGCCTGGCGGCCTTCTCGCGCTCCGCGAGGCCCGGTTTGATGTAATGGCGGTAATCTGTCCCCAGGTCCGTGTGTCCATGTAAATCCATGATGCTCAGGGGGTCGACCTCGGTCGCCGCCATGATGGTCTCGGACGTGTGGCGCAGGGCCTTGGGAGGGATATACCGCAGGTCATGGCGTGCGCACATGCGCCGCCAGGCGCGCACGAGGTTGTCGCCGCGCATGTTGACGATGCGCTGCCCGCTCCACTCGCGCACCTGCTCCGTAACCGAAGTGCCGCCCTCGACGGTTATGCTCGGGCGCAGCTCGTCCATGATCCGGTGCAGGCGCTCGCGGCCGGCCAATAAAACCGGCACGGTGCGCACGGAATGGGCGTTCTTGGTCTCCTTGACGCCGTCCTCGTCCGTGTAGGCGCGGCAGACCTCGATGTACTCCGAGACGGTCGGCTCGCCCGTGGCGAAGTCGTAGGTCGTTGTCACCTTGAGGTCGCACGGGCGCACGGCCAGCGCCTCCTCCTTGCGCAGGCCGCTCAGGCCCAGGATGAGGTAGGCGTTCATGACCAGGTCCGCGCGGTCGTCGCTTGCGGCGAGCCTGCGCAGAGCCTCGGCGGCCTCGGGGATGCTCCACGGCTCCACGGGCGCCTGCTTGGCCTTGGGCGCGATCACGCGCCGGCGGAACGGCTCCACCGACACCCAGCCGTCGTCGAAGGCGCGGCGCATGACGGCGCGCAGCGTCGTCTTGGTCTTGGCCGGCGCGCCCGAGCGCTCGATGCAGCCTCGCATCATGTCGTGCGTTATCTTCGAGATGTCCGTCGAGCCCAGGACGGGGGAGATGTAGTTTTCCATCTGCCCGTCGTACTCGCGCAGGCTTGCCTTGGAGCGCGGCTTGCCGCGGTTGCTGGGGGAGTCGCGGAAAACTCCCCAGTAGTACATGTCGAGCGTCACGCCCGCGTGCGCCGCCTGGGACACGCCCAGCTCCTGCGCGAGCTGGGCGATGGCGATATCGGCCTCGGTCTCGTTGCCGTATACGGTGCGCGACACGCGCCGCACGCGCCCGTCCGCGCGGAAGCCCGCCTGCACGCGGATCACCCACTTGCCGGGCGCGACCTCGCGCTTGGAGCCGAGTTTTGACCTTGAAGTATCGTTGGTTGCCATATAATGGTCCTGCCTTTCCCTTATTTGCCGGAGGGCATGCCCCGTGCGGATCCGCCAAGATTGCCGCACGGGGCTTTTTGTTTAGATGCCGGGCCCGCACTGCTGGGGCTACGCCTCCGCCGCGGCCTTGCATGGGCGGCCCGCCCCGGGCTTGGCCGCGATGCGGTACTCGATGGAGTCGCGCGACACCATGCGGGTGTTGCCGACCCTCCAGCTGCTCAGGCTCCCGTCGCGGCAGAGCTGCGCCACGCGCGCGGTGCTCACGCCGAGCATCTCGGCGGCCTCGGCTGCGGTCACGGCCGGGATGTCGGACAGCTCGACGCTGGTCGCGACGGTGACGATCGTGCCGCCGCGGGACGGCGCATGGCCAAGCCCGCCGCCCTCGAACTCCGCCCCGCGCTCCAGTGCCGCCAGGGCATGGACGCGCAGCCAGTCGACGGCCATCTCCACGGCCTCCTCGTACGTATCGCCCTCGGTTGCCCCGGCGAGCCCGCACGGCTCCACGGCGTAGCCGCCCTCGGGGTCGGGGTAGACCTCGAACTCCTGCATGACGATCATGGTGGTCTCCTTTCCTGCGGTGAAGGGGAGGGCGGGGCTAGAGCAGCCCCGCTTCCTTCCTGATTCCCCTCGCGGTCGTCTCCTTTATCTCCCGGTGCCTGGGCACTGTCACCGTCACGTCCCCGCGGCGGAACTTGTCGTGCTTGGCGCCGGTGCCGCTGAGCTTTACGTAGCCCGCTTCGGTCAGCTCCCGCTCGAGGTCCCTCTTCTTAGTCACCGCCTAACTCCTTTCGACAATTAAATATTAGCACAGCTAAGTAATAAAGTATATAAAAGATTAGCGCGATTAAGGATTATATTTAATCAGCGGCGGGGTTTTCTGAGCCTGCGCCGTTGGAGGTTTTTTCGGAAAATCCTAAAAACCCTGCCGTGTCGCTGCCTGCTATAGAAGCTTCTGGTCTTCTGGTGCAGGCTTGAGGTCATGGACCTTGGTTATCCTCACGGACTTGTTCTCCCATGCTCCGATCTCGTTTCGACGTTGACGGAGTAGCAGGTCCGCAATCATGTCGTCCCCGATGCCGAACGTTCGCTCGCGCCTTGCCAGCTGGCCGAGGAA
>CAUCKA010000011.1 GCA_958443265.1 uncultured Collinsella sp. | reverse complement strand
AACCCGCGACCCCAACCTTGGCAAGGTTGTGCTCTACCAACTGAGCCATGTCCGCTTGCGGGTTATTAATTTACGCGAGTTGTCCAAAAGACGCAAGTACTTTTTTCAAAAAACTTGTCTGCCGCATGTTCTTAGTAGCTAAACGCGCTAAAGCGATTGGCTAGGCACACGATTCCAGCGCTCCGCTAAACAGCTTCACCATCTGCACGCGCGTGCCGGCGCCGTCCGTACGACGAGCAACCTCCACGTTATCGACGAGCATACGCATAAGCTTGATACCACGGCCGCGCTCCTCAGATGCGACCGGTTCGCTCGTTTCATCGATAGAATAGCCGGCACCTCGATCAAGTACCTCGACCACAACGCGATCGCCATAGGCCTGAACCGTCAGGATGCACCCGATACCGCCCGCATGGTCATAGGCATTACCCAGCGCCTCCCCCGACGCCAACGCGACATCGTAGCGCTCGTCACGGCGCAACGGAAGCGATTCAAGGAGTTCGGCGATGCGATGTCGGTAGTATGGAAGATTCTCGATACCCTGACGGACCTCGACGCTCTTACTCCAGCGAGGCAGCTCCCCCACCGGAATGGCGGGAATAGACTCCCGTGCCGGCCCCGCGACATGAAGAATATCGACAAGACGGGCAATCTCCAAAAAGCGAACAACTTCACCTGATGCATTGACGAGCGAAAGCAGGCCTTCTCGCCTCATGAGCTCACGAGCGCGCGTAAGCAGGAATGCCAAGCCCGTCGAATCGATAAAGCTAACAGCCTGGCAGTTGATGACGACACGACGCACGCCGCGGCCAATCAAAGCATCCAACCGCCGACGCAGCGCAGGCACCGTGGCGATGTCGATATCGCCTGGTGGCGTCAAAACCACTATGTCATTCCACTCATTCATACGACCATGGTTCCCCAAAAAAGCCCACTCGATGCATTCGTTTCCCCAACCGTACGGATTCAGCCCGCCCAGCGTCGTCTATGAACGACCCCGTAAAAACTCAAGGGACACCAATGCAATGTCATCGTCCAGCGCCGATTCGGTAAATCGGTCAAGCTCGCCCAAGACCTTGCCGCAAATGCCCGACACGCCCTCACCCGAGACAGAGAGCAGAAGGTCGCGAAGGCGCTGCTCGCCAAAGAAAGCACCCGAGCGGTCACGCGCTTCGATTGTTCCGTCGGTGTACATAAATAGCATGTCACCAGGAGCGAACGTAAACACGCCTGTCTCGTATACCATGCTCTCAAAGGCACCGATTACCCCCGATTGGCATCCAAGCAGCTCGACCTCCCCCCCACGGGCCTCGCCGCCACCCAGCGGCATCGACTCTGGCCTGATGACCATGGTCGGAGGATGGCCCGCCGAACAATACGTTGCACGTCCGGCTTTAAGGTCAATCTTGGCGATAAAGGCCGTCACGAACGTCTCGACCCTTGAAAAGCCCATGAGCATGCTGTTAAGGGAGCGTGCCATGCGGGCCGGCCCAGCGCCCTCCCAGGCATATGCCGTCAGGGCCGTCTTGACGAGCGCGGACATCGATGCAGCCTCAATGCCTTTGCCAGACACATCGCCCAGAATCATGACGGCGCAATCGTCGGGAAGACGGATGAGCGTATAGAAATCGCCGCCGACCAACGCCGAGTTCGTGGCCGACAGGTACACCGAATCGGCGGCGATTCCCGGAACATCCCCCAGTGAATTTCTCATGCCAATCTGAAGGGTCTGAGCGATATGGCGCTCCTCACGCTTTTGAGATTCGCCTTCATAGATCAGTTCAAAGTCATGAGCCAAGTGCACCAAGTAGTCATATTCAAGGTCATCAATCGGCTCTTGGCTACCATCACGAAGCAGCAGCGCGCGCGTCGTCGGGCCCTTCGCAACAGAAGCAGGAACGATCGCGTCGTTACTGTGCTTGCCATCGCCCTCAGAGCGCGGGCGCCCCGCCTCGATGCCGGCGTCGACGTAGAGACCCTGGCAAGGCAGGCCATGCGCCCTAAGCCAGCCTCCCATAGGCATCGATTCGTCAACGCGAGTTAGACGGACGTGTTTAAGGTCCTCGGCGCTCGTGCCGCCCAAAACAGATGCCTCAAAGCCATCAGGGCCAGCCCCCAGACGTGCCGCTGGCGCCGTCGTGGAAAAGAAAAGCTTCTCGGGATCGTCCGGCAAAGCAACGCGACTGCCGCCTTCAAAATCTATGACGTAGGAATCCAGACTGGCGTCATACTCAATAGGGCAAAAATGGCAGTTGAGCATATTGCAGATCTCGGACGATACCGCCTGGGTAGCCGCGGCGGAATCGTCTAGAAAGGTAAACAACTCGTCACGCAAGACATTGAGCGAGCGGCCAAGCTCGGCCGTGCGACGGGAGCGAAGGCTCGATGCCATGCCGACCAGCTGGATAGACAGGTAATCGCAAATGACCTCGAGCACATTAACGTCATAGGCGAGCGGTGCCTGAGGGCGTTTCCAACCAACTTCCAGCACGCCAAGGATCTGCGTACCGTAAAAAACGGGAAGACAGATCTCGCTGCGGTACGGAGGCATATCCTGCATGCGCAACAGGTGCTTAGAACGATTGTCCAGATCCATGAACATACCGGAGGCGACCTTATCACCCTCAAGGTCCTGTTGAATCGACAAGCGACAGGCACGCGACTCACGAAGAACATACGTCGGAATGCCAGCGCCATACGGCAAAAACTCAGGCAGGTAGCTGTCGTACAGCTCCTTGGAAACACCGCGAAGTTTAAAACCACCGCTCTCAGAAAAATAGATAGCGGCACCCGAAGCATCGAGCGTTCCTACAAGCTGGTTCAAAACGGTATCAAGTAGGCTGGGCAGCTCATCGGAGCCCACGGTACTCATAATGACCGAGAGCGTGCCAGAGAGGCGCTTGTTCGCCACTCTAAGCTCCGAAAGCGCACGCTTGAGTTGCCGGTCGTGAGAATACTGTTCCTCGATACTGTGAAGCGCCACCAGGACACGTGGTGCGCGGCGCCCAAAGATGTGTGGAGGCGTTACGGAGCCCGCACGAACCAAGACGGGAATAAAAGAGCCGTCACTCAGCTTGAGCATCAGTTCGTTCTCGGAGCCATCAGTTTCAAATGGCAGACGATGTTCCGTCGCACGTTCAAAAGCGGACGAGTACAGGACGTCTTTAACATCTCCGCCGATGACGTCGGCGCGTTCCTCGCACATCAAACCAAGTAAGCGATTATTCACATGCAGAATGGTTCCGTCGAGCTCGCAGATGATGACAGCATCGCTCGTGATCTCGACTAGTTGGGCAACGTCTGCCCACTCGTTGCGTTCAGGCGTTTCCATCGAGGACCTCACCGTCTATCGGTAACAAAAAAGCCTCCGAAGAGGCTTCTCAAATGCGATGGTGTCGGAGGCGGGACTTGAACCCGCATGACCAAAAAGCGGTCACTAGCACCTCAAGCTAGCGCGTCTGCCAATTCCGCCACTCCGACATGCTATGTTGTTGATTCGCGGTTCGTTTTGTTGGACCCGCGCGTTCAACGAGGAAGATAATAACCTATGATTCGAGAACTGTGCAAGCACTTTTTTCAAAAAAGTTTACGAATTTGTAATTGCGCAGGTAGACCGACCTGTTCGGGCAGGAATGAGGTCGCTTTCCAACGCGTCCTCGGGCATGCGGCATTATTTTGATCCGCGCTTCGCGCTACAAAATAATGCCGCCCCCTGCGGAATGCGTTGGAAAGCGACCTCATTCCTGCCCTAGGGGCACATGCTTCATGCACAGTTCTCAAACATGTTCTGGGGGCTGATATAAATTTAGTGGCTCGACTTTGCCGAGCCCTTATATGGGGAGGCCGGAGCCAAGGCTCCGGCCTCACTAACTGTCCTATTAGATTAAGTGAGCGATCAAGGAATCGCACTCCCCTCTGCAGCGTTAACGCAGGGCCCGCTCTGGAATTGCCTTTCAGAACATTCCGCAGACCAGGAAGCCCCCTTATCCGCAGCTCTGAAGGAGCAGGATAAGAGGGCTTCCATGGTCGAGGACGTTCTGAAAGGCAATTCCAAAGCGGGCCCGGACGGTTCACCGACTACAGGTCGATGTGCGATTCCTTGATCGGGAACGGCTCGGCGAAGTGGCACGCGCAGCAGTGGCCCGGGGCAACTTCCTTAAACTCAGGAAGCTTCTCGGAGCAGATGCCCTGCGCGATCGGGCAGCGCGTGTGGAAACGGCAGCCGGTCGGCGGATCCAGCGGCGACGGCGGATCGCCGGCGAGGATGATGCGCTTGCGGGTCTTCTGAATATCCGGATCGGGAACCGGCACGGCAGATAGCAGCGACTGCGTGTACGGATGGTGAGGCTCGCTATAGAGCGTCTTCCAGTCCGAAACCTCGACCATCTTACCCAGATACATAACGGCAACGCGATCGGAGATGTGCTGCACGACGGACAGGTCGTGGGCAATGAAGAGATAGGCCGTACCGAACTTGTCCTGAAGTTCCTTGAGCAGGTTCAGAACCTGGGCCTGAATGGAAACATCCAGAGCGGAAACGGGCTCGTCGCAGATGATCAGCTTGGGCTTCAGAGCGAACGCACGGGCGATGCCGACACGCTGACGCTGACCGCCCGAGAACTCGTGCGGATAGCGGTTGATGTGCTCGGGGTTGAGGCCGACGACGTCCAGCAGCTCGCGGACGCGCTCGATTCGCTCTTCCTTGGTACCCACGCCATGAATGGTCATGGGCTCAGAGACAATCTCGCCGATGGTCATACGAGGATTGAGCGAAGCATAAGGATCCTGGAAGATAAATTGCATCTCGCGACGCATGTCCTTGATCTCATGCTTGCTCATCTCGGCAACGTCTTTGCCCTGGAAAAACACCTTACCGGCGGTCGGCTTGGTCAGGCGCATGATGGTGCGACCCGTCGTGGACTTACCGCAACCAGATTCACCAACCAGACCAAAGGTCTCACCAGGATAAATCTCAAAAGAGATGTCGTTTACAGCAGAGACGACGCGCTTGGAAAAACGCTTGGCGAACATGCCGGACTCTGCGGGGAACTCCTTAGAGAGGTGCTCGACCTTCAGCAGCGGAGTACGCTCGTTGGTATCTGCCATTACGCCTCGCCTCCCTTCTTAGAATCCTTGCGCGTACGGGACGTCTCAGGAGCGTTCTTGAGGAACTCGGGGTCACCGGAGTAGTGGCACGCAGAGTAATGACCGGACTCGGTGACAACGCGCTCGGGGCGCTGCTTGCGGCACTTGTCCGTCGCATAGGGGCAACGAGGAGAGAAGACGCAGCCCTCGGGCAGGTTCATGAGCGAAGGCGGGTTGCCGTGAATCGGCGTCAGCGGCTTCTTCTCTTCGATGGCCTGCTCCGGGATAGAGCGGATAAGGCCCCAGGTGTAGGGGTGGCGGCTCTCGTAGAAGATTTCCTCAGCAGTACCGAACTCGACGGGACGGCCGGCGTACATAACCATGATTTTGTCGGCCATATCGGCGACAACGCCCAGGTCATGGGTAATCATGATGATGGCGTTGCCGTTCTTCTCCTGCATTTCCTGCATAAGCTCAATAATCTGAGCCTGAATGGTAACGTCCAGGGCGGTCGTGGGCTCGTCGGCAATCAGAATATCGGGATCGCAGGCAAGGGCCATAGCAATCATGACACGCTGACGCATGCCACCAGAGAACTGGTGCGGATACTCATTGACGCGCTTCTCGGGCTCGGGAATGCCAACGAGGTCCAAAAGCTCGGTGGCGCGCTTGAGCGCCTCCTGCTTGGAGTAGCCACGATGCAGACGAAGGCCCTCGCCCACCTGCTTGCCGATCTTATAGACCGGGTTCAAGGAGGTCATAGGATCCTGGAAGATCATCGCGATATCGTTACCGCGAATGTGCTGCATCTCTTCCTCGGTCATCTCGAGGATAGAACGACCGCGATAGCGAACGTCGCCGCCCTCAATCTTTCCCGGAGGCATCGAAATGAGGCCCATGATGGTCATGGCGGTCACGGACTTACCGGAGCCGGACTCACCGACGACACCCAGGGTCTCGCCGCGATCGAGTGTGTAGGACACACCGTCGACAGCGCGAACGACACCATCTTCGGTATGGAAATACATCTTAAGGTCATCGACCTCGAGCAGATGCTGGCCCTCGGGAACCGGCTGGTCCTTCAGGTCCACATAGTTCTTGTTCTTCTTCATCCTTATGCGTCCTTCATCTTGACGTCGAGGGCGTCGCGCAGACCGTCACCCAGCAGGGTGAAGGCGAGCACCGTCGAGAGAATTGCCAGACCGGGCATGATCATCATCCAGGGAGCAGTCAGAAGATACTGCTGACCGTCCTGAATCATGGAGCCCCACGAAGGCGTAGGCGGGATAACGCCCATGCCGAGGAAGGACAGGGCAGACTCGGTCAGAATAGCGCCACCAATGTTCATGGTCGCATAGACCACGATAGAAGCAACGGAGTTCGGGAAGATATGGCGCATAACGATACGCGCATCGGATGCACCCATAGCGCGAGCGGCGTCAACATAGTCGTTCTCTTTGACCGTCAGGATCGCGGATCTAAAGACGCGCGCAATCGAAGGCCAGCCGAGAATGCCGATGGCGATAAAGACATTCTGAAGACCACGACCGATAACGGCAATCATGGCAACAACGAACAGCACGTACGGGAACGCCAGGAAGATGTCCGCACAGCGCATGATGATCGTATCCCAGATGCCGCCATAGAAACCGGCCAGGGCGCCCATGACCAGACCGATCACCGTGGAGATGGCGGTGGCCATAATACCGACGGAAAGCGAAACGCGTGCACCGTAGATAACACGGACGAGAATGTCACGACCAAGAGAGTCGGTGCCAAACGGGTGCTCGGCACACGGAGCCAGCAGCGACGTCTCGGCCATGGTGGTCGAGTCAGAAGCCGTAGGAGAGCCGAGCCAGGGCTTAGCCCACAGATCGGCGGTCAGGGCGACCACAACAACGATGATGATCCAGCAGACACCGATAACGGCGAGCTTGTTCTTACGAAGACGCTTAAAAGCGTCGCCCCACAGCGTGCGGGACTTGGCGGGAGCAGATGCGGCCTTGGTGGCGGTAGCCTGCTCCTGAGACTGAGAATCAGTTTCCTGCATGAGACGTACCTCCCTTAGGCCTTATCCGACGGACCGCCAAGGCGGATGCGCGGGTCGAGGAATGCATAGCTAATGTCGACGAGCAGGTTGATCACCATAACGACGACAACAATGAGCGTAACGCCGCCCATAACGATGGGCCAGTCGCGCATGCTAATGGCGCGGTAGACCTCGAAGCCGATGCCGGGCCAGTTAAAGACCGTCTCGGTCAGGATGGCGCCCGAAAGCATGCCGCCGAAGTCGACACCAATATAGGTAACGACGGGGATGAGTGCATTCTTAAGCGCATGCTTGATAATGATCGCGCGATTGGAGAGACCCTTGGCCTTTGCCGTACGGATGTAATCCTGGTTCATGACGTCAAGCAGCTGCGAGCGCATAATGCGGGCGGCATAAGCGGTCGAAACCGAAGCCAGCGTAATGGTCGGAAGCACATAGTGCATCCAATCCTGATACTGAGAGCTGGAACCGCCGGCACCCGAGATCGGCATGGAGAATGCACCGCCCGTGGCGTCCTTGAGAATGACGCCAAAGAACAGCTGCAGCAACATACCGAGCCAGAAGGCCGGGACGGCAACGAGAATCGACGTGGTGAGCGTTACCAAAATATCCCAGAAGGAATAACGCTTAACCGCCGAAATGATACCCGCACCGATACCCATGATTGCCTCGAGCACGATGGCGCACGCGGCAAGTTTGACCGTATACGGATACTTCTGGGCAAAGATTTCCGTAACCGGCAGCTTGCGCTGGTACGAATTGCCCAGATCGCCATGAAGCAGGCCGTTCATGTAATACAAGTAACGGTCCACGAGCGACGTTTGAACGGGGTCGCCGTTCTCGTCAAGGATCGCGTTGCCGTCCTCGTCCGTCTGGACCAGGTGATAGCGAACGCGAAGCTGAAGCTCCACCTCGGGGGACAGAGCCTTGTCTCCACCGATCAGCTTGATCGGATCTCCCGGCACGATATTCTGGAGGGCGAACAGAATCAGCGTAACGCCCAAAAACACCGGGATGAACTGAAGCACACGTTTAACGATGTACTTACCCATACCACTCCCCTATCTAGGGATTAACCTAAATGGGATGCCGATCGCCAGACCGGCATCCCAAAATTACCATCAGCCAGTTTACCCCAGGTTAGGGAGAACTGTATGTTTCCCATGAGGTCTACGTAAATACTTGACCCTCACGGAAGCTGCAAAACCCTTAGGCGAGCTCGGCGGTACCCAGATCGGCGTGCTTCTGCGGATCAACATAGAGATGCTTGACGCGGTCAGAGCCAGCGATGGTGTGCGTGTAGAACATCACCGGGATAACCGGGCAGTCAGCAGCGACCATAGCGTCGGCCTCCCGCATCTTGGCGATGCGCTCCTCGTCATCAACCGTGGTGCGGGCCTCGTCGACCTTGGCATCGAACTCGGGGTTGCTGTAACCGGAGCGGTTGTCGCCACCGAGGGAGTCGGAGTGGAACAGCGGGTACAGGAAGTTGTCCATGATCGGGTAATCGGCGATCCAGCCCAGACGGCCGAACTGATAGTTGAAGTTCTGATACTGCTCGAGCAGGGCAGACCACTCAGGGGTATCGGAGACAGCGGTAACGCCAACCTTGGCGAGGTCGCCGATGATGGACTCCATGATCTCCTTGTGACCACCGTCCTGGTTGTAGGAAAGGGTCACGCTAATGCCACGATCGCCGTTAGCGCCAGCGGGAGCGACCTTGTCGAGGTACTCGTTAGCCTTGTCGACGTCATAGGCGCAGAACTCCCATGCGCCCTCCTTGTAGCCGGCGATTCCCGGAGGAACAATACCGTCGGCGGGGGTACGGGTACCCTTGAAGATGGTCTTGCAGATGGCCTCACGGTTGATGGCCAGGGAGATGCCCTTGCGCAGGTCGGCGTTATTGAACGGCTCGGCCGTGGTGTTGCAGGTCAGATAGTACGTGGAAGGCTCGGCACCGAGCAGCATATGCTCGCCGTCACCCATGGTGTAACCGTCCTTGGACTCGCCACGGTCCTTCTTGGCGGCATCGATCTGAGCAACGGGAACGTCGCAGACATCGAGGTTACCGGCCTGGAACTCCTTGTAAGCGGTCTCCATGTCCTTGATGACCTGGAAGTGGATGCCATCGATCTTGGCCTTGTCGCCATAGTAATCGTCAAACTTCTTGAGGTTGATCTCCTGGCCATCCTCCCACTTACCGTCCATCATGAACGGGCCGTTACCGACCGGGGCAAGGTAGAAGCTCTTGACATCGGACTCGGCGCACTCGGGAACCGGGGACAGAGCCGGGTGAGAGGCGACGAAGGGGAAGTCGGCGTAAGCGGAAGACAGCTTGACGACGAGGGTCTCATCGTCGGGGCAAGTAACACCGCTGAGCTCGGTAGCGTTGCCGGCAAGCAGATCGTCATAGCCCTCAACCATGGAAAGGTGATAGGAGACCTCGGAAGGACCATACTCGGTGGCGATGGCCGACTTGGTGTTGACTAGACGCTCCCAACCGAGCTTGAAGGACTTGGAGGTAACGTCGTCACCGTTGTGGAACTTAGCCTTCTTGATCTTGAAGGTGAACTCGGTGGCGTCGTCGTTAGCCTCAAAGGACTCGCAAGCCAGCGGAACGATCTCGCCCTTCTCGGGGTCGTACTCCGTCAGAGCGTCGAAGAGCTGGTACTCGACCTGAGTGCCCTGATCCTCCTGGACGTTGTAGGGGTCGATGCAGACCGGGTTGTTGATGTAGAAGTTCAGCGTCGAACCGGAGTCAGATCCGGAAGCGTCGCCGCCCTTCTTGCCGCATGCGGCAAGAAAAGCCATGGAGCTCGCAGCGAGGGTGCCGCCAACAAAGGCGCGACGACCCATAACGGGCTGGTGGAACATAGAATCAGCCATGCCATCCTCCTTATGAGATAGGACAAAGTGAATTCGGCCGGGCAACGTCGAGACAGCCCAATCGAACCATTCAAACGCGGTCCGCCGTTATGGCTGGTTATGCAGTGCGGGCCAACGTTTTGCAATACAGTAGCGCATTTTATGCACAATTTGGCGCTGATTCCGGTTAACGGTCGAGAATTTCTTTAGTTAGGCGAAGTATGTGGGGATATTTTGACTCTATTACAAGTCTGTAAACAAAAAGGGCCCCGCACATGCGAGACCCTTTTCAAACGTATATACGCCGATGCTTAGTAGCCGACGATGCCCTGCGGGAAGAAGAACATGCACAGGACGACGCACACGGCAAAAACAACGGCCATAATTACCGTCAGGCGATCGAGGTTCTGCTCCATGACGCCCGTGGCAGAGCTGGAGTTATACAGCGAGCTAGCGATCATATCCGAAACGCCGGTGCCCTTACCGGAATGCATCAGGACGAGAATCGTCAGCGCCACGGCAGAGACAGCCCAAACGACAAACAGAAGAATCTGGAACGGACCCATAGATAAGCTCCTTAATAGAACAGTTCAAACTCTAGTACTGTACCACAATCCACCGCTCTCCCCTACCTGCCACTCAAGGACGGGGCGGAAATGGCAGAAATACCAAAAAGGGGGTTGTCCGGTTGTGGACAACCCCCTTACTAGAAAACGGTATTTGTTTTCTATTAGGCCTCGGTGGCGAGCACGCGACCCGTCATCTCGGCGGAAGGCTCAATACCAGCCATGGTGAGCATAGTCGGAGCGATATCGGAAAGACGGCCGTCCTCGATACCGGTGAGCTTGGCCTTCTCATCAACGATGATGAACGGCACACGGTTGGTGGTGTGAGCCGTAAACGGATGCTTGGAACCGTCGGAAGCAACGTCAAACATGTGGTCGGCGTTGCCATGGTCGGCGGTAATCAGCGCAAAGCCACCCTTGGCGAGAATCGCCGGGACAACCTTAGACAGGGCATCGTCAACAGCCTCGACGGCCTTAACGGCGGCGTCGAAGACACCGGTGTGACCAACCATGTCGCAGTTCGCGAAGTTCACGATGTAGAAATCAGCGCGATCCTCGTTGATGGCGGCGACAAGCTTCTCAGTAACCTCGGGAGCGCTCATCTCGGGCTGCAGATCGTAGGTAGCGACCTTGGGGGAAGCGACGAGCACGCGCTCCTCGCCCTCCTTGGGCTCCTCGATGCCGCCGTTGAGGAAGAACGTCACATGGGCGTACTTCTCGGTCTCGGCGGTGTGCAGCTGCTTCAGGCCGTTGGCGGCGATAACGTCGGCCAGGACGTTCTCGGGGAACGTCTTGGGGAAAGCGACCTCGACGTCAAACGTCGGATCGTACTCGGTCATCGTCACAAAGTGCGAAAGCTTGATCTGCTCGCGCTCAAAGCCGTCGAACTCCTTGTCCGTGAACACGCGGGTCATCTGACGAGCGCGGTCAGGACGGAAGTTGAAGAAGATGGCCGCGTCGCCCTCGTGGATGCCCTCGTTGTGGGCAGCGAAGGGCTCGACGAACTCGTCGCCGCGCGGGTCCTTCTCGTAGTAGGCCTTGATACCGGCAACGGGGTCGGTATCGGCATCGGAAGCGTTGACCATGACGTCGTAGGCGCGCTGGATGCGCTCCCAACGATTATCGCGGTCCATGGCCCAATAACGGCCCGAGACGGTGGCAACGCGAGCGTCGCAACCGGTCTCCTCGGAGATCTTGGCCAGGAAGGCGCAGAACTCACTCATGTAACCGGCACCGGACTGCGGGTCAACGTCGCGGCCATCCATGAAGGCGTGGACGCGAACGGTCTTGACACCGTGCTCGGCAGCCATCTTGACCAGGGCCTCGACGTGGTTCATGTGAGAATGAACACCGCCAGGGCTCATAAGGCCCATAAGGTGAAGGGTCTTGCCGTCAGCCTTGACGTCGTCCATAGCCTTGACGAAGACCTCGTTCTTGGCGATGGAGCCGTCCTTGATAGCATTGTTGATGCGCGAAAGCTCCTGGAACACGATGCGGCCGGCACCGATGTTGAGGTGACCCACCTCGGAGTTGCCCATCTGGCCATCGGGAAGACCCACGTCCTCGCCCGAAGCGCCGAGCGTGGTGTGGGGGTACTGAGCGTACAGGCTATCAAGGAAGGGCGTCTTAGCAGCGGCGACGGCGTTCTCGCCATCGGCCGGAGCAAGGCCGCAACCATCCATGATGATCAGGAGTGCAGGAAGATGACGCTGTGCCATATGTCCTACTCGCCTGCCTTGACGACCATAGAGGCGAAGTCGGCAGCCTTGAGCGAAGCGCCGCCCACGAGGGCGCCGTCAACGTCGGGCTTAGCGACGAGCTCGGCAATGTTGCCGGGCTTAGCGGAACCACCGTAAAGGACACGGATGCCGTCGGCGAGCTCCTCGCCAAACATCTCCTTGAGGGTCTCACGGATAGCGCCGCAGACCTCCTGAGCGTCCTCGGCGGTAGCGGTCTTGCCGGTGCCGATGGCCCAGATGGGCTCGTAGGCGACGACGACCTGCTTGGGGCAGGTGATCTCAAGACCAGCAAGGCCAGCCTTGACCTGGTTCACGACGTGCTCGACATAGGTGCCAGCCTCGCGGACCTCGAGGGACTCGCCGCAGCAGAAGACAGGAACAAGACCGGCGGCAACGAGAGCCTTGGCCTTCTTGTTCTGATCCTCGTCGGTCTCGTGGAAGTAGTCGCGACGCTCGGAGTGGCCGATGATGCAGTAGGTGCAGCCAGCAGACTTGAGCATGTCGCAAGAGGACTCACCGGTGAAGGCACCCTTGGCCTCCCAGTACACGTTCTGTGCACCGAGGGCGATGGGGGCAGCCTGAATACGGTCATGAACCGTGGTGATGTCGATGGTCGGAGGACAGACGAGCACCTCGACGCCAGCCGGAACCTCGGGCAGAGCCTGAGCCAGCTCGTCGGCGAGCTTGGCGGCCTCGGCGACGTCGTTGTTCATCTTCCAGTTACCAGCGATAAGAAGGGTGCGATTAGGCATCGAGAAGCGCCTCCACTCCGGGCAGGGCCTTACCCTCGACGAGCTCCATGGAAGCGCCACCACCGGTGGAGATCCAGCTCATCTTGTCGGCCAGGTTGAACTTGTTGACAGCTGCGACGGAGTCGCCACCGCCGATGATCGAGGTGCAGTCGGCCTCGGCGACAGCCTCGGCGATAGCCTGGGTGCCGTGAGCGAAGTTGTCGAACTCGAAGACGCCCATGGGGCCGTTCCAGAACACGGTCTTGGCACCCTTGACGGCCTCGGCGTAAAGCTCCTCGGTCTTGGGGCCGATGTCCATGCCCTCACGATCGTCGGGGATAGCGTCGGAAGCGACAACCTCGGGGACAGCGTCCTCGCCAAAGTGATCGGCAACGCGGTTGTCGATGGGGAGCAGGATCTTGACGCCCTTCTCCTCGGCCTTCTTGAGCATCTCGCCGGCGCGCTCGACCCAGTCCTCTTCCTTGAGGGACTGACCGACGGTCAGGCCCTGAGCCAGGAAGAAGGTGTAGGCCATGCCGCCACCGATGATCAGGGTGTCAGCGGAGTCGATGAGGTGATCGAGAACGCCAATCTTGGAGGAAACCTTGGAACCACCGACGATAGCGACGAAGGGGCGCTCGGGCTCGGCGAAGATGCCGGTCAGCGTGTCGACCTCCTTCTCGAGCAGGAAGCCAGCGACTGCGGGCAGGTAAGCGGCGGGGCCCACGACGGAACCCTGGGCGCGGTGAGCGGTGCCGAAGGCATCGAGAACGAAGACATCACCATAGGAAGCGAGCTTCTTGGCGATCTCGGGATCGTTCTTCTTCTCACGCTTGTCAAAACGGACGTTCTCGAGAACGAGGACCTTGCCCGGCTCGACGGCGGCGACAGCCTCAGCAGCCTTCTCGCCGTAGGTGTCGGCGACAAAGGCAACGTCGAGACCAGAGAGCTCAGCGAGCTTCTTGGCGACGGGCTCGAGGGACAGCTCAGGCTGGAAGCCGGTGCCCTCGGGACGGCCGAGGTGGCTCATGAGGATGACGCGAGCGTTGTGCTCGACGAGGTAGTTGATGGTGGGCAGGGCAGCCTTGATACGGGTGGTGTCGCCAACGACGCCATCCTTGATAGGCACGTTAAAGTCAACGCGGACGAGAACGCGCTTGCCGTCGACATCGATGTCGCGGACGGTCTTCTTGGTAAAGGCCATGTTTGCTTCTACCTTTCGTACGTGTCTGCCTCCCATTACGGCAGACGATTTCTTATAAAAAGGGCGCGACCCTAGGGTGTAAGCCCTATAAGGCCGCGCCCTTCTTTAGACGCTCAACGAGCTATTCGCTAAAAGCTAAATTAAGCAACGAACTTCTCGAAGTACTTGATGGTGCGGACCATCTGAGAGGTGTAGGAGTTCTCGTTGTCGTACCAAGAGGTGACCTGAACGAGGGTCTGGCCGTTGCCGAGGTCAGAGCACATGGTCTGAGTGGCGTCGAAGATGGAGCCGTGGGTCTCGCCGATGATGTCGGTGGAGACGATGTCGTCCTCGTTGTAACCGAAGGTCTCGGAGATGGTGGCAGCGTAGGCCTTCATAGCGGCGTTGACCTCGTCGACGGTGACCTTCTTGTCAACGACAGCGTAGAGGTTGGTGATGGAGCCGGTCGGCGTCGGGACGCGCTGGGCGGCACCGATGAGCTTACCGTTGAGCTCGGGGAGAACCAGGCCGATAGCCTTGGCAGCACCGGTGGTGTTGGGGACGATGTTGACGGCGCAGGCACGGCTACGACGCTTGTTGCCCTTGCGCTGCGGGCCGTCGAGCGGCATCTGGTCGCCAGTCCAGGCGTGAATGGTGGTCATGATGCCGGACACGATGGGAGCGAAGTCGTTCAGACCCTTGGCCATCGGGGCGAGGCAGTTGGTGGTGCAGGAAGCAGCGGAGATGATGTTGTCCTCAGCGGTCAGCGTCTCATGGTTGACGTTGTACACGATGGTGGGCAGGTCGCTGCCGGCCGGAGCGGAGATGACGACCTTCTTGGCGCCAGCGTTGATGTGGGCCTGAGCCTTAGCCTTGCTGGTGTAGAAGCCGGTGCACTCGAGAACGACGTCGACGTCGAGGTCGCCCCAAGGCAGGTTGTTGGCGTCGGCCTCCTTGTAGATCTTGATCTCCTTGCCGTCAACGGTGATGGAATCCTCGCCAGCAACGACCTCGTGATCGCGAGCGTAGTTGCCCTGCGTGGAGTCGTACTTCAGCAGGTAAGCGAGCATATCGGGAGAGGTGAGGTCGTTGATAGCGACGATCTCGGAGCCCTCATGACCGAACATCTGACGGAAAGCCAGACGACCGATGCGACCGAAGCCGTTAATAGCAACCTTTACTGCCATTGTGTCTCCTTTCGTAAGGCCCCCGCGAGCTACAGCGCCCGCCGTTGAGGCCCACAAACTAACCACTCGCCTAATATACCTTTTTTTTGACTTGAATTTCACGAGAATGCTCGAAATTGAAAATCAAATTTACGTTAAAACGTTTTAAAGAATAAAATAGCAGCTAAATCCGTATATAAGTCGATACTTCAAACTACCTGTTTGCTTCAATGAGCTTTTCAAGCCTCAAAACTCGATGGTAGAGGGCCGACTTCGACAAGGGAGGGTCAGCCATCTCCCCTAAATCACGCAGCGAAAGATCGGGATAGCGCTCGCGCAGGTCGCAAAAGACCGCCAAGGCATCCGGAAGCGCATCGCGAAGGCCACGCTGCTCGAGCTCATCGATAAGCGCAAGCTGATGCTGGGCAGCACCGGCGCTTCTGGTCTGGTTGGCGAGCTCGGCATTCACGCGACGGTTCACATCGTTCTTAACCAACTTGACCGCGCGCGCCTCCTCAATCTCGGCAACACTGCGCTTGGCACCAATCAGCTTTAAAAGATGCTCGATCTCCTCGGCGCTCTTAATGTACACGGCATATGACCCGCGCCGCGCGTTAACGCGCGCATGGACCCCAATCTGCTCCAATAGATCGCAAAGTCCCCGGGCATACTGCTCGCCCTGCACCGCGATCTCCAAATGAAAGTCGCCGCGAGGATCGGCCACGAAACCGCCCGCAATGAGCGCGCCGCGGATGTAGGCAAGCCTGCAGCAGGGACGGGCAACGATGTGCCGGGGAACACCGGCGACGAGCCCTCCCCTGCGGTCGAGAATGCCCAGCAGCACCAGAGCCTTGTCCAGGTCGGGTTGATCGGGCAGGGTAATGAGATAGTTACGGACCTTATGCAAGACCGATTTACGAACGGTGAATTCCGTTTTGAGCTTAAGGATGCGATGCGTCAGTGTGATCATCGTGCGCGCGACGGCGCCCGTCTCGGTCGCGACCGTCAAACGATACCGCCCAGAGCCGGTAAGCGAGAGCGTACCGCTCACGCGCGTGAGGGCGGCAAGCGTCGACAAGTCGCAGTATTCACATTCGGGTTCGCAGCGCGCAAGCTCGTCGCGCACCTCAGCGGTAAACGACATGCAGGCCTATGCCTTCGTGTTGGCGCGCGACAGGTCGCGATGGGAAATGCTCACGTGATATTGGGCACCTTCCAAATAACGTGCCGTGGCTTCGGCAATGGCAACGCTACGGTGCTGGCCGCCTGTACAGCCGATGGCGATAGAAAGCTGCGGCTTGCCCTCCGCGATATAGCCCGGCATCACCGTATCGAGCAGCTGTGTCCAAGCCTTCCAAAACTCCTGCGTCTTGGGATGGTCCAGAACAAAATCGGAGACCTTTTTATCGAGACCGGTCATCGTGCGCATCTCGGGATCGTAGAACGGATTAGGCAGGAAGCGGACATCGATCATAATGTCCGCCTCGACGGGCATGCCGTGCTTAAAGCCAAACGAGAACACGTGGACATCCATAAGCTGCTGGTCGGACAGCTCGGAAAATGCCATACGTAGCTTGTTGCGCAGCGCAGAGGTGCGCAGACGGCTCGTGTCGATAATCATATCGGCTCGGTCGCGCACGCCCTGCAGCTGAAGGCGCTCGCGCTGAATGGCATCGGCCGTAGTCTCCCCCGGCTTGGCAATGGGATGACGGCGGCGATTTTCGCTGTAGCGACGAATCAACACCTCGTCAGAAGCCTCCAGGAACACGATGTCGCAGCTCATCTCGCGCTCTTCGAGCGCGGCGACCGCATCGAGCAACTCGTCAAACAGTCCCTGGCTACGCAAATCGCAGGTGACGGCGAGATGCCTGCCCACGCCCGTATTGATGCCGACGAGCTCGGCAAGCTGGGCGATGAGACGCGGAGGCAGGTTATCAATGCAAAAATAGCCCATGTCCTCGAACACGTGCATGGCCTGTGTGCGGCCCGATCCAGACATTCCGGTGATGATGACGATATCGGGGATACGCTCCGAGCGCTCCGCCGCATCCATGGCATCTCCCTTTTGCATGTGCTGCCTCCCGAAAACAAGCGCGGGACCCAGCAACCCGGATCCCGCGCGGTCAATTGCCTATATTGAGTATAGCGCCCAGAGCGGATACGAGGCCTGTCTTACGCCTCAAGCGCCGCCTTGAACCAACTCGTAATACTCGTGGGGTGCGTGATGGCGGTGCCGACGACAACGGCCCAGGCGCCAGCATCGATCGCGGCGCGAGCCTCCTCGGGCGTATGCACGCGACCCTCGCAAATGATGGGAAGGCCGGGGAATTCCTCAGTCGCCTGACGCAGGAGCGGCAGGTCGGGGCCATCGGCCATGGTGCAGTCGATGGCGGCGACGCCATGAGAAAGCGTGGTGGATACCAGGTCAAAGCCCATATCAACAGCACGGCGAATATCCTCGATGGTGGCACAATCCGCCATCAGGAGCACACCCTCCTCGTGCAGCGGGCGGAAGGTATCCTCGACCGTCTTGCCATCGGGGCGCGGACGATCGGTGGCGTCGATCGCCACGATATCGGCACCGGCAGCAACGCAGGCGCGAGCGTGACGCAGCGTCGGCGTGATGTAAACGCCCTCGTGCCCATCCTTCCACAGGCCGATGACGGGAACCTCACAGCGACCCTTAATGGCGGCAATGTCGGCAAGGCCCTGGCAGCGAATGGCGGCAGCGCCGCCGAGCTCGCAAGCGCGAGACATTTGCGCCATGGTCTCGGGCGTACGAAGCGGCTCGCCCATATACGCCTGAACGCTCACGACGAGCTTGCCCTTAAGGGACTGAATCAAAGGATCGACGGTCATGTGCGACTCAACCTTTCTCAAAACAGCCTTCTGAGACACCGCACCTTGACGTTCAAACCGTCGCTCGCGTACCGAAGTACGCTTCGCTCCTCTTTCACGTCAATCTGCGGCACCTCAGAAGGCGCACTTGGTAGTTATGTTTACTTCAACGACGCAAGAAGATACTCGGCGGCACCGATGAGCGGAGCATCGCCCTCCAGAGAACCGATGAGGATCGGTGTGTTCTGAAGCGGATCGAGCGCCTGGCTGGCATAGCCCTCGTGCACCGAATCCTTCCACGTCTGCGAACGCCAATCGGGACCTTGGTGAATCACGCCGCCCGAAAGCACGATGACCTCAGGGTCCAGGATGTTAGCGAGCGAGCCCAAGCTGGCGCCCAGCGCAAAGCCGGCGTCATGGATGACCTCGGTCGCCTTTGCGTCGCCCGCACGGCACAGGTCGTTCACATCGCGACCGACCGAAGGACGGCTGGGGTCGACGCGGCCAAAACGCTCATCGTACATTCGACCAATGGATGTGCCCGAAGCAACCGACTCCAGATGGCCGGAACGCCCGCAGGCGCACGGAATGCCGGCGGCAGCCGAGCACTCGATGTGGCCCATATGGCCAGCAGCACCATGGAAGCCCTGCATCACGCGGCCGTTCTCGACATATGCGCCGCCGATGCCCGTACCGATGCCAAGACACAAGACGGAGAACTTGCCCTTGCCGACGCCCCAGTGGGCCTCGCCCAGAGCATGAGCCTGCACGTCGCCTACGACGGCAACGGGAAGACCGAGGTCCTCGCGCAGACGCGGCCCCAACTGAACGCCGGACCAGCCGGGCATGATCTCGTTGGCATACGCGATGGCGCCCGTCTTGGGATCGACGACGCCGGCGGCACCGATACCGACGCCAAGGACCTCGACATCGGGATTCGCCTCGAGAGCAGCCTTGATGGACGCCTCGATACGCTGGAAGACGGCCTCGCCGCCCTCCTGGGCCTCGGTAGGAACCTCGGCCTCAAAAACGGGATGGGGCACGCTGCCGTCAGCCGGGTACTCCATGATGGCAGTCGCGATCTTAGTTCCGCCGATATCGACAGAGCAGACGTACTTGTTCTCCATGTCGCTCTCCTTAGGAGACAAAACAACTACAGGAAATGAAGGCGGTGTTATCGCCGCAACTTGGTAAAGGTTTCCCAGGTGCCCGAGGTTGGGGTGAAAGTGGTCAGGCGTTGACCTAATGGGTCAAGCCCGACCACTTGAGCCCCAAGGTCGGGTGCCCGGGGAAGCTTTACAGGAGACCGTTGTCCTGAAGGACCTTCTTAATCGCCTCGACGTTCTCGCCGGTCATGGCCTTCACCGGGCGCGGCATGGTCGGGCTGTCGAAGATGCCCATGAGGTTCATAGCGGTCTTGAAGGCGCCGACGCCACCGGCATAGCCCTGGACGCCCGAGGTGACATCCCAGATGTGCGAAATCTCATTGAGGCGATCCTGCTCGGCCTTGACGGTAGCCCAGTCACCAGCCTGGGCGGCCTTCCACTGACGCACGTAGCCCTCGGGCTCAACGTTGGCGAGACCCGGGACGGAACCGTCGGCGCCACCGAGGTAGGCGCCGTCGACAACAACCTCATGACCGGTGAGGATGCTCATCGGATGTCCGTTCTTCTCGTTCTCCTGAACGAGGTAGCGGAACGAGATGTCATCACCCGAGGAATCCTTGACGCCGGCCAGAACGCCCTCGGCGCCGAGCTTGGCAAGGAGCTTCCAGGGGAGCTTGGTGTGAACGCAGACGGGAATGTCGTAGGCGAAGATGGGCAGGTCGAGTTCCTCATGCAGGATGCGGAAGTGCTCCTCGACCTCGGTCATGCCCTGCAGGGCATAGAACGGGCAGGTGGCGACAAGCGCATCGGCGCCCAGCTCCTGGGCGACCTTGCCGTGCTCGATCATGCGCTCGGTCTCGGTATCGATGATGCCGACCAGAACAGGCACGCGGTGATCGACGATGCGCACGGCCTCGGCGATAATCTGGCGACGGCGCTCGTCGGTAGAAAAGACGACCTCGCCCGAGGATCCCAGGAAGAACAGGCCATCGACGCCGGCATCGATCATGCGGTTGATGCTGCGCTCAAAGGAGGCAACATCGAGTTGGTGATCTTCGGTATCGGGAACAACGACGGGAGGGATAACGCCGGTGAATTTCTGAGTTGCCACAAGAATCTCCTTAGTTGTCTGGCGGGCGGCCCTATGCCACCCACTCTTGTTGGCAGTGTCCAGGCCGTCTAGGCCAAAGAACACGGGTAGAACGTTTGGTTAAAGAAGTCGACGACTTCGTTTTCGAACGCATTGATGCGCTCGTGAGCGTATTTTGCATAGATGATATGCCTCCGGTCACACTCAAGACCGTTGAATACGGCAAACTGATCCTTGGGATCGCTCACGGTATCCATAAGCGATGTGCCCATGAGCACCGATCCGCGCACCCGAGACGACAGCGCCTCGAGGCCGCCAGGAAGCGGATTGGCAACCGCCGTGCAGGCGAGGCCCCGCTCGCCCAGAGCAGAGACCGCCAGCGCGACTCCGCCGCCAAGACCCTCGCCCCATGCAAAGATGCGGTCGGGGTCCATGCCATCAAGATTGCGCGCCACCTTCGCCAGCGCGCAACCCCAACGGACGCGCTCGACAAAAGTGGGCGAAGAAATCCCCCGCTGCAGGTCGTCCGCACCAGTAACATCGTCATCCAGCGCGAGGACGGCATACCCCATGGCGGCAAATCTCGTCATGTGATGCCAGCCGCGCACAGGCCGATCGATGTCGTGGAACATCAGGCACAACGGCACGCGCTCAGATACTCGGGCACGACCGACAGGCTCGATCAAACGAGCGTGAATCGCATCGTCACCGAGCTCAAAGGAGACCTCCGAGTAACGGGCGCAGGGGTTAACAAAGTCAATCGCCGTAATGGCCAGGCCTTGAATCTCAAGATTCGAAGCGCATGCCTCTAAATCAGAAACATCTGCTTGGACATCACCGTGCCAGTCCCGATATTCTGCGAGCCTTGACGAAACCGTTCCAGGAATTCCCACGAGCCCGGGGACAATCAGCTCGTCAACATTGCTCTCGCACTTAGACATGAGCCTCCCCTCCCTTGCAGAAAAACGGAATGATCAAATCGTCAAAATCCTGAATCTCCTCGTGGCCAAAGCCTTCAAAGAACTCATGACGCTTTTCGCAGGTCAGGTTGTTATAGACTGCAAACTGCGTCGCTGGCGGACAGACGATATCGGCTGTGCCAGTGCCAAACAGCACGGGGCATTTGACCATAGGGGCAAAGTTCTTGGAATCGAAGTACGCCAGCTTGGCATAGGCTTCGTCAATACGAGTCGAGTCCTCGTCAAACCAGCGAGACCAATAGCGCAGGCCCTCGTAGGCAATGTCGTCGGCATCCAAATCCCAGACCAGGCGGAAATCTGACAGGAAGGGATAGAGGATGGCGGCACGATTGATAAGCTCGCTGTTAAGTGCACAGGTCGCAATGCCCAAACCGCCACCCTGCGACGCGCCGTTCACAAACACACGGGCAAGATCGATGCCCTCGAGCTCGCGAACGATGCGGCACAGGATGCGAATATCCTGATGCAGGCGGACATAGTAGAGGTTGGCCGGGTCGCCGTCGATACCGGCGACAATATGGCCCGCAACCGTTGTGCCCTCAAATCCGCCAATGTCCTCGGAGGGACCTCCTTGGCCGGGGCAGTCGAGGGCGATGAGTGCCATGCCCATGCCCGCAAACGATGCCTGCTCAAACCAGCTGCGGCTTGCACCTGGATACCCATGGAACTGAAGTACCAATGGCACGGGCTCGTCCGAGACGGGTTTAAGGTACTTGGCATGAAGGCGAGCGCCACACATGCCGGTATACCAGAGGTCGAAAAGCTGGCAGGTCACGGCGTCGGTGACCGATGCCGCCTCGATCGCATAGTCAAGCCCGACGGCGTCGGCCTCGGCCATGCGATCCTTCCAAAAGAGATCGAAATCTGATGGACGGGGCATGGCGCCTCGATATTCACCAAATTGATGTTGTAGCTCCTGAGCACTTGGCATGGCTCGTGAACCCAACCTTTCGAAATCGCAACGGAGGTGCGCCCGGCAAGGGAACCGGGCGCACGGGAGGGAAAGCGAGGCTACTCGCCGAGCTTGGGATGCAGCAGCGACGGCGCAGCGCCGAGCAGCATCTTAGTGTAGGGGTCCTGGGGGTGCTGGAAGACCTGCTTGGCCTCGCCCTGCTCGACGATCTTGCCGCCATTCATAACGATGATGTCGTCAGAGATATAGCGGACCGTCTGGATGTCATGGCTGATGAACACCATGGCCAGGCCGAGCTCCTTCTTAAGGTCGGTCAGCAGGTTCAGAATCTGCGCGCGGACCGAAACGTCCAGAGCCGAGGTGGGCTCGTCGGCGATGATGGCATCGGGGTTCAGCGACAGGGCACGGGCAATTGCGACGCGCTGACGCTGGCCGCCCGAAAGCTGGCCGGGAAGAACCTCGGCAGCGGAGCTGGGCAGACCGGTGAGCTCCAAGAGTTCCTTGACGCGCTTCTCCTGCTCGGCCTCGGTACCCAGGTTGTGGACGCGCATGGGGTCGAGCAGCTGCTCGCGAACGACCATGCGGGGGTTGAGCGCCGTGGCCGGGTTCTGGAACACGACCGAGATGACGCGACCCATGTGGCGGCGGTCCTCGGCGGTACGTTTGGTAACGTCCTTGCCCTTAAAGTAGACCTTGCCGCTCGTGGGGGCCTGCAGGCCGCACATGACGTTAGCGGTGGTGGACTTACCGCAACCGGACTCGCCGACGATGCCGATCGTCTGACCGGGCATGAGCTTAATCGTTACACCCTGGACGGCGTGAACCAGGTTGGGGTGCAGAATCGAGCCGGTACGGGTCCTAAAGGTGACGTGGACGTCATCAAGGAAGATGATCGGCTCGACGCCATTGACTGCGGTCTCGCTCATCTACATCACCTCCGCGTGAGGGGTCAAACCATTTGCCTTGAGCACCTCGTCGGGGAGCTCGGAATAGAAGTGCTCGGTGCCGGGCACGCGCTTGAAGACCGGACGGGTGTCCAGGCCAATACGCGGATGGCTCGAGCGGGGCGCGAAGCGATCGCCCTTGGGGAAATCGCGCGGACTCGGAACGGCGCCGGGCACCTGGTGCAGGCGGCCCGAACCGCTCTCGATGGACAGAACGGAACCCAGAAGACCGCGGGTGTACTCGTGGATCGGGTTAGTGAGCAGCTCCTTGGTGGGCGCCTGCTCGATAACCTGGCCAGCGTACATGACCGTGATGTTGTGGGCGACCTCGGCGACCAGCGCCAGGTCGTGCGAAACGAAGATCATGGCAAAGCCGAGCTTGGCCTGAAGATCGTTGAGCAGCTTGATGACCTGCTTCTGGACGGTAACGTCCAGAGCGGTCGTGGGCTCGTCGCAGATGACCAGCTTGGGGTCGCGGGTAAGGGCCATAGCGATCAGGACACGCTGACGCTGGCCGCCGGAAAGCTCGTGCGGATAGCTCTCGAGCGTGCGCTTGGGATCGAGGCCGACGAGCTCCAGGAGCTCCTCGGCGCTGCGGGTTCCGCCGCGCTTGGTGAGCTGCTTCATCTGGGCAGAGATGAGCATGGAGGGGTTGAGCGAGGACAGGGCGTCCTGATAGACCATAGCGATATCGGTACCGCGCAGGCCAAACCACTCCTTCTTGCTCATCTTGAGCAGGTCACGACCCTCCCAGAGGACCTCGCCGGAAAGGTGCTCGTCCTCATCGGTCAGGCCCATGATGGCCAGCGTGGTGATGGACTTACCGCAACCGGACTCGCCCACCAGGCCCATGGTCTGACCAGGACGGACGTCAAAGTTGACATGGTCGACGACGTTGATATCACCGTGATGCTCAAACTGGATGCAGAAATCACGGACCGAGAGAATCGGTTCGACAGACTCATCGGGCACATGGCGATCGTCACGCTTGAGCTCGACATCGCGCAGGGCGCCAAGGCGAGCGGAGAGGGACTGGGCCTGCTCCTTGTAGGCGCGAACGGGGTCGGAGACCAGCAGGTCGGCCTCGCGACGCTTGGAGGAATCGGTCGGATCCAGGGCGGCGGAGGGAGCAGCGGCCATGGCGTCGGTAATGCCCTCGGAGAGGATGTTGAGCGCCAGGCAGGTGATCATGATGGCCAGGCCCGGGAACAGCGCCTGCCACCAACGGCCGGCGAGCACGCCGCCGCGGGCGTCGGCGAGGATGTTGCCCCAGGTAGCGGTGGGCTCCTGGATACCAGCGCCGATGAAGGTCAGCGAGGCCTCGAAGATGATAGCGTCGGCGACCAGGGTAACGGTGAAGACCATGATCGGGGCGATGCAGTTACGCAGAACATGCTTGATCAAAATCCACGGAGCCTTGGCGCCGGAAACGATGACCGCGCGGACATAGTCCTCGCCGTACTCGGACACGATGTTGGCGCGCACGATACGGGCAATCTGCGGAGTGTACATAAAGCCGATGGCGAAGATGATCGACGGCACGGAGTTGCCCAGGATGGAGACGAAGACGGCCGCGAGGGCGATGCCCGGGATGGACATGATGATGTCCAGGATACGCATGATCGTCTCGGAGACGGCCTTGCGCGAAACCGCCGCAAGGGCGCCCACGACCGAGCCGCAGACCAGAGCCATGGCAGTGGCGCCAAAGCCGATAATCAGCGAGTAACGACCACCGTAGAGCATACGCGACAGAATGTCGCGACCCTTATCGTCGGTACCGAAGATAAATCCGTTGCCGGGAGCCTGGCGAGCCGTAAAGATCTCGACCGGGCTATAGGGGGCAAGAAGGGGCGCCAGAATCGCAGTCAGGGCGACCAGCACCAGCACGACGGCGGCAATCTTAGAAGACAGCGTCATCTTCTTCCAGCCACCGAGCTTGAGCCCCTTGGAGGCAGCCTTCTCGAGCTGCTCGGTTTGCTTCTCTCGAATCTTTACCATAATCTACACCGTCCTGATGCGCGGGTTGATGAGCAGGTAGAGCATGTCAACCACGATGTTGATGATGATGAAGGCAAGAGCAACGACGATGACGACGCCCTGAACCAGGTTCGCCTCGTTGCCCTGAACGCCCTGCAAAATCGCGGTGCCCATGCCGGGGAGGTTGAAGATAACCTCGATGACGACGGCACCGCCCATGAGGTAACCGATCTTAAGACCGAGGGTGGTGACCGGGGTGATCAGCGCATTGCGAAGAACGTTGATGCCGACGACGACCTTCTCGGGAACGCCGGCGCCGCGAGCCATACGGACATAATCCTTGTCGAGCTCCTCGACCATGGCGGTACGCACGATACGAGTCATCTGGCCCGTCAGCGGAAATGCCAAGGCGATAGCGGGCATGATCATACGTCCCAGATAGCCAACCGGATTCGTGGTGAAGTGAGGCAGAGCACCCGATGCCGGGAGCACCTTAAGGTAGGAAGAGAACAGCAGGATCAACAGAACGGCAAGCCAGAACGACGGGGTTGCCAAGCCGGCGATGGAAAAGACGCGGATCACTTGGTCCGGCCATTTGTCGCGATACAGTGCCGCGATGACGCCGAGTAAAAACGAAACGACCGCACCGATGGCAAGGCCGATGAAGGTCAGCTGCATCGTGACGGGCAGGGCCGTGGAGATGCGCTTGGCAACGGAGTTGCGAGCAGCACCATAGGTGCCCATGTCGCCATGGATCAAATCGCCCATATAGCGCACGTAGCGCACAGGCCAGGGGTCGTCCAGACCATACTTCTCATGGTACTCGGCAACCGCCTCGGGCGAGGCACCGTCACCCAACGCCGTGTAGGCGGGGTCGGTCTTGGAGAACGACATAAGGAAGAACACCAGGACGGTGACGCCCAATGCCATGATCGGCAGCGCCACAAGACGCCTTCCAATCAAACGTAGCAAGTTGTTCACGTTCTCTCCCCTTTCTTTTGTCGGTAGGACCAACTGGTATATGAGTACGGATACTCATTACAAGACCCGAGCGACATCGTTGCCGCCCGGGTCTTTGTTTCAACTATGAGGATACGGTCCCAACGGCCGACATCCTGCATACAGACTCAAGCGAGTCTTACGCCTTGACGGTCGCAACGCCCCTGAAGGACATGCTCGTCGTGCCGATGCCCTTGAAGCCATCGAGGGCCTCGCCGTTGGGCGCAGTGGACGGATCGTCCCAGGAAGCGGAGACGGTCTTGACGTGGACAACGGGGTACAGAACGGCGTTGTCGGCAATGATGTCGAAGCACTCGTTCCACTTCTTCTGCTGCTCGTCGCCCTCGGCGGCAAGAGCCTCGTCCATGAGACCGTGGAGCTTCTGCCACTCAGCGGACTCCTTCCACGGGCAACGGGTCTGCATCCAGACGTTGTCGCCGTACCACCAGTTGAGCAGCAGGTCGGGGTCGGCGCCGAAGCAGGAAGGATCGCCAGGGGCAAGGAGGATATCGTAGGCCTCGCCGCCGTCGATGGCAGCGTAGGTAGCCGGCGAGGTATCGGTCTGGATGGTCACATCGAAGCCGAGAGCGTCGAGGTCGTTCTTGACCTGGGCGGCCATGCCCTTAATCTGCTCGTTGTCGGTGGTGCGCAGGGTGATGGCACCCGGGGTGATGCCAGACTCCTCGATGAGCTTCTTAGCCTTCTTGGCGTCGGTCTTGTACACCGTGGAAGCCTCATGATAGTTGGTGAAGCTCTTGGGCAGGTAGCAGCTGGCAGCGGTGGCAAGGCCGGCGAAGGTGTTGCTGACCATCTTCTCGGTGTCGAGCGCATACATGACAGCCTGACGGACCTTGACGTTGTTCCAAGGCTCCTTGACGACGTTGAACATGATGAAGCGGGTGCCGAAACCCTGAACGTTATCGATCTTGCAGCCGGCGCTCTCGAGCTGGTCGACGGCGTCAGCGGTAACGAGCTCCATAACGAGCGTGGAGCCCTCCTGCTGAGCGGTAACGCGAGCGGTGGGGTCGGTCAGGATGCTGTACTGGATCTTCTTATCCTCGGCAGCGTACTCACCGTTGTACTCGGGGTTGGGAACCAGGGTGATCTCGGTATCGGAGATAGAGTCGTACATCCAGGGGCCGGAGCCGATCGGCTGCTTGGCGCGATCCTCCTCGGTCTGGGTGGCCGGGGTAACGCGGACGATGGCCAGACGATCCTTGAGCAGGGAGAAGTTGGGGACCTTGGTCTTGACCGTCACGGTGCTGGCGTCCTTGGCCTCGATGGACTCGAAGGGCTGGAAGAACGGAGCATAGGTAGCGGAAGCGGCGCAAGCGGTGTAGGAGGCGACGACATCGTCAGCGGTGACCTCGGTGCCATCGGAGAACTTGGCGCCCTTGCGGATGGTGACCTCGAAAGTGGTGTCGTCCACAGACTTGGGATCGTCGGTGGCGAGCTCGTTGAAGGTGCTGTAGTCGTGGTAATCGATGCCGTAGAGGCCCTCGACGACGTGCCAGTTAGCACCCAGGCCCACAGCGGAGCCGGTGCTGGCGGGATCGAAGCTGGACGGAGCGTAAGCGGAACCAGCGGTGATCACGCCGCCGCCACGGTTGGCGGAATCGGTGGAGCCGGAAGCGGAACCCTCGTCGCTAGAGCTGCCACCGCAGCCAGTGAGACCAAGCCCTGCGACAGCAGCGACGCTGCCGGTGAGGCCGAGGAACGAACGCCTGGACATACCCTTGTTGATGATGGCCATGTCTTCTCCTATCAATAGAGAATCTTACTCGGGAGCACCTAGACTTGCCCCCGCGCAACTTGCGGACGATATATACCTTACCTACCGACGAACCCAACTGAGGTGCCGCGCTCGGCGACCGATACATACATACGCTTGAACGGTATTTACTACCGTTCACCGAATTCATTGACAAACGATTCGTCAGACAGTATGTATCGACGAGGTGAGATATCAGTCTTCGTCAACCCGCAGGATAGCAGGGTTGTTCACCATGGCTAGTCAAACGTTTTAGCGTTAATAAAACCCGAAACCAGCAGGCAATCATGGCGAAATAAATGGTTGAAAATCGCGCAATCATGTATATCAGTTGTTTAGAAGCGCATTTAGTTTTCGGAACGGTTGGCCGATGTCTGGGCGCGCTCGGCATTCCATGCAACGAGCGCCTCGTGGACCGCCTTGGCAACATCGGCAGGAACGCCTCGAACTTCTGCAATCTCCTGCTCGCTTGCCGCACGCAAACGCTTCATCGAGCCAAAATGGCGCATAATGGCACGTTTTCTGGTGGGCCCCACGCCAGGAACGTCATCGAGTACCGAAACCGTCATGGCCTTGTCGCGCAATTCGCGGTGGAACGTGATAGCAAATCGGTGGGACTCATCGCGCACCTGTTTAATTAGATAGAGCGACGCGGACCCGGTTGGAAGCACGACGGGAGTCTCGTCCCAAGGCACGAAAACCTCCTCATCGGCCTTTGCCAAGCCACAAACTGGTATATCGAGCCCAAGAGTTTCAAGTTGCTTGATCGCAGCGGTCAATTGCGGCTTACCGCCATCGACAACGAGCAAATCGGGGCGCGAGCCAAAGCGCTCGTCGGCCATGCGCTCGGGAGCATAGCGTCGTCCCAAAACCTCGGACATCGACACGAAGTCGTTTGCCTCGTCCAATTCGGCCTGAATTTTAAAACGACGGTACTGGCTCTTGTCGGCGCGCCCGTTGGTAAACACCACCATCGAGGCGACCGTAAAGGTGCCATGCAGTGTAGAGATATCGAAGCACTCGATACGCAGCGGCGGCGATGGCAGCGCCAACGCACTTTCGAGCTCCAGGAGCGCTTGATTGGTGCGGTCGTCAGCGTACCCCGTTCGCATCATGTAGCGCATGAGGGCATGGCGCGCATTTTTGGATGCCATATCGAGCAGACGGTGCTTTTCGCCACGCTGCGGCCTATGGAGATGGCAGGAACGCTCGCGCTTGCCCGCAAGCCACTCCCCCAGCGCCTCCGCATCCTCAAGCTCGACGGAAAGGTTGACCTCAGCTGGAATATCAGCCGTCTCGTCGTAATAGCGCTTAAGAAAGCCCGACTGGAGCTCTTCCTCGTCAACATCAAGACCCTTGTCGAGAATGAACTCGCAGGTGCGAACTGTTCGGCCCTCGCGAACGACGAAGACGCAAGCGGCGGAGATGGTCTCCTCGCGATAGAACCCGATGACATCGATATCGACACTGGAGGGAAAAACGACTTGCTGACGATCGTCCAGACCCCTGATGACCTCCAAACGACGTTTGACGCGTGCCGCGCGCTCAAAGTCGAGCGCCTCGGCGGCATCCGTCATCTCGGAGGTCAGCTCATCGACGACATCCTTGCGATGGCCCGACAAAAAGCGCTCGACACGCTTGACGTTCTTGGCATAGTCTGCCGGGGAAATCGCGCCGACACACGCACCCGGGCCGCGCCCGACATGGTAGTCAAAGCAGGGACGCCCGTTTTGCGCGCAAATCATATTGACGATGTCTTCCTCGCCCTTGTGGGACTCGACGATACGACGACAACGACGCCACTCCGCACAGGATGCGGAGCAGATGGGGATAACCTTGCGCAGCGTATCTATCGTCTCACGTGCCGCACGGCTATCGGTATAGGGTCCAAAATAGCGCGTTCCCGGCTTATGACGCTCACGCGTATATTTGATAGCGGGATACAGGTCGCCCTTTGTAATGGCGATAAAGGGGTAGCTCTTGTCATCCTTGAGGTCGACGTTAAAGTACGGATGGTACTGACCAATCAAATTGCGCTCGAGCACCAACGCCTCATGCTCGGTCTCCACCACGATATAGTCAAAGCTCGCCACCAGCTGCATCATCAGCGGGATCTTTTGACGCTCATCCTGCAGTGTCACGTATTGACGCATGCGGGCGCGTAGGTTTTTCGCCTTGCCCACGTAGATGACATCGCCCTTGGCGTCTTTCCAAAGGTAGCAGCCGGGCTGCGTGGGAACGCGCGAAACCTGCTCGGCAAGCGTTGGAATGTTGTCGTGACCGGCCACGCGCACCTACTTGCGACGAAGCAGCGCCGAGACCTCGGGCATCTTAAGGACGACGGCAAGGCCAAAGGTAACAGCAAGCGAGACGACACCCGCAACGCAAACGTAGCCAAGAGTAATCAGAATCGAGCCGCCAAGTGCCCCGACAAAGTGCTCAAGCGCCCACATGACGCCGGCGCCTGCGGCAGCACCCAGGCCACCGAGCAAAAGGCCAAAGAAACCGCCATGCAGGATAGATTTGACCTGAAGGCCACGTAGACGACGACGCAGCCACCACAGCGAACAGCCGACCAAGATCACGTAGTCAACGACATACGAAAGCGCGATTGCCGGCATACCGAAGCCCAGCACAACGCCAAACAGCAGAACCGAGCCGGCCTGGCCGATGGCGGAATACAGGCAATAGCGGCTATAGGGCTTCATGTCGAGCAAGGCAGAGAAGCTCTTCTGCATCAACACGACCACGCCGTAGAGCGGCAGCGAGAACGCCAGGTAGACAAGGAACTCGGACACCAGCGCCACGCCGGACTCATCAAACTTGCCGGCACAGTAAATCATGTTGAGCGGACGCGCGAAGACAATCAGGTACAACGCGAACGGAATCAGGAAGAACAGCATCTGGGCGACGCCACGCGAAATGCCCGTGCGAACGCTGTCGTAATCCTTCTCCTGTGCGTCGTGAGAGAGCTCGGTATAGAGCGCCGTCGAAAGCGAGGCGGCAATCAGCGCGTAGGGCAGCGTGTACCACAGGCGCGCATAGGCGATGACGGAAGGGCCGGTCTCGGGCTGGACCACCAGCGCGGCAGCGTTGGTGATAGAAGTCGAGACAAACATGCACACCGTGGCGAGCAGCGTCGGGATACCGAGCGCAATCGTCTGGCGCAGTGCGGGGTCCTTAAAGTCGATATGGATATGGGGATGCACGCCGTGCTTACCAAGCGCGGGGATCTGACATGCCATCTGAACAAAGACACCGAGGGTCGTACCGGCCGCAATCAAGATGATGCCGGCACGTTCGCCAAACTGTGCGGACACGGGCGCAAAACCCATAAAGCTCGCAATGACGATCACATTGTTGAGGACCGGGGCAAACGTCGACCAGAAGTAGTCGCGGTGTGCGTTGAGAACGCCCGAGAACACCGAGCCCAAACCATAAAACAGAATCTGGATGGCAAAGAAACGGAACATGAACGCAGCGGTATCCATGCTGCCGCCGTCACCCGAAAGGAACGATTGCGTCCAGATAAAGCCCTGGGCGAACACGGTCCCCAGCAACGAAATGCCACCCAGCACCAAAAGCAGAATGCCGAGCAGGTTGCCCACATACTCGTTCGAGGCCTTGCGACCCTGCTCACGCCTCACGCCCATGTACACGGGCAAAAAAGCCGTCACGAGCATGCCGCCCATCACGAGTTCGTAGAGCATATTGGGCAGGTTGTTGGCGACCTGATAGGAGGACGAGAGTAGCGACATGCCGATAGCGGCCGCCATTGCCCACGTGCGGATAAAACCGGTGACGCGAGACACGATGGTCAGGATGGTCATAAGCCCAGCGGAACGACCAACCGTGGAGTAGTCCGACGAGCCCATGTCGTCAGTGTCATCTCGCGACGAAGAAGCTTCGGATGAGGGTGCCTGAGACGCAGATTCTTTTGCAAAATGAGCTCCGCGCTTCAATTCTTCCTGCGGCATCGCTCAGTCCTCTCTCGTAATCGCGGCAACCGTCGCCCCGCAAAATGCAATTAAATCATCGGGTGCAAGCTCGAGCTGATAACCACGCTTGCCTCCCGAAATAAAAATGGTATCCCAAAGGACACATGTCTCATCAATGAGCGTCCGGTAGCGTTTTTTCATACCGACCGGGCTGCAGCCGCCGCGAACGTAGCCAGTCGCCGCAAGCAAATCCTTCACATGCATCATGGCCAAAGACTTCTCCCCCGCGGCACGCGCGGCGGACTTTAGATCGAGCTCGTCGGCAACAGGAATGCAGCACACGACATAGTCGTTGGACGGCGTCACGCAGACCAAGGTCTTAAATCCTTGACCGGGCTCCTCGCCAAGCTGCTCCGAAATCGCGACCCCCAGGCCCACCGACTCATCGCCATCGTCTTCGTACGTATGTAGAACATAGGAAATGCCGGCGCTTTCCAGCTCGCGCATCGCATTGGTTTTTGGCGTCTTTACAGCCTTTGCCATGGCATATCCTTTCCCTCGCATTCGGACGTAAGGTTTAAGTATATGTCCAATTCGGCTGCATACGTCACTTCGACACAGCAAGCGCCATCGAATCACAAGGAGTCGATGGCGCCCATAAACTGAATCGCCTATTTATTGAGCATCAAGTTGAGCCTGACGCTCACGGTCACGCCTGAGCAACGGCGCCAAAAACTTGCCCGTATAACTCTGCGGACAGTCCGCGACCTGCTCCGGTGTGCCCGAAACCACGACGGTTCCGCCGCCGTTACCGCCCTCGGGACCCATATCGATCAGGCGGTCGGCAACCTTGATGACATCAAGGTTGTGTTCAATCACCAGCACCGTGTTGCCCGCATCGACCAAGCGCTGCAGCACATCGAGCAGCTGGCGGACGTCCTCAAAATGAAGGCCGGTCGTCGGCTCGTCCAAAATATAGAACGTCTTGCCCGTCTGGCGTCGATGAAGCTCCTTGGCGAGTTTCACACGCTGCGCCTCGCCGCCCGAAAGCGTCGTGGCGGGCTGGCCCAGGCTCACGTAGCCCAAGCCTACATCGTACAGCGTCTGAAGTTTGCGCTTAATCTGCGGGATATTCCCAAAGAAAGCCAGTGCCTCGGCCACGCTCATGTCAAGTACGTCCGAGATGGTCTTGCCACGGTAAGTGACCTCGAGTGTCTCGCGGTTGTAGCGTTTACCGCCGCAAACTTCGCAGGGAACGTAGATATCGGGAAGGAAGTGCATCTCGATCTTGATCTGTCCGTCGCCCTTGCACGCCTCACAGCGCCCGCCACTCACATTAAAGGAGAAACGACCCGGCGAGTAGCCGCGCGCCTTCGACTCCGGCGTACTCGCAAACAGCGCGCGAAGATCATCCCACAGGCCGATATAGGTAGCAGGGTTGGAACGCGGCGTGCGGCCAATCGGCGACTGGTCGATATCGATAACCTTATCGATGCACTCGATGCCCTCGATTTTCTGATATGGACCCACAGGGCGCGTCGAACGGTGAATGGCATTCGTAAGGGCAGGCGCAATGGTATCGGTAACCAGGGAGCTCTTGCCCGATCCCGACACGCCGGTAACAACCGTAAGCGTACCAAACTCGATCTTGGCAGTAACGTTTTTGAGGTTGTTGGCTCGAGCGCCCGTAATTTTAAGGCAGCCGCGACCGGGCTTGCGCCGTTCATCAGGCACCCGGATCATTCGTTTGCCGGTCAGATAAGCGCCCGTCATCGACTCAGGACACGCCATGATATCGGCAGGCGTTCCCGCCGCGACTACGTGTCCGCCGTTGACGCCGGCGCCGGGCCCCATGTCGATCACGTAATCGGCGGCACGGATTGTATCCTCGTCGTGTTCGACGACGATAACGGTATTGCCGATATCGCGCAGGCGCTCGAGCGTCTTGATCAGGCGCTCGTTGTCACGCTGATGAAGACCGATCGAGGGCTCATCCAGAATATAGAGCACGCCCATGAGACCCGCGCCGATCTGCGTTGCCAGGCGAATACGCTGCGCCTCGCCACCAGAAAGCGTCGCCGAGGCACGATCGAGCGTCAGATAGTCGAGTCCAACATCGACCAGAAAACGCAAGCGCTCCAGGATTTCCTTGACGATGCGCCCGCCGATAAACTGTTGGCGCTCGGTGAGCTCCAGGCCCTCAAAAAACTCGAGCGACTCACGGCACGACAGGCAACAAACCTCGTAAATGGACTTGCCACCCACGGTGACGGCGAGCATCTCAGGGCGCAAACGAGCGCCGTGGCAGCTCGAGCACGGTTCCTCGCGAATGTACTTCTCCAAGCGCGCCTTGGTGTTCTCGTTCGTCGTCTCGGTATAGCGTTCGTACAGGATGTTGCGAACGCCCGAAAACTTGGTATCCCACTGGCTGCGACGTCCGTCGAGCTTTTGGTAGTCGACCGAGATCTTCGTATCGCCCAGGCCATCCAAGAATGCACGACGCACGCGAGGGGGCAAGTCCTCCCACGGCGTATCGGTGCTCACCTTAAAGTGTTTGCAGACCGCAGCAAAAATCTGCGGATAGTAGTTCGAATTGCCAAACAGGCTACCAAAGACTCCGTCGGCAATGGACTTCGAGGGGTCCTCGATCAGCGCCTCGGCATCAACGGTTTTCTTAAAGCCCAGGCCGTCGCACTCAGGACATGCGCCATAGGGAGCGTTGAACGAAAAATCACGCGGCTGAAGATCGTCAATGGAGTGACCATGCTCCGGGCACGCCAAGGCCAACGAATACTCCAGCAGCTCGCCCTCGGTCCCCTCGGGAGCATCACGATCGGGCAGCATGTACACGTTTACATTGCCGTGAGCCAGCGCGGTCGCCTGCTCAACAGACTCGGCGATACGGCCCAGAGAGTTCTCACGGATCACGATGCGATCGACCACGACCTCGATATCGTGCTTGAACTTCTTGTCCAGATCGATCGGATCGTCGAGCGAGCGCACTTCACCGTCGACACGCACGCGGCTAAAGCCCTCGGCGCGAAGGTCCTCAAACAGTTTGGTGTACTCGCCTTTTCGCCCGCGCACCACCGGTGCCAGCACAAACGCGCGACGGCCCTCCCCCGCCGCCAAGACCTTGTCGGCAACCTGGTCGGTCGTCTGACGCTCAATGACGCGGCCGCATTCGGGACAGTGCGGGGTGCCCACACGGGCGAACAGCAGGCGCAGATAGTCATAAATCTCGGTTACGGTGCCAACCGTCGAGCGAGGGTTTTTAGACGTCGTCTTTTGGTCGATCGACACCGCCGGCGAAAGGCCGTCGATTGAATCCAGGTCGGGTTTGTCCATCTGGCCCAAGAACTGGCGCGCATAGCTCGAAAGGCTCTCGACGTATCGACGCTGGCCCTCGGCATAGATAGTGTCAAATGCCAGCGAACTCTTGCCCGAGCCAGAAAGACCGGTAATGACCACGAGTTGGTCGCGCGGAATGGAAACATCGATATCACGGAGGTTGTGCTCACGAGCGCCGCGAATAACGATAGAAGAATCAGACATGGAAGCTCCTTGCCTCCTATTGCATCGAATCATACTGTCGATGAGTTTAGCGCACTCGACGCGCACAGATGTTCGTAATACAAGATTCGCAGACCTTTAGCTTTGCGTATCGGGCGCTTTGTTTCTCGAAATGCCGTGGAAAGGTTACAGTAATCTAATACTGAACTTAATTTGCTGTAACAGAGGAACGTCCATGACCGAAGATATCCCCCTTGAAATCACTTCGAGCGACATGGCCAATCTGCCCATATTCATCGCCGTCCTTATCGTGGCCACCGTCGTCGTGCGCGTGTATTTTTCAATCAAACACAATGAAAAGCCGCCCATTGCCCGCGTCTTTTGGTGCGCGACGCTCCTCATCCCGCTCGGCGTGGTAGCTGCATGGATTACGAATCAATTGCTCGTAAATGAGGACAGTTCCCCATGGGTCCTTTCTTATTCGGCGCTCGGTGCTGCCGCCGTCATACTTCTTGTCGAACCCTTGGTTTCGGGACTTATCGACCAAACCGATCTTGCGACGGGAACGGTTGCCTGTATTTGCCGTGACATCCTTGTCATCGCCGCTGTCTCAGCGCTCTCGTTCGTTTCACTCGAAATTGCCTGTAACGAAACGTTCTATCGCATTCCCGCCAACTCATTCGGGTTTTCCGTCGGGCTGCTCGCAACGGTTCTGCTCTCCCTTTATTTGCTGGGACAGCGTCATGGAGGCGTCATGGCCCTCGTGCCCGTCGTCTGTTGCATCCTTGGCATTGCCGAGCACTTCGTCATAACGTTTAAAGGCGAGGCCATCCTGCCAAGCGATATCTTGGCCCTTGGCACCGCAATGGAAGTGAGCGAGGGATACGAGTTTACCTTTACCGCCGGAATCGTAACCTCTCTCGCCCTGCTGGAGATTTCCCTGGGGCTTCTTTCGCTTATCCGACCGCGAAAGCTCCGTACGCCCACCCATGTCTTCCCCGCAATCGCCGCTAACCTCTGCGCTTTTCTGCTCGTGACCGTTGTGGGGCTCTCGGGCTTTTCCAGCATCGACTTGGAGCAGGCACTGAATTTTGGATTTGACCGTTGGCAGCCCATCACCACGTATGCGTCTCAGGGTTTTATCACTTCGTTCACCGAAATGGTCAACGAGTTGCCCATTGAGAAGCCCGAAGACTATACGCCCGATGAGGCGCAGAGCATCGAGCAGGAGCTCGCCGCCGCCTACGACAGCACGTATGGCTCGAGCGAGCAGCGCGCGGCGGCCGTTGCCCAGTTCAATGAAATCAAGCCGACGATTGTTGCCGTCATGAACGAGAGTTTTAGCGACCTTTCGTGCTTTGAGCAGCTCCAGGCGGCCGGATACACCGGCCCCGCATTCTACAACTCGCTTCCCGACACACTTGTTCGCGGCACCATGCTCGCTTCGGTCGCCGGTGGCGGAACGGCGAACTCCGAATTTGAATTTTTGACCGGAGCGACAACGGCCTTTGTCGGATTAGGCAAAATCCCCTATCAGCTGTATCAGATGAATGGCGTCAACAGCCTGGCAAAGGACCTTAAGGAGCTTGGGTATACCGCTACCGCTATGCACCCGCAAAACCCCGTCAACTACCATCGAGATAAAATCTATCAGCAGCTGGGCTTCGGAGACTTTCTTTCAATCGGCGATTTCGAGGGTGCGCCCTGTTACCATGCCGGCGTATGCGACTACGCCACCTACGACAAGATACTCGACCTGCTTAGAACCGACGAAGCCCCGCAGTTCATCTTTGACGTCACGATGCAAAATCACGGCGGCTACGACTATGGCACCGTTCCCGCCGAGGAGCTGACAAACTATTGGGTCGAGGGGGCCAGCGAGGGCGCCAATAGTGCACTCAACACCTATCTTACCTGCATCAACGCATCCGACCGGGACCTCGAGTACTTTATCAACGAGCTCCGCAATATCGGCAGACCGGTTGTCCTTGTCTTTTTTGGCGACCATCAGCCGAGCGCCGCAACGACCCTCAACGACGAGCTGTACCCTCAGGAAGATACGGCAAGCCACGCTTTCCGTATCTATCAGTCGACCTATTTCGTCTGGGCTAACTATGAAATCGCCGGCAATACCGAGCTCAACGTCTACGACACCGTCGGGGCAAACGAGATTGCAGCCATTACCCTTAATAAGATCGGCGCCCCGCTCACCGACTATCAAAAAGCTCTGCTTGCAACAAGGTCAGATGTGCCCACCATCAATGTCGCCGGCTACCTTGGTGCCGACGGGCTGCGCTACGACTTGGAATCTGAAGACAGCCCATACGCCTCGACGATCGACAAGCTGCAGCGCATGCAATACCTCGAGTTCGCCAGCAAAGTTCAGTAAGCCCGCCCATTCGCTTGGACCCATCGTATTGCAAGCACGCTCGGCCCAAATGCATCGCAAATGAATCCCGCTCGCAAACGAGGGTACAATGACGCTCGTGTCACATCACGGGGCCCCGGCCCCAACATATACAAAGGAGTCATACATGGGTTGCGAGCACGCACAGGCCGCCGGCGGACAAACGTCGCCGTCGCAATTTGAGGAGAACACGCTGTCCGAGGTCAAACGCGTCATCGCCGTGCTTTCCGGCAAGGGCGGTGTCGGCAAGTCGTTTGTCACCGGTGCCATCGCCACCGAGCTTGCCCGTCACGGCCACAAGGTCGGCGTCCTCGATGCCGACATCACCGGTCCCTCTATCCCCAAGATGTTCGGTATGAGCGGACGCCACGTCCATGCCCTTGGCAACCTTATGCTGCCCGAAATCTCCGAGCACGGCGTCAAGGTCATGAGCTCCAACCTTCTGCTCCAAAACGAGACCGACCCCGTCCTTTGGCGCGGTCCGGTCATCGCAGGCGCCATTAGGCAGTTCTGGAGCGAGACCTCGTGGGGCCCCATCGACTACCTGCTGGTCGACATGCCTCCGGGAACAGGCGACGTCGCGCTCACCGTCTTCCAGTCGCTGCCCGTCGACGGCATCGTCATCGTCACGAGCCCGCAGGATCTGGTCTCGATGATCGTCGCCAAGGCGGTCAACATGGCCGAGAAGATGAACGTCTCCATTCTGGGCATTGTCGAGAACATGAGCTATATTGAGTGTCCCGACTGCGGCAAGAAGATCGAGGTCTTTGGCAAGAGCAAGCTCCCCGAGGTCGCAGAGCGCTATAACCTCGACATCTTGGGCCAGCTTCCCATTAATCCGGCACTCGCCGAGGCCTGCGATAAGGGCGAGGTCGAGACCGCACTGCCCGATGGCATGTTGCCCAAGGCAGTCTCTGCCGTCGAGGCCATTACCCCGCACGAGACCGACGAGGCCTAAGTGAACGCGAGCGCCTTCTATGACGTCCTGGTAATCGGCGGCGGGGCTTCAGGCCTCGCCGCCGCCATTACGGCCGCACGAGCTGGCAAAAGCGTCTGCATCGTTGAGCGCGATGTCGCCTGCGGCCTTAAGCTCCTTGCGACCGGCAACGGCCGCTGCAACCTCTCCAACGAATCAATTGATCCACAGCGGTATAACCACCCCGCATTCGTTGAATCCGTTATGGGCCCCCGGCCCGAACAAGAGCTTATGGGTTTCTTCTCCTCGCTGGGCATCATGACAACCTCCGAGGAAGGCCGGCTGTACCCGCGCTCCCTTCGCGCCGAATCGGTGCGCGACGCGCTTCTCAACGTTTGCGACCGCCTAGGTATCACCTTAATCTGCGGAGCCAACGTTGCCTCGGCGCACAAAGCTTCCGAAGGCTGGGCACTCCAAATAGACCGTCCAGCGCGGGCGCTCAAGGCAAAAAAGCACGACGACCGAAAATCGGAGCTCCGCTCGCTTCGGAAAGCGCTCGCCGATGTCCCTCGCAAGAACGAGGCCCTGCAGGCACATACCGTAATTATCGCCACGGGCGGCAACCCCACCGGTATCGCCGATACGTTTAGCCTCCCCCTCACTTCGCTGCGCCCCATCCTCTGCCCCGTATCGGCAACGGTCGTTGGCGATCGGGCGGCACTCAAGACGTTGGATGGTCTGCGCGTCCGCGCCCGCTTGACGCTCACCCGTAACCATAGTGAGCTCTGGCACGAAGACGGTGAAGTACTGTTTCGAGCCTTCGGCATCTCGGGCGTCGCTGTCTTCAACCTCTCCCGTCGTATCCAGCGCGGCGATACGATCCTGCTCGACGTTTTCCCCGACCTCTCTAAAGACGAGCTGCTCGATATGCTCAACCGGCGCGTTAAGCTGCTCGGCGGCTTTTCGCCCCGCGATCCCCGTTGGCTCGACGGCATGCTCGCCCCGCAACTCTCCCGCGTCGTCTGTACAGCGTTCGAGCAGTGCCATCCAGGCTCCAACGATGTCATCCACCTGGTCTCGATCCTCAAGCACTTTAAGTTGCTCGTCGAGGGAACAGCCGAGGAGCGCTCGGCGCAGGTCACGCGTGGTGGCGTATCTGTCGAGAGCATCTCAACACCCAGTCTACGCGCGCGCAGCGTTGTCGACGCCCCGCTTTACGTCTGCGGCGAAGCGCTCGACATCGACGCCGATTGCGGAGGCTTTAACCTTGCGTGGGCCTGGCTCTCGGGCATTCGCGCTGCAAGCAGCTTGTAGCCGCGCAGTCTATAATCAAAAACGCATTCGGGCCGTCTGGGATACCGGACGGCCTCTTTCTTGCCTCTAAGGAGACCTCGATGATCGAAATCACCCAAGTCAACGCGTCGCTCGATGAAGCCGGCGATGAAAATGCCTGCCTCATTGTTGGCAAGCGAGTCGCCAAGCGCGTCTTACGTTGCAAGGACTCCGAGATCAAGTCCATCGAGCTCCACCGCAAGTCAATCGACGCTCGCAAAAAACGAGACGTCCATTTTATCCTGAGCTTTCGTGTTGAGCTGACTAGTCCCCACCTCGAGCGAGAAGCGGTCGACAGCGTTACCGAGCGTGACCGCTCGCGCGTACGCGCGATAGAAGACGATGGGCCTTCATTCCCCTCCCCCGTCTCCGACGCGCCTCAAGAACGCCCCGTCGTTGTCGGCGCCGGATGCGCCGGCCTTTTCGCTGCGCTCACGCTCGCCGAAGCAGGTCTTAAGCCCTTGCTTATCGAGCGCGGCGACCCGGCATTTCGCCGCTCGCAGGCGATCGACCTCTTTCTAAAGGAGCGCATCCTCGACCCCGAGAGCAATATTCAGTTTGGTCTGGGCGGCGCAGGGACCTTCTCGGACGGCAAGCTCAATACGGGAACAAAAAATCCCGTCCATCGCCTTATCCTCGAAACCTTCGTCGAGGCGGGTGCGCCCCGCGATATTCTGTGGGATGCCAAGCCGCACATTGGCTCCGACATCCTTCCCAAGGTTGTCACCGCTATATCCCAGCGCATCGAGCAGCTCGGAGGTGTCGTCCGTTATCGAACGAAGCTCGTCGACATTCGCACCGACGCGTCTGGCGCCATCACCGGTATTGATGTCCAATCGTCCCAAGACGCCACTTACGAGCCAATCGAGACAAGGCACCTCATCCTCGCCTGCGGGCATTCTGCTCGCGATATTTTTGAGCTCCTTAAGGACCACAACGTGGCCCTCGCACAAAAGACCTTTGCCATGGGCGTTCGCATCGAGCATCCGCAACGCGACATCGACAGAGCCCAATATGGAGCCTCGGCGGGACATCCAGCGCTCGGGGCGGCCCCCTACAAACTTGTTGCCCATCTTCCCAACGGCCGCAGCGTGTTCTCGTTTTGCATGTGCCCCGGCGGACAGGTTGTTGCCGCCTCTTCAGAACCGTGCCATCTGTGCGTCAACGGGGCCAGTCTCAATGCCCGCGACGGACGCAACGCAAATGCCGCCCTGCTCGTTAACGTCACGCCTGAGGACCTTCCCAACGATGACCCGCTCGCCGGCATCGAGCTCCAGCGTGCCTGCGAGGCGGCCGCCTATCGCCTGGGCGGTTCCAACTGGAACGCACCGGCACAACTCGTCGGAGATTTCCTCGCAGGACGCGCAAGCAAGGCGCCCGGAAAGGTAAAGCCCACCTATCCGCTCGGTGTGACCTGGACGGCAATTGACGAAGCCCTACCGCAGCATATCGTCGAGTCGCTCCGCCTGGGACTTCCCCTACTCGGAAAAAAGCTACGAGGCTACGACCGTCCCGATGCCGTTCTTACCGGCGTGGAGACTCGTTCGAGCTCACCGGTCACTGTCACCCGAGACCGAACGTGCCATGCCGTGTCGACCCCGGGCCTCTACCCTTGTGGTGAGGGAGCTGGATATGCCGGCGGCATCATGAGCGCGGCCACCGACGGCATCCGTTGTGCTGAAGCCCTGATCGCAGACCTCTAACGCACAAATTCCAGCGCGCAAAAGACATAGGCCCCGAGCTCCACAGGGAACTCGGGGCTTGTTCGCTATTTCTTAAACCGTGCACCCTGGCGTTTTCTGCCCGATGCGAACGTGGAACCCTTGCGGGCCTGCGAGCGTAAGCGCTCGATCGTCTCGTCCTCAGACGCACCCTCGAGCATCGCCCGAATCTGAACGACAGCATCGCGCAGGCGCGCCGCCTCCTCAAAGTCCATAGCGGCGGAAGCGTTACGCATATCCTCTTCCATGGTTTCGACGATCCGCACAAGCTCGTCATGCGGCAGTTCTTCCAACTGCTCCGCAAGTGTCTGCTCGGGCGCCACCGTTTCCGGCACACCGCCCTCGCCCGACTCATCGGGCGTATAGAATGCGCCATGGCCAAGAGAGTCGCCCTTCGAGCGTCCCTTGGAGCCCACAGTTTTTTCGGCCTCGGCAATAAAACTTGAGATGTCGTTGATGGCCTTGCGCACTGTCTTGGGCACAATGCCATGTTCTTCGTTATATGCCATCTGAATCTCGCGACGGCGCTGTGTCTCCTCGATGGCCTCTTTCATCGAATCGGTCACAACGTCTGCATACATGATGACTTCGCCATCGGCGTTACGGGCCGCACGGCCAATCGTCTGAATCAGCGAACGACGGTTGCGCAAGAAGCCTTCCTTATCGGCATCGAGAATTGCCACCAGTGAGACCTCGGGAAGATCCAAGCCCTCGCGAAGCAGGTTGATGCCAACGAGAACATCGATCTTGCCCTCGCGCAGCGTTCGCAGGATCTCGACACGGTCCATTGTCGCCGTATCAGAGTGCATGTAATTGACCTTAATGCCCACGTCGAGCAGATGGTCGGTCAGGTCCTCGGCCATGCGCTTGGTCAACGTGGTCACCAGCACGCGCTCCTTGCGGGCAACGCGCTCGCGAATCTCGTCCTCAAGATCGTCAATCTGGCCGCGAACTGGACGCACGTCAATCTTGGGGTCGAGAAGGCCGGTCGGACGAATAATCTGCTCCACGTCGTTTTGGCTCACCCGCAGCTCGTAGTCGCCCGGCGTGGCCGAAACATAGATAAACTGGGGTATCCTTGCTTCAAACTCATCGAAACGAAGCGGGCGGTTATCGAGCGCCGAGGGCAGGCGAAAACCATGTTCCACCAGCGTCACCTTACGCGAGCGGTCACCTTCGTGCATGCCGCGAATCTGCGGCACCGTCACATGGCTCTCATCGATGATGCAGAGCATATCCTTGGAAAAGTAATCGATTAGGGTAAACGGCGGCTCACCCGGCTTGCGACCGTCCAGATGACGCGAGTAGTTCTCGATGCCGTTGCAAAAGCCCATCGTCTCGAGCATCTCAAGATCATAATCGGTACGCTGCTGCAGACGCTGCGCCTCGAGCAACTTGTCGGTCGCCTTGAGCTCCGCCACGCGCTTCTCGCACTCTTCGCTGATCGATTTCAGAGCCGCCTTGACCTTCGGCTTCTCGGTCACGTAGTGCGATGCCGGCCATACGGGAATGGCCTCGTACTCACGAAGCATCTCACCGGTGACCTCATCGATCTCGGCAATCAGCTCGACCTCGTCGCCAAAGAACTCAAACCGCAACGGATGCTCGGCATAAGGCGGATACACGTCAACAACATCGCCGCGCACGCGGAACGTGCCACGTGCCAGGTCATAGTCATTGCGATCATATTGAATGTCGATAAGTGCATGGATAAAGTCATCGCGCTCGAGCGGCACCTTCTTGTCGACGTTTGGAGCCAGACCCGCATAGTCCTCAGGAGAGCCAATGCCATAGATACACGAGACCGATGCGACAACGATCACATCACGTCGAGAGAGCAGTGACGCGGTCGCCTGATGACGCAGCATCTCGACCTCTTCGTTAATCGAGGAGTCTTTCTCGATATATGTATCGCTTTGCGGCACATACGCCTCGGGCTGATAGTAGTCGTAGTACGAGACGAAGTAGACCACAGCGTTATTGGGAAAGAACTCTTTGAGCTCGCTTGCGAGCTGAGCGGCAAGCGTTTTATTGGGAGCCATGACCAGCGTCGGTTTCCCCAGGGCCTCAATAGTCTTGGCCATCGTAAAAGTCTTACCCGAACCAGTCACACCCAGCAAAACCTGATAGCGGTCTCCGTCCCTCACGCCCCGCACAAGTGACTCAATGGCCTTAGGCTGGGAACCAGCGGGCTCGTATGGAGACACGACCTTAAACGGCACATCAGCGCCCTCAACGCCAAAGCGCTTAAGTTCACCACCAACGCGTTCTACTTCAAATTCCGCCATGGATACTCCTAACTCATACATCTGCAGTCTACGCGGGCGGTGGGCTTAGTCCTATACGAACCGATCGGGATAGAGAGTCTTATATCGAACCCAGGCATTATTGACGCGAATCAGATAAGCCTGAGTTTCAGGGAAGGTAATCGCATTATGGAGTGACGTGTTCTGCTGCGCCCATCCGTCGACATTGCCCATACCGGCGTTATAGGCGGCGATGGCACTATCCGTCGACCCGTTGAAATAGGCGAGAAGATACGAGAGGTATGCGCAGCCAAACTCGATATTCGTAGCCGGATCGTTAAGATTGTCGGCCGAATACTCCCCTCCGTCGACAAGGCCCTTGGCGATCATATCCTGGGCAGTCTCGGGCATCAGCTGCATCAATCCCTGAGCACCCTGATTCGACTCGGCCTCGGGGTCCCAATTCGATTCCGACTTAATGACAGCGCACACCAGATACGGATCCAGATTATGCGAAATACTGGATTGCTTTACATACGCCTCGTAGTCAATCGGATACAGCGGCTTAAAGAAAGCGGCAGGGGCACACGAGTAGACGAGCGAAATAAGGCCGAAGACGAACACAACGGCAAGTGGCGCCACGCGATACCACGTAAAGAAACGTGCCTTAGGCATCGGCCTCCTCCTTATCCGGAGTATCTATAAACCCGTGGCATGCAAGCCATGAGTCAAGCTGCTCAAAGAGCGAATTATCGGCTGCCGAATTATCAATCACCGTTGTAGCGAGATTGCACAGCGCAGACTCATCGGGCTGGCAAGCAGAACGGGCATCGAAATCAGATGGCTCCATGCCACGTTGAATAGCGCGCTCGCGACGAACTGACAAAGGGGCGCTAATGACCAGAATTTCATCAGCCAAGCCAAATGCATCCTCAAAACCAGTCGGAGCAGAAACCTCGACCACCGCAAAGGGATAACGGGGAGATGAAACCGTACAACAAACCGGATCGAGAATCCTAAGCGAAAGCTGTTCAATCAGAACGGGATGCACGATGCCATTGAGCCGTGCAACCGAATCAGGAGAAGCGAAAGCTCGAGAAGCGAGGATACTGCGGCGAATGCCGCCTTCCTCATCCAAAATGTCCCAACCGAATTCATCCGCGAGAGCATTGACGATATCAGAGCCCGGCACATACAGCGATTTTGCAAGCTCATCCAGATCGATAAGCATAGCGCCACGAGATTCGAAATAGCGGCAGGCAGTCGACTTACCCGAAGCAATATTGCCCAAGACAAATACGGTAAACATCAAGCCCTCCCTAACGCCAATGCGAGTAATTATCGCTCAAATACACTAGAAGGACTCAAAATACAGCCAAACAGTAAGAGCGCATACGGGGGAGCTAGGTCCCAAAGCACAACATGTATATAACGCAAAAAGGGGGAGGCCGCGAGGCCTCCCCCTTCTCAGTTCGATGACGGCTCGGTGCCGTCCACCGGTCAGCGGCGCCCTGGCCTCCCACG
>CAUCKA010000010.1 GCA_958443265.1 uncultured Collinsella sp. | reverse complement strand
GGCGTGGTGGTAGACAAGCTCGACACGGTCAAGCTCACCGGCACGATACGCATCGCAGATATGAGAGGAAATCATGCGGGCCTGATTGAAATCGGGCTCAGAGGAGTTGCCCTCAAAGTGCATGACAACGTTTGCGCGGTCACGGAAATACGTGGCCGGCTTACGCCCGCACGCGATGATCTCGCACTCGATGCCGTCGTTCGCCCAAGAAGCGGCGAGCTTTTCGGCCGTGCGCTCCACCGTCGTATTGAAACCGCCGGCAAGGCCGCGGTCCGAGGCAATAACGACAATCAGGCCATGCTTGACGCTCTCATGCTTCTGCAGCATGGGATCGGTGCCCGAACAGGAGGCGTCGCCGGCGACCGTCAACATGACGTCGGTCAGCGCCTCCTTATAGGGCTCGGCCTGCTTGGAGCGATCGAGGGCACGACGGATCTTGGCCGTAGAGACCATCTCCATCGTGCGCGTGATCTGCTTGGTCGTGGTAACCGAGGAGATTCGCTTCTTAATGTCGCGAAGGTTGGCCATGGGGCTTAGTTCTCCTCTGATCCAGAAACATCCGAATGGTGCTTGGCCATGAACTGCTGCTTGAAGTCGCCGATGACGCGCAAGAGCTCAGCCTTGGTGTCATCATCGATCTTCTTGGCGCGAACCTTGTCGAGCAGCGAGCCAAAGCCATTGTCCATGTACTCGATGAGCTCGGCACGGAAGGGCAGCACGTCGGCGATCTCCAGGTCATCCAGGAAGCCCTCGTTGCCAGCGAACAGCGTAACGATCTGCTCGCCAACCTCAAACGGCTTGTAACGCGGCTGCTTCAGGAGCTCGGTCATGCGAGCACCATGGGTCAGCTGCTTCTGAGTAGCCTCGTCGAGGTCGGAGCCGAACTGCGTAAAGCCAGCGAGCTCCTGGTACGAAGCGAGGTCCAGACGGAGGTTGCCGGCGACCTGCTTCATGGCCTTGGTCTGCGCATCGCCACCGACGCGGGACACGGAGATGCCCACGTCGACTGCCGGGCGCTGACCCTGGAAGAAGAGCTCGGACTGCAGGTAGATCTGACCATCGGTAATGGAAATGACGTTGGTCGGAATGTAGGCCGAGACGTCGCCGTCCTGGGTCTCGATGATCGGCAGTGCCGTCATGGAGCCGTAACCGTTCTTCTTGGACATCTTGACGGCACGCTCGAGCAGACGAGAGTGCAGGTAGAAGATGTCGCCAGGATAGGCCTCGCGTCCGGGCGGACGATGCAGCGTCAGCGACATCTGACGGTAGGCCACAGCCTGCTTGGACAGGTCGTCGTAGATGACGAGCACGTGGCCGCCGGGGTTGGTCTCGCTGGCGGGCTTGCCGTCCTCGCCGTTGTACATGAAGAACTCGCCGATAGCGGCACCGGCCATAGGCGCGATGTACTGCATAGGGGCGGAATCGGCAGCGGTGGCCGAAACGATGATGGTGTAGTCGAGCGCACCGTGCTGAGCGAGGGTCTCGCGGATGTTGGCAACCGTGGAGGCCTTCTGGCCGATGGCGACATAGATGCAGACCATGCCCTTGCCGCGCTGGTTGAGAATAGCGTCGATGGCGATGGCGGTCTTACCGGTCTTACGGTCGCCGATGATGAGCTCACGCTGACCGCGGCCAATAGGCACCATGGAGTCGATAGCGAGCAGACCGGTCTGAACCGGCTCGCACACCGGGGTACGATCGATGACGCCGGGAGCCTTGAATTCGATGGGGCGACGGTGCGTGGCGGCGATGTCGCCCAGGCCGTCGATGGGCTGGCCGAGCGGATTGACGACGCGGCCGAGCATGGCACGGCTCACGGGGATATCCATAATGCGGCCAGTGGTGCGGCACTCGTCGCCTTCCTTGATGGAGTCGACGGCACCGAACAGAACGGCGCCGACCTCGTCACGGTCAAGGTTCTGGGCAAGGCCGAAGACGGTCTCACCGGTATCGGAGCTCTTGAACTCCAGAAGCTCGCCTGCCATGGCGCTCTTGAGGCCGGAGACGCGCGCGATGCCGTCGCCTACCTCGTCGACCGTTGAAACCTCATGCGTATCGACCGTCGCGGAGAGGCTCGTGAGCTGCTCCTGCAGTTTCTTGGCGATATCCTGGGCATTGAGGGTTTCGGACATTAGGCTTCACCTCCGTACGAATTAGCAGAGTTTGCGAGGGTCTCCTGCGCGATGCGCAGCTGCGTCTTGACGGAAATGTCACGACGCTCGCCGCGGGCCTCGAGCACCAGGCCGCCCACGATAGACGGGTCGACCTGCTCGATAAGGAATACCTTGCGGCCGAAGTCCTGCTCGCATTTCTTAGTGATGGTTTGACGCAGCTCGTCGTCGAGCGGGATCGCCGTGGTGACGGTCACGCCCACTACATCCTCGTCTTCCTCGGCAACATACTTAAAGGCAGCTGCCACCTTGGGAAGAAGGTCGAGCTGGTCGCGCTTGGACATGGTGTCGAGCACGGCGATGATCTCGGGGCTGACGCTAGCCAGGCGCTCGATCATCTCGAGGTCCTCGAACACATGGTTCTCGGCCTTAGCGGCTTCCAGAAGGGAGCGCGCGTAGGTCTCGAGCACCTTGTCCTGATAGCGGCTAGTCGGCATTCAGGCTACCTGCTTCCTGGATGTAGCGCTCGATGAGCTTCTTCTGCTCGGCCTCGTCGTCGAGTGCCTCGCCCACGATCTTGGTGGCGACGGCAACGGACAGGTCGGCGATGGAGCTCGCGGCACCGGCGTAGATGGACTTGCGCTCGTCCTCGACGGTCGTGTGGGCCTTGGCGATGATCTCCTCGGCCTCCTTGTGAGCAGCCTCGATGATACGGGCGCGCTCGGACTCGGCGTCCTTACGGGCCTCGAGAACGATGTCGGCAGCCTGACGACGGGCGTCGGTGACGATCGAGTCGGACTCAGCGCGCTTGGCGATAGCCTCCTGCTTGGTCTTCTCGGCCTCGTCGAGGCTCTCCTCGATCTTCTTGCCGCGCTCCTCCATGGTTTTCATGATGCCCGGCAGGGCGACCTTGGCCAGCACGATCCAGATGATCAGGAAGGCGATAAGCGCCGGGATGAACTCCGCCATCTTAGGGATGAGGATGTCCGCACCGGCAGCGCCGTCCTCGGCGAACGCGGAAACCGGCATGAGCAGCGCGGCCGCGGACGCGGAGAGTGCGATCGCGCTCTTCTGGGATGAAAGATTCATACTTGACGCTCCGTGCTATTTAACGATCAGCGCGACAACGAAGCCGATCAGAGCCAGAGCCTCGCCGAAGGCGGAGCCCATGATGAAGACGGTGAACACGCGGCCCTGGACCTCAGGCTGACGGGCCATAGCACCCGTAGCACCCAGAGCAGACAGGCCGATAGCAAGACCAGCGCCGATAACACCGAGACCGTAACCGATAACTCCCACGATTCCTCCTTTGTCGTGCGTGTCTTATTTCACGCAGGATAACCTTTTTATAACTGCCGGGCTCCATGGGTACGGGCACCGGCGGTTTAACGAATTGCCTTACCTTTAAGGCGCGAACGGAAGACTACTCCTCCTCCGCGACCTCCTCTGCCTCGGAGACATACACGGCGGTAAGGACCGTGAAGACGTAAGCCTGGATGGCGCCGACCACAAGCTCGATCGCATAGATCAGGATGAGGATGGCAAGCCAGGCCAGCGAAGGCAGGGCGCCGACAGCGTGGGCCGCGGAAACCTGCTGAAGCAGCGGCTGCATGAACATGCTCGCCATGATGGCGAACGAGCCCATGACCACGTGTCCTGCGAACATGTTGCAGAACAGACGGACGGCGAGCGTGATAAGGCGCAGGAAGGTCGAGAAAAGCTCGACGACCCACACGAGCACGTTCATCGGGAAGCTCACGCCCTGCGGGGCGAGGCTCTTGATGTAGCCGATCACGCCGTGAGCCTTGCATCCGTAGTAGATGAAGTACACGAAGGCGAAGATGGCGAGCGCGGCGGTGGAGCCGATTGCGCCGGTGCCGGGCTTCATTCCCGGGATCAGGCCGATCATGTTATTGATCAGGATGAACAGGAAAAGCGAGCACAGGAACGGGAAGTGCTTCTTCCAGTTCTCACCCACGACGCCCTTGCCGATATCGTTCTCGACGTACTCGATGATGTACTCGAAACCGTTGACGAAGAAGCCCTTGGGAACTAGGGTCTGCTTCTTCTTGAACACGGCCAGGACGATCAGGAGCACGATCGTGGAGACGATCAGCCAAAACGAGTACTGCGTGATGCCGCAGCTCAGATCGCCCACGACAGGGGTGGAGCTGAACTCGCTGACCAGATGATTAATCTCATCAGGCAGCTTTTCAAAAATTTCCACGACTTACCTTTCGACCTCATGAGGATCTCGCAGCGCCTTGGCGACGCGAACCGTGCAGGCGGCCATAAAGGCCACGAAGCCGATCGCCTCGCCCAGGAGGAACATGCGAAATGCCTCTCCGAACAACGCAAACACAACCAAGGTAAAGACGAGCAGGGCGACTGCCGAGACCGCCAGGCTCACCATGCCCTTGAGCATGTCCGCATTCTGTTTATCGTCAAGAACCGGCTTGAGCGTAAAAACAAAGGGAAGGAAGGCAATTGCGCCCGCGATGGCACCTGCAACGATAGCGAGCAGATCGGCTATCTGAAACACTGGCGTCCTCACTTTCCTTTTTAACGCCTCACAGCACAGTCCCAGCCAAACATTGGTGACTATTGTACGAGCCAATCGCTAAAGTACAACCGTAAAACAAACGGTTAATACGCACCTGTACGTTTTCTTAAGGCCTTCTTTATGCCGCAGGTACGGTAATACGTTTTTTCGAACCCCTCAGCGCAAAACGTCCGTTAACAGAAGTGCGCGAGGACGACTTTTGCTCGCCCGCGCGCACCATTTCTTCGTATTTGTGACGTTAGCCGGTATGGCCCAGAGATTACAGCGTGCCGTAAATGCGGTCTCCGGCGTCGCCGAGGCCGGGAACGATGTAGGCGGCCTCGTTGAGATGGTCGTCGATGGCGCACGTATAAATATGTACGTCGGGGTCCTTTTCGGTCAGTGACTTGAGACCCTCGGGCGCGGCGACGATACACAGCATGCGGATATCCTTGACACCGCGCTCGCGCAGGTAGCTGATGGCCATCTCGGCCGAGCCGCCCGTGGCGAGCATGGGGTCGACGACCAGGCAGATGCGCTGGTCGATATCCTTGGGCATCTTGCAGTAATACTCATGCGGCTCGTGGGTAACCTCGTCGCGCTCCATGCCGATATGGCCCACGCGAGCGGAGGGCACCAGGTCGAGGATACCGTCGACCATACCAAGGCCTGCACGCAGGATGGGAACGACGGCGAGCTTCTTGCCGGCGAGCTGCTTAAACGTTGCGGTGGTGATGGGGGTCTCGACCTCGACGTCTTCCATGGGCAGGTCGCGCATGGCCTCGTAGCCGTCAAAAAGCGCGAGCTCGCGCACGAGCTGGCGGAACTGGTTGGTGCCGGTGCTCTTGTCGCGCAAGATCGACAGCTTGTGCTGGACGAGCGGGTGATCGACAAGGGTCACACGGGACATATCGTAGGTGACGGTCATGGGTTGAAGCCCCTTTCGTTGCGGCCGGAAGATGGCCTTGCTGACAAGGCGCATGGCGATGTTGTTGCCGCGCGCCGTGCATAAGTTTAACGGTTTGTTGTATCGAGTGCCCCGTCGCAACCCTACTGAACGGTGCTGAGCGAACGCTTGACGGCATCACGCCAACCAGCGAGGTTGCTCTCACGGCGCTCGGCGGACATATGAGGATGGAAGATTTTGACGATCTGAGCGTTTTGCTCCAGCTCCTCCAAATCCTCCCAGTAGCCGACGGCAAGGCCCGCCAAGTACGCGGCGCCGATCGCCGTGGTCTCCACCGTCTCGCACTGCAGCACGGGCATATCCAGCAGATCGGCCTGGAATTGCATGATGAACTCGTTGCGCGAGGCACCGCCATCGACGGACAGGCGCTCAATCGAAAGTCCCACGTCCTGCTCCATGGCGCGCAGCACGTCATAACTCTGATAGGCCATGGACTCGCAGGCCGCACGCACAATGGTCGCGCGACTCGAGGCACCGGTCAGGCCGCACACGATACCGCGAGCATGCGGGTCCCACCAGGGAGCACCCAGGCCTGCGAAGGCGGGGACGAGGTAGCAGCCCTCGTTGTCGTTGATCGAAGCGGCGAGTTGCGCGGACTCGCTCACGCTCGAGATGATGCCCATGTTGTTGCGCAGCCAGTTCATGGTGGAGCCTGCGGCAAAGATAGAACCCTCGAGCGCATAGCTGATCTTGCCGTCCGCGGCGATACCGATCGTGGAGACCAGACCGTTCTTGGATTCGACGATCTCGTCGCCGGTGTTCATGAGCATAAAGCAACCCGTGCCATAGGTGTTTTTGGTCTGGCCGGGATGGAAGCAGCAGTGGCCGAATAGCGACGCCTGCTGGTCGCCCGCCACGCCCATGATGGGTGGCATGTTGGTCATGATGTCGCTCGCAACGCGGCCGTAATCGCCCGAGCTCCAACGAACCTCGGGCATCATGGAGCGCGGGACGTCGAAAAGCGCCAGCAGATCGTCGTCCCAATCGAGCGCATGGATATTAAAGAGCGCGGTGCGGCTGGCATTGGTGTAGTCGGTAGCAAAGACCTGACCGCCGGTGAGATTGTAGATGAGCCACGTGTCGATGGTGCCGAACATAAGGTCGCCCGCCGCGGCGCTCTCGCGCGCGCCGTCGACGTTATCGAGAATCCACTGCACCTTGGAGGCCGAGAAATACGGGTCGAGCGTAAGCCCCGTGCGGGAGCGCACCAGCTCTTCTGCGCCCTGCTCGACCAGCTCGTCGATCAGAGGTGCGGTGCGACGGCATTGCCACACGATGGCGTTATAGATGGGTTGGCCGCTTATGCGGTCCCACACCACCGTGGTCTCGCGCTGGTTGGAGATACCGATGGCGGCAATGCGGTCGGAGTGGATACCGCTCTTAAACTGGACTTCCATCATGACGGCGATTTGACTGGCAAGGACCGCCATGGGGTCTTGCTCTACCCAACCGGGACGCGGAAAACTGGTTTTGACGCTGCGACGTGCCTGCGCGACGATGCATCCGTACTCGTCGACGATGGTCGCAAGTACCGAGGTGGTGCCGCAGTCGAGCGCCATGATGTAGGAACCGCCAAAGTTAAACGAGGCATCTTCCATGCCCAGGCTGCCCAGATTCAACGACATCGCTTACACCTTTCTATTGCATCGGGTCGGACAGGACCCGTTCGATCTCTGATGCGGGAAGTGCGCCTTGGCGCAGGATCTGGAGCCCGCCGTGCTGGAACGACACGATGGTCGAAGCGTCGCGACACGGGGTCTCACCGGCGTCGACGGCAACATCGACTCCCTCCAGGATGCGCTCCTCCACCGTGGCAAAACTTGCCGGCGCGGGCGCGCCATGCGTGTTGGCACTGGTGCAGGCAAGAGGGCTGCCGCAGGCGCGGATGAGCGCTTGCACCACGGGCGAGGCCGAAGCGCGAAGCGCCACCGTGTCGTCGGCGGCGCGCATAAAGGTCGGCACGCAGGGGGCCGCCTTGACCACGATAGTCAGGGCGCCCGGCCAGCATCGTCGGGCGAGCACGCGGGCCTCGTTAGGAATATCCACGCCATAGCGATCGAGCGCCTCGGCATCATCGACCAGCCAGGCAACCGTTTGGGTGAGCTCGCGCTGCTTGAGGGTAAAGATACGACGATAGCCGGTACCGAGCGCGGGGACCGCGGCGCCGTTGACGGTGGCCTGCGGATCGCGCGGCCACGATGGGAATTCGCTTGTATCTTGAGGCACGGCGTCCGAAAAGGCGTTAACTGCCACAGCGACACCATAGACGGTCTCGGTCGGGATCAGGGCCAGACCGCCACAGCCGAGCACCTCGGCCGTACGCTCGACGGCAAGCCGATGCGGCTCCCGCGCTCCCTCGTATACCCGATAGACCGTCTGCATGTGTATGCCAGCCCCTTACGCTCTGGTGCAAGTTTGTTTACTGTGGGGCATTCTCGCACGAAACGTTCAATCTATTTGCCCAGAGCGCATGTTGGTTTGGTGAGCGGCTCTAGTAGTCGGTGAAAGTGAGGGGGTTATTGGACTGCGACGAACTTCTTTGGCCTGCCGGCGTGACGTTCTTGGGCGGCGTAACGCTCGATGCTGTCTATCGTTATCATCCGACGGCCGTCGACGAGTTCAACATCGAGCTTTCCGGCTTTGACCAGCGCGGTAATCCGCGGAGCGGAGACTTTGAGGTCCAGCGCTGCGTCTTTAAATGTTCGGCACGCCGCTTCCCGAGCGTCCTCGTGGTCGATTTCGACTGAAAGGGCCACGACCTCGGCCGAGCGTTCGTACCCTGCCGGAGTCAAACCGTTGTTGAGGTCGTCGGCCAAAAACGCCATCAGTGCCTCGGTGGCATGGGCAATCGCTTCTTCGCGCGTATCGCCATCGGCAAAGGCGCCGGGAATCTGCGGGAAGCTAGCGCAGTAACCATCGTCTTCTTTTATGAGAACGCAGTCATAGGTAAATCGCTGCCTCATTTTGCCTCCAACTACCATCCAGCTTGGCGACGAATACTTGCCCACGTGCCCTTCTTTGGTCGATCACCACCAGAGCCGTTCACGGTGACAACGCGGTCACCAGAAACATACTTAGCATGACTACCGACTTGCGCGACCTTCACGAATCCATCGTGCTTGAGTAGGGCAATGATTTCCCGAAAGGTAGGAGGTTGCATGGGCCGACCTCTTTCAGCCGTCCTAATTATAAACTACTTTATAATTTTTGCTAACCAGTTAATAAATATTACTGGCGTTGCTTGGGCTCAGTGACGATGGCTCGGACAATGCGGGGGCGATCGGTGAGGTCGTGGACGATACGCACGTCCGAAAGGCCTGCTTGACGACAGAGCTCGGCCGCGGCGTCGAGCGCGCCCTCGTAGAGCTCGCAGGCAAACAGGCCGCCGGCACGCAGCATGTAGGGCGCCGCGTTGAGCAAGCGGCGGAAGATATCGAGACCGTCGGCACCGCCCTCGAGCGCCAGATCGGGCTCAAAGTCCTTGACCTCATGCGGCAGCGAGCGCATGACGTCGGTCGGGATGTAAGGTGGGTTGGAGACGAGCACATCAAAGGTGCCCCACTCTTCGCGGGGAATGGAACTCACCAGGTTTGTGAGGCTGAAGGCGACCTCGTCGGACGTGAGGCCAAGCGCATCACGGTTTTTGGTGGCCAGATCGATGGCGCGCGGCTCGATATCGGTAGCAGTGCAGGTAACGTGGCCGCGGCGCTCCCAGGCAAGGGAGAGCGAAATGCAGCCCGTGCCGCAGCCGACCTCGAGAACGCGGGCAGTGCGGGGCTCGGCTGGGGCAGATACGTTGGCCTCGGCGGCATCTTGCGCGGGAGTCGCCTGTTGGTCGTTGTCCTCAATGGCGATGCCGTATTCGTCGAGCTCGGGCTCGGGGGTTTCCATGGCCTCTGCTTCTGCCGCTTCGGCTTCTGCCGCCTGCGCGGCGGCTTCCTCGGCCTCGCGATCGGCCAGTTCCTCGGCATAAGCGCGACTGCCCAGCACATCGCCGCCTAGCGCCGCCTCGTCGGCAGCTGTGAGGTTGGCGGCACGGCGCTCGGCCGTCGCTCGCTCGTCGGCCAATGCGGCCTCGGCCTTGCGTGCCTCCTCGACCTCATCGTTCCAAGGCAGCTCAACACGCTGACGGGCAGCGGCCTCGGGGCTCAGTACCTCGGCATCCAGATAATTGAGGACTTCCTCGACGAGCATCTCGGTCTCGGGGCGCGGAATGAGCACACCGGGGGCGCACGCGACGTCGATCATGCGAAACTGCGTGCTGCCCGTGATGTATTGCAGCGGCTCGCCCTTAGCGCGGCGGACAACGGCCGCATGCATGGTCTCGAGCTGGGCCGCGTTAAGCGTCTCGTCCATACGCATATATAGGTCAATGCGCGCCAGGCCCGTGGCGGCGCACAGCAGCCACTCGGCAGAAAGACGGGGGTGCTCCTCGCCGCGCTCGGCCAGGTACTCCTTGGTCCACTCGAGACAACGCTTGATGGTCCAAATCTCGTTTGCCATGGGGCCCTCCCCTCTTAAGCGCCGGACGGCGCGCGAATGTCGGAGCAGATTGTAAGCGAGGCCAGCGCTTGGCAAGGGGCGATTGAAGGCGATTATCGAGAATCAGCCCAGAATTTTGCACCGAGCTCGCTCAAAGTGTTCATTCGCTGACGTCTAAATTTGCATTCGTCAAGCTTTTGGCAAGGTTGCCCCAAAACTGACCAATATCTAACCAAGAACTTGCCAAATCACTTGACGCGCGACCCATCAAAAATCGCCCCGCGACTTCTTGGACGATTTTTTGAGCATTATTTTCGGTAGCGGATAGATATCGTTAATTGCTTTTAGCAGGCAAGCAGCTCAAAGGCCATCAGAACCGATTGAATAACATCTCAAAGCAATGTGCCCAATGACTCCCTACGGATCATTTGACAACCAAGGAAACGCCGATGTTTTGGCAATGCCAGCGAGCGACGTCCAGAGCGAACAAGTTGGCATGAAAAAGGCAAGGCATAGACCTTCTGGTCATGCCTTGCCTTTTGAATGACAAATTGTCGCTCTGGGCGGCGCGCAGCGTCGGCCGGTCCGCCGTTCGGTAGAACGGCGGAACCTAAACGGCCTGTGCCAGCTTCTCGGCACGCTCGGCGGCGGCGAGCGCCTCGATGACGGTGCCGAGCTGGTCGCCCAGGAGGACGCCGTTGTAGGTGGAGTTGAAGCCGATGCGGTGATCGGTCACGCGGTCCTGGGGCTGGTTGTAGGTACGGATCTTCTCGGAACGGTTGCCGTGGCCGATCTGGCTCTGGCGCTCGGCACCGAGCTCCGCCTGCTGCTTCTCGAGCTCCATCTCGTACAGACGGGCGCGCAGCATCTGCATGCAGACTTCGCGGTTCTGGATCTGGGAGCGCTGTTCCTGCGACTGCACCACGGTGTTGGTGGGCAGGTGGGTGATGCGCACGGCGGAGTAGGTGGTGTTAACGCACTGACCGCCAGGGCCGGAGGCACAGTAGGTATCGATGCGCAGGTCGGACTGGTTGATCTGAACGTCGATCTCCTCGGCCTCGGGAAGCACGGCGACGGTTGCCGTGGAGGTCTGGATGCGACCCTGGGACTCGGTCTTGGGAACGCGCTGGACGCGGTGCACGCCGGACTCGAACTTCATGACGGAGTAGACGCGGTCGCCCTCGACCTTGAACTCGATGGACTTAAAGCCGCCGGCCTCGCTGGGGCTGGAGTCGAGCACGGTGGTCTTCCAGCCGCGCGACTCGCAGAAGCGCTGATACATCTTGTACAGATCGCCGGCAAAGATAGCCGCCTCGTCGCCACCGGCGGCGGAGCGAATCTCGACGATGGTGTTCTTGTCGTCGTTGGGGTCGCTCGGGATGAGCATGTACTTAATGTCTTCCTCGAGCTGGGGAAGCTTGGCCTCGTTTTCGGAGATGTCCATCTGGAGCATCTCCTTCTCATCGGCATCGGTCGTATCGTGGAGCATTTCCTTGGCAGCCTCGATGTCATCGAGCGCGCCGATGTACTCGCGCGAGGCGGCGATGAGGTCGGACTGGTGCGCGTACTCCTTGTTGAGACGCGTGAACTCCTTGATGTCGGAGGCAACGGCCGGGTCGGAAAGCTTCTTCTCGAGCTCCTCGTAGGCCTTGATGATCTTTTCGAGCTTGTCGCGCATGGCGGGACTCCTTTATATGCGTGAAGGTGAAAATCGGCAGAGTTGATGGGGCGCGCGGCGCCGCTGCGGGGGTAAGCCCGGCTAGAACATGTCGATCTTCAGATACATGCGCATCCCTTCGCGTATGGGGTACATAGTTGCGGTCTAACCCATACATGATAGCGTGCGCAGGCAAACCTGCATATAACCCGCACGGAATGAGTGGACATAGCCGTTGGGGACGTTCATTAACGACTAGTCGTTTAAGAACGTCCCCAACGGCTAACAAAGGGACTGTCGCTTTGTCACATTCTAGAGCGTTTGAAGCAGAGCGATGAAAAAGCGTACGCCCTGGAGGTAGGCGCGACGGGTGATGCGCTCGTTGGTGCCGTGGACGCCGCGGTCGCATTCGTCATCGTCGACCACAAAGGCGGAGAAGCGGATGCACTCGTGGCAAATGCGCTGGTAGTTGGCGGCATCGGTTGCACCAATCACGGTCGAGGGCACAATGCTCATCGGCTCTTGGCCCACCGCAGACGATCCGTTTTCCTCCGTCCCCTTTGGATCACGGAAATAGCGGGCGGCGATGGAGCGAACCGCTTCGAGACCGGGACCACCGATGCGCGGAGACGGCGAGGGTTCGGAGCTGCCAGGGCCGAGCTCGACCTCGACACGGTCGGCGAGCCCCGCCTCGGCAACGGCGACGCGGCAGCAGGCCACGACATCGGCCACGCTCGTGCCCTCGAGCATACGGAAATTGATATTGGCCCACATATCCTGCGGCATTACGTTGGCGCCGGTGCTGCCACCCTCGATCTGCGTGGGCGCGCAGGTGGTCGTCACCAGCGGATAGAGCTTCTTGCTGGCGAGGCACTCGCGCACGATGGCATCCCCGTTGGCGGCAATTTCATCGGCCGTGTAGAGCCCCAACTCGACGAGTTGGGCGGCAAGCAAGTCGGTCACGCGCGTCGGCCACTCGATATCGCAGATTGCGGTGATGGCACGGCTCAGCACCTCGAGCGACGTACCGCCGTAGGGGTTGGACGAATGTCCGCCCGCGCTCTTTGTCTTGAGCACAATGTCGGCATAACCTTTCTCAGCCAGGTCGGCGTGCATGAGCCAACCCTCGCCCGCACTGTACTCGGCAGCCGGAACGATGCGGTAGTCGCCCTCGTCGATCAGGTACTCGAGCTCAACGCCGCGCTCCTCGAGCGCGCGGCCGATGGCGCCTGCGCCGTACTGCGTCGTCTCCTCGTCCTGGCCAAAGGCCAGGAGCAGTGTGCGCTCGTGCTGCCAACCGTGCGCCAGCGCATACTCGACCGCTTCGAGAATGCCTGCGACCTGGTCCTTCATGTCGATCGCGCCGCGGCCCCAGATGTAGGTATCGTCCACGTGCCCGCTAAAGGGGGCGTGCGTCCAATCGGCCTCGGTACCCGGCACCACGGGGACCACGTCCATGTGGCCCATGAGCATAACGGGCTTGAGAGCGAGGTCGGAGCCGGCAAGCGTCACCAATAGCGAATGGTCGATGAGCTCGACCTCGCCCGCCGCGAACACGCGCGGCCACGCCTGTTGCATATAGGCGCGCAGGTCGTCGAACGGCTGCCAGTCCACCGCCTCGGCATCCATGCTCGAGATGGTCGGAAACGACAGCACGCGACCCAAGCGCTCGCTCGCGCCAGCCTCGTCTATATCGGCAAAATCGTCCTCATGCGCAAAGAAGCGCCAAACCTCGGCCATGACATCCTTTCGATTGTGATGACGAGGGCCGCCCCACCGGAGCGGCCCTGCTACATAAGCGTTTGCGGTCGGTTATTTGTCCTCGAGATAACGCGAGAGGAACTCGCGAGTGCGCTGGTGCTTGGGATTGCCGAAGAGCTCGGCCGGCGCGGCGTCCTCGAGCACCACGCCCTTGTCCATAAAGACCACGCGATCGGACACCGTGCGGGCAAAGGCCATCTCGTGCGTGACGACGACCATGGTCATGCCATCGGCAGCGAGCTTGCGCATGACCTCGAGCACCTCTCCCACGATCTCGGGGTCGAGTGCGGAGGTCGGCTCGTCGAACAGCATGATCTGCGGATTCATGCACAGGGCACGGGCGATGGCCACGCGCTGTTTTTGACCACCGGACAGGCGGCCCACGGCGGCGTGCGCGAACTTTTCGAGCCCCACGCTCGTCAGATGCTCCATCGCGACTTTCTCGGCCTCGGTCTTGCTCATCTTTTTGAGCGTGACGGGCGCGAGCGTGCAGTTGTCGAGCACATCCATGTTGTTGAATAGGTTGAAGCCCTGGAACACCATGCCGATGTCCTCGCGCAGCTTGTTGATATTGCAGCGCTCGGCCGTGAGGTCCTGGCCATGGAACCAGATATGGCCCGCGTCCGGGGTCTCGAGCAGGTTGAGGCAGCGCAGAAAGGTCGATTTGCCCGAACCCGAAGCACCGATGATGGTGACGACCTCGCCGGGATTGACGGACAAGTCGATACCCTTGAGCACCTCGAGCGAGCCGAAGCTCTTGCGCAGGCCCTCGACGCGGATGAGTGACTCTTTAGTTTGTGCGGCGGCCGCGGTGCCGGTAGTGGCGGTATCTGCCATGATGATTCTCCTCGTCTTAAGCCTAGTTAGAGCTGGGCAGCGTGGCAGGAGCCTCGGCGCCGAGCTTTTTGCCAAAGGCCTCGAGCAGGCGGCTCGCCACGAGCGTCAGGATCAGGTAGACCACGAGCGCCACGCAGTAGACCTCCATCTGGCGGTAGTACACGCCGGCGACGGTGGTGGTGGCATACATGAGGTCGAACACGCCGATGACCGAGAGCACCGACGAATCCTTGATGTTAATGATGAGCTCGTTGGTGAGCGCCGGAATCGCGTTTTTAATGCCCTGGGGGAACACGACCTTGCGCATAGCCTGCCACTGCGACAGGCCCAGCGAGCGCGCTGCCTCGGCCTGGCCGGGATCGATGGACTCGATGCCGCCGCGCAGGACCTCCATCATGTAGGCGGTGGAGTTGAGCGAGATGGTGACGAGGCCGGCGGTGAAGGTACTCCAGATCTGGTTGGCCTGGGCGGTCTCGAAGCCCATGCCGCGCAGAACGGTAAAGCCCGCGTAATAGATGAGCAGGCCCTGGACCATCATGGGCGTGCCGCGCACGACGGTGGAATAGACGGTCGCAAAGCCTCGGCCAATGCTCTTAAAGAAGCGCACCAGGTCGTTGTCGACGCGATCGAAGGTCTGGGTGCGCAAGAACACAAAGAGCAGCGCCAAGAAGAAGGCGATGACCGTGCCGAAGGTGGCAAGCGCGATGGTGATCTCGATACCGCGGATAAAGAAGTCGCCGCTCTTGTAGGTCATGTAGACCAGGCTCGACAAAAAGTCGCTGGGGTTGGAGTCCGAGACAATGCTCACCTGTACCAGGTCGATAAACGACATGACGCAGCGGTCGATGAAGAAGATCGCCGCGATGGCAACCACGACATAGCTGCCCAGGCGCGCGCCGCGACGGCAACGCTCGGATGCAAACGGCGACTTTTGGCGATAGTCATTCCAGTGCATAAGCTTGGTGACCAGCGCCGCCGCCGACACGACGAGCCACGCCCACAGGATCGCCCAAAGACAATCTTGGAAGATACCGGTGGGGGCCAAGAAGCTCAGCGGCGTGGGGTTGCGTTGGCTAAACGCCAGGCCGAGCGCCGCGATAACACTCGTGCCCAGGTATACATAACGGTGGTCGGCCTTGATAAAGGAGGCCAGGCGATTAATGGTTTTCATGCTGCCTCCCTATGCCGGCTGACGGTCGAGGCACGCGTCCCACATTTGGTCGCGCTCCTCTTGGCTAATGCCCTTGAGTGTCTTGTCGATGAGCTTAAGCAGCTTGTCCGAGCCCTTGCGGCAGCCGACGTTTGCCGTGACCTCCTGCTTAAAGCCCTCGCCCTCGGCAAAGTGGATGGGGACGATACCGGGATTTTGGGCCATATAGCCCTTTTCGTTCTCCGTGTTGTAGGTCACGGCGTCGCACGTGCCCTGCAGCAGGTTCGAGAACACCGTGGGGACCGAATCGACCGGGTTTTTGTGCACAACGCCCGGGATCTCGTCGATGACGGTATCGAGCATGGTGTCCTTTTGGCCGAGCACCGTGGCGCCGCTAAAGTCGCTGAGCTTGGTGGCGTTTTGGTAGGGCGAGCCCTCTTTTACGAACAGGCCAAAGTAGCCAATGAAGTACGGGTCGGAAAAGCCGACGGACTCCTCGCGCTCGGGCGTAGCGCTCATGCCGGCAATGATGAGGTCGATCTGGCCGTTGTTGAGCGAATCGATAAGGCCCGAGAAGCTCTGCTTGACGGCAACGGGCTCGCCGCCGAGGGCCTTGCAGACGATCTTGGCGATCTGCACGTCGTAACCATCGGCATAGGCGCCCTGCACGTTGTCGATGGGGATGGTGTACTCGCTGGCCTCGGAGACCTGCCAGTTGTACGGAGCGTAGGCCGCCTCCATGCCGATGCGGATCTTATCCTTGCCGATCACGGAATCGGACAGGTCATCGCGACCGCCGCCCGTCGTGGGCTGAACTACTTCCAGCGTGGAGGGACGCTGGCAGCCGGCAAGTGCGCCGGCGACGACAGAAGCGCTCGCAGCGAGAGCGCTACCCAAGAAGATGCGACGGCTGCATATCGGCTGTGGATGCGCGTCGCGTTGATGGGGAGAATGCATAATCTGCCTTCCCTGTTGAATCGTATGCTGACGACTTAACAGGATATACGCCAGCGACCAGCAGCGCAGCACAAGCTCGAAAAATTAATAGACACGCGATAGTCATTGGGAACGTCGATGTTTTGGCAATGCCAGCGAGCGCCGCCCAGAGCGAACAAGTTGGCATGAAAAAGGCACGGCATAGACCTTCTGGTCATGCCGTGCCTTTTGAATGACAAATTGTCGCTCTGGGTGGCGCGCAGCGTCGACCGGCCCGCCGTTCGTCAGAACGGCGGAACCTAAGGGCGCAGCGTCGACCGGTCCGTCGTTCGTTAGAACGGCGGAACCTCTAGAGCAGGGTAACGCTAAAGCTGCGAACGTCCGTCTCACCCGGTGCCAAGGTAATGGTGTTGACCTTGTGCTCAAAGACGTCGTCCTCGGTGTCCATGGTGGTATGACCGGTCCAGGGCTCGAGCGCCACAAACGGAGCATCGTTGGCGGCAGACCACACGCCGATGTACTTAAAGCCCTCAAAGTCGATCTTGACGCCGTGGCCCGACTTGCGGCCGCGCAGTGTGAGCGTGGAGCCCGGAGTATCGGTGAACATGATGGCATCGTTATCGAAGCTGCGGTGCGTGATGGGCAGCACGTCCGAGTTATCGGGAGCCTTGTAGCTACCCTCAAACGTCATAAGACCGTCGGGCGTGATGATAGGAGCCTCGTTGGTCCAAGCCTCGGTAAACGCCAGCTCGTAATCCTCGAACGCCTCGTCTTCGGCACCGGGGGCGGGCACGTTGAATGCAGGATGACCGCCCACCGAGAACGGCAGGGCCACGTCGCCGGTGTTGGTGACGGCAAAGGTCTGCGTGAGCGTGGTGTCGCCGGTCAGGGCATAGGTCATGTTGAGCTTAAAGTGGAACGGGAACGCCTTGAGCGACTCGGGCGTGTCAGTGATCTCGTACGTTACCGAGGAGCCGTCCTCCGAAACCTCGACCAACTTGTGCTCGACGATGCGAGCGAGTCCATGGCGCGGCATCTCGCAGGTGCCGGCCGCAGATGTCGCCATGTTGTTGCGCAGCGATCCCACGATGGGGAACAGGATAGGCGCATGCTTGCCCCAAAAGGCCGGGTCGCCCTGCCACAGATACTCGTTGCCGTTGAGGGCAAGGCTCGTGAGCTGGGCGCCCATGGAATCGATGGCCGCGGTGAGGCCGCCGCGCTTGATGGTAGTGACGGTGGACATGCTACTTCCTCCAATAGTAAACAACGGTGTCGAGGGCTATTGTCCCACTCTTGGCGGCGGGGTTGAGCGACAGGTGCAGTTATTGAGCAATAGCGTAAAGGTCAAACCCGCCCTGCGGCGTGCTATCGACCGTATCGGGCGCCTGTGAATTAAAACTCACCGGAACCATGCGCTTTGAGGCACGGTAACGCGTGCCGTCGGTGGCGACGGGCGGCTCATCGACCGTGAGCTCGTAGTCGCCGGGCTTGAGCTCGATGCCGTCACCTTCGGAATTGACGTATTGGTACTCGTCGATCGCTTGCCCCTTGAGCGTGCGACCCACGATATGGACGAGCATCTGGCTGTCGCCGCGCGCGGTGTCCCACGTCGCGCCGTCCTTGACCTCGACCGATACATGCACCGAGCGCGTGCGGCTGAGCGATTGTTCGACGGACATCTCGACCTTGGCGGCGTCTTTTCGTTGTTGTTCAACATGGCTCCAGACGTTTCCAATTACCGAGCATGCGATAACGCCGGCCATGAAGGCGATGAGGATGGGGCCGAGCGGAGAGCGACGGCCCGCGTCCTCCTCGCGAGCCAGGTCGGGGCGACGTGTGGGCGCGGGTGCTTGGGCACCCTGCGAGGGCACGTCGAGAATGCTGAAGGATGCCGTACTGCCGGGGTCGATGTTATGGCGCGGCTGCGGGATCTTGGCCGGCGAGATGGACATGTCCGCCGGCTCACCGAGTGTGGCCGTGGCATCGGCCTTTGCCTCGTCGGCCTCAGCCTGGGCCCAAGCCCGCTCAAAGGTCAGAGGCTCGGCGGCATCGGAGGCGGCGTCAGGCTCGACAGCAGCATCGTTGCCGGCCTCGTCCTCGTCGCTCGACACGTCACGCGGCGCGGGCTCGTCCCACTCCTCGTCCGGAGCCTCGCCCTCGCTATACCACCATTCAAAGTTATCGATATCCATACGGGGCGCCCCTTAGGCCTCGCAAATAAAACACTTGCTAGCCTTATACCCCCAGACGGCGCTGGAGCTCGCCGGCACAGACAGGAAAAGCGTCACAACATTCGACGCTTTTCCTCGTTTTCGAGATTTTCATCGAATGTTGTGACGGTTTGGGCAGCAGCCACACCACGAATGCGACGAAGGAGCAGTCCCCTTGTCACATCTGGAGGGCGACGGGGATTTGGATGCAGCAGAAGTCCTCTTGGTGGGACTCGTCATAGCTCGTGGTATCGAGGTAGCAAAAATCGAAAGCGTTGCCGACGGGCTGGAGCGCGTGCTTGTCCATGCAGGCCACGACGGCGCGGATGCCCTCGGGTTCGTACGGCATGCCCCAGCGGCTCATGCACAGGTATGTGCCCTCGGGCAGCACTTCTATGCCGATCTCTGCCAGCTCGGCAGCGTCGCTCGGCAGCAGTTCCTCGGCACCGCGCGGCAGCACGGCAAAGGAGCCGGCGCCGGCAATGGGGTCGTCGGAATGCAGCGCCTCGCGACGCAGCATGGCGCCCCAACCACGCATGGGACGCGTGCCCGTCAGCGCACGCATGCGCAGAATCGCCCGCATGAGCGTGGGGTGCAGCATCGAGCGGCCGCGCTCGATTTCGCCCGGAAACTCCTCAAAGACCACGTAGCGGCGCTCAAACTGCTTGAGCTCCGGTTTGCCCTCGCGCTCGCGCCAATAGACCGCCTCGTCGTAAAAGCTCAGGCGCTCCTGCACGCTCGCATGCTCGGCTTTGAGCCCGGCAATCTGCCCATCGAGCGCCTGGACCCGCGAGCGCAGGTGATCGGTCATCTCGCCAATGTCGAACGTCGAGGTCAGGCGGTCAATCTCGTCGAGCTCCAGTCCCAAGTCGCGCAACATGCAAATCAGGCGCATAAGCGGGATCTGCGTGGGCGAATAGAAGCGGTAGCCCTTCTCGTTGACCACGGCGGGCTTAAACAGGCCGATCTTGTCGTAGTAGATGAGCGTTTGGCGCGAAACGTTAAACGAGCTCGCCATCTCGCTAATCGCATACATACCCGTCTGCATAGGTCCTCCCGACGCATCCTTTGACGCGAAAAGCCCGCCGCCCACAGGGGCAGCGGGCTCAAACACTACTCGTATCCTACCCTAAATGCGCCTATGACCAGCGCTTATAGTTTGCACATGACACGCCGACGGCCTCGAGCGCCTTGGCGGCGATGTGATGCACCGCATCGTCGAGCGTGGCGGGGCCGTTGTAAAACGTGAGCATGGGCGGCATGAGCATGACGCCCGGTACGCGCGCCAAGCGCGCCATGTTATCGACATGGATCGCACTGAAGGGCGTCTCGCGCACCATGAGTACCAGGCGGCGTTGCTCTTTCATCTGCACGTCAGCCGCACGCAGCAACAGGTTTTCGCTGTAACCACTCGCGATGCCGGCAAGCGTCTTCATGGAGCAGGGCGCCACGATCATGCCATCGACCGGATAGGTGCCGCTTGCAATGGCGGCGCCGATGTTCTTGTTGTCGTAGACCACATCGGCATGCGTGGCAAACTCGTCGAGCGTCATGCCGAGCTCCTGCTCGATGGTGATCTCTCCCCCGCGCGTGACGACAAGCGCCGATTCGGCGCCGGCCTGGCGCAAGCATTTAAGGCATTCAAGACCCAACGCGGCGCCGCTGGCACCAGATACGCCAACGACAATGCGACGGGGACGGACAGAAGGCTCAGGCATGGCAACTCCTTGACTACTTGGTAGGGCTACGTACTAGAAAGCGAGCTCTGCTGCCCACTTATCTGTATCGATCTCCATGAACTGCGAGCGGATGAAGTTCTTCTTGAGGTTGAACGGAACCGTGCAGTCGAAGATGGCCTTGCAGGCAATGCCGTGCTCGCGGATCGAAGGATCGAATGCGGGGTCGTTGGACGGGTCAAGCACGTGGCAGTGGCAACCGGGGATGGTGATGAGGTCCACGTCGGCCTGGAAGCGCGTGGTCATAGCCCACATCACATCGCTCATGTCGAAGATGTCGACATCCTCGTCGACCAGAATCACATGCTTGAGCTCGGAGAATGCCGAGAAGGCGAGCATGGCGGCGTTGCGCTGACGGCCCTCGTCATTTTTGCTCGACTTCTTGAACTGCATGATGGCAACGAACTTGCCGCCGCCGCAGGGGGCGGCGTGAACGTTGAGCAGGCGGCCCGGGATAGCGGTCTCGACCATCTTGTAGATGGAAGCCTCGGTGGGGATGCCCGCCATGGACACGTGCTCGTGCGAAGGGCCGATGCAGCTCTCCATGATGGGATTGACGCGTGTGGTGACGGCGGTGATCTTGATCACCGGGCAGACCTTGGCGCCACCGGTGTAGCCGGGGAACTCGGGCATGGCGTAGCCGTGGCCGTTGACGTCCACGTTGATGGTCTCGTCGTGCATGAGGTAGCCCTCGAGCACGTACTCGGCATTGGCAATGCACTTCTGCGGAACGGTAACGCAGTCGGCGAGCTCGACGGCATGGCCGCGCAGGGCGCCGGCGATCTGCAGCTCGTTGAAGCCGAGCGGCGTGGTAGGAGCCTCAAAGCCGCAGCACATGTACACGGCGGGGTCCAGGCCGATGGAGATGGAGATGGGCATGTCCTCGCCGCGCTGGCAGTACTCGTCAAAGAACGCGCCCAGGTGACGGCTGCCAGGGGTGATCCACATGGCGAGCTTATCCTTGTCGACACAGGAGAAGCGGTGGATGGTCACGTCGGACTGGGAGCCGTCGGGGCTCGTGCCGTAGGCGAGGCCCATGGTGATGTAGGGACCGCCGTCGACGGGCGTGTTGGTGGGAGCGGGAACGATCTTGCGCAGGTCAAAGCCCTCGTCGGTCGCCTTGTACACAACCTCCTGGCAGTCGACGTGCGCGCCCCCGGCGATCTGCTTGGGCGCGATCAGGTTCTCGAAGCGCTTGCCGATCTCGAGACCCAGGTGCTCCTCGTCCAGGTCGAGCAGGGCGGCAACGCGCTTGCGGCTGGCAAGCATACCGATGCAGACCTTGGCATCGTCAAAGCCCTTGACGTTGTTGAAGACCATCGCCGGGCCCTCTTTGGTCGGACGCATAACGGTGCCACCGGCACCGACGTGGCGATAGACGCCCGAGACCTCGGCGTCCGGGTCGACCTGGGTGTCGGTCTCGAGCAGCTGGCCCGGCATCTCGCGCAAAAAGTCGAGTGCGGAGCGCAGGTCGTGGATCTGGGAAGCATCGGTAGTGGACATAGCGTGCTCCTTTCGGGAGAGTGCCCGGCGACGGGAGTGCCGCCGGGCTGGGTAACGTAGTGGGGCCGCAGCGCTTATAGATGGAGCGCTTGGCAACTCGCGGTTCAAGCACTCGGCTGTTTGCAGCCCAAGCGCTCGGCCGCTTACATCAGGCCAAAGAGATGGAACCAGGCGGCCTCGACCAGCACGACGATAAAGACGACCGCGGTGAGGGGAATGCCCATGCGCATGGCTTCTTTGGAGGTGTAGCCGCCGGCGTCCTTGCCCTCGCCGATAAGGATCGGCAGGTTATGGAACGGCAGGATGTAGTGGATGTTGATGGACGTGAAGACGATGAGCGCCACGGCGAGCGGGCTTACGCTGGAGCCGGCCGCGAAGCTTATGAACGCCGGCACGCACACGCCGAGCACGGCCATGACCGAACCCATGAACATGTGGATGATCATGGAGAGCGCGGCGACAAGCAGGGCGAACAGGAAGATGTTCTCGGGCACGGAGCTGGGGAGTACGACGTCGGCGATCCAGGCGTTCATGCCGGTGGCACCGCCCACAGAGCCTACGGCCATGGCGGCCGTCAGGAACATGAGGGACTTGATGTCGACAGCGTTCCAGCTGGCAGGGGTGAGGACCTCGCCGATGATGGGCATGGCGAGGCAGACGCCGATGGCCAGGGTAACCCAGCCGATGTAATCGCCCGAGACGGTGAGCCACAGCGCGATGGCGATGACAAGCCACACGATGGTGCGGATCTCCTTGACGGAGAGCTTGCCGAGCGCGGCCTGCTTGGCCACGATCTGCTCGCGATCGTAGACGAGTTCCTTGCTGGGCTTAAAGAGGAAGAGGCCCAGGAACAGGGTGCACAGCAGCGCGACCAGCATGGGCACACTCATGTACAGGAACCAGTCGACAAACGACGGGCTCATGCCGCCGGCCTCGGCGCTGTACTGCGCAACGAGCGGGTTGAGCGTGGAATCGCCCGTCAGGAAGAACATGGAGCCCGGCGCGGCTGCGGCAAACACGAGGAAGCCGAGCTTGCCGCGGTCGTCGTCACCGTAGCCGGCGGACTCGGCGATGACCGAGACGACGGCGAGGATGAGGAAGGCGCGGGGGAACGGATGCGGGATCAGCAGCGACAGCACAAAGGTGAGCGCGAAGATCGAGATGATGAGCGACTTGGCATCGCGCACGAACTTGAGCATAAACGCATAGGCGATGCGCTCGCCCAGGCCCGACTCCTTGACCGCGCTGGCGATGAGGTAGGCGCCGATGACGAGCCACATGGTGGCCTTGGTCCACGAGCTAAACGTGGAGGCGACCGTCGCCGAGATGCTCGCGGCGCCCGTGTCGTCCACGCACACCTTGAACAGAACGAGCAGCGCGCAATAGAGCAGGCCCACAAAGCCCGGCTGTGCCACGCCACACGCCCAGAACACCACCGTGGCGAGCGTCAACGCCAGACAGGTCTGACCGCCGACCGTAAGCTCGACCGTCGAGCTCAGCTCCGCCAAAGGAAGAAACTTCACCAGCAAAAAGACAACGATACCCAGCACAAAGCCAATTTCGCGCTTGGTGATCTTAAACGCCTTCTTTTCCGCTTCCATCTCCCCACCTTTCTTGTTGGGGGCGCTCCGGATTCGCGGCCACGTTGCCACTTAAAAAGGGGCGCCCGTTATCGGACACCCCTTACGTTGCGCTGTGTTGTGGCAATACAGTCAAGCGGGATTTTTGGATGAGAAGCGATCCTCTGGACAAAAAGCGTCACAACATTCGACGCTTTTCCTCGTTTTCGAGATTTTCATCAAATGTTGTGACGGTTTGGATGTGGCAAAGGGACTGTCTTTTGTTTCACATAGCGAGATCCGTACGGATGGATGGGTCGCTGAGGGCCTCGCGGAGCCAGGGGGCCAGCTGCTCGGGGCGACCCCGCAGGTAGCCGTCGAGCTCGGGCGGGGCGACCGGGCGCACCTCCGAGATCTCCTCTTGGTTGATATGCAGCTCGCCCGGCTCAACATGGGCTACGAACACCTCGCACCATTCGCACTCGCAGCGGCCGTCGCCGTGGTCCTCGCGGTACACCACGTGTCCGAGGTGCTTGAGCTGATCGGGCTCGCGCGTGATGCCAAGCTCTTCGTTGATGCGACGTGCCGTGGCGGCCGCGACGTCTTCCCCGGGGAGCGGATGGCCGGCACAGCCATCGGCCAGCACCCCGCCCCACAGGCGTTTGAGCGGACTGCGACGACAGAGCAGCAGGCGCGCGTCTTCGCCCTGGCCCTCGACCAGAAGCGTCAGAAATGCCTGATGCAGGATTCCCTCGCCGGTATGGGCCTCGATGCGGTCGACGGGGCCAAGCGCCTCGCCGGTCGCGGCATCGACCGCCACGACCTCGGCGCCTGCGCCGCCCTCATCCCAGCCGGCGCGCAGAATGCGGGCTGCGGCCTCCTCGAGCGCGGCGATGAGTTCCTTGGTGGTATCGAGCATGCGCCGCAAGTCGTCCGCGATCGCGTTCTCCACATGAAAACCCGTGCTTGCAACTACCGGCACGCCAAAGCGCGTGGCCAGCGCCGCCGCAATATCGTGCGCCGGAATTTCGTCTCGATGGCACGGAACGGCCAGGATGCTCACCGTCGCCGTACGGCCGGGCTCGGGGCGAGGAATGGCCTGCGCCGTGGCACCCAGGTGCGCAAACTCCGGCGAGCAGGCGTACACCGCCATGCCTCGCGGCGTCACCGTCAACTGGGCCTCGAGCGCAAACTTGCCCTCGCCCACTACAACCTTTGTCGTGTGCATACCCATGGGATCTCCTGTCGCCCGCAATGTACCTGAGACCATCTTCGCCTGTATTGCGACTATACAGGCAAGCGCAGCCTGCGACAAAGGAGGCAGGCACCTGACACATTCTGTTAGAGTTGCAGGGATTGAATCCCGCTTATTCATGCGACATTGGAGTGACAACCTTGACCGCCGCAACCACGCCTAAAAGTAAGTCAACCGCCGCCGCGCTCTCCCCCGCGCGCACCAAGCTCTGCCTGGCGCTGCTCGTGCTGTTGGGATTCTCGCTCGGCTGCTCCGAGTTCGTGGTCATCGGCATCGAAAGCGACTTGGCGACGGAACTCGGCGTATCACTTGCCACTGCGGGCCAGCTCATCAGCGTGTTTGCGCTTGTCTACGCTATCGCGACGCCGGTGCTTGCGCTCAGCACGGGGCGATTCTGCCGCTACCAGCTGCTCGTGTGCTACAGCATCGTCTTTGTGCTCGGCAACCTGGTCATGGCGTTGGCGCCCAACTTCCAGGTGCTGTTTATCTCGCGCATTGTCCTGGGCTCTGTCTCGGGTGCGCTGCTCGCCGTAGGCGTGACGTACATCCCCGAGCTGCTGTCCCCGCAGCAAACTTCACTTGCCATCTCGGTGGTATATGGTGCGTTTTCCGTGGCAATGGTCTTTGTCACTTCGATCGGCAAGTTTGTGGCCGACACGCTCGATTGGCACGTGGCCATGTACGGCACGCTTACCTTTGCCGTTTTAATCTGCGGAGCGCTCGTGGCGTTTATGCCGCGCGCTGGGCAAACCGACGAGCCTGCCACCTTTCGCGAACAGGCGGGTCTGCTGCGCGAGCCGAGCATCATCACCGGCATGCTTATCTTTTTGTTTGGCGTGGGCTCGGTCTATGTGTTCTACGGCTACGTGACGCCTTATCTTGAGCAGGTGCTGGGCATGGGCACCGTTCAGGCGAGTACCACGCTTATGGCCTACGGCGTGTTCTGCCTGATCTCGAACATCCTGGGCGGATGGATTGATGCACGCTTTGGCATGAAGGCGCTGCTTGTGACGTTTGTGCTGCAGGCTGCGGCGTTGCTCGGGCTGTTTGCTGTGGGCGGCACCATGCCGCTCGCGCTGGTCTTTGTCTTTAGCTTGGCGCTGCTCATGTACCTGTTCTCGGTGTCGTGCATCACACACTTTATGGATGTGGCACGCAGCCGCCACCCCAAGTCGATGGTACTCGCAAGTTCAGTTGAGCCCATGGCGTTTAACGTCGGCATTTCGTTTGGCACCGCAGTAGGCGGCGCCGTGGTGAGCAGCGTTGGCATTGTGTACGTGGGCGCCGTGGGCGCCGCATTCTCGCTCGTAGCCTGGGTGCTCACGCTGGTGACGATTAAGTTGGCTCGCTGGGAGCGCCACCGCGGGTAGCGCAATTGCAGCCAAAAGCCGCGCATGCCGCCGGCTAAGCCGAGTGTGCTCAAGCGGCGCAAAAAGCTCTGAACATGTATCAATGCACGTCCTTGCAAATGAGTTTGGACAGTTGATTCAGATACGTACTCACCTCAGCCATCCAAGCCCTACAAAGCGAGGCCAGTACCGCATTTCGCAGTCAAAACCAAAGCTATAGCGCAAATCAGTCTCAATCGCATGCTTTCCAAGCGCCCATGAAGGAACCTGCTGATACTCCTTGACGACCTCAATCAATACGTATCTGAACTAACTGTCCAGCCGACTCATTTTTGGCAGTCGACAAAGCGACAATCAACGTATGCGGGCTGGTTGCCTTTAAAACAATCATGCAAAGGCCACTTGGACGCAACACCGCCCACCATCTTCTGACCGTCTGGCGTTCGCTCCTGCAGCCATGCAACACGTCGTCTGCCGCCCAAGTCAGCATCTTTCCCGGCGCTATTTAACCACGCAAAACGCATCCTGTTAAGATTATCGCTATCGTTTTTCGCAATCTGAAAATCGATAGAATCGCAGGTAGAGCTTTCGTAGTCTGAAGTGGTCAGTCCACATGAAAGGGGTTTACCACATGGACAAGAAAGCAGTTGTAATCGCCGGGGCCGGCAGCACCCACACCCCCGGCATCATCCAGAGCCTATTGCAGAAGAAAAACGAATTACCGCTGCGCAAACTCGCCCTGTACGACATCGACGAGAAGCGCATGCATCTCGTCTACGACATCATGAAGCAGTTCATCGAGCAGGAAGCTCCTGACATCGAAGTTGTCGTGACGACCGATCCCGAAAAGGCATTCACCGATGTCGACTTCGTCTTCGCGCAAATCCGCCAGGGTGGCCTTCAGATGCGTCGCCAGGACGAGCGCATCCCTCTCAAGTACGGTTGCGTGGGACAGGAAACCTGCGGCGCCGGCGGTTCGATCTCCTATGGCATCAGGTCCATCCCCGGCGTCTTCGACCTCGTACGCTACGCCAAGAAATATAGTCCAGACGCCTGGATCCTCAACTATTCCAACCCCGCCGCAGTTGTCGCCGAGGCCACACGTCGCGAGTTTGGCAACGACCATATCCTTAACATCTGCGATATGCCCACGGCTATCTTGCTCTCGTACTCTAAGATGCTCGGACTTCCCAGCTGGCGCGATATCGACCCCATGTATTTTGGACTCAATCACTTTGGCTGGTTTACCAAAATTTACGACAAGCAGGGGCGCGATCGTCTGCCGGAGCTCCGTCAGATGATTCTCGAGCACGGCATGGCCGTGAGCGACAAGCATCACAAGGACAAGGACTGGATGCACACCTGGGGTCAATACGTCAAGATTGTGAAGGACTATCCCGAGTATCTGCCCAACAGCTACCTGCAGTACTACCTGTACTCCAAAGACATGGCAGATGACATGGACCCCAACTGGACGCGCGCCGACAACGTCATCAACGGACGCGAGAAGGAGATGTTTGCCGAGCACGACAAGTACCTGGCAGATCCCGCCAATTACAAGAGCCCCGTACAGAGCTTCACGGTCTTTGGCGACTTTATCGTCGACGCAGCCGCCTCTATCGCCTACAACAAGTGCGAACGTTATCTCGTAATCGTCGAGAATAACGGCGCCATCCCCAATCTGCCCGACGACGCCATGGTCGAGGTCCCCGCCTACCTGCGCTCTTGGGGCCCCGAACCCATCAGCCAGCCTGCTATCCCCACCTTCTACAAGGGGCTTATCGAAGAGCAGAATGCCAGTGAGAAGCTCGCCGTCGACGCATATTACGAGCATTCCTACCAGAAGGCACTCGAAGCCATCGCGATCAACAAGACCGTCCCTTCGACTACCGTCGCGCGCCAAATCCTCGACGACCTGATCGAAGCGAACGGCGATTATTGGCCGACCCTGTCCTAACTCCCCGCGCATCGAAGGAACATCATGAAAGAAAGCAAGCTCTACAGCGAGTTCCAGAGACTCGGCAAGGTGCTCATGGCGCCGGTCCTCCTCCTGCCCGTTTCCGGCATTTTGGTCGGTCTGGGCTCCGCCCTTTCCAATGCTAACCTCATCTCGCTCTGTCCGTTTTTGGGCACCGAGCCGATGGTGATCTTTAGCACGCTCATCAAAGCAGCCGGCAACGTTATCAATGGTAACATCTCGGTTCTCTTTGCGATCTGCATCGCCTACGGTTACGCCAAGGCCGAGAAGGCGACCGCCGCACTCTCGGGCTTTATCGGCTACATGACCATGAACACGATCATGGGTCAGCTGCTTATCCTGCTGGGCACCATCGATCCCGCCAACCTACAGACCGGTCAGAACGCCATCCTGGGCGTAACCACACTCGACACCGGCGTATTCGGCGGCATCATCATCGGCTTGGTAGTCGCATGGATCCACAACCGATTCTATAAGGTGCAGCTTCCGCCGGTGCTCGGCATCTTCAACGGCACGCGCTGCGTCCCCGCCCTCACCGTCGTTTTCGCAAGCCTGGTGGGCGTTGCGCTCGCCTTCGTGTTTCCGTTTGTGCAAACCGGCCTAAAGGCCGCCTCGACACTCATCGATTCCACCGGGGTGTTTGGCGCGTTCATCTATGGCTTCTCCGAGCGCATGCTTCTGCCCTTCGGCCTGCATCATTTCATCTACCTGCCGTTTTTCTTCACTTCTCTGGGCGGTAGCATCCAGGTTGACGGCCAGACCGTCGAGGGTGCTGTCAACATCTACAACGCCATGCTCAACACGCCCGGCATGATGTACGACATCGACATCTCAAAATACGTCATGAACGGCAAGGTGCTGTTCGCCATGTGCGGCCTGCCCGCGGCGGCGCTCGCCATCTACCACTGTGCCCGTCCCGAGAATAAAAAGAAGGTCGGCTCCCTCATGATTGCCGCCGTTATTCCGGCCGCCATCATGGGCATAACCGAACCGCTCGAGTACTCCTTCCTCTTTGTAGCACCCGTACTCTATGTGGTCCACGCCCTGCTGTGCGGCATCGCGTATGTACTCACCTACCTGGTACAGTTCAATGTGCCTGGGCCTTCCGCCTTCGGCGGACCGCTCCTCTCGTGGATCTTCAACGGCATCATGAACGCCGATAAAGGCTCCAACTGGTTTTGGCTTATTCCGCTCGGCATCGCTTACTTCGGGATTTATTACGTACTGTTCCGCACCTTTATCAAGAAATTTAACCTCAAAACCCCGGGCCGCGAGGATGATGACACGCAGGCAGCGGATGACACGTCGGCCATCGACTCCAAAGCACCTGTCCAGGTAAGCGAGCTCATCCCGCAGATCGTGGAAGCCGTGGGCGGCGCCGATAACATCTCGGGTGTCAACGCTTGCTTCACTCGCCTGAGGCTCAGCCTCAAAGACACCGCCCTGGTCAAGGACGATAGCGTCTTCACCAAAGACCTCGGCGCCAGCGCCATCGTGCACGTTGGCGGCGGTGTTCAGATCGTTTACGGCAATAAAGCTTCTGTCTACAAAGTCGAAATGAGAGAATACTTGGGCATGGAATAAATCCGTCCCATAGCTTCACCACAATGCTCCGGAGATGGCATATCCGCTCCGGGGCATTATTGTTTGGAGTGATTTGAATGTCGATGTACGAGGTCTATTCGAACCTCAGGTCTTGTATCGAAGACGTCGAGAAGGGCGGCAACCTTGACGCCCACATCGCACTCTACGCCCTTTCCCATCACGACGAGGTCCCAGAGCTCTCAATAGAAGAACTTGCCCGCGCGTGCAATACATCGCCCGCGACCATCTCGCGCTTCTGCAGGCGCGTAAACGGCTCGAGCTTTCGATCGTTCAAAGAGCAAGTTGACGACTTCAACGCTTGGCTCCAGCGTGAGACAACCGAGACAAGGGCTTATAAGCAAATCGATATACCCTGGTATTTCGATATCGTAGAGACCTCTTTGCTTGAAACAAAACGCCTGCTCACTGAGGATCGACTCGAGCAGGCCGTTGACTGGCTTCTCGATGCGCAAAATGTCTACGTATACGGAAGCTCATTCTCCAATCTCGCCGCCCGCTCACTCTGCGAAAAGCTGAGCCGCGTAAACCGACTGTGCTTTTCATTTGGCTCCGTCAAGGGACAGGAGACGTCGCTCTGTCTGCTCCAACCCGACGATCTAACCATCTTTGTATCGTTCTCAGGGAAGACGAGCCACATCTTCAATCTTTACGTTGAGGCCAAGCGGCGAGGTTGCCGCGTTATTTGGATATCGAGCAACATGGCATTCGATAACAACGGGGCGCGCGAGCTCTTGCTACCCGTGAGCGCGGAGTCACTCAGCGAGTACTCGACCGCCTTGGTTGAGGGCATGGGCCTACAAAGCGCGGTTAACGCTCTGTATATCAGCTGTGCAAATCGACTTCGGGCGCAGCGCTAGCCGCAAACACGCTAGAACCGAAAAAACGCACCTCACCGTCGCAAGGCGTCCGAATACACGATAGGCAGCGCCAAAAGAGAGCAGCGAGCACGTCATGTACTTGCCCATTCGCCCCAAAACAGCACAGGTCGGCGCCCGATTGAAGGATCGGGCGCCGACCTGTATTAATCTTGATTGTGTGTTTGAGTCGTTTACTCCATACCCAGCAGCTCGCGCATCTGGGTTGCGTAGTTAGATGCCATGTTGCCGTAGACAATCTGCACGCCGCCGTTAACATGCACGATGCCACGCGCTTCGAGCTTTTCGGTAAACTCGGCGTCATCAACCACCTTGTCACAGTCATTGAGCTGGATGCGCAGACGGGTGAAGCAGGCCTCGACAGACTTAATATTGTTGTCGCCGCCCACTGCCTCAACGATGGCGGGAATGAGGTCGCTGATCACGGTCCTGGGAGCCTTTTCGGCTTCATCGTCGGACTCTTCCTCGCGGCCGGGGGTCTTAAGGTCCTTCTTAAGGATGATGAACTTGAAGACGAAGTAGTACACCACGAAGTAGATGGGGCCGAGGAACAGGATAACCTGCCAGTTGGAGCCTTTGGCTGCACCCATAATGCCGTTAAAGATCAACGACAAGAGCGGGCCGCCGAAGGACGCGGAACCGGCCACGTTGAACTGCAGGATATAGGTCAGCGCATAAGCAAGACCAGCCATGAGAGCGTGGAATACGTAGAGGATGGGCGCGATGAACAGGAAGGAGTACTCGAGCGGCTCGGTAATTCCGGAGAGGATGCAAGGCACCACGATGGCAATCATAAGCGCTGCGGTCTTCTTCTTGTTCTTGGGAAGCGCCGTCTTGTAGAAGGCGAGTGCAGCTCCGGGCAGGCCGAACATGGCGAAGATAACCTTGCCGTTCATGACAAAACGGCTGACCTCGATGTTAAACGGCGTGCTGGGAGAGCCCAGGATCGCGTTGTAGATATTGATAGCGCCCTGAACAGTCTGGCCGTCGATGGTCTCGACGCCACCAAGCGACGTGAAGAAGAACGGCAAATAGACAAAGTGATGCAGGCCAAAAGGCAGGAGCATGCGCTCGCCGGCGCCGTAGACAAATGCACCAAAGGCACCCGTAGTCTTGATGAACTCGGACAGCGCGCCGAGAGCGTTCTGAATAAACGGGAAAACAAAGGACATGACCAATGCGAGGATGCTGCATGAGAGCAGCGTCACCGCCGGGATAAAGCGCGTGCCGTTGAAGATGGAGAACACGGCAGGCAGCTCAATCTTGTAGTAACGGTTATGCAACCATGCGACGATTGCACCCACCAGAAGACCGCCGATAACGCCCGTGTCGAGCGTGGTGATACCGAGGATCGTGCTCTGGCCCGTTGTAAGATTCGCGGGATCGATAACGCCAGTCGCCGTAAGGAACGTGCCCATCACGGAGTTCATGCACATGTAGCCCAAAAAGCCACAAAGCGCCGCGGTAGCCTTCTCGGACTTGGCGAAGCCATAGGCGAGACAAATCGAGAAGATAACCGGGATGTTGTTCATAACGATGCTGGCAGCGGCCTTGAGAATCGAAAAGAAGATCGCAAAGCCCGGAGCAGCAAGCCAGGGAACAGCTGCCGTAAGGGTGGGGCTGGTAAAGGCATTGCCAAAGCCCTGAAGGATGCCGGCGATTGGCAGGATCAAGACAGGCGTCATGAGGACTTTGCCCAGGCGCTGGAACTTTGCCAGCAGCTCATCTTTGTTCATGGGATACCCCTCTTAAAGAAACGGGGCGTGCAGCGCTACAGCCCACACGCCCCATAACAGTTATCAAGCGCTATGGAACTAGCTACTTAAGCTCCGGCCAGTAATCCTTATTGGCCTCGATGAGCTTGTCGAGCACTTTGCGAGCCTTCTTTGCGTCGCCGACCAGACGATTAAGCGTGAGTGCCTGCAGAGCCTTCTCGTAGGAACCCTCCATCCAAGCCTCAACGGTCAGGCGCTCATAGGCGTACTGGTTCTCCATAAGGCCGCGATAGAAGGTACCGATCTTGCCAACAGCATAGGGCTGCGGGCCATTGGCGCCCACGCTTGCCGCGACCTCGACCATGGCGTCATCGGGCATGCCCTCGATAATGCCGTTGTTGGGCACGATGACAATGAAGGTCTTGTTGGTGTTGCGATAAATGGCCGAGGTGATTTCCACGATCATATCGCCATGAGCGTCGTTTTGCACAACCGAGGAGTTCTTTGCGGTACCGACTTCGGCAACGCGCTTGCACTCGGCGAATACGCGCTTCTCACGACCGTTGATGACCTCGTCGGAGCGAGTGTAATCGGGGTCGAGGTGAGCAACCTTGTACTCGGGATACAGATAGTACTGCAGATAAGTGTTGGGCAGATAGTCGGGGAAGTCCTCGAGCATGTCCTTGACCATGGCGTAGGTATCAAGCCAGGACTGGTCACGCTGCTCGGCATCGGCAGGAAGGAAACCGTTCTTCTCCGTGTACTCCTTAATCTGCGGGACGAGGTCATGGCCCTCTTCATCGTAGATGTGCTTGAACCAACCGAAGTGATTGAGGCCAAAGTACACGGGCTCCGTCTTGCTCATATCGCGACCGAGCAGGCGACCGTAAGAGCGCATGAGGTTGACAGGCTGGTCGCAGATGTTGAGGACGCGATGCTCATCGGGCAGGACGCGCTCGAGACCATATGCCACAATAGCAGCCGGGTTGGTGTAGTTGATAATCCACGCCTCCGGGCTATGAGCGCGAACGTCGTTGACGATCTCAACCATGTCATGCATGGAGCGCATACCGTAAGCCATGCCGCCAGGGCCCACCGTTTCCTGGCCGATGATTCCCATATGCAGCGGAATCTTCTCGTCCTTGCTACGCATCTCGTAGCCGCCGGTACGAATCTGGCAGAGCACAAAGTCGACGTCGGTGTAAGCCTCGTCCTTATCGGTGGTGTAACCAAACTCCACACCGGGCTCCTCCTCGGCGAAGAGGATCTTGCCAAACTCGCCGATCGGACGCTGACGCTCGGCATCGATGTCATAGAGCATCACGCGGTTCAGCGGCAGAATGTCCATGTGCTTGGTCAGAGCTTTAAGAATGCCAGGGCACCACGTGGAGCCGCCGCCAACGATCACAATATTGAGCTTATCCTTCATGTTCCGTCCCTCCAGGGTTGGCTGATCGGTGTTCTCGAAGGCCTTGGGCTCCGCGGTTGTCCTCGGCTTGCTTCGTTTCGATTGTCATTTTGCGACATGAGATCATTTGCGAGTCCCCGTGTGGGCCAATGCGAAACGGGGACACATGATTTCGCTCACAACACAGATATGTGTAGGCAAACACGCGCGTTTGCCCAGTTCATGGGCAATAGGCAATCTTGACCGATTACCGATTTCTCACCTGGCAACACAAAGCGGTACCATATATACGGCGAGGTACGAGGGGCTGAAACATCTTATGAAAGATCAAGAATCTTTTTATGATCATGTGCGAGCTGGCGAGAGCAAGCTCAACGATCTCGAAAGCGAAATCATGCGCTACATCATCGAACTGCGCGATGATATTGACGATGTCACGCTTAAGAGCGTTGCTGAACGGTTCTTTGTCGCTCCCAATACAATCGTCAGGCTTGCCCATAAGCTTGGCTTCTCGGGGTTTACGGAGCTCAAACAATCGTATTCCGCCTCGCTCGACCGCAATCGATTCACTATCGAGGCACTTCCTCTTGATACCCAGCTCGTACAGACCAAAGATCTGCTTAACGACCGGGTCATCGACTCGGTTGTAAGCCTTATCCAGGACGCCTCGCATATCGTGTTCTTCTGCTCGGGCTTTTCGAAATACCCGTGCCTCGAGATGGCTGAAAAGCTCAAAATAATGGGCAAGAACACCGATACGCTCAGTGAACGCCACGTCATGAGGCATTACGCAGAACTCCTCGGCAAAAACGACCTGGTCTTCAGCGTTTCCGTAAGCGGCGAGACGCAGGTGTCTATTGACGCCACATCGATAGCCAAAACGCGCGGATGCAAGGTTGTCACGCTCACCGGCTTTTCTCGAAATTCTCTCTCGAAACTAGCCGACTACCCTATCTACACCGTGCAAAAAGAAATCCGCTTGGGCAGCATGGACCTCGACAGTCGATTAATGTTCTATTACGTTTTCGAATTGATATTTGAGCGCTATTTCAAACTGGCCAAGAAATAAAACTTGGCATGCACCCGGCTTCGACTCTTTAGCAGCCTTCCATATGAAAGGTATCGTCCTATGCAACGTGTACTGTTTATCTGTCATGGGAACATCTGCCGCTCGACGATGGCTGAGTCGGTGTTTACCGAGCTCGTGCGCCGCGCTGGGCGCGAGGTGGAGTTTGTCATCGATTCCGCAGCGACCTCAACCGAGGAGATTGGCAACCCGCCGCATCATGGCACTGTTGCCAAGCTGCGCGAGGTCGGGATTCCCGTCGTCGCACATCGCGCACGTCAGGTGCGTCGCGCGGAGTATGGCGACTGGGATCGCATTGTCTATATGGATGCCGAGAACGCGTGTGGCCTGCGTCGCATCTTTGGCGACGACCCCGACGGCAAGATCTCGCGCTTGCTCGATTGGACCGATCGCCCCGGCGACGTGGCCGATCCCTGGTATACCGGCAATTTCGATGCCACCTACCGCGACGTGCTCGACGGCTGCACCGCTATGCTCGAGCAGCTGTAGGCAAGCGAGCGCGCGAACCTCGCGAGCCGCGTCATCGGCATACAGATCGAGCGCGGATAGCGGATGCGACAAAGGCACTGTCCCTTTGGCGCATCGAGGACTGGCCCTAGACCGGCTTGACCTCCAACTTTATCCCCTCGGCACGGGCGTCACCCAAAACATCCGAAAGGGCCCAGGTCGCATATAGCGGCAAATAAAGAACAGCTCCGTTGCGCTCAACGTTGCCTCTCGAGAAAACAATTCCGAGCCTTACGCCATATTCGGCCGTATCAAGCACATGACCGAGCGCAGCGTGCGCGTGGTAATAGGAGCCCGATTTAACCTCGATCGGAACAGCCGTCCCAGCCGGCCCGTCGACCACAAAGTCCACTTCGCCGCGCTTTTTTGTCTGATAGTAGTAAAGCTGGCGATTTTGGGCAGCCAGCTGCTGGGCCACCACGTTTTCGTAAATGCCGCCCAGATTGGGCTCCTTGTTATCAAGATACGCCGCTTGGGCGACTCCAACGGGGTAGCGCGCCATCAACATGCCCGTATCCGATTGATATAGCTTGAACTGCGATGGCCGCGCCGTCTTGAGCAGGGGCGATTTTGGCTCGGTTACGATATCGGCCTTGAGAGCAACGCCGGCATCGACAAGCCAGACAAAATCTCGCTGGTACTTGTCGTAATGCGCCTTGGGGTCAATGGAATTGAGCACGAAGCGTTTGTTTTCGCCCTCGAGCATAATAGGGAGCTGATCGTAAATGCTCTGCACCTGAAGGGCTCGCCCACTTGCATACTTGGAGATATCCCGCCGGTACTGTTCGTTGAGCTCTGACTGTAGCTGACGAACAGAGGCAAGGTCGCCCCGCATGTCAAGGAAGCGCTGCACGACCTCTGGCATTCCGCCGACAACGGTATAGGTCCTGAAGTTTGCCATCATCGCGTCATGAATGTAATCAGGAATGGGCTTCTCGTTGATACACGCGTCGCGTATCGTTTGGCGAGCCCCCTCGCTCACCTCGATTGCCCAGCAAAACTCCTCAAAATCAAGCGGGAACATCCTAAGCTCGTGAACATACCCCACGGGATAGGACCTGACGCCCTTGAGCTGAGTCCCGAGCATTGACCCCGAAAACGCCCAGCGGCACCGCCCATCCTCAACAAGAAACTTTGCCATTGTCATGATGTCGGGGGCCTCTTGGACCTCATCGATAAATACGAGCGTTTTGCCCGGTGCAATCGACTTTCCCGAGAGAAGCGTCACCCTGCTGATGAAATCATCGGCATCCCGCGCCTCGAGAAGAGCGTCTTTTGCCTGGCGATTTTCCATGAGGTTAAGCTCGATATAGTTTGCGTGGCTGGCTTTGCCAAATGCACGAATCGAATAGCTTTTGCCGATCTGGCGAGAACCCGTGATGAATAAGGCCTTGTGCTCGGCAGACTTCAGCCAACGCTCCAGCTCGGCCGCTATTTTCCTACGCAGCATAGGCTCTCCCCTCAGTGCCATCAAATGAAATGCAAAGATTTATATGCTTGATTATCGATGAAATGCAGAGTTTTTAGAGCACAAAATCTGATGAAATGCAGAGATTTGAGATTTAGAGCATGAAGAGGCGCGTCCACCGCCGAGCGTGACACAGGGGCTGTCCCTTTGTCACATTGCGCTCGGCTACTCGTCGACGATCTCGGCAAGCCAAACGTTCAGCGTATCGACCTCGGGGCAGCAGAACTTTGCCGTACCAGGCTCGTTGCCAGGCACGGTTCCGCCGTAGCGCAGGATATCGATATAGGGAAAGCCCACGTGACAGGCCATGGAGCACATCTTGCCGCGGTCTTGGTCGAAGTCAAAAACGTCGCCCGGCTTGTGACCATGGTGGCAGCGGCACGCACCCAGCTGGTCCACGCAACTCACGCGGATACGCGGACGCTTGCCACGCGGTGCGCCGAGCGGTCTGTTCTCGCCCGCAGGCTTGACGCCGCCCTCGTCGGCATTACTCATGGTCAATCACGTCCAGGCATGCCTCGATGGGAAGGCCGGCCGACTTGTCCTCTTGGTCGGCATTGCGCTCGATAAGCTCAGCCACCACACGCATGGCATCGGACGTCGCGCGCTGCAGACTCCAACCTGCCATAACGCGGCCTACGAGCACCGCCGAGAACGTGTCGCCCGTACCCGGGAAATAGACCGGAATGAGCTCAAAGAGAATCGTAAAGTACTCCCCCGCCACATGGTCGTAACCGATAACCGCGTTCGCGCCATTGACTACGGCGCTCGTAATGACCACAGACTTGGCACCCAGCTCACGCACGGCGTCCACAAGGGCGCGGGCCTCATCGGGTGTAATCTCTTCGGCCATAGGCGTATCGGTGAGCAGGCATGCCTCGGTATAGTTGGGCACCGCGTAGTCTGCGCACTCGACCAGACTGCGCATAAGGCCGATGGTCGACTCGGGCACGCCGGCGTAGAGCTTGCCATTGTCGGCCATGATGGGGTCGACGAAAACCTTGGTGCCCTTTTGCGCGCGGCGGTGGCAAAAGTCCGAGATGATGCGCGCCTCTTCCTCGGTCACGATAAAGCCGGTCGAGATGGCGTCGAACTCAAAGCCGAGCTCCTCCCAGATAGCGAGGCTTTGGCGCACGTACTCGGTGGTGTCGTGGATGTAGAACTTGGGATAGTTGAGCGTATCGGACACAAGTGCCGTCGGCAGATTGTGGATACGGTAACCCATGTGCGACAGCACCGGCAGCATGGCGGAAAGCGCGACCTTGCCGTAGCCGCACATATCGTTGATCAGCAACAGCTGAGTGTTCTTCATGAGTGTCCCCCTTGGTTCGGGCGCGGCGCAGCAGCGCCACAGTGCGACTAAGTGTAGCGCAGGAGGCGTTGTGAGCGGAGTCGAGCAGCGCGACGGGCAAATTGTTGCGGAAAGGTTACGAAAACGAAGTAGTCATTGGGGACGTTCTTAAATGACTAGTCAAACAAGAACGTCCCCAATGACTAGAGGACGGACAGCGAAAGCGTTCCTAAGCGAGCAAGGTGGCGTGAAAGAGGAGGGCATAGGCCTTGCGGCCATGCCCGACGATTGAACGCCAGATTGCCGCTTAGGAGCGTTTGCAGCGTCGAGCGGTTACGGCGTTTGGTAAAACGCCGTAACTTAATAAGTTTGGTACCTTGACAATTAATCCATGCACTCCTAGATTGGTTAGGCACAAAACAATTCCACTACCTAACTAAAGAAAGGAGCGAAGCTTAGATATGTGTGTTGAACCACTCGTCCTTCCGCATGAGCCCGGCGGTGACCCGTCGCAACCGGTAGACATACCCGAAGCGGTCAGCGCCGAAGACAAACTCGCCAAGCGCATCCTGAGCGGCCTGGGCTTTTGCGGCCATTACATGCATTTTCATGGCGGAGGCGTGTCCGGCAAGGCGCCCATCATCTGCCTGCTGGCCAAGCAACCCGGCGGCGAGATGTCGCAGCAGGAGCTCGGCATGCACTTTGACCTCAAGCCGGGATCGCTTTCCGAGATCCTGTCCAAGCTCGAGCTCAACGGCCTCATCGAGCGCAGCCGTAACCCCAAGGATCGACGGCAGCTCACCATTCGCCTGACCGAAACCGGCCGGGAAAACGCCCGCATCGACCAGGCGGCCCGCATTCGCTTTAGAGAGCAAGCCTTTAGTGCCCTCACCCACGACGAGCGCGAGCAGCTCGCCGAAATGCTCGAAAAAATCCGTGTAACCTGGGAGGAACTGGATGATTAAAACCCTCATGGGCAGCATCCGCGACTATATGAAAGTCACCGTTGCCACGCCGTTGCTCGTGCTTGGCGAGGTGCTCTGCGAGATGCTGATTCCATTTATCACCGCCAACCTGATCGACGCTATCAAAGACGGCGCCACCGTAGCCGAGATGCTTCCCACCGCAGGCTTTTTGGTGCTCATCGCGCTGACGTCGCTTGCTTTTGGCGCCGCGGCCGGCGTCACCTGCAGCCATGCGAGCTGCGGGTTCGCCAAGAACCTGCGTCACGACCTGTTCTACAAGATCCAGACGTTCAGCTTTGCCAACATCGATGAGTTCTCGAGCTCCTCGCTCGTCACGCGCCTGACCACCGACATCAACAACGTGCAGCAGGCCTTTATGATGATCATCCGTATCGCCGTGCGCGCGCCGCTGGTATTGATCTTCGCCTTTACCATGGCATTTATCATGGGCGGCAGCGTTGCCATGGCCTACCTGGTCATCATTCCGCTGCTGGGCTTTGGGCTGTTCTTTATCATCTTTAAGGTGCGCCCCATCTTCTCGCGCGTGTTCCACAAGTACGATTCCCTTAACGAGTCCGTCGAGGAAAACGTCACCGGCATGCGCGTGGTTAAGAGCTACGTACGCGAAGACTTTGAGAAGGAGAAGTTCGCGGCCGCCGCGCGCGACGTCCAGATGGACTTCACCCGCGCCGAGAAGCTGCTCGCCTTTAACAACCCCATGATGAACATCTGCGTCAACGGCGCGTTCGTCGTCATCATCTACCTGGGCTCCAAGCTCATCATCACGAGCCAGGGCACGCTGTTCGACGTGGGCCAGCTCTCCTCGACCTTTACCTATGGTTTCCAGATTCTCATGAGCCTGATGCAGCTGTCGATGATCTTTGTCATGGTGACCATGGCCGACGAATCGGCACACCGCATTGCCGAGGTGCTGGCCGCCGAGCCCACGATCGCCGATCCCGCCGAGCCCGTGCTCGAGGTTGCCGACGGTTCCATCGACTTTGACCACGTGAGCTTTAAGTATTCCAAGCATGCGAAGCGCCAGGCGCTCGACGATATCGACCTGCACATTACGAGCGGCGAGACCATCGGCATCATCGGCGGCACCGGCTCGGCCAAGTCCACGCTCGTCAACCTCATCGCCCGCCTGTACGACACCACCGAAGGCGCTGTGCGCGTGGGCGGCGTGGACGTGCGCGACTACGACATGGACGCGCTGCGTCACCAGGTCGCCATGGTGCTGCAGAAAAACGTGCTGTTTAGCGGCACCATCGCCGAGAACCTGCGTTGGGGCGACCCGAACGCCACCGACGAGGAAGTCCGCGAGGCAGCGCATCTGGCCTGCGCCGACGAGTTTGTCGACGGTTTCCCCAAGGGCTACGACACCTGGATCGAACAGGGCGGCTCTAATGTTTCGGGCGGTCAGAAGCAGCGCCTGTGCATTGCACGCGCCCTGCTGCGTCGCCCCAAGATCTTGATCCTGGACGACTCCACCAGCGCCGTCGACACCAAGACCGACGCCAAGATCCGCGCAGGGCTGGCAAGCTATCTGCCCAACACGACCAAGCTCATCATCGCCCAGCGCATCAGCTCCGTACAGGACGCAGACCGCATCATCGTCATGGAGGGCGGCCGAATCGCGCAGATCGGCAACCATGACGAGCTGCTTAAGACGAGCGAGATCTACCGCGAGACCTTTACCTCGCAAAACAAGATGTCTGCCGAAGGTACGCAAGACGCCGACGACGTCTCTGGCGACGCGAACACGGCGGCAGACAACACCGACATGACCGCAACGCAAGCTCAGACTCAGGAAGGAGGCGAGGCCCATGAGTAAGGCAACGACCGCCGAGCGCGCGCTCAACCGCAAGGGCGGCACCATGTCGCGCCTCATCAAGACGCTCTTTGGCTTCTATCCCGTGCTTTTGCCCCTCGTCGTCGCCGGCGTGGTGCTCTGCGCCATCATCAACTCCATCGGCGCGACCTTCCTGCAGAGCGCCCTGCAAATTATTGGCGAATCGTGGCAGTCGGGCGATTGGGAAGCCGCGCAGCCCAAGATCGCACAGCTCGTGACCACCCTCGCCTGCATCTACGGCGTCGGCGTCCTGTCCTCGCTCTTCTGGAACCGCGCCATGGCTATCGTCACGCAGGGCTCGCTGGAGAAGCTGCGCGAGATGATGTTCAACCGCATGCAGGACCTGCCGATCCGCTACTTCGACACGCACCAGCGCGGCGATATCATGAGCCACTACACCAACGACATCGACACGCTGCGTCAGATGATCAGCCAGTCGCTGCCCAACCTGCTCATGACGATCATCATCATCGTCACGGTGTTCTTTATCATGCTGTACTACAGCGTGTGGATGTGCCTGGTCATCATCGCCGGCGTCGCCTTTATGACCTTTATGACCAAGCTGCTCGGCTCCAACTCCGCGCGCTTCTTCATTGCGCAGCAGACCGAGCTCGGCGTGGTCGAGGGCCATATCGAGGAGGTCATGAACGGCCAGAAGGTCGTCAAGGCGTTCTGCCACGAGTCTGCCGCCGAGGCCGATTTTGACGAGCGCAACGAAAAGCTCTTCGAGGTCTCGCAAAAGGCCAACATGTATGCCAACATCCTCATGCCCATCCTTATGAACCTGGGCAACCTGCTCTACGTGCTGGTGGCCCTTGCCGGCGGCATTTTCCTGGCACTGGGCGTGCCCAACCTGAGCATCTCGGGCATGGCGCTGTCCATCGCCGTCGTGGTGCCGTTCCTCAACATGACCAAGCAGTTCTGCGGACAGATCGGCCAGATCTCGCAGCAGATCAACGCCGTGGTCATGGGCCTCGCCGGCGCCGACCGTATCTTTGAGCTCATCGACGAGAAGCCCGAAGCCGACGAAGGCTATGTGACGCTCGTCAACGCGCAGGTCAACCCCGATACCTGGCAGCTCGAGGAGGCTGACCACCACACCGGCATGTGGGCGTGGAAACATCCGCACCGCGCAACCGGCGAGATCGAGTACGTGCCGCTGCGCGGCGACCTGGTCATGGACAACGTCGACTTTGGCTACACGCCCGACCACGAGGTGCTGCACGGCGTGTCCGTGTTTGCCAAGCCGGGCCAGAAGGTCGCGTTTGTCGGCGCCACCGGTGCCGGCAAGACGACCATCACCAACCTCATCAACCGCTTCTATGACATCGCCGACGGCAAGATTCGCTACGACGGCATCAACGTCAACAAGATCCGCAAGGCCGATCTGCGCCGCTCGCTGGGCGTGGTACTGCAGGACGTGAACCTGTTCACCGGCACCGTAATGGACAACATCCGCTACGGCAACCTGGACGCGACCGACGAGGAGTGCATCGCGGCGGCCAAGCTCGCGGGCGCGGACGACTTTATCACCCGCCTGCCCGACGGCTACGACACCATGCTCACCGGCAACGGCGCACAGCTGTCACAGGGCCAGCGCCAGCTGATCTCGATCGCGCGCGCTGCCGTCGCCGATCCGCCGGCGATGATCCTGGACGAGGCAACGTCGAGCATCGACACCCGCACCGAGGCTATCGTGCAGGCGGGCATGGACAAGCTCATGGAGGGTCGCACGACGTTTGTCATCGCGCACCGCCTCTCCACTGTGCGCAACTCCGACGCGATCATCTGCCTGGACCACGGCCGCATCATCGAGCGCGGCAACCACGACGAGCTGATCGCCAAGCGCGGATATTACTATCAGCTCTATACCGGAGCGTTTGAGCTGGAGTAGGACCGGTTACTGACGGAGGGTGCCCCGGGGGCGGCGGGGTAATTCCTCCGTGCTCAAACATTCTCGCTGCGCTGCGAAACTGCGCGCGGAGGAAATACCCCGCCGCCCCCGGGGCACCCTCCTACGCGCAATCAGCCCGTCATTTAGAACGGAATAAAAGTTTGCGAGGCCCTGGCCATTTGGCCAGGGCCTCGTTTTGTAAGGATGATTTTTCTGGGACGGGGATTAAATAATCATTGTGTACCGAATGATTATTTAATCCCCGTCCCAGAAAAATCATCCTCGAAGTAACTAAAAGAGCCCCGTCCCAGGTGAGCTAGGTGAGAAGCTGGGCCATGGCGTTGACGAATTTTTGGACTTGGAGGGTGGGCTCGAGCGGATAGTGCAGAAAGACCGGCACCTCTCGCCCGCAGAGGAACGGCACGCCCACAAAGGCTGGGTGTACCCCCGACCATGCGCCGCAGGTGAGCACCGCGTCGCCTTTTTCCTCGGCTTCGTTAAAGAGCGCAAAGTCGAAGCTATCCACATCGATCACGTCCACGCCGCCGTCGGCCAAAAGATCGATACGCAGGCTGTCCATGGCGTCGTTGCCGTGGCGAAGCACGCGAAGGCGCATGGCCTCCAGGTCGGCGACCGTGATGCGCGTCTTGCGCGCAAGCGGGCTCGTGCGCGGCACATCAATATAAAACGGTACGTTGACGATAAGGAGCTTTTGGCAGGCGTCGCCCCAGCGCGGGGTCGAAAAACTCGACTGCACCACATCCACTTCGCGACCAAGACTGCGCATGACGGCCTCGCGCTCATCGTAGAGGTCACTCACCGGCACAATCTCAAAGCGCAGCGACGGCTCCAACTCGTGCACACTCGGCCACATCGACAGCGTCTGGCGCCCCGGGCACATCATCGACACGCCCAGGCGCACGGCGCCGCCATCGCCCGCCGCGCGTCGGGCGCGGCGCAACGCATCCTCGGACTGGCGCATGATCGAGCGCGCATCGTCCACCAGCAGTGCACCCGCCGGCGTCACCTTGACGCCCGAGTGTGAGCGCTCGAACAACGTGATGCCAAACTCGGCCTCGAATCCCGACACCTGTTTGACGAGCGCTGGGGTCGACACACGCAGTTTTGCCGCGGCGCGCGAGAAGCTTCCCAGCTCCGCGGCGGCCGATATGGCCTCAAGTCGTCGATCGTACACGTCAATCTCCCGTTTCCAGACATATGGCCATGCGTTGCCAAAGGGGGTTGTTTTGGCAGGTCACACACTCAATTGAGAACAAACTGCATCGCACGGCGTAAACCTACGGTTAACGCCATTCTAACAAATATGCAATTCACCTGCGCAAATGCAAAGCATACGATAACCAGCGAAAACCACGTGGGTCGATTAATGGGAGCGGCCCACAAGGAGGCACAAGAAGGGAAGTTCCTATGAGCAATTGGCTTAAGCTCGAGGGCGATGTCTGCGCCGTGACCGGCGCACTCGGCGGCATGGGCGCCGAAATCTGCCGCGAGTTCGCCCGCAACGGCGCCAACGTCGTCCTGCTCGATCTGAACGAGGAGAAGGTCAAGGCCGCTGCCGCCGACCTTGCTGCCGAGTTTGGCATCCACGCCGAGGGTTACAAGATGAACGCCACCGACGAGGCCGAGGTTCAGGCCGCCGTCGACGCCACCATCGCCAACTTCGGCCGCGTCGACGTTCTCGTCAACACCGCCGGCATCCTGCGCTTCGCCGCTATGGAGGACCTGCCGCTGAGCGACTGGAACGAGGTCATCAACGTCAACCTCACCGGCTACTTCATCACCGCGCAGCGCTTTGGTCGCGAGATGATCAAGGCTGGTCAGGGTCGCCTGGTGCACATCTCGACCGTTGCCAGCCACTCCCCCGAGACGTTCTCGGGCGTGTACAGCTCCACCAAGGCGGGCGTCAACATGATGTCGAAGATGTTGGCTGCCGAGTGGGGTCCCTACGGCGTGCGTTCCAATTGCGTCGAGCCCTGCTTTGTTAAGACCCCCATGTCGGCGAGCTTTTACGCCGACCCCGAGGTCGAGAAGAGCCGCAGCCGTCTCATCGCCACGCGCCGCATCGGCGAGGTCAGCGATATCGCCAACGCCGTCATGTTCCTGGCGTCCAAGCGCTCGGACTTTACCACCGGCGACGCCATCAAGGTCGATGGCGGCTTCTCCAATATGATGGGCGACCTCACCGCCAAGCCCGGCGGCCGCCGAGCCTTTGCCGACAACTACCTCAAGAACAAGGGTGTCGAGCTTTGGTCTGACGAGTCCGGCGTCGCCAAGCCGACTGACCAGTAAACCAACCCGACAGGGAGGCCCCGCGGACGTGTCCGCCCCTCCCCCGCATCGATTAGAAAGAGTCCAATGGCTTCCACCAACTCCAACAAGGGTCGCACCGTCGTGCTTTCCGCCGCGTGCGTCACCATGTTCTTCATCAGTTCCATCGCGCTGTATTCCGTTGTGAGCAAGAACCTGCTCGCCGTCTATCCCGAGTGGTCCAGCGCTCTTACCTGGGCTTTCCCGGTCTTTCAGACCATCATGGCCGTGACGGGTATCTTCGCCGGTCGCATCTCCGATAAGATCGGCCCCCGCAACGTCGTGATCGCCGCCGCCGTGTGCTACGGCCTGGGCTGGTTCATGTCCGGCACCGTCACCGAGCCTTGGCAGTTCTACCTGTGGTTCTCGCTCGTCGCCGCTGTCGGCAACGGCCTGGGCTACAACCCGGCACTCACCACGGGTCAGAAGTGGTTTATCGACAAGAAGGGCCTCGCCTCCGGCATTACGCTTGCTGCTTCGACCGCCGGCCCCGCCGTGCTGTCCCCGGTGCTCGCCTCGCTGCTCATCCCGAGCCTGGGCATCTTTGGCGCCCTCAAGGCACTCGGCGTCATCTTCTTTGTGACGATCGCCGCCTCCGCCCTGTTCCTGAAGGCCCCCGAGGCCGGTTGGCTGCCCGAGGGCTTCGAGGCCCCCAAGGGCGGCGCGCACGCCGGTACCTTCGGCGACCTCACCCCGGGCGAGATGGTCAAAACCCCGCGCTTCTGGGTCCTCATCGCCACCTTCGCCTTCGCCGCCACCGCGGGCACCCTGCTTGTGGGCAAGGTTGCCTCCATCGCCGCCGTCCAGCTCTTCGCCGACCCCACGAGTGCCGCAGCCGTCGCCCTCGGCGGCGTGGTCGTCTCCGTCAACACCTGCGCCAACCTGGTCGGTCGCCTTTCCTTTGGCCAGATCATCGACAAGATCGGTGCCTACAAGTCGCTGCTCATCAGCCTTGTCGTGACCATCGTCGCGCTCGTCATCATGTCGATGAGCTTTACGCAGAGCATGTTCTTTGTGGCGCTCGCTCTGCTCGGCTTTAGCTTTGGCGCCCTGCTCGTCATCTACCCGCCGCTCACCGGTGGCGCCTTTGGCACCAGCAACATCGGTGTCAACTACGGCATCATGTTTTTGGGCTACGCCGCCTCTACCTGGATCAGCCAGCCCATCACTGCCGTGCTGTATCACGCCGAGGCCGGCAGCGCCGCCTACCAGCAGTCCTTCTACGGCGCCATCGTGATCGCCGCCATCGCCGTCGTGCTCACCCTCTACATGATGGTCTCCGACAGCAAGAAGAAGTCCGCCTAGTTTTACCGATGTGACAAAGGGACTGTCCCTTTGTCACATTCCACCAGCCACCAGCATTAAGGAGTCGAAATGTCTGAGCTCAACCCCGTCCGCATTGCCGTCATCGGCGCCGGCGCCATGGGCCGCAACCACATCCGCTTTGTCACCGAGGAGCCCGAGGCCGAGCTCGTCGCCATCGCCGACGCCTTTGAGGGCGCCCGCGCCACGGCCGAGGCTGCCGGCGTGCCGTTCTTTACCGATCCCGCCCAGATGATGGACGAGGTCAAGCCCGAGGCCGTCATCATCGCCACCCCCAACGACCTGCACTTGGGCGTTGCCCGCGAGGCCATCAAGCGCAACATCGTGCCGCTGGTCGAAAAGCCGATCTCCAACGACCTCGAGGATGCCCAGGCTTTCGCCGCCGAGGCCGAGACCGCCGGCGTGCCCGTGCTCGTGGGTCAGCACCGTCGCCACAACCCCTTCGTCAACAAGGCCAAGGAGATCATCGAGTCCGGCGAGCTGGGCAAGCTCACCGTGTCGAGCTTCCACTACATGATCTATAAGAATGACGAGTACTTCGATGTCGAGTGGCGCCGCAAGAAGGGTGCCGGACCGATCTTGGTCAACCTGGTTCACGACGTGGACCTGCTCCGCTACCTGCTGGGCGAGCCCGTCGCCGTCCAGGGCATGCAGTCCAGCGCCGCCCGCGGTTTTGAGACCGAGGACTCCGCCGTGGTCAACGTCCGTTTTGCCGATGGCGCGCTTGCGAGCATGACCATCTCCGACGCCACCGCCAGCCCCTGGAACTGGGAGGCCACCGCTCGCGAGGATCCGCAGTACCGCCCCTTCGACGCCGACGCCTACTTTATCGGCGGCACCAAGGGCGCCCTGTCGCTGCCTCGCCTGCATCAGTTCTCCTACGACGGCGCCTCCAACTGGCACAAGCCGCTGCAGATGGAGATTCCGGCCGTCGACCCGGCGCTGCCCCACAAGATGCAGCTCAAGCACTTTGTGAAGGTTGTCCGCCGCGAGGTCGAGCCCGTCGTGACCCCCGCCGACAACGTCAAGACGCTCACGCTTCTCAACGCCGTCAAGGAGGCCGCCGAGACCGGCCAGCTCGTCGAGCTGTAATGCCTTAAGAGCGGCCGCGGCAGAAACCCCATGCCGAGTCCCTCGGTCCGCCACAAATAAGCCCCTCTTCTTTGCCCCACGAGCAGCCTCCTGCCCGCGGGGCTTTTCTTTGCAGCCGCGGCGCGCGGGCGGGTGGTAGACTGGGTGGCTCATGCACCTGTAACGTACTCACAGACAGGAATTCCCATGGATCTTATCGCCCAGCTCGCCCGCGAGCTCAACCTTAAGGCCGCCAACGTCGAGGCGGCTGTCAAGCTCATCGACGAGGGCAACACCATCCCCTTTATCTCGCGCTACCGCAAGGAGGCCACGGGCGGCATGGATGACGTCGCCCTGCGCGCCCTCGACGAGCGCCTGTCATACCTGCGCAATCTTGAGCAGCGTAAAGAGGACGTCATTCTGCTCATCGACGCCCAGGGCAAGCTCACGCCCGAACTCGAGCAGCAGATTCGCGAGGCCACGCAGCTCCAGCGTGTCGAGGACCTCTACAAGCCCTACCGCAAAAAGCGCATGACCCGCGCGCAGAAGGCCCGCGAGGCCGGCCTGGAGCCACTCGCCAACATGATCATCATGCAGGCTTCGGCCAAGGGCAGCGCGCTCGACGCCGCCGCGGACTACGTCAACGAGGAGGCCGGCTTCGACACGCCCGAGAAGGCGCTCGCCGGCGCCGCCGACATCGTGGCCGAGACGGTGGCCGAAGATCCCGAGAACGTCGCCGACCTGCGCGCCTTTACGCAAAACACCGCCGACATCGTCGTCGAGGCCACCGACCCCGCCGAGAAGACCCCCTACGAGCCCTACTACAACTTTGACGAGCCGTTGCGCCGTATACCCAACCACCGCGTGCTGGCTATCGACCGCGGTGAGCGTGAGGGCAAGCTCCGCGTGCGCGTGAACGTCGACGGCGCTGCCGCTACGGCACGCCTCGGCAGCCGCTGGCCCCGTCGCCAGGGCGTGTTTGCTCCCGTCTTTAATGCCGCCATCGCTGACGGTTACAAGCGCCTCATGGCCCCCTCGCTGGAGCGCGAGGCCCGCGCCAAACTCACCGTTCGCGCCCAGACCGAGGCCATCAACGTCTTTGCCAAGAATCTCGAAGGCCTGCTCTCGGCGCGCCCCGTGCGCGGCGCCCGCGTACTCGCGCTCGATCCGGGCTACCGCACCGGCTGCAAGGTCGCCGTCATGGACGAGACCGGCAAGCTGCTCGACCACGGCGTGGTCTACCCCACCAAGCCGCGCCACGACGTCGCCGGCACCAAGCGCGAGCTCGCCCGCCTCGTCAAGAAGGACAGCGTCAACACCATCGTCATCGGCAACGGCACCGCCAGCCGCGAGACCGAGGAAGTCGTCTCGGAGTTTATTGCCGAGCAGGCGCCCAGCCTTCGCTACACCATCGTCAACGAGGCGGGCGCGTCGGTGTACTCCGCCTCCGAGCTCGCGAGCCAGGAGTATCCCGATCTGGATGTCACCGTACGTGGCGCCATGAGCCTGGGCCGCCGTCTGCAAGACCCGCTGGCAGAGCTCGTCAAGATTCCGCCCCAGTCCATCGGCGTTGGCCAGTACCAGCACGACCTTGACCAGGCCGAGCTTTCGCGCACCTTGGGCCACGTGGTGGAAGACGTCGTCAACCGTGTGGGCGTCGACGTCAACACCGCGAGCGCAAGCCTGCTGGGCTACGTGTCGGGCATTACGCCGAGCGTAGCCAAAAACATCGTGGCCTACCGCGAGGAAAACGGCGCCTTTACCGATCGCCGCCAGCTCAAGAAGGTCCCCAAGCTGGGACCCAAGGCGTACCTCAACGCCGCAGGTTTCCTGCGCATCAGCGGCGGCAAGAACCCGCTCGACGCGACAAGCGTCCACCCCGAAAGCTACGAGGTGGCCACGGCCGTCCTGGAGCGCGCCGGCGTTGCGGCAAGCGAGCTCAGCCGCGGCGGCGTGCCCGATATCGAGCGCCGCCTGGGCAGCATCTCGGCGCTGGCAAGCGACCTGGACTGCGGCACCCTCACGCTCATCGACATCGTCAACGAGCTCAAGAAGCCCGGTCGCGACCCGCGCGACGACGCGCCCGAGGTAGTCTTTAGCCGCTCGGCGCTTTCGATCGACGACCTGGAGCCCGGCATGGAACTCAAGGGCACGGTGCGCAACGTCGTCGACTTTGGCGCCTTCGTCGACGTGGGCGTGCACCAGGACGGCCTCGTACACATCTCCAAGCTCGCCAACCGCTTCGTCAAGCACCCGAGCGACGTGGTGCGCGTCGGTGACACGGTCAAGGTGTGGGTCGAAAAGGTCGATCGCGACCGCAAGAAGATCTCCCTCACCATGGTGCAGGGGAAGTAAACCGCCAAAGCAAGGGTACCCCCTGTAGCAGCGTGCAAAATCGCGAGTATTCTGCAATTTCCGCCGTTCCGTATGCCCCTCAGAGACGAAAAAGCAAGAAACAGCCCCCGTTTTAGCGTCATCAGAGCCAAAACGGGGGCTGTTCCATGCTTCACCCAGCTGGTAAAAGCCTTTACCTTGCTGAATACTCTCAATTTTGCACGGCGCAGGCGGGGGTACCTTTGTCCACGGCAGGATATGGAAGCCTATCACCAACCTACCGGCAAGTTCGTGTCGGCAGCCCCGGCCTTTCCTTTGCCTAGCGCGACCCTCGCGAAGCGCGTGAGCGATAGGGAAAGGAAAGGCCGGGGCGAACAACCCGCGATGTAGTCAGCGTTCGCGTTACGGCAGGATATGGAAACCGAGCGAGGCGATATCCTTGGCAAATCCGCGCACGGTATCGAGCGAGACCTCGTACGGGTCACGTCCGATGTTCTTGCGCTTGGCCAGGATACTGTTGGGCACCGTGATGATCTGGCAACCGCAGGCCTCGGCCTGGTAAATGTTGATGAGCTCGCGCGTGGACGCCCACAGGACCTCGCAGCTTGGCTTGGCGGCGGCCTTCTTGACCGACTCCGTCATAAACGGAATGGGATCGACGCCGGTGTCGGCGATACGGCCGGCAAAGAGCGAGATGATGGACGGCGTCTCGGCGTCAACGGCCTCGACCATCTCGTCGACCTGCGCGGGCGTGAAGATGGTGGTGACGTTGACCTTAATGCCGTCGGCGGAAAGCTTGCGCACCAGCTCGGCGGTGGACTCGCCCTTAGTGGTCACGCACGGAATCTTGACGTAGACGTTCTCGGCCCAGGTAGCGATCTCGCGTGCCTCGACCTCCATGGTCTCTACGTCGTCGGCAAAAACCTCAAACGAAACGGACACATCGGTGATGTGGGCCAGGACCTCCTTGGCAAACGCGCGGTAATCCGTCACGCCGCCCTTCTTCATAAGGGACGGGTTGGTCGTGAAACCCTGAACGTTGCCGTTCTCGTACATGTCGAGCATACCCTCGAGGTTTGCACCGTCAGCGAACACCTTGATTGCCACGTGGGGTCCTTTCGTTTACATACGGCCGATAAACTGCTAAACACTTTACCTACGTTTATCAAGGCGTGACCTGCGGCTTTTTATCTTCTCGGCGAACGGTTTTGCAGATTTACCATTTTTATATCGACGCCCCAGCGGCAAAACGTTTTTGCCGATCATTGCGTTTGGTTCCGTTCACGGAACAGAAGCAGCGCCTCGCCGGCTCATATTCACAATCGCTCCAAAGTAAAAAGCGGTGACGCCTCATTTGAGACGTCACCGCTTCCGTGTAGGAGCCGGTTATCGGAGCTCCGCCCGATTAGGGCTTAACGTATGCCTGGATTACTCTTCCTCAACATGGTTGATCACAGCACCCTTGGTGTGGATGAAGTTGGGGACGAAGGCGACGATCAAAAGGACAGCGAGAATCGCGTAGACACCGGTGGTACCGAAGGCCTCGGCAGCGCGGCCGAGCGTAATACCAATGACGGAGAAGTCGAAGTCGCCGAACGTAGTGTTCTTGAAGCCAAAGACGTCAAGAACGGGCAGGAGCAGGGCCGGGGCAAAGGTGATGAGCAGGCCGTTGACGAAAGCGCCAAGAGCCGCACCTTTGCGACCGCCGGTAGCATTGCCGTAGATGCCTGCGGTAGCACCGCAGAAGAAGTGGGGAACCATGCCCGGGATGATGAAGATGCCCAAGGTAGCGCCCACGATGAACATACCGACCACGCCACCGATAAAGGAAGCAACAAAGCCGAGGATGACGGCGGTGGGAGCATAGGGGAAGAAGACGGCGCAGTCGACGGCAGGGATGGCACCGGGGATCAGCTTGTTGGAGATGCCCTGGAAAGCCGGGACCAGGTCGGCAAGGATCATACGAACGCCGTTATAGACGATGGTGACACCGACGGCAAAAGACAGAGCGCAGGTCAGGGCATAGACAATCACGTTGTCGCCGCCAGCGGTCTTGGTAACGACCGCAGGATCTGCGATGTAAGCGGCGAAAGCGGTAACCAGGTAGAAGAAGGCCATGGTAAGGGCCGTGGAGATGGTGGTGTCGCGCAGGAAGGAGAACTTCTCGGGAACCTCGATCTTCTCGGTACTGTTCTCCTCGGCGTCCTTAGCAAAAAGCGTACCGACTGCAGCGGAGATGTAATAGGCGAGTGAACCGAAGTGGCCCATGGCGATTTCATCGCCATCGGTAACCTTCTCGGTGAAACGCTGACCAACAGCGGGAAGCATAGCGCTCACGAGGCCCAAGAACATGCCACCCACGATGACAAGCTGGACATCCTGGAAGCCAGATGCCTGCAGAACGGCAGACAGCAGGCAGGCCATAAACATGCTGTGATGGCCCGTCAGGAAGATGTACTTAAACTTGGTAAAGCGGGCAATGATAATGTTCACGACGTAGCCGAGAATCAGGATCATCATGGTCTGAACGCCGAGGACGCTCTGAGCCATCGAAACGACGACCTCGTTGTTGGGCACGACGCCGGTGATGTGGAAACCGGTCTCGATGAAGGTACCCAGCGGAGCAAGGTTCTCCTGAACAACAGCGGCGCCGGCAGACAGCATGATGTAACCAAGAATGGGCTTCAGGGTGCCCGTCATCACCTTGTGGGCAGGACGCTTAAGCGCGACAAGGCCCACAAAGGCAAATAGACCCATAATCCACGCTGGCTTGGTCAGAATCGATTGGATAAACTCAAGTATGGGAAGGATGGCTTGCATCTGCGCTTCCTTTCTCTCTAACGTGGGCGCGTTTCCCTCTTCCACAGGGAACCGCCCTTTTTTGTGCCGCTTTAGGCGTTAGCGGCGGCCGCCTTGATTGCCTCGAGGGCGTCTTCGCAGATCTTCTTCTTGTTCACATAGCTGCGAACAATCACAACGTTGCCGTGGAGCTCGGGGGCGAGTTCCTTAACGGTGATGAACAGATCCGGATTTGCGGAAGAAGCACCGTTCAGGTCCATAGACTCAACGTCGGCCTTGATGCCCTCCTCCTCGCAAAGCTCCTCGACTTTGCCAGCGAGCATCAGGCTGGACCCGATGCCGTTTCCGCATACGGTGATGATATGCATGGCAACCTTCCTCTCCTACACGTGACGGTTTTCCGTCTATCCAAAAGCGGCGACGCATCGCCGTGCCATTAAGGCCTAAAAGAATGAACGCATGGTCTCCAAAACCTGCTCGGGCGTATCGCATGCGCTGAGCTTGGCAACGCAGTCCTCGTCCTCAAACATCTGCGAAAGCTCCGCCAAGCAGCCAAGATGAGCCTTGGGGTCGGGTGCGCAAATACCCACGAGCACGTGAACCGGATCGAAATCCTCGTGTCCAAACGCAACGGCTGGGTCAAGCGTGACGATACAGATTCCCGCTTCGCTCACATTGCCATCTGCTTGAGCGTGGGGCATGGCGATGCCCTCTTCCAAGACCATATAGGGGCCGAATTTGTGAACCGATGAAATCATGGCGTCAACATAGCTCTGGTCGCATTTGCCAGCGTCTACGAGCAACTTACCGCATGCCCTGATCGCTTCCTCCCAGTCGGAGGCCTCGACGTGGCAGGCAACAAGCTCGGGCTTAAGAAGATCGGTCAGCATACTCGTCCCCTACTCCTCGGGCAGGATGTGAAAACCAAGCGCCTGAATGTCGCGGGCAAAGCCCTTGACCGTATCAAGCGAGTACTCAAGCAAATCTTTCCCGAAATTCTTGCGTTTGGCAAGAAGGGCATTGGGGACCGTAATGATCTGGCATCCAACGGACTCCGCCTGGAAGATATTGAGGACCTCGCGCGTAGACGCCCAGAGAACCTCGGCAGCAGGCTTAACGGCAGCCTTCTTTACGGACTCCGCCATGAGGGGCAGCGGATCGACGCCGGTATCGGCAATGCGACCGGCAAAGATGGACAGAATAGAGGGGGTCTCAGCAGAGACGGCATCGACAAACTCGTCGACCTGCTCGGGCGTAAAGATAGTGGTGACATTCACCTTGATGCCGTCGGCAGAAAGGCGCTTGACCAGCGCGGCAGTGGACTCACCCTTGGTGTTGAGCGCCGGGATCTTAACGTAGACGTTGTCTGCCCAGGTTGCGATCTCGCGAGCCTCGGCTTCCATACCTGCCTCGTCGTCGGCGAATACCTCAAAAGAGACCGACACATCAGTAATGTGCTCAAGAACCGTCTTGGCAAAAGCGCGGTAGTCGGTCACGCCGCCGGCCTTCATAAGGGAAGGATTGGTCGTGAAGCCCTGAACGTTGCCATTGTCATGCATGTCAAGCATGCCCTCGAGGTTAGCGCCGTCGGCAAACACCTTGATCGCCATGTTCGGTCCTTTCTCATCTAACACTATTGCTATCGAAAGCCTTCTTCTTTGTTTCAAAAGCTTTTCGGTTTTCTTTTATAAACCATTTCAAAAGCTATCGAAAGCTCAATTGTCAACTTTCCGTGAACGGTCGAATATCGGGCGTGAACGTACTTCTTTTGGGCGGCACCTTCAGAATGAGACTCTTTATAGCCCGTTTACGTGCGAACTATCTGCTACGCATGCATTTGTGACATGCCATTCCGTTCTTTTGATTCATTCGAATTTGCCTTGTTCTTTTCATATCGATACGTTATATTTCGATTACGAAAGGCACATCTTTTACCTTTTGTTCAAAAGGAGCGGCATATGGCATCTACTTCAGACCTTTCACCGGCCGAGCGTCAGCGATTTATCATGAATTGGCTGGCCGAAAAGCCAAATATCTCGGTATCCGACATCGTTCGCCGTTTTTCGGTTTCGGAAGTCACCGCACGACACGACCTCATCTCGCTGGAATCCGAAGGCAAGCTGCGTCGCGTACGCGGCGGAGCGGTATCGCTTTCTCGCTCCAACGCAATCTCGTATCCCGAGGAGCGCATCAATGTCCAAGTCGAGGCCAAGGAGGCCATCGCCGCAACCGCAGCAACTCTTGTTGATGATGGCGATGTTCTGGTAATTGATATCGGCACCACAGGCTTTTACTTCGCTAAGGCCCTCATGGACAAGCGTGAGATCACCATTATCACCGGCGATCTTGCAATCGCGAACTACGCCAGCTTCAATCTCCCCAATGCTTCGGTAGTGCTGCTGGGCGGCTCCGTGCGCAAGGGCCACCTCTATCTCGCGGGCGCACTGACGCTCGACTGCATGAGCAAACTACATGCCGACAAGGCGTTTGTCAGTGCTGACGGATTCCACCCCGACCACGGTTTTACCGTCGAGCACGACTTCTCGGCCATGATCAAGCATATGTACCTTACCAACTCAAACCAGGGCTACATGATGGTTGACCAGGGAAAGTTCAACAAGACCAGTTTTTATCAGTCCGCGCAGATCGATGACCTCGACGGCATCATCGTTGATGGAGACAACGAGGGCATCATGACGGCGGCGATCGAGAGCAGTCGCAGTCATCCCAAGCTCTATATTGCAAAATAGCTCAAATGGCCGGGTCGCCCCCACTGCGGGCGACCCGGCCATTTATTAAATCAACCCAAAATGCTGCATCGCTGTGACGGTGCCGTCGTGTGCGACGTCGTCGGTCACATAGTCGGCGATCGCCTTGACCTCGGGCATGGCGTTGCCCATGGCGACAGCCGTCTCGACGGCGGCGAGCATGCCCAGGTCGTTGCCCGAATCGCCAAAGCCAAAGGTGCGCTCGTTGCCAGCGCGACCCAGATACGCCAGCGCCCGCGCCAGGCCCACGCCCTTGTCGATGCCCTTGGGGCTCAACTCGCGATTTGTTTGCTGGGCTCACTTGGAAGAGCGGCGGTAAACGCATCTCCCGGTTAATCCGGCACCGCCGAAGCGAACCCCACACACGCCCTCCGGCAAGCGGCACGCGCCCGTCAACGCAAAGGTCCGGCGGGACGCACCTAGCATCCCGCCGGACCGCCACTCGTCCAGGAGGCCGCCGCGACGAGCCCCTAGATCTTCGCAAGCTCCTCGGAGATGACGCGGCAGACGTCCTCAGCCTGAGGCATCACGCCGTACATCTCGAAGAAGCCGTGGTCGCAGCCGCGATAGCGAATCGCGGTGACGTCAACGCCCGCATCCTGTAGCCTCTTCGCGAATAGCTCGTCCTGATAGCGCAGGTAGTCATACTCGGAAGAGATGATGACCGTGCGGGGGAACGCGCTCACGTCCTCCGCGAACAGGGCAGACACCCTCGGGTCGAGCATCTCCTCCGCATTGCCGTTGGTATACATCACTGGCAGGTCGTCGTTGGCGTTGCGGATGCGATCCACCCTGCTCAGAGCCTCGGCCCTCTGGTCGTTCACGATCTCATAGAGGTCATAGGACCATTCCTCCGGAACAGGGCCGCCGTCGACGAGCGGATACAGCTCGGCCACGAGCTTGATCCTGTCCGCATGGGACCCGTCGAGGACGACGGCGTTGGTCAGGCTTCCGCCCGCGGAGTCGCCAGCCACGGCGACCCGCGTCGCGTCGACATCCAGCTCATCCGCATGCTCGACAAGCCAGTCGAGCGTCTTCACGCAGTCCTCGACACCACCGGGGAACATCGTCTCGGGAGACAAGCGGTACTCCGGGTAGATCGCGACGCAGCCCGTTCGCTCCGCGATGTCGCGCAGGCAGTTCTCGTACTGGCCAATGTTGCCCACCATGAAGCCGCCGCCGTGGATGAACACGAGCGCGGCGGAGCCGCACCCGTGGCCCTCGGGCGTGAAGACGTGCAGGGGAATGCCCCTGTCGCCAAAGTTCATGACGACGGTCTTCTTGGCGACGTTCGAGCCCCTCACGACATGGGTCTCCTTGTTGGGAGCGGAGCGCCACGCGATCACGTCCACCGGCCCCGCCGGCGCCGGGCCGGCGGCGAGCTTCGCATGGGCGCGCGCGTAGACGCGCGGATCGAGCACGCGCTCGCGCTCGTCTCCCGGCACGGGCTTCAGCAGGAGCTTCAGCCCGTTGGGCTCCACGACCTCCCTAGATCCACGCTCAAGCACTTCAAGCTCGGAAGTGGGGTACTTCCTCTCCTCGGTGCCCATGGCTAGCCGATCTTCAGCTCGTCAAGCTTGGCGTCAAGCTTGGCCATCTCATCGGCGGAAAGCTCCCACTCGAACGTCTCGCAGTTCTGAATCGCGTGGGCGTCCGTGCGCACGCCAACGAGCGCGGTGCCCACGTACTCCTTCTGGGTGCTCCAGTTCACGGCGACCTGTGCCACGGGCTTGTCATGAGCCTCGGCGATCTCGTCCATGACCTTGAGCAGCTCCTGGACGCGCGAGAACTTGGGCTCCTGGAAGTAGTCGTAGAAGCCGCCACGAACATCGCCCTCCTCGAACTTCGGCAGCTCGCGGAACTTGCCCGACAGGATGCCCGCGCCAAGGGAGCCATAGGTGAAGGAGTCGATGCCACGCTCGTAGCCCCACTTGATAAGGTCCTCGGAGGAGCGGTCGACCATGGAGTAGGGCGGCTGCTGGACGTCGACCTGAGCGACCTTCTCGCACTCCTCGATCATCTCGGTCGTGAAGTTGGAGACGCCGATGTGGCGAATCTTGCCTTGCTCCTTGAGGAGCTGGAGGGCGCACATCGTCTCGGAGAACGGGGTCTTGGCGTCGGGCCAGTGCACGAAGTAGAAGTCGATGTAGTCGGTGCGGAGATTGCGCAGCGAGCTCTCGACCTCCCTTATGATGTTCTTGAACGAAGAGTCGCGGTCATAGCCGGCGGCGCTGGTGATCAGGCCAACCTTGGTCGAGAGCAGGTAGCTCTCTCGGTCGACGCCCCTGAGCGCGTTGCCGACGACCTTCTCGGACGCGCCGTTGCCATAGCACGGCGCGGTGTCAATGAGGTTGACGCCGTGATCGAGCATGGTGCGGATGGCGGACATGCTGGCGGCGTCATCGTTCTCACCAAAGGAGTCGCCGCCGATCGCCCAGGTGCCCACGGCGAGCTGGGAGACGTCAACGTCGGAGTTCTTGAGGTGCGTGTAGCGCATATTCTCTCCTTCTAATGGGGCGGCACGCGTCGAATGTCCTCGATCGCGTGCCGCCAGGAATTGCCTTGAACAGGCTTCGGATGATCCGGAAACCGCCTTACACGATGCCCACGAGGCCGAGGACGAGCGCCAGAACCATGATGCCGACCAGGATGATGTTGACGTTCACGTTCTTCTTGCGCAGGAGCCAGAGGACGACGAGCGTAAGTCCCAGAGGCACGATGCCCTTGAAGATCGAGTCGAGGTAGGTCTGGATCATGACGGGGTCGGAGTCCTGAACCGGAATGGACAGGATCGTGTTGAATTGGACGTTCGCCGCGGTCATGGCGCCGATCATCACCAGGCCGATCGTGGAGGTCGCCTTGGTGATGAGCTTCATGAGACCACCCTCGTACATCTCGGAGATGAAGTTGGTGCCCATGCTGAAGCCGAGGTAGGTCATGAAGTATCGGCAGAGGATCGACGGGATGTTGTAGATCAGCAGGAACATGATCGCGCCGAGGGGCGAGCCGCTCATGGCGAGGTTAATGCCGATGCCGGCGGCGATAACACGCAGGACGCCCCAGAAGATTGCGTCGCCGATGCCGGACATCGGGCCCATCAGGGAGACCTTGATACCGTCGATGGACTCGGTGTCGAAGTCTTCGTGCTGCGAGTTCTCCCTCTCCATGGAGGCGACGAGGCCCATGGCGAACGTGCCGACGTTCTGGGTAATGTTGTACCAAGTCGTGTGACGCTTCATGGCGTCGGCACGAGCCTCGGGGTCATCGGCGTAGTAGCGGTTAAGCGCGGGCTGGACGGAGTACAGCCAGCCGTCGGCGCCAGCCTTGACGGAACCGCCGGCGCAGGAAGCGAACACGGAGAAGGAGCGCAGGAAAATGCTGTTGAGCATCTTCTTGTCTTCAGGGCTCACATTCTTGGTCAGGTTGCTCATGCGAAGAAATCCTCCTCGTCGCTGGTTACAGAGTCGCCGGAAACGGCCTGGGTGGCCACTCCCTTCTTGGTGAGATCGAAGATCTCCTTGTCGCGGAGGGCGGAGGCAACCGCGATGATGACACCGAGAACTGCGATGGCGATCATCGGGAGGCCGAGGTACTGGTAGAGCGTAAAGCCCAAGAAGAAGTAGATGCTGAGCTCGGTGCTCCACAGCATCTGGAGCAGGAGCGCCATACCAACGGCGGGCAGGAGGGCACCCACGGCGTTGAGGCCGCTCATGACATTGGCCGGAATCTGGTTGACAATGGCGGCAACGGGCTCGGCGCCAAGGTAAACGCCGAGGAAGGCGATGAGGCCAAAGGCGGCGTACTTAACGAACCAGAGAACGAAGTGCTGAAGCGCGAGGCCCTTCTCGTTGCCCTCGGCGGCCATCTTGTCAAAGGTGGCTGCGAAGAACGCGAGGAACACGTTGTTCATGAAGATCGAGAGAAATGCGGTGACGACGCCCACGGGAACGGCCAGTGTGATGGCGGCACCCTGGTCGATACCAGCGCCAACGGTGAAGGCGACGGCGAGGGCGGTCGCGGTAACAGGCTCGGCGGAGATAGCGCCACCAATGTTAACCGCGCCCATGAAGATCGCCTCGAGAGAGGCACCGATGATGACACCGGTCTTGACGTCGCCCATCAGGAGGCCCGCAACGAGACCTACCACGAGAGGACGCTCGATCATGCACTGACCGAGAACCCAGTTGCCGCCGTAGCAAATCAGCACGGTCAACCAGGCCATTATTGCCAACCCAACCATTTGACTTCCTTTCTTTCATTTCATTTGGCCGCCTGGCCAAATCCCCTTATTTCCCCGCCGCCTCGATCAGACTCTTGAGAGGAGTCTTGGGATTGGACGGGATAAGCTGATGGAAAACCGGAATACCCTGCTCGCAAAGCTCCTTCGCGGCCTCGAGCTCATCCGGGTTGAGCATGATCGTGGAGTTGAGGGCGACCTTGCTATCCGGATCGGACTTGTCGAAGCGGCCGACGTTGGCAACGTTCACGCCCTCAATCTTGCCCGGCGCGCCCTTAACGAGCTCAAGCACGTCACGCACGCAGTTGGTGAGCGCGAAGATGCGCATGGAGTCCGCGCGCGGATCGTTCGCGATGCGGCAGGCATCCGGAACGTCCTTGACGAGGAGTTTCTGGCCCGCCGGCGTACCCATGGAAAGCGTCATGCGAAGGGCGTCGCTCTCCACGGCGTGCTTGTTGGCGACGATGATCCTGGTGGTGTTGAGCTCCTTGGTCCACACCAGGGCGACCTGTCCGTGAATCAGACGGTCATCGACTCGAACCTGAACAATCATTGCTTCCTCTCTCTACTTGTTAGTACTCTCTAATCAAAGAAGTCTCCCTCGGACTCCTCGTTGTCCGCGGCCTTGCTCGGAGGCTCGACGACCTGCATCGTCGCCCTCGCCAGCTCGACGCTCTGCTTGATCGAATCTGCCGTGACCGGCTCGGCGCCGAGGAGCGTCTCGATCACGAGGCCGAGGTTCATACCGGTGACGTGGACGATCCCGCGCTTCTCCGGCTCCATAAGGACGACCTTCTGGAAGACGGAACCACCGTAGATGTCGGTGAAGATGATGGCCTCGTCCTCAGGGCCCACCGAGTCAATAAAGGCCTGGATGCGAGGGGTGAAATCGGAGTCGTCCACGTAGCAGTCAACTGCCTCCACCATGTCCGCCATGCCGGTCAGGATTCCGATCGAGCTCCTGATTCCGCTTGCGAGGTGGCCGTGCGACGCGACAAGAACTTTCTTCATCGAGTCTCTCCTAGAGCGAATAGTGGTTGGGGTTCAGAAGCTGGATCTTGCTGACGACGAACGCGCGCATGTCGGGGGCGGCGTCCATCAGGAGGCCTATGCCGTTGCCGTCGTTCTTACCGGAGTTGATGTCCTTCTCGAAGGCGCGGTACATGGAACGGAAGTACTCCGTGGCGATGTTGAACTTACTCATGCCGAGGTTCACGGCCTCCTGGAGCTGCTCGTCGGGGATGTCGGAGCATCCGTGCATGACGAGGGGGACGCTGACGGCCTCCCTGCAGGCCTTGATGCGCTCCATGTCGAGGTTCGGGACCTTGACATAGGGGCCGTGGGCATTGCCGACGGCGATGGCGAGCGAGCCGCAACCGGTGCCCTCGACAAACTCCTCGGCGAGGTTCGGGTCGGTGTAGTGGTCGCTGTTCACGAAGTCGTTGGCGTCAGAGCCGTTGCCGACATGGCCGAGCTCGGCCTCGATGTCGACGTCGAAGATCTTGGCGACCTGGACGACGTCCTTCGTGAGCTGGAAGTTCTCCTCATAGGGAAGTGAGGAGCCGTCGACCATGACGGATGGGAAGCCGGCCTTGACGCCCTTGACGGCGATCTCGTAACCAGCGGAGTGATCCTGGTGGACGGCGACGGGCACGCTCGCGCGCTCGGCGTAATAGCGGGCGGCGAAGGCGATGATGTCGAGGGCGCAGTGGTCCTCGAAGCCAGGCCAGTACTGGATGATGATGGGCATGTGCTCATCCTCGGCGGCCTGGATCGCATAACGGATGGTCTCCGTATTGATGACGTTAATCGCGGGCACGCCATAGTGGTGCTCGGTCGCATGTTGAAGAAGCTCGTTGACCTTGATGAGTGACATCTTTGTCTTCCTTTCACCTGAATAATCATTGGATCGGACAGTTCTCAGCTCGTCAGCTGGTTGAACACGAAGCGAAGCGCGAGGCAGGCAGGCGCTTGCGAGGCGCGGTGGAGCCTATGCGGCCGCCTGACCCTCAGGCTGCGGCGCCGCGCTTCGACGCCATAGCACGTACGCCACAAGAGCAGCGACTGCAGCAATCGTTGAAGCGAGGGCGAAGGCCAGGAAACCCGCGTGCGTGCCGAGCGCATCGCACGCCCAACCGCCAAACAGGTTCGCAACCACGACGGACAGACCGCTCTGGACCATCGCGAAGGCGCTCTGACCTCGAGCGCGACAATCCTCGTAAGTGTGGTTGGCAATGTAGGTAACGCAGGAGTAGTAGACGGTCATGTAACTCACGCTCTGCAGCAGCTGGCCGCAGACCATGACCGGGACGATGCCGGTGCCCACAAGCACGAGCCTGAGCGCCGCCATGAAGCAGGAAAAGATCAGGAGGTTCATCTCGCCGAAGCGCCTGACCAGCTTGGAGGAAACGAGCAGGATGGGGATCTCGCTCGCAGCGGAGACCGCACTCAGGACGCCCACGAGGTTCTGACCCTCGCCAAGCTCGACCGCGTAGCGGCCCAAGAACGCCCCGATGAAGCCAATCGCGGCCGAACTGATGAAGGCGAAGACCAAAACGAAGGCGATCTCATTGCTGGTGAACAGCGAGAGGAGGCCCTTTCCGTGGGAGACCTTGGGATCGTCCGCAGCATTGGCGCGAACTCCCGCCTCGGGGAGGCGCCACATGTGAGCCGCGAAGGCCACCAGCGCGGCGGAGACCACCGCGAACTGGATTTGAGGAGCCACGTCAAGCAGCCAGCCGACGATCAGGACGACGATGGCGTAGCCGATGGTGCCACCCATGCGAATGCGAGAAAAGTCCAGGCCAGAGCGATCCGCGAGCTCGATGACGAGGGAGTCGCTCAGGGGCAGGAGCCCCGAGAAAAACGCCGAGAATGCAAAGGTTACGAGAAGGACCGGGACGAACGTCGACGCCAGGTAATACAGCGGAGCGAGTACCGCCGCCGCAAGGCAGAGGGCCACGATGACCGCGCGGCGGCGCCCGAGCTTGTCGGCGATCGTCGACCAGAGCGGCTGGATGGCGAGCGCACACACCGGGGTCGCCGCGAGGAGGATGCCGGTCTGGGCCGCGCTGAGGCCGAGGCTCGTGTAGTGAGCGGAGAGAAACGGCGAGTACACGCCCGCGCAGACCCAGTAGAGTACGTTCGCGAAGAACAGCGAAGTCATGCTTGCGTTTGTCTTGGCGTTGTGCATCGTGCTTCTCCCTTCTTGCTCGCCGGGTGCCTGTCTGGGCTTCGAAGTGATTCACCATCTAGCGTGAAACGGAGTTGCGAGGCGTTGAAACAATGTTCTGTTGTTTCATAGTTTTCGTGCCGTTGTTTCACGACTCATAAGATAGCAGCTCAAGCTGAGATTGCGCCGAGGAAGTACCGATTTACCGCGAACGGTAGGAAATCAGCGGTGAAACGCTATTTCACCGCTGATGAAACATTTTGCTTAATTTTCACCTCTCTTGACCTAAGATACAAAGCAAGCTAGGACCAAGGAGTAACCATGGATAAGACAGGGGATGTGCTCAGCCACATCTGCGCGGTCATGAGCAGCCTATCCCCCTCGGAGAAGGCAATCGCAACGTATGTGCTCGACCACCCGTCGGATGTCGCAACGATGACCGTCCGCGAACTCGCCGCAGAAACCGGTACGTCACCGGCGTCTGTTTCGAGATTCGCAAGGACGCTTGACTACCGAACCTATTCGGACATGCGTCTGGCGCTCGGCATATCCATCAGCAGGGCATCCGGCGAAGAAAAGGCCACGGACGGCAGGATTACTCTGGACGACGTCGAGGGCTCCATCAAGTACGTCCTGTCTCACAAGGTCAAGGAGCTCTCCCAAACCGCCTCGCTCATTGACTCCGATGACTTTTCGGCAGTCGTCAATCTGCTCCACAACGCCAACCTCGTCCTGATCGCGGGCGTCGGCAACTCGATTAACATGGGCGTAAACGCGGCGTTCAAGCTCTCGCAGGTTGGAGTCAGAGCGTTTTGCCCCAGTACCACCGAAGCCATGGTCTCCGTCGCAACCAGCCTCAAGGAGAATGACGTTCTGCTCGTCATTTCGACGTCCGGATACTCGAAGCGCCTCGTCAACATATTCGACTCTGCCGAGGATTCGAACACCCCCATCATCATGATCACAGACAACCCGGATACGCCGCTCGCGAAGCGTGCCACGCATATCATCCGAGCCATCTCGCGAGATCAGGCCATCACCGGAACCGAGATCGCCTTCTCGCACAGCTCGATCAACTTCGTCATCGAGCTGCTGTTCCTCTTCCTGACCTCTTGCTGGGATGACCCGGTAGAGTTTAACAGGATCATCTCGAAGAATCTCATGGGAGACAAGCAATACAGCTAGGACGACGCACGCCGGCGCACCGATGCCCAGACCGAAACGGGAGGACCCCTTGATAAAGCTCATCCTCGCAGACATGGATGGGACCCTGTTGCCGTTTGGCTCAAGGGTCGTATCGGAGCGCACGCACAGCGCGATTCTTTCGGCGCTCGATGCGGGAATCGCGTTCGGCCCCGCAAGTGGGCGCGACTACGCCGACCTGGCCGATGCCTTTGACGGCGACGCGCGCTGTTTCTCGACCGGCATCATGGCCAACGGAAAGAAGGTCTTCTCCAGCGGCGAACTCGTGTTCAAAAAGACGCTCTCGACGGAGGCCCTCGTCAAGCTCGATAGCGCTGTACGCCCCTACGCGGGGACGTCACTCTGGCTAGTCGCCGATGTCGATGAGACAGGCAAGCGCTGCGAGCAGTTCCTCTGCGCCGTCGAGCCTGGCGACGAATTCGCCTTGGAAGTCGTTAAGGACTCCGGAAGAGACATGGCGCTCGGAGACGTGCCCACGAACCGTGACGTCATAACCGCCGGCATCTTCGTCAATGTCAGCTCCGCCCCGACGGAAGTCGTTCGGAGTCGATGCAAGGAAGCCTGCCCAGAACTTGATTTCCCCTCGCCCGTCCCATTCTTCCTCGATGTTGTTCCGGCTGGCTGGAGCAAGGTAAACGGACTCGACGCGCTTCTCGGCAGCCTTGGGGTCACGCTGGACGAGGTCGCTTTTATCGGAGACTCGGAAAACGACGTGACGCTCCTCGATAAGGTGCCGAACTCCTACGCAGTCGCGGGCGCGATGCCAGAGGCGAAGGCCGCGGCCCATCACCTGATCGGGAACGCAGCCGAGGACTCCGTCGCGAAGCTCATCGAACAGATTGTCCAGCAGCGAGGCTAGGGTTCCGCCAGCGTGGCATGCGCCGCGTGCCTCGTCATCCGTTAGTGGCGCGCTACCTCGTGACGATCCAGAGCGTGGCCATCGTCGCGACGCCGATGCCTACGATGAGCGCGGCCCACAGGACGCGGACCACGGGGTTCATGTCGCCCGCCACCACCATGTCGTTCGCGTGCCAGAACCAGCTCTCGTTTCCCTTGCGCATGATGCCCTCCCTTAGCCTCGATTACGCCATCTATGGCCGAGCAAT
>CAUCKA010000009.1 GCA_958443265.1 uncultured Collinsella sp. | reverse complement strand
CGCTAGTCGGCCACACCGCATCGGTATAGAGTTCCGTCGCCCGAACCTCATCAGAGTTGCGCGGCAGCAGCGGAATATAGGAGGAAACCCTGTCTCCGTTCTCGGTTATATGCGCCCGATCGACCTCCGCGCTCGCATAGGTATAAAACGCCTTACGCGCCGCAGACTCTGCCTTCATCTCGACACTCGAGCCGTGGGGCTTCTCATTTGTCAGACGCCAATGGTAGTAGTCCTTCGCGCGATCAAGGGCAACTTGGGGCTCCCACGTAACGCTCGATGAGTAATGCGGATTTTGAACACCGGAGAGATCCGTTAGGCTTTTCGCACGCTCCCACATGCAAGAACAGCTGCCGACCGAGCCCTTGTCAGACCCACCACAATCCGCCAGCCAAGCACGCTCTTTAGCCTTCGCCGTGTCCTCAGAAGCCTTCCGCAGCTCCTCGGCCGCACACTCTAAATCATCTGATGTGTCTTTAATGGCATCGGTCGAGATCTCGGACCCCTCGAGCGCAGCGAAGTCAGACTCGGATGTCCTGGGCACGGCAAGCGCCGTACCGGTATAGGTCACACTATCGGTATCCTGCGCCGACACCGCCTGCGTGGCACGCGCGGCGATCAGATACGGCAGAGCCGTCTCGATTTTCTGTAAGCCTTCCGATGCGCTTTTGGCAAACTTGTTGCGCGTTTTAATGATCTCAATCCCGGTGTCGACCATATTGCCGGCAACCGGCTCGGCACCCGGGATGAGGATGGCGACCAGGCCCGTCCCGATCGTGGCAAACCCCGCCAGCCCCAGACTCAAGATGCTCGCATCAACCACCGTGGCAGCCGTGTGATAGGACGACACTACGTTGGCACCCGCCAGCGCGCCGCTATCAGCCGCCACCTGGGTATCCCCGGCACGCGACATGCTCCATATCGCCGCGGTCGACGAAAACAACAATGTGAGCACCACTAGGATGACCACGGCAGAAGAAAGCGTGGTATAGGCGCCGTCTTCGATAAACAGATCGACACCGGCTCGACCCATAAAGCCGCCTCGCTTGCGGAGAGCGCCTGGTCGACGGCGGGCCGCAAACCCTTGCGTCACCCGCAACAGGCAGCGCCTAATCCCATGCAGCAATCCACGAATCATAATCTCCCTCCAGCCATTCGGGACGCGATTGATACGAGACATCGACTTTGAGCTCAACGTAGCCGCCCTCGGCGGTACCACCCATAGCCTGTGCAAACGCACCGATCACAGGCAACGGCTTGACCTCGCCGGAAACGGACACGGACGAGACGCCACCCGCACCGGCCCGGCCAAGCTCGATATCCCACGACAGCGGCCCGCCGGCATGAAAGATCGAAACGTTGGGCACTGCGGCAAGCCGGCGGCGGGTGAACTCCTTAAGATCGTCGTCCTCCGCCGTCGTCGTGGTCATGAGCCGCGCGGTCTCGGCGGCGGCAGACTCCATGACCGCGCGCGTATAGAGCAGGCACACCGGTTGCAGTGCGAGAAGGATGAGCGTCAGAAACGTCGGCAGCAAAAAAGCGGCCTCGACCGTAGACTGCGCCCGGTCCTCGCACGCGATATCAATACAACGCGATGTCCTTAGCGCCCGCAGCGGCGTCGATAACCGACATCGAGGCAACGCCATGGGATGCCGCCCGCTCGACCAGCGCCGCCAAGCGCCCATCGGTGCCAGCACGCCAAAGTCCCGCAATCGCCAGCACGATCGATAACAGCGCCACCGTGACGATGGCGTATTCCACAGTCGCTTGGGCAACCTCTTCACGCAGAACGCCATGCATTTCACGATCCCTCCTTTGAGCTTATTGTTTGCGGGACCAGACGCACGGCGCGCAGACGACACGAAGCATCGCCAGCATCCGCGGCAACCGTCACCATATCGACCCAGCCGCGCCCATCGCGCACGATGGCGCCCCATACGTTGCCCTTAATATCGAGATAGCCGCTCAGGGCGAGCTGGGCCGTTGGCACCTCGCGGTAGGCGCGTAACATATCCGCCGCTGTCTCGGTCATCGGTCGGTCCTCGGACCATGCAAGCCGGACCGCAATCGCATTGTCCTCAGGCGAATCCGTCGCAGTGCCAGACCGCTTGTCGAGCGTCCGCAGAAAGGTTTGCGCCGTGACAGCGACATCCGAATCGTCCGCATCTCGCATCTCATCTTTTTGAGACGCCACCGCCGAATCTGAGCCCGAATCGAAGGCGGCCCCAGGACGCTGCTGCCGCGCGGCATTAAGCCCCCAAAGCACCGCCACTATCGCCACGGTCAGGCAAGCAAACACCAGCAGCACCCCGATGGGGCGCTCGCCCTCTACAGGCTGTTGATGCCCTCGCTGATAGCGTTCCATAGATCTTGGACCTTGCCTTTAAATGCAACGATGGCAATAATCGCGATCACCACAAGCACGCCCACCAAAATGGCGTACTCGGTGGTACCCTGCGCGCTCTCCTCCCGCAACAGCTCCTTGGCATGCTGGCGAGCGCGGATCGCCCGGCAAAAAGCCCAGTTCCAAGCCTTGTCAGCAACTTCGACCATCGTGTTCATGTATTCCTCCCTACATCATCCCGCCTGCTCCCAGCAGCGGGCCCAATATGGACAGAAGCAACGCCGGCAAGATGAGCGTGCCGGTGGGAATCAGCAGCTTGACGGGCGCACGCTCGATCTCACGCTCGACCGCGGCGCGATGAGCCGCACGGATCTCGCGACTTTGAGCGGCCAGCGTCTCGGCAAGTGGGGCACCCAGGGCGAGCGCCTGCCCCACCGTGATGGCAAAGGTCTCAAGCGCTCGCACGTCCAGGTCGCGCGCGGCGGCCAACAACTCGTCCTCACGCGTGCCCACGCCCACCTGCCACGCCATGCAGGCCCGCTCAAGTCGAAGAGCCAGCACTGACCGGCGGTTGGCACAGAAAATCTCAAGCGCCGCATCAAACGAAAGACCGGCCGAAAGACCCAAGCGCACAACATCGATCATCTCGGACACTTCGCCGAGCGACACTCGCGCCGGGCTGCCCGCTCCAACCGCGCCCTTCACTCGCGCGGTCAGAGCATCGACCACCGAGCGACCCGCGGCAGCGACCAGCACCGCCTCGCGCTTGCAGGCCCCTGCGATCTTGCGTGCATCCGCCCGATCCAAACCCGTCGCGACAAATACACTCAGGGCGCATAGGCAAGCCGCAACTGCAACCGGGGCGCTCATAGCTCCACCCGCATAATGCGCCGAATAACCACCAGGGCAACGGCGTTGAGGGCAAGACCCAGCACCACAGCGCCCGCGCCGGCAGGCATCGCAAGACCGCGACGAAAATCTGCCGAAAGCAGCGCCAACACCGCGCACATGCCCGCCGGCATCGCCGCGACCATATGCGCCGACATGCGAGCCTGCGACGTCTTAACATCCAGGCGGCGCTTGAGCTCAATGCGCTCCCCCACCATGCTCGACGCCTCGGACAGTAAGTCGGCAAGCGGAGCACCGGTGCGCTGAGACACCTTAAGCGCCAAGGTCACAAGCGAAAGGCCGGGAGCGTCGATGCGCACGAGCAAGTCATCGAGCGCGTCGGTCGCCGAGATGCCGCAATCGATCGCCGCCGCCACCCGCAAAAACTCGGTATGCACCGGCTCTTGCGCATGAGCGCCCACAAAGCGCATGCCCTGGGCAAGAGAGTGCCCCGAGGCAAGCGACATGGAAAGCGCGGTAAACGCCTCGGGCATGGCCTCTTCTGCATCGTGTTGCTCACGCCGGCTCTCAAAGCCATCCCGGGCGGCGCCAACGGCAAACGGAGCAACAAGTCCCAAGGCAAATCCGAGGGGCGATAACGACACTATCGTTAGTAAAACGCAGCAGACACCGCTCGATAGCAGCAGAAACGCCAAACGCCCCGAAGCATCTTCGATCACGAGGCCAAGGCGATGCGCCGGAGCCAGCGATGCCCACGAACGGGCGATCTTTTTCAGCAGATCGTTTTCCACCAGCTCACGCGGCAGCTTCTCTGCCACCGTCTCGAGCGCCTGACGCGCCAGCTCCGCCGGCGATACCTGCGGCACACGAGGTTCCGCCCCGCACGCCGTCGCGACAGAAAGCCCTGCCAAGCCCCCTACGACGAAGGGCACAGTGATCTCCATTCGTCCACCTCCTCTTGTGTGAGCGTCCCCGACCGCAGGCCTTCTGCGATAAACGGCGGCTCGCGGTCAAGCGTCCAGGTGCGCTCGGCGGCATCGAACGTCACATAGCGCTCGAGCTCTACGCCGCCCGATGCGGCGCGTCGCACCCCCGAATACGAGGAGACGAAGCGCCTGCCATCGGCGTGGCGCTCGGACATCACGATACCGTCGAGCGCCATGGCAATCTGCTCCTCGATGAGCTCACTCGGCAGGTCGATGCCATAACGTGCAAGCAACGTCAGACGCACCACGGTCTCCTGTTCTGAACCCGCATGAAGTGTGGTGAGCGACCCGTCGTGGCCCGTGTTCATGGCCTGCAACATGTCGCAGCACTCGGCACCGCGCACCTCGCCCACCACGATGCGGTCGGGGCGCATGCGCAGGGCATTAGTTACCAGGTCGCGGATCGTCACCGCGCCTTCACCCTCAATTGAAGCCTCGCGCGCCTCTAGGCGCACCACGTGCGGATGATGCGCAAACTTGAGCTCGGCAGAGTCCTCGATCGTCACGATGCGCTCGCCGGTGGAAATCTCACATGACAACGCGTTGAGCAGGGTGGTCTTACCAGATCCCGTGCCTCCCGCAACCGCCAGGTCCTGTCGCAGCGACACCGCGCACGACAGCAGCTGCGCATACCAAAGCGGCAGCGACCCCAGCCCCACAAGCTCGTCCAGCGAGCAGATACGGTCCGAGAACTTTCGGATGGTGAGAATCGGTCCGTCAATCGCCACAGGCGGAATCACCGCGTTGACGCGATAGCCCGTTTTGAGGCGGGCGTTGACGATGGGGCTGCGCTCGTCGATACGGCGGCCAAGTGGCGAGATGATGCGGTCGATAAGCACACGGATCTGTTCATCATCCTCAAACGCATGCTCGATGGGGTACAAGACGCCGCCGCGTTCAAAGAAAGCCGAGCGGCAGCCGTTGATCATGATCTCGGTAACGGTGTCGTCCTCGATGAGCGGCTGCAACGGCCCCAAGCCCACCACGTCATCCAAAATCTCGTCGATGATGGTTTCGCGCTCGGGCGTCGCGAGATCGGTCGGCTCCTCAACATTGAGCGCCGCCTCCACCGCAGGACGCAATTCCGAGCGGGCAAGTGCCGGGTCGATATAGGCGCTGATACGCGCCACTTCGTCGTAACCCATGCGGTCCATCACGGCGCGCTTGGTGCGTCGTTTCACCGCGCGGCGACGCCCCGCATCTACAGGCGCTGCCGCCGCTGCAGCGCCGGCAGCCTTAATCCTCGTTTGCAGGCTCATCGCTGATCACCCTCGCGCAACCAGGGAAGGCGGATACGCGGGCGTTCGGTACGCGTTGCACGGTCGGCGACCATATCGCCCCAAGGGCCGACGGCGCACCCCAGTTCCACGAGCATCTCGCGCGTGGCCTCGCGCATGCTAGTCGCAAAAGCACTGGTCTGCCCCACCGCCTCGTCAGCGCGCCCAAACGCCATGAGCGCGGCGAGATCCTGCCCGCCATCGGCGATACGAATCTTGGAGCTCAACGCACAGGCAATCTCAAAGCGCATGGCGACGTCCTCGTCTGCCCCGCGCGCACCGAACCGGTTGAACACGGCGCTCATGCGCGTGCGCGGCACACCTACTCGACTTGCCAGTTCGATGACGCGCGACGCCGATGTCGCGGACGACACCGCAGCATCGCCAACGACCAGGCAACGGTCGCTCGCCGCCACCGCAGCCGCCACGGCGTCGCCCCAAAAGACCGAGGTATCGATAAAGACCACGTCGGATTCGCGACGCAGGACATCAAGCAGTAGCTCCACCGGACGTGCCATGAGCTCGGCTTGCTCGGGCGCCGCGACGGGACCCCAGAGCGTAACGCCCGGCGCCACGCGCATCGATGTGGCTACGATATCCGGCTCGGTGAGCGCGCCCGCCGCCGATGGCTCGATAAGCGCCGCCATATCGCGCGGAGCATCGACACCTAACAAGTCGTAAAGGTTTCCAAACATCAGGTCCAGGTCGAGCACGGCGGCACGCAAGCCCAACAGCGACGATGTGTGTGCCATGGTGGCAACGATCGTCGACTTGCCGCAACCGCCCGAACCCGAAATGGCGCAGATGACCGGAGCTCGACGCTGCGGAGCGGCAGCGTCTGCCGGCGGCATCGGAGGCGGCGGTGCGGGCGTCGGTGCCAGCGTCCCCGTCTCCTCCGCCGCAACCACACGCTGCGTCCAAGCCGGCATGGCAGCTTGTTCGGTCTGCGAAGCAAGCTCGTTCTGCGCAATCTGCTCATGCTGCATCAGCGACAACTCGCCGCACCCGGCAAAGCCCTCAACTTCGTCGAGCTCATCCACCAGATGCACGCCGTGCACGTATCCCATATCTACAGCCGGGGAGTCGCCAGCATGCTGCGCCGGCCCTCCAGCGTCATCGCATACAAGGGGGTTCCGGGGGCGCCGACCATGCTCGGCTTCCGCTTTTCCATAATCATCAACACGCGGGCCTCTTGTAGCGCGAGGCGCCCCGGGTTCCCTATCGACAAAAGCATCGGGCTCAATCGTCATGCGCCGATCGGAATCAACCGCTCCCTCGCCCGCGCGCCCGTTGCCGCATATACTGTGCGCAGCGATGACCTCGGTCGCCCCCGCGCGAAACAACCCCTCGATATCCGACGGATCGAGCGCTTCTATCAACACGACCACGCGACTCACGCGGCCTTCGGCCGTCAGGCGCGCAACAGTCTTGCGCACATCTTCGGCATCAAACAGAGACGCCGCGATGATGGCAGCCCCGCGGCGCGACGGAAACGCCCGCGCCATGGAAACCAGCCCGTCCAGATCACCCACGCGAAGCACCTGTGCGCCCGCATCACGACCCTCGACTTCCCGCTGCAACAGCCCGTAATCGCCGCACGCGCAGCACGCAAGCCAGATCGCCTTCATCACTCGTCGCCTCCGCTCTTTTTACCGCGCGCCGTGGCGGGAATCGTCAAGCTGACCGTTCCCTTGCCCGAGGCACCCAACAGTTCCTTGACGTCTTCGGGGTCAGCCGCCAGCGTCACCCATTCGATCTTGCCCTCGCGCGTGGCACCGGAATCCTCACTGGTATCGATCACGTGCGCGCCGCACAGTCGATCGGTTACGCCGTCTTTTTGCACATACACATCCACGTAGCTGCCCACGCCCGTAGCACCGCCGACCGAGTGCTCGGCATCGACCGCCACCGAAACGGCAACCTTGCCCTTAGGCACCTCGAGCTTGTGATTCTCGGCCTTGGTGTAGACATTGCAGATCACGGCGTTTTTGGGAATACGCGAAGTCGTCACGTCGCCGCGCACCTGGCGCAGCTCGGTCGCCGCGTCACGCGGCAGCAGACTCGTCAGCCATTCCTGGGTTATGACATTGGTCTCATCGAGGGTCTCGCCCACATCGATATCGCGCGCCGCGACGCATACCTCGACGCGATCGCCACCGTACTTGGCCAAGGTCTCAGCCTGGACCTGTTCGGCTTGCGAGCGGATCGACGAGCCGTAAACCATGCAAAGCAGAGCAGCGAGCACGCCCGCGACCAGACTGATGGCGATGCGCTTGCTCTTGTTCACGGCCGCTCCTCTCATGGCAGTGCCGGGCGAATGCCCGTACCACCATTGTCTGGGCGGTCAGAGTGCAAAGCGGCGCAATCGCGATCTTGGTTTTCGATGTCAAACCAATCGCTGACCAAAAACTGACCAGCCCGTCAAGCTCGTGGCAAGGTTTTGGTCAGCACGTCAGCAAACTGCATGTTTCGAGGCTTTTCCACAGCAAAAAAGCCGTCTCCCGAACAGTTGGGAGACGGCAGTCATAGGAAAAATCAATTACAGATGGACATCGGGATCGAGCATTTGAGCACTCACGCGCATGGATGACGCCAGGTTTTGGAACGTTTCCAAACGCAGACTGTCGATCTGCCCGGCGTCCTCGGCCTCGCGAACGGCGCAACCCGGCTCATGGGTATGCGTGCAATCGCCAAACCGGCACGCGCGCGATGCCTCGACAATCTCGGGGAAGGCGCGCGCCAGACCCCGCTCGTGACCCACGAGCGGTAAGCTGCGCAGGCCCGGGGCATCGGCGATCACGCCGGCGTCGCCCGGCAGCGCTACCATCACGCGCGCGACGGTAGTGTGACGGCCCTGGTCGTCGCGTTCGCGCACACCGCCGGTCGCCAACGTATCGTGGCCCAGCAGCGCATTGAGCAGCGTCGACTTGCCGGCACCCGACTCGCCCAGAATCATGGCGCAGCTCCCGGCAGGCACGCAGGCACGGACCTCGTCCAGGCCGCGGCCCTCGGCAGAGGACGTCACGATCACGCGCACGTCCGGACCCACCAGGCGGCGCACGCGGTCCAGATCGCGCTCGAGCTCCTCGGCATCGCAGCGGTCAGCTTTGGTGAGTACCACCACCGGCTCGGCATCGCAGTCGAGCGCCAATACCAGCGAACGCACCACGCGGTCGAGCAGAACCTCGCCGGCACCGAGCGCCTGCACGATTAGCACGCTATCCACGTTGGAGCAGAGCACCTGGCGCTCTCCGCGGGCTCGGCCGCGCCAACGCTCAAAGCTCGTACGGCGCGGCAGCACGCACTCAATCACGCCCATATCGTGCCCGGGAGCGCGGCGCACCGCCACACGATCGCCCACGGCAGGCAGCAGGACCTCGTCCTCGCCGCGTGACTTGGCAAACCCCACAGCATGCTCGGCACGAAACGTGTCATCGGCAGTCGCCACCAGTGGAAACCCGCGATCCAAGCGCACCACGGCGCCAAGCTGCATCTGCTCGGGCTCCTCGGCATGTGCGCAGAAATCATCAAAGGCAGCCTGCTGAGCTTCATCGGCCGGCAGGTCATCGAACGCCGGAACGTCCTGCAGCGCGTCGAGTCCCGGCACGCTTGCCAGCAGCTCCTCAGCAGGTGCGGGAGCCTCGGTCGCGAGCTTCCGACGACGATCGCGTTTAGCCCGCGCCCCCGTCGTCTTTTTCTTCGCCTTAGCCCTAGCCTTGCCCACAAGCGCCTCCCAGCACAAAACCACACAACTGAGCAGGTATTTTAACGCATTGTTCCGTCCGACTTACCAAATGCTGCGGCGTACTCGTCATCATCCATCCAATCGATGATGTCGCCGGGCTTGCAATGAAGCGCCTCGCACATTGCTTGAAGTGTAGAAAAGCGGATCCCCTTGAGTCTTCCCGTTTTAATTCGAGACAGATTAACAGGCGATATTCCAATGATTTCGGCAAGTTCCTGCGACGAGATTTTACGGTCCGCCATCACGCGGTCAAGACGCATAACAATCGGCACCGTGCCACCCCCTAGAGAATCTCGTCTGCATCTTCCTGCAATACCCTACCGTATTCAAAGACCCCCGCCAACGCAAAGAAAACGAGTCCGTAAGAAAGCGATTGAAAATCAAACTCGGGAAACACGGGCTCAGCCGTTCCAAGAACATTGCTGTATGGCAATTGAATCGTCGGCCATATGATGCTGATGACGGCTTTTACCGACATCAGGAGGCCAGCCGCGACCAAAATCCTGGTCTGCCACTTACCAAAAGGACGACCCTCATGCCTGACTTTCGCCGTCAGAATCGTAAACAGAAGAAACGTTGCAGCGTCGCAAAGCGTGCTAACCATAAACAAGAGCAGAAATCCGCCGCTCACCGCAGAGATACCCTCGATGAGCAACAGGTTCGCAAGATGAACGAACAACACCACGCAACATAGCGCTTGAACCGCCAGGGCGATACAGAAGATTGTCAGAAAACTCGTCGTCAACCGCAGATGTATATCGCGATCTTTCATTTCTCCTCCTTTTTTCCTTATTTCCCTGCGTTCATTGTACTTTTCAATCCAACCGCTCTCGCTCAAAACCATTTACCGGCAAATCGATACCGTTCATTTTAAAGAATCTTTATTTAATGTTTTATATAAATTAATTTGACTTTATAGAGTTTGGAGGACCCATGAGAAAGCAAACCGTCCTTATCCTTATCTTTTCGCTGTCCCTTTTCGCCCTCTTCTCGTCAGTACGAACCAATTCCGATCCAATCAATATCTCATTGCCCGAATTTCGATCGAAATTAAGCAAAGGCGAATCTTTTATCGTGCAAATTGAGCTGGAGGGCTGCCCGGCCTGTGAAGAACTCCGTGCGGCAGAGCGCTCGCTTTCGCCGAGTCTCAAGAACGACATCGAGATCCTCGTTGTCCCTAAGAGCCAAAAGGAAGTTGATAGGGAAACACTTAAGGCGCTTCTGCCGTCATTCGAGTTTTATCCTTCAATTTTTGCCATCTCTGAAGGAAAGATAGCGTCCGAGTTCGACCTTTCCACGCTTGATTCGTTTGAAATGCGTTTCACGGATTGGAGGCTGAATCTGAACAACACAGCAATGTCAAGCTAAATGTCAGGAGGATACACATGCTACGCAACGTTCCCGTAAGCCGTAAGTCATTCATCGCAAGCGCAGTTGCGCTTTGCTCAATTGCCATTTCACCAAAGCAATCTAAGGCGCAACCTCTTGAAGTAGAGTTCCCTTCTGCCGAAGAGTACATTGAAGCTGTCAATGAGTCCGGCACAGGATGGACGACATACGCACTAGATGAAAACGGAGATGTCCAAATTATCGATCGATTCCAGACCCTGTCTTTGGATGATTTAGCAACTGCCACACGCGGCGCTAAAGAATGGATCGTCAAAATTGCCATTTTTATTGGAAAAGAACTCATCGGCTATGTAACGGGGCTTGTAATCGACGGACTGATTAAGAAGATCATAAGCAAAACCGGAGGTACTTGGCCTGAGTATGCAGCAAAGCAACTCCTTGGACACCCCGTACCCGCAGGCAACGCGTACCGTCTACCTTGCAGCGTCTATCCCCCCAACTCCGGAGAATACATTCGTTGTATAAATAGTTAGGATACGGCTATGTTGGCAGTCATCATTGCCCCCGTAATTGGTGTATGGGGCATCCAGTATTTCCTCAACAAGAAGTGGCTCTGGGGCATTGGGTGCATAGCGATAACATTAATATGCTATTTCCTTAGCCTCATTGTCAAAGCATGCTGGCCGAGCGCCATCTCTTTTGGAATTGCTCTTCTCAGCTCGGTCCAGCTATATGGAAGCAAAAAGGGTTTGTCCTTCTTTAATGCCCTGATATCGGCTCCGCTACCTCTGCAAATCTACTGGGGAATTATGGCCGTCATCGTTCTCTTTATGCCTCAAATCCCCTTCAGCGACGTTCCCGGCTTCTCCTAACGCGTCGCCGATTCAACCCCATACAATCCAGTTCACAAAAAGAGTCGGTCGAGCAAATGCTCTAAAAAAGAGCTGGCCGGGCAAAGCCCGACCAGCTCACATACTTTCCCTCAGCCCTTTTCATCCGCACGGGAGAAAAGCCAGCAAGGATACCGCAGGGCCCGCCCGCCGGGAGGGGTTTCCTAAGGGCACATCCCTTAATCAAAAAAGAGCGGTCGAGCAATTGCTCGACCGCTCACCGTCTTTCCTTCAGCCCTTTTCATCCGCACGGGAGAGAAGCCAGCAAGGATAGCGCAGGGCCCGCCCCGGAAGCCCTTTCTCCCGAACGATCCCGCAGCGCGAAGCGCGAGGACCAGTGAGGGAGAAAGGGCGTGGGGCGGACCCGGACAGGTTAATCTACTCTTTCTCGACCGCGCGCATGATCGCCTTGTAGATCTCCATCAGCGGAATAATCAGGAAGGCAAGGCCCAGGGCAGCGACAACGCCCTTGAGCTCAAGCGTTACGGGGCCAAAGAACATCTCAGCAAGCGTCGGCTGCACGGTTACGATCACCGTCAGCACCAGCGCCAGCGCGGCGGAAGCCCACAGCCACTTGTTCTGCTTCTTCATGGTGAACAGCGACGCACGACGGCTGCGCATATTGAAGCAGTGGAAAATCTCGACCATGTTGAGCGTGATGAACGCCATCATCACGCCTTCCTCGTCGGCATTGCCGGCGATCATGTCGGCGATGTGGATGTAGCCCATGTCAAAGTACACGCCCACAAAGAAGCTCGCCAGCACCAGCACGGTGATGATTAGGCCCTGGACCACGCAGTCCAGACCCATATGTCCGGCAAAGACACCATCCTTGGCGTTGCGCGGCTTGCGCTTCATGATGTCGCCCTCGGCGTCCTCCATGCCCAGCGCGAGCGCAGGGAAGCAGTCGGTAACCAGGTTCACCCACAGCAGCTGCACCGGCTGGAAGATGGTAAAGCCGATGAGCGTGGCGATAAACACCGAGAAGACCTCGGCAAGGTTGGCCGAAAGCAGGAACTGGATGACCTTGCGGATGTTGTCGTAGATGCGACGGCCCTCTTCGCAGGCACCGATGATGGTGGCGAAATTGTCGTCGGCAAGCACCATGTCGGCGACGTTCTTGGTGACATCGGTACCGGTGATGCCCATGCCAACGCCGATGTCGGCGCGCTTGATGGACGGGGCGTCGTTGACGCCGTCGCCCGTCATGGCCACGATCTGGTCGCGCGACTTCCAAGCCTCGACGATGCGTGTCTTGTGCTCGGGCTGGACGCGGGCGTACACGCCGTAGTCCTCGATGTGCGCGTCGAGTTCCTCGTCGCTCATGCGATCGAGGTCGGCACCGGTGATGGCATGGCTGCGATCGGTGACGATGCCCAGCTGCTTGGCGATGGCCACGGCGGTGTCGATGTGGTCGCCCGTGATCATGACGGTGCGAATGCCAGCGTCGTGGGCCTCGCGGATGGCTTCGGCGACCTCGGGGCGGACCGGGTCGATCATGCCGGACAGGCCGCAGAAGACCAGGTCGTGCTCGAGCGCAGCGGGGCTGCAGTCGCTCGGGACCTCGGTGTAGGTGCGGCTTGCCAGCGCCAGCACGCGCAGAGCCTCGTCGGCCATGGCCTTGTTGGCGGCCACGAGCTCGGCGCGACGCTCCTCGGTCAGCGGGACGACCTTTTCGCCCTCGTAGATATGGGTGCACAGGCCGATCACCACGTCGGGCGCGCCCTTGGTATACTGCTCGTACTCGCCATCCAAGGTCTCGACGATCACGGACATCATCTTGCGGCCCGAGTCGAACGGGGCCTCGCCCACGCGCGGATGCTCGGCAGTCAGGCCGGTGAGGCCAGCCTTGCCGGCGTCGTTGACGAGCGCGCACTCGGTCGGCTCGCCCACGGCCTCGCCCAGCTCCTCGTCCCACTGAGCATCGGAGCACAGCGCCATGCCGGCCAGGAACTTCTCCTTGGGCGCAGCGAGCTCGTGCTTGACGACGGTCATCTTGTTCTGGGTGAGGGTACCGGTCTTGTCGGAGCAGATGGTCTGTGTGCAGCCAAGGGTCTCGACAGCAGAGAGCTTGCGGATAATCGCCTGGCGCTTGGCCATCTTGGTCACGCCAAGCGAAAGGACGATGGTCACGACGGCAACAAGGCCCTCGGGGATGGCGGCGACGGCGAGCGAGACGGCAACCATAAAGGTGTCGAGCAGGGCAGTCGGATCGGTAAGGACGTTGCCCACGCCGTGGCGGAGGATGTCAACGCCAAAGATGACGACGCAGATGACGATCACCATGATGGTGAGGATGCGGCTGAGCTCGGCGAGCTTCACCTGCAGCGGCGTGAGCTCTTCCTTGGCCTCGGCCAGGGCGCCGGCGATCTTGCCCATCTCGGTGTTCATGCCGGTGCCGACCACGACGGCGCGACCACGGCCGTACACGACGGTGGAGCCCATATAGCACATGTTCTTACGGTCGCCGAGCGGCACGTCGTCGGTGCCGGCGGCGAGCTCGATCACGTTGGCATGCTTCTCGACGGGCACGGACTCGCCGGTGAGCGCGGCCTCTTCGATCTTCATCGTGGCGCTCTCGAGCACGCGGCAGTCGGCCGGGACGGAGTCGCCCGCCTCGAGCATGATCACGTCGCCGGGCACGAGCTCGGCGCTCGGCAGGTGCACGAGCTTGCCGTCGCGTAGCACCTTGGACTGCGCCGCACTCATCTCCTGCAGGGCCTCGAGGGCCTCCTCGCTCTTGGCTTCCTGGACCACGCCCAGCACCGAGTTGACGATAACGACGAACATGATGATGGCAACATCGGCAAAGTCGGGCTCGCCCTTGACCATGCCCGTGAGCGCACTGATGACGGCGGCAACGATCAGCATGATGACCATGGGGTCGGCCATCTGTTCAAAGAAACGCTTCCACAGCGGCGTCTTCTCAGCTTCCTCGAGCTTGTTAGGGCCTGTCTTGGCGAGGCGCGACGACGCCTCGTCGTTGCTCAGGCCGAGGTTCTCATCGACACCTTGGTCGCTGAGCACCTCCGCCGCGGCGGACAGGTATTCCTTTTGCATATAGAGTCCCCTCCTGGGATTCGGGCCACTCAGCAGATTGATGCCCGATCATAATTCCCAGGAGAAGGGCAAGGGCTCATCAAGGCTGCCGTGCTGAGCGGCAGTTGATAGTGGAGCTATGGTACCCCAAAGCGACGCGTCTAGCCAAAACAATCCATCTGGAAATATGGTCCCACCGCAACGGTGCAGACCATGTGATGCTCAACATTGATAAAACGCTTTTTCTTCGGCACATCGTCAAACTGAAATATCGCCCAGATAGCAGCGGTTAGAGCGGTTGGTAAAGATTTTTCATATACCGTTTTTCTCGCAAAAAATGAACTTCTAATTCGGCATACGGTCGATTTTATGGGGTATTCGGTCAGCATTTCGTTATAATCAACACGGTTTTATTTCTTATGGTTTATCTATCAGCGCAAGACGATGTCAGATGGAGGTCTGAATGTACAAGCGCACCAAGATTGTATGCACCATGGGTCCCGCCTGCGATAGCGACGAGACCATCCGCGAGATGATCAAGGCGGGCATGAACGTCGCCCGTTTTAACTTCTCGCACGGATCCTACGACGAGCACCACGGTCGCATCGAGCGCGTCCGTCGTATTTCCAAGGAGCTCGGTCTGCCCGTCGGCATCCTGCTCGACACCAAGGGCCCCGAGGTCCGCACCGGCCTTCTGGTCGATGGCAAGAAGGTTGCCGTCAAGACCGGCGACAAGATTGTCGTCACCGCTCAGCCCACGTCCGAGGATTTCCACGGCACCGCTGAGCACATCTCCCTCGACTACCTGGCTCTGCCCTCCGAGGTCGAGAAGGGCTCCCTCATCCTGATCGATGACGGCCTGGTTGCCCTCGAGGTCGAGTCCGTCAGCGGCCAGGACATGACCTGCGTCGTTAAGAACGACGGCCTGATTGGCGAGCGCAAGGGCGTCAACATGCCCAACGTCAACATTTCGCTGCCCGCCATCACCGAGCGCGATCGTCAGGACATCCTCTTTGGCCTGACCGAGAACATCGACTACATCGCCGCTTCCTTCATCCGTGACGGCGAGTCCGTCCGCGGCATCCGCAAGCTTTGCCGCGAGAACGGTGGCGAGCACGTGACGATCTTCCCGAAGATCGAGTGCGCCCTGGGCGTCGAGAACTTCGACGAGATCCTCGAGGCTTCCGACGGCATCATGGTCGCCCGTGGCGACCTGGGTATCGAGATCAAGCCCGAGCTCGTTCCGCACATCCAGAAGGAGATCATCGCCAAGTGCAACGCGGCCTACAAGCCCGTTATCACCGCTACGCAGATGCTCGACTCCATGCAGCAGAACCCGCGCCCGACGCGCGCCGAGGTTGCCGACGTTGCTAACGCCATTTACGACGGCACCGACGCCGTCATGCTGTCCGGCGAGTCCGCTGCCGGTAAGTACCCGGTCGAGGCCGTTAAGATGCAGGCCAGCATTGCTCTCGAGACCGAGAAGTACCTCCCGGCCCACGCTCCGCTCGAGGTTCCGGCCGACGCTCATGGCACCCGCGTCGTCAACAACGTTGTGGGTATGTCCGCTGTGAACATGGCTACCACCGTTGGCGCCAAGTGCATCACCGTGCCGACGACCACCGGTCGTACCGCTCGCCTGATCTCGCACTTCCGTCCCAACATGCCGATCTGCGCGTTCTCCCGCCACGAGTGGGCCGTCCAGCAGATGATTATGTACTGGGGCGTTATCCCGCACCAGGCCGAGATTACCCAGGGCACCGTCAACGGCACGATCGTCAAGGCGATCGAGACCGCTAAGGAGCTCGGCTACGTCGAGGCCGGCGATTTGACCGTCGCTACCGCCGGCGATCCCCGCATGAGCGTCCAGCTCGAGGACAAGGTCTCCTCGACCAACGTCGCTTACGTCGCTCAGGTGCGCTAAAACGCACTTGCAAGCACACTTGCATTGCAAAGGGCCCGGAAGGCTTCGCCTTCCGGGCCCTTTTTCTGTGTCAATGCCGGCGCACGGCAAAACACGCACTCATTTCTTTACCAAAAGGGCGAAATCCACCTTTCGAGGCCCAATAAATAAAGTCCCAAGCGCTAAAAGTGTTCGCCCAGCGGCAAACCCACACCTTAACCGACGCTGCTAAATCGTTTTAGCAAAAGCCGGATCGACCTGGTTTTCGGAAGTATGCGGCAAATTCTGAGACCTCCGAGCACACCCCGTTTTTTCGCAACAAAATGCCTGATAAACTAGCCTCAAAAGCCAGGTCTGCTCACAGGGTTCAGATTTTGCCGCATACTTCCGAATTGACGCTGGCATCGCACGGTCCAAAAGCACATTTCGACCTGGAGGACGTCATGGACCTGACGCTATGCGGTCAATCCGCTTTTTACTATTACCGTATCCCGCCGCAGGTATTAGGCCTTTACCCCGCCATTAGCCTTGGCAATATGGATCGCAGATGTTGCGGCCTCGGAAGTCATGCAGTTGTAAAAGACCTGCTTCACGCACCGCTTCACAGGCTTGTATTCACTCGGGCACAATCCGGATCGCGAAGTCTGTTTAAATCGCACCTCCTGACCCAGGAACCACCTCCGGGGTCGTTTAGGCAAACTGAACATGGATTTGATGTCACTTCACCGGAGTTCACGCTGCTCAGCCTTGCCACGCGGGTCCCACGCAACCAGTTACTCATGGCTTGCTACGAGATGTGCGGCTCCTTTGCAGTGTTTAAGCCCTGCAAGCGAACGCAACAACAACTTGATGAAGCTATTTCGCTTAAGCTCATTCCACCCAACTGCGGCTGGGAGCGAGTTAGCGACGTCAACGGCAAGGACACCAACCTATGGAAGCGTCCACCGCTCCTCAGCACGGCGGATATCGCCGCGTTCGCCAAGCAGGCCGCAGGCCTGCGCGGCGTTAAACAACTGCGCTGGGCCGCCGAGCACATGACGGGGCAGACCGCCTCACCCTTCGAAGTACAGACCTCCATGCTTGTCTCGCTCCCCCGCAACGAGGGCGGCATGGGCATCAACATCGCAAACAACGTGCGCATCCCGCTCAGCGACGCCGCGCGCTCACTGTATGACAAAACCTGCTGCTACGCCGATATCCTCATCGAGAGCAACACCGACAGCATGGGCGTCATCTTGGAATGCCAAGGCCGCTCCGCCCACGATGGCGAAGCCGCAAGTCTCTCCGATGCCGAGCGCACCACCGCCCTCACCAGCATGGGCTATGACGTTATCCAGATAACCTATGAGCAAATCAAAGACACGAAGAGCTTTAACAACATCGCCGAACTCATCCATAAAAAGGCGGGGCTCCCCTACATCCCAAAAACCGATCAGGAACGCACCACCGAAGATACCCTTCGGCGGGAGCTGTTGGTCGATTGGGTTGAACTATTCACTGTCAAGCCGGCCGGCTAGCAGCTAGTGATCAGGGGTAGTGCAGGCACATCGGGCGATTCGGCGCGAGCCGCAAATCCCGTCTCGGTCAACTCGATAACCTCGGTAAACGTTGCGTCGAAAAACTCCTCGGTTAGCAGACGATATGGCGGATGATCGGGCTCGCCGGGGTTTTCGCGTACAATCTCGTGCATAACGCCGATGGTCTTGAGCACATACTCCTTATGGATGGGATACTGCCCAAAACGCGTCGCCGCAGTATACAGGCGATCGGTCGCGCGCGGAATCGAAACAATGCCGAGCGTCTTGCCAAACCAGTCAAAATCGCCTTGCTTTTTAATGCGGAATTCCTCGCACGGCTTGCCGCCGTGCGCCTCCAGGTACTGATTCACGCGCGTATTCCATACGGTATCGGCCACCAGATGCGACCAGACGCCCAGCGTTAAATCGAGTAGCGACTGCGCCACATCTTCGGACGCAAGCGAGAACTCAAAGGCGCCGGGACCGGCAACCGGCTCGGCGTCCTTGTAGCGTTGGGGATAATGCACCCGATTGAGTCGCTCGCGCTCCTCGGCGATCGAGGTCGCGGCAGCCGGCGTACCAACAGGCGCCCCTTTGAGCAGCGGCGCCACATAGGTATCCCAGAACTCGTGCTCGCGCGGCTTAGGGATAGGCTCGGGCTTTGCAAAGTGCGTAATGCGGTACGGGATGGGATCGACGATGCCAGGGACCATATAGCCCACGAAGATATCCGGAACCACGCAGCCAAACAAAAAGGCATTGCGGTCGCGCACGCTATTGGCAAGCGCACCGGTGCGCTCCAGCAAACGCTCCGTCTGAGCGATATGAATGTTCCAGCTTGGCATAGCCACCCCCATAAAAACCTGGATAACTATACCATCACGGCAAAGCCGCGCGGGCGGCTACGCACGCTCTACGCAGCAACTAGTCCGTAGCACCGCTTTCGGTCCCATACGACGGCGAAGGCGCCTCGACCACATGGTGATATCGATCGATATAGATTGCACGGGCACCCAGGCGTCGCACCAAATCCTGGTGATGTGTGCTCATCAAGACCGTCTTGCCCGCCGCGACGTAAGCCAGCAAGAAGTTAACCACGATGTCGCATGAATCCTCGTCGAGCCCATTGGTAGGCTCGTCGAGAACCAGGATATCCGGGTTCATCGACACCACCGCAGCCAGCGCAACGCGCTTCTTTTGCCCGCCCGAGAGCTGATAGGGCGAGGCATCGACCAGATCGGCAACCTGGAACAGCTTCATGGCATCGCGGACGCGGCGCTCGAGCTCGTCTGTCGGCAGCCCCATTTGAGCCGGGCCAAACGCGACTTCCTCGCCCACCGTAGCGCAAAAGAGCTGCGCATCGGCGTTTTGGAATACGAAGCCTACGCGCTGGTGGAACTTTTGAGCAGCAGCAGAATCCTTCAGATACGCCGCATCGACCACACGTCCGTCAAACAGGTATGCGCCGGCATCCGCGAGCTCAAGGCCGTTGATAAGACGCATGATTGTCGTCTTGCCGCAGCCGTTGGGACCGAGCAGAGCAACGAGCTCCCCACGGTTCACCTGCAGCGAAACGCCGTCGACCACCGTATGGCCCGCATAGGAAAACGCCACGTCGCGAAACTCGATGAGCGGCGTGGTCTCAACGCCGGCAGCACCGCTCGCACCCATCGCGTCATTCGTATCGTTTGCCAAAACGTTGCCCTTCCCTACTCACATCGACGGTTCGACCGTCCGCACTACAACACCGCGCACAACACGGCGAGCAACGCCACAACGGCCGCATAAACCGCATCGTGCCAGCCAAAGCCGCTCAGTGCAGGCGCCGGATACACGCCGGCGAAGCCGCGGCACAGCATGGCCTCGTCCATCGCGCGGCTGCATTCCATCGCCTTGATAAACGTCATGCCCATGATACCCGCCAGCGAGTCGGTGCGCGAAAAACCCGCAGGCGCGGAACCGACGCTACGCAGCATGACCGATTCGCACAGATTGTGCGCCGTGCGACCCAGCACCTCGATGTGCTTGAGCGCCATATCAAACGTAAAGATAACTTCGTCGGGCAGACGTAGCATCTTGAGCGCCGCCGATATGCGGCTCCACGTGAGGGTCCACGAAACACCCAGCACCAGCGACACATTAATGAAAGTCTTGAGCGCAATTTTGAGCATGGCGCCCGTAGCGGAAGCGCCCAGCAGCAGGGCAGGCAGCGCCAGAACCGCTGCGAGCCCCGCAGCGCCAAGCGCCGGCACAAAGGTTGCCCGCAGCCCGCGTGCGGGGCGCACCGCGACCAGCACCAGCGCGATAGCCGCCATCAGCATCAGGTACAGCGGGCTCTGCGTCAGGCACACGCACAGGACGCAGACGAACATCCCCACCAGGCGCACCGGAGCCGAAACGCAAGAAAGGGCGCGGTCGACCATCGACCCGCCCTCGTGCGCGCCTCCACCCAGGCGAACCCGCTCAAGCAGGCTCGCCAGGTGCAGGACGTTCTTTTGCATCACACGATGCCGAGCCCCCGCGGGCTCGTATCGCTCCTCGGCCGCAAGCCAGCTGGGCAGCTCGACCATCTGCATGCGCTCAGTTTTCCTTAACCGTCAGCGAGATCAGACGGAACGCGATGGTGAGCACCGCCACGCCAATCACACCGGACAGGATATACATGGCAGCCTGACCGGCAAAGCCAAGACCCTGCTCCTCGGAATAGGCCTGCAGGTAATCGCCCGTAGGCAGGACATCGGCAAAGGTCGGGGTATCGAGGCCGACCGAAGCCTGCAGGCTGTCGTCGCCAGCCTCCTGAACGGCGGTCGCGGCGCCCTCGGCGTCCCACTCACCCCAAGCGTCACCCGTGGCCAGCAGGCCCAGCGGCGTGGCCACGACAAGCACGGCAACCAAGATGAGCGTGGGGACCAGCGAGGTCTTCTTGGCAGCAGCGCCCTCGGCAGCAAGCTGGCCATCGACGGCCTCGGGCCCGACGATAATGCTCGGCGCCGTCTTCTTAATGAAACCGTAGATGGCGGCCGTCGCCACGCCCTCGATCACGCCGGCAACCAACATATGCGGGATCAACATGGCCGGAATAGCCACGGACAGCGGGAAGGGGCAGTACAGCGGCGCGCCCGAAGCGTTGGTAAAGAGCATCGGCTGAATACCAAACTCGATTGCCGCGCACAGGGCCGCCAGGCACAGGCCGACCCAACCGCTCACGATGGCAGAAATCGAGGTGCCCCAGCTCTTGTCGTGCAGACGGCTGTTGAGCGCACGGAACACGATAGCAGCGATAAACGGCAGCACAAAGGCCATGTTAAAGCAGTTGGCGCCAAACGACAGAACGCCGCCGTCGCCAAACAGCAGCGCCTGCAGTGCCAGCGCGACCGAAACCGCAATGGCAGCAGCCTCGGGGCCCAGCAGCAGCGCGATGAGCGCGCCGCCGACGGCGTGACCCGTGGTGCCGCCAGGTAGCGGCACGTTGAACATCATGAGCAGGAAGGAGAACGCGGCGCAGATGCCCAGGAAAGCCATGTGCTCGCGATCGAGCGTGGCGCGCACCTTTTTGATGCAATGAACCCAAACGGGCACCATCGCCACCGCCATAACGGCATCGGTCTGCGGGGACAGGTAGTTATCTGGAATGTGCATATACGCCTCCCGGTTATCGGCGCACAGAATTGCAACGCCGCTTAAATCACCTTGTCAGTGTTACGCATTGTCAGATTCGTAACACGCCGCGGGCTATCATAGCAAAACGGCGCACTGCCGACAAAGCAGCACGCCGTTATGTAATGCGCGTGTCATATATGAAGGCTCAACGGTGCCTTATACCGAAAACAGCAGTCACGTAAGACTCGGCGGCAGCCGACACTGGCCTATATCCGGCGCAGGACCTAGCCGCGGACCTCGCCGTTTACGCCCTTGCACACCTTGGTAACGATCTTCTGGTGCGCCTTTTCGACCTCTTCGCTGGTAAGCGTGTGGTCGTCGGAGCGATACGTAAGCGCAAAGGCCATGGACTTCTTGCCCGCTCCGATGCGGACCGGATCGCGGTAGACATCGAACAGGCGCACGCCCTCGAGCAGCTTGCCGCCGGCACTCGTAATACGACGCTCAAGATCCTCGCAGGTCACAGTGTTGTCGACCACGATAGCGAGGTCGTGCTCAACGGCCGGGTACTGCGAGAACTCACGGTAGTTCTCCTGGTTGCGGGCGCCCTTGATCAGCTTGTCCAAGTCGAGCTCAAAGGCGACGACGACCTCGTCAATGCCCATAGCCTCGCGCGCTTCGGGGTGGATCTCGCCAACCCAGCCCAGCACGGTACCGCCCGAGAGCACCTCGGCAGCACGACCCGGCTGCAGGAAGGCATAGCTCTCGCCCTCGACGGGACGGAAGCGAACCTTCTCAATGCGCAGCTGGGCGAGCAGCTCCTCGACGATGCCCTTGCCAAAGAAGAAACGCAGCTTGCGGTACTTCATGTTCCAAGACTGCTCGCTCCACTGGCCCGAGAGCACACCCGCCACGGACTTGGTCTCCTTGGGCAGGCTGGCGTTCTCGCGACCGTGGAACAGGCTGCCGACCTCGTACAGGTGCACGTTGGGCGTACCGTGCGCCTCGTTGTAGGCCACGGACTGCAGCAGGCCCGGCAGCAGCGAGCGGCGCATCTCGGTCTGCTCGGCTACCAGCGGGTTCATAAGAACCACGGGGCAGCCGCGGCCCTCGGTGGACATGCCAATCTTCTCCAGGTCGCCCGGGGCGGCAAAGCCAAAGGTCGTGGTCTCGTTGAGGCCACAGGCGCGCAGGATCTCGCCGACCTTGCGGGTAAGCTTCTGCTCGCGCGTCAGACCGCCGATGTGGTTCTTGGCAGCCGGGATGGTCGCCGTCACGCGGCCCATGCCCCACAGGCGCAGGACCTCCTCGATCAGGTCGATCTCACGCGGCAGGTCGGGACGGAAGCTCGGCGGCGTGACCATAAAGTCCTCGCCGTCGCGCTCGACGGTGCAGCCCAGGCGGGTAAGCGAGCGCTCGATAAAGTCGGGCTCGATGTCGGCGCCGCAGATGGCGTGCACGCGGGCCAAGCGCAGCTTGATGCTATCGATGGTCTTGGGCGCGGGGAAAACGTCGACGTAGCCGGGAGCGACCTCACCGCCGGCAATCTCCTCGATGAGCGCGCACGTGACGTTGGCGACGTCCACGCAGCCGGTCTCGTCGACCTGGCGCTCAAAGCGAATAGAGGCATCGGAGATCAGCGACAGATCACGGCTGGTGTGCGAGGTGCGACCGGCGTTGAAGCAGGCGCTCTCGACCATCACGTCAACGGTATCGTCCTCGATCTCGGAATCCATGCCGCCCATAACGCCGGCCAGCGCCACGGGGCGCTCGCCGTCGGTGATGAGGCCCATGCCGGCGTCGAGCGTGCGCTCCTCGCCGTCGAGGGTCGTAAACTTCTCGTCCTGCTGGGCAGCGCGAACCACCACGCGACGGTGGCCATCGCGCTCGGCAAAGGTGTCCAGGTCAAAGGCGTGCAGCGGCTGACCGGTGAGCATCATCACGTAGTTGGTGATGTCGACGATGTTGTTGTGCGGGCGCACGCCCAGGGCGTTGAGGCGCTTGACCATCCAGTCGGGCGACGGACCAACCTTCACGTTGCGCACGATGCGGGCGACATAGCGGTCGCACAGGCCCTCATCGGCGATCTCGACCGAAAGCTCATCGTCGGTCGCGCGGCCAGTCTCGGCCTTGATGGCGGGCAGCTCAACGTGGAAATCGCGGTCGAAGATGGCGCCGGTCTCGCGAGCCATGCCGATCATGGACAGGCAGTCGGGGCGGTTGGGCGTGATCTCGCAGTCGAGCACGGTGTCGCTCGAGCCCACGTACTCGGCAAACGGCATGCCGCAGGGCGTATCCTCGGGCAGGATCATAATGCCGGAGTGGTCGCCGCCCAGGCCGAGCTCGCGCGCAGAGCAGTTCATGCCCATGGACACGACGCCGCGAAGCTTGCTCTTCTTGATCTTGACGTCGCCGGGGAGCACAGCGCCGATCATGGCCGTGACGATGTGGTCGCCGGCCTCGAAGTTCTGCGCGCCGCAGACGATCTGCAGCGGAGCGGGGTTGCCATCGGCGTCGAGGTTCTTGTCGCCCACGTCGACCGAGCACACATACATGTGGTCGCTATCGGGGTGCGGGGCCTTGGTGAGCACCTGAGCGGTCACCACGTGGTCGAAGGACTCGCCCACGGTGTCGATCGCCTCGACCTCGGTGCCGGTACGGATATATTCGTCCGAAAGGGTCTTGGGATCCTCCGGAATATCGATCATGGTCTTGAGCCAGTCGTAAGAAACGCGCATGTAGCTCTCCTAGTTCTTAATCTCCGCATAGGGAGGAATATCAAATGAAGACGTTCGCCTTAGGGTTGTCCAGGTGCCCCAGGTTGGCGTGAAAGAGGAGCGACGCGTACTAAAGGTACGCGAGCGACGGTTTGAACGCCAAGATGGGGTGCCTGGGCAAGCCTAAAATTGGTTCAGGAAGCGCATATCGCCCGTCATGAGCGTTCTGAGGTCGGGCAGGTCGTAGCGCAGGGCCGCGACGCGCTCGGCGCCAATGCCAAAGGCGAAGCCGGTGTACTTCTCGGGATCGATGCCGCAGTTGATCAGGACGTTGGGGTCGACCATGCCGCAGCCCAGGATCTCGATCCATCCGCTGTGCTTGCAGAAGTTGCAGCCCTTGCCGCCGCAAACGTGGCAGCTCACGTCCACCTCGCAGCTGGGCTCGGTGAAGGGGAAGAAGTGCGGGCGGTAACGCGTCTTGCGATCCTCGCCAAACATGCATTTAACAAAGTAGTCGAGCGTGCCCTTCAGGTCGCCAAAGGTGATACCCTCGTCGACGACCAGTCCCTCGATCTGGTTGAACTGCGGCAGGTGGCAGGCATCGGCCGTGTCGGGACGATAGACGGTGCCCGGGCAGATCATGTAGATGGGCGGCTTTTGCGACTCCATGGTGTGGATCTGCACACCCGAGGTCTGGGTGCGCAGCAGCACATCGGACTCGCCGTGGGCGTGAGCCTCGGGGTGCGCGACGCTGCCGGGGTTGTTGTCGACCACGTAGAAGGTATCGCGGGCCGAGCGGCTCGGGTGATCCATGGGCGCGTTAAGTGCGGTGAAGTTGTAGTAGGAGGTGTCGACCATGGGGCCGGACTCGACGGTGTAGCCGATGCCGCAGAAGATGTCCTCGGCCTCCTCGATAATCTGCTTGATTAGATGCTGGTGGCCGATCTGCGGACGGATGCCCGGCAGTGTGATGTCGACGGCCTCGTGCTCGAGTGCGTGCTTGAGGGCGGCGGCCTTCATCTCGGTGGTGCGCTCGTCGAGCATGCCCTCGATCAGCTGGCGCATCTCGTTGGCGCGCTTGCCCATGGCGGGACGATCCTCGGGGGCGAGCTTGCCCATCATGCGCATCAGGCCGGTGATGCGGCCCTTGCGGCCGAGCAGCTCAACGCGCGCGGCCTCGAGCTTTGCGGCGTCGTCAGCGCCTGCGACGAGCTCCTTGGCCTCTTCCTCGAGTTTGACCAGATCATCAATCAGACTCATGTCTTCCCTTTCGTCTCTCGCGCATTCGCTTGCCGGGACGACCGATGCCGCTTGGCGCTGCGAAAACGCGGCCCGGTTCGGTAACAAAAAACCGCCCTCGGGCATGTGCATTGCCCAAGGACGGTTGAATTCCGCGGTACCACCTTGTTTGACCCGGCGGATGTCTAGCCCGCCGCGCCCACTCTGTGCCCCTTGTCGCGAGGCTCACGGCTTCCCTACTGAGGCTTCGCCGCCACTGGCCGCGCGCCCGTTGAGGTCGCTGCTCGGGAGTGAACGCTTGGCCCTTGTCACCGCAGGAAGGCTTGCAGCCCATGACCTTCCCTCTCTTGCCGGCGACGCGGCGGGCAAAACCCTCTCCGTCAACGCATTGGGCTATAGGATAACACATTTCGCGAGCGCATCGCCGCGTTCCGTTTTGTTCGCGCTGGGTACAAGGCAGGTAGCTGTGCAAACTGGCCGTGCCGCCGCATGCGACGGGCGACCTGCGAGATCAAGGATACGGTATGGGAAAGAACAAGGATAAGATGGCCAAGCCCGCAGCGGGCAAGACGCCCAAAGGCATGAAGGTCGACAAGGCCGTCAAAAAGTTCCGCAAACTCGAGGGCAAGCTGTGGACTCGCGAGTACCTGCTCAAGATTGCCGAGTTCGATGGAGCGACGATTGCTCCTGTCAACGGTGCTGCCGCCCGTGCCGACGCCATGGGCACCCTTGCCGGCGAGCATCACAAGCTACTGACCAGCGAGAAGTCCGTTGAGCTCGTACGCTCGTTAGCACGCGAGACGGTTGCAGGCGGACATGTAGACGACCCGCAGCTGCTCAACGAGATCCGTGTGCTCGGCCGCGACCAGCGCGAGGCAAGCGTCATTCCCACCGAGGAGGCCGAGGCCTGGACCAGGCTCACCTGCGAGGCAGATGCCGTGTGGCACAAGGCAAAGGCGGCCAACGACTGGGCGAACTTTGAGCCCTATGTGGACAGAATCGTCGCCCAGCTTAAGCATCAGGCCGAGCTCATGGACCCCAAGCGCGACCCATACGACGTTTGGCTCGACCAGTACGAGCGCGGCCTTTCCACCAAGAGCTTCGATGCGTTTTGCGACGAGGTCAAGGCTACGGTCGTGCCGCTCGTGCATGCCATCGGCGAGCGCGGTCAGCAGCCCGCTGCCGACTTTTTGCACGCCCGCGTGCCCGAGGCCGCCCAGCGCGCCATGAGCTTTGACCTTATGAAGCTCGTCGGTCTGGATCTGGACGACACCACGCTTGCCTTTACCGAGCATCCGTTTAGCGAGGGCTTTGCCGTGGGTGACGCGCGCATCGCGACGCACATCTACGAGGACGACTGCATCTCCAACGTCTATAGCATCATCCACGAGGCCGGTCACACCATGTATGAGCTGGGCGTGAACCCCGCCTATGCGCGCACCTGCCTGGAGGGCGGCACCTCCATGGGTATCCACGAGAGCCAGAGCCGCTTTTTCGAGAACACCGTGGGTCGCAGCCGCGCCTTTATGGGACCGCTGCTCGAGGTGCTGCGCCGCCACGCACCCGAGGTCTACGGCAGCGTGGACGAGGACACGCTCTACCGCGCCGTGAACATCGCGCAGCCGTCGCTGATCCGCACCGAGGCCGACGAGCTCACCTACCCGCTGCATATTATGGTGCGCTACCAGATCGAGCGCATGCTGTTTGCCGGCGAGGCCACGGCCAAGGACATCCCCGCGCTTTGGAATCGCTTCATGAACGAGTACCTGGGCATTCCCGTTCCCGACGACACGCGCGGCTGCCTGCAGGATACGCACTGGAGCGGCGGCTCGTTTGGCTACTTCCCCACGTATGCGCTGGGTAGCGCCTACGACGCCATGTTTGTGCCGGCCATGTGCCGCGACGGCGTCGACCTTACCGGCGCCTGCGCGAGCGGCGACCTGACACCCGTCCGCGCCTGGCTGGGCGAGCACATTTGGCAGTGGGGCCGCGCCAAGGACGCGCCGGAGCTCATCAAGGGCGCGTGCGGCATGGCGTTCGATGCCCGCTACTACTGCAGCTACCTGCAGGACAAGTTCACCACGCTCTACGAGCTGTAAGGCATAACCGACACGCCAACGCAAAGGGGACGCCGCGGAACCAATCCGCAGCGTCCCCTTTTTTTCACCCAATAACTAGGTACCCAATGACTAGTTCGTTGACGCTAATGTCTTAGCAACGTCAGCGAAAACGACCCTAAGCGAGCAAGGTGACATGAAATGAAAGGGCGCCGACCTTCTGGTCGCGCCCTTGAAATTGAACGTCAGATTGCCGCTTGGGGCCGTTTGCAGCGTCGAGCAGTTACGCGGTTTGGTAAAACCGCGTAACTACAGAGCCTCGAGCGCGTTGGCGATGCGCTTCATGGCGGCGTCGGCGGCGGCTTGGTCGGGGGCTTCGGCCAAAACGCGGATCACCGACTCGGTTCCGCTCTTGCGCACCAGTACGCGGCCCTCGCCTGCCAGCGCGGCCTCGGCCTCGGCGATGGCGTTCTGCACGCCCATGTTCTCGAGCGCGGCGTCCTTGTCCGCCACGTGCACGGCCACCTGCGCCTGCGGCAGCAGCTTGCACGGAGCCGTGAGCTGCGAGAGCGTCTCGCGCTCGGCACGAATCACTTCCATCACGCGCAGCGAGGTCATAATGCCGTCGCCCGTGCGCTCGATATCGCCAAAGATCGTATGGCCCGTCTGCTCGCCACCCAGGCTGTAGCCGCCCTCGCGCATCTTGGCATACACGTGACGGTCGCCCACGCCGCTGGTCACGGCGCTCAGACCGGCAAGCTCCAGCGACTTGACCAGGCCAAAGTTGCTGGCAATCGTCGGCACCACGGTACCGCCCGAGAGACGCCCGTGCTTGTTCAGATACACGCCGCACACGTACAGGATCTGGTCGCCGTCTACCACGCGACCGCGCTCGTCCACGGCCAGGCAGCGATCGGCATCGCCGTCATAGGCAAAACCCACGTCCAGGCCCTGCTCCACCACGTGGCGCTGCAGGCGCTCCATATGCGTGGAGCCGCAGTCGACGTTGATGTTAAAGCCATCGGGCGCGGCGTTGATCACGCGCACGTCGGCACCCAGTGCGTCGAACACCGGCTTGGCCACCGAGGATGCCGAACCGTTGGCGCAGTCAATGCCGATCTTGACGCCCTGCAGCGAAAAGTTCGCGCTGGCGATGAGCGAAGCAATGTAGCGGTTGCGGCCCTGCATGTAGTCCACCGTGGCGCCGATGTGATTGCCCGTTGCCAGCGGCACCTCGCTCTTGCCATCGATATAGTCCTCGATGAGCTCCAGCACGTCCTCGTCCATCTTAAAGCCGTCGCTGTTGACGAGCTTAATGCCGTTATCGCAAAACGGGTTGTGGCTCGCACTGATCATGATGCCGCAATCGAAGCAGCCCTCCACGGTCTGATGCGCCACGCCCGGCGTGGGGATCACGTGCAGCATATAGGCGTCCGCACCGCTCGCGACCAAGCCGCTCACCAGCGCCGCCTCGAACATATAGCTCGAGCGGCGTGTGTCCTTGCCCACGATCACGCGCGCCTTGCGCTCGCGGTTGGCGCCGTAATACCAGCCCACAAAACGGCCAATCTTATAAGCGTGCTCTACCGTCAGCCCAACGTTGGCCTCACCGCGAAAGCCGTCGGTGCCAAAGTACTTCATGCGCTCTCCTTACAAAATAGGGGCGGACAGATTGCCTGTCCGCCCCAAAATGGTACTCGATTATCTGCGCTACCAGAAAAACCCTACGCCGACGCGCTGTCGCGAGCCGCCTGGCATGTAGGAGTCTGACGCAGCGTAAGCGGCTTGTCCCCCGCCTCGGCCGACGTGGTCAGCGTATATGTGATCGTCGTCGTCTCGCCAGCATGCAGGTCAACGGTGCCCGAATAGAAGGGGATTCCATGCCACGCAGCGGCGCCAAGACCAAACTGGGTGCCCTCGACGGTCAGATCAGTAATGTTGCCGCCCGTCGGGGCAAACAACGAGACATTCAGACGCTCGTCGTCGCGCGCGGCATCGGGCGCGCTCGCCGCGACGTAGTCGGGCAGCTTGCCGGCCTCCTCCTGCGTCATGATGTTCGTCAGGGTAACGGTGATGCGATAGGAGCACGTGCCGTCGCCGTTCTTGATGCCCTGGCCAATCTGCGTGTCGGCGTTCAGATACCAGTCGAGCTTGGAGAAGCTCAGGTTGTTAAAGTAAACGCCGGCAACGGGATCGGCACTCGGATCATCCGGATCGGGCAGCGAAGCGTCAATGCCCGTCTCTTTGATGGCATTCTGCTCATCATCGTTTCTCATCCAAGCGATCAGGCGACCCTCTTCGGCACCGCGCTCAACGGCGCTGACAAGCTTCGTAACATCGACATCGCCGATACCGCCAAGGATCTTGTCGAAGGCAGCGCTGGCGACGGATGCAAAGATGCCGTCAGACTCCTCGACCGGATAGTTCCAGTACACATCGTGCATGAGGACCTTTGCGGCGTTGGTGCCGTCGACAACCGTTCCGTCGGGCAGTGACACGTTACCGACCAGGCCCAGCAGATACTGCAGGAACACCGGGTCGATACCGATGACGCCATCAACGTCCTGTCCATACTGGGACTTCCACAGCGCGGCGACACGCTGCGAGTTGCGGGGCCAATCAGGCGAATAGGTATTGCCCGAGTTGTACAGGTTACTGTGGTTGCCGAACAGCGCCTCATCCTCTTCGTCGACGCTCTCGACTGCCTCATCCTCGCTGAGTCCAATGCGGGGAACAAACTCGCCAATCGACATCTGGCCGTCAGTGACCGAAATCAGGCCCTGCGAACCGCCAAAGCCGCCGCAAGCACGAATCTCGACGTTGTTCATGGCGTACATAAGGTAGTTGCGCGTCTGGCCGTTGGCGCCGAGCATCTGGGGAAGGACGGGGGCGACCTTCTCCGCCGCGTCAACCGCGCCGTTGAGGGTGGCAAAGCCGTCCTTGGCCTTATCGACCAGCTCGGTCACCTGGGAAATATGAGTATCACCAATGCCCTGGACCTTCTCGTTGGCGCTCTTGAACACCTTGGAGCTGCTGGAAAGCGAATCGGCGACCGCCTGCAGCGCGGACACGTTAATCATGCCGTCCTGGAACAGCTTGCCGGGCGTGGCCTGCGAAAGGTTGTCGGCCATGGGAACCAGCGCGTTGCTCGAGACATCGGACAGGGCATCAATCATGGTACGGGCCGCATTGATGTCGCTGCCATACACCGGGATAAACGAAGCCGCCGTCCACAGCGGGCTCGAAGTCTCCGCCTTCATGCTGTCGCAGAGCTCATCAATCTTCTTCGCGTCGTCAGGCAGCGTCGAAAAATCGCCCGACGTGACCTTGTCCTTAAGGCCACCGACGATCTCGACAGCCTCCTTCGCTTCGCTCTTTACGGTCTTTGCAGAGTTAAGCAGCATAAAGCCGCTTGCGCCAAGCGCAACGAGAAGCACCGCGACTACAGCGGCAATAATGGCGCCGGTGTGACGCTTTTTGCGCTCGCCCTTGCGATGGCGATGACGGACCAGACCGTCAGAGGTCGAACTCGACGAAGCATCGCTACCGTAGTTCAAGCCAAAATCGTAATAATCTTCCTTGGAACCCGAGCCCGCAAACTCGGCACCGCTATCATCCAGGCGGGCGAACGTGCCAGTCTCGGAGGCGCCGGTGTAGATCGTGCCGAGGTTACCCGTAAGCCCCGCGCCACCGGCAGAGGGAGTATTGTTGGCGGCCTTGCCGGCATTAACGTTGCCGGCGGCATTCGCGGCGTTGGCAGCACCTGCGTTGTTCGCAGGTACCGAAGGAGCCCCGCTCGGCTGCGACGTGGAGGTTGCATCGCCCGCAAAGACATTCCCTCTTGTACGGCCGGTCTTTTTTGCCTTTTGAGACTGCTCGTACAGAGCGGTAAACATCGCCGTCTCGCCCGGGGACACGCGCTTACCGGAACCGCCCTGTCCAGCGCCGCCCGGCGTGCCGGCCTTACCAGCCCCGTTCGGACGCGGCGGAACTGCAGGACGGCCGCTATCGCTGCCCTTAAAGTGATTACCAGCCATAAAGAAATCCTCGCAATTGAGTCGCAATGAAAAAGTCCATAATGTTACTAGTTTATGGCATTTTGAGCATCGACAGCTAAACTCCAGACACGGACATCAATTGGCGAAAATGCGGCACAACACCTTTTCTGTCTTGGCGGCGGCGCCAGCTACACCGTGAGGAACATCATCACGATGATCATGGCAAAGCCGATAAGGTCGGTCGGCAAAAACACCGTGCCCAACATAACGGCGCTGGTGATGGTCGCCGAAACCGGCTCCACAGTTCCGATGAGGCTCGCGCGCACCGAGCCGATGTCCTTAACGCCCTGCATATAAAGCATGTAAGCAAAAAACGAGCCGATAACCACGAACACCGCGAGCGCCTCGATGCCGGCGGCGTCGAGCGCCGGCATATGCGCCCAGGGCTGCACGAAGACGCACGAGACCACGCCCGCCGCGAGCATTGCCGAGCCCGTGACGATGGGGCTGCCGTATTCGGGCAGGATCTTGGCGGGAATCACCGCCATGCACGCGGCGCTGACCGCACACATAAGACCTGCTACCAGGCCAAGCGGCGAGATATTCAGGCTGGTGGGGTCGCCGCCGGTGGCGATTAAAAAGGTTCCACCCAGAGCCAGGCCAATGCCGATGACTTCGCGAGTACGCGGCATGCGGCGATCGATCACGCAGGTGTAGCCCATGATGATAACGAGCTGCAGGCACTGGAGCACCGCCGCGGTCCCGGCGTTCGTCAGGCGCACGGCCGAAAGATAGCAAAACTGGTTGAACAGCAGGCCAAAGGCGGTAAAGAGCAGCAGCTGTTTGCGGTCGGCGGGTGTGGTCCAGAGCTTAATCAGGCGCTCGCGGTCGCGCGTAACAACCACGGCCATAAAGAGTAGACCGGCGAGAATCTGACGCACGCTCATAAGCCACAAGGTGTCGACGTGGTAGGTATCGAACAGAAAGCTCGCGCTGGTGCCCGAGAAGCCCCAAAACGAACCGCCCACCAGCGTAGCCAAGACGCCCGTGATCATCTTGCGCGACGACGCATCGTTAAGGCGCTCGCGCCATGCGCGACGGGTGTTGCGGCTGAGCTCGTCGGTGCCCTCGGGCACATCAATGTTCGATATATCGGTCATCGGCACCGAAGCCCCTGCGCCTTCGACCTGCTCGACACACTCTTTGCTCATTCCACTCCCCCGAAACAGCCTGGAAACAATTCGGCTTACCTTACCACGGTGAAGGCACCAGCTGGAGGCTTGTCCGCTTATCGGTAGGACAATTCCGCAGGCGTCTTTCCATAGCTCGATACCGCAATGGCTTTGCATTGGTCGACAGCCAAATCGCGGCAGCAGACTCTTTTGAAATGGATATGACAAAGCCCCCGAATTCCACAATGTAAGCGATTTTTAAAAATGTTCTTGCCACCGAGTTCAGGCTCCGTTATATTATCCCTTGCGCACTTGCGCACCCTTGATCGGGCGTTTAGCTCAGGGGGAGAGCGCTTCCCTGACACGGAAGAGGTCAGAAGTTCAAATCTTCTAACGCCCACCAAATGTTCGCAGTTCAGAGGCTATGTCTCTGGGCTGTTTTGTTTTATGTCGCCAAATCCGCTGGCAGCTCCAACCGTCATCGCAACGTAGCATCAATTCACCTGACGAATGGAAGCCAAACAAATTCAATACCCCAACATCAACAATAGCCAGGCACAAAACTGCGCCGCAAACTGCTCCAACCGCCCAACTGGTCAAAAGCCGACCATCTACTTGCCAATCTATCCATCGGCATAACCAATCAGTCCGCACCGCAACTTCTCAGCAAAACGCCGCGATGTCTGCGCCCTGCGGTATCCTTGAGCCACTTGCACCTGCAGCACCAAGGAGCCGCCATGCGCACCGAGCTCGATGTCCCCTTTTCGCACAAAGAAGAAGCCAAGGCGCTGGGCGCCAAATGGGACCGGACCAAGAAGATCTGGTATGTACCCAGCGGCGTCAACCCCGGGCCCTTTGCCGAGTGGCTGCCCGGTGTTGACCGATCCGACCCCTCGGCGCCGTATATATATCTAGTACTGGGCAAGCGCGAATGCTGGAAGTGTCACAAAGAGACCTCGGTCGCGGCCTTCGGCATTCCCTATCGAACCGATAATGACGAGAGCATCGTTATCGCGCACGCGCCCAACGAAGCCGGGCACATTGCCATCGACACGGCCAGAGCCAACGCACTCGCCATCGTGCCCGCTCTTGGCTGCGTGCCGGGCGAGATCCGCGACTACCTTCATAAACGCTGCGGCTACAAGCCCGTAGGAGCGCGAGCTTCCAAAGCCCCGTCGCTCGGCAACACGTGCACCAGTTGCGACGCGCTGCAAGGCAGCCGCTATCTGTTCGAGGAGCCCTCGTCCCCGTTTACCCTCACTGCCATCAACAAGCTGCCGGCACTGGAGTTTGTGCGCGTCGAAGTTGCCGGCGTCTTTGGCGTCCCGGCCACGCGCACCGACTTTGACCAGGCGCTCTTTACCTGGGCACGCGACCATCACGCCGAGTTCCACAAGCAGCTCGGTGAGGGGATTTATTTGTAGGGGCGGAGAGGCTTTCACAGCCAGCTCCTCCGCATCACCTATCCCTCGTCGCCGGCGTCGTACACGATATCGAGGCCACAAACAGGGCATTTCTCCGGATACACCGGCATATGAACGCCCGTACGTTTCCTCACTTCGTCGCTGAACCTGTCACGTGCATCGATGAACCGAATGTCGAGACACGGTATTTGCGAGCCGCAGCAAGGGCAGGTGACGACAAACGACCCGCAATCAACCTCTACGCTCGGAAACATATTGTTGTCTATAAGGGCACGCGGCAGTTTTCCGTACTTCCCCATCGCAATATCGCCTCGCCAGCCCACGCTCGCTCCCTTCCCGTTATTCAAACCAGGAAGAGCATGCACCAGCAAGTGCGCGCGAGATTGCATCGCCACGCGATCCGATCAAAAGACACGATCGTAAAAGACCGCCAAAGCCAAATACGCTAATACGGCAGAAGCCCCGCCTTTTCACGCTTCTTTTCCGAGCGATCGAACTCGATGCGATGGGCCTCAAGAAACACCGTATTGGGTCGCCACTGACGCTCATTCGGCTGCCTTAGCGTCGCACCCGCAAAGGAAACGTAGTCGGTCTTATCCAGCAGGTACGATCCGCACAGCCGATATTCGCCGCAAACAGGCTCAAACGAAATCAGATGAGCATCGAATAAAGCATGTAAGTCGCGCCGAAGCAGAATGCCGTTGCTGGCAACCTGCGATTTGGGTCCCGAGTAATTCTCGATATGTGCAGCCTCCAGAGCTTCGCTGACGCCGCAGTCCGACACCGCGCAACGGCCATCATAGGCGGCAACGAGCTGCTTGCGGAACCATTGTTGCCCCAATCGCTCGCGCCTTAACGCATAGCGGACCTTTTCGTCGTCGGTCGTACCCTGTCCGGCAAACTCAATATCGACGGGCATGTGCTTCAGATAGCTCATGTCGGGCGCAAAACGAGGGTCCGGTCCGCCTTTATGAACAGGACCGTGCAGAACAAACCATCCGTTTTCGGGCTCGAACCGCTCAACAAACGCAAGGCCGAGCACCTTATAGCCCACCTCGGTTGCAAATATGACTCCGACTGGAACGCCACATTCCATGCAGTTGAGCATTTTACGGTTGTAATTCTGGTCTCGAAAACCAACGGTACCCGGCGCTTGAACCGAGTACTTAATGACCCACGTACCATCGTCCAAATAGAGCGGAGGCACATCGTTGATGCTCTCGGTTTGACGTTGGCGCGCTTGTGCCCCACTACCCCACTCCCCTGTATACTGATGTAGCACGTGTTTCGTCCGGGCCTGTTGGGCCGGATTGTTCATGGGAGGGTCTTATGGCTGCTTCGAATCCGCCTAAGGGAAGCGTTTCTTCTTCGTCCATCAAGCCGGTTACGCGCAAGGCCGTGCGTTGCCAGCGCGAGGTCGCTTGGCTTGTCACGCAGGCGGCGGGCAGGCTCGTGGCGACCACTCAGGACGTCAATGCGCCTACGCCGAGCTTTGTGTTAGCGGCGGCGCTGAATTTTGTGCGCCAATTGGAGCTTGCCGCACAGGATACCAGCGGCCACCTCGACTACCAGAATGTTATGGCGCCCGACCTGCAAACGTTCTGCCACATGGCCAAGTTGCCCGCCGCACCCAATGCGCTTTCGGACGCAGGCTACATGTTTACGCTTTCGGGCGCGGACCTTATCCGCGATATCTACGCATACTGCAGCGAGCTCGCCGAGCGCAGCGTCTTTGGCACGGCTGAAGTCAAACCGGGATTTGTCATCAAGCTGGTTCTTAGGCTGTTCTTGATGGGCGGGTTCGGGGCCATGCCGGCGTAAGCCGAGTCTTTAGCATCACCGTCGACTGGGCAACAACTGCTTTACCTTAGTGGGCGCCAATTGAGGGTCGATTATTGGGTCGCCTCGTCCACTAACGCATTTATTCCACGCGCTCTGACAGTCGATATTTGCGGTTGCGGCTTGTCGACGGCGCCGTCGGCTCAAGCTCACCCTGCGCAATGAGTGCATTGACGCGTGCCCTAACCTGGGAAACCGTGAGTCCCGTGCGCTCCGCCAGTTCGCGCGTCCCCAATTCGCCGTAGCGCTTGAGTGCCGTCATAATCAAGTCCCCGCCATGATCGACCGGCTCGATCTTTGAACGGTAAAGTACGACCTTGAACCGATCGAACCCCGGGCAGAACAGGGGCCCTACCAGACCATGTGCGCGCATGGCATCGATCATCATCGGGATGCCCGAGCCATTTCCCTCAGCCGGCGAGCCTGCGCCATCCGGCAGTGGAACAATCGACATGAGTTTCACGAGCGTTGCATTACGGCATCGGGAGCTGCCGTCAAACAAGTTCTCGCGAGTCTTTCCCCCGTAAAGGCCGCCAGGATTCGTCACCTCGACACGATCGTCAAAGACGTCGACGGCAATCGATTGTCCACAGAACCGATCCCCGTATTCTCGATGGATTACGGCGTTGGCGATTGCCTCGCGCAGAACCTCCTCGGGAATCTCCAGCGAGTCGACACGCGAGACGCCTTGGACGGTCGAGGTTCGCCGCAAATTCTTGGCGACGGCCGCGACAGCATCCGAGATCATCTCGCCCAACGTTCCCTCACAGATTGTGCGGTCCATGAACCTCAGCGACCCCGCCGTGCCTTTCCGGGTCCCCGCATAGACAGCCATGTCGATAAAGAGCTTGGGATAAAACTGCTGAGGGTAGGTGCCCGCAACTAGGAGTCCAGCCTTGGTGACATTGCCCTGGGAATCAAGGAAATTTAGGCGCTCCAGCTTCGTTTGTTTGTCCGGCGCGCCGCGCATTGCCCGGGGCGTCAACGAGAAAGCCCGATCTATCGTACGGTCGACCAGCGTCTCGTCGAGATCGTCCGCGCCCGCGCCCGCCACCGCGTCGCGATCGCTCGGAGTCGCTCGACCGTATGACGCCAACGCGAGCACCTCGGTCGACGAAAGCGGGACATCTTTGTCATCGATGCGTTTGTAGCTGCCACCTTGAGCGCCCCGCTCTATGACATAGCAAGGCTTGCTAGACGGGTCGAGCTCCTCAATCGTGATAACGAGAACAACGGTACCCCGAAGCTCCACGCGCTCAATGGTGTATTTGGGCGGATTGGCCAGCTTTCCGCGACCGCCGGCATCGCCCATGCCCGCCACGAATTGGTTGAGCACTTTCTCGGTCTCAAAGTTTGCAACTGGAACAAAACCCGCGCGCTCGCTCACTCCGAGTACGATGATGCCGCCGGCGGTGTTTGCGAAAGCGCTGACCGTTTCCCATACGTCGCGGGAAAGCGTCGTGGCGCTCTCCTTGACCTCGACGTTAAGATCGTCCGAGCCCATGCGCCTTAAAGACTCGAGCAGACCGGTCAGTTCGTTTTCGTTCATCTGCACGTCCTTTCGCTCGGTTCTGCGAAGAATGCCGCGAATAGATTTCCTGCGTCTCTCAGTTATCTCTCGTAATTATCTCTCATCTTTCTGTTATCTCTCATATTAGAGATGAGTGAGAGATAAAAGATAAGATGTCTGCCATCTGTTTCATATAAACATGTTTTTGCTGGTAGAACAATCGGTATTGAGATAATACCATGATTGCCTGTCTCTTTGCTGCTCAGTTATCTCTCATATTTATCTCTCGTCTTTCTGTTATCTCTCGTATTAGTGATGAATGAGAGATGAGAGATACGTGAGTGATGCATGGGCCTGGACTATTGGACGGTTGGAAAATCCCTCAAATCAGAACCACCCTTAAAAAGGGTGGTTTGCTCTTAGGGTATAACCCACGGGCCCCGGGCTCGCGTCTAAAGGCGCGGGCCCGGACTTCGTCCAGGCCTAGTGCATCTTGACCCGTGGCGCGCCGGTCGAACCGGCGGCATCACCCCCTCTTGAAGGGGTCCTCGTACTCCTTCACGCTCAGCTTGTCCAGCGCGATGTCGTGGGACTCCTGCTCCCTGATGTACTTGGCGATCGTCGCCTCGTTCAGGCCGACGGTGGACACGTAGTAGCCCTCCGCCCAGAACTTCCTGTTGCCGAACTTGCACTTGAGGCTGGCGTGCCTGTCGAATATCATCAGCGAGCTCTTCCCCTTCAGGTGGCCCATGACGCTCGCGACGCTGTACTTCGGCGGGATCGCCAGCAGCACGTGCACGTGGTCGGGCATCAGGTGCCCCTCGATTATCTCGATCCCCTTGTACTCGCACAGCTTCCTGAGGATCTCCCCTATGTCGCTCCTGATTTGGTTGCAGATCACTTTGCGCCTATACTTCGGCGTGAACACGATGTGGTACTTGCACATCCACTTCGTGTGGGAAAGGCTGTAGGCCTTCTGGGCCATGGCGACCACCCCTTCGACTCGAATTCTTGACGGCCTGAACAATCGTCAATATCGGTCGGAGGGGTGGCTTTGTAAAGCCGTTTGTCTCCACCCGCGTAGCGGGTGGTTTAAAGCTGGCCGCTGCGCGGCCAGCAGACTAAAGTCTTGAACAAAAACGGGGCCGGCCTTACGCCGAGCCCCGTTTTCAAACGGTCAGTTAGTTATCCAACGCGCGAGCATAGCAGTCAACATTACGCCGCCGCGAACACTCCCAAGCCCGTTCCGATGATGCAGATTGCGAAGATGCCCAAGATGATCCAAATGGTCTTGACGCCCTTTTTATAGAGGGCAACGCAAGCGAACGTTGCCAGCAAGGGCAGCAGACCGGGGAAGATCGAATCGAACAGATCCTGCAGGACAATCTCCGAACCACCCACGTCAAAGGTCAAAGCCGTGGACAGCGAGACCTGTGCCGCAATCATGGCGCCGATAACGGTCATTCCGAGGACACCGGCAGCATGCGTCATGCGAGACATAAGGTTGCTCTCTTCGGACTGCTGCAAAAACTTGGTTCCCAAGTCGTAACCCAGATGGGCGGCGACGATACGCGTTGCAAAGTTAATCACGGAGTAGATGAGCGCATACACGATGGGGCCGAGCGGGTTGCCCGTCGACGCGATGCCAATACCAATGCCGGCGGCGACCACGCGGAACGTACCCCAGTAGAACGAATCGCCGATGCCGGAAAGCGGTCCCATGAGGCCGACCTTCATGGCGTTAATCGAGGACGTGTCGAAGTTCTTATCGGCAGCCGCCTGCTCTTCCATCGAAACCGTAAGGCCGGCTACAAACGGAAGCACATGAGGCGTGATGTTAAAGAACTCGGTATGGCGATCGAGCGCCGCATAGTAATCGTCGTCGTTGGGGTAGATCTTTCGCAGGGGCTTCTGAATGGTGTACATGAAGCCCATTGCCATCATCTTGTCGTACGACTGCGAGCACTGGCTCGTAAACTGGCGAAGGAACATGCTCCGATACATATCGGGAGTCATAATCGCGTCCTTCTTGGCCTCTTTGAGGTCGGTGTTCTGGATAGCCATTAGAAGTCCTCCTCTTCATCTGCAGCAACCGTCTGCGGACCGGACGAGCCCTCGTGGAAGGCCAGGAGCAGCGCGACGCAAATGGCAGCTGCGGCGACGCCGACCACGTCCATCTTGAGGTAGATGACCATAATGAAGCCCAGGAACAGCCAGGGAAGGAGCTTGTTATCGCCCATGGTCCTGATAAGAAGAGCGAAGCCGATGCAGACCATGACGCCGGACGCAACGTTGAGGCCGTCCATCACAAACTGCGGAATCGCGTTGAGCGCATTGTTGATAAGGTCGGCACCAAAGAACAGCGAGCCAAACACCAGCAGTGCAGACGGAATGCCAATCGACAGCGGCACGATGGTCAGATGGTACAGATTTGCCTTGGCAAGATCGCGATTTGCCAGAGCGGTCTCAATCTTCTTGCAGGCAAAGGCACCCGGAACGGCGTAGCAGAAGTTGCGCCACACCTGAAGGAAGACGGAGACGGGAAGGGCGAGCGCGACGGCAGTTGCCGTGCCTGTACCTGTAATGACAGCAAACGCGCAGCCAAGCACGCCGGAGGCATAGACCTCGGGAGGAACCGCCGCGCCGACCATGATGGCGCCCATGAACATGGACTCCAAAGCAGCGCCGACGATAACGCCCTGCTGGACATCGCCAAGGATCAAGCCGACAAACAGGCTCGTAAACAGCGGACGACCAAGCATCGTAATGCCAAATAATTGCTCGTCCATGGACGCAATAAATGCGACCAGTGCAACTAGAAGATACTGGACAACCATTTCGATCAACCCCAGAAACAGGTCTGCAGGCGAGGCATTCTGCGCAGCTCGCCTGCAGACAACCGCAGCAATTTGAGAGGATTAGTAGTTCATCTGGTGATAGTAACGACGCGTGGTGAGCGGGTGGTTACGGACGTGCTCGAGATGGCAGCTCAGACGCTCGGTAATGGTGTAGGTGACCATCGGGGAGACGATCTTGCGGAACTCGGGGTCGCTGAACGGCAGCTCGACCTCGGCGGTGTCAAACTTGTTCACGCGGACGTTGACGCCCTTCTCGTCGGCGAGCATGTGAGTGAAGTTGTCCACGCGGTCCATGAGCTTACGGGTGTCGTCCTCGCCGTAGAGCATGATGAGGCTCGTGCCCTCCTCGCACAGCTCGATGGTGCCGTGGAAGAACTCGGCGGCGTGGATGGACTTGGTCTTGATCCACTGCATCTCCTCGAGGATGCACATGGCGTAGTCGTAGGCTTCACCCCAGAGCATGCCGGAGCCAATCACCATGTGGTAATCGGTGTCCTTGAAGTCCTCGGCCATGGCGGCGCAGCGCTCGTCCTGAGCGTCCTTGGCCTTGATGAGGTACGGAGCAATGTTGCCGAACTCTTCCATGAAGGTGTCGTACTTGGGGAAGGCGCCGGCGTTCTTGAGGAAGCGGGCGACCAGCGTGATCTGGTAGGTGTAGATGGCCTCGCACAGAACGTCGTCCTCGGCGAAGCTGAAGAACTTGTAATCGGCGTACTCGGTGGCCGGGGTGTTGTCGTTGGAGACATACATCAGCGTGCGGGCGCCCTGCTCCTGGCAGAACTTGGCAGCCTCGATGATCTCGGGGGTGGTGCCGGTACGGGTGGAGAAGACGCAGACCGAGTCCTTGTTGAAGGTCTTGGGCGGGCATGCGAGGAACTCAGCGGCGATCTCGCAGTGGACGTCGACGTCGGCCGTGGTGGTCTCGACCCAATACTTCATCGGGAGCGTGTGGGCCCAGGTGCCGCCGCAGCCGATGAAGAAGATGTTGGAATAACCCTGCTCGCAGACCTTGTCCACGGCAGCCTCAATCTGAGGACGGAGAGCGAGGGCATCGCTCACAACCTTCTCGTAACGAGGCTCATCGAAATTGAACATCCCTTACTCCTAACTCACTTGGATGAACCCTTCATTCATCCCATGACGTTATAATACTTTATATAACTAACTATGCAAGAACTATTTCAGATTTTTTTGATTTTTCTTTAATAAAAAGCCCGCCGATCAAATGATCGACGGGCATAGGCATAGAGCATTGGTTCAATAAATGCCGAGCATCAACGTGTCTCCGGCTAGAAAACGTCCTTGGCAAACACCTTAGCGTCATTGGGGACCTGACGGATTTCGATGGCCACGCCATCACCCAGGAGCTCTTGGATATGTTCGGCATCTTTCTCGGTCGCAAAGATCGCAGGGGTCGGATGAAGCGTGGTCTCAGGGGTCTTTCGGGTTCCGCCCAGATTGATCTCTTTGATGTCTTTGCAACCCTTAGCGAGACGATAGACATCTTCAATCGTCTCAGTGATGATAAACAGCGAATACTTGTCGGTAACGCCGCTGTTGAGCGCCTCGACAGCAGCGTCAACATCCTTGATGACGAGTTTAACGCCGTTGGGGCGGGCGAGCCTCAAGGCCGCCTTCCTCATGTCGTCTTTTGCCACAGCATCGCTGGCAAGCAAGATGCAATCTACATCCAAAGCGTGAGTCCAGGACATGGCAACTTGGCCGTGAATCAGTCGGTAATCAACTCTCGTAAGCTTAATCATCGTTATCATCTCCGCACGTGATAAAGGGAATGACAGGTGTGGCCCCTAGCTAGGGCTCGAACCAGAACTAACTAGAACTCTTCTTCCTCGGCGCCGGCAAGCATGTCCGCCGCCTCGCAAAGCTGAATAAACGAACGCGATCCCTCGACCGCGGCTTTGGCCTTGTCCGCATCCAGGGAGTCCAGCTGTGTAACCATTTCCACCAGCAGCGGCAAGTTCATTCCAGCGATTAACGTAAACGATCCGTCGGTCTGCCTCTGAATGAATTCGTTGTTTACAGAGCCGCCAAAGATGTCAGTCACGACAAACCAAGAGTCGGCAGGGTCCCTCGTCTCCATCCATGCATCAATCAACGCCGCGACGTCCCTTGAATCGTCATCGACATAGGCGCACAGGCACTCGATTCGGTCGTTGGTGCCCATCAGAATCTCCAGAGAGCTTTTCATGCCTTGGGCGAGATAACCATGACTCGCTAGCAATATCTTATTCATAGTTCTCCAATACCAATAGGACGTACTATATTGTCATAACAAAGTATATTAGCAATCTACCCTACGTGGTGTGTCTATTTTCCAAATCCGCGAACGGTAACAATTGGTCGGTAAATCGACCAATCTATCTCTAATTTACAAATAGAACTTCAGTCGCTCGGTGCAGTACACCTGACGGGAGATGAAAAGCGGCTCGCCACTTGGGGCATAACGTCTATCGACAAACAGAAGCAGCGAAGAGTCCAGCTCCACGTTAAGGTATGCCGCCTCGAGCTCGCTCGCATAGCAGACCTCGAGCGTACGCGTGTTGGGACCCATCTTGATCCCCTGGCGATCGAGCACCGCCATCAGCGAATCATCGAGAGACTCATGCTCCAAAAAAGAAAGCGCAGCGGAATAGCTATTGGTTTCCAGCATCGTGGGCTTGCCATCCACAAGGCGCAGACGACGGCTACGCAATACCTTTTGGGTATCGTCTACGCCCAGGAACTTCGCGTCTCGCAGACTTGGGAAGTCCCAGCCCATTTCGAGAACTCTGGTAGACGCCTGTTTGCCCGCAAGCTGGCACGAATGGGTAAAACTCTCACGGTCGTCCGCGGCATACATCTGCGTGTCCGACGAAACGAACGTGCCCTTGCCGCGGGCCCTCTCAACAAGCCCAGCATCTTCCATTTCTTTAATTGCGGAGCGAACCGTTATTCGGCTCACGCCAAATTGCTCGATAAGCTCCGCCTCGGTCGGAAGCTTATCTCCCGGGCGGTACGTGCCGTTGGCGATCGAATCAGAAAGCGCACGGACAATCTGTTTGTACAGGGGGATAACGCTATTTGCTTCAACCATATCAACCATACCTTTGCAAGGAATCAGCAGTTTATAGATAGATGACTTATATTGTATTAGAACTTTTTAGGAGTCCATATATTTCCTAAATGATTCGGTAAACGGGGTGTTATTTCACTTTAGCGGGGTGCAGCGGCTACCCGCGGCATTCGTTATCAACCTAGCTAGGCTAGTCCACCCACATCGTCTTCAGTTCGTCGCAGAGCCGCGGCTCCATATGGGTATACTCTCGAGGATTCGACTCGATTCGCCCCCGCCGGGGCGTCAAAGGAGACTGCATATGCCCACCACCTCAACCGACCCGCGCGCCGTTGCTGCCGCGCTGCTGCTGCCCGGCACCACCTGCCATGGCTTTGCCGTCGAGCGCTGCGAGACCGTGCCCGAGCTCGACTCGGACGCCTACGTGCTGCGCCACACCGCCTCGGGCGCTCGCCTGCTGTACCTGGCGTGCGATGACGAAAACAAGGCCTTTGCCATTGGCTTTAAGACGCCGCCGGCCGATTCCACCGGCGTGTTCCATATTCTTGAGCACTCGGTGCTGTGCGGATCGGCCAAGTTTCCCGTCAAGGAGCCGTTCGTGGACCTGATCAAGAGCTCCATGCAGACGTTCCTCAACGCCATGACCTACCCCGACAAGACCATCTACCCCGTTGCCACCACCAACGAGCAGGATCTGTACAACCTGATGGACGTGTACCTGGACGCGGTGTTCAACCCGGCCATCTATACCAAGCCCACCATTTTTGAGCAGGAGGGCTGGCACTACGAGCTGGACCTGCCGGAAGGTACCGAGAGCGAGGGCGACGGCGGCCCCGCGAGCCTGCGCGAGGGCACGCTGCGCTATAACGGCGTAGTGTTCAACGAGATGAAGGGTGCGCTGTCCGACCCCATGAGTGTGCTGGACGACGCCGTCAACGCCGCGCTCTATCCCGACACCGCCTATGCACACGAAAGCGGCGGCGACCCGCGCGCGATTCCCGCGCTCACCTACGAGCAGTTCCTGGACACGCACGCGCGCCACTACAATCCTTCCAACTCCTACATCACGCTCTACGGCGACCTAGACGTGGACCGCGCCCTGGCCTTTTTGGACGAGCGCTATCTGTCGCAGCCGAGTGCCGCAAGTCGCCGCATGGACGCTGCCGTCGCCGCCGGCGAGAACCCGTCCGCGCTGGCGCCCAATCCGCTGGACGTGCAGGCGCCCGTGACCTGCGAGTATAAACGCGTCGAGATGGCCACCACGCCCGAGAACGCCCTGGTGGGCCTGGGCCTGGTGCTGGGCAGCGCGCTCGACCGCAAGCGCACGATCGCGGCGGACATCCTGTTCGAGGCGCTGCTGGGCTCCAACGAAGCACCGGTTAAGAAGGCCATTCTGGCCGCCGGCCTGGGCGGCAACGTGGTGAGCTATACCGCGGCCGAGAGCCTGCAGCCCTACGAACTCATCATGCTGCAAAACGCGCAGCCCGGCGTGGCGCGCGAGCTGCGTCGCGTGTTCCAGGACGCCTGCCGCGACCTGTGCGAGCACGGCGTTCCGCGCGAGCGCCTGGAAGCCATTATCAGCAGCAACGAATACGACCTGCGCCAGCGTGACTATGGCATAGCCGATGGCGTGGCCATTGCGTGCGATGCGCTGAGCACCTGGCTCTACGATGACGACGCCGCGACGCTGGCACTCAAGTACGGACCGGTGTACGAGGAGCTGCGTGGCGAGCTGGATGGCAGCTATTTTGAGGACCTGCTGCGCGAGCTGGTGCTGGAAAACGACCACATGGCGCTGGTCGAGCTGGTGCCGGTGGACGCCGCCGAGGGTTCGGAGGGTGCCGAAGCCGCCGAGCTGGCAGCCAAGCGTGATGCCATGACCGATGTCGAGCTGGCCGACGTGGTCGAGCGCACGGCCGCGCTGCGTGCCGCGCAGGAGGCCGAGGACACGCCCGAGGCCAAGGCCACGCTGCCGCGCCTGCGCGTGTCCGACATTGGCGAGGCGCGCCCCGAGCCGCCGCTGGTCGTGGACACCACCGCGCCCATCCCCTGCCTGCGCCATGGCATCCCCACTAACCGCCTGGCCTACGCCATGCAGTATTTCGATCTGAGCTGCGTCGCGTTTGAGGACCTACCCTATGTGACGCTGCTCTGCCGCCTGCTCAAACAGCTGCCCACGCGCGAGCATTCGGCCGAGGAACTCGACAATTTGCTCGCCGGCAAGCTGGGCTTTTTGAGCTTTACGACCGAGGTCATGACCCAACCCGACGTGGACGGCGTGCGCCCCTACCTGCTGGTGAGCGCCGGCGCCCTGTCCGAGAAGATCGATGCACTGGCAAGCCTGCCGCGCGAGGTGTGGTCGAGCACGCTGTTGCTCGATGCCGATGCCGACCGCGTGCGCGACGTGCTCACGCAGATTCGCATTGGGCTTGAGCAGGGCTTTATCAACAACGGACACTCGGCGGCGCTCGGTCGCGCGATGAGCTACAGCTCGCCTTCGGCCGTGGTGCGCGAGCAGCTTTCGGGCGTGGACTTCTATCTGTTCCTGCGCGATCTGCTCGACCACTTTGACGAGCGTCTGGACGACCTGCGCTCCAAGCTTACCGAGCTGGCAGGCCGCATCTTTGTGGCCGACGGCTGCCTGGCGAGCTTTACTGGCAGCGACGAGGACTTTAACGCGTACTGGGATGCTGCGGGCGACCTGGGGCTGGGCGCGGGCCACGACGGCGCTGCCAGCGGCACACTCGTGGTGCCGGAGCCGCACGACCGTCACGAGGCTTTCGTGATCCCCAGCGACATCTGCTTTGCCGCGCGTGCGTGCGATCCGCGTCGCTTGGGCATTGACGTGACAGGCGCTTGGGCCGTTGCCGCCAACGCGCTCTCCTACGACTACCTGTGGAACGAGATTCGCGTGAAGGGCGGTGCGTACGGCTGCGGATTCCGCGCGGCCGGCGAGCGTCAGACAGCGTTCTACACCTACCGCGACCCGGCAATCGACCCCTCGATTGAGCGCGTGGCGCGCGCAGGCGAATGGCTCGACAGCTTTGAGCCCGACGAGGCCGCCTTTGAGGGCTTTATCGTGAGCTGCGTGAGCGGTATGGACGCGCCGGTGAAGCCTTACGCGCTCACCAAGCGTCGCAACACGACCTACCTGGCCGGGCTCGATCCGCACGCACGCGAGGAGCGCCGCGCCCAGATGCTCGCCGCCACGCCCGGTGAGCTGCGCTCGCTCGGCGCCGACGTGACGCGCATTGCGGCCGTCTCGCCCACCTGTGTCTTTGGCAGCCGAGACGTCATCGCCAAGAGCAACGCCGGCTTTAACGTCATCGACCTGATGGGCTAACGCACAGCAAGCAAAACCACCACGAAGGGCGCCTGTGAACTGCGCCCTTCGTGGTGGTTCGAACACTTGTTCTATACGCACGCGTGTTCTATACTAGAGATGCTTGCATCGAACTGAAATTGCAACTAAAATATAGTTGCAGAATGTGAGGCGGGATGACTCGATCCGATAAACTCATCGCCCAACTGTTTAGCTGCCCTTCGACGTATCGGTATGCGGATTTTTTAAAGTCATGGCTTCATATGGCTTTGAAATGGACAGCAAAGGCAAGACATCCGGATCGCGCGTTCGCTTCTACAGGCCATCAGATGGCAGGATGTTCGTAATGCACGCACCTCATCCATCTGACGAATTGACAGCGGGGACCATTCGAAACATCGTTCGCTTTCTGCAAGATGTCGGAGGTAGTCATGAGTAACGTTTTGGCATACAAGGGTTATTTCGCCCCGGTCGAGTTCGATGCCGAACAGCATGTGCTAACAGGTATGGTCGCCGGCATTAGGGATGCAATCGTATTTGAAGGTTCCACGGTTAAAGAAGTGGAGCAATGCTTCCACGACGCCGTCGACGATTACCTTGAGTTTTGCGCCGAGAAGGGCAAGGAACCCGAGCGGGCTTTTAAGGGCTCTTTCAACGTAAGAACGGGCTCTGAGCTCCACAAGCGAGCAGCGCTGGCAGCGGCAAAGAAGGGTGAATCGCTCAATAAGTTTGTGACTGAAGCAATCGCTGCGGCGTTGTGAAGCCAACGTCGAGTCGAAGCCGCCACAAAGGACACCTTTGTGGCGGCTTCGACGTTTGCCCAGATAAAACCTGCCAAAATAAACCTATCCCTGTTTGGCAGGTTTGCTAGAGGAGGCTGGGATGGACAAGGCTGAGTTGCGGCGGGCGGTGATTGCCCGGCGCGACGCTCTTGATTTGGACGCGCGAGCGGCAAAGACTGCCGTTATCTGCGCGCGGCTTGTTGAGCTGTTGGATCGCTTGGATGCCGCGGCGCCGCACACCGTTGCCGTCTATACCGCGATGGGTTCCGAGGTCGACCCTGCCGCGTTTGCCGCTGCAGCCGCCGCGCGCGGCTGGCGCGTAGCTTATCCGTGCATGCTCTCGGCAATTGATGCCGCAGCTTGTGGCCAGCGCATGTGTATGCGGGCAGTTGCCGCCGACGATGCGTCCGCGGCGCCGTTTATCGCCCACCCCACGCGGGCCTTTGCGGCCACAGACATCGACAGCAGCCGCTTCCCTATCGTGCCTGCCGAGGCTCTCGACATGATTATCGTGCCGCTCGTAGCCTTCGACCGCGCCGGCGCGCGCCTGGGCTACGGCGGCGGCTGCTATGACCGCTACCTGCCCACGCTCTCGCCCGCATGCCAAATCATCGGCATCGCCTTTGACGAGCAGCGCGTCGACCACGTTCCCACCGACGCCCATGACCTGCCGCTACCCCACATCATCAGCGCCTGATCGCCGCTGTATCGCACCCGCAAGATGAGCGTGGAAAATCTCCCACTTTGAGCCCCCTTACGAGCCAAAAGCGGGAGATTATCCACGCTCATTCAACAAGCGTCCGAAAATCCACGCTCGTGTGTCCGATAATCCACGCTTAACCAATGCGCGTCCAGATTTCCACACTCGTCCGTCCGGATTTCCACGCTCGTGCGGCTCAACGCTCTGCAACCGCCTCAGCACACACGCGCGGTACGCCAGCAACTTTGAGCTTGCGATCGAGCTTTATCGGGTCCCTCAGATCATCCCAGCACAAGCGCACGATCTTGCAGTTATCAAGCAGCGAAAGCCTCGACTCGCGCTGACGTTCATCAAATTGCGCCTTTGCGAGCTTGCCTTCCTCCGCCGCCTTCTCACTTTTAACGAATCCGTCGAACTCCCCGATAATCAGTCGGTCGCCCACGCGCCACAAGTAGTCAACGCGATATGGCCGTCCCGGCTCAACTGGGTCGAACAGCTCAACTTGCAGCTCCGGCGTCTGCCAGCCGCGCTCAATCATCAGCGCGCGTGCCTTGGACTCGCCGCCGCTTTCCGATAGGCCATCGGCACACCGCGCAACACTTCGCGCCGTCACAACACCGCGACGATTCAGGCCAAGCTTGTCGATTGCCTCAACGATATGTTCCTTCGACAACAGCTGCTCATGGAGCGCCGAGTCCGCAATGATCAGTCCCTCGACAAACGACGCATCGACCAGGCAATCCGTAATCGTTTGATCGATATCGGTCACGGCAATATCCATCTGGATTGCCCGCGTTTGACGAGCATAACGATGGCGAATCACCTGAGAGCCCGGCGTCGTCGATTGCGCCGGCGCCGCGGCGATATGGATGTGTGTCAAATTGGCATGCGAAACCGAAAGGCCATAGATAACAGCCGCCGTATAGGAGCAAAACGTCCAGTCGGGATGCTTTTGCGCAAGGGCCCGCACCCGATGCAGATAACGCTGCCGAAACTTGAGCTCGGACCAATAATCCGGACGCGCATACAACCCCGGCATGACCGCCTCTAGACTTCCCGCCGCCACCCGCCGCTCAATCTGCTTTGCCTCCGCCGCCGTGCGTGCGTACACGCAGCTCATCTGCTGTTCGCATGCTTTAATGTGGCTTGCAAGTCTTTGATTCGCCGTCATGTTTCCCATGTCGCCTCCCAAATCTTGGAACGGTGCAAACGTACCAGACGGTTTCATGCGAAGTCTGACCAAATGCTGTCCAGGCGCTGACCAAATGCTTGACGGTTTTGGGCGTTTTAGGCTGATGGCTTATATCTGCAGGTAGGGTAGTTGTCGAGAGGTCCCTGTCTCCACAATTTGGCGCCTTGGTCCATTGGATTATCAGAAAGAAAAACCCGTCGAGATTCAAGACCACGCCAAATGCGACTTTGCCTCCGCACGCGCCGTTTCTTAGCCGAGCCATCGGCATTTACATGCCTAAAAAATGAGCGTGGATAATCTCCCGTTTTGAGCCTAGTTTCAAGCCAAAAGTGGGAGATTATCCACGCTCGATTTGTAAACGTCCGAAAATCCACGCTCGTGTGTCCGATAATCCACGCTCGTCACGCCGCGAGCACAGCAACAGCCACAGCCGCAGCCTAGTGCTCCTCGCCGGCGCGGGCTAGGTCGTAGGGCGTGGTCTGGTAGACGTAATAGTTGAGCCAGTTGGTGTAGAGCAGCTGAGCCTGGCTGCGCCAGACGTTGCGCGGCTCGGCGGCGGGGTCGTCGCCCGGGAAGTAATGCGCCGGCACCTGAGGGTTGAGCCCGCGCTTCACATCGCGCTCGTACTCCAGGCGCAACGTGTCGGTATCGTACTCGGGATGACCAAAAACAAAGAAGCGACGGCTGTCGGTCGACTTGACGATGTACAGGCCCACCTCGTCGGACACGGCCACGACCTCAAGCTGCGGCTCGGCCTCCACGTCCTCGCGGCGCACATCGGTGTTGCGCGAATGCACGGCATAGAAACGGTCGTCAAAGCCGCGAACCAGCGGGCTTTGCGGCTTCACCAGATAATGCTCGAACACGCCGCTCGCCTTTGCCGGCAGGTCGTACTTCTGGATACCGTAATGATGGTACAGACCGGCCTGCGCGCCCCAACAAATGTGCAGCGTAGAGTGCACGTGCGTGGTGGACCAGTCCATGATCTGGCAGAGCTCGGGCCAGTAGTCGACCTCCTCGAACGGCATCTGCTCCACCGGCGCGCCCGTGATGATCAGGCCGTCGTAGTGGATGTCACGGATGTCGTCGAACGTGCGGTAGAACGTCTCCAGGTGGCCGGCGCTCACGTGCGTGGCCTCGTGCGTCTTGGTGCGCAGCAGGTCCACCTCCACCTGCAGCGGCGTGTTGGAGAGCTTGCGCATAATTTGCGTCTCGGTGGCGATCTTGGTGGGCATGAGGTTGAGGATGAGCACGCGCAGCGGACGGATGTCCTGGTGCAGCGCGCGGTACTCGGTCATGACAAAGATGTTCTCGCTCTCGAGCTGCGCGGCGGCAGGGAGGGCGTCGGGGATGCGAATGGGCATGGATGCTCCTTATGAGTCAGTTGCAGCTATGGTACAACGACCGGCCCCATCCGCGCGAGCACATCGCCCAGCGATGCCGTCAGCGGCCCAAATCACTCCAAAAGTAGAGATTAAGGCATGTCCCAAAATCTACGGCACTTTAGCCTAGCAAAGTAGCAGCAGAACGCTACAATGGTTCGACGCGAAAAACTCGGCCGAAAGGATACATATATGTACCAGACGCGTAAGATCGGTGTGGTCGGCCAGGGCCACGTAGGAGCACATGTCGCCAACAGCCTGCTCATGCAGGGCATTGCCGATGAGCTGTACTTGTGCGATATCAACGAGGCCAAGGTGACGTCCGAAGTCCAGGACCTGCGCGACTCCCTTTCGTTTGTCCCGTACAATACCGAGATCGTCAACTGCTACGACCACTACGAGGAGCTGGCCTGCTGCGACGTCGTCGTCAATGCCGCCGGCAAGGTCGCACTGGCCGCTGGCAACCGCGACGGCGAGCTGTTCTTTACCACCGACGCCGCCCGCACCTTTGCCAAGCGCATCGTCGACGCCGGCTTCGACGGCATCTTTGTGAGCATCTCCAACCCCTGCGACGTCGTGTGCACCGAGCTGTGGCACCTGACCGGCTACGATCCCAAGAAGATCATCGGCTCGGGCTGCGGTCTGGACTCCGCCCGCCTGCGCACCGAGATCTCCAAGAAGGTCGGCGTGAGCCCCAAGTCCATCGACGCCTACATGATCGGCGAGCACGGCTTTAGCCAGCTGGCCGCCTTTAAGTCCGCGACCATCGCCGGCAAGAGCCTTAACGAGCTTCAGGCCGAGAACCCCAACAAGTACGCCTTTGACCACATGGAGATCGAGGAGCTCGCGCGCAAGGGCGGCTACGTAACCTACCAGGGCAAGCAGTGCACCGAGTACGCCGTCGCCAACTCCGCCGCGCGCGTCTGCGCCGCCGTGCTGCACAACGAGCACGCCGTGCTTTCGGCCTCTACGCTTATGACCGGCCAGTATGGCGAGGAGGGCATCTTCACCTCCCTGCCGTGCGTGATCGGTGCCGAGGGCGTCGAGGAGGTCTACACGCTGGACCTGTCCGAGTACGAGCTCGAGGGCTTCCACAAGAGCTGCCAGCACATCCGCGACAACATCGCCCAGCTCGACTGGTGGGATGCCGAGGCCTACGACGCCAAGTAAGCGTCGGTTGCCGCGACACCTCGCGAATCTAAGCGCGATACCAAGCGGGCCGTGCCGGAAATCCCCGGCGCGGCCCGCTTTTTGACTCACACGACACGCTTGCGAATCGAAGGTGAATACTTTTCCCGGTACCTAGTACTGCTCGATGCCCATGTAGCGACGAACCTCGGGGCTGTGGTCAAACACCTTGCCGCGGGCGGCGCGCAGCTCGCAGCTCATATTGTAGAAGAAGATCGGCTCCAGGTACGAACGCACGCTGGCGGGCACCTCGCCCACGCCGTACTCGAGTGCATCGAGCACCATGACCGTATCGGTGTGCGTGTTGAGGAACGCGAGCGCGCGCTCCTCCATGGGGCGGCACTCGCCCGATCCGAGCTGCACAAAGTAGAACACGCCGGGCTCGGTAGCCTCGAAAGGACCGTGGAAATACTCGCCGGAGTGGATGTAGCAGCAGTGCTGCCACTGCATCTCCATGAGCGAGCAAATCGCCATGGCGTAGGTCTGGCTAAAGTTGGGGCCGGAGCCCAGGATGTAGAAGAACTTGTGCTGCTGGCAGAGCTCGGCAAAACGGACGCCCAGCTCGGCGTTGACCTTCTCGCGCGCGGCGGGCAGCAGCGCGTCCATCTGCTTGAGGCCTTCATACATGTCGGCGAGCGCCTCGTAACCCTCCTGCTGGTCGAGCAACTCGGCGGCGATCAGAGCGCCGATGCCCTGCGGCACCTCGGCCTGTGACACGCCCTCGCCCCACGGATAGACCCAGGTGGTCCACTTGCCGTTATCGATCTTGGAGCCCTCGCAGTCGGTGAGGGCAACGACCTCGGCACCGGCTGCCAGCGCCATCTCGCAGCCATCAACGACCTCCTGCGTGTTGCCGCTGTGGCTGCAGGCAATAACGAGCGACTTCTCGCCAAGGCTCTTAGGGGCCATCAGGCAAAACTCGCGTGCCGTGTAGACCGTCGAGGTAAACGTGGTGGCCTCGCGCTTGAGCAGCTCGTTGGCCGGCATCAGGTCGATCATCGAACCGCCGCAAGCGATCCAAAAGACATTCTCAATCTTGCCCTTGCGCTCGATGATTTCCTGAACCAGACCATGTGCGTTCATCCTGATTTTCCTCCTTATGGGGCGGCTTTGAGCGACGGCAGCTCGTACCTGCTGTCGTTCTATGTTGTCCTATTTATAGCACGCACGACGACGCTCGTGAAGCCATTTCGCCAAACTTGTTCTATGTTGTTCTATCTGTGGATGTTAGATGTCGAACACGTAGCGCGAGCCCACGATCTTTTGGCGTCCGAGCAGCAAGGGCCGCTCGTCCGCATCGGTAAAGTACGCCTCCATATAGAAGAGCGGCTCGCCGACCGGCACCTCCAACAGCGGGGCCGCCTGAGCATCGGCAAGCGCAATCTCCACGGTGCAGGGGTCGGACTTGAGCGGTGCGCGACCCGAATGCTCGGCAACGAGCGCAAAGATGGAATTGTCCGTGAGGTCCTTGTCGGCAAGCGTCTGCAGATAGGGATGGTCGATCAGCACAAAGGCGTTGTTCTCGAGCATGACGGGCACGCCGTCTGCCGTGCGCACGCGCTCGACAACGATGAGCTCGCAGCCGGGCTCTACGCCAAAGAACGCCGCATCCTCGCGCGTCGCCGCAACCACCGTGCGCGACACCAGGCGTGCTCCGGCCACCATGTCGTTGGCAGCGCAACCCTCGGAAAAGCTCTGAACATCACCCTTCTGGACAATCTTGCGCTTGAGCTTGGGCGCGCACACGAACGTGCCCCTCCCCTGCTGGCGGTTGAGATACCCCGCGCGCGACAGCTCCTCGATGGCGCGACGCACGGTGATGCGTCCCACGCCGTAGTACTTCGCGAGCTCCATCTCGGAAGGAATGCGCGAGCCGGATGCGTACACGCCACGCGCGATCTCGCCCTTTAGGTCGTCCATAACCTGCTGGTACAGCGGCACGGCGGATACCTCAGTGCGCTCGGTTTTATCGTCGAATGCCATCGTTACGCTCCATCCCGTGCATGCTCGGACTCAAACTCTTCAATCGCCGCCATAAACTGCTCGCCAAAGGCGTCGGCCTTTTTCTCACCGATGCCGTTGACCTGGACAAGCTCGTCGCGCGTCTGCGGGCGTAGGCGGCACAGGCCGCGCAGGGCCTTGTCGGAGAAGACCATGTACGGCGCCATCTCCAGCTCGGCCGCGATCTCCTTGCGCAGGGCGCGCAGGCGCTCGAATAGCTCGGCATCGTCACCCACGCGCGGGCGCTGATCCAGCTCGGCCTCCTCGCGCAGCAGATCGACGGCGCGGCGGGCGCGGGCCGAAGCTTTGCGCTTGGACGCGCGACGCTTAACGGTAAAGGCGAACGCCTCGTCCTCGACCTCGCCGGCACGCGGGCCCAGCCCCACGACCGGGTACTGCCCCTGCGAGGTGGCCAGGTAGCCGCGGCCGCACAGCTGGCCGATGATGTCCTTGATGCGCCCGACCGATTCGCTCGATAGCTCACCGTAGCCGTGGTCCTCGTCCAGATGCATCTGGCGAATGCGCTCGGTGTTGCCGCCGTGGAGCACGTCGGCGATCAGCGACTTGCCAAAGCGCATGGGACGCGTGGCCACATAGCGCACGGTGGCGCGGGCCATATCGGTGACGTCCTCGACCTCGAACTGCGTGAGGCAGTTGCTGCAGTTACCACAGCCCTCGACGTCGTCCGTGACGGTGGCGCCCGCACCGGCCGCGGCCTCGTCGCCAAAGTAGCGCAGCATGTATTCGCGCAGGCAGCCGGTGGTATTGCAGTAACCCTCCATCTGGCTGAGCAGGCGATATCGATTCTGGAGCACCCACGCACGCTGTTCGTCATCGAGCGCCTCATCGGCGGCATCGCCGCGATCGATCAGAAAGCGGCGCATGCGAAAATCGTTGCCGTTCCACAGCAGGTGGCAGCTGGCCGGGTCGCCATCGCGGCCGGCGCGGCCCGCCTCCTGGTAGTAGGCCTCGATGCTCTCGGGTACGTTGTTGTGGATCACGTAGCGCACGTTGGGCTTGTCGATGCCCATGCCAAAGGCATTGGTGGCAACCATCACCTGGATATCGTCGTCGATAAAGGCGCGCTGGCTTTGGCGGCGGGCGTCGTTGCCCATGCCGGCATGGTAGCGGCCAACACGAATGCCGCTGGGGCCCAGCGCCTCGGCAAGCTCCGCGGCCAGCGCATCGACTGTCTTGCGGGTCGAGCAATACACGATACCGCTCTCGCTCGAATGCGCGATCACATAGTCGCGCACCCACGCGGCCTTGGCCTTGTCGCCCATCTCCTCGCAGCCAAAGTAGAGGTTCTTGCGATCGAAGCCCGTCACCACCGTCGCGGGGTTTTGCAGGCCGAGCATCTGCTGAATGTCCGCGCGCACGCGCTCGGTCGCCGTAGCGGTAAAGGCCGCCACGATGGGGCGCTGCGGCAGGGAATCGATGAACTCACGAATCTGCAGATAGGCGGGGCGGAAATCCTGGCCCCATTGGCTCACGCAGTGGGCCTCGTCAATGGCCACGAGCGGCACGCCGATGCCGCCGTCCGCCGCAGCCTCCTGCGCAAAGGCTAAAAAGCGCGGCTCGAGCAGGCGCTCGGGCGCCACGTACATAAGCTGGTAGCGGCCCTCGCGTGCCCGTTTGAGCACGGTATTTTGCTGGGCCGGGGTAAGGCTGGAGTTGAGATAGCTGGGTCGCGCACCCGCCGCGAGCAACGCACGGGTCTGGTCCTCCATAAGCGACAGCAGCGGACTCACCACAAAGGTGATGCCGGACAGCATAAGCGCAGGCACCTGGTAGCAAATGGACTTGCCGGCGCCCGTGGGCATAACACCCAGCGCATCGCGGCCTGCAAGAATCGCATCCACCATGCGGTCCTGCCCCGGGCGAAACGAGGTGTAGCCAAAATAGGCGCCGAGCGTGTCAAGCGCCATCTGCTGCATGCTATCGGTCATGGTTTCCTAACGTCCAAGTCATCTGCCGCCGATTATACGCCGCCACGCGGACCGCTGCCGTACGGCTGTCAGCCACGCTCATTCTGCGGGTAGTCATTGGGGACGTTCTTGAATGACTAGTCGTTTAAGAACGTCCCCAATGACTACCACGGCAACGCCGATGTTTTGGCGCAGACAGCGAAAGCCCGTCAGAGCGAGCAAGGTGCCTTGAAACAAGGCGGCATTGATCTTCTGATCATGCCGCCGAAGTTGAAAGGCAGATTGCCGCTCTGGCGGGCTTGCAGCGTCGAGCCGTTACGCGGTTTGGTAAAACCGCGTAACCAAAGGCGCAGCGTCGGCCCGTTACGCGGTTTGGTAAAACCGCGTAACTTACATCACCATGACGTAGCGCGATCCCACGTAGTACTGCTTACCCATCAGGACCGGCTCGCCATTGGGGCCGATAAAGCCGGCACGCAAGTTGAGCAGCGGATCGTGCGGAGCAATGCCCAGCTCAGCCGCCTGCTCGGCATTGGCGCGAACGGCCTCGACCGTGCGGTAGCCAACCGAGACAATCGGCGTTCCGCCAACACGCTCGACCTCGGCAAAAATCGACTTGTCCTCAAGATCGGCCGTCAACAGCTCACGGTAGGCGTCAAACGGCACAAAGATGTTCTCCTCAAAGATGGGCTCGCCGTCGGCCGTACGCACGCGCTTGATATGCAGCAGCAGCGCATCCTTCTGCAGGCCAAAGAACTCCATCTCGTTTTGACGCGCCGGGACAATCTGGCGATCGACCACATGTGCACCGGCCTTCATGCCATTGTCGGCACACAGTGCAGTAAACGTCTGCAGCGTCGAGGCGTGAAACTGACGGTTGATGTGTGGCGTGGAGACAAAGGTGCCACGGCCCTGCTGCTTAACCAGGTAGCCATCGGAGCACAGCTCCTCGACGGCTCGGCGCACCGTAATGCGGCTCACCTCGTACTGCTCGGCAAGCTCGAGCTCGGACGGAATACGCTCCTTGGGTGCATAAACACCTTTCTCGATCGCATCCTTGATTTCGTCGTAAATCTGCTGGTAAAGCGGTGCATTTTTGGGCGCAGGCATATCAAATCACTCTTATCGAAATATCGAAATAACTAATACGTATATAACGTCTTTTTATATGTTACCTCAGTTTGATAAAACGATACACCGCATACAGCAAATCTTTACTTGCCGTCGTCCTGCTGCAAGCTTTCCTGATCGTGCAGACGGGCCTGCCTGCTGGCCATGCGTGCGGGCTTGTCGGGATCGGGAACGGCCGTGGGCATGGGCTCGTCGACATGACCGCCCCACCAGCCGCCCACAAAGTTGAGCGTATGGAACACGTTGATCACGGCGCCGGGATCAACGTCGCACACCAGCTTGATAATGTCCTGGCTCTCGTAGGTCGAGACAACGGTGTGTAGCAGACACATCTTTTCGCGGCTGTATCCGCCGATGACCTCGGCGCAGCTAATGCCGTGCTGAAAATGGTTTACGTAGGCGGTCATGACCTCGTCTGCCTTGCGCGTCGTGATCTGCAGCGTCACGCGGTCGTAGCGTCGATAAAAACTGTCGATGGTCTTGGTTGAAATAAACTGGAAGACGATGGAATACGCCGCCTTGTCCCAGCCAAACATAAAACCAAAGATCGCCAGGATAAAGCAGTTAAAACCAAAGATGACGCCCCAGATGGTCTTGCCCGTGTGGTTGGAGACCCATAACGCGATAAAGTCGGTGCCGCCGGTGGATGCGCCGGACTTAAGCGCGATGGCAGCGCCCAGGCCCGAGACCACGCCGCCAAAAATGATGAGCATAATCTTGTCGCCCAAAAACGGCGCGAAGTGAAAGACGTTGAGGAACAGCGACGAGAGCACGACCTGCATCATCGAGAAGATGACGAAGCGCTTGCTAATGCCGCTCCAGCATAGGAGCGCCACGGGAATGTTGAGCGCAAGCATACCGAGCGAGATGTCGATGTGAACGCCGCCCAGCGAGGTAACGCGATCGAGCAGGACCGCGACGCCGGTAAGACCGCTCGGAAGCAGGTCGGAGGGCCGAATGAACGCCTGAATCAGAAATGTCTGGAGAATGGCGGAAATGGTGACCGCCACGGCAGTAATGGCGCGGCGAACGATGGTGAGGCGGCCGAGCACGAGCACGCGGTCCGTGAGCTGATCGATGGCGTTCGCCACGTTAGCTCCTTTCGAAGGCAGATCTAGTTGTGGGGCATGCCGGCGATTGTAGCATGGAGCGTGCGGGGGCGCTTCAATTCACCCTCTCTCGACAACCAAAACGAGCCAGCAGCCCCAACCAAAGAGCCAAATTCTAAGTGAGTAGATTCTTCGCGACTTGCCGAGCACACTCAAAACAGCCACCTCTTTGACCTGCGGTTTTAGTAAGGCAGATGCGCTTTGTGCTTGGCCTGAGCCAAAAAGCCTACTCACTTAGTCCGAGTCGAAGCCAAACGGTTCCAATCGAAGCCAAAATGAGCCCCATCCACCGCAAAGGACGCGTGAATCTGCACTTCTCGCGGCGAACTGACGCTACAAAGCGGTCAGAATGTCGGCGAGATTGCCGATGATGGCATCGGCGGCGGACTGATCCAGGTTGACGCCATCGTGCGGACGCAGCGCCAGGACTCGGGCGCCAGAGCGCTTGCCGGCCTCGATACCCAAAGGCGAGTCCTCGATAACCAGGCACTCGGTAGGCTCCACCCCCAGCGCCTCCATGGCACGCAGGTAGATCTCGGGATCGGGCTTAAACGCACTGCACTCGTGGCCGCTGATGGTGTAGTCCAGCACGTCGGCGATACCGGCGATCTCCACCAGCTCGTCAATCAACTCACGATACGACGAGCTCGCGATGGCGCACTTCACGCCGCGCTCGTGCAGCTCACGCATCACCGGCTCCGTCTGCTCGTTGAGCAGCTCGGCATACGGAACGGGGTGGTCCGGGCTGTAGACCTGCTTGTACTCCACGCGCAGGCGCTCGCGCAGCTCAATATCGTCAGGCACCAGCGCCTCCCAAATGGCAGGCTCGTTAGACCCCGAAAGATCGGGGATCTCGTCAAAGTGGAACCCCTTCTCCTCCATAAACGCCACGCGACGACGGTTGTAGAACCACTCGGTATCGACCAGCACGCCGTCCATGTCAAACAGCACTGCCTTGATCATACGCATCTCCTTCCACCTGCCAAAAAGGGACAGGTTTATTTTGGTAGGTTTTATCTGGGGTTTTGTGACGCAACGGACACGCCCTCCCCAATGCAAAAAAGGGGACGGGGCGCAAACCCCATCCCCTCTCAATCAACCCGTAAGGTCTACTTACTTGTGATTAGTAGGAAAGCTTCCACATGTAGCGACGCATGGTCAGCGGGTGCTGACGGGCCTCGGCGATCTGGTTGCCGTACTCGCGCATAACGGCGAGGTGCAGCAGCGGGTTGAAGTAGGTGATAACGCTCGCGGGCACGGCGTCAGCCAGGCCGTAGTCCTTGGAGTCGATCAGAGCGACCTTGGCGCCCATGCGCTCAAGGAAGGTGAGGGCGCGGGCATCCATCGGACGGGTAGCGCCATCGGACATGAAGAAGACGTAGGGCTTACCCTCGGTGGAAACCTCGAACGGGCCGTGGAAGTACTCGCCGGTGTTGTAGGCGGCGGCGTCGATCCACTGCATCTCAGTGAACAGGAAGGCGGCGTGAGAATAAGCCATCTTCTCGGAGGCACCGGAAGCCATGAAGTAGATCATCTTGTCGTCCTTGAAGTCCTCGGCGAACTTCTTGGCGAGCTTCTTGCAGTGCTGAGCGGCGTTCTCGCAGAGATCGAAGACGTTGGTGAGGCCGGTGATCATGTCCTCGTAGTGGTCATAGCCCTCGGTCTGCTGAAGGATCTCGAGAGCAAGAGCGATGGCGTAGCCGGGCTTCTCGCACTTGGCAGCGTAGTTGGCGTGGAAACCGTGAACGATGACGTGGTCGGCGTCGACGGTCAGAGCGGAGCCAGCCTTGTTGGTAAGGGAGACGACCGGGCAGTTGTGCTTCTTGGCGGTCTTGTTGGCCTCGACGGTCTCGGGCGTAGAGCCACCGAGGGAGCAGGTGATCACGAAGGTGTGCTCGTTGACCCAGGAAGGCGTGTCGTAGTTGAACTCGTTAGCGGTGAAGATCTGAACGTTCAGCTTGTCCGTGTTGTTGGCCAGGAAGTACTTGGCGGGGTAAAGGTCGGACATGGAAGCACCGCAGCCGACGAAAGCGACGCTGTGGATCTCGTGGTTGGACAGGACGTCAGCGACGATCTGCTTAGGGAGGTTAAGGTCGATCTCGTACATCTGACACATTCCTTTCGATTTTTTGCGGCGCCACATTGCCGGGCGCTCGCAGGGTTACCGTGATTTGGACCGAGTCGCCGGCCCGTTGAGGATGTGTCAAAGGAACTGTCCCTTTGACACATTTAGGGATGGGAGCCTGCCTGGGGTATGGGATGTCAGGCAGGCCCCCGGGGGAAAGCGGTTAGGCGCTTGGTCGCGACTAGGCCAGGATGCCGGCCGCGGAGAGGGCGATGCCGCCCACGATGGCGATCACGAGAAGCCAACCGGTGTTGACGTTCTTCTTGATGAGCCAGTACATAAGGCCGGTGAGGCCGAGGGAGATCATCTGGGGCATCATGCCGTCCAGGATGTCCTGGATCACGACGGTGCCGTCAGCGAGCTGCAGCGGGGTGGTGGCGCCGATCAGCGTGGCGATCATGCCGCCCACGGACATAAGACCCACGATGCCGCAGACATACATGAGCTTCTCCATGAGGTCGCCGCCCTGAAGCTTGCTCAGGTACTCGTGGCCGCCCTGATAGCCCATCTTGGCGGCGAACCAAGTGATCAGCACAGAGGGGACGATGGAGATGAGCATGGCCAGGATCGGGCCCATGATGGAGCCCTGCTGAGCCAGCTGAACGCCCAGGCCAAAGGCGATAACGCGGATGGTGCCCTGGAAGAAGGAGTCACCGATGCCGGAAAGCGGACCCATGAGGGAGGTCTTGACCGCGTTGATCGAATCGGGATCGAAGTTCTCGGGATCCTTGGCGTACTCCTCCTCCATGGAGGCGGCGAGGCCTAGGACAAAAGCGCTCGTCTGCGGGGTGCAGTTGTAGAACGCCATGTGACGGTGGTAAGCCTCTTTCTTAGCAGCGAGCTGCTTGGGGTCGGACTCGTCCGGATAGAGGCGATCGAGCGTGGGAACCATGCCGTAGAGGAAGCCCATGTTCATCTGACGCTCGTAGTTCCAAGAGGCCTGGATGGCCCAGGAGCGCCAGAAGAACTGGCTGACCTTCTTGTTCAGGGACACGTCCTTGGTTGCGGTTGCCATAGTGTGTTCCTCCTTAGTCTTCGTCGTCTTCGAGCGGATCGTAGTCGGAATCGACACCGGCGGCTGCATGGGAACCGTTGAACTTGAAGCCCATGAAGACGACAGCCAGGCACACACCGATCAGAGCGACCGCGATGACGGACAGGTTGAGGTAAGCGGCGAGCAGGAAACCGATGAACAGGAACGGGGTCATACCCTTCTTGATCATCATGGTGAGCAGCAGGGCCAAGCCGTAGGCGGTCATGATCTTGGTCGAAACGTTAAGACCAGTGGACAGCCACTCGGGAACCATGTTGACGATGGCCTGAACCAGGTCGGTGCCAACAAAGACGGCGAGGAAGATCGGCAGGAAGTACATGACAGCGTACAGACCGGAGCCGGCGCAGATGTGCATGCGGTAGGCGGTCTTGAACTTTCCGTTATCGATCGCGCTATCTGCCACATGGGTGAGGGCGGCGATGATGGAACGGAACACGATGCCGAGGAGCTGACCCAGGACGGCGACCGGGATGGCGATCGTCATGGCGGTCTCGGCGGAAGCATCGGTCAGGCACGCAAAGGCAGCGGCCACGATGCCGCCCAGGACCATATCGGGCGGAACGGCGGCGCCGACCTGCACCAGGCCCATGGACACGAGCTCGACGGCGGCACCGACGGCAAGGCCGGTGGGCACATCGCCCAGCAGCAGACCGACGAGCGTAGCGCCAACGAGGGGCTGCTCGAAGTTAAGACGACCGAGCAGGCGGGAGTCCCACATGCAGAACACGCCGACGAGGCCGACGAGCACCGCACTGATGAACGTATTCATACCCTTCTCCTTTCAGTCAGGCAAAAGCCTGGTTGATTACAGCTTGGCGTCGATGTCGACGCTCTGATACGTAGGGGTCTGCTGGACATAGAGCTTGATGCCCATGTCGAGCAGCTGGTTGACGTCGGCCTTCTGGGTGGCGTCGAGGAAGACGGAGCTGTCCTTGCCGCCGACCTGATCGGCACCGTCGTGGTTGGCGGTGGCGCCCAGGTTGATGGCGTCGAGCTTGTAGCCCTGGCAGAACTGCAGCATCTCGGCAGTGTTACCAAAGACGAACATGACGCGCTCGCCGAGGGTGTTGAGCTTGTCCATCTTGGCGAGGGCACGCTCGACGGTGAAGACGTTCAGGCGCACGCCCTGGGGCTTGGCCAGCTTAAGAGCGCCCTTCTTGATGTCATCGTTGGCGGCAGCGTTGTCGACGACGATGATGCGCTCGGCCTGAACCTTGGTGGTCCAGGTAAAGACGACCTGACCGTGCAGCAGACGGTAGTCAAGACGTGCGAGGACGATCTTGGCGGGACCGGAGCTGTGACGGGACGCCTTGGCCTTCTTGGCGGGAGCCGCGGCGGCCTCGACCGGTGCGTTGGGGTTGGTCAGACCGGTGCGGGCCTCGTTGATGAGGGCCGCGAGCTCGGCGCCCTTGACGGGGACGGGGCTCATAGCGAGCGTGAGCGCCAGCGGGATGTTGAAACCGCTGACAACCGTGAACTTCGTGCCGTTCTTGGAAAGCTCGACCATGCTGTTGTTGACCGAGCTGCCGAGCATATCGGTCAGCACATAGACGGTGTCGTCCGCGTTGAACGTGGCGATCATAGCGTCCACCTTATTGGTGATGGGCTCCTTGTCGTCACGAGCAAGCGACACGACGTGGACGTTCGACACGTCGCCGAGAACCATCTCGAGCGTGTCTTTGGCGCCTGCGGCCAGGCCGCCATGAGATGCGAGAATGATCTGATTCATCTTGCCTCCTCCTTTTCGTTATGGTCATTATAACGTCTTATACGTTGCGGATATTGCTAATTAGTATAAAGACCGTTCGCGGGTGAAAATCGACCGTTGACGGGTTTAACGTACTTGAAACGTTGGGGCTGGGCAGGCCGGCGCTGGCTGGATAACCCCAGGTCAGACCCTGCGCGCAATCCCCTATCGCACGAAGTACCAGGGGCTTTCCTGCACGGTGGGCTCCAGCGCAATGCCCGTGCGCTCGCGGAACAGATCCATGTCCTGCGATTTCTCCGTCCACCACGCGTTGGGCTTAAAGGTCATGCTCTCAACGATATGGCCGACAAAGGCACTGTTACGCAGCTTGGAGAAGTTGGTGTTCATAATCAGGATGGACGCGAGCACCAGCACGATGCCCAGGACTTTGATCGCGCCGGCGGGCTCGGCGTAGATGCCAATACCGACCAAAACGGTCGCCACGGTTTCGAACGAAGCCACGACCGGCACCTTCGACGTCTCAAGATCCATCGAAAGGCCCTGCATATAGAAGATGTACGCAAGAGCCGTCGGAATAAAGCCAAAGCCTGCGAACAGCAGAATGAGCTGCGGGGACATTGCCGCGGCTACATCGGACCACGGAGCCGAAAGCACTGCCATAAAGCATCCGCCAAAGACAAAGCCCCAAAACGTCACCGCCAGCGGATGCAGCGTCTTGGTAGCCATACGGCTAAACACCGCCAGCAGTGCACCGCAAAGTCCGGCGATCACACCCGACGCGACGCCCCAAGCCGAGAAATGGAAACCAGACAGGTCACCGCTCGTCACCGCGAGCACGCAACCCACAATGTTAAAGACAATGGCAACGAGCTTGTTGGGGGTCACGTCCTCGCGATAAAGCACGCGGCCGAGCGCGACGCCAAACACCGGCGAGGTGTAGAGCAGCACCGAGGCCGTGGACATGCCCACCTCGCCCATGCACTCGTAATAAAGCGTGTTAGCGGTGGCGAGGCCGATAATGCCAAGAAGCGCGCAAGGAACAAGCTCTTTAGGACTTGCCTTGAACAGTGCCAGGGGACCCGATGCTTTTCCCTCACGAGCACCTCCCTGGCAACCCATAAATGCCAAGACCGGAGCCATCAAGACGGCACCCGACAACAGGCGAAAGGCCGCCATGCTCTGTGACGAAACGCCCAGGGCCGATATTCCGTTAACAAAGATTCCGATGGTGCCCCACATAAGCGCGGCGATCAGCACCAGCGCATAGCCCAGATTGCTTTTCTTCAACGCAGCCTCCTCGGTATTGTTTCCAATATGTTTCGTACTACGTTATAGTCGTTATATACATTTTTCAAGACACAAATCGGCGAGCGGAAAAGTGATCCGTTTTCCTCCGTCCCCAGCGGATTACTGGGCGGTTGCGGTGAAATAGTTCCTAAATAGATGCTTCAAGCCCCCAAACAGGAACTATTCCACCACAACTTATGAGAACATCGAGCTGTTAGGCCGCTCTATCCCCTAGTAGTCCAGCTTCCACATGTAGCGGCGCGTCATGTAGTCCTTGTGGGTGACGGCAGAGAGCGCGCGCATATACACGTTGTTGAGGATCGGCGCAAAGATCAGGTGGTTGAAGTATTCGCTCACGCTGTCCTTGATGTCGTTGAGGCCGAGCTCCTTGGCGTCGAGCTGATAGACGCGCTCGCCACCGTACTGGTTGACGAAGCGGATGCCGCGCTCGTCGTTGCAGCGGCTGCGGCCGACGCTGATGAGCTGGAACAGCGAAGTGCGCTTGTCCAGGATCTCGAAGGGGCCGTGGAAGAAGTCACAGGTGTTGATGGTGCAGGAGTCGATCTGCAGCATCTCCTGCACGTTGCAGATGCTAAAGACGTAGGCGGCACCAAAGAGCGGACCCTGAGCCATGACGTTGATGCAGGGCTTGTCGGCGTTCTGCTCGGCCCACTTGGCGGCGAGCGGACGGGTGTACTCGACGGCCTTGCGATAGATGGGGTCAACCAGGTCGAAGGCGGCCATAGCGGTCTCGTACTCGGCATAGCCCTCGGTCTGCTGCGTGAGTTCCATGGCGATCATGGTCACGACGGCGGAGTTGGTACGGCCCATGCAGGACTCGTCGACGGCCAGGCTGTCATACTGGATCTTGTAGTCGCAGACCTCGGTGAGGCCGGACTCGTCAACATAGATGGCGATGGTGCTGGCGCCGTGGTCCTTGGCGACCTGGGCGGCGACGATGGTCTCCTTGGTGCCGCGCATGGACACGACGACGGCCAGGGTGTTCTCGTTAACGTAGGCGGGGGTTGCGTGCACGAACTCGTTGCTGGTGTAGCTGGAGCTCACGACCTGCGTGGCCTCGTGCTCCATAAAGTACTGGGCAGGATAGTTGCCGCCGTTAGATCCGCCGGCGCCGATCCACACGACGCGCTTGATGCCGCCCTTGTCTGCCTTGTCAGCCAAAACCTGGGAGACGACATCCTTAACCTGTTCCTGAGTAGTCATCGCGCATCAGCCTTTCTTCTCGTTTGATGCTCTCGATGGCATACAAGTTACATACATGTTTTGGCTATGTCGACTAGTTGTATGCTATATTTGTCTTAGAAATTTTGCTGATGTGGTTTTCGATAACTAGCTACCAGCGGTTTTGTTGTTGTATTGAATACATGTTTGATTAGACTCGAATACAAGTTAGATACAGGTTGATCGCATGAATGCTTCGTCTAAAAAGAAACTGGCCCAATACGAGCGCTTGGCGGGCATGCTGCGTGACCGCATTGCCGCCGGCACCTACGCACGCGAAGACAAGCTGCCGTCCGAGATGGAACTCATGGACGAATCGGGTCTGTCGCGCAGCACCGTGCGCCACGCCCTTAAGGTGCTCGTTGATGAGGGCCTGGTTCGAACCGAGCGCGGGCGCGGCGCCTTTGTGGCCGACACGCCGGCGCTCCACGAGAACAACCTGGTGTTTTCGAGCTATACGGCGCAGGTCCAGGGTCAGGGCATGAAGCCCACCACGCGCACGGTGGACTCGGGCTTTACCAAGGCGGGCGGCAGCATAGCTAAGTTCTTTGATACCGCCGTGGGCAGCAAGCTCGTCAAACTTGTCCGTCTGCGTTATCTGGACGATGCGCCACTGTGCCTGGAGACCACCTATCTACCACCGAGCTTTGAGACACTCATCGATCGCGATATCAACGGTTCACTCTACGCCACGCTGCGCCAAGAATTCCATCGCGCGCCGGCACAGGGGCATAAGACCTTTGAAGTGTGCTATGCCTCGCAAAACGAGGCGTTTTTGCTCAACGTTGAGCGTGGGCAGGCGCTGATCCTGATCACCGACTACGTCTACGACACCGACGGCCGCCCGCTCCATATATCCAAGCGTATCCAACGCACCGACCGCGCCAAATACACCGAGCCCATCGGCTAACCTGCCTAAAAGGGACAGGTTTATTTTGGTCGGTTTTATCTGGGGTTTTGCTACATCCGCAGGTTGAACCTATCAATCAAACGGCCCAACGCAAATGCCGCCGCGAAGGTATCCGCATCCTTCGCAGCGGCTTGCAACGTTTGCCCAGATAAAACCTGCCAAAATAAACCTGTCCCTAAATGGTAGGTTTGGGGAGGTCGGGGAACCAGGTTGGCTTAGGTTGGTTGGGCGTGCGCTCGGCCAGGACCAGCTCCATCCAGCACATGTCGTACCAGCGGCCGAACTTTTGGGCGCAGCGGTCGAAGGCACCCACCAGGCGATACCCCATATGGGCATGGAAGTCTTGGCTGTTGTGCGTCAGATACTCGTCGTCCCTGTCGTGCGGCACGGCGATGAGGGCGCACATGTTGGTGATGCCCATCGCAATCAGGCACTGCTTGAGCGCATCGTGCAGCTTGCGGCCCAGCCCGCCGTGGCGCACGTCGCGCGCCAGGTAGATCGACGTCTCGACCGACCAGTCGTATGCCTCGCGGCTGTTGAGCGGGCTCACATAGGCATAACCTACCGGACGCCCGTCCAGCTCCATCACCAGATACGGATAGCGCTTGAGCGTGCGCTCGATGCGCCCGGCGAACTCCTCAACGCTCGGCACCTCGTATTCGCAGGTAATCGCCGTCTGGCGCACATACGGCTCATAGATGGCAAGCAACGCCGGCGCATCATCGGGCGTCGCCAGGCGAATCGTCGGCTCGGACATCTCGGTCATACAGCCCTTCTCCCTCAAAAGCAAAGGCCGCCCCGCGCCAAACCCAGGCGCAAGGCGGCCCTTCGTCATTGCATCAAGCTACAGGACAGCCGCCAACGCGTCGATGTCCTCCTGCGTCGTAGCCCAGCTGGTGCAAAAACGCACCACCGTGTGAGTGTCGTCGTACTTTTCCCAGTACTCGATCGCCGCATGCTCGCGAATGCGGGCCATGTCCTCGTTGGGCAGAATCACGAACTGCTGGTTGGTCGACGTCTCCAAGAAGAACTGGTAGCCGCGCTCGTGCAGCACACGACGCAGCGCCTGAGCGGTCTCAATCGCCTGGCGACCAATCTCAAAATACAGGCCATCGGTAAAAAGAGCCTCGAACTGCACGCCCGTCAGGCGGCCCTTGGCCAACAGCGCGCCGTGCTGCTTAATGCGCGGAATAGGATGCGCCGGAGCATGCATGCCGCAAAACACCACGGCCTCGCCGCACAGAGCGCCGCACTTGGTGCCACCGATGTAGAACACGTCGCACAGCTGCGCCAGCTCGGGCAGGGTAATGTCGCACTCATCGGCCGCCAGCGCATAGGCCAGGCGGGCGCCATCCACAAACAACGGAATCTCGCGCTTCTGGCACACCGCGTGAATCGCCGCGAGCTCGGCCTTGGAGTACAGCGTGCCGTACTCGGTCGATAGGCTCACATACACGGCACCTGGGAACACCGTGTGCTCGTAGCTCTCGTTTTCGTAAAACACCTGGATATAGTTTTCGAGATCCTCGGCGTGCATCTTGCCCTCGTAGCCGGGGATGGTGAGCACCTTGTGGCCGCCAAACTCGATGGCGCCCGCCTCATGGCAGGCGACGTGGCCGGTCTCGGCAGCAACGACGCCCTCGTACGGCGCGAGCAGCATGTCGATCACCGTCGCGTTAGCCTGCGTGCCGCCCACCAGAAAAAACACGTCGGCATCGGGTGCCTGACAGGCCTCACGAATGAGCTGCTTGGCACGCTCGGTGTGTGCATCGGTACCGTAGCCGGGCTGCGGCTCCATATTGGTGTCGACGAGCGCCTGCAGCACTGCCGGATGTGCGCCGTGGGAATAGTCGTTGTTGAACGCGAGCATGGTAATCCTCTCTAGCCGGGCACGAGCCCGATGATTCAGATGGGGCTATTGTACGCCGCCCGGATAGGCAATGCGCGCAGCAAGGCACTCAAGCGCCAGCACCAAGGCAAAGCCGCAGCTCACGTCACTCAAAAAGTGCGCGCCGATCACGATGCGACCAAAGGCGACGAGCGCCGCGACCACAGCGGCGACCCAAAAGACCACGCGGCGGCGCGACGGCTTTTCCTTAAAGGCCGCCGCGGGAAGCCCGGCGAGCATAAGGCCGATCGCCGCGTGCGCCGTGTGTCCGCTCGCGAACGACTTAAAGCCGTCCTTGATCACGCCGGCGGCGATATAGGCCCACTTGTCGGGGTTGCCGATCACCCACCACGGCTGAAAATCGAGCCCCGGCGTGACCTCGATCACGCGCATGCGCGGGCGCGACCACAGCGGCTTGACGATCACGTTGAGGATAATGGCCTGGGCGACCCACACGGCGAGCACCATCAACGCCCAGCGCGTGAGCTCTTTGGGCTCGGTGTCGCGCGTGAGACGATAGACGATAAGATTGGCGGCGATGACCAGCACAAACGTCAGCACCAGCTGAAACGCGATGAGTTTGCCGCCAACCTTCAGGGACGAGACGATCTCGTAGCCGGCCAGGCCAACGTTGACGAGGATGCCGAGCACGGCGAGCCATTTGCTCCCCCTGGAGTCGGGACGCACCGCGCGCACGAGCATGACGCCTGCGACGCTTGCCGTCAGCTCGAACGGCAGCTCGCCGGCGGCCTCGATAAAGCGGCCGTACATGCTGCCGATGTTGAACAGCGCGCTCGAGATCTGATAATCGAAGAAGCTGCCCACGCACAGACAAAGGCACAGGACGACCGCGATCATGGCGACATCTTTCTTATAGATGTATCCGAACATGCTTTCCTTTCGATCGGGCGAAGGGTCGACCCGCAACGTGGTGGGACAAAGTTATCAGTAGTTTTTTCCCAGGGTCGCTTGCGTTGACAGGCTCGATGCGACTATCGCACCTGGGACAAAAACTACTGATAACTTTGTCCCACCGACTTACTTGTTAGTCATCGTCAGTAGCGCCCAACTGCTGCAGCAGCATGAGCGCCGCGGCCACGGGGCCGGTGCCGTCGTTGGCATCGAGGCCGCGACCCAGGCCGCTGCCCGCACCGGCGCCCGCCTTGTAGGGCACCGATAGCTTGCGGCTCTTGGGAAAGTTCACCGCGCCATAGCGAGTCTTGAACTCAAAGGCCACCTTCTTGGGCACGTCGACGCCCAAAAACGTGATACGCCCACCGCTGAGCGTGACGCTCTCGAGCCCCAAGCGCTCGCCGCGGATACGGATGCGAGCGCGGTTGAACAGGTTGAGCCCCGCCAACGGCAGCTCGCCATGCGCAGCCTCGGTCTCTTCCTGCACCTCGTCGATGCTCTCCAGGTCCTCGGCCGCCGCGAGCTTACGGTACACGAGCACGCGCTGATCCACCGCCGGCAAGTACTCCTCGGACAAGAAGTAGTCGGCCGGCAGGTTGATGCCCACGCTCGCCGCCTCCACGCCGGCATCGTCGTCGCCGCGCGCCTCGGCCACGGCCTGTCCCAGCATCTGTGTAAACAGGTCAAAGCCTACGCTCGACAGGTTGCCGTGCTGCTCGGCGCCCATAAGCGAGCCGGCGCCGCGAATCTCCAGGTCGCGCATGGCGATGCGCATGCCGCTGCCCAGGTCCTGGAACTCGGAAAGTGCGGTCAGGCGCGCCGTGGCCTCCTCGGTGAGTGGCAGCTCGCCCGGGAACATAAAGTACGCGTAGGCCTGCGTGGCAGAGCGGCCCACGCGGCCCTTGAGCTGGTAGAGCTGCGCCAGGCCCAAACGTTGCGAATCCTCGATGATGAGCGTGTTGGCGGTCGCGTTGTCGATGCCGCTCTCCACGATGGTCGTGGCGATGAGCACGTCGATCTTTTTGGTCGCGAACTCGATCATCACGTCCTCGACCTCGCGCGGGCTCATCTTGCCGTGCGCCACACCCACGCGCGCCTCGGGCGCGGCCTCGTGCACGCGCGCCACGGCGTCATCGATGGTCTTGACGCGGTTGGACACGTAGTACACCTGACCGCCGCGGCCCACCTCCAGACGAATCGCCGCGCTCACCACATCGGGGTCGTACTCCCCCACGTGCACGATCACGGGACGACGCCCGGTCGGCGGCGTGGTGATCAGGCTCATGTCGCGCACGCCACTCGTAGCCATCTGCATGGTACGCGGGATGGGCGTTGCTGAAAGCGTGAGCACGTCAATCTGCTCGCGCAGATTCTTGAGCTGTTCCTTGTGCTGCACGCCAAAGCGCTGCTCTTCGTCGATGATCACCAGGCCCAGGTTCTTGGGGTTCACATCGGCCGAAAGCAGGCGGTGCGTGCCGATGAGCACATCGATCGTGCCCTCGGCAAACGCCTTGAGCGCGCGCTTTTGCTGCGTCGGCGTGCGGAAGCGGCTGAGCACCTCGACCTCGAGGCCAAACGGGGCAAAACGCTCAAAGAACGTCTCGTAGTGCTGCTGGGCCAGAATGGTCGTGGGGCAGAGCACCATGACCTGGCGGCCGGAGTCCACGCACTTAAACGCCGCGCGCAGGGCGACCTCGGTCTTGCCAAAGCCTACGTCGCCGCACAGCAGGCGGTCCATGGGCTTGGGCGCCTCCATGTCGGCCTTGATGTCGGCGATGGCCTCCAGCTGGTCGCGCGTCTCGTCGTAGGGGAAGCTCTCCTCCATCTCAATCTGCTCGGGCGTATCGGGCGGGCAGGCGATACCGGTAATCGACGAGCGGCGCGTATACAAATCGACCAGGTCAAATGCCAGCTTTTTGGCGTTCTTGCGCGCCTTATTGGTGGCACGCGTCCAGTCGGCGGTGTTGAGCCTGGTCAGGCGCGGCTTGTCGCCGTCGGGGCCAACATAGCGCGTGATGCGGTCGACCTGCTCAAGCGGCACGTAGAGCTTGTCGCCATCGGCATATTCCAGCAAAAAGTAGTCGCGTTCCTTGCCGCCCACTTCCTGGCGCGCGATCTCGCTAAAGAGCGCGATGCCGTGGGTAGCGTGCACCACGTAGTCGCCCGGCTTAAACGGGAAGGTAATCTGCGTAATGTCCACCTTGCGGCGGCTGCGCGCGCGGTTGGCGTCCATGCGGGCGTTGAGGTCGGCGATTGAAAACACGGCCAGGTTGGCGTCGGGCACCACCACACCCTGCGGCAGGGCGGCATCCACAAAGGTCACACGCCCGCGCGAGATGGTGGGCACGGCGGCGCCGGCGGCAGCCTGCGCGGCGCCCGCCTCGAGCGAGCGGGCGTTGAGTGCATCGGCCTTACGCTCGCGAATGGAAGCATGGGCCTCCTGGCGGGCGGCGCGATCGGCAGAATCCGCCGCCGCCACGCGCACGCGGTCGCCAATAGCGCCCGCGTTTTCGGGCGCCGCGGTCAGCGACTCCTCAAAGGTTATGCCCTCGTCGCCAAAGGTGAGCTCCATCGACCCGCGCGCACCGCGGTCGGGGATGGCAAACACGCAGGCATAGCGCTTGCCCACGACCTCCTGGATGCGCGTCATAAAACGGTTGTCCGAGCCTGCGATGGCCGGCTGCTCAATCTTGAGCTCGGCCGTCACCGCACCACCGGCACGGATGAGGCTCACATAGTTCAGGCGCTGCTGGGCACCAAAATCGAGCTGTTGGGCGCGCACGTACAGACCATCCAGGCGGTCAATCCCTGCCTCGCCGGCACGCGCCTCGATATCCTCGTAGGCGCGCAGACAGTCGTCGAACAGCGAGCGCGGCTCGGACAGGACCACGAGCGCCTTGCCGCTCACGTGTGCCAGCGGGCTCACGGTCCGGCCGTACATCACCGGCAAAAAGCGGTCGAGCTCGGGCGTGACGATGCGCGCATCCACCATCTCGAGCAGCGCTGCCAGCTTGCTGTCGTCCTGGCTGGCGCGATAGAGCGCCACATGCATGTTGTGGACCGCCTCGTCGGTAAGCGCCAGCTCGCGGCACGGGAAGATCTCGATACTGTCCTCGTTGCCGATGGTCTGCCCCGTTGAGCTCACCATGCGGCGGATGCGGTCGATCTCGTCGCCAAAGAACTCAATGCGCACGGGCGCTTTCTCTTGTGCGGGGAACACCTCGACGGTGTCGCCGTGAATGCGGAACAGACCGGGTGCATCAGCGGCGCCGGCATTGGTGTAGCCCATGCCCACCAGGCGATGCGGCACCTCGTCAAAAGGAATCTCCTCGCCCACCGCAAAGGTCGTGGACTCCCAGTAGTGGCTCTCGACCGGCGGCACGCAGCGCAGCAGCGCGCGGGCCGAGGCAACCATGATGCAGTTGTCCCCGCGCACGATGCGCCCCAGAGCCTCGCATCGCTGCGCTACCACGGCGTCGTCGGGCGCCTGCTCGCGCCACGGATAATCCTTGCGCTCGGGGAAACGGCACACATGCGCCAGGCCCACGTAGGCGGCAAGGCTACGAGCGGCGCGATCGACCGCATCCTCGCCGCTCACAATGTAGACCGTCGGGCGCGGACGGCGCGCAAACTGGGCGGCCGCCATCAGCGTGCGGCCCGACTGCGACACGGCCAGCGTCACGTCCTCGCCGGCATCGAGTCCGGCCTCGACGGTCTGCAGCGCCTCGGCAGTGTAGAGCTGCGCGGCTATACGGTGAATGAGCATGCTGTTCCTCCGGCATCGCAACGCCAAAAGCCCGCCGGGGCAAGCTCGGCGGGTCGTACGTCAAATACATTGTCTGTCATGGTAGCGCATGGAGAGGACTCCGGCTCAAGGGCAAACCCAGCCCCGCAAAAAACGCCAGACGAAGATGCGTTCCGCCCTACCCCGCTACGCGCACGCTGGGGCACAAATCTGCCAGCGGGCACTCGTCACACTTGGGTTTGCGGGCGTCGCAGATCTCGCGACCGAAGGTGATCCACTGATGGTTGACCGACTCCCAATACTCGCGCGGCAAAATCTTGAGCAGATCCTGCTCGGTCTTGAGCGGCTCCTTGGCATGCGTCTTGGGACTCAGCATCAAGCGGTGCGCAATGCGGTTGACGTGCGTGTCCACCGCAATGCCCTCCACGATGCCATACCCCACGTTGAGCACGATGTTCGCCGTCTTGCGTCCCACGCCCGGCAGCTTCACGAGTTCCTTCATGTCGGCCGGCACCTCGCCGCCATAGTCGGCGACGATCATCTGCGCGGCCTCCACGGCGTGCTTGGCCTTACTCTTATAAAAGCCGAGCGACTTGATGGTGTCCGCCACGTCAGCTACGCTCGCCCCGGCCATGGCCTCGGGCGTGGGCCACTGGGCAAACAGCCGCGGCGTCACTTTGTTGACCTGCGCATCGGTCGTTTGCGCCGAAAGCAGCACCGCGATCAGCAGGCGGAAGGGATTCTCGTGGTCCAAAAAGCACTCGACCGGGCCATAGCGACGGTTGAGGCGCTCACACACCTCGATGGCGCGCTCGCGCTTGGCGGCATTGGTCTCGCGTGGCATAACGACTCCTCGGCTCAATGGCACAATAAACTTATGGGCACAATTGTCCCACGTCCGAGACGTTTACGCCTCCAAGAATGCGCCGGTCTGACGGCTCCACAGGCTCGCGTACTCGCCGCCCGCCTCGACGAGCTGCACATGCGTGCCGTCCTCGACGATCTCGCCATCCGCCAGCACCACGATGCGGTCGAGCGCCGCCACGGTGGACAGGCGATGCGCCACCACAATGGAGGTGCGGCCGCGCATCAGGTTCTCGAGAGCTTCCTGCACCAACGCCTCGGACTCGCTATCGAGGGCAGACGTCGCCTCGTCGAGTACCAGAATCGGCGCGTCGGTGAGGATGGCACGGGCAATGGCCACGCGCTGGCGCTGGCCGCCCGAAAGCTTGACGCCGCGCTCGCCCACCATGGTGTCAAAGCCATGGGGCAGGCGGTCGATAAACTCCAGGGCATTGGCCAGGCGCGCCGCCTCACGAATTTGCTCGTCGGTGGCGTCGGGGCGGCCGTAGGCGATATTCTCGCGAATGGAGCGGTGGAACAACAGCGCCTCCTGTGGCACGTAGGCCACCTGACGGCGAAGACTCTGCTGCGTACAGCGCGAGACGTCCTGGCCGTCCACGAGCACGCGGCCGCCCTGCACATCGTCCAAGCGCAGCAACAGCTTGGTAAGCGTCGTCTTGCCCGAGCCCGATTTGCCCACCAGGCCCACGCGCTGGCCCGCCGCCACATGGAGCGTCAAGTCGTCGAATACGCTCTCGCCCGCCGCGGCGTCACGATAGGCAAAGCTCAAGTGTTCAAAATCAATCGCGCCCTCGGCCACCTTAAGCTCGGGAGCATGCTCGTCGTCCGCCACCAGGCGCGGCTCGTCCAGCACGCGCGTCATCTCGGCGGCGTCACCCAGCGCGCGGTTGATACGCTGCATCATGGAGCTCACGTAGTTCAGACGCATGGTGAGGTTATACGTGTAGGTAAAGATCATGACGAGCGAGCCGGCCGAGATGCCAAACCACGCGTTGCCGCCCGCCACGAACACACTCACCACGGCCATGGTGATGACGATAAGGCCCGAGGTCGTAAAGTTGCGCTGCATCATGGCGTGCATCGAGACCGTCTCGGCATCGCGCGCGGCACGATCAGCGGCGTCGAACAGATCACGTTCAAAGTCCTCGCGCCCGCAGGTCTTGACGGCCAAGATGTTCGTGACCGCGTCGGAGAGCACGCCCGAGAGCTTGTTCTGCGCGGCGGACGTCGCGGCCGAAAGCGGCATGATGCGCTTGTACATAAGCCAGACAAACGCGATGTAGACGGCCATGATGCACACCAGGATCACGGTAAACGTCGGCACCACCGGGGCGAGCGCCGCCACCGTGCAGATGACCGAGGTGATGGTGGGGATGAGCGAATACACCGTCACGTCGACCAGCCCCGTATAGCCGCTCATAAAACGGCTCGTCTGGCTCACGAGCGATCCGCCAAAGCGGCTGGTGTGAAATGTCATGGATTGATTGGAGAGCGTGTCGAAGCACAGGCGCGCCAGGTGATAGTTGCCCGCAATCTCGAGCTTGTAGACGGTGTAGTCCTGCAGTTTGGAGAGGATTTGGCCCACCAGGTTAACGAGTACGAGCGCCAGGATATAGGGGCCGAAGACCTCAAACACCTGATCACCCGCCACGGGACCGGCTTGAACGCGGTCGACAATGAGGGCCATCACATAGGTATTGGCAAACGTCAGCAAAAAGATGTAGCCGCCGACGAGAACACCGAGAGAAAGACAATCAGCGGCTGCGTGCGCGTGACACCCCAAAACCGCTGCAGCGTGCGGCGCACGGTGGAGCGTTTCAGCGGACTGGTGTTTCTCTGAGACATGGGCTTCCTTTCGCGTCTGATAGGGCGAAACGCCATTGTTGCACACTAAAGCGCACTTCAGGCAAGCGCGATGTGAAAGGCAGCGGGGTGCCCGCGTTTGCGCCGGTGCCCCGCTGCCTTGTTGCAATTAGTCCTCGTCTTCTTGGTCTGTGGAAAGGCCCGCGGGCGTGAGTCCCAAGATCTCATCGGCTTGGTCGGCGTCTTCCAGCGCGTCGATATCCTTGAGCTTGCGCTCCATGACGTTGGTGCGCGTGGTGATAATGCCCTCGACCGTTTTACCCGCGGTCTCGATCTGCTGCTGGGCGCGGCGCAGCGCCTTTTGATAGCGCGGCAGCTCGGCCTTGACGGCGGAGAGCACTCGCAGTACATCGTCGGTGCGTTTTTGCAGCCTAAACGTCTGGTAGCTCATCTGCAGGCTGTTGAGAATGGCCGCCATGGTGCTGGGGCCGGCAACGTTGACGTGATAGTCGCGGCCCAGGGTCTCGATAAGCCCGGAGCGGCTGACGACCTCGGCGTACAGCCCTTCAAACGGCACGAACATGATGCCAAAGTTGGTCGTTGCCGGCACACTCAGGTACTTTTCGCAAATGTCCTTTGCCTCGCGCTTGACCATGGTGTCGAGCGTCTTGCGCGCAGCCGCCACGGTCTCCGCATCGCCCGACTCCTGCGCGTCGAGCAAGTGCTCGTACGCGTCGCCCGGGAATTTGGAGTCGATCGGCAGCAGCACGGGATCGCCCTCGTCCACCGGCAGCTTGACGGCAAACTCAACGCGCTCCGAGGCGCCGGGCTTGGTGGCGACGTTTTCCAGATACTGGTCGGGCGTAAGGATGTCCGCCAGAATTGCACCCAGCTGCACCTCGCCCAAAATGCCACGCGCCTTCACGTTGCCCAGCACGCGCTTAAGGTCGCCCACGCCGGTGGCGATGGACTGCATGTCGCCCAGGCCCTTGTACACGGCCTCGAGCTGGTCGCTCACCTGCTTAAACGATGCCGACAGTCGGTCGTTGAGCGTGCGGGAGAGCTTCTCGTCCACCGTCGCACGCATTTGATCGAGCTGCACGTTGTTGTCTTTGCGGATGGCGCCCAGCTGAGCATCGACCGTTTCGCGCACCTTGTCCAGGCGATGCTCGATACCCTCGCGGTTGGCACCGAGCTGTTGGGCCGTCTCGCGGCGCAGGTCATCCATCCGGTCACCAGCTTGCGAAAACTCACGTGCGATGGTCAGGTAACGTTGCTGCTCCACGGCCGCATCGGTCGTCTGCTGCTGCGCGATGGCATTGGCCGTGCGGCGAGTTTCGGCCAGCGCGACGTTCAGGGCATCGAGCGCGTTGTTGGCCTGCTCGAGTGCTGCCAGCGTTTCCGCGCTACTGTCGCCACGCTCCCGCAACTCGGCACGCAGGCTCTTGAGCTGGAGGGCGCAAGCCACAGCAACCCCCACCGCCACCAAGGCGATCACAACAAGCACAATATCAATAGCAGACATAAACTCCGCCCAACAAACCCAATCGAGCACCAATCAAAACCGCGATCAATCTTACCCCGCCATACGCACCGGGCGCCCGGCCCCTTCTTGGGCGCCCCTCTCCTCCGCATATTCCATAATGCGGCGCGCCGTCTCCCTGCTCACCTTTGAGTCATCACCGGCTAAATATGCGTACACGTTTCCTTTATTCAGATTCAAATCGCGGCAGAGACCGTA
>CAUCKA010000008.1 GCA_958443265.1 uncultured Collinsella sp. | reverse complement strand
CCGCACATGTGCGGATGAATGTGGGAGGTGTTCGGATAAAGTCGATAATCAAGGGCGTTCTCTTTTTATGCGCTCGCCGCAGGCGCCGTCTGCAAGTGTATAATTTCGCTCGTATGTAATTTGGACGCTTGTGCGTTCTGCCCATAACAAGAAAGGTCGCTATGCCTACCATTTCTACCGCCGACTTCAAGAACGGCCTCGGTCTCCGCATTAAGGACAAGGTCTACACCATCGTCGAGTTCCAGCATGTCAAGCCCGGCAAGGGCGGCGCGTTTGTGCGCTACAAGACCCGCGACATCAAGAGCGGCCGCGTCGTCGAGAACACCTGCAACGCCGGCACCAAGTTCGAGAGCGTTATGCTCACCACCCGTGAGTTCCAGTACCTCTACAACGATGGCACCGACTACATCTTCATGGACAATGAGACCTATGAGCAGGTTCCTGTTCCCGAGGACATGGTGGGCGAGAACTCCAAGTGGCTGCGTGAGAACGACATCTGCCAGCTGCTCTTCGCCGACGACGAGCTCATGGGCGTGACCCCGCCGATGTTCATCGAGACCACCATCGTCCAGACCGACCCGGGCTTTAAGGGCGACACCGTCCAGGGTTCCACCAAGCCGGCCACCATCGACACTGGCGCTGTCATCCAGGTCCCCATGTACCTCAACGAGGGCGAGGTCATCAAGGTTGACACCCGCGACGGCAAGTTCGTCTCCCGCGTCTAGCAACCAACTCTTCTAGGAGGACTCATGCCCCAGGAAATCAAGATTGACGGCATCGGCATTTCGCCCGATGTTCTGACCGCCATCGTCTCGCGCGCCGTCACGGATGTCGAGGGCATCGCCTCCGTGGGCGTCAAGGACCTTGCCACCAACCTTGTCTCCATGATGCTTTCGTCTAAGGCCCCGGCTTCCGAGCCGGCGGTCGAGGCCGAGGTCATCGGCGACAAGCTTGCACTCACCGTGCGCGTCGTGGTGTTCTTTGGCTATCCGTTCAAGAAACTCGCCGAGGCCGTTCGCGCCGCCGTGGTCACCGCCATCGATGCCCAGGTGGGCGTCGAGGTCGAGCGCGTTGACGTTTGCATCGACGGCCTCGTTTTCCCCAAGGAGTAACCTTTGAGCCTTAAGGTTTATCGCGGGCGTACGCTTGCCCGCAGTCAGGCGCTGCAGCTGCTGTTCCAGGCCGAGGCCACGGACAGCCCGCTCGAGCGCGTCCTCGAGGGCGATTTCCTGATCTCGAAGGGTCCCCTCGACCCCTATGCGCTGGAGCTGTGCCGCGGTGCTTACGAGCATATCGACCGCATCGACTGCGCTCTGCGCTCCGTTGCCAAGAACTGGGATCTTATGCGCATGCCCGGCGCCGACCGCAATCTGCTGCGTATCGCCGTCTATGAGATGCGTTTCCTCACCGACGAGGAGGTCTCGGACGCCATCGTGATCAACGAGGCCGTCGAGCTTGCCAAGGCCTACGGCACCGACCAGTCCGCGTCGTTCGTCAACGGCGTGCTGGGCAAGATCGCTCGCAGCGAGGAGCTGCCGGGCGAGGACCTGTACCAAGAGCTGCTCGCCGAGGATCGCGCTCGCGAGGAGGCCCAGGCTGCCGAGGCTGCCGAGGCTGCCGCTAAAGTTGCGGTTGCCCAGGCTGAGGCTGGTGTGCTGGCCGAGGGTGTGGACGCTGCTGAGGCCGTCGAGGCCGACTCCGTCGAGGAGTAGCCATGCCAGAGGGTTCTGTACGCAACTTTGACGAGATTTCGGACCGTCTGGACCAGATCATCGCTACCGTTCGCTCCAAAGATACCTCCTTGGAGCGTTCACTCGATCTGTTTGACGAAGCGATTGAGCTGGGCTCCCGCGCGGTCGATATGGTCGACAAGTTTGAGCTGACGCCGCGTGAGGCCGACAAGCTCGAGCAGAAATACGATGAGGATGCGGCAAATGAATCCCAGGATAGCTAGGCCGCATCTCTGGATACGAATGGTTGATGGCATTCATGAAACGCGTGCGTCTTGATGACGAACTGATTTCACAGGGCATCTGCGCCGATCGCGCGGATGCCCTTCGCACTCTTATGGCCGGCTTGGTCTCGAGTGGCGGCGAGCGCTTGTCTTCGCCGGGCCTTAAGGTGACCCCGGGCCTGCCGCTGCACGTGAAGGGGCGCATTCCCTATGTTGGCCGCGGCGGCCTTAAGCTCGAAGGTGCGCTCGATGCGTTTGGCATCAATCCGACGGGCCTTGCCTGTCTGGATGTGGGCTGCTCTACCGGCGGCTTTACTGATTGCCTGCTCAAGCGCGGAGCTGCGACCGTTGTCTCGGTGGACGTGGGTCGCGCACAGTTCGATTGGTCGTTGCGTCAGGACGATCGCGTGACGCTGCATGAGCGCACAAACGTGACGCAGCTGCCTGAGCTTGGTTATGCCGGCGCCATCGACCTGGCTGTGTGCGATGTCTCGTTTACCAGCATCGCGAATATAATCGACGCCGCGCTGGCGTGCCTGAAGCCTTCGGGTTCGTTCTGCACGCTCGTAAAGCCCCAGTTTGAGGCGCCGGCTGCGCTGGTGGGCGAGGGCGGTATCGTGACCGACCCCGCCGTCCGCCGCGATACGCTCGTGGCAGCGATTGAGCTTTTTGCCGTCAAGGGCCTGTTCCCGCTTGACGTGTGCGTGTCGCCCATCCATGGCGCTAAGGGCAACGTTGAGTTTTTCTTGTACGGCACAAGGTTTGTCCCCGGGGAGCGTACCGACGATGAGCTGCAATCCCAGGTATCGGTTTTGAGCGAGAAAGCTGCAACGCTATGAAGGTCTTTCTGGTTCCCAATTACTACAAGCAAGAGGCCGTCGAGAGCGGTCTGATGCTCGAGCTTTGGCTGACGCGCCAGGGCTATGAGGTCGCTTGGGCTGCCGACCAGCGATCCAAGATTCAGAGCACGCCTGATATTGACGGCTCCGATCTGGTCATTACGCTCGGCGGCGACGGCACGCTGCTGCGCGCTGCCCGCATCCTCAACCATCGCGAGATTCCTATCCTCGGTCTTTCCTATGGTCACCTGGGCTTTTTGACGGCCGCTAGCCCTGAGGAGCGTGACATTTTGCAGGTTGTGAGTGATGCCCTGTCCGGTGAGCTGCACGTGAGCCGTCGCGCCACCATCGCCGCGGATATCGTGTCCGTGCGCGACGATGGCACGAAGGACGTCGTGCGCACCTTCGCTCTCAACGACATGGCGCTCACGCGCGGCCCCCTTTCCGATATGGTCGAGTTTGACATCACGGTTTCCGGCCACCATATCGATTGCTTGCGTGGCGACGGCGTGGTCGTGTCCACGGCAACTGGTTCTACGGGTTACGCGCTGAGTGCCGGTGGCCCCATTGTGAGCCCCGACTATACGGGTATGGTCTGCGTACCCATTGCGCCGCACACCATTCAGGCCCGTGCTTTCTTGACTTCGCCGAGTGATGTCGTCGAAATCTTTATGTCTGATGACCGTCCGAGCGTTCCGGCGATCGCTATCGATGGACAGTTTATTACCTGCGATGGCACCGTTGAGAGCGTGGCGGTGCGCCGCGGGCCCGGAGATGTGTTGCTGCTGGATTACGGCCCCGAGAGCTTCTATAACTCGGTGAGCCGCGTATTCTACGGAGTCCGTCATGATCGATGAGCTGCAGGTTTCTAACATTGCACTCATTCGCGAGGCGACGCTGGTGCCGAGTGCCGGCCTGACTGTCCTGACCGGCGAGACCGGCGCCGGCAAGACCGCACTGCTCTCGGCCCTCAAGCTTATTTTGGGCGAGCGTGCGGATTCGTCGACGGTGCGCGAGGGCGAGGCGCTGGCGAGCGTCGAGGCACGCCTGTTTGACGGCCCGCACGACACGGAGGGCTTCACGGTCCAGCGCAGCCTTTCTGCCGAGGGCCGCAGCCGCGTGAAGATTGATGGTCGCATTGCCAGCGTGCGCGAGCTTTCCGAGCGCGTCGGCGTGATGATGGATCTGTGTGGCCAGCACGAGCATCAGCGCCTGCTCGATCCGGCGCATCATGTTGCCATGGTCGATGCCTGGGCTGGTCGCTCTGCGCTCGAGGCGCTCGACCGTTACCGTGCCTGCTTCAAGGCGTCGCGTGCGGCTGCCAAGGAGGTCCGTCGCGTGGAGGAAGCCTCACGCGCGCAGGGGAGCCGTGTCGAGGAGGCTCGCTTTGCCCTCGAGCGCATCGGCGAGGTCGACCCCAAGCCGGGCGAGTATGAGGAACTCGAGGAACTGCTGCCGCGCTCCGAACATGCCGAGGTACTGGTTGCCACAGCTAACGATGCCCATGCATCGCTTGCCGCCGAAGGTGGAGCGCTCGATGCCGTGAACAGCGCCGTGGCAGAGCTTTCCCGTATGGCTACCGTCGATCGCAAACTGGGCGACATTGCCGATGCGCTTTCGGATGCCTGCATCTCCCTTGAGGATAGCGCGAACGAGCTTCGTGCCTATCGCGATGGCGTCGCCTTCAACCCGCGCGAGCTCGCTCGCATGCGTGAGCGGTATTCCGACCTCAAGGGCCTGTTGCGTCAGTGGGGTCCCACGATGGACGATGTTTTTGCCATGCGCGATCGCTCGCAAGAGCTGCTGTCCCTGGTCGATGATGGCGATGAACAGATCAAGAAGGCGCGTGAGGCACTCGGGAGCGCCGAGCGCGAGCTGTTCGCTGCCGCCAAGGCACTCAAGCGCGCTCGCAATACGGCGGCCCCGCGCTTCTGCCACGAGGTCGGTCGTCAGATGGCACGCTTGGAGATGGGCGGTGCCGAGCTCGTTTGGGAGTCGCATGATCTTCCGCGCGCTGAGTGGACGCCGGCGGGTCCTTCGAGTTACGAGCTTTTGTATCGCAGCGGTGCCGGCTTGACGCCGCGTCCCCTGCGCCGAATTGCGTCGGGCGGCGAGCTCAGCCGCGTTATGCTCGCGAGCAAGGTGGTCTTGGGTAATGCTGACGGCGTCGATACACTGGTATTTGACGAGGTCGATGCCGGTGTCGGCGGCTCTACGGCTCGTGCTCTTGCTGGTGTGCTGGCCGATCTTGCCGCCACGCATCAGGTCATCGTCGTAACGCACCTGGCGCAGGTTGCGGTCATGGCTGACAAGCATTACGTAGTCAGCAAGGAGCCGGGCGATGTTCCCCAGACGCATTTGGACGAGGTAACCGGCGAAGCGCGTACCGCCGAGATCGCCCGCATGCTCAGCGGCGATCAGTCCGAGGCAAGCTTGGCCCACGCAAAGCAGATGCTCGAAGAAGTTCGAGGCTAGGTCGTATCAGCGGTGTTGGTGGGACAAAATAGACTGAAATTTTTGTCCCACTACGCGTTTTACTCAACGACCTTGTCCGGCTGGATGAGCTCCTCGTAGTAGCTGATATGTTCGCGAGCGTCTTCAATCTCGGGCAGCAGGAAGTTGTAGATAACTTCGATGATCATCGTGGCGCTGATCTTGGAGAACGCAAAGTCACCCGTCGTCAGCAGCGCCTCGTGGTTGACAGTATTAAAAGTGTAGTCTGCCAGGCGCGCGAGTGGAGACTTGCTGTCGCTGCTGATGACGACTACGGTGGCACCGCAGTCGCGAGCCGCTTTTGCCATGCGATTCAGTCGGCGCGACTTGCCGGAGTTTGAGATGAGCACGATGACGTCACCCGGGCGCAACGTGAGCGCAAAGCCGATTGATGTCTCGCTAATGGTGCTCGCCATGCAGCGCAGGCCCAGCTGCGAAAACTTAAACGTCGCATCGAGCGCGACCGCGTTCGTATTGCCCACAGCCGCAAACTCAATAACCCCTGCATGCTTAAGGGCATGCACAACAGCCGCCAACGTATCGTGGTCGATCCCGTCGATGGTCGCATTAAGCTCGCTCACCTTGGCAGCCAGGATGTTCTTAAGGCTCTGCTCCATATTGTCGAGCGAGACTTCGTCAGTCAGGCCCTCGTTGCGCTGGCTTTCCAAATCCCTCGCCAACGAAAACTGAAAGCTGCGGAAGCTGCCAAAGCCAAGCTTGCGGCAGAAGCGCGAAACGGTCGCCTCGGACGTGGCGGCGGCGCGCGAGAGCTGAGCCGCCGTGAGGCGTGGCGCCTCGGACTGGTGCTCCAATATATAGTCGACAATACGCTGCTCGGACTCGCTGTATCCCTGATGGGTACTAATGAGGGAAAGTGCGCTCTTGCTACTATCGGTCATGGATGGCTCCTGGTTGGCATGAAAATCGGACTCGTTTTGTAATGTCATAGTATAGGGGGATTTTCAATTACAAGATACACCTTGCCGTTTCAAGTGTTGATGGTAAACTTTCACCTACCGTTTACGGTTATGAAAGAACCTTTCACCGGAGAATTGCGCCTTGTCTCTTCTCACGCGGACGGTAGGTTGGTATCTTTCAGTTGTGGAAAAGCGCGCAAGGACGCGCGTGTAGGGGAGCGCCTGCGGGCGCAAAACTTAAAAAGGAGGGACACATGGCTAAGTTTGACATCATCGCCGCCACCGGTTGCCCGACCGGCATTGCGCACACCTTCATGGCGAAGGAGGCACTGGAGAAGGCAGCTGCCGAGCGAGGTCTGACCATTAAGGTCGAGACCCATGGCCAGGTCGGTGTCGAGAACGAGCTCACCAAGAGCGAGATCACCGGTGCCAAGGCCGTCGTCGTCGCAGCCGATAAGGATGTCCAGGCTGAGCGTTTCGCCGGCAAGCCCATGGTTTCCGTTGGTGTTTCCAAGGCCCTGTCCGTTGAGGCCGCCGGTAAGCTGATTGACCGCGCGCTCGCCGCCAAGGGCGACAACACGGTTGCAGCCGCTGCCGATGTCGAGGACGAGGCCGAGGAGAAGGAGTCCATCGGTCATGTCATCTACAAGCACCTTATGAACGGCGTCAGCCATATGCTGGTCTTCGTCGTTGCCGGTGGTGTCCTGACCGCCGTCTCGTTCCTGTGGGGCATTACGTCCTTCGATTCGACGGCGTCTGACTACAACAGCTTTGCTGCGATGCTCAAGATCATCGGCGGCATCGCCATGAACCTCATGGTTCCGGTACTTTCCGCCTACATCGCCGAGTCCATCGGTAAGCGCCCGGCGCTCGTCCCTGGTTTTGTTGCCGGTATGATCGCCATTCAGGGCCTGCCTGTTAACGCCGAGACCGGCATGATCGACGCCGGTGGCGCCGGCGTGGGCTTCGGCTTCCTGGGCGGCATTGTCGGCGGCTTCCTCGCTGGCTATGTCATCCTGCTGCTCGAGAAGGTCTTTGCCGGTCTGCCCAAGAACCTGGACGGCCTCAAGGCTATCTTCCTGTACCCGCTGTTCTCGACCGCCATCGTCGGTCTGGTCATGCTCGGCATCTCCGGCCCCATGGCTGCCATCAACACTGCCATGATGGACTTCCTCAAGGGCCTGTCCGCCTCTGGCGCCGTTGTCCTGGGTCTTGCCATCGGCTGCATGTGTGCCTTTGACATGGGTGGCCCGGTCAACAAGGCTGCTTACGTCACCGGTACCGCTATGCTCACCGAGGCGCTGGCTGCTGGCGTTGGCACCGATACCTACAACTTCGGCACCAACTTCATGGCTGCCGTCTCCGCTGCCTGCATCGTTCCGCCGCTGATCACCACCTTTGCCGTCGTTGTCGGCAAGAAGTACTTCAGCCAGGAGGATCACGACGCCGGTGTCGTCAACCTCATCCTTGGTTGCACCCACATCACCGAGGGCGCCATTCCGTTCATGACCAAGAACATCTGGCCGGTCATGCCCATCATGATGCTCGGTTCCTCTATCGCTTCGATCCTGACCATCATGTTCAACGTTCACGATCCGGCGCCTCACGGTGGCTTCCTGGTCCTGCCCGTTGTCGAGAACGGTCCGCTGTGGGTCCTCGCGATCCTCATCGGCGCTGTTGTCGGTGGCATCCTGTTCGTGGCCTTCAAGAAGTATGACTTCGAGAAGAATCAGAAGGCCGCTCCTGCAGCCAAGCCCGTTGAGGCCCCCAAGGCCGCTGCCGTCGAGGCTCCCAAGGCCGAGGCTGCCGACTTCGTGAAGGTCGAGAATGTCTTTGTCGCCGAGGACTTCGCTTCTCGTGACGAGGCTCTGAGCTTCGTTTCCAACCAGGCCGTCAAGGCCGGTATCGCCAGCGACGCCGACGCCGTCATGAACGCCTTCCTGGCCCGCGAGGCCGAGGGCACCACGGGCATGATGGAGGGCTTCGCCATCCCGCATGCCAAGTCCGACGCCATTACCGAGGCTGCCGTCATCGTCGTCAAGGACGAGTCCGGCGTGACCGGTTGGGACACCATGGACGGCGCTCCCGTCAACGTGGCTATCGCCCTGCTCATCCCCGGTGCCCAGGCCGGCACTACGCACCTCAAAATCCTGTCCAAGGTCGCCGAGGCGCTCATGGACGAGGACTTCCGTGCCACCGTCAAGGGTTCCACCGACGCCGCCGAGATCGCCAAGACGATCAACGCCCGCCTGGTCTAATTCCGCAGTACGCGAATAACATCGCCCCCTGTAACAAAGGCGAGGACTCCCTACGGGTCCTCGCCTTTTTTCATACCACCCGGCACTCAGGGATGTTCCTTTCCTGCCGGCACCCCGGGACACTCCTTAGTCCCCAACAGGGCATAAATAGCCCTCATCGACTGAATCACCCACGCGAACAATCATTCAGCCAGAATTCCTTTTGCACGATATTTCTTGGACGGAAGCATGTTCCCGCAGCTCGCCTGCCGGGCGGGGCGGTTAAGTTTGTCGCGAGTTCCGCACGCAAAGGAAAGCACTTAATGTGCTTTCCGTCTTGCGCAGGACTGTAGAGCAGCAAACTTAACCGCCCCGCCCGGCAGGCGAGCGGACAGCGAACGACATCTGTCCAACAATTCGTGCGAAACACAATGAAAAACCGTTTGATGTGAGTTAATATAAACAACGTCGTGAATCTGACTCCTGCCACATGCATGACAGGGGTTAAACACAAAAAAGGAGTCAACTATGGTTTCTGAGAAGGCTACCCTCGTTAATCCTCAGGGTCTGCACATGCGTCCGGCTGGTCTGTTCGCCTCCACCATGGGCAAGTACGCCTGTGACGTGACGGTCGTCACCCCCGAGAAGGAGGTCAACGGCAAGTCCCCGATGGCCCTCATGGCTGCTGGTATCCCCTGCGGCACCGAGGTCGAGGTCAAGTGCGACGGCGCCGACGAGGCCGAGGCTCTGGCTGCTGCCATCGAGCTCATCAAGAGCGGTCTTGGCGAGTAGAACTCAAACGGGTCGCATGTTGAACAACTAAGTTCATATTTGGGGGCGCAGTGACCTGTCTTAAGGTAGCTGCGCTCTTTTGTCATGGATATGGCAAAACGCTTTATCACATGACACGGAGAGAGGAATGGGAATGTATCAGGGAGTCAACGCTTCCGAGGGCATCGGTATCGGCACCGTCATGGTCGCCGTCGATCCCGACTTGACGTTTGAGCCGCACGAGGTTGCTGATTCGGCAGCAGAGAAGGAGCGCTATCAGACCGCGCTTTCGGTCTTCTGCGAGAAGACCCAGGCTCAGGCCGATCACATGAAGGAGACGGTGGGCGAGGCCGAGGCCGAGATCATGAGCGGACACATTGTCCTGGCTCAGGATCCGGGCATGACCGACGCCATCAACGCCGCCATTGACGGCGGCACCTGCGCCGAGCAGGCGCTCATGGACACCTCGACCATGTTCGAGAACATGTTCCTGTCCATGGACGATGAGATGTTCCGTCTGCGCGCGGCCGACATCGCCGACATCCGCACCGGTATTCTGGCCGAGCTGCTGGGCAAGGAGGTCGTCGACCTTTCCGTCCTGCCCGAGAACACCGTCGTTGTCGTGCACGACCTCACGCCGTCCATGACCGCCACGATCGATAAGGCGCACGTTGCCGGTATCGTCACCGAGACTGGTGGCCGCACGTCGCACTCCGCAATCATTGCGCGCGCCCTCGAGATCCCTGCTGTCCTTTCGGTTTCCAACAGCTGCACCGCACTGCGCAACGGCATGACCGTTGTCGTCGACGGTGGCAAGGGTATCGTCGAGGCCGATCCCGATGAGGAGACGCTCGCCGCTTACACTGCCAAGGCCGAGGCTTTCGCTGCCGAGAAGGCGGCTCTCGAGGCCTTCCGCGGCAAGCCGTCCGTGACTGCCGACGGCATCAAGAAGATCATTGCCTGCAACATCGGCAACCCCGATGACGTGCCCAACGCGCTCGATCACGACGCCGAGGCTATCGGCCTGTTCCGTTCCGAGTTCCTGTTCATGGACTCTGCTGAGCTTCCTTCCGAGGAGGAGCAGTTCAACGCCTACCGTAAGGTCGCCAGCGCGCTCAAGGGCGCTCCGGTCATCATCCGCACGCTCGATGTGGGTGGCGACAAGGAGATTCCGTACCTGCACATGGTCAAGGAAGAGAACCCCTTCATGGGCTTCCGCGCCGTGCGTTACTGCCTGGCCAACCCCGACCAGTACAAGGTCCAGCTCCGCGCCCTGCTGCGCGCCAGCGCCTTCGGTGACGTCAAGATTATGATCCCGCTCGTCACCTGCGTCGAGGAAGTCTTGGCTGTCAAGGAGCTCGTCGAGCAGTGCAAGACCGAGCTGACCGAAGAGGGTCGCAAGTTCAACGAGAACATCGAGGTCGGCATCATGGTCGAGACGCCTGCAGCCTCGCTGCTCGCTGACCGCCTGGCCGAGGTCGCCGACTTCTTCTCCATCGGCACCAACGACCTGATCGGCTACACCATGTGCGCCGACCGTGGCAACGACACCATCTCCAACCTGTACCAGGTTTACTATCCCGCCGTGCTCCGCTCGCTCAAGAACATCATCGAGAGCGGCGTGAAGGCCGGCATCATGGTCGGTATGTGCGGCGAGGCCGCTGCCGATCCGTTGCTCGAGCCGCTGCTGATCAGCTGGGGCCTGGAGGAGTTCTCGATGAGCGCTCCGTCCATCCTGCGCGCCCGCAAGACCATCAGCCAGTGGACCAAGGCCGAGTGCGACGAGCTCGCCGAGAAGGCGCTCGCCTGCAACACCGCTGCCGAGGTCAAGGCACTGCTCGAGTCCGCAGCTCGCTAATTTGGTATCAGAGGTAACCGCGTGGTTGGAATGGGCCGGCCACGCGGCCCTCACATATACAGGGGGTACTGTAAATGTTCTACACGCTAACCGCTAACCCGGCTGTCGACATGACGGTTTCGAGCTCTCCGCTCGAGCCCGACGAGAACGTCCGCACCGGCTCGGCCAGCTACACGGCTAACGGCAAGGGCCTCGACGTGTCCTTCGCCTTTAAGAAGATGGGCGTCGACACCGTCGCGCTCGGTTTCTTCGCCGGCTTCACGGGCAAGTTCATCGTCGAGGAGGTCATGAACCTGGGTTGTCTCTGCCGCCCGGTCTGGACCGACGGTATCACGCGCATCAACACCTACGTCAACGATGGCCAGCACGAGTACGGCATCCTGAACCCCGGTGCTCCGATCACGCCGCAGCATCAGGAGGAGCTCTACAACATCCTGGACACCGCGGGCGACCTTGAGTGCCTGATCGTCTCCGGCTCCGTGCCTCCCAAAGCTACGCCCGACTTCCTGGCTCAGGTCATGGAGCACGCTCAGGCCCGTGGCGCCGACGTCGTCCTGGACCTGTCCTCCGACAAGCTCAAGGAGCTCGCTCACAAGAAGCCGCTGCTCATTAAGCCGAACCATCACGAGATGAAGGCTATCTTCGGCGTGCCGGTCGACACCGACGACGAGGTCCGCGTTGCCATGAAGCTGGCTCACGAGGCCGGCGTCCAGAACGTGCTGCTCACCCGTGGTAGCCGCGGTGACGCTTACTTCTCCAACGGCGAGGACATCTGGTATGCCAAGCGTGAGTTCAACATCAAGCTTGTCTCTTCCGTCTGCGCCGGCGACTGCACCCTCGCTGCGTTCCTGCACAAGTGGTACAGGGATCGCGACAACGTCGAGGAGGCCATGAAGCTCGCTATGGCCACCGGCGCCAACGTTGCTGAGTCCGTCGGCATCGGCGACTTTGGTCACGTCGACGAGTACAGCAAGCGCGTTGCCGTTCGCAAGCTCGATCGCAAGTAAGCGAAACACGACAAACTCGTGCGCATACGGCGTCCCGGTTTCGACCGGGGCGCCGTTTTTTGTCCCACTCGAACCTCGGAGCCGCGCTTCACGCGTTCCACACCGTTCACCGAGTTGTTGTAGCCTTTTGCCGAAGCGTGGAATATACTTTCATTAACACGTTGCTTCGTGAAAGGAACATTCATGATTTACACGCTTACTGCAAATCCCGCTATTGACTACAACATCTCCTGCGATGGCTTGTCCGCCAACACCGTTACCCGCACCCGTAACGCTGTCTACACCCCCAACGGCAAGGGTCTCAACGTTTCGTTTACGCTCGACCACTACGGCGTCGACACCACGATCCTGGGCTTCTTCGCCGGCTTCTCGGGTGAGTATATCGTTAAGGGCGCCGAGGCCCTGGGCGTGCCCGTCAAGCCCGTGTGGACTGACGGCATCACGCGTGTTAACGTGTTCCTCAACGCCGGTCCCGACACCGAGTACAACATGGTCAACGCCGGTGCCGCCATCAACGAAGCCAACGAGCAGGAGATGTTTGAGCTTATCGATTCGCTCGATGACATGACCTGCCTGGTTATCAGCGGCTCGCTGCCCCCCAACACCTCCGAGAGCTTCCTGGCAGAGGTCCTGCGTCGCGTGAAGGCGAAGGGCGCCGAGTTCGTGCTCGATATCTCGAGCCATCAGCTGGCCGACCTCATTGCTATGGAGCCGTTGCTCATTAAGCCTAACGACGACGAGCTGCTCGACATCTTTGGCATTAAGGTGAGCGGTGGCGACGACGAGTCCGTCAAGGGCGCCATGGCCGAGCTGCACGCCAAGGGCGCTAAGAATGTACTGCTGACGCTCGGCGGCGACGGCGCGTACTTCTCCAACGGCGAGCACATCTGGTTTGCCAACCGCACCTTCGACGTCAAGCTGCTGTCGACCGTCTGCGCGGGCGACTCCTCGCTGGCCGCCTTCCTGTCCGTGTGGCACGACGCCCCCGAGCGCGTCGAGGATGCCCTGCGCCTCTCGATGGCCACCGGCGCCAACGTGGTCGAGTGCCCGGGTCTGGGCGATTTTGCCAAGGTCGATGAGTATCAGAAGGGTATTGCAATCCGTCAGGTTTGCTAGTTCCGGCACCTTGCCTGAATAGTTCAATTATTTCGCATCCGTCTTAGACCAGGACGGATGCGTTTTTGTTTATCGGACTTGCGTGTGCAGTGGAGGCTGTTTCTTGCTAGACTTCTTGCAGACGCAATCGATAGCCAATTTGATAGTCGCAGGAGGCCATAGGCATGTGCAATGTTTCGCTCAACGGTACGCAGCCGACCGATGCCTCTATCCGTGTCCTGCGTGCGCTTGAGGCAGCAGGTCTTGAGGCTTGGTACGTGGGTGGTTGGGTACGTGATGCGCTGATGGGATGCCCCAGCCACGATGTCGACATGTGCTGCAGCGGCCTGTGGCTGGAGTCCAAGGCGGCACTCGAGGCCGCCGGCATTGCGGTAGTTGAGTCGGGCATTAAATTTGGCGGCATTACGGCTATTTGCGATGGCGAGCGCATTGAGGTCACCACCTATCGCCTGGACGGCTTCTATACCGACGGTCGTCATCCTCAGAGTGTGGAGCGCGCCGCTTCGCTTGAGGACGATCTGGCGCGCCGCGACTTTACCGTCAATGCCATGGCGTGGCATCCCGAGCGCGGCCTTGTCGACCGCTACGATGGCCAGGGCGACCTAGACCGCAAGCTGATTCGTGCCGTCGGAGATCCCAAGCGCCGCTTTAACGAGGATGCCCTGCGCATGTTGCGTGCGGTGCGTTTTGCCTGCCGCCTGGACTTTGTGATTGAGCCCGAGACCAAGTGTGCCCTTGCCGAGTGCGCGCCGCTGCTCGATGCCGTGGCGCGCGAGCGCGTGGGTATTGAGCTCGAGGGCATTCTATCGACCGGCCACGGGGGAGACGCGATGCTGCGCTACCCCGAGCTCATCTGCGCCGCCGTTCCCGAGCTTGCGCCGGCTCGTGGGTTTGACCAGTGCAGTGTCTATCATGCGTTTAACGTCTACGAACATATCGCCCGCGTGCTGACGGTGGCAGGGGAGCTGGCGCTGTGCGATGGCGTGGCGCCTTCGCCGAGCTTAATGTGGGCAGCGTTTTTGCATGACGTCTCCAAGCCCGATTGCTTTACGGTCGATCACGCCGGCAGCGGCCACTTCTACGGTCATCCCGAGCTCGGCGCCAAGAAGGCGCGCGTCATTATGGATCGCCTGGCGCTCTCGCACGATTTGGTGCGCGATGTGTGCCTGCTCATCAAATACCATGACAAGCCGCTGCGCCCCGAGCGCTCCTGCCTGCTCAATATGATGCGCGCGCTTTCGGGCGAGGGCGTCGACACGCCGCGTCTGATGGACGAGCTCATGGATCTTAAGCGTGCTGACACACTTGGTAAGGCCCCGTCGTGCTTCTATTACGTCGAGACGATTGAGGAGATGCGCGCGATGGCGCACGAGCTGCTGAAGGCGGGGGAGCCCTATACGCTCAAGATGCTCGCCATTAACGGCGGCGACCTGATCCGCGCCGGTGTGAAGCCGGGGCCCGAGCTAGGCCAGCTACTCAACTCCGCCCTCGACGCCGTGATCGAAGACAACATTTCCAACGAGCGCGAAGCTCTTTTGGTCCATCTCAACTTGAATTAGCTACCCAGTTTACCTGCGCGTTCCATAACCTGCCGACAATTTTTTCGGCAATTTGGAATTTCTTCTTGCGCTGATGTTTTTTGTCCCGTAATATATGTCCTCGCAGCGCGGCAGTGCAGATGTCATGTGGCCCGTTCGTCTAGCGGTTTAGGACGCCGCCCTCTCAAGGCGGAGATCACCAGTTCGAATCTGGTACGGGCTACCACTTCTTTTCTGCTGAGGTCTATGGCCCGTTCGTCTAGCGGTTTAGGACGCCGCCCTCTCAAGGCGGAGATCACCAGTTCGAATCTGGTACGGGCTACCACGCATTTGATACCCGGTCTTCCCATGGAAGGCCGGGTTTTTTATTTTCAAACAACCGTCTGCAATTCCCGTTTGAACCAGAGCTTTGCGTTCTGCCTATGGCCCTTACGGGTACAATAACCAAGATATTTTGACTGTTAGAAGGAGTCTCATGACGGAGTCCTCTCAGCATACGTCTAAGCCCCAGGTCGAGGTTGAGGCCTCGGGCGGAGATGACAATAAGAGCGCACGCCGCGGCGCCATCTTTATCGGCGTCGTGCTGGTGGGTTATATCGTCTATCTGGTGGTAACCGGGCAGATGGGGCAGTTCTGGGCCGCTATGTCGAGCGTCCAGGCGCCATGGCTCGTTATCGCGTGTCTTTGCATGTTCATGTATCTGTTCTTTGGCATTGTGGCCTATGCGATCGCCGTTTGGCTCGACCCTTATTCGCCCGTCGGCATTCGCGACCTGATCTCGGTCGAGGCGAGCGGTATCTTCTTTGGCAACCTGACGCCCATGATGATGGGCTCTACGCCTGCCCAGATCTACCGCCTGACCAAAGCGGGCCAAAACGTGGGCGAAGCGGGTGCCACGCAGTTCACCCGATTTATTGTGTATCAGTTTGGCCTCGTTGCCTGGGGCGCTATCCTATTGCTTGCTCGCATGCCGTTTTTTGCCGAGCGCTATGGCGACATGACGCTGCTGTGCGTCTTTAGTTTTGGCGGTCACTGCTGCATCCTGCTCGGCATCTTCGCCGTCGCGCTCATGCCTAAGACCGTCACGCGCGTCGCCCATTGCATCATCAATTGGCTCGAGCGCATAGGTGTCTCGGCCACTAAGATCGATGGATGGCGCTCGTTTGTCGATGGCGAGATCTACTCCTTCTCCGAGAAGTTCAAGCTTTCCGCCGGACATTTTTCTTCCATGCTGCTCACCGTGTTTATCACCATGCTGCAGCTCGCGTTTTTCTATCTGGTGCCGTATTTTCTGATGCTCGCCTTTGGCCACCACGAGGTCGACTTTTTCTCGGTCATGGCCGCGAGCGCCTTTGTCCAGCTGCTGAGCTCTGCGGTTCCCTTGCCCGGTGGAACTGGTGGCGCTGAGGGCGGCTTTGCTTTGTTCTTGGGTCATTTCTTTGGGTCGGCTTCGACCGCCGGCTATCTGCTGTGGCGTCTCATTACGTTTATCGCGCCGACCATTTTGGCTGCGCCCCTGCTGGGCCTTAAGAGCGCCCACAACGAGAGTATCCATGCGCGCTGGGATCGCGTGATGCGCAAGCTCGGCCGTACGCCTCAGACGCCCTCTGCGCCCACTAAGCCGCACCCCACGAATGCTGTTACCGTTGATCCCAGGAAGCACGCTCAGAAGGCTTCTGGGACCGCTAAGCCGGCTCATAAAGCCTATGTGCGCCAGACGGGCGACGGTATCCGCGTATCTCCGTCGGCGCTCAATAAGAAGAAGCACCCTAAGTCGCGGTAGGGCAGTCGTGCGTTCTTCATATTGCCGGGCTTTTTTGTGCCGGATGGGGGATAATCCTCTTACGTAGATTATCTCTCATCTGTTGATGTATGCCCGCATATCGAAGGGACACGCCCATGGCCACCAGCAAACCGCGTATTGATCGCCGCATCGTTCGCAGCCGCAATGCCATCCTTTCCGCTTTCGAGCGCCTGCTCATGGAAAAGCCGCTGGCAGACATTACGGTGAGTGCCATCGCGCGCGAGGCCAATGTCGACCGCAAGACCTTTTACGTTCACTTTGGTACGGTCGACGGCCTGCTCGATGCCATTGCCGTCGATGTGGTGGAGATGATTGTCGACTCGGTCGAGAAAACGCTTGCTTCAATGGACGGTGACACCAACGAGCGCGCCCTGGGAGCGGCGGCGACCTTCTTTAAAACCGTTAACGAGGCGTTATGCAACAACCTGGTGCTCAATCGTCAGCTGATCGAGAACATTCCGCTCGATGATTTTATGGCTCGTCTTCGTGCACCTCTCGAGCACGAGATTGCCGAGCGCAATCTGCTGCCCCAAGGCCTTAAGGATGAGATGTTCGACTACTATCTGGCGTTTTTGCTGTCAGGCATTATCGGTATCTATCGCACGTGGGCGCTGTCTGACGGCTCGGTTCCTATTGAGCGCGTCTCTGAGGTCGCCAACGACCTGACTCTCAATGGCCTGTCGAGTCTGGAATCTCGCTTGGATTAGGCCTAATTGGGCTCGTCGGCGTGGAAATTCCTGTTCATGAAGTTCTCCGGCGCCTTGTAGACCTCGCCGCGTAGGAGCTGTAGCCTGAGGATCCTTAAAAGAAAGTCCAGTTTATCCTTCCCACTCCAATTGGGAATCCTCCGATGCGCCTTCGCACGCTTGCATGACCTCGATACCATGCGATCGTGCGAACTCGACGAGCTCTACGTTGCGGGCGTTTATGGTGCCGAAGGCGGCGGGGCACACGATAAGACGCGCGCAGTGGACGAGGAGCTCTTTGGCGCGGGCTATGGTTTTATCCCCGATCGGCTCGAAGGCGCGCTCGGCCACGCATTCCGCCGCCAGGTCGCGCGCGAGCTCGCAGTCGATGTCCCCTTCGTGCAGAACGCCCGCGTAGAACGCCTTGCCCTGCCGGATGAGCTGGCGAAACACAGCCGACCCCGTACCAGCGCCGGCGATGACGAACGTGTGCGCATCGCCGTGCGGGCGTCCAATTTCCACGCTGCCGAAGCGCTCGTTGAAAGTGCCATGTTGAAGGCCGTAGAGCTCGCCAATCGTCTCGCGCGTGAATATGTCCTCGGGTGCGCCGGCACGGAAGACCCGGCCGTCCTTCACGCAAATCACCTTGTCGGCGCTTTTCTGCGCGAGCTCGAGTTCGTGGATGGACATGATGACAGCCACATTCCGCGATTTCGCAAGGTGGCGAAGTATTCGCAGCAGGTCGATCTGGTAGCGGATATCGAGATACGACGTGGGCTCGTCGAGCACGAGCACACGCGGATCCTGCGCGATGGCGCGTGCGAGCATGACGCGCTGGCGTTGCCCGTCGCTTATCTGCATGAAGTCGCGCTCGGCGAGCTCTTCCACATGTGCGGTTTTCATGGCCTCGTCGACCCGACTATGGTCGTCGGGCGAGAGTGTGCCCATTCGCCCGGTGTAGGGATGCCTTCCCGCCTCTACGACATCGCGGCAGGTGAGGAGCTCGGTCCGGGGGCGATCTGTCAGCATAACGGCAAGGTTCCTTGCAAACTCCGCCGTCTTCCATCGGGAAATCTCCCGCCCGTCGAGCTCGACCGCGCCGGCAAGCGGTGCCAGATGGCGTGTGATGGTTTTCAAGATGGTCGACTTGCCCGAGCCGTTCGGTCCGATGAGCGCCACAACGTCGCCCGCGCGAACCTCCAGATCGACGCCTCCGACTACGACCTTCTTGTCGTAGCCCGCCGACAGGTCGCTTATGCGGAAAAGCGGAACTCCGTCAGCCTGCGTTTCGACCGGGGCTTCGAGGTTCGACTCCGCTCGGAGGAGTCGTTCCGCGCGCAGTTCCGCACGAGCCGAAAGTGCCTTCTGGCGCTTTCGTGCGAGCTCAGGACTGTCTAAGCATGGAATGTTCCCTCCGAGTTTTTTGGGCCGCGGCACGAATTCCCCCATCTACCTCACCCGCTTCTTCAACATGAGCGCGATAACCACCGGCGCGCCGAAGATGGCGGTGACGGCGCTGATGGAAAGCTCGACGGGAGAGAACAGCGTGCGTGCGATCAAATCGCAGCCCGCGCAGAAGATGGCGCCTCCCAAGAAGCACGCAGGAATCACGCGGATGGGTTTCGACGACTTTAGCGCCGACTTCACGAGATGCGGAACCGCGATGCCTACGAACGACACCGGACCAGCGAACGCGGTCACGCAGGCGGAGAGCATGCTCGCTAGAAGGACGAGCACCACGCGGAAGCGTGCGACGTTCACGCCGACGCTTTTCGCGTAGGCTTCTCCCAGCTGGAAGGCGGAAAGGGGCTTCGATATCGCGAATACGCATGCGCTCACGGTGATCACCACGACCGCGATGACCGCAACGTCGTCCCAGCTCGAACCCGAGAAGCTACCCAAAGACCAGTTGTGCAGGTTCACGATGGACTGGTCGTCGGCGAAGGCGATGAGGAAGTTCGTCGCCGCCGAGCAGATGTATCCCACCATGACGCCCGCCACGATGAGCATGGCCATGGAACTTATGCGCCGTGCGATGAGGAGCACGAAGCCGATGGTGATAAGCGAGCCCAGAAACGCTGCGGCCACCATGGCCGGCGAGGACATGGCCTGGTTCGCGCCCAGAAGTACGATCATCGTAAGCGCGACGACGAACTTTGCGCCCGAGGAGACGCCCAAGATGAACGGGTCGGCGATGGGGTTGTTGAAAAACGTCTGCAGCAGGAACCCGGAGAGCGAAAGTGCCCCGCCGAGAAGCACGGCTGAAAGCACGCGCGGCAGGCGAATCTCCCAGATGACCTGGCTTTCCATGAAATTGGCCGCGCCGCCCGAAAGGATGCCGGGGATGTGGTCTGCGGGCACGAGCACGCTCCCGATGCACAGGTTGGCCCCGACGAGCACGATGAGGGCAACAGCGAGCAGCGCCGTCACGACGCGACACCGCGCGGCGCGCCCCGATTCGTCGTATGCCATGGAAAGCCGGCTTCTCATGGCGCTAACCGAGCTTCCTCAGATAATGGAAGTCGCTCGCGTCATTGCCGGTGAACGCCCCGTGCAGCTCGTCGATAATGTCGGCGGTAGAAGTCATCTGCTGGTACATGTCGGCGCTTGTGACCCAGACGTTGCCGTTCTTCACGGCTTTGAACTGCGACAATAGCGCGTTTTTGCCTACGAAGTCGTTCAAGGTGGTAACTGACTCGTCGATGGTGCCGTTGTAGACGATGATGTCGGCATCCTTCGCCGTCGCGTAGAAGCGCTCCATTTCGAGCGTTACTGACGAACCTGACGTCGACGACGCCTGCGCGTCATCGAGCGCGTAGCTGCCGCCTGCAAGCTCGATCATCTGCGCCACGTAGTCGCCCGCCCGCCGCGTGACGGCGGCCCCGTTCGAGTTAATGTAGAAATACGCCACGGTTTTACCTGACGACGCGAGCCCCGACGTTTGCTCGACGCGGGCCTTCTGCTCGTTGAACAGGTGCGCGGCCTCGTCTTCCTTGTCGAACAGGACGCCGAAAAGCTTAATCCACTCGACGCGCCCGAGTGCTTCGGGCTCGCTCGACGACTGTTCGGTGAGCACGACGAGCCCGAGCTTCTGCAGCTTTTCCTTCACATCGGGCGTGTGGTTGATCATGGTGTTCTCGATGGCGAGCGTGCAGCCCGAGGCCGATATTCGCTCGTAGTCGGGCGCGCTGTACTTGCCGCCGTAGGCGATCGCCCCACTTTCGAGCGCGCTTTTGAAGCCTGCGACCGAGCAATCGTCGGCCTTCGTGCCCGACATGATGATATTGTCGTTCGCATCGAGCGCGTCGACCAGGCACATCGTCGCCGACGACACGAGGTACACCTTGTCGGCGGGGCGCCTTATGACCGCGATGTCGGAGCTCAACCCATCAGGTACCTTCGCATCTTGCGGCACCACGAGGAAACGCTCCCCATTCGAAACGCAGATAAGCCGCAGACCGCCTTCGAACTCGTCGACAGTGAAGTGCTCGGCGTATTCAAGCTGAAGCGCCCCCGTCGGCTCCCAGCCGCAGCCCAAATCGGCGTTGTGGAAGTCGGCCGCGGCGCTTGAAGCCGTTCCTGCAGGGGAGCCGCCGCTTGCATCGTCGCCCGATTTCTCCTTCATGGTGGATGAGTCGAAGTGGATCGTGTAGTCGATGGTGTGCGGCGTCGACATGGCTTCGGTCTCGGCCGACACGGCGATGTCCTCGTCGAGCGTGACGGGTATCTCGAACGTGGAGTTGCCGCCGTCGTTTACGGGCGCGTAGTCCACGCCGTCGACGGTCATCTTGTCGTAGTTCGAACTCGACCAGGTGATGGTCGCGGTGTAGGTGTCGCCATCCTTCACAATTGTGGTGGGTGAGGCGATGCTTGCGCGCCCTGACCCACCGGAAAGCGAGACACTCACAGTGTATTCCTGAGAGCGCGCCGTGCCACCGGTCGCGTTCGGGCTCGCACTGCACCCCGCGAAGGGAAGCGCGAGCAGGGCGACGAGAACGCAGGTGATCGCGCGCGCCGCGATGCTGTGGCGCTTCCTGTTTTCCCCCTTGGGGAGAATCGACCGCATGGCGTTACTTCAGTGCGTCGGCGCGCAGATCGACGCCGGCGGATTCGAACACAAGCGTGCGGTCGTACCACTGCTCTTTTCTAATACTCCACGCGGCACAGGCGGTGTCCTCGTCGAGCGCATCAACGGGCACGTCGTAGGTGTACTTGCCTTCCGCGTTTTCCACATAGGGGATGAAGTCGGCCTCGCTCGCGGCGGCAGCCTCGTCGCCCGTGCCCATGAAGAGCTTGCCGTAGCCCGTGCCGGAAAGCGTCATCACGCAGTGCATGGAGCCGTTTTCCACGATGAGCTGGGCGTCCACGATCCTGAACATGTTCGAGCTGGAATCTACGGTGATCGGATAGGTGCCGTCGGCCACCTTGTCGGCGGTGATGGGGGCAGCGCTTGCGCCCGCGGGCGCATCGGCCGCCTGTTCGGTCTTTTCCTGGGAATCGGCATCGCTTGCCTTTGCGCTGTCGATTGAATTTCCGGCGCAGCCGGCGAGCGAGAACGCGCAAAGCGCCGCCGACAGGGCGAAGACGAGGGTTTTCTTCAACATGGAGGGGGTTCCTTTCAATCGCTTCGACCGCCCGCGCCGTGCGGTGGGCGGTCGGGATGCGAATGCAACGGGCATGCGTCGTCAGTCGGGGAAAGGCGCATGCCCGTTGCACGGGGACGCGACCGGCGCCCCCGTGCGCGGCGAGTTTACAGCTTGGCGATGGCGTCGTCCACGTGCGAGACGTAGATGTCGTCGACCGCGACGTTCTGTCCCAGACCCTGGAGCAGGCACGTCACTTCGAAGCCGGCGGCCACGAACTTCGCAGCCCAGCTGTCGGGGTCGGTCTCGTCTGCCATGTCGTTGTTCGCGTGGTCGCCCGCGACCACCATGAACGGCGCGAGCACGGCCTTCTTGTAGCCTGCGGCGCTCGCGGCGGCGATAACATCCTCGCAGGTCGGTTCAGCCTCGACGGTGCCGACGAAGAACTGCGTCAAACCCTCGTTCTTGAACACTTCCTGCATCTTGGCATAGTCGGCGTTGGAATCGGCTTCGGTGCCGTGGCCCATGAGGCACAGCGCCGTCTCGCCGTCGTCGAAGGACGCCATGTTCTCCTTAATGGCTGCGGCCACCTTTTTGTAGTCGTCGTCGGAGGTGAGCAGCGGGTCGCCGAGCGAGATCTTGTCGAACTTGTCGGCGTACTTGTCGAGCTCGTCTTTCACGTCGGCGTATTCCAGGCCAGCCATGAGATGCGTCGGCTGCACGACGATTTCCTTCACGCCGTCTTCCACGCAGCGGTCAAGCGCCTCGGTCATGTTGTCGATCGTGATGCCGTCGCGCTTCTTCAGCTTGTCGATGATGATCTGCGCGGTGAAGGCGCGGCGGATGTCGTAGTCCTGCCAGTACTTCTCGCGGATAGCGTCTTCGATGGCGCCGATGGTGATGTGGCGCGAGTCGTTGTAGCTCGTGCCGAAGCTCGTGACGAGGATGACCGGCTTCGCGGCCTTCTCCTTTTCACTAGATTTCTCGGAACTCGCGGAGGTGTTGGAGCAGCCCGCGAGCGCGACTCCGGCGAGCGCGACGGCTCCGGTTGCTGCGGCGCCCATGAAGCCGCGGCGTGACATCTGGTCGGACATGGTTTTTCCTTTCCTCGGTTTGCCGGTCCCCCGGCGACAGTTGCTTGTCGGCACAAGCGAAAGAAAAGCGCACCCCTCGGGGTTCACAAGGAGCTAACGCCACGGCGATGCCGTGAGGAAAAGGCGAAGCAGTCTGGCTTGGGGCGCGAGGCGGTTCGCCCGCGCGTCCTATACAGTAATGTCCCTTGCCCAGGATTCCCACCTGGTTCCCTCCGCAAGCCAGCGCGGGCTGTGCAGGCGCCGCGCCGGTCATTTCCTTTTATCCGATTGTCATATGCTCGTTGCCGAAACTTTTACTATGATAGTGGGCACTTGTGAACGTGTCAAAGCCAGCGCGGGCGGCATTGCGCCTCCTGCCTGCGTATTTGCGCCGATTGCTGCCGCAGGCGCCGTGTTTTGCCCGCTGCGCGAATGGCGGCGTAAACGGTTGCGATGAGAAACGGGAAGGGAAGGCTCGGATGATTCATATCGTTGGCGCAGGCTCTGGCGCCGCCGACCTTATCACGCTGCGCGGGGCTCGCCTTCTGCACGCGGCCGACGTGGTCGTTTGGGCGGGGAGCCTTGTGAACCCCGAGCTGCTCGCTGAGTGCAAGGAATCCTGCATCGTCTACGACAGCGCGCACATGACCTTGGAGGAAGTGCTCGACGTGATGTGCGCGGCAGATGCGCGGGGCGAGGAAGTGGTGCGCCTGCACACGGGCGACCCGTGCCTGTACGGCGCCATCCAGGAGCAGATGGACGCGCTCGACGCGCGCGGCGTGGACTACGAGGTGGTGCCCGGCGTGTCGAGCTTTTGCGGTGCCGCGGCGGCGCTTCGCCAGGAATACACGCTGCCGGGAATCAGCCAGTCGGTCGTGATCACGCGGCTTTCCGGGCGCACCCCCATGCCTGCGGGCGAGGGCATGCGCACCATGGCGGAAAGCGGCTCGACTATGGTCATCTTCCTGAGCTCGGGTATGCTCGCCGAGCTTTCCGCCGAGCTTTTGGCCGCGGGCCGCAGCTCCGACGAGCCGGCGGCGCTCGTGTATAAGGCGACCTGGCCTGAGGAGCGCGTGGTGCGATGCACAGTGGGCACGCTCGCCGATGCGGGCGCGCGAGAGGGCATCGACCGCACGGCGCTCGTGGTGGTGGGCCGCGTGCTCGGAGCTCGCGGCGGGCTTGCGCACGACGGCGCGCAAGCGGAGTCGTACGAGCGCAGCAAGCTTTACGACCCTTCGTTTGCCACGGGGTATCGGAAGGCGAGCAGCTAGCGTGGCCTTCGAGCACTACATATATACCGGGACGACCCGCCTGCGCTGCGGCTACACCACGGGGAGCTGCGCCGCTCTCGCGGCGAAGGCGGCCTGCGAGATGCTCTTGTCACGAAAGACCGTGGGCCGCGTGTCGATCGTCACCCCCGGCGGGCTGCCCGTCGAGACGGACGTGGTCGACGTATGCATCGGCGAGGGGTGCGCCCAGTGCGCCGTGCGAAAGGACGCAGGCGACGATGCCGATGTGACCGACGGCGTGCTCGTGTACGCGCTCGTGGAACATGCGGGGCCGGGCACGGGCGCTGCGGGCAGCAAGGGCGTGCCCGCGCGCGAATCGGAAGTTTCCGTCGATGGCGGCGTGGGCGTGGGACGCGTGACGTTGCCCGGGCTTGAGCAGCCGGTGGGGGCGGCCGCCATCAACGCGACGCCGCGCGCGATGATCACTTCGGCGGTGCGCGAGGTGTGCGCCGCGCACGGCTTTTCTGGAAATATTGCTGTGACGATTTCGGTACCCGAGGGTGTTGCCCTTGCCGAAAAGACCTTCAACCCGCACCTGGGGATAGAGGACGGCATCTCCATCCTGGGTACGACGGGCATCGTCGAGCCGCGCAGCCTCGCTGCCTTGCGCGACAGCATCGAGCTCGAGATCCGGCAGCATGCGGCTATGGGGCGGCGCGGAGTCGTGCTCACGCCCGGCAACTACGGCGGGCAGTTCATCTCGGGGCATTTCCACCTAAACGGTGCGCCGGTGGTCTTCATCTCCAACTTTGTGGGCGATGCGATTGATTGCTGCGTTCGCGAGGGATTTACCAATGTCCTTCTTGTGGGACACATCGGCAAGCTAGTGAAGGTCGCGGGCGGCATCATGGACACCCATTCGCGTACCGCCGACTGCCGCGCGGAGATTCTGGCCGCCCACGCGGCCTTGGCCGGCGCGGGCGCGAAGACCGTGCACGAGATCATGTCGTCGGTCACGACCACGACGGCGCTCGAGGTAATCGAGGCCGCCGGCGTGGGGGACGCTGTGCGCGCCTCGCTCGCTGCGGCAATCGAGGACAGGTTGCGCCGCCGCGCGGCGGGCGCATGCGACATCGCCGCGGTCGTGTTCGACGCCGGGCGCCGCGAGCTTTTCCGCACGTCGGGCGCCGATGCTGTTATCGGGGAATTGGGGGCGACGTATGAGTAAAGGCGTGCTGTACGGGGTGGGCACGGGGCCTGGCGACCCCGAGCTGCTCACGATCAAGGCCGTCCGCACAATCGAATCGTGTCCGGTCATCGCCGCACCGCAAACGGCGGACGGGGTCATGGTCGCGCTTGACATTGTGCGCGGCGCCGTCGACCTTACAGGCAAGACGGTGATCCCTGTGCGATTCTCGATGACGCGCGACGCCGAGCGCCGCGCGGCCGAGCATGCCTCGCTTGTTCGCGAGCTTGTCGCGCACCTGGATGCGGCCCGCGACGTCGCGCTGCTGAACCTGGGGGACCCAAGCATCTACGCCACCTTCCAGCGCATAGCGCCCGACGTGCGCGCCCGCGGGTTCGAGGCGCGCGCCATTCCCGGCGTGCCGAGCTTCTGCGCGGTCGCCGCGGCGCTCGAGCGCGACCTCACGCCCGAGATGTCGTCGCCTCTGCACATCGTGCCCGGCGGCTACGATGACGTTCGCCGCGCAATCGGCTGGCCGGGGACGAAGGTGGTCATGAAGGCGCGCCGCTCGCTTGCGGACACGAAGCGCATCCTTCGCGAGGAGGGCGCCTTCGACGGTGCCGAGCTCGTAGAGGACTGTGGGCTTCCGGGCGAGCGCGTGTACCGCTCGCTCGACGATGTGCCCGATCGGGGCAGCTACTTCTCGACGATGGTGGTGCGCTAGATGAGGGTTTCCTGCATAGCGTTCACTGAGAGGGGGTATGCGTTGGCGGAGCGCACCGCACGCGCGCTTTCCGATTGCGCGCAGACAGGTGAAGATGACTCTGGCTGGAACGTTTCCGTTTCGCGCGGGTTCGGCGAGGGGAAGGCCGACCTGCGCGCATGGACGGCGCTCGCGTGGGAAGCGTCGGACGCGCTTCTGTTCGTGGGCGCGGCGGGCATCGCCGTGCGGGCGATCGCGCCGCATGTCGCCTCGAAGGCAAACGATTCCGCGGTTGTGGTGATCGACGAGGCGGGGCGCTTTGCCGTCTCGCTTTTGTCGGGGCATTTGAGCGGTGCGAACGAGCTTGCGCAAACTGTGGCACGCGCGGCAGGGGCCATCCCCGTCATCACCACGGCGACCGACGTCCGCGGCGTGTGGGCGGTGGATACGTGGGCGCGCTGTGCTGGGCTCGCCGTTTCGAATCCCGAGGCTATCAAGCGAGTGTCGGCGCGGCTGCTTTCGGGCGGGCGCGTGGCGCTCTATTCCGACATGCCGATTTCGGGACAGCCGCCTGAGGGGGTTGACATTGCGTCCGACCGCGCTCGGGCCGATATCGTCGTGTCGCCGTTCGCTGGCGCGAATGCAGGTGCGTCCGTTCGCGCGGCGGAGACAACGGGCGAGGTCGTGCCCGCCGGTGTGACGGGGAAGCCGGCGGGCGTGCGGGCGCAGGCGCCTGCGCCCGAGCCGCTTCACCTTGTCTTACCCTGCATCGTTGCGGGCATAGGGTGCCGTCGCGGTGCGTGCACCGAAGCGATCGGGGAGGCGTTTCTTCTCGCGTGCGGGCAGGCGGGCATCTCGCCTTCGGCCGTGCGCGAGGCGGCGACGATCGACGTTAAGGCGCGCGAGGAGGGTCTGCTCGCCTTCTGCCACGCGCGCAGTATCCCGCTCGCGACGTATTCCGCAGAGGAGTTGTCGCAGGTCGAAGGCAGCGTTTCGCCATCTGATTTCGTGCGCGCGACGGTGGGGGTCGACAACGTGTGCGAGCGCGCGGCGCTCGCGGGCGGGGGCAAACTTTTCTTCCCGAAGCTCGCTCACGGCGGCGTGACCGTCGCGTTTTCCAAGGTAACTATCGAACTTTCGTTTAAGGAGCGGTGATGGGAAAGCTCTTCGTGGTGGGGATTGGCCCGGGCGGCCCCGACGGCATGACGATTGCGGCTCGGCGCGCGCTCGAGGCGGCCGACATCGTTGTGGGGTACACGAAATACGTGGAGCTCGCGCTCGCCGCCGTGCCCGACGCGGCGCATCTCGCGACGCCGATGATGCACGAGGTCGAACGGTGCCGCCTGGCGCTTTCGCGCGCGCAGAGCGGAGAAGCCGTGGCGCTCGTGTGCAGCGGTGACGCGGGCGTGTACGGCATGGCGAGCCCCGTGCTGGAGCTTGCGGAGGACTACCCCGATGTAGACGTGGAAGTTATCGCCGGGGCCACCGCGGCTCAGAGCGGGTCGGCGGTGCTCGGCGCCCCGCTTGCCCACGATTTCGCGGTCGTGTCGCTCTCTGACCTGCTCACGCCGTGGGAGGTCATCGAGCGCAGGCTCGCCGCCGTGGCGAGCGCCGACTTCTGCATCTGTTTGTACAACCCGCGCAGCAGAAAGCGCGCCGACAGGCTCTCGCGCGCGGCGAAGATTATGCTCGAATGGAAGGCCCCCGACACGCTCTGCGGCTGGGTGCGCAACATCGGGCGCGAGGGGCAGCAGTCGGGTATGTGCAGGCTCTCCGAGCTGGGGGAGTTCGATGCAGACATGTTCACCACCGTGTTCGTCGGCAACGCGGACACGAAGCGCGTAGGCGGCCGTATGGTCACGCCGCGCGGGTATCGGGAGATTCCATGCGAAAGGTAACGATCATCGGGGCGGGGCCCGGAAACCCCGACTTGCTCTCGCGCGCGGCGCTCGACGCGATCGACATCGCCGACGTGGTCATCGGCGCTCATCGCGCACTTGTCGGCATCGACGTGCCGCCCGACGTGGTGAGATGCGAGCTCGTTAAGACGGCGGACATCGTCGCCGCGCTCACCGATGCGGCGTCGTGGCAGCGCGCCGTGGTCGTGATGACGGGCGATGTGGGGCTGTTCAGCGGCGCGCGCCGCCTGGTGGAGGCGCTCTCCGGCGACGCGCAGGTGGACGTGCGCGTCATTCCCGGCATAAGCTCAGCGTCGTATCTCGCCGCGCGCCTCGCGCGTCCATGGCAGGATTGGCGCTTCGTGAGCGCTCACGGCGTGGCGTGCGACATCGTGGCCGAGGCCGAGCGCGCAGGTGAGCTCTTCCTCGCCACGTCGGGCGGGGAAGACCCCTCGCGGCTTTCGGGCGAGCTTGTGCAGGCGGGCTTCGAGGACGCGCGCGTGACGGTGGCCGAGCGCCTGTCGTACCCCGACGAGCGCATTACCTGCGCGACCGCAAGTGAAATCGCAGGTCAGACGTTCGACGACTTGAACGTGATGCTTATCGAGTTCGCAGGCTGCGCCGGGTCGCCTGCGAACTCTAGTGCAGCCTCCGAGGCGCCGGCTGGCGCATCTGCGCCCGCGGCGGCTTCTTTCGTGGCGGACTCTGCGGGCGCATTCCACGCCGCGAGCCCCCGCTGGCCGTACGCTTCCTCGGGCATTCCCGACGAGCTCTTCATCCGCGGCGACGTTCCCATGACCAAGCAGGAGGTGCGCGCCGTCGCGCTCGCGAAGCTGCGCCTTACCGCGACCGACACCGTGTGGGATGTCGGCGCCGGCACGGGGAGCGTGTCGATCGAGGCGGCGCTCGTCGCGCGAGCGGGATCGGTATGGGCGGTCGAGCGCAACGCGGCCGGCGTGCGGCTCATCCGAGAGAACGCGGATGCATTCGGGTGCGGCAACGTGCATGCGGTCCCCGGTGTCGCCCCCGAAGCGCTCGCGAAACTGCCCGACCCCGACGCCGTGTTCGTCGGCGGGAGCGCGGGCGAGCTTCCCTCCATCGTGGAGGCGGCGCTCGAGAAGAACTCGCAGGTTCGCCTGTGCGTGCCATGCGTCACCGTTGAGACGCTCACCGAGGCGTGCGCGCTCCTTTCGGGTTCGCGCTTTAAGGAGTTCGAGGCGTGCCAGGTGTCGGCCGCCCGCGCCGAGGCTGTAGGCTCGCACCATCTTATGAAGGCGCAAAACCCCGTGTTCCTCGTCAGCGCGCGTGGTGCGGGCGCGGATGCCGAGGAGCTTGCCGATGTCGGGGCGCTTGTTGAGTCACCTGTCGGGGAGGACCCCTCTGCCGAGGGGAAACCATCCGTTGAGGTGGTCTCGCTTGCTAACTGCAACGCCGCAGGTGGGGAAGGCGGCGCCCGGTGAGCACGTCCATCCCGCGCTTCATGGTCGCTGCGCCCTCGAGCGGGAGCGGCAAGACGGTCGTCACGTGCGCGCTCCTGCGCGCGCTCGCGCGTCGCGGCCTTGCATGCGCGGCCTTCAAATGCGGACCCGACTACATTGACCCGCTCTTTCATCGCCGCGTCGTGGGTGCGCGCTCGGGCAATTTAGACGGCTTCTTCACCGACGCCCCGACGCTGCGCGCCCTGCTCGCACGCGGCGCCGCGGGCGCGGATGTCGCGGTGCTCGAGGGGGTTATGGGCTTCTACGACGGCATGGCGCCCGGCGTGGCCGACGCGAGCAGCTACCAGGTTGCGCGCGACACGGAAACGCCGGTCGTTTTAGTGGTGAACGGGCGCGGGGCGTCTTTATCGCTCGCCGCCGTAATCCGCGGCATTGCCGAGTTCCTGCCTTGTGCGAACGTGCGCGGCGTCGTGCTGAACAAGACGAGCGCCGCTGCCTGCGCCTACGCGGCGCCTGCGATCGAGAAGCACACGGGCGTCGCGGTTTTGGGGAATATCCCCGCCGACGAGGCGTTCTCGCTCGAAAGCCGGCATCTGGGGCTTGTGACCGCCGACGAGGTCGAGCAGCTCTCCGCGCGCATCGACAAGATGGCCGAGCTGGTGGAAAAGAGCGTCGACGTCGACCGCTTGCTCGAAATAGCGGTGACGGCACCCGATATCCGCGAGGAACCTTACCGGTTGGAGCCGATCGCGGGAGCGCGGCCCATCGTCGCCGTCGCGCGTGACGAGGCGTTCTCGTTCTACTACGAGGAGAACCTGCGCGCGCTCGAGGACCTGGGTTGCGAGCTGGCCTTTTTCAGCCCCTTGTGTGATAGCGAGTTGCCCCGGGGGACAAGCGCCCTCTATCTGGGGGGCGGCTACCCGGAACTCCATGCGCGGCAGCTCTCCGAGAACGCGCCGATGCGCGAGGCGGTGCGGCGCGCGGTGGAATCCGGCATGCCGACGGTCGCCGAATGCGGTGGGTTTCTGTACCTGCAGCGCGAAATCGCCGATAGCGAGGGGCGGCGCTGGCCTGTTGCGGGCGCCCTTGAGGGCGCAAGCGAGAACGGGGGAAGGCTGTCCCATTTCGGGTACGTGGAGCTCACTTCCCAACGCGACGGGCTCTACGGGCCGCGCGGCACACGCATCCGCGCGCACGAGTTCCACTACTGGCAGTCCGCCTGCCCGGGCGGCGACTTCTGGGCGCAGAAGCCCCGGCGCGACAAGGGCTGGCCGTGCATGACGACTACCCCGTCCCTGGTGGCGGGCTTCCCGCATGTGTACTATCCTGCGAACCCCGACGTTGCGCGCGCGTTCGCGTCTGCCGCAGCGTCGTTCGTAGAGAGGAGACTGCATGGCTGAAGCAACCGAAACCGCGCTTGCCTGCATCCGCGAGGAAGTCGAGCGTGCGTTCTCGTCGGCGCCGGGCGCCGTGCTCGAAGCCACGCTCTCCCGGATCGCGCCCGCAGACGAGTGTGCCCGCGCCGCCGCGTACGCCGCGTGGGATTCCATCGCGCACCCCTTGGGGGGATTGGGCGACTTTGAAGACGCCGTCGCGTGTATCGCCGCAGCTCAGGGGAGTGCCGAGGTGGCCGAGTTTCCCCGTGCGCTCGCGGTATTCTTCTCCGACAACGGGGTCGTTGCCGAAGGCGTGTCGCAAAGCGGGCAAGACGTGACGCGAGCCGTCGCGCGCAACATGTGCGAGGGGGCCACGAGCGCCTGCCGCATGGCGGCGTTCGCGGGTGCCGAGGTCGTGCCCGTCGACGTGGGTATGGCCCGGGGTATAGAAGACGCGCGCATGGTGCGCGCGAACGTGCGGCGGGGGAGCGGCAACATCGCGCACGGCCCCGCTATGTCTCGCGATGGGGCCGTGCGCGCGATCGAGGTCGGTATCGCCGTCGCGTGCGGGCTTGCCCGCGCCGGCGTGCGCCTTCTGGCCTCGGGCGAGATGGGCATCGGCAACACGACCACCTCGGCGGCGGTGGCCGCAGTGCTCATCCGGGCGGACGCGCGGAGCCTCGTCGGGCGCGGCGCGGGGCTCTCGGACGCATCGCTCGCGCGCAAGCGCGACGTGGTCGAGCGCGCTATCGACGCGAACTCGCCCGATCCCGCCGACCCGATCGACGTGCTCTCGAAGGTGGGCGGCTTCGACATCGCGGCGATGTGTGGCTTCTACCTGGGGGCCGCGGCCTCGAAGGCGCCGGCGCTCCTCGACGGGGTCATATCCTGCACGGCGGCCCTGTGCGCGGCGCGCCTGTGCCCCAACGCCTTGGGCTACCTCGTGGGCACCCACGCATCAAGCGAACCCGCAAGCCAGGAGCTCCTTCGCGAGCTCGGCATAAAGGCACCACTCGACGCAGGCATGCACTTGGGCGAGGGCGCGGGCGCCATGGCGTATCTGCCCCTTCTGGATTCGGCGTTGCGCGTGTACCGGGATGGGAAGACGTTCACGGCGACTGGCATGGCTGCTTACGAGCATTTCGAGGCCGGGAAATGACGGTGACACTCGTCATCGGCGCCGCCGCGAGCGGCAAGAGCGCCTACGCCGAGTCCCTGTGCCTCGGGCACGACGGCCCCCGCGTGTACCTGGCAACGATGGAGCCCTTCGGGGAAGAGGGCGCCCGCCGCATCGCGCGCCATCGGGCGCTGCGCGAGGGCAAGGGGTTTTCTACCCTCGAGTGCACGCGTGACGTGGGCGCCGCAGTGCCCGGGCTTCCGCGCGGCTGCACGCTTCTTTTGGAGGACGTGGGCAACCTGGTTGCGAACGAGCTCTTCGCGGAAGGCGGCTTGTCCCCGCGTGACCCCGACGCTGCGGCGCGCGAGGTGCTCGGAGGCATTGAACGGCTCGCTCAGGCCGCTGCGTATACGGTGGTGGTCACCGTCGACGTGTTCGCCGATGGGATGCGCTACGATGAAGGGACCGAGGCATGGAGGCGCGCGCTCGCGCGCGTGAACGCGGGTGTGGCGGCGCTGGCCGACCGCGCAGTCGAAGTGGTATGCGGGATTCCCGTGTGGATGAAAGGCGAAGGACCTACAAGGTGAAGATAGTAGAGGCAATCGGCGCGGCGTTCGGAACGTTCTCGCGCATCCCCGTCCCGAAATCGGCCTGGACCGATTTCGGGTCAACCCATGCGCTTGCCGCGTTTCCCCTGGTGGGCCTTGCGGAAGGCTTCCTCATGACGGCGTGGGGGTACGTGGCGAACTTGCTCGGCGTGCCCGCGACCATCGTCGCGGCCGTGCTCGTGGCGCTGCCTGTGGCGGTGACGGGAGGCATCCACCTAGACGGGCTCTGCGACACCTCCGATGCGCTTGCAAGTTGGGCCCCGCGCGAGCGAAAGCTCGAGATCATGCACGACCCGCGAGCGGGCGCCTTCGGGGTCATCGGTGTTGTTGTGTACCTTATTCTGCAGTTTTCCCTTTTCACCGCGCTGTCGCTTACGGCGGGGGCGTTCCTCGCGCTTCTGTGCTCTCTCGTGTTCTCCCGCTCGCTTTCGGGGCTCGCCGTTGAATGCTGGCCTGCCGCGCGGGCGGACGGCATGGCCGCGGGGCTCTCGCCTGCGAAGAAGCGCGCGGCGATCGTCGTGCCGCTTTGCGCTTTCGCTGCGGCTTCGGCTGCAGGGATGGTCGCGTGCGCTCAGGCCGTCGGCGCCCTTATGGCTGTGGCGGGGCTTTTGGCGCTCGCGTGGTACCGCCATGTTGCCCTGTCCCGCTTCGGCGGGGTGACGGGGGATTTGGCCGGATGGTTTCTGCAATGGGCCGAGCTCGCGATGCTTGCCATGCTGGTGGCGGGGGGCATGCTCCTATGATGCTCGTGGTAGGTGGCGCGCATTCGGGGAAGAGGACCTTCGTGCGCGAAAAGCTCGGGTTCGCGGCGGACGATTTCGTCGACGCGGCGCAGTTTGCGGAGGGCGGCGTGCCCGCGGCTTTTGCCGGCCGTGTCGCTTACCGTGCTGAGGAACTCGTACGCGCGCTCGACGCTGACCGGGCGCTCGAGCGGCTGATCGGCTTCGACGTAGTGATTCTGTCCTTGGTCGGCTCGGGGGTCATCCCTATGCGTGCGGAAGACGCCCAATGGCGCGAGCGCGCGGGGCGCCTGGGATGCGCGCTCGCTGCGCGCGCCGATGTCGTCGTGCGCATGACGTGCGGGATACCCCAGGTCATCAAAGGAAACCTTGTCGATGCGCCTCGAGGGGCGCAGGGTGCGGGCGCGCCTTTGGAAGTCGTCTTCGTGCGCCATGGTGCCACGGCGGGCACGGAAGACCATCGCTACAGCGGGGCGGGCACCGACGAGCCCCTGTCGAGCGCGGGTGAGCGCGCTTTGCGCGACCTCGCGTGCTATCGTGACGTGTTCCGTGTTATCACGAGCGGCATGGCCCGCACCGACCAGACGGCGCGCATCCTCTTCCCGAACGCGGAGTTTATTGCGTGCCCCGGTCTGCGCGAGATGGATTTCGGCGACTTCGAGGGGCGAAGCGCCGCCGAGCTTAAAGAGGATGCGCGCTACCGCGCTTGGGTAGACTCCTGGTGCGAGACGCGCTGCCCGCATGGCGAGGGCAAGAGCGATTTCACCCGCCGCGTCGTCGCGGCGTTTCGGGAGGCGTGCGAATCGGAGCGCGTCCAGGGGAGTGGGCGCGCCGTCTTCGTCGTTCACGCGGGTACCGTGAAAGCATTGCTCTCCGAGCTAGCTGTCCCGAAAATTGGATACTTCGACGTGCATACCGAGCCGGGCGGCGCATGGGCCGCCACCTGGGATGGGCGCTGCCTTCGCGACGTTCGCCCCGCTTCGGGGGGCGATGCCCGGTGATGACGATTCTTGCCGTCGCCGCCGGGTTCGCGACCGACCTTGCCTTCGGCGACCCGCGCTGGCTTCCCCATCCCGTCGTCGCCATGGGGCGCGCGATCACGTGTGCCGAAGGCCGCCTGCGGCGCGCATTCCCGCAAACGTCCGCGGGCACGCGCGCCGCAGGACTTGTGCTCGCCGTGGCGCTTCCGCTTGCGTGTGGGCTTTTGACCTGGGGAATCCTGCATCTTTGCGGCATGGTTCACTCCGGCCTGCGCTTCGTGGCCGAGGCATGGGCGAGCTATCAGATTCTCGCGGCATGCGAGCTGCGCCGCCAGAGCCTGGCCGTGGCCCGTGCGTTCTCGAGGGGCGGCCTTGTCGCGGCGCGTGAAGCTGTCGGGCTCATCGTGGGACGCGACACGTCTGTTCTCGACGAGCAGGGCGTCGCGCGCGCCGCCGTGGAAACGGTGGCGGAGAACGCGAGCGACGGCGTCATCGCGCCGCTTTTCTACCTTATGATCGGGGGTGCGCCTTTGGGCATGGCGTACAAGGCGGTGAACACGCTCGACAGCATGGTGGGCTACAAAAACGAGCGCTACATCGACTTCGGCTGCGCCTCGGCGCGCCTCGACGATGCGGTGAACTGGATTCCCTCGCGGTTATCGGCCCTGTTCATGATCGCCGTGTGCCCGATCGTCGGGCTCGACGCGCGCGGGGCGGCGCGCATCTGGCGCCGCGACAGGCGTCGCCATGCGAGCCCGAACGCGGCGCAGACCGAGTCGGCGTGCGCGGGTGCGCTTGGACTGCGCCTGGCAGGACCCGCGGTGTATTTCGGCAAGCTCGTTGAGAAACCGACGATAGGCGACGCGTCCCGCGAAATCGAGTGGGGCGACATCGCCCGGGCGACAAGGCTCATGCTCGCCGCGTCCGTATGCGCGCTCGTCGTCTTCGGCGCCGCGCGCGCGGCGGTCGTGCTCGCCGTGGGGGCGATGGCATGAGGAAAGACCACGCCGCGCCCCGGGCTGCCGGGGGAATCCTGCGCGCCCGCACGCATGGGGGCAGCGCGCAATCGCTCGGCATCGCTTGCGAAGGGGGTGCCTCCGACCTCATTGACTTCTCGGTGAACGTGAATCCGGCAGGCCCCTCGCCGCGCGCCGTCGCCGCAGCTTGCAAGGCGCTTTCTCGAATCGACGCCTACCCCGATAGGGAAAGCCTCGCCCTCGGTCGCGCGCTAGCGCGCGACCAGGGCATTCCCGAAGATACTATCGTCTGCGGCGCGGGCGCGTCCGACATCATCTGGCGGCTCGCCGCGGCGGTGCGCTCGAAACGCCTCGTCGTGTGCGCGCCGACGTTCTCTGAATATGCGGAGGCGGCATCGTACTACGGCGCATGCGTGCAGGAGTTCCCGCTCTCCGAAGCGGACGACTTCGACGTGCCTGCCTCCTTCGCCCGCGCGATCGAGGGGCCGAGAGACGTGGCGTACCTCTGCAATCCGAACAACCCGACGGGGCGCCTCGTCGACCCCCGTGTGATCGATGCTGCGGCCTGCCGCTGCGAGCAGGTGGGCGCGCTGCTCGTCGTGGACGAGTGCTTTCTCGGATTTGCGCCCGACGCCCGCGAAAGGAGCGTGGCCGCACGCGCCGCGTGTTCGCGCCATGTGGCCGTGCTCTCCGCGTTCACCAAGCTCTACGGAATGGCGGGGTTGCGGTTGGGATATCTGATCAGCGGAAACGCCCAACTCATCGAGGGGATTCGCCGGGCGGGGCAGGCGTGGCCCGTCTCCTCGGTCGCCGAGGCCGCGGGCATCGCCGCCCTGGAGGACGTTGAATACGTCTCGCGCACGCGCGATGTATTGGCGGGCGAGCGAGCTTGGCTTTCCCATGAGCTCTCCTCGCTCGGGCTTTCCGTCGTGCCGTCGGATGCGAACTTCCTTTTAGTCCGCACGCCGGCGAAAGACATCCCCGAGCGCCTGTATAAACAGGGGGTTTTGGTCCGCACGTGCGACTCGTTTTCGGTACTGTCCCGTTTCTGGTGCCGCGTCGCGGTGCGCACGCGCAAGGAGAATGCCCGGCTTGCGATGGCGTTCAGCCGTGCGCTTCGGGCGGAAGGCGCATCGGGCGAAGGCGAACCCGACGAACGGGGCGGCGCTTCTTGCAGCGGCGCTATGGCGGGCGCGGATGGCCGAGGCTCGGCGAAGGAGGTCGATACCCGTGGGTAGGGCGAAGCCCATCATGATCCAGGGCACCATGTCGAACGCGGGGAAGAGCCTGCTTGCGGCTGGGCTGTGCCGCGTACTTTCGCAGGACGGCCTGCGCGTGACTCCCTTCAAGAGCCAGAACATGGCACTCAACAGCGGTGTCACGGCCGACGGGCTCGAGATGGGGCGCGCCCAGATCATGCAGGCCGAGGCGTGCGGCATCGCGCCCGACGTGCGCATGAACCCCATCCTGCTCAAGCCCGAAAGCGGCCACCGAAGCCAGCTCATCGTGGCCGGCAAGGCGCAGGGAGCCTTCGCTGCGAGGGACTACTTCGCGCGAAAGAAGGCGCTCATGCCGCAGATTTTGGAGGCGTTCGATTCGCTCGCGGAGGAAAACGACGTCATCGTCATCGAGGGCGCCGGCAGCCCCGCCGAAATCAACCTTGCCGAAAACGACATCGTCAACATGGGGCTCGCGCGCGCCGTGTCCTCCCCCGTGCTGCTCGCGGGCGACATCGACCCGGGCGGGGTGTTTGCCCAGCTCTACGGCACGGTCGCGCTCCTTGCGCCCGAGGACCGCGCGCTTTTGCGGGGGCTTGTGGTGAACAAGTTCCGCGGCGATGTGGAAATCCTGCGCCCGGGTTTGGCCCCGCTCGAGAAGATGTGCGGGGTTCCCGTCGTGGGGGTCGTGCCGTATCTTACGCTCGACCTGGACGACGAGGACTCGCTCGCGCCGCGCCTATCTGCCCGCGAGGCGCGCGGCGTCATCGACGTCGCCGTCGTGCGTCTTCCGCATCTGTCGAACTTCACCGACTTCGACCCGCTTTCGCGCGTGCCCGGCGTGGGCGTGCGCTACGTTTCCTCGACGACCGATCTGGGCCGACCCGACCTGGTGGTGCTTCCCGGCTCGAAGACCACGCTCGACGACGCGCGCTGGCTTGCGACTAGCGGCATCGGAGCCTGTGTACGCGCGCTTTCGGGCGCGGGCACGCCGGTGCTCGGCATATGCGGAGGCTACCAGCTTTTGGGAGACGAGCTTTCCGACCCGCACGGCAGGGAAGGCGCTGGCACCGCGCGCGGGCTCGGGCTCATCCCTGCAAGTACGGTGTTCAAGGAGGAAAAGCGCCTCGCCCAGTCGGAGCTGCGCATCACGGGCGCCCAAGGCGCGTTCTCGGTGTGGAACGGCATGACGGCGCGCGGGTACGAGATTCACGACGGCGAAACGACCGTCTCCTGCGCCCCTGCGGGCACGATTGGCGGCAAACCAGAAGGCGCGGCCTGCGGAAACGTGTTCGGAACCTATCTCCACGGCCTGTTCGACGAACCGGGGGTGGCGCTCGCTCTCGCGCGCTCGCTCGCGCGCATGCGCGGCCTGCCCGAGAGCGTCGTGGGTGCTGCGGGCGCAGCGTCCGCAGCCGATCACCGTGCGCGCGAGTTCGACCGCCTGGCCGACGTCGTGCGCGGGGCGCTTGACATGGAGTATGTCTACCGCATTATCGAGGAGGGCGTATGATCCACGTGTATCATGGCGACGGCAAAGGCAAGACCACGGCGGCGATGGGCCTCGCCCTTCGCATGCTCGCCGCAGGCCGCCGCGTCGTCGTCGTGCAGTTCCTGAAAGACGGCGAAAGCGGGGAGGCGCGCCTGCTCGCCGAGCATTTCGGCGTGCCCTTGTTCGCGGGGAAGGTGTCGGACAAGTTTACCTGGTCGATGACGTCGGAAGAACTTGCCGCGACGTGCGAGCTGCACGATGGGAACCTCGCTTCCGCGCTCGCCGAGCTCGAGGGCGCTCAGGAGGGGCTGCTCGTGCTCGACGAGGCGCTCGACGCGCTTTCGAAGGGGCTTGTCGACGAGGCGCTCGTGGACCGCGCGCTCGATATGTCCGCGCGTGGCGTCGAAGTAGCGCTCACCGGGCGCGCGCCTTCCCGCAAAATCGTGGAGAAGGCCGACTACATAACCGAGATGCGGTGCGAGAAACACCCCTACTCTCAGGGGATATGTGCAAGGGAAGGAGTGGAGTACTAGATGGATTCCAAGGAGATGGCGCCCGGCGACATCGAGCGGCGCAGCTTCGAGATCATCACCGAAGAGCTCGGCAGCCGCACGTTCCCGCCGCTCGAAGGGCCCGTCGTTAAACGCGTCATCCACACCACTGCCGACTTCTCGTACGCCGATTCCCTCGTGTTCACCCATGACGCTGCGCACTGTGCGCTCGACGCTCTGCGTGCAGGGGCCACGGTGCTCACCGACACGAACATGGCGCTCGCAGGCATAAGCAAGCCCGCGCTCGCGAAGCTCGGCTGCAAGGCCGTGTGCTACATGGCCGACCCTGATGTCGCCGCGGCTGCGCGCGCCGCGGGCACGACTCGCGCCGTTGCGAGCATGGACAAAGCTTGCCGCATCGAGGGTCCGCTCATCGTGGCCGTCGGCAACGCTCCCACAGCACTTCTGCGCCTCGCCGAGCTCATGGACGCGGGGAAGATCGCGCCCGCGCTCGTCGTTGGGGTGCCGGTCGGGTTTGTGAACGTGGTCGAGGCGAAAGAGGAGCTACTCGCGCGACGCGTGCCGGCCATAGTCGCGAGGGGTCGCAAGGGCGGCTCGACCGTGGCGGCGGCCATTATGAACGCGCTGCTCTACCAGATCACGCGCACGGGTGGCGCGAAGTGACGGCCCCTGCATCCGTGCCGGCGCTGCGCATCTTCGCCGGCACCACCGAGGGCCGCCTTCTGTGTGAATGGGCGAGCGGGGCGGGCATCCCCGCCCGTGCCTACGCGGCAACCGAGTACGGAGGCGAGCTTTTGGGTGAGCTTCCGGGCATCGAGGTGCATGCGGGCAGGCTCGACGATGCCGACATGGAGCGCGAGCTTTCCGGCGCGCGTATCGTCGTCGACGCCACGCACCCCTTCGCTACGCTCGCAAGCGACAACATCCGGGCCGCTTCGCTCGCCGTGGGTGCACGATGCCTGCGCCTTGCGCGCCCGGTCGAGGCGCTGCCCAAAGGCGTCGTGCCGGTCGCGTCGATCGCCTGCGCGGCGCGCTTTCTCTCCGAGAACCCGGGTCGCGTTCTTCTCACGACGGGGAGCAAGGAGCTTGCTCCCTACACACACGTCGCCGATTTCGCGGAGCGCTTCTTCGTGCGTGTGCTCCCGCTGCCCGGTGCTATAACGAAGTGCATCGACGCGGGGTTTTCGCCGTCGCACGTCATCGGCATGCAGGGGCCCTTCACCCGCGAGCTCAACGAGGCGATGCTTCGGCAGGTGGGCGCCCAGTGGCTTGTGACCAAGGACTCGGGAACCGTAGGCGGCACGGCCGAGAAGCTCGCCGCAGCGCGCGCCGTGGGAGCGCGCTGTGTCGTGGTCACCCGTCCCGCCGAGGGAGGCGGGGCCCTTTCGCTTCGGGAAGTGGAAGATGCGCTCTTACGGGAGTTCGCGCGCTAGGCGCTCGCCGCGCCTGCGCGCCCTCCCGCCCGCGTGGGGGGTGTTCCTGTAGTTCTGTCAAGAAGGATTCGCCCTTTCGATAGGCGTTTTTGGCAATGCTGACGCAGGCCCTGCCGGGCCCAGGCCGACTTCGGCGAGGCCGATCTCTACGTTTCCGGCGTCCGCACCCCCAAACGGTCCCTAATTCGCCGCAACTTGTTGGTGGTGGCTTACTGGTAGCGTAGGCACTCCACCGGGTTGAGCTTTGCCGCGCGGCGAGCGGGGTAGAAGCCAAAGATCACGCCGATGCCGACGGAGACGCCGAAGGCCAGCAGCACCGTGGCGATTGAAAAGCTCGGTGTGATCTCCCCACTGGCACCGAGCTCGTTGAGAACCCCTGATCCTGCGGCAAACATCGCGAGGCCCCAGGCCAGCAGATAGCCAATCAGGACACCCAGCAGGCCACCGGTGACGCACAGCGCCGAGGACTCGGCCAAAAACTGCGCGGTGATATCGCGGCGACTGGCACCCAAGGCACGGCGAATACCGATCTCGCGGATGCGCTCAGTCACGTTGGTAAGCATCATATTCATAATGCCGATTCCGCCGACAAGCAGTGAGATACTGGCGACAGCGCCCATGATGAGCGAGAAGGCGCCCATAAACGAGTTGAGTGCATCGATGGCGCTTTTCATGGAGGTCGCCGATACGCTGTCGTACTCATCATCCTCCGAGATGCCCTTCATCGCGCGCACCTTAGACTCGATGGTCTTGCAGAGCTCGTCCATGTCTGTGCCCTCGGCGGCAAGTGCCGTCACGCTGGGGAATGAAGGATTCTCGTCGCCAAACAGGCCGGAGATGGTTTCGCGTGGCATATATAGCGTGAGCGAGCCCATGGAGTCGCTGCCGCCATCAATCACGCCTACAATCTGCACCTCGCCGTTGGACACCTTGATGGTTTTCCCCAGTGCGTCCTGTTCGTTGCCGTAAAGCTGATCGGCGCCGCCGCGGCTGATGAGCGCCACGCGCGAGCCTGATTGAGACTCTGCCTGTGAATAGACACGTCCCGCAACGAGCTTGCTGGCGCCCACGGCATCGAGCATGTCGCTATCGACGCCGTGTGCCATGACGGTATAGCTTTTATCCCCGACCTTGTACTCGGAATAGGCGCTATCGACGATGCCGATCTGCTCAATCTGCGGCACCAGTTTGCGAAGCTTTTCCACATCCGAATCGGTGAGTTCTTGGGACGAATAGATCTCTACCATGCGGGCTGCATTGAGGCCCAGGCTGTTGACCAGGCTGTTTTGGATGCCGCCGATGAGCGAAGTCATGGCGATGACCGAGGCGATGCCAATGACGATGCCAAGGATGGTGAGCAGGCTGCGTCCCTTGTTGGCCTCGAGCGAGTGAAGGGCTTCTTGGACAAGATCGCGGGTGCTCATTCCTTCGCTCCCTTCGGCTGATTGGTGGATGTCGAAATCGTGGGCAGGGCGTTCACGGCCCCGCGTAACGTATTCGGTGTATGCGCGACATATGCGCCGTCATGGATTCGCCCGTCACGGATGGTTACGGCTCGATCGGCCTCGGCGGCGATGCCGGGGTCATGCGTGATGAGTACGATGGTCTTGCCGCGTTTCTGGAGCTTGTGGAAGGTTTCCATGACGAGCGCCCCGGTTGTCGAGTCTAGATTTCCCGTTGGCTCGTCGGCCAAAATGATGGGCGGGTCGTTGACGAGGGCGCGCGCGATGGCGACGCGCTGCATCTGTCCGCCCGAGAGTTCCGATATGCGGTGGTCCCAATGGTCGACCGGCAGTGTGACGGCTTGCAGCGCGTGCACGGCGCGCATCTCGCGCTGGCTACGCGGCACATTGGTGTAGGACAGCGGCAGCATGACGTTTTCGATCACCGTCAGACGCGGCAGCAAGTTAAAACTCTGAAAGACAAAGCCGATGCTCAGCGCGCGCACCTCGGTGAGCTCATCATCGTCGAGCTCGGCGACGTTGAGCCCTTGCAGGAAATAATCACCCGCCGTCGGCTTGTCCAAGCAGCCCAGGATGTTCATGAGCGTCGACTTGCCCGAGCCCGAGGGGCCGGTGATTGCGACGAACTCACCGGGGTTCACCGCCAGGCTCACGTTGTGCAGGATGTGGGCGCAACCGGCCTCGCTCTCAAAGATGCGGTGCACGTTGCGGATGTCGATGACGGGACGCATTACTTGCCCTCGTCGGCAGACATATTGTCGCCGCCGTCTGCCGTCATGCCTGTGCCGGTATCCGTCACGATGGTGTCGCCGTCGCGTAACTTGGTAACCGGGACGTCTGGGTTGATCTCGTTGCCCTGGTCGTCGCGCTTGACCTGCGTCTTACCGACTACAGCCTCGTTGTCGTTTTGCGTCACGACGGTCACCTTCACGCGGCGCGTCTTCTTGCCTTCCGAATCGGTGGCCAGATTGACGTAATAGTGCTCGCCATCTTCGGTCATCAGCGCCATGGTCGGCACCATAACCACGTCGTCGAGCTTCTCGGTCACTACCGAGACCTCGGCAGTCATACCCGGCTTAAGGCGACTGTCGGGTGCTTCGATGAGGATGTCGACGTTAAAGGTTACGCTGCCGCCGCCGGAGTTGGAGTCGGAGTTTGCCACCGAGGCGATGGCCGTGACCGTTCCCTGGCTCACGATATCGGGAAACGCTGGATAGGTCACGTTGGCGCTCTGGCCCACGGCGATCTTGGCGATATCCTTTTCGCCCACCTGCACGGTCACCTTCATCTTGGACAGGTCGGCAATCTGCATGCACTGCTTGCCGCCGCTTGTATCGCTTTCGCCCATGATCATGCCGCCTGTTACCGTGGCGCCCACCTTGGCGTTGAGCTCCACGATGCTACCCGAGCTCGGGGCCGTGACCGTACGGCTGGCGGCCTTGGCGTTCGCCTGGTCGAGGTTTGCCTGGGCCGATGCGAGGCTGCGCTGCGCGGCCGATACGGCGTTCGTGTCCGCTGATGCGGCGGAGACGCCAGCCGCTGCGGAAGCTCCATCGACGTCCGTCGTTGGGGTGGCCTGCGCGACAGCGGCGGCTTTCTGCGCGTTGGTGAGGTCTTCCTGGGCGGCTGCAACTGCACGCTGCGCCTCGGCAACGTTGCGATCGAGCTCGTCGTTTTTAATGGTCATAAGCACGTCGCCCTCGTTGACGGATTGGCCTGCCTGCACGTTGATCGAATCGACCGTACCGTCGACAGAAGGGGAGACCACTGAGGACGAAATGGGTTTGAGCTGGCCTTTCGCCTCGACCGTTGTGGTAAACGTGCCCTCGGTCACCATGTCGGTCACAGGCCCGCTAGCGCCCTGCGGCTGCGCATTGATAACCAGGGTTGCGACAATGGCAATGAGCGCGATGGCACCTACGACGCCGGCGGCAATACCGCGTCGAATCAGCTTTTTGCGTCGACGTTCGGCACGTTTTGCCTTGAGCTTGGCATACGCCTCTTCATCGGAAATTTCGGCCGTATCGTTCGTGCGTTCGCTCTGCTTGTCGGCATGTACGTTTTTAATCAGAGGAATCGTTTCGGTGGCACCTTCGGGCGTGTACTCGGCATCATCCGGGCCTGGGGTGATGGTGGGGACATTCGGCATAGCGTCTCCTTTATAGAAAGTTCCTCAATAAGTATATGCGCTCGTCGCGTAAGGCGGGCGCATATGGCGGATTCTTTCGGAACTGTTAGATTGGTCGCAGCGGCTCCACGTTGTAGGAATGCGCGCGTTGCACTACGAGTGGACAACCACGCACAGGCCGACTTTGATGCAGTCGTGAAGTGCCTTGGCGTCGGCCAGGCGCAGGTTGATGCAACCGTGGCTGCCGCACCACTTGTACGACTCGGCGTTATCGAAGCTCTTGTCGTTTTGCCAGGTGGCATCGTGGAAGCCGATCATGTTGCCCTCAAACGGCATCCAGTAGCTAACCGGGCTTTCGTATTTGGGCTTGCCGGTCTCGGGGTCCTTGGCACCGATGAGCTTGCTGGCGCCATTGTTGCTGTTGATCTGCCAAACGCCTTCGGGCGTGGCGTCCTTTCCCGGCTTGCCGGAGATAAAGTTGGCCTCCCACACGATATTGCCGCTCTCGTCGTAGTAGCGCGCGTGCTGCTCGGACAGATCGACATCGATGTATGCCTTCCAGTCGGGCTCTCCCTTTGCGGTAAAGGTGTCGGCCTTCTGGGAGTACTTGATCTCGATTTCGCCGGTCTGCTTGTTGTTAATGGCGTCTTCGACCTGCTTGGCGAGCGAGCTGCTGTCGATGGACCAACCAAAGTCGCCGCCTTCGACGGCGCACTGCTTGCCATCGGCGCGCGTCCACCAGCGAGTGGAGCCCACGGTATTAAAGCCGTTGGCAAGCTCGGCTGCCCAGCTGCTGATCTGCGACGTATCGAGCGTGGGGTTGGCCGGATCGGCAAAGCTGATCCACTGCAACACGGAGCTGCCATCAACCTTGCCGGCATCCTCGCCGTTGAGCTTGAGGGTCACGTTGACGCCCAAGAAGTTGTTGGCGGCATCGCATGCGGCCTGAATCTGATCATCGGTCAGCGTTCCATTGAGTGGCTCATAGGCAACGTTGCCGAGCTTGGAAAGATCTACGGTCTCGGCCAGCGAGGCAAGCTCGAGCTCGGCATACTTAATGACATGCTCGCGGTTGAGTTTTTCGTTGGAGCGCGCCTTCTCGACGGTAAACTTGCCGGCCTGCTCGTCATAGGAGCTATTGGCCTCGAACGCGCCCGAACGCCCCTCGTTAAACTCGTCGATGGCGGCGCCCAGATCCTTCTCAAACTGCTTTTGGTCAAAGGTGTCGGAGAGCATGGACAGGTCGACGTCTTGATCAAGATCGACTTCGTTGGAGCTAGCGGTTGTTTTGGTCTTGCCGCTTAAGGATTCTACAAGGCGAACCGGCCATACAATGGCTTCGTTGCGGCTGATAATCTCTTTTGCGGCAGCTTCGCCGTCGACAATGGGCTCATCGGACTCGGGCTGATAGGTCCAGCTAAAGTCATCGCCTGTCACGGTGAGCTTATAGTGCTTCCAAGCCGAGTTGACCTTGGTGGCGGCAGACGAAGCGTTGGAGAACGAGACATCGACGCCGGCGATAGTGGTGTTGGGGTAGGCTACCTGCGAAAACGCTACAACGCCTACGATATAGACAATGACGATAAGACCCAGAACGACAAAGAGCGTCGTCTTTTTGCCCGACTTATTGTTCTCGGCGGGTTTGCGTGCGGGGCCGCGATCGCCTCGAGCGTGCGTGGGGGGCTGCTTGGGCGCATTGCCATTTGCCTGGCGCTGCTGATGCTGCTTGTTCGGACGTTGGGAAACGTTTGCCGCACCTCGCTGCTGACCGCGGCTCGGCGCGATAGGACGCGGCGACTGAACGCCGCCGGTGTGCCTGCTCGGCTGCTGCGGATCGGGAATCAGTTGAGTTCGATCGTTTTGCGACATCGTATGCATATCCTTCGGATTTCGCCTTGCGGCTCATCGTGTTTTTACTGGGCTTGCATTATAGCGATTACCCAGTTGTTTGTGGTATGGAAACGGTGGCATTCAAAAGAGGTGGGACATTTGTCCCACCTTCGAGTCTTTCTTTGTCGCTATCCGCACACACCGCATTTTGCACAGGCCGAAAGTGCGGCCGGAGCCTGCGCGATGCCACCCTTTGCCGTCTCGCGCAGCGTGGCCGGCAACGCGTGGCCCACGGAGAGCATGACGTGCGCCATCTGGTCAAACGGCACCAGGCTCTTGATACCGGCAAGTGCAAGCTGCGCCGAGCTAAATGCCGCGGCCACGCCGATGGCATTGCGGTTTTGGCACGGCACCTCCACGAGGCCGCCCACCGGGTCGCAGACCAGGCCCAGCAGGTTGCTCAGGGCGATGGAGCTGGCGTCGAGTGCCTGCTCAGGCGTGCCTCCGAGCATCTGCACCAGCGCGGCGGCGGCCATGGCGGCCGCGCTTCCCACCTCGGCTTGGCATCCGCCCTCGGCGCCGGCGACGCAGGCGCTCGTGGTGAGGTTGAGGCCGATGGCGGCGGCGCAGTAGAGGGCGTCCATGACTTGCTCATCGTCCAGTTGCAGATGGTCGGCGAGCGCCAGCACGCAGCCGGGCACGACGCCTGCGGAGCCGGCCGTGGGGGCGGCGACGATCACTCCCATTGTGGCGGAGCGCTCAAGGACGGCCATGGCGCGGGCCACGGCATCGGTCTGGACGGCGCCCATCAGGCTTACGCTCAAGTCGTTGCGGCCGGTGGCATCAACGAGTCTGGCCTCGCCGCCGATAAGCCCGCCGAGCGAGCGCTGAGGATTGGCGATGGGGGCCGTGGTCTCCTCGCGCATGACGTCGAGCACGCGGCGCATGGCGGCGACGGCGTGGGCCTCGCCGGTCAGGCGCGCCTCGCGAACGGCCATGACGGCGCCGATGTTGAGGCCGAGTTCGGCGCAGGCGTCGAGCAACTGCGCACCATCGTCAAAGATTTCCTTGGCCGAAACGCCGGGGGAGAGCGACGAGGCCGAGCCCGGGAGCTCGATAAAGGTGGCGTAGTTTACATTGTCGAGCTTGCGCAGCATGGGGATGACGGTGTCGTCGGGGGCGCCATCGGTCTCAAAGACGGAGTATGCCTGGCCGCCCACCTCGGTGCGGTAGGTGCGGCAGAAAGCGATGTTCACATGGGCGTAGGCGAGCAGGTTCGTGAGCGCGGCGAGCACACCGGGGACGTCCTGGTGTGCCACGAAGAGCGTGGAATACATGCCCGAGATATCGACGCCGACGCCGTTGATGCGGCTGATGCGCATCTTGCCGCCGCCGAGGCTCTCGCCGCGGACCTGCGCCGTGGCGCCCGTATCGTCGGCCATGTCGATGTCGACGGTGTTGGGATGGATGGAGGCGTCGTCGCCCTTAATTTCAAAGTGGTAGTCGAGGCCCTGCTCGCGTGCGAGGTCGAAGGCCTGCTTGATGTTCTCGTCGTCGGTGTCGAGGCCCAGGATGCCCGCGACGAGCGCACGATCGGTGCCGTGGCCGCGGTAGGTGTGGGCAAAGGAGTTCCACAGGCCAAAGGTGACCTTAGTGATGCGGCCTTCCAGCAGGCTGGCGGCAACTTGGGCGCACCGCAGGGCGCCAGCGGTGTGCGATGAACTGGGGCCGACCATGACGGGCCCCAAGATCTCGAATGCCGAGGTCGTAGCTAGTGTTTGCGGCTTGCCTGCCATATGCGCTCCTGTTCTATCCCGTCGTTCCGAGGGCTTTGGTATTTGGTCGCCTGCTCTACAGTCCTGGCTCGCACGGAGGCCACATTAAGTGGCCTCCGGCTCGTGCGGAACTCGCGATCGACCAAATACCAAAGCCCTCGGAACTTAGGATACATGGTAGGGGCACGCTTGCTGCAAAATTCATCAGCTGGGAACCTATTCTGCGTCCCATGTCGACTCATCTTCACCACCGGTTAATAAAAAAGAGGTACCGGTTGTTCCGGTACCTCTTTTTGGCGTGTTTCTATTTGGCTGTGGCTTTTCTCGTAAGCCTACAGGCCACAGGCTGCTTTGAGTTCTTCGACTCGGTCGGTATTCTCCCAGGTGAAGTCGGCGTCTTCGCGGCCGAAGTGACCGTAGGCTGCCGTCTTTTCGTAGATGGGGCGACGCAGGTCTAGGTCGCGGATGATTGCGCCCGGGCGCAGGTCGAAGGTCTTCTCGACGGCCTCGACGATCTTGTCCTCGGCAACATGCGCGGTACCGAAGGTGTCGACCATGATTGAGAGGGGCTTGGAAACGCCGATGGCGTAGGCGAGCTCGACTTCACAGCGGTCGGCCAGACCGGCGGCGACCACGTTCTTAGCGACCCAGCGCGCGGCATACGCGGCGGAACGGTCGACCTTGGTGCAGTCCTTGCCGCTAAAGGCGCCACCGCCGTGACGGCCGTAGCCGCCGTAGGTGTCGACGATGATCTTGCGGCCGGTGAGGCCCGTGTCGCCCATGGGGCCGCCCACGACAAAGCGACCGGTGGGGTTCACGTAGATCTCCGCGTTGTCCCACGGCATGTTCTCGGCGGCCATGACCGGGGTGATGACGTGCTCGATGAGGTCGGCCTTGATCTTGCCCATGTCTTCGATCTCGGCGGCGTGCTGCGTGGAGATGACGATGGTCGTGACCTCGACGGGCTTGCCTTCCTCGTAGCGCACGGTGACCTGGGTCTTGCCGTCGGGACGCAGATAGGCGAGGGTGCCGTCGTGGCGCACGGCGGCCAGGCGCTCGGCCAGGCGGCTTGCCAGGTAGTGCGGCATGGGCATGAGGGTCTTGGTCTCGTTGGAGGCATAACCGAACATCATGCCCTGGTCGCCGGCACCGATCAGGTCGATCGGGTCGGTGGTAGCGCCGGTCTGGGTCTCGAAGGACTCGTCAACGCCCTGGGCGATATCGGGCGACTGCTCGTGGATGAGGCTCATAACGCCGCAGGTGTCGCAGTCAAAACCGAACTTGGCACGGTTGTAGCCAATGCGGCGGATAACGCCGCGGGCGATTTCCTGTACGTCGACGTAGGCCTGGGTGCGAATTTCGCCGGCAACGATGACGGTGCCGGTGGTCACGAGGGTCTCGCAGGCGCAGCGGACGTTCTCCACGTTGGCAGGCACGCCGTTGGGGGCGATGTAGCCTTGCTCCTGGAGCTCTATTTCTTTGGCGAGGATTGCGTCGAGGACGGCGTCGCTGATCTGGTCAGCGATCTTATCGGGATGACCTTCGGTCACCGACTCCGACGTAAAAACAAAGGACCCGTGTTGGGGTGGGATGGAACGAAGTTCTTCTGACATGATTGTCCTTTCAAAAACGTGTCCCGGCGACCGTTACCATTCCGCTGGGCTCTCTATGCAAGGGCACATCATAGCGCGTAAATCAAACATTCACACCCTTTCCGCACCCACTCATTTAAGTCTGTCCCCAATGAGTGGGTCGGTGCCCTTTGTGCGGAGGTTGCTTTGATGCTTTATACTGATGCGGTTAGACATCCATCCTGCAATCGAGGAGATTTCCATGGCATCAGACGTTCGCGTCCGCTTTGCACCCTCACCGACGGGCAAGCTGCACATCGGCGGCGCCCGCACCGCTATCTATAACTGGGCTTTCGCCCGTGCTAACGGCGGCACGTTCATCCTGCGCATCGACGACACCGATCCCACCCGTTCCACCGACGAGAACACGCAGATCATCCTGCGTGCCATGCGTTGGCTGGGCCTGGACTGGGACGAGGGTCCCGAGGTAGGCGGCGACTTTGGCCCCTACGCCCAGACCGAGCGCCTGGACCTGTACAAGCAGGCCGCCCAGAAACTTTGGGACGAGGGCAAGGCCTATCCCTGCTTCTGCACCAAGGAGCAGCTCGACGCCGACCGCAAGGCCGCGCAGGAGCGCAAGGACCCCTTCCAGGGCTATCAGCGTCGTTGCCGCGATCTTGATCCCGAGGAGGCCCGCCGCCGCATCGAGGCCGGCGAGTCCTACGTCCTGCGCATCAAGGTGCCCGAGGACCGCGGCGACGTCGTCATCCACGACGCCGTTCACGGTGAGGTGACCTTCGACGCCAAGGAGCTCGACGACTTTGTCATCTTCCGCTCCGATGGCACGCCCACGTACAACTTCGCGACCGTCGTCGACGACGCCATGATGAAGATCACCCATGTCATCCGCGGCGACGACCACCTGTCCAACACCCCGCGCCAGGTCATGGTCTACGAGGCCCTCGGCGCGCCCGTGCCCACGTTCGCCCACATCTCCATGATCCTGGGCGCCGACGGTAAGAAGCTCTCCAAGCGCCACGGCGCAACTTCGGTGGAGGAGTACCGCGACGCCGGTTACCTTTCCGACGCCTTCGTCAACTACCTGGCGCTGCTCGGCTGGTCGCTCGACGGCGAGACCACGATCATCCCGCGCGATGTCCTAGCCAGCAAGTTCTCGCTCGACCGCATCTCCAAGAACCCGGCGACCTTCGACCCAAAGAAACTCGACTGGGTCAACGCCGAGTACATCAACGGCATGTCCGATGCCCAGTTTGCCGACGAGATCATGGTCCCCGAGCTGCACGAGGCGGGTCTCATCGAGGGCAACGTCGAGTACGGCGAGGACTGGATCGACGCGCTTGCCGCAATCGTCAAACCGCGCACCAAGATGCCGGCCGACGCCGTGACCGTCGCCGCTCCCATCTTCGCTACGGCCGAGACGCTCGAGTATGACGAGAAATCCGTTAACAAGGGCCTGGCTAAGGAAGGCATGGGTGCCATTCTGGATGCCGCCAAGGCCGCGCTCGAGGGCGTGGACAAGTGGACTGCCGAGGCCATCGACGCCGCGCTTGAGCCGCTGCCCGAGCAGATGGACCTCAAGAAGCGCGTGGTATTCCAGGCCGTGCGCGTCGCCGTCTGCGGCAACATGGTGAGCCCCCCGCTGGGCGAGACCATGGCGCTCGTCGGCCGCGACGACTGCCTGGCACGCATCGACCGCGCCCGCACGATGGCGCTGTAGTAGACGCGTAAACGCATGTATCCGAGCCCCGTTCCCCCGAGCGGGGCTCTTGTTTCTGTACCGATGAGTGGGTTGCTGGGACAAAATAATCAGTAGTGTTTGTCCCATGTTCGAGTGACGCAACAAGCTCGACACTCGTATCGGCCATGGGACAAACTCTACTGATTATTTTGTCCCACCCCTTTCAGGTCCGTTCGTTAGAGGTGGTGTATGGCTCAACAACTGTCGCTGTTTGGTTCGCCGGAACCGGAGGAAGCTCCGGTGAAGCCCAAGCCTGCCGCTGCCTCGGCTCAGTCTAAGCCTGCGCCCGAGCCCCCTGCCGCCTACGCGAGCGTGGTCCTCGACATCCCCACCCGTGCGCTGTCGGATCCGTTTGCTTACGGCATCCCTGAGTCCCTTGCCAACGAGGCGCAGATCGGATCCACGGTCCTGGTCCACTTTGGTAACCGTGCGGCCGCGGGCTATATCGTCGACATTGCGCCTGAGCTGAGCGACCTACAGGGCTACAATGCCCTCGACCCCGCGCGCATTAAAGCCATCGAAGCCATCCTCAGCAAACCCCTCTTTACCGCCGAGGCTGCCCGCATCGCACGTTGGATGAGCCGCGAGTATGTCGCGACGCTTTCCGAGTGCCTGCGCCTGTTCCTGCCCCCGGGCGGCAGTCCGCGCGTCGTTAAGGGCGATGACGGCGCATGGTCGGTTGAGCGCCCCGCCGTCAAGCCTATCCAAAACCGTTGGGTGATGCTTACGCCCGAAGGCTTTGACTATACGCCGCCCAAGACCGCGGTCCGCCAGCGCCAACTCATCGAGGCGCTCCGGTGCGGCCCGGTCACGACGCGCGACCTCAACCTTCTCTATAACAGCATGTCGGCGACCATCAAGGCGCTCAAAAAGCGCGGCGTCGTGGTGGTGGAGGAACGCCGTGCGTGGCGTGGCTGCAGCGAGCAGACCACGCTGTCCTCGGCAAGCGGCAAGGCGCCGGTCTCCCTTACCAACGGCCAGCAACAGGCGCTCGCGCAGATTGAGCGCGCCCGTCTGGACGCTCATGGCGACGTGGTGTTGGTCGACGGCGTCACCGGCTCCGGCAAAACCGAGGTTTACCTCTCCGCCATTGAGCGCGTGCTTGCAGCCGGTCGCTCGGCCTGCGTGCTGGTGCCCGAGATTTCGCTGACGGCCCAGACCGTCGGCCGCTTCCGTTCGCGCTTTGGCGAGACGGTCGCCGTGTTCCATTCGCGGCTTTCGGCCGGCGAGCGCCTGGACCAGTGGGATATGGTTGCCAGCGGTGCGGCCCGCGTGGTCGTCGGCGCACGTTCGGCGCTCTTTTGCCCGCTTGACGACCTGGGCCTCATCATCATTGACGAGGAGCACGAGACCAGCTACAAGCAGGGGTCCAGTCCGCGCTACCATGCGCGCGAGGTGGCAGCCGAGATGGCGCGCCGCTATCGCTGCCCGCTCGTGCTGGGGTCGGCCACGCCTTCTGCCGAGGCCCTCGACCGCTGCCGCCGCGGCATGTATAACGGTGCCACCTGGACGCGTGTCGAGATGCCCGAGCGCCCCGGACACGCCGTGCTGCCTACGGTCCGCATTGCTGACCTGCGTCGCGAGTTCTCGCACGGCAGCCGCTCCATGTTCTCAAAACCCTTGATGGAGGGATTGGAGCGTGTGGTCGGGCGCCGCGAGAAGGCCGTGTTGCTGCATAACCGCCGTGGCTTTGCGCCATTCCTGATGTGCCGCGAGTGCGGCTGCGTCCCCACCTGCAACCACTGCTCCACAGCGCTTACGTATCACGAGCGCACACACACGCTGCAGTGTCACACATGCGGTTCGTCTTGGCGCGTGCGGCCGTATCCCGCGCCCACGAGCCGTTGCCCCAAATGTGGCAGTCGCTACCTGGCAAAAATGGGCCTGGGCACGCAGCAGATCGAGGACGCTCTGCACCAGTTGCTTCCCGAGGACGTTGCCATCATTCGCATGGATGCCGATTCCACGTGTGGCAAGGATGCGCACAAAAAGCTGCTCGAGCAGTTCGATGCGGCGGATTGCGCCGTGTTGCTGGGTACCCAGATGATCGCTAAAGGTCTCGATTTTCCCGAGGTCACGCTCGTGGGCGTGGTCAATGCCGACTTCGCCCTCAAGCTGCCCGATTTCCGCGCAGGGGAGCGCGCCTACGATTTACTGGAGCAGGTCGCCGGCCGTGCCGGTCGCGGCGATCGTCCCGGTGAGGTGATCATCCAGACCTACCTGCCCGAGGATCCGGTCATTCGCGCCGTCGCTAAGCACGACCGTTCGATCTTTACCGACTACGACCTGGACCAGCGCCGCGACGCCCTGTATCCACCGTTCGTGCGTCTGGTCAACATTTTGGTGTGGTCGGCGAACCGAGACGACGCGCAAGACTACATCGGCCGCATCGCCAAGCTCCTCAAGCGTCGCTGGCATGCCGCCGCGCCCGATTTTTTGCGGGCAGGGAGTGCCGTGCCGCAGGTGCTGGGCCCGGCTTCGTGTGTAATCGAGAGAGCCAAGGACCGTTACCGCTTCCATCTGCTTGTGAAGTCGCCCGTGGGGTACCATGTCTCTGATGATATCGACGCCTGCCTCAAAGAGGTGGGCTCCGTGCGCGGCGTGAGCGTGAGCGTTGACGTCGACGCCTATGATTTGATGTAACAACCTGAAAGGATGGCCATGGAAGCCAACGGAATCGTACTGTCGCCCGACCCTCGTTTGCGCCAGGAGTGCGCCGTCATCGAGGAGATCACCCCGGCGATCGAGGCGCTTGCCGAGAAGATGAAGAAGATGATGTTCGAGAACGGCGGCTGCGGCCTGGCTGCTCCGCAGATCGGCGAGCTTATTCAGCTCGTCACCATCGACTGCGACTACAGCGACAAGAACGACTACGACCCGTACGTGCTCATCAACCCTGTCATTGTTGAGCAGAGTGACCATTTGGTGCCGTTTAGCGAGGGCTGCCTGTCTATCCCCGGGATTAGCTGCGAGATTGAGCGTCCCGACCATGTCGTCGTCGAGGCGTATGATCTGGACGCCAACCTGATTCGTTATGAGGCCTCGGGCGATCTGTTCTGCGTGTGCCTGCAGCACGAGATCGACCACCTGCACGGCAACACCATGTTCGAGCGCCTTAAGCCCATGCAGAGGCTCAAGGCCGTCAAGGAGTACCAGGACGCCCTGGCCCGCGGCGCTCGACCGGGCGAGACTGAGTAGGTTTGTCCGTCCCCGGGGCGCCCGCCTATATCATCCCATGCTCAAATATTCTCGCTGCGCTGCGAAACTGCGCGCGGGACGATATAGGCGGGCGCCCCGGGGACTACGTTGACGCTGCTTGTCTCGCCCAGGTGCCGTCGGGCCAGGGATGGGCGTCTTCGCTGATAGGTGCTTTGCTGAAAGAGCTGCTTTTATTGCGGCTCTTTCTTTGGTTTTGGGTATATTTGTTTCTGTTGACCTATTCTTGCGGCTGGGCGCGCTTGCGACCAAGAACGCTTTTTTGTAGCCGTCTCGGCTCGTTATTGAGAGGAGACTAACTTTTATGCGTATTGTGTTTATGGGTACGCCTGATTTTGCTGTGCCTTCGTTGACTTCGCTTGTTGAGGCTGGGAACGAGATTGCGCTTGTTGTTACTCGTCCTGATGCTGTTCGTGGGCGTGGTAAGAAGCTGGAGCCGTCTCCTGTTAAGGCTAAGGCGCTCGAGCTTGGTCTGCCTGTTGTTGAGGCTAATCGTATGACGCCTGAGGTTGTTGAGGTGCTCCAGGCTGCCCAGGCTGATATTTTCTGTGTGGCTGCTTATGGCTGTATTTTGCCTGATGAGGTGCTGCATATAGCGCCGCTTGGTATTGTGAATGTTCATGCTTCGCTACTGCCTCGTTGGCGTGGCGCTGCTCCCATTCAGCGTGCGATTCTCGCTGGTGATGAGGTTGCCGGCGTTTCCATTATGCGCATTGGACATGGCGTGGATACTGGTGCTTATTGTGCTCAGGCTTCCACGTCGGTTGCCAGTAAGCATGCTGAGGCGCTGACCATGGAGCTTGCTGAACTTGGCGGCAAATTGCTTGCCGATATGCTTCCCTCGCTTTCCGATGGCTCGGCTGTTTGGACTGAGCAGGATGAGTCGGTCGTCACTCATGCTGCCAAGATCTCCAAGCAGGAGATGCGTCTGGATCCGCAGATGGCGGTGCTTGATTGCGTGCGTCATGTGCTGGCTTCGTCCGATACCGCGCCTGCTCGTTGCGTGATTGCCGGCAAGACCGTGCGTGTGCTCGATGCTGCGGCGGCTGATGTGTCGCTCGGCGAGGGTCAGGTTCTCGTTAAGGCCAAGCGTGTTTACCTGGGCCTTTCTGATGGCTCGGTTGAACTGCTCGAGGTTAAGCCTGATGGCAAGCGTGCTATGACTGCTTCTGCTTGGTCTGCTGGCCTGCAGGGTGCCGATCTTATCTGGGGTGTTTTGTCATGAGCAGGCTGTCTCCCGCGCGCAAGCTTGCGCTCGATGTGCTGATGGAGGCCGATCGCCGCGGCATGTATGCACGCGACGTGCTGTCCTCTCGCGCATCGGCCAAGGCTATTGACCAGCGCGATTCCGCTTTTGCCGCCCGCTTGGCGCTGGGTGTTGCCGCCACGCAGGGTGTTTTGGACGAGCTGCTCGATCAGTTTCTCGATAAGCCCAAAAAGGTTGCGCCGCGCGTTCGCATGGCGCTTCGTATCTCGGCCTTCGAGATGCTCTACCTGCATACGCCGGGCCGTGTTGCCGTAAGTCAGGGTGTTGAACTGGTTCGTTGCGGTGCTAAGTCCGCCGCCGGCTTGGCCAATGCTGTACTGCATAAGGTTGCGGACAATGTTGAGGACTTTGCCACAGCATCCGACATGGATGAGTCCGAGCGACGCCTGGTTCGTCTGTCGCGCCTTATGGGTCTTCCTCGCTGGCTGTGCGCTCGCATTATGGCGTCGTTTGACACGCCCGAGGGTGCGCTTAACTTTGCCGGCAATCTGGCCCCCGCGCCGCTGGCCCTGCATGAGAACGCCTTTGCGACTAAGCTCGATCCGTATATTTCGCAGTTTGTGGCACCCGTGTTCCCGGGCTGCCATGCCCCGGTTGATGCCCAGGTTACCGTTGCTTCGGGTGTGTTTGAGCGTGCTGCCGCGGTGGCATCTGATCTCAACGCGCAACTTATCGCCACAGCTGCCACGCGCCCTGGTAGCTGCCTTGAGATTGGTGCTGGTCGTGGCACCAAGACCTATGTGATGATGTGCCAGGCCAAGCGTGCGGGCTATGAGCGTCAGCATACGGCGCTCGATCTGCATGATCGCAAGTGCGATCTGAATCTCGCTCGCCTGCATAAGGCCGGCATTCAGGGCGTTCGTACGGTTTCGGGTGATGCTTGCGAGCTTGATGAGGTGCTCACATCATTTGATGCCATGCTTGGCGAGCCGGTTAAGTTCGACACGGTCTTTATCGACGCGCCGTGCTCTGGCACCGGCACTATGCGCCGTCATCCCGAGATTCCGTGGCGTCTGACCGAAAAGGATGTGACGGTTGAGCTGCCCAAACTGCAGCTGACGATGCTCAAAGAGGCTGCCGCGCGCGTGGCTACTGGCGGCGAGCTCATCTATGCGACGTGCTCGGTCTTTGACGAAGAGAACACGCAGGTCGTGGATGCTTTCCTAAACTCTCCCGAGGGTACCGGTTTTAGCCTGGAGCCGCTCTCCGAGGCGCAGATCCTGCAACTGCCCGATTTCGAGCAGGCCAAGAAGCTGGTAGCCGTCCGTCAAAACGACCGTGGCCTCTTCCAAAGTGTGCCGGTAAACGCTGACTCCTACGACGGCCACTTCTGCGCCAGACTGGTGCGCAACTAACTACTAATGTGCGGTGAAATAGGGATTGAATAGCGGCTTCTACCTGCCAAACTGTCCTTATTTCACCGCAATTCATAAGGAAACCTGGCCTGATAATTAGCTACCCATAGCGCAAAGAAATAGCCCCGCGATTGGTGTCGGTCGCGGGGCTGATTGGTTTCTAGTGGCTGTGCGGGCAGTTGGCGCAGCAGCCACTCGTGGCGCTGGTGCTTGAGCTACCGCTGCGCTGGTCGGTGTTGTAGAAGCCGTTGCCCTCAAACTTGATGCCGCTGGCCGAGAACGTCTTGGCGGCCGGAGCGCCGCAGTTGGGGCACACGACCTCGGGGGTCTCGGACATGGGATGCTCAACCTCAAACACGTTGCCGCAGCTCGAGCACTTGTAATCGTAGCGCGCCATAATACTTCCTTTTCAGCACAAAGCGGGCAGATCACTCTGCCCGCATAAATTCAAACGTCTGTAACTGTACCCTATATCGGGCGTTTTATCACGCTTCGCCCCAGAATCTATGCGTGTTGCGCAGGAGCTGTGCGGTTTTGCCCTCAGCGGCCGCAGCATCGGTTTCGTCAGCCTGCCAGGTCCAGTTGCCCGTGGCCACGCCCGGAACGTTCATGCGCGCGTCGTCGCCCAGCCCCAAGACATCTTGCAGCGGCATCATCACCAGGGGAGCGTCGCTTGCCAGCGCGTCGCTCATCAGCTTGGACGCCACCTCAACACCGCTCGGCACGTCGCCACCCGCAAAGGAACGCGTGCACCAACCGGCCAGCGTCAACGTATCGTGCGTCGAGGTGTACAGAATCTTGCCGGGCGTGGGATGCACACCGCAACGAACGTCGTAGTCGCTAAACTCCAGCACGTCCATGCCGGGGAAACCGCAGGTCGAAGCCATGGCGCGAACACCGGGCGTCAAATAGCCCAGGTCCTCGGCGATAAAGTTGAGCGGACCTAGCTCGTCGTAGGCGGTCTGAAACAGGTCCTTGCCCGGACCCGCCAGCCAGCGGCCGTCGGCGCAGGCCTTGCCTGCGGGAATGCTAAAGTAGCTGTGGAATCCCAGGAAGTGGTCCAGGCGCACACGGTCGTAGAGTGAGAACGCGCGACGCAGACGGTCCATCCACCAGCGGTAGCCGTTCTCCTTCATATGACCCCAGCGGAACGTCGGGTTGCCCCACACCTGGCCCTCGGGCGCAAAGTTGTCGGGCGGTGCACCGGAGATCTCGATTGCCTTACCGGTATCGGACAACCAGAAGTTCTCGGGTTCGCTCCACGCATCGGCCGAATCGTCCGAAACGTACATAGGAATGTCGCCGATAACCTCGATGCCCTTCTTGTGCGCATAGTTCATGAGCTCGCACCAGGCAAGGTCAAAGCGGTACTGCATGTACGCCTGCAGCTCTGCCTCGTCGTGGAAACGCTTGTCGTCAATCAGATGCTCGTTGTAGCGCGCGACATCGGCCGGCCAATCGTGACGCGATTCACCTTCAAAGTACTTCTTGACGGCCATGTAGACGCAGTACTTCTCGAGCCAATCGGCGTTGCGATGTTCAAACGCCGTGTAGAGCGGGTCTGCATCCTCGCCGCCACGGGCCTTCCAAGTCTCAAAGTCGGCCGCCAGTTCCACTTGGCTCTCGGGCAGCAGGTCAACATTGCCCGCAAAGGCCGAAGGCCCAGCGTAAGGGGAGCGGAAGAAGTCCGTCGGGTTGACAGGCAGGACCTGCCAGTAGCGCATGCCCATAGCGGACAGATGGTCGATAAAGCGACGCGTGGGTGCGCCGATCGTGCCGGGCTTGCCGTCATCGGTCGGCACCGAGGTGATGTGGCACACGACGCCCGCGTCGTGATCGAGCGGCTCCTGCAGGCGCTGCTCGGCATGGTGATAGATGATCGACGAGCCCAGCGGATACAGATCGAGCGTGACCGTACCGTTGTGGATCTCGCACTCGTGACCGCTGATGACGTCACTCGCGCATTCGCCGAGCGCCGGAATCGTCACGCGGTGCGAATTGCGCAGACTGCGGTTGATGATAACCGTCGCGGACTCGCCATCCTTGCCCGTGCGGTTGTAGGCCAGCACCTCATCGTTGAGCGCGAAGGCCTTAATCTCGCCGTCGATCATAAACGGCAGTGCGCGGCGTACGGCGGAGGCGTTCTTGACAATAGCCAGCGTGTCGAAGTCGTGCAGTTGGTCCTTGGTCGGCAGAGTGCGGCGGTTGCCCGGATCGGTAAGGCCCTCCAGGCCGTATTCGTCGCCGTAGTAGATCGAAGGCACGCCGGGGAAGGTCATCTGCATGAGCGTTGCAAGCCAAAAACGGCTCTTGGCCAGGCCCATCGAGCTCTCGTCCAGTCGCCACTTGCTGCGCTCGCGCTCGGGCAGCTGCGACTCGTCGGGGCCGCCGCCGAGCACCGAGATGATACGCGGGCGGTCGTGGCTCGAAAGCAGATTGAGCGCGCAGGACAATGCCTCGCTCGGGTAGTTCTCGCGCAGGGTTTCGATATCCTCGGCTGCTTGGTAGGCGTTCTTGTAGCCCATCAAAAAGCCGATGACCATGTCGCGGAAAGGGTAATCCATAGCAGAGTCCAGCTCGGAGCCCTGCAGGTAACGACGCAGATGGCCATAGCTAATCTTGTTGGAGGCGTCTTCCCAGACTTCGCCGAGCAACAACGCGTCAGGCTTTTCGGCAAGTACGGCCTTCTTAATCTCGGCCAGGAAGTCGTCGGAAAGCTCGTCAGCGACGTCCAGGCGCCAACCATGGGCACCGGCGCGCAGCCATTTGCGGATCACGCCGTCCTTGCCCAGGAGCCGCTCGCGTACCAGCTCGGAGCTCTCATTGATGGCGGGCATGTTGCCCACGCCCCACCAGCAGTCGTACGAGCCGTCCTCGTGGAAATAAAACGCATCGCGCCACGGCGAATCCTCGCTCTGCCACGCGCCCACGCCGGGGTAGTTGCCGTAGCGGTTGAAATAGATAGAGTCGTCGCCCGTGTGGTTGAAGACGCCGTCCAGAATAATGGAAATGCCGAGCTTCTCGGCTGCCTCGCACAGCTCCGTAAAGTCCTGCTCGGTGCCCAGGATCGGGTCGATCTTAGTGTAATCGGCCGTGTCGTAGCGGTGGTTGCTCGCGGCCTCAAAGATGGGGTTGAGGTAGATGGCTGTAAAGCCCAGCTCGGCGATGCGAGGCAGGTCTTCCTGGATGCCCTTGAGCGACCCGCCGTAGAAGTCCCAGGTTTTGATGGAGCCGTCTTCGGCGCGCTCGTACACGGGCGGCTCGTTCCAGTCCTCGACCATGCGGCGCTGGATTCCGTTGCGTGGTTTTTCGACCTCGGCCAGCGTGCGCTCGCGCCAGTTTTCATCTCGGGCGTAGCGATCGGGGAAGATCTGGTAGACCATGCCACGCTCGTACCACTCGGGACGAACTTCGCGGTGCTTGTAGACGGTGACCTGGAACGACGGAACCTCGGCGTAGTCGTAGGTTACGCCCTCGCCGCCGGTGCGGCCCTGCGGTGCGCCCAGACGAACCTCGGGCTGGCCCTCGATATTGCAGATAAAGCTGTACCAGATAAGACAGGGCTCGGTGCACTCCAGCTCGGCGGAAAAGATGCCGTCGCCCTCGTGCGTCATGGGATACAGAGTTTCCCCGATCTCATCGACCCAGGTTCGCAGCGTAAGCGTTGCCTGGTTGGGGTCGGCATCCTCCAAAATTACCGACAGCGAAACGGAAGTTCCTGTGGTCACAGCGCCAAACGGAGTGCGAAACTGCGGCAGACGGCTGTTGTGTATCAATCTCATAATACGGTCCAGTTCAATAGAATCACGGCCTGCGGGCCATGGCTTTACGCACAGGATGTAAGTATATCTGTTGTACATAGGCTGTATAAACAACATCCGTTTACCATCGGCGAACGGTTGTCCTAGAAAATCGTTTTACCAACTATTAACAGAGAAGGGGCGCCCGGTTGGAGCGCCCCTTGCTTAGGGTTTGATGAGGTTTTGGATCGTCTGGATTAGCGGCGCTTGCGGGTGGCCGTTGCCTTGCGGACGGAAGTCTTCTTGGTCGGAGCCTTTTTCTCGGTCGGAGCGGCAGGGGAGACCGGGGTCTCCTTGGCAGGCTCGGGCTTAGCCTCCGCCTTCGGGGCAGCCTTGGTCTTAGCCTTGACCTCGGCGGCCTTCGGTGCCGGCTCGGGCTTGGTCTCCTCTTTGACGGCGGCGGGCATAGCCTCTGCCTTAGGAGCGGCAGCCTTTGCCGTGGTCTTCTTGGCCGTCGTCTTGCGCTTGCGCGTGGTGGTCTTGGCGGTTGGCTTGGCCTCGACAGCTGCTTCGGCCTTGGGCTCGGCAGGCGTCTCCTCGACCTTGACGGCGGGCTTTGCGGCAGCCTTCGGAGCGACCTTGGTCGCAGTAGCCTTGGCGGCCGTCGACTTCGTTGCCGTGGTCTTCTTGGCAGCTGTTGCCTTCTTGGCAGTCGTGGTCGTCTTTTTGGCAGCGGTCTTTGCCGGAGCCTTGGCGGCCGGTTTGGCCTCAGCGACCTCGGCCTTTACCTCGGGAGCAGCCTCGGCCTCGGCTGCCTTCTTGGCAGCGGCGGTCGTGCGCTTGCGCGTGGTCGTTGTCTTGGCAGCCGTTGTTTTAGTCGCGGCAGCTTTGGTCGTCGTAGCCTTCTTAGTGGTCGTCTTGCGGGTCGTGGTCTTCTTAGCTGCGGGCTTTGCAGCGGGCTTGACCTCGTCCTCTGCCTCAAGAGCAACCTCAGCCTTCACCTTAGGCTCGGCCTTTGCGGGCTCAGCCTCAACCGGCTTCTCTTTGGCCTTGGGCTCTTCAGCGGCCACCGGCTCAGCAACAGCTTCAGTCTCGTCGACAACAGCCGCAGGCCTCTCAATCTCCGGATGCATAAAGAAGTACAGGTCCAGATACTTATCGGCCGAGCGCGTCCAGCTAAAGTCCTGGCTCATGGCCTGCGTTACCAGCTGGTTCCAGGCATCGCGGTTGTCCCAGAACAGGCGTGCCGCGCGGAACACGGCGTCGCCCATCTCGTCGCCGTTAAAGTTGCTAAACGAGAAGCCCGTGCCCTCGCCGTTAAACTCGTTATACGGAATCACAGTGTCCTTCAGACCACCGGTCTCGCGCACGATGGGCAGGGTACCGTAGCGCATGGCGATGATCTGCGACAGGCCGCAGGGCTCAAACTTCGAAGGCATTAGGAACATGTCGGCGGCGGCATACATGCGCTGCGACAGCGCCGGATCGAACTCGATGCGTGCGGCCATGGTACCGGGGTACTTGTCCTGGAAGTAGCGCAGACCGTCCTCGTAGTCGCGGTCGCCGGTGCCCAGCACCGCCACCTGCACGCCGCCGGCCAGAATGCGGTCGAGCGCGTACATGACCAGGTCCATGCCCTTCTGGCGCGTCAGGCGCGTGACCATGACCATAAGCGGACGGTCATCGCGAACCTCGAGCCCCAGCTCTTCCTGCAGCTTGGCCTTGCATACGGCCTTACCAGAACGGTCCTCCACGGTGTAGTTGGCGGCAATGCGCTTGTCGGTCGCCGGGTCAAAGCCCGCGACGTCGATGCCATTCAAAATGCCCTGCAGCGCGTATGAACGCTCGCGAAGAACGCCGTCCAGGCCCTCGCCAAATTCGGGCGTCTGGATCTCGTTGGCATAGGTGGGGCTTACCGTAGTGATGGCGTCGGCATAGCGCAGCGCGCCCAGCATGTAGTTGATGCTGCAGGCGTCGCAACGCAGCTGCGAGGCGGCCGCGGGAATATGCGCCACACCAAGGATATCCTCCATCACAGTGTCGCTAAACTGGCCCTGGAACGCCACGTTGTGGATCGAGAACACGGTCTTGACGCGGTCGTACAGCGGCAGGCCCTGGTAGAACTCACGCAAGAACACGGGCGCCAGCGCTGTCTGCCAGTCGTTGCAGTGCAGGATGTCGCACTCAAAGCCCTCGGGCAGGTGCTGCAGGCTCTCGGTGATGGCCTTGGAGAAGAACGCAAAACGCTCGCCGTCGTCAAAGAAGCCGTACGGATAGTCGCGCGCAAAGTAGCGCTCGTTGTCGATGAACATATAGGTGACGCCGTCGTGCTCGAGTTTCTCGAGTCCGCAGTACTCATTGCGCCAGCCTAGGCTCACGTAAAAATCGGAGAAGTGCTCCATCTGCGCCTTGTACTCGTCCTTGATGGTGGCGTACTTGGGCACCATCACGATAACTTCGGCGCCGGCGCGCACAAGCGCCGCAGGCAGCGAGCCCGCCACGTCGCCCAGGCCACCGGTCTTAACAAACGGCGCGCACTCGGCCGAGGCAAACACGATCTGCATCTTTTTGCTGGAATCAGCCATATTGTCTCCCTGTTGCAATTCGAGAATAGCCGCCTGGCGCAAACCGGGCGGCTATTCTACGTGTCACGAGCGATGTTGCGGTGCCAAAGCTAACTCGCGTTGGTGATATCAGAAGTTAACGGGGCCTTTCCCAGCACCAGGATGTTCTCGGGCGTGCCGCGAAGCTCGGTGTTGGTGGGAACCACGTTGTTCTTGTCCAGGATGGCATTCTCAACGCGGGCGCCGCTCTTGATGACGCAGCTCTGGTTGATTATCGAGTTCGTCACCGAGGCGCCTTCCTCGACCACGACGCCACGCGACAGGATCGAGTTGCGAACGGTGCCCTTGATGATGCAACCGGCCGAGATGATCGAGTTGCAAGCGTGGCTGCCGGTCGCATAGCGCGAAGGCGGCACGTCGTGGGCCTTGGTTAGGATCGGGCGCTCGGGGTCAAAGAGCTGGTCGGCCACGGTCTGGTCGAGCAGGTCCATGCTGCGGCGATACAGCGACTTCTCGCTAAACACGCCCACGACCTCGCCCTTGTACTCGTAGCTGCACACGTCGATGTTGCCAAAGTCGCCTTGGAGTGCCTCGAGCAGGTCCAGATAGTCGGCAGCCTGGTAGTGGTCGATGATCTCGAGCAGCGTCTCGCGGTTGACGATGCAGCAGTCCATAGAGGCGTTGTCGCCATACACGACCCCGGCGCTCACGCCCGTCAGGCGGCCGTTCTCGTTGATCTGCAGCTTGGTCTCGTCATCGACGTTGCGCGTGGCCTTGCAGTACACCACGGTCATCTGGGCGCCGGAATTCTCGTGCGCGTCGATGATGGTGTTGAGGTCCATATTAAAGATGATGTTGGTGCCCATCATCACGACATAGGGCTTGTCCGAGCGCTGGAACAGCGTCTTGTTGGAGATGATGTCGCGCAGCAAGAAGCGCATGCCGCCCTTGGTGGTGCCATACGCGTTGCCGGGCACCATAAACAGGCCGCCCTTCTTGCGGTCCAGGCCCCAGTCCTTGCCCGAACCCACATGGTCGATCAGCGAGCGGTAGTTGCCCGGCATGACGACGCCGACGGTCTTAATGCCGGCATTCATCATGTTGGACAGCGGGAAGTCGATCAGGCGGTAGCGGCCCAAAAACGGAACGGACGCGATGGGGCGGTCCTTGAGCAGCACACTGCCGTAGGTCGAAGAGTAGTTAGCGGTGATATAACCGATGGCCTTGCGATTGATCATCGGATCATTCCCCCTTCCCGATAACGACGTCATTTCCAACGACGGCCGTATCCTTGGTGGTATCGACAGAGCCGAGCTTCACGCCCTCTTCGACCGTGGAGTTCTCGCCCAAAATAGCGCGGCAGATGTGCGCGCCGCTCTTAACGTGCGCACCCGGCAGCAGCACGGAGTCCTCGACCACGGCGCGCTCCTCAATGATGACATCGGTCGAAAGGATCGAGTGGCGAGCGGTGCCGTAGATCTTGCAGCCGTTGGAGACCAGGCAGTCGTCCAGGCGACCATCCTGACCAATGTAGTGCGGCGGACGCGTGGTGATGTTGGACATGATGGGGAAGTGCTTGTCAAACAGATCGAACTCGGGGTTGTTGCCCAGCAGGTCCATCGAGGTCTCGTGGAAGCTGGCGATGGTGCCGACGTCCTTCCAAAAGCCGTGGAACTCGTAGCTGTACAGGCGCTTGCCCTCGCCGAGCAGCTTGGGGATGATGTCCTTGCCAAAGTCGTGGCTCGAACGCTGGTCCAGAGCATCCTCCTCGAGCGCCTCGATCAGCACGTCGGCCGAGAAGATGTAGATGCCCATGGACGCGAGGTTCGAATCGGGCTTCTCGGGCTTCTCGGTGAACTTGGTGATGCGGCCGTCCTCGGGGTCGGTCGTCAGGATGCCAAAGCGGCTGGCCTCCTCCCACGGCACGGGCATAACGCTCACCGTGAGGTCGGCGTTGTTCTCAATGTGCGTCTTAAGCATCTTGCGGTAGTCCATGCGATACAGGTGATCGCCCGAAAGAATCAGGACGTACTTGGGGTCGTTGGCCTTGATGTAGTCGAGGTTCTGCGTGATGGCGTCGGCCGTGCCCGCATACCAGGCGCCGCCGGTCTGCGTCTCGTACGGCGGCAGGATCGACACGCCGCCGTCGCGGCTGTCCAGATCCCACGCCTCGCCGGAACCCACGTAGGCATGCAGCAGGTAGGGGCGATACTGCGTCAGAACGCCCACTGTGTCGATGCCCGAGTTGGAGCAGTTGGACAGCGAAAAGTCGATAATGCGGAACTTGCCACCAAAGCTAACCGCCGGCTTAGCGATCTTTTGGGTGAGTGCCCCCAATCGGCTGCCCTGTCCTCCTGCGAGGAGCATCGCGATGCATTCTTTCTTACTCATCGATTTCTCCTTCTGTCATCGATGTTTCTAACCCATTAGCGGTGGGCACGGCGCCTAGTCGCGCCCACCAAATAATGCCGTGCGGCAAAGAAGGGAACTCGCGGCCTTTACGCGTGCCAGATCTCGTCGCGGTACTCGCGAATGGTGCGGTCGCTCGAGAACCAACCCGAGGAGGCGGTGTTGAGCAGGGCCTTGCGGTTCCAGGTCTCCTGGTCGCCATAGCTGCCCGTAAGCTTCTCCCAGGTGTCCACGTAGCTGCGGAAGTCTGCCATGACCAGGTCGGGGTCGTTGTTGTTCATCAGCTCGTTGTAGATGCTCTCGAAGTTGCCCGAAAGACCCGCAAACGTGTTGTCCTTGAGCTCGTCCATCACGCGGCCCAGGCGCTCACGGTCGCCGTTGAGGGTATCCCACGCAAAGTAGCTGTTGGATGCCCAGAGCTTCTCGACCTCGGGAGCGGTCAGGCCAAAGATGGCCTCGTTCTCGCGGCCGGCCAGATCGGCGATCTCGATGTTGGCGCCGTCGAGGGTGCCCAGCGTAATGGCACCGTTCATCATGAGCTTCATGTTGGACGTGCCCGAGGCCTCCTTGCCGGCCGTGGAGATCTGCTCCGAGATCTCGGCGGCGGGGTAGATGAGCTGGGCGTTGCTCACGCGGAAGTTGGGGATAAAGCAGACCTTCATGACCTCGTTGACGCGGGCATCGTTGTTGATGACGTCGGCCACGGAGTTAATGAGGCGGATGGTCTCCTTGGCAAAGGTGTAGCTCGAGGCAGCCTTGCCGCTAAAGATGAAGGTCGTCGGCGTCACGTGGAAGTTAGGATCGGCGATGCGACGGTTGTAGATGTCCATCACCTTCATGATGTTCATGAGCTGGCGCTTATAGGCGTGGAAGCGCTTTACCTGGACATCGAAGACGGTGTTGGGGTCGATAACCAGACCGGTCTCGGCCTTGACGTAGGCGGCCAGGCGCTCCTTGTTAGCGCGCTTGGAGGCACCCACGGCCTTCAGGAACTCGGTGTCGTCCTTAAACTCCTTGAGTTTCTCAAGCTCAAAGGCGTCTTTGAGCCAGCCATCGCCAATGGCCTCGGTCACGAGCTTGGCGTAGGTGGGGTTGGCCTCGGCAAAGAAGCGACGGTGCGAGATGCCGTTGGTCTTGTTGTTGAACTTCTCGGGCGTCAGGGCATAGAAGTCCTTGAGCACGATGTTCTTGATGATGTCGGAATGGATCTTGGCCACGCCGTTGACGCTGTGGCTGCAGATCACAGACAGGTTGGCCATGCGAATCTCGCCGTCCCACAGGATGGCGGTCTGGCGCAGACGCTCCTGCCAGCCCTCCTTCGTGGTGTCGAACGACTCGTGCCAACGACGGCTGATCTCGTCGATGATCTGGTACACGCGGGGGAGGAGCTTGGAGAACGTGCCGATGGGCCACTTCTCTAGAGCCTCGGGCAGGATGGTGTGGTTGGTGTAACTCACGACCTGCGTCACAATGTTCCAGGCGTCATCCCACTCGAGCTTCTTCTCGTCGATGAGGATACGCATGAGCTCGGGGCCGCACATGGCGGGGTGGGTATCGTTGGTGTGGATGGCCACAAACTGCGGCAGCAGCTCCCAGTTTTCGCCGTGCTCCTTCTCAAAGGTGTCGAGCAGGCTGTAGATGCCGGCCGAGACAAACAGGTACTCCTGCTTCAGGCGCAGCAGACGGCCGTGCTCGCCGGCGTCGTTGGGGTAGAGGATGGCGCTGATGGCCTCGGCCTCGGCGCGCTCGGCATCGGCCAGGGCATAGTCGCCGCGGTTGAAGGCCTCCAGATCAAAGTGCTCCTCGACCGGCTCAGCGGCCCAGACGCGCAGCTTGTTGACGGTCTCGCCGGCATAGCCCACCACGGGGATGTCGTAGGGGACGGCCAGGATGTCCTGCGTGTCCACCGTGCGGTAGAACGTGCGGCCGTTCTCCTCAAAGCCCTCGACGCGGCCGCCAAACTTAATGGTCACGGCCTTGTCCTGACGACGGACTTCCCAAGGATAGCCGTGGGTGAGCCACTCGTCGGTGGCCTCGACCTGGCTGCCGTTGACGATCTCCTGCTTAAACAGGCCGTAGCGGTAGCGCATGCCGTTGCCGTAGCCGGCAATGCCCTCGGCTGCCATGGAATCCAGGAAGCACGCGGCCAGACGACCCAGGCCACCGTTGCCCAGGGCCGGATCGGGCTCCTGGTTCTCGATGACGGACAGGTCAAAGCCCATGTCGTCGAGCGCCTCGGCGACCATGTCGCGCACGCCAAAGTTGAGCAGGTAGTTGTCGAGCAGGCGGCCGATCAAAAACTCGATCGAGAAGTAGTACACGCGCTTTTTGCCCTCGGCGGTGACGCGGGCGTCACTCTTGGTGGCAACGGTGCGCGCCTTCTCGGCCACGAGCTTGGCCAGGGCGTTAAAGCGGTCGAGGTCGCTGGCGGCCTCGACGCTCTTACCGCTGATGCTCATGACGGCATCGCGATAGAGCTCGGTAAACTCCTGCTTGTTGTCGAAGATCTTATTCATACGTTCCTTTCCCCCGGGGATGTTTCTCCCGGAACGGTTATGACTTGTATCCTACGCCTCGTCGGGGCGGGTAATTACAGCTGTAACGGTTTTGTTACGCATCCTTGGCAGACGGCTTAACAGAAGCAGACTTGGCCTTGGTAGCGGCCTTTTTGGCAGCCGGTTTCTTGGCTGCGGGCTTTGCGGCAGCCTTGGCCTTGGTCGTCGTAGCCTTGGCCTTAGCCGGAGCCTTCTTGGCAGCCGCGGCCTTGGGCTTCACCGAGGACGTGCGCTTCTTGGGCGCAGCCTTGGGAGCCTCGACCACGGGCGGCTTGTAGCTGCTGGGACCGCGGCGCTTAAGCACCACGCCTGCCAAGCCGGGAACCTTAATCTCGATGGAGTCCATCTGCCCGTTCCAGGGATAGGGCTCGCTCGAGCAGGTGTAGGGCTCCTCGCCGGCATAGCCGCTGCCGCCAAACTCGGGACGGTCGGAATCGAAAATGACCTCCCAGTCACCCTCGCGCGGCACGCCCACACGGAAGCTCTCGTAGCTCGCCGGGTCAAAGTTGATCAGGATCACTAGGTCGTCATCGACGTCCTCGCCCTGGCGCACAAAGCTCACGATGGACTGCTTGGAGTTGCCCGCGTCAATCCAGGTAAAGCCGTCGTCGGTGTAGCCGCGCTCGTATAGGGCGGGCTCGGCGGTGTACAGGTGGTTGAGCGCCTTGATGAATGCCTGATGGTGAGCATGGGTCTCGTACTGCTCGGTCAGGAACCACTGAATGGACTCGTAGTAGCGCCACTCAATAAACTGACCGATTTCGTTGCCCATAAAGTTGAGCTTGGCACCGGGGTGCGTCATCTGGTAGAAGGCCAGCGTGCGCAGGCCGGCAAACTGGCGCCACCAGTCGCCCGGCATGCGGCCGATAAGCGAGCACTTGCCGTGCACGACCTCGTCGTGGCTCAGCGGGCAAATGAAGTTCTCGGTAAAGGCATACATGATGGAGAACGTGAGCAGCCCGTGGTTGCCGGGGCGCCACGGAAAATCGGTCTGCATGTAGTGCAGGGTGTCGTTCATCCAGCCCATGTCCCACTTGTAGTGGAAGCCTAGGCCGCCGTCCTGCGGCGGATAGGTCACGAGTGGCCACGCGGTGGACTCCTCGGCCATCATCATCACGTCGGGGAAGTGGGCCTCCACGGCGCAGTTGACCTGACGGATAAACGCGCTGGCGTCCAGATCCTCCTCGGTACCGTACTTGTTGAACTTCTTTTGCCCCGGATCGTCGATGCCAAAGTTGAGGTACAGCATGCTGGACACGCCGTCCATGCGAATGCCGTCCACGTGGAAGTTCTCGAGCCAGTACAGCACGTTGGAGACCAGGAAGGAGCGGACCTCGCCGCGGGCAAAGTCGAACTTGTGCGTGCCCCAGTTGGGGTGAATCTCGTGCTCTAACAGCATATGGCCGTTAAAGGTGGCAAGGCCGTGGGAGTCGGCGCAAAAACCGCCGGGCACCCAGTCCATGATCACTCCAATACCCGCCTCGTGGCATGCATCGATGAAGTGCATGAGCTGCTGCGGGTTGCCGTAGCGCGACGTGGCGGCATAGTAGCCGGTCGTCTGATAGCCCCAGGAGCCGTCGAAGGGATGCTCCATCAGCGGCATGACCTCGATATGCGTGTAGCCCATGTCGCGCACGTAGTCCACGAGCTCCACCGACAGGTCGTCGTATGTGTAGAACTCGCCGCGCTGCGCGGGGAAGGGATCCATGGGGCCGGGGTAGTTGCCGTACTCGTCCGGCTCGCCCTGCGGCGCGTCGCCGTGGCGCTTCCACGAGCCAATATGCACCTCGTAGATGTTAAGGGGTTGCGACATGTGGTTATGGCTGGCGCGGCGCTTAAGCCACGCGGCGTCGTTCCACTGGTAGCCATCGAGGGTCCATAGCACGCTGGCGGTACCCGGAGGGCACTCAGCCTTAAAGGCGTACGGATCGGCCTTGTAGAGCTTTTCGCCCTCGTTGGTCTCGATGAGATATTTATACAGCTGGCCCTGCTCGGCACCAGGAATAAAGCCTTCCCAAATAGCGCTCGTATGTACGGGCACCAGCGGGTTGGCTTCCTCATCCCAATTATTAAATTCGCCAATGACGTGAACGCTTTTTACATCGGGCGCCCAAACGCAAAAACGCCATCCGCGCGTACGGTTCTGCGTGTCGGGGTGCGCGCCCATCTTTTCCCAGCTGCGCTCCCACATGCCAATGCCAAACAGATAGACATCGTCCTTGGAAAGCTCCGGTGCGTGCGGGGCGGCCTTACGGGTAGCGGGCTTTTTGGTTGCTGGCTTTAGCTTTGTATCGCTCACGTTTGATCCCATCATGACGCGGCAGCGTGTTGCCTTGGTGACTAGATGCGAAAGGTCCAAGGCTGCACGAATCGAAGGGACGGCGATAGTTCTATGATTCGTTCCACCTCGCGTGCTCGGTGGAACTTTCGGCACGAAATACGATAACACCTGTTCGTTACTTTTATGGAGAAAAGTGGATTTGCGGCGGCGTTTAATCGGCGAGCGCCATGTTTATACCACTGGCAGAATTGCGATGGTAAAACTCTTGACAGTTTTACCAATTAGGGTTTCAAAACTGTTAGGCTGACGTTTGGTAAAACGTTTTTAGCAGGTTGTTTACCATTTGACATCGAAAGGTACGTTTATGTCCCAGACCGCCGCTCCCAATGTTGCTTTTATTTTCGATTGCGACGGAACACTGGTTAATAGCACCCCCGTTTGGGCCTATGCCCAGCCCGAGTTATTGCGCCGTTATGGCATTGCTGTAACGGTCGACGATTTTGCCCAGTTTGAGCATTTGTCGCTGGAGGACGAGTGCCAGGCATACCACGACACGTGGGGCATTGGCGCGAATGGCGAGGAGCTGTATCGCGAGCTGGGCGAGATTTTGATTGATGGCTACTCCAAGGTGCCGCCGCGCGAGGGCCTGCTTGCATTTTTGGAGCAGGCGAAGGCGGCCGGCATTGCGATGTGCGTGGCCACGTCCACGCCGGCCGAACTGGTGCAGTCCGCCCTTGCGGGTGCTGGCCTTGATCGCTATCTGGAGTTTATTACCACGACGGGTGAGGCGGGGCGCTCCAAGCAATTCCCCGATGTGTACGAGTTGGCGCTGCGCCGACTGGAAGAGCGTCACGGGCGCAAGTTTGAGCGGGCGTGGGTGTTTGAGGACGCCGTCTTTGGACTTAAGAGCTCTGGCACTGCTGGATTTAAACGCGTTGGTATTTATGACCCGCACGGCCGCATGCAGCGCGACGAGGTTCGCGATAACTGCGACATCTTTATCGATAGCTACGAGGACCTGGACCTGGCCCGCGTGCTTTCGTTTGAAGGCTAGGCGAGGGCCGTGGCTTGCAAAGTATTAGTAGTTTGCGGCTCGCCGGTGCTGGCGAGCCCCGAGTTGCTGTGCCACCTGGCAGGGGAGTGCGACCACGTTGTCGCCGTGGACCGCGGGCTCGACGCGCTGCTGGGCGCTGGCCTGAACTGCGACGTCTACGTGGGCGATGCCGACACCGTAAGCGATGAGGGACGCGCACTGGTCGATGCCGCCGAAGCCTTTGAGGTGGAGCGTCACAACCCCTACAAGGACTATACCGATCTGGCATTGGCGCTCGATTCCGTTCGCCGCCGCTGGCCGGGCGCCGAAGTGGTTGCGACTTGCGCCACCGGCGGCCGCCCGGACATGGCCCTGTCTGTGTTAGGGCTACTGGCAGGCCATGCGGACGCCCCCGTCTGGATCGAAGAAGACGAAGTGACGGCTAGAATCCTGCACCAGGACGAGACCTGGACCATCGAGGGCGCCGAGGGCAAAACCTTTTCCATCATCGCCATCGCTCCCAACACAGAGATAAGCGAACACGGTCTAGAGTGGGAGCTAGATCGCAGCCCCCTAGGCCTGTTAGCCGACACCGGCATCTCTAATGTCGTCAGGAAAACGGCCAAGATCCAAGTCCACCAAGGAACCGCAATCGCCTACCTCTACAAGTAAGGCATCGCCGCGTGAGGGTTTTATCGGGACGATGGGTTAATTGACAGATTTTGCCGAAGTCAAAATCTGTCAATTCGGCCCCGTCCCAGGAAAACCCGTAAGTGACGGAAACAACCCAAAAAAAACTTCTTGCACAACTAAGAATCTTCCCCTATAGTACTACTTCGTCACGGGGGCGTAGCTCAGCTGGGAGAGCGCTTGACTGGCAGTCAAGAGGTCAGGGGTTCGATCCCCCTCGTCTCCACCATCGTGATTCTAAGAGGCCAACGGGTATTCGGTGGCCTCTTTTCATATCCCTCAACCCCACAAACGAAAGTGACGCGTGCGCCCGCGCCCACCCCGCAAAAAGTTGCGCAATTACCTTCCCGGTTTTGTACAAAGTTTGTTAGCCAAACTTAATAGTTTGAGCAATTCACGCCCTCAGCAAGACAACTCAGGCGTTGCTCACCAACGCACACACCCCCATAAACCTGCGGCAATGTGTGCAAGACGGCACAATATCCCCCATAACCACGGCAAATAAACAATATGTTGCTCAACACACCCCAAAACGCATGGGCCACCTGCTGTGCTAGGATACCTAACGTTACATGGGTTCAACTGTGCTCACGGCTCCAACAAGCCGCAAAGCGCAGGGTCGATCAGCATCCGGCCGTAACGGCGGTGCCAGAAAAACCACGAGCTCCAATAGCGTTGTCATGCGTATCGCATCGAAAGCATTTGTTCTTGACTTTGTGTAAGCTGTTTTTTCGATTCGATATTTCATGACAAATTTCAGCAGTCTTGCAGCTGTTTGCGTGCGGTCCAGTTTTGTTCCCGCTTGACTAGGCCGCACGCAGCCAGCTGGGGTCGCGGTCATTTTTGCGATACACGTCCGCGACTCTAGCAACTGCACGTATACATACCGTTCACGGTGGGGCAGAGCCACGTGCTTGTCTAACTGGGCTCAGGGTTTGAATATGGAGCGCCTTCGCGCACAAGCGCCCTGGCGAAGCCATACCCAAACCCCGTGAGCCACACGTAAGACAGCAAGGGGGTGGTGCTCGTGTGGTATGTGATTCAGGTCATTAACGGTCGCGAAGACGTAATGCGCGAGCGCATCGAGCGCGTGGTGCCGGCTGGCGCCATGCAGGAGCTCTTTTATCCCCAATTTCAAACCGAGATCAAGGTACACGGCGAATGGGTCAACACGACCAAGTCGCTCTTTCCCGGTTACCTTATCTGCGATACGGCAGATCCCCGCACCGTGCAACAGTATCTGCTGCGCATGGACGACTTTGCCCGGGTGCTATCCCAGGACGGTCAGTTTGTGCCGCTGGCAAAAGAAGAGGTCCAGCTTATTGGCGACTTTACGCATAGGGGAGCCCGCGTGGTTCCCATGAGCGAAGCCCTAAAAGACGGTGATCAGGTCGTAGTGACGGCAGGTCCTCTACTGGGCCACGAGGGCCTTATCAAAAACATTAACAGACGCAAGAGCACTGCTTATTTGGAGCTCGACCTTTGCGGCCGGCGCGTAACCACCCGCGTTGGCCTCGCGGTGCTTTCAGCCGAGCAGCGCGTAATGCGAAACCTAAAACAGGCGATCGCCTAATTACGGGCGCCTGTTTAACGGGACAGGGAGGATTCCCGGGGACGGGGACGTAGGTTTGAAGGAAATTTTGTCAGATAAAACTGAATATTCTGCAGGAGCACCGGTGGGGGCTGCGCTTGTTGCCCAGGCAATGAGCGGCGGTGACGCGAGCATGCGCTACAAGGCCATGCAGGCCGTGAAGGACTGGGGCCGCACGCGCCTGGGCTACAGGGCCGTCAAGCGAGCCTTCGACATCGTATTCAGCGGCTGCGTGCTGGCCGTCATTGCCATACCCAGTCTGGTACTCGCCGCGGCCATCCGCCTGGAGAGCGAGGGCAACCCGTTCTACAGCCAGATCCGCGTGGGCCAGACCCACCGCGACGGCAGTCTGTCCACCTTCCGCATGTGGAAGTTCCGATCCATGTACAAAGACGCCGACGAGCGCCTCGCCGAGCTCAAGGGGCAGAACGAGATCGCCGGCGCCATGTTCAAGATGAGGGACGATCCCCGCGTCACCAAGATCGGCAGGTTCATCCGCAAGCACTCCATCGACGAGTTCCCGCAGTTCCTCAACGTGTTCCTGGGCCAGATGTCCGTCGTCGGTCCGCGCCCGCCGCTGCCCAACGAGGTGGCCGAGTACACGGAGTACGACCTGCAGCGCCTGGCCGTGAAGCCCGGGATCACCGGCTGGTGGCAGGTGACGGAGCGCAACTCAACGGGTTTCGATGGGATGGTTCAGCGCGACCTGGAGTACATCGCCAAGCGCGGTCCCGTTACGGACCTCAAGATCGTCGCTCTCACGGTGATCGAGGTCATCACCGGTAAGGGTGCGTGCTAATGCTCCGGGACTATTCAAAATTCGTTGAGCTCAAGCGTGTTCCCGTAATCGATGTTCCGATCACGGGAACCAATATGTCTGAGTGCGTCGAGTTTCTCACTCGCCATATAGATGAGCTACATGGCGAGTATATTTGCGTATCCAATGCTCACACGTCGGTTATGGCTCATGACGACCCTTCCTATTGGGCCTGCCAAGCGGACTCCCTCATGTCCGTTCCCGACGGCAAGCCTTTATCTGTTGTTGGACGTAAAACAATAGAGTCAATGGGGCGTGTAACTGGACCCGATCTAATGCGAGAGATTTTCAGCATTTCCTTGCAGCAGGGATGGAGCCATTACTTCTACGGTAACGAGCAGAAGAATCTCGACGCTCTCAAGAATTCACTTCAAAAGGAATATCCGGGCCTGGAAATAGCTGGCATGGAGCCTTCGGTTTTCCGACCGCTCTCCGATAGCGAGAAGCGAGACCTTTCGCGACGTATCGCTGATTCGGGTGCAGACTTCGCATGGATTGCGCTGGGTGCGCCTCGCCAGGAAGTCCTCATGCATGAGCTTAAAGGTGGCCCCCAGCCAATAATGATCGGTGTCGGGGGAGCCTTCAATGTCCTCGCCGGAGTGGTGCCGGAGGCACCGATCTGGATGCAGGACTTGAGCCTCGAATGGCTATACAGACTTATCCAAGAGCCGAAACGGCTTTTCAAGCGATACCTCATTACTAACACAAAGTTTCTCTTTTACCAGTTCACTGGCGCAAAACGCAAGGAAGGCAAGTAGATGAAATCCACGACCGCATTCAAAGACAAGACCCTCATGATCACGGGCGGCACCGGCTCGTTCGGCAACACCGTGCTCAAGCACTTCATGAACACCGACCTGGCCGAGATCCGCATCTTCTCCCGCGACGAGAAGAAGCAGGACGACATGCGCCACCGCCTGCAGGAGAGGTCCCCGGAGCTCGCCTCCAAGGTGCGCTTCTTCATCGGCGACGTCCGCAACGCCCGGAGCGTGCGCGACGCCATGCACGGCGTGGACTACATCTTCCATGCGGCGGCCCTCAAGCAGGTGCCCTCCTGCGAGTTCTTCCCCATGGAGGCCGTGCGCACCAACGTCATCGGAACGGACAACGTCCTGCACGCCGCGATCGAGGAGGGCGTCGACCGCGTCGTGTGCCTGTCCACCGACAAGGCGGCCTACCCCATCAACGCCATGGGCAAGTCCAAGGCCATGATGGAGTCCATCATCTACGCCAACGCCCGCAACGGCGCAGGACGCACCACCATCTGCTGCACCCGCTACGGCAACGTCATGTGCTCGCGCGGCAGCGTCATCCCGCTGTTCATCGACCGCATCCGCAAGGGCGAGCCGCTGACGGTGACCGACCCCAACATGACCCGCTTCCTCATGAACCTGGACGAGGCCGTGGACCTGGTGCAGTTCGCCTTCGAGCACGCCAACCCCGGCGACCTGTTCATCCAGAAGGCGCCGGCATCCACGATCGGCGACCTCGCCGAGGCCGTCCAGGAGGTCTTCGGCCGCGTGGGCACCCAGGTGATCGGCACCCGCCACGGCGAGAAGCTCTTCGAGACCCTCATGACCCGCGAGGAGCGACTGCGCGCCGAGGACATGGGAGGCTACTACCGCGTGGCATGCGACTCGCGCGACCTCAACTACGACAAGTTCGTCGTCGACGGCGAGGTGGAGACCCAGGCCGACGAGTCCTACACGAGCCACAACACCGAGAGGCTCGACGTGGCGGGCACCATCGCCAAGATCAAGACCGCCGAGTACGTGCAGCTGGCACTCGAGGGCCGCGAGCACGAGGCGGTGCAGTAGGGTGCGCGTCCTCGTCACCGGCGCGAAGGGGTTCGTGGGCAGGAACCTCTGCTGCGCGCTGAAGAACATCCGCGATGGCAAGGACCGCCGCGAGAAATACCAGACCCTCCTTCCCCTCGAGGTCATGGAGTACGACCTCGACTCGGCCCTAGGGGAGCTGGAGGACTACTGCTCCCGCGCCGACTTCGTCTTCAACCTGGCCGGCGTCAACCGCCCCGAGGACCAGGCGGAGTTCATGGAGGGCAACTTCGGTTTCGCCTCCACGCTGCTCGGTGCCCTCGAGCGCCACGGGAACACGTGCCCCGTCATGCTCTCCAGCTCCGCGCAGGCGAGCCTGTCGGGCCGCTTCGAGGGCTCGGTCTACGGCGTGTCCAAGCTCGCGGGGGAGGGCCTGTTCCGCGAGTATTCCGAGAGGACCGGCGCCCCCGTGCTCATCTACCGCTTCCCCAACCTCTACGGCAAGTGGTGCCGACCGCGCTACAACTCCGCCGTGGCGACCTTCTGCGATGCCATCGCCAACGGCCGCCCCTACACCGTCAACGACCCCTCCGTGGAGCTTGAGCTCCTCTACATCGACGACCTGGTCGGCGAGATGCTGGGCGCGCTGCTCGGCGAGGAGCACCGCTGCGGCTACGAGGGGCTGGAGCGCGTCGACGGCGACGGGTTCTGCTACGTCCCCGGTACCGACGTGAAGACCCTGGGCGAGATCGTCTACCTTCTGGACAGCTTCCGCGACAGCCGTGAGACGCTCTCGGTGCCCGACCTGACGGAGGGCTCCTTCTCCAAGAAGCTCTGGAGCACGTTCCTGTCCCACTACGAGCCGGGGAACTTCGCCTACGGCCTGAAGCCCAATGTCGACGGCCGCGGCTCGTTCACGGAGTTCCTGCGCACGCCGGAGCGCGGGCAGGTGAGCGTGAATGTGAGCAAGCCCGGCATCACCAAGGGCAACCACTGGCACATGAGCAAGTGGGAGAGGTTCCTGGTGGTCTCCGGCACCGCAAGCATCAGGCTCAGGAAGGTGGGGGAGGACGCCGAAGGTAACCCGTTCCCCGTCGACGAGTACGTGGTGAGCGGCCCCGACATGTGCGTGGTCGAGATGATCCCGGGCTACACGCACTCCATCACCAACCTGTCCGACACCGAGGACCTCGTGACGGTCATGTGGGCCAACGAGCCCTTCGACCCCGAGAACCCTGACACCTACTACGAGGAGGTCTAGCCGCATGGGCTCTTTTTCGCGGTCGCTTCTATGTTTTGGCCGCAGTGTGAAAGCGCTTCCTCGTAAAGCTATAGTTCAGCCCCTCGTTAAACGGTCTTTTGCACGGTGCGGAAAGGGTTTCTCGCTTGGAAAGCGTTGCGATTTGCAAGGCTTGGAGAACATTTCAGTCGGTAATGATGTGTCATTTGGGCCCGATACAAGAATTTGGACAACGGGCGCAGAAGTAATTATCGGTAACGATGTTATGTTTGGCCCACATATAACTCTAATCTCTGGTGATCATCGCACTGATGTCAAAGACAAGCCTATGCGAGCTGTAAGGCCAACTGAAAAATTACCCAGTAATGACCAAGACATTGTTGTTGGTAACGATGTTTGGATTGGGGCAAACGTTACGATTTTAAAAGGTGTGCATATTCCCGATGGAACAGTAATTGCTGCTGGTGCGCTCGTCGTTCGTAGCCCTTATGAAGAAAATTGCATTTGGGGGGGGGTTCCCGCACGTCTAATCGGGAGACGATTTGATGACTAGGAATAAGACGGAGTTTGGCACCTTAAGTATGTTTGGTGTTGATCCGAGCTGTTTAGGAGGCATTAGTACGCTAACGCGCATGCTTTCTTTTGAGCTAGATAGATCCGAGCAAGTTGATTTTTGCTATTTTATAACGACCAATCAGGGAAATGCCCTTCAAAAGATCCGTTGTTTTGTAAGCGCGCTCTTAAAGGCCCGAAAACGCTTTTCAACCGGCGAAGGAATTGTTCATATACACATGGCTGATAATGCGAGCGTGATCAGGTCGTGCGTTATCATATTCCTAGCTAAAAGATATCGACAGTCTGTCGTACTTCACATTCACTGTGACTTGGCAAAGATTAGATCTCGGTCCTCAAGTCATATGAAAAAGCTGATAGATTGGTCGCTATTAAAATCTGATCGCATCATTGCCCTAGGAACATATCTGAACCCCTTGTTCCAAAAATTGGATTATCCAAGTGAGCGTGTATTAATTCTTCCCAATGCCGTTTCTTGTCCAGATGAGAATTTATACACGCCGGGCCGCACTAGAGTTTTATTTCTGGGAAATATCTCTAAGGACAAGGGCGTCTTGGATTTACTGGATGCGCTCGTTCTGATCGATGACAAGCTTGACCCAGAACTAATTTTCGAGCTGTGCGGTAGGGATCACATCAAGGTTCAAGTTGAAATTGAAAAACGAAATCTTTCTCATCGTGTTAAATATCGCGGCATCGTAGAGCCCAATCGTAAGTTCTTTTCGAAATATCTTCTAAACGTACTGCCTTCTCATCACGAGGCAATGCCATTTTCGCTTCTTGAGGCTTCAGCTTATGGGATCCCTTCTATCGCATCATCAGTCGGGTCAATCTCCGAGATTATCGATAATGGAGACTCAGGTTGGCTAGTAAATGCCCAGGACACTCAAATGCTTGCGAACACGCTCGTGAATGTGCTGTCAAATCCAGAAGCGATATCGGTTGCGGGAAGCCGTATATATAACAAGGTGCGTGAATGCTACTCATTTCAGGCGTATCTTCAAACACTATTCGCTCTATATAGGGAGTTGATAGCTTGATTTCAATGGCAAAGGCCCTAAATGCCGCCGATCAAAATATCGTCTCCGAAACAGGAATGGCGGCTAGACCAATTGTATTGATTGTTGCAACGTATATTGTGACTACCTTACTTCAAGGTGCTCTTGGCTCTATTCCTATTAATAAGATTCTTGGATTCGCTCTTGTAGTTCTACTTATATTTGAATGGGTTTCAACTCGCAGATCACATCTGTCCTATTTGGGCCTGCTCTGCTTCGTTCTTCTGTCACTCCATTCAACTCTTGTTATGATAAGCGCTTCTCAGGAGCTAAACGACTTGGTGTATCTCGCAAGCACAATGTTGATGATCTCCCTTATATGTTCGCCTAGGTTTCGAACATCTATTTTAGAAGCATTGCTCCAATATCGAACTTATATATCTGTTGTCGTAATCTTTTCTTCTATGTTTCTTCTTTTACTACTTGCAACTGGCACTGGTTATGTTGTCGCATGGGGAGAAGCCCCCTACTTTAAGGGGCTATGCAATACAGAACACACTCTTGCGTCTATATGTACTCTTTTGCTTGTCCTTATTATTTTTCTCGTTCGGACTAATGGATCTAAGGCTGTATATTGCGGGTGCTCGCTTGTCATCATATATGCGACGCTGGAGACTGGCGCCCGAACGTTTCTTGTGCCAGTTCTTATTTGTTTGCTGCTACTCATTCAAAATCTATTTGCTTACAAATGGACTAAAGCTGCCTTGCTACTCCTTGTTTTTTTTGGAGAGGCCGTATTTCTGAAGTCTGGAATGGCTAAAAAATTTGAGTTTGCTAGCGGAAATATATACGCAGACTCGCTGCTATCCGCAATTACTAATGGTAGAAACGAAATTTGGCTCACAGATATCCTGGCATGGGCTAATTCTGGTTCAATGGGCATAGCTTTTGGAAACGCTTTTTCAACAATCTATGAGCTCAATAAACGTGCGCTCAGTCTTTATATTTGGGCTCATGACGACTTGGTAATGTTGCTGTATGGATTTGGCCTAACTGGTCTTTGCCTGTATCTTGCATGCTTATGTACTTTATTTCATTCGTTGTTCGCTTCTTTAAATAAGGGTGCAGCCGTACTCCTCACCGTTTTCATTTTATTTCCGTTGCTATTAAATGGATTTTTTCCTTATCAACATCTTGTCTACGCATTTGTTCTTCTTTATTCAATCTGTTCGCATGAATTAATCCCTAGAAAGGATATCTGATGTCGAATAACAACTATCTGCTGACCTTTCACATGACGTGGAGCTATGGCGCATGTTTGCAAGCATTTGCAACTCTAGAAGCACTTAAGAATGTTGGTTGCAAGGCGGAGATTCTCAATTTCATTAATCCTTATGAGCGAAAAGGAAATGAGACTCCTTTCCAGCTCATCAAGGATGGTGATTTTAAAGCTGGCCTTATAGCAGCGGCCAAAAATATCATTTTCCAGCGTGCAAAGCTGCATGCGCGCGCTTTTAAAAAATTCCATTCGAGGCTCCCTCGAACGGAACGGGTGTATACTTCGTGTGCTCAAATGGCTGATATTGAAGCTGATGCGCTAATCGTCGGCAGTGGTCAGGTTTGGAATCCTTTTATTACCGGCGGCATTGAGCCCGCTTTCTTTCTTCAATTCGGCAAAGCAACTCGCCGTCTTTCACTTGCTTCGAGTCTCGGCAGTCATATCTATAACGAGATAGAGCAACAAGAAATTCGAGAGTACCTTACTAAATTCGATGCGATAAGCGTGCGAGAAGCTCATGCAGTAGAGCAAATCGCGCCGTTGACGGAGAAGCCAGTATTTAGGTGTCTCGATCCAACTTTACTTCTTGATCGTGAATACTGGCGTGCTTTTTCCCAAAAGCCCGAAGGATTTAAAGGGAATGAACGATACATTCTGGTTTTCAATCTCGCGAGCAGAACCGATAAAGAAATGGAACTTTGGAAGCGTTTCTCAATAGATTCGGGACTGCCTCTTTGGCGACTTAGCAACAATACCTTTAAGGACAAGGTTTTCGATAGGCTCCTATTGGGTATGACCCCAGAGGAATTTGTTTGGCTTATTGATCACGCTCAATATGTGATTACTGATTCATTTCACGGAACGGCGTTTTCAGTGAATATGGGTAAGCCGTTCGTCGCTATGGAACCTATTCGAGGTAATCGTGCCCGAATTGTTGATTTGCTTAATTTAGTTGGAATGGATAATCGATGCTGGCTGAAAGTGCATGTGAGCTTCCTAGTATCGATTTAGACTATAGCTATGCTGAATCAGCCCTTTGCGAGGAGCGCTCTCGATGCATGGCGTGGATTAAGGGTGCCTTAAATGACTAGTAATCAGGATATTTCATGCGTGGGTATAGCATGCACTGGCTGTGCTGCATGTTCCGATGCGTGTCCTGTCGATTCAATCTCTATGGTCCCAGATGCGGAAGGCTTTGTTTATCCCTCGATAAACGGTGCATCGTGTCTTGCTTGTGGTAAATGCCTCAGAGTATGCCCTGCTGTTAATCGCTGCACGTTGCGCCCAATTTCAAATATGTATGCAGCATTTTCTAATGACCATCAGCTGAGAAATGAGAGCAGTTCGGGCGGTGTATTTTCCACGTGCGCACGCTATGTTGTCGATCATGGAGGAATCGTAGTCGGAGCAGCGGTTGATTCAACTGGGCACGTTTATCATCGACTTATAACTAACTCAAATGAAATTTCGTTTCTTCAGAAATCAAAGTACGTTCAAAGCGATTGTCAGGGAATATATTGTCAAATTGAAAAATGTCTTAAATCTGGTAGAAGGGTCTTATTCTCAGGATGTCCTTGTCAGGTTGCTGGCTTGATTTCATATTTGGGAAAAGCATATGACAATCTGATTACGATGGATTTGATTTGTCATGGAGTACCTTCTCCGAGGGTATGGGAAGACCATGTCGAGTCAATTACTGGTGGAAAACCAGCTCAAAGCATTACATTCAGAAGGAAAGACGTCTCTGCGAGAACGACTTTTTCAGTTGATATTAATGCGCCCGGTTTGCGATATAAAGGACGAGATGAATTTGACGATCCGTATATGGCGCTGTTTGTTACGGGGTCAGCAAATAGGGAAAGCTGCTATACGTGTAAATACGCCAGTTCTGAACGCGTTGGTGATGTGACCATTGGCGACTGCGCGTCATCGAATTGCTACCCAAAGTTCTATCCCTGGGTTCAGCTTTCTTCAATTTCCTTAAACACTGAAAAGGCTAGAAATTTCTGGTCAGAGGTAGAGAGCCTTTTTACCTTCGTTCCTATTGATTATCAACGGGAAATTCAATTGAATGCTCAGCTTTCACATCCAGTAGTTCGACCTGGTTTGAGAGACAACGTATACAGGCGGATACATGAGACGGGCATCGCGTCAGTTGCTGCCGATGTCACACCTTCTCGTACAATTAAAAAGAAACTCAAAAGACTCGTTAAGTATTTAGTTCCCAACGTAGTACGTGGACGTCTCATTAAATTGAAAGCAATAGTTCATGATCGATAATTCCAAGAAGCAACTTCTTAAAAATACGTTATTTCTGTATATTCTAACGTTTTCATCTCAAGTTCTCGCTCTGATCACAATTCCATATCAAACACGCGTGCTTACACCGGAAACTTATGGTGTCGTTGGCGTCGCCATTTCTGTTATGACGTTTATGTCGCTTGTGCTAGATTTTGGAATCCTTTTATCTGCAACATCAAAAGTCGCACAGCATGCTGAAGATACTGTATTTCTTTCACATCTTTATGGCAATGTTTTCGCTCTAAAAGGCATTTCAGCTATTATCTGTGGTTGTTGTTTGGCGGTAGCATGCTGCTCGTCTCCATACCATAGCCGATATTTCCTACTCTACGCTCTCTATTATTTAGCTTATGTCGCTGCTGCGATGCTGCCTGATTATTTATACCGAGGGCTTGAGCGCATGAAAGTCATAACCTTCAGGACTGTAGCGATACGCGCTTTTGCAACTGCGTGCATATTTATATTTCTCCACTCAGACAGTGACGTTTTAGCGCTTCCGATCTGTCTGTTAGTTGGAAATGTTACGGCGCTAGCGGTATGTCTTAGGTATGATCGTAGAGTCTTTGGCATACATCTTCACCGCCCCACGGTTGTCGAGGTGCAGTTACTTGCGAAGGACTCTTTACCGTTTTTCTTTTCACGAATTTCTTCCACAGTATACTCAACGGCAAATCCAATTGTTCTCAATATGTTCTACGCAGGCTTGCCTGTTGTTGGATTCTATTCTGCCTCAGAAAAATTCTTGTCCGTTTCTAAGTCAATCGTTTCCCCTATTGCGGATAGCCTATATCCGTATATGGTTAAAAACAAAGATTTCAGGCTTGTTAAGAAAATATTGCTTACTACAACTCCTTTTATCGTTGTAGGGGCTGCAGTGCTGTATATCTATGCGAATCAAATTTGCGAATTTGTTTTTGGACCAAGCTATGTAGAGGCCGGCATGATAGTGCGCTGTCTACTTCCAGCAATAATGGTGATATTCCCGTCGTACGTTATTTGTTTTCCCGTGCTTGTCCCCCTAGGCCTTTCATCAAGGGCAAATTTTTCAAATTTTATTGGTCTCTGCGTCCAGCTGCTTGCACTTATCATTCTTGTTGTAACTGATTATTTTAATGTCTATACAATGTGCCTCGCGACAAGTGCTGCCGAGGTGTCGGTATTTATCTACCGCTTATCCGTAATCGCAAGATATCAAAAAACCGCTAAAAGCATGAATTCGCGTTAAATATCAGCTATAACAAATTGTAAAGAATGGGGCTCTCATGTTGAGTAACGAAAATTCTAAAGTTAATTTTTCTAACGACGGCCGTCTGAAGCTGCTGATCATCGTGGGCACCCGCCCCGAGGTCATCCGCCTGTCCGAGGTCATCAAGAAGTGCCGCCGCCACTTCGACTGCCTGCTGGCGCACACCGGGCAGAACTACGACTACACGCTCAACGGCATCTTCTTCCGCGACCTGGAGCTCGCCGACCCCGACGTCTACCTGTACGCCGTGGGCGCCGACTTGGGCGAGACCGTGGGCAACATCATCGCCGCGAGCTACAAGCTGATGGTCGAGGTCAAGCCCGACGCGCTGCTGATCCTGGGCGACACCAACAGCTGCCTGTCCGCCATCGCGGCCAAGCGCCTGCACATCCCCATCTTCCACATGGAGGCGGGCAACCGCTGCAAGGACGAGTGCCTGCCCGAGGAGACCAACCGCCGCATCGTCGACGTGATCTCCGACGTCAACCTGGCCTACTCCGAGCACGCCAGCCGCTACCTCAAGGACACCGGCTGCGCCCCCGAGCGCACCTACGTCACCGGATCGCCCATGGCAGAGGTCTTGCGCGCGAACCTTGAGAAGATCGAGGCCTCGGACGTCCTCTCCGAGCTCGGCCTGGAGCCCAAGCGCTACATGCTGCTGTCCGCACACCGCGAGGAGAACATCGACACCGAGGCCAACTTCACGAGCCTGTTCACCGCGATCAACGCGCTGGCCGAGAAATACGACATGCCGATCCTGTACTCCTGCCACCCTCGCTCGCGCAAGCGCCTGGAGGCCACCGGCTTCAAGCTCGACCCGCGCGTGCGCATGCACGAGCCCATGGGCTTCCACGACTACAACTGCCTGCAGATGAACGCCTTCGCGGTGGTGTCCGACTCCGGCACCCTGCCCGAGGAGTCGAGCTTCTTCGCGAGCGTCGGCCGCCCGTTCCCGGCGGTGTGCATCCGCACCTCCACCGAGCGCCCCGAGGCCCTGGACAAGGCCTGCTTCACGCTGGCCGGCATCAGCGAGCGCGGCCTGCTCCAGGCGGTCCGCACCGCCGTCGAGCTCGACGCCGAGGGGTCGCTTCCCGAGGCACCCGTGCCCGACTACGCCGACGAGACCGTGTCCACCAAGGTGGTCAAGATCATCCAGAGCTACACCGGCGTCGTGGACAAGATGGTGTGGAGGAAGAGCTTATAGAACAGTCGACATTTGGTGCGGCATATGTAACCTGCCTGGTTTTCTACCAGTGTTAACAGGCTAAATATATTTATTTAATTGACCTCTTGTAGACTTTCTTTTCTACAAGAGGTCAATTTGACTATCGTCTGGAAGGGATTCGGAATATGGACGAGAAACCTTTATCTGTAACTGATTCGGTATTTTTCCCATACTATGTAAACCAAAATAGACTGTTGGATATTTACGCAATTCTAAATAGGGGCTTTTCTGAATACGAAGAGATTAAAGAAGAATCGTCTTCAGGAAAAACTTCCTCAAAAAGAGGGGGTGCTGGCGTTGGTTTTAAGATTTTTAAGCTTGGGATAACAGCCGAAGCGGAGCTTAATAAGAATTCTGGAAATTCGAGTTCTAAGGAATCAAAGTTGGTCCAGACCACAACTTCAATGTTGAGCATGGTGGTCGAGCAGCTGTCCCAACATAAGTTCTTAAAAGAGATTTTGAAGTCTCAGCCTGGAGACTTTGTCTGCATTCCGGTCAATCTTAAGATCAATTCCATTAAAGGTCTCGTTGATGAAGCGATTGAAATGACTGAGCTCAGCCAAAAAATGCAAGAGGTTGGCGGAACCAAGCTCAAGGGATCAAATAACGCCACCTCAGCTTCATTGAGAAAAATCGGAGCTGTCACCAAAGAGCTATTTTCCGCAGAAGAGATAGTCTCGGAAAACGATGCTTATGCCGTAATTGGTACGATAACTGACCAAAATCTATATCAAGCTAATCGGCAGGATATTATAGATGTAGAACTGACCTGTTTGGCACAAATCAAACGAGTGTTTCCAGACGGAACGCAATTGATGAAAAATACTGTATTTACCAAAATTACGGACACCGACAGCAAAGAGGCGCTTATCAAGTCAGTGGCGGCCTTAAATTCCGGTCCAATTAAATGTGATTCGGTTGCGATAATGGAAATTAGCGGCAAGCCTGTTTATCAACTTGAAGTTGTTGCGCTTTACCAAGAATCGCATCCATCGGTATAACCGCACAACTCGAATCGCTTGTTGAGAGCAAGGCCATACACAATCCTATTTATCTCAAGCATGCCGGCAAGCCGAAGTTGATCGCGGACGTCAACACCCTGACGATGAAGTCCAACTCCGATAACTTCCGCGCGAGCTCCATCCAGGGCGTCATGAAGCGCGTGAAGGCCAAGGGCGTGCCCGTGGTGGTCTACGAGCCCACGCTGGACGCGCCGGAGTTCTTCGGCTCCGAGGTGACCCACGACCTGGAGGCCTTCAAGGCCGGCTGCGACGTGGTCGTCGCCAACCGCTGGAGCGACGAGCTCGCGGACGTTGCGGACAAGGTGTACACGCGCGACCTTTTCAAGCGCGACTAGCGAACTTCCTTAGGGCGATAAGAGGCCCCAGCCACCACGCGGTGGCTGGGGCCTCTCTTGTTTAGGGCAGGCCATGGAGGCGCTGTGCATGCCATTCGTTCGTTGCGACGCCATTTTTCATGACCGCGGGCGCCTTGCGGTGGTGTCCCGATTGTTGGTGTAATCGCCTAGAATCTAATCGTCATTCTACTCCAATATCATGCTGCCTTCCTTCCTATCGGATGGTCGATCCCGAGGATTCGATCG
>CAUCKA010000007.1 GCA_958443265.1 uncultured Collinsella sp. | reverse complement strand
AGGACCTGCCCGTGTCCGTGCCCGAGGAGATCGCCTGGGAGAACGGCTGGATCACCACCGCGGAGCTGGAGGAGGCCGCGAAGGCCTACGGCAAGTCGGTCTACGGGCAGCATTTGAAGAAGGTCGCCGCCGGCGAGATCGTCAACAGCCCGCGCGAGTATTAGCGCCTTCTTGCTTTCTTTTAGGGGCCACCGTTATTTGGTGGCCCCTTTCGTTATGATTACGGTGACCATATAGCCAAAATGATTGGGGGTGGATGTGTTAAGCGTCTACTTTGGCGATATGCCAGAAGCGATTTACAACACAGCGACATATTTCAAAAACTCTTACCGGTCTTCTTGGATTACGGATCCCTGTGCAGTTTCGATAATTAAAGATGTCGATCGATCGGATGTTGTCTCCGAAAACGTCATCGAAAGCCCTGTGCTTGGATCCATCTCCCCACTCCAGCTTTCTGGTGGCGTGAAAACGCTGCTGCTTATGAGATTTGATCGTAAGCATATTTTTAACGCCTCTACCTGTGGTGACAACTGTGTCAAGTGGATTCTTGACATGGCGAAAGACCGCAAGCTCGTTGTGAATCTCTATCATGTGATGGACTTTGGTCGCGAGGATTTTAAAATTAAAGTCGTGAATAGCGGCCGAATCGTTCACAACATGGCCGAATTGATTCACGAGTCAATTCCGTATCTGTAGGTGCTGCTTATGAACGGTTCGCATCTTGTTAAGATTTCCCGCCGCAGGGGAACCAAGTACACATTTACCATCAAGCGAAACATCACTATTGTGCGTGGCGATAGCGGCACGGGCAAGACGACACTGTTTGATATGGTCGCAGACTACATGCGAACGGGTGAGCAGTCGGGTGTTTCCTTGCAATGCGATTGTCCCTGTGTCGCCCTGACCGATTATGATTGGCGAAACCAGCTTTCGTCCGTTCATGACTCGATTGTATTTGTCGATGAGGGCTTAAAAGAGATTCATTCTGATGAGTTTGCCCATCATGTGCTGTATTCCTCGAATTATTTCGTGCTGATCTCAAGGGCTGATTTCCCTAATCTTCCGTATAGCGTGGATGAGATTTACAAGATTAAGACGAGCGGAAAATACCATTCTTTCGTCCCTGTTTATCAAGATCGTGGGAATCATCGTTATGCTATTTCCCGGTCGGCGCCAAAACAGGACTTTTCTATCCTTCTATGCGAGGACAGTAAGTCTGGTTTCCAGTTCTTTGAACGGCATTTCGCTGACAGTGAGCTTTCCTGTGCTTCTGCCATGACGAACAGCGCGATTTTGGGCTGGTTGGATCAGCATCTCGACGATCGCGTGTTTGTTGTTGCGGACGGAGCGGCATTTGGGTGCTATGCGGACCGTGTCCTTAAGCTGCAAGACATTCACCGCGATGCTGTTACGGTTTGTCTTCCCGAGTCGTTTGAGTGGCTTCTGCTGAGCTCCGGCGTAATTTCAGGGTTAGATGCCAAAGCGGGTTTGCAAGAGCCGGAAGCGTTTGCAGACAGTGAGAAGTTTAAAAGCTGGGAGGACTTCTTATATAAGTACTTACGCGATAAAACTGGGAATTCGGTCTTCCGGTATGACAAAGACAGCATTCCGGAAGCTTTTTGTGGGGGAAGTAATTCTGCGAAGGTTATGGCTCTTATCGCATGCCGAAATGTCCGATAGTTTTGTTGAATAGTGTCGCGGCGTCACTTCCTGCGGCATACTAAAGAAGCTGTACTTGCTTCAGATTGGATTTTCATGTCTGAGATTTTTGAACCTAAGAACATCATCGTCACGGGCGGCTGCGGCTTCATCGGCAGCAACTTCGTGCACTACGTGGTGAAGAACCACCCCGAGGTACACGTCACCGTCCTGGACAAGCTGACCTACGCCGGCAACCCCGAGAACATCGCCGGGCTGCCCGCGGACCGCGTGGAGCTCGTCGTGGGCGACATCTGCGACGCCGAGCTTTTGGACCGCATCGTCCCAGGCCACGACGCCATCGTGCACTACGCCGCGGAGTCCCACAACGACAACTCCATCGCCGACCCCGAGCCGTTCCTGCGCACCAACGTGGAGGGCACCTTCCGCCTGCTGGAGGCCGTGAGGAAGTACGGCATCCGCTACCACCACGTCTCCACCGACGAGGTCTACGGCGACCTCGCGCTCGACGACCCGGCGAAGTTCACCGAGGAGACGCCGTACCACCCGTCCTCGCCGTACTCGAGCACCAAGGCTTCCTCCGACATGCTCGTGCGCGCCTGGGCCCGCACCTACGGGCTTCGCACCACGATCTCCAACTGCTCCAACAACTACGGCCCCTACCAGCACGTGGAGAAGTTCATCCCCAGGCAGATCTCGAACATCGTCGACGGCGTGCGCCCCAAGCTCTACGGCCGCGGCGAGAACGTCCGCGACTGGATCCACACCGAGGACCACTCCTCGGCCGTCTGGGACATCCTCACCAAGGGCCGCATGGGGGAGACCTACCTCATCGGCGCCGACGGCGAGAGGAGCAACATCACCGTCCTGCGCATGATCCTGGAGGCCATGGGGCGCGACCCCGAGGACTTCGACTGGGTCGCCGACCGCCCCGGCCACGACCGCCGCTACGCCATCGACTCCACCAAGCTCCAGCGCGAGCTCGGCTGGAGGCCGGCGCACACCGACTTCGCCGAGGGCCTCAAGCAGACCATCGACTGGTACGTGGAGAACGAGTCCTGGTGGCGCCCGGCCAAGGAGGCCACCGAGGCCCGCTACAGGGCGCAGGGGCAGTAGGCCCGGATTCCCGGACGTTTACCTTTTCGAGCGCCCCTCGCGGTGCCGCAGGGCATGGGGATGATCCTGCGGCACCGCGAGGGGCGCCCGCAACACGATTGGAATTAACCACATGGCTGACATCTCATTCGAGAAGGAACTTGCCGTCGCCGAGACCGGCATAGAGGGCCTCAAGGTCGTCGACCTCGCCGTCCACGGCGACTCGCGCGGCTGGTTCAAGGAGAACTGGCAGCGCGCCAAGATGACCGAACTCGGCATCCCGGACCTCCGCGTCGTCCAGAACAACGTCTCCTACAACGACAGCCGCGGCGTCACCCGCGGCATCCACGCGGAGCCCTGGGACAAGTTCATCTCGGTCGCCCGCGGCTCGGTCTTCGGCGCCTGGGTCGACCTGCGCGAGGGCAGCGCCACCTACGGCAAGGTGTTCACCTGCACCCTGGACCCGAGCAAGGCCATCTACGTCCCGCGCGGCGTGGGCAACTCCTTCCAGGCGCTCGAGGACGGCACCGCCTACACCTACCTGGTGGACGCCCACTGGTCGCTCGAGCTGAAGAGGACCTACACCTTCGTGAACCTCGCCGACCCCGAGCTCGCCATCGAGTGGCCGATCCCTCTCGACGAGGCCACCGTATCCGAGGCCGACCTCAACCACCCGATGCTCAAGGACGTCGTCCCCATGGCGCCGAAGCGCACCCTCGTAACCGGCTGCGACGGCCAACTGGGGCACGCCGTGCACGCCCTCGCCGAGGAGCGCGGGGTCGCCAAGGACTTCGACTTCTGCGACATCGACACCTTCGACATGTCCGACCCGGACGCCTATTCGCGGTACGACTGGTCGCTCTACGGCGCCGTCATCAACTGCGGCGCCTACACGGCTGTTGATAAGGCGGAGGCCCCCGAGGGCCGCGTGACCGCCTGGAAGGCCAACGCGACGGGGCCCGCGCTTCTCGCACGCACCTGCGCCGAGCACGGGATAACCCTGGTCCACGTGTCCTCCGACTACGTCTTCGACGGCGCCGCGGAGGTCCACACCGAGGACGAGCCGTTCTCCCCGCTGTCTGTCTACGGCCAGACCAAGGCCGCCGGCGACATCGCCGTGGCCGGGTGCCCGCGCCACTACATCATGCGCTCCAGCTGGGTCATCGGCGAGGGGCACAACTTCGTCAAGACCATGAAGGGCCTCTCCGACCGCGTCGCCGACCCCGAGGACAAGCTGGACAAGGTCACCGTCGTGGACGACCAGCTGGGACGCCTGACCTTCACGCGCGACATGGCCGAGGCGATCTTCCACGTGCTGGACGCGAAGGCCCCCTACGGCACCTACGACTGCACCGGATCCGGCACCGTGAAGAGCTGGGCCGATATCGCCCGCGCCGTCTTCGAGGCCGCCAACGGCAACGGGGAGAAGGTCGTGCCGGTATCGACCGCCGACTACTACGCGAGCGCCGAAGGCCCCGTCGCCCCGCGTCCGGTCCACTCCGCGCTCGACCTGTCCAAGCTCGAGTCGGTCGGGTTCCACATGCCCGACTGGGAGGAAGAGCTGGGGGAGTACATCAAGACGCTCTAGCCGCTATTAACTTTTCGAGAGTAAAAGCCGCCGCTTGTTAACGGCGGCTTTTCTTATGCCTGGTGAATAGCCCCGCTGCAACAAGGGCGGAGGTCGCCAGACTCACTGCAAGCCCCGCAAGGGCGCCCGGAGTCTTGTAGGTCATCACGATTCTATTCGCGCCTTTCTGCATGTTCAGGGATGACAAGCCCTTATCGGCGGCGGGCGTTAGTTCTGCGGCGGTTCCGTTTACCGTTACGTTCCAGCCCTCTTCGTACGGAACGCTCAGCAGCAGGTTGCCGTCGTCCTTGGCGGTATACTCGCCTTCGATTCTTCCGTCCTCAAAAACCGTCGGAATAAACTCGCTCGTCTTAAGCTCGCTAATAATCTGCTCGAAAACGTCCAGATTGAGGGCGTAAAAGACCGGCTCATTGTCTTGGGGCATGTCTGTATAGCCCTCTGCGACTCCGATTGACACCGTATGCTGGCTCGGGGCGTCCGATGCATCCGCAATCTGGCGGATATTATTGTCGAATCTCCAGGCCTCGTTTGTGATCGTTCGCTGGTCGATGGTAAGGGTGACTGGCCAATAACTGCCGGCGGTCGCATCTTTGTTAATGTAGAGGTATCCGATGGAGCTTGCCGGTACAGTAACGCTCCATTGCTTTATGCTATCGCTATTCTCAGTGCTCGTGGCCTCGATCTTGGTATAGAGATTGACCTCGCGGCCTAGGATTTTGCTGTAGAGTTCGTTTTGCTTTTCGAAGGGGTTCTCGCTCTTCAGCGTGCTGTTTTGGATATCGCTTGAGGCTGCGACGCCAATGCTGAGCGCATAGGGGTTCTCGTACACTGCGCTTGTGGAGTCGGCCTGATTCATCTTGGCTAAAACGTATCCCGCAGGCGCGTTCTCGGGAATGGCATACTTGACTCCCAGTAGGGCATCGACGGCGAGAATGGGTTCGGCATAACGGGTCGAGAATTCGCCGACGCTGCTGTATCCAAGGGAGTTGAGCAGTGCGATGGCCTGCGGGTTGTTGGCAGACGAATACGAAGACAACTGGTTGTACCCAAGCGCCAGGCCTTCGTTGAGGGCGGCGCTGTCGACGCGTGCGGTCGTGCGGTCAATGCGATAGAACGACGCCGAAGTCTGGTCTTGAATGGCCGTGATCGTGTCGGTTGCGGTGGCGACATAGGTGCTGTTGGCTTCTTCGGAATAGCCTACGTACAGCTGATTCCAAATGACATGGGCGTTGGCAAACAACTCAATGGCGGTTAGTGCCAGGAGTGGCAAGATGACGGCGGGGCGATAGGCTTGGCGCAATTTAGGTTGATCCTTGAGGATCTGCAGGGTATAGCCCGCAGCCCACAGCGCAAAGAAGCTCAGCAAAAAAGCCGTGCGCGAGTAGAAGCCGTTGGGAACGCGCATGCCGCACCAGATGTACTCGAGCGGGCTCAAAACGGAGCTTGCAACCAGGATTATCGTGACGACGAGTGTTGCGATGCGCGTCTTGATTGAAACCGTGCGGTTAACCAGCAGGCTCACCGCAAGCAGCATAATGATGGTGCCGCAATAGAACTGCGGCGTGCTTTCGTTGCTTACCCACATGCAGGGAAGAAAGCCCCTGATGACCGACTTGAGGCTGGTTTTAAGTAGGGGGCCGAGTGCTAGAACGGGACCGCCCTTGGACATGGCAAGGATGGTCGGCAAAAAGGTCCAGGCGGACAGAAGCAGTCCAAGCGCGATGGCCCCGGCGAATCGCAGGGCCCGATCGAGCATGAGCTTCCAGCTAAATCCTTTTTCTGCAACATAATCGACAAATTCGATCAATACGAAGATGCAGAGGAACAGGATGCTGATGTAGGCCGTATACCAGCAGAACATGACATTGAGCGCGGTTGCGATGACGAGGCGGATCATGCGCCGCTTGCGGATGAGCTCGTGGCATCCGTAGGCGCAGATGGGCAGCAGGATGAGGCAATCGATCCAGAGAGGGTTGCGCAGGTTGCTGATGGTCCAGCTGCAAAACGTGAACGAGAGGGAAAGCAGGAATGCGGCGGGCTTGGACAGGTCAAAGCGCTTTTGCACATACCAAGCGCTGCTGATGTGGATGCAGCCCAGTTTGAGCGCGGTTATGGCAAATATGAAGAGCGTCAGCTTGTCTGCGGGAAACAGCGCGCAGAGCAGGTTGAAGGGGCTGGCGAGGTAGTAGCTATAGAGCCCCCATGTGTTCATGCCGAGTCCTTGCGAGAAGGAATAGCGAAGGTTTGCCTCTCCTAAAAGGACGCGGCGAAACCACGCGAAGAAGTCGATGTATTGGTATTTGAGATCGTTGGTGAGAAACGAGTTGTCGCCAAAGGGGTAGACATGCCCTGCCGCTGCAAGTGCGACAAAGAGTGCGACGGAAAACGTGAAGCAGGCGGCGTAGAACGCCACATTCTTGAGCGTGCTGTTATTGGGCCGTGTCATCAGATTCCTCGTTGGACTCTCGGATGATATAGATGGGGCGGCGCTTGGCCTCCAAGTAGGCTTTTGCCAGGTACTCGCCAATGATTCCCAGGCACAGGAGCTGCATGCCGCCAAACAGCGTTATGAGGCAGGCGAGCGACGGCCATCCGCCGACGGGGTCGCCCCAAACAAGCGTCTTTACTAGGATGACGACGAATCCCAGAATAGCGATGAGACAGAAGACGATACCAGTGAGGGCGGCGAGGGAGAGTGGCGCCGTGGAAAACGCGACGATGCCGTCGATGGAATAGAGGAGCAGCGACCAAAAGCTCCATTTGGTCTCGCCGGCCACGCGGTTGACGTTTACGTAGGGGAGCCATTTGGTCTTGAAGCCGACCCAGCCGTAAATGCCCTTGGAGAATCGGTTGTATTCGCCCATGGAGATGATGGCGTTGACCATAGGTCGCTTCATGAGCCTAAAATCGCGTGCTCCGTCGACGATGTCGGCCTTGGAAATGCGGTTGATGATCTTGTAGAACATACGGGCACAGAAAGACCTGATGGGAGGCTCGCCTTCGCGGGTGGTCCTGCGTGTGGCGACGTTATCGTAGTTTTCGGTCTGCAAGATCTCGTACATCTGCGGCAGGAGCGAGGGCGGGTCTTGCATGTCGGCATCCATGGTGGCGACATAGTCGCCCTTTGCGTGCTGGAGTCCGGCGAATAGTGCCGCCTCCTTGCCAAAGTTGCGCGAGAAAGAGTGCCAGCGGATGGCGTATGGATGCGCCGCCGCGGCTTCTGTTTTCATGACGGTAAGCGTTTTGTCTGCCGAGCCATCGTCGATGAGAACGGCCTCAAAGGAGATGCCGGGGTTTTGCTGGGTCATGATGCGAACGACGCCATCGAGCTCTTTGAGAAAGATTGGAAGTGATTCCTGCTCGTTGTAGCACGGCACGACGATGGAGATGAGCGGCATGGTGGTTTACCTCTCGCTTGGCTTGGAAGTAGGGTGGCAGGGCTGGTCGTCGTAGACGTACTTGCTGTACACGTTGACCTCCCACTGCTTTTTTTCGACCTTTGCCACGGAATCCAGGATGAATCCGGTCGCAAGGCTCAGACCGCACAGGAACATAAACGACGCGGCGAGTATGGCGGTGGGGAAGCGCGGGACCAGACCGGTCTGGAAATACTCGACAACGATGGGCATGCCCAGGGCAAGGCCGATTACCGCAAACAGAAGCGCGACGAGGCTGAAGAACTTCAGCGGGCGGTAGTCCTTGAACAGCGTGCCGATCATCGCGACGACTTTAATGCCGTCGCTCACGGTATTGAGCTTGGACTCGGAGCCTTCCGGACGGTCGCGGTACTCGATGGGCACATCTTTGATGCGCCAACGGTGGTCGACGGCGTGGATCGAGAGCTCGGTTTCGATTTGGAAGCCCTCGGAAAGCACAGGGAAGGTTTTAACGAACGGGCGGCTCATGGCGCGGTAGCCGGTCATGACGTCATCGAAGCTGTAACCATAGATCCACTTGATCATGGTGCGGACCAGATTGTTGCCAAAGCCGTGGAATGCGCGCTTGTTCTCCTCGGCGTAGGTGCCGTTGGAAAGGCGGTCGCCTACGGTCATATCGGCCGTGCCGTTAAGGATGGGCTCGCAGAGGGCTTTGGCCGCCTCGGCGGGGTAGGTGTCGTCTCCGTCGACCATCAGGTAGCAATCGGCGTCGATGTCGCGAAACATCTGGCGGCACACGTTGCCCTTTCCCTGACGGGGTTCAAAGCGGACCGTGGCGCCGTGCTCGGTGGCGATGCGTGAGGTATCGTCCGACGAGTTGTTGTCATAGACATAGACCGTCGCTTGCGGAAGCTCGCGGTGAAAGTCGTCGATGACCTTACCAATCGTGAGCGCTTCGTTGTAGCAAGGGATGATGACGGCGATGGATTTAGAATTCACTCAATGCTCCTTATACAATCAATCCTTGAAAGTATAGCCGTTTGGGCTTGTCATCCTAAGATGTGGGTTAGTTCTCCAGTTTTGTTGCGCGAATCGTTTGCATGGCCGTCGGGTCTATACTGTTCGTTTGTCAACGATTACGAGTAAAGGAGTTGCATCCGTGTCGGATCAGACAAAGCAACAAGAAGCTCGCAGTCTGCCTGCGACGTTTGCTAAGAACGAATTTGAGAAGGACGCGTTTATCCTTCGTCAGCTGGTTACCAAGGATTTTAAGATCAAGTATCGCCGTAGCGTTCTGGGCGTCGCATGGTCGGTGCTCAACCCGCTGCTGATGATGATCGTCATGGCCATCGTGTTCTCGACGATTTTCGCCCAGGGCCGCAATGGCTCAATTACGCCCGAGATGTACCCGCTGTACTTGATCGTGGGTAACGTCACCTTTGCCGTCATGTCCGAGTCTACGAACCAGGCCCTGACGTCGATCGTGGGTGCTGCCCCGCTGCTCAAGAAGGTTAAGGTGCACCGCTGGGTCTTCCCAGTACAGAAGGTGCTCTTCTCGCTGGTTAACTTTGCCTTCTCGCTGGTCGCCGTTGCCATCGTAATGCTGTGGTTCCACGTTATGCCTTCTTGGCACCTGATTCTGCTGCCGGTCTGCCTACTGCTGCTTATGTGCTTCTGCATGGGCCTGGGCATGATGCTCTCCGCCCTCACGGTCTTCTTCCGCGATGTCATGCATCTGTGGAGCGTCGTCATTACGGCGTGGACTTACATCACGCCTATTTTCTGGACGACCGACTTCGTTGCGCAAATGCCGCATCTCGTGCGCATTCTGGTCTATGCGAATCCCATGTATAACTACCTGCAGTTTATGCGCGATATCTTCCTGTTCCAGACTACGCCCTCGCTTATGACGTTTGGTATGTGCGTTGCTTGGGCGGTTCTTGCGCTTGTTATTGGCTATACCGTGTTCCATAAGTCCGAGCGCAAGTTCATCCTCTACATCTAAGGAGTGCTGTGATGACTGAATCTGATGTTGATTACAGCGAGCAGCCTCTGGCTGTCGAGGTCGACGACGTCACCATGATCTTTAACATGGCGTCCGAGTCGCTGACCAACCTCAAGGAGTACTTCATCAAGCTTGCCAAGCACGAGCTGTTCTTTGAGGAGTTTAGGGCGCTCAAGCATATCTCGTTTGATATTCATCGTGGCGAGGTCGTGGGTCTGGTCGGCACCAATGGCTCCGGCAAGTCTACGATGCTCAAGATTATCGCTGGCGTGCTTGAGCCTAGCGAGGGCAGCGTTAAGGTGCACGGTAATATTGCGCCTCTGATTGAGCTTGGTGCCGGCTTTGACCCCGAGCTGACCGCCCGCGAGAACATCTATCTGAACGGTGCCCTGCTCGGCTATACCAAGGAGTTCATCGACGCCAACTTTGACGGCATTATCGAGTTCGCTGAGCTGCAGAACTTTGTCGATATGCCGCTTAAGAACTTCTCCTCGGGCATGGTGGCGCGTGTCGCCTTTGCAATCGCGACGATTACCGAGCCCGATATTCTGATCGTTGACGAGACGCTGTCCGTCGGTGATGTGTTCTTCCAGCAGAAGTGCGAGGCCCGCATCCAGCACTTTATCCAGAGCGGTGACGTGACGGTTCTGTTCGTTTCGCACTCCATGGAGCAGGTTGAGCGCATCTGCCAGCGTGCCGTTTGGATCGAGAAGGGTGACCTTCGCATGGACGGCCCGGTCGATGAGGTCTGCAAGGCGTATCGCGAGCAGTTCAACTAGGTTATAATTACTTGCGCCTGACAGGCTTGCGCTTGCTTGGGCGTGCGGTTATTTGCTCCATTAGCTCAGTTGGATAGAGCAGGGGACTTCTAATCCCAAGGTCGACGGTTCGAATCCGCCATGGAGCACCATCGTTTATTAAGCCCGGACCGCTAGGTGGTCTGGGCTTTTTTCATCTTGTGTGCTGCGGTTTTGAAGGGTTCGCAATGGGAAGCAAAAGGCTCGACTGGATTGATATTGCAAAGGGGATCGCAATTATTCTGGTCATTGTGGGGCACACCGTTCCAAATCCCTCTCCCTTGCGGCACGCGATCTTCTCGTTTCACATGCCGGTGTTCTTTATTCTTGCCGGGTATACGTTTAGGCCGAAGCCGTGGCGCGAGCTGCTGAGTGGTTCGGTGTCGCGCCTGCTGGTGCCGTATGTGGTTCTTGCACTGGCGTGGCAGGTGCCGACGTTCTTAATGAGCGGCGCTCCTTTGACAAGCGGTACGCTGGTTGCGGGGCTTAAGACGCTTGTGTTTGCCTCGGGCGTTGATGTGCCTGGGTTTGGCGTTACCGCCGTTAGCATGGCATGGTTTTTGGCGGCGCTGTTTACGTCGCGCCTGCTGTTTAATGCGCTCGTGCGGCTGTTTGATCGCCGCAGGATTGGGGTTGTTTGGCAGGGCGTTGTCTGTGCCGCGATTGCCTTTTGCGGTTTGAGCGTGTCTCGCTATTTTGGTGCTTACCTGCCGCTCGATTTGGATTTGAGCTGCTATATCGTCTTGCTGATGTGGATTGGTTATACGGCGCGCCAAAGGGGGCTGGAGTCGAGCGTGAGCAAGCCTCTGCTGTTTATTGGAGCCGGTGTTGCTTGGCTCGTCCTTGCCGCGCTGAGTGGGCTTGAGCTTTCGAGCCGCCGCGTGGATGGATTTGTTGTTGCGACGGTTGCTGCTGTTGCGGGTAGCTACTGCGTCTGTTGGGTTTCGATGGCGTTGGAGAAGTTGAAAGACGTGCCGGTTTTGGGGTCCTTTGAGCGAGGACTCGTGTTTTGCGGACAAGCCAGTCTGGCGATCTTTGCAATCCACGCGGTCGATTGGTTTATTCCTTGGCAGACCATGCCTCTGTTTATGACGCTGCCAGTATCGTGGCTCTTCGCGTCATTCGTACGCTGTGCCTGCGATATTGGGTTGGCGTACGTGATCAAGAAGGCGTAATTAAAAGTGGGGAGGACCAAGTTGGTCCTCCCCACTGCCATTATGCCTTCAGACACTCGGGCAAGACGCTTGCAACTGCATCCATCGCCTGCGGCTTTAGGTACTGCTCGTTGAGCCGTGCCTTTTTGTAGACGTAGCGAGTGTCTGCCGAGTACTTGATCAATACGTCGGTGAAGAACCGCTCCCAGCTCAGGTAGTCGCGGCTTTCGATATAGCTTGAGGGATCCTCGAGGATTTTTAAGATATCGTTACTGGGAATGAGGCCAGATTGCAGGAGTGTCCACTCGAATGATTCGGGGAGGAACAAGCGTACGTTCTTGTAAACGCGCTGTCCGAGCACCTTTTCGATGTAGGGACCAAATGCTGCTCCGTCTCCAATAGCAAGGATGTTTTGCTCGGGACATTCGTGAATCGTACGTTTTAGATTCGCAACGCCGGTGGCGGTATAGCAGGGGATCCCGAGTCGGTTGCAAAGAGCGTCGTAGAATTGATAGCCAGATTTGCTATCCTCAACAACTACGGCGTCGGGTGCCTCGAATCCAACATTTAGGTCCTGGTAAAGCATGTTTGCTGTGTGGCTGTATATCGGTTTTGTTACCGAGTAGAAGCGTTTATCGCTCTTTCGACCATTGATTGTTTTACTCGTGGTGTTTACCAGCTTTAGGATTTCGTCGACACTGTAGGGGAGCTCGCTGGCGTCTCGACGAGATATCAGAACAAAATAGTTGGACGACCCGTTAACGGCTTTTGCGAAGTCTTTTGAGTAGATAAATTCGTTGCCCTCATCTAAAAAGATTATTGAGTCCTCGATAATCGAAAGCTCGCGCTTCCAGCGTCTGCCGGAAAGCGTTTCGCAGGGCACGTCGCAGCTGAGTGTAACGCCGCTTTCCGGTCCTCGGTCGTTGTAGTCGCGAATCATCGAGATAAGCGTCGTTTTGCCCGTGCCGCTGTTGCCGCGAATGAAGGAAATGTTGCGTTTAAAGGTGAGTGTGTATTTGACCTTTGCACGCTCTACGACAACGGTATGCGTTCCCTTCATTACTCATCAACATCCAAAAAGTCATTCGTGGCGCCAACAAACTCCTGCATGTTTCTGACGATGCGGTTATCGTTTTCAATGCGGATTTCAAAATTCTTCCAGGGGAACTTCATGATGTGGTAAAGGGTCACCAGCACATCCTGCTCTTTGCCGATCTTGAGTAGCCAGCGGGCACAGTTGTCTCCGCAGGTAGATGCGTTGAACACCATATTTGGGAGATTGCGTACTAACAGCAGCGTCTTGACGCCGCCGGACAGTTCGAGTGGGGTGATTGAGCCCAGCTGCTTGCTTACGATGTTGTGGGGGCCGATGAGCTCTGATCCGTCCACGCTTTTAATAATCTGTGCGGCCATAGGATCTTCGAACCATGAGTCCAAGTATGAGTTCCTAAAATAGGTTTCGGTATCGTAGATAGAACCGGGGTAATCCCCCAGATGGATGCTTAACATGCGCGTCTCCAGACGTTGTGTGACTGCAACGATTATATGCTAGTAATAAAGTGCCGCCAGTAGCGAGGTTGCTGCTGGCGGCACTGGCTATATTAGCGTGCGAATCGGCGTTGATGGATTTGCTCGCGAAGCTACTTTTCGAGACGCTCTTTCAGCAGCTCCAACGCGTGGGCATACCCCTGCAGGCCTTCGCCGGTGATGGTGGCGAAGCAGGCCAGGCGGGCGTAGCTTACCTGGCGGAAGTCCTCGCGGGTCTCGACGGCGCTGATGTGGACCTCGACGGCGGGGATGGCGACGGCCTTGAGGGCGTCGAGGATTGCCACGCTCGTATGCGTGTAGGCGGCCGGGTTGATGACGATGCCGTCGACCTTGCCGTAGGCCTCCTGGATCTTGTCGACGATGCTGCCTTCGTGGTTAGACTGGAAGACCTCGACCTTGTCGAAGCCTTGTGCGGCGCCCGCTTCCTGGCAGATCTGGACCAAGCGGTCGTAGTTGTCGCTTCCGTAGATGCCCGGCTCGCGAATGCCGAGCATGTTGAGGTTGGGGCCGTTGATGACGAGTGCCTTCATGGTTGCTTCCTTTGCAGTTGGTTGGCGTGGCTGGTCTTGCGATCTTCGGCGTTTGCCCAGATAAAACCTGCCAAAATAAACCTGTCCCTTTTTGGCAGGTTAGAGGGTCTCGACGATGGCGGCCGCGGTTTTGGCGGCGCAGTCGCGTGAGTCGATGATGTAGTCGGCCCAGGCGCGGTAGCGCGGCATGCGCTGCTCGGCGAGCTTATCGATGCCATCGCGGGCGGTGATGGGGCGACCCTTATGGGCGAGTTCGTCGAGCTTGCGGTTGAGCATCACGATCTGGCTGTTCTGGTGCAGCAGCGGGTAGTTCTCGTCGCGTGTGACCACGCCGCCGCCCGTGGAAAGCACCAGGCCGCTGCGCTTGGAGATGTCGGCCAGCTCCGCCGTCTCCTGCTCGCGGAAGGCTGCCTCGCCGCGCTCGACGATAAAGTCGGCGCAGGGCATCCCCAGGCGCTCCTCAAGCGCGGCGTCCAAGTCGATGTGCTCGCGACCCGTGAGCAGGGCAATCTGCTCACCCACGCGGGTCTTGCCCGAGCCCGGCATGCCGATCAGCGCGATGTTCTGTTCGCGGCGGGACAGACGCTCCGTTACGTCCAGAATGCGCTCGCGCGGGGTAATCTGGCCGGTATAGCGCTCGACAGCCTGTGCCGCCTGGGCCACAAGCATGAGCAGGCCGCCGATGCAGGGGATGCCGCGGCGCTCGGCCTCGAGCATCAGGCCCGTGCGGGCGGGGTTGTAGACGATGTCGATGACGCCCTCGAGCGCATTGAGCCCCTCGAGCGTGCAGGGGGCATCGGGACAGTGGGGGAACATGCCGGCGGGCGTGCAGTTGACGAGCAGGGCGGCGTCGGACTGCTGTGCGATGTTGCCATAGTTGACCTCGCTCGTGCGACCCACGGGTACAACGACGGCGCCCAGATCGCCGAGTACCATGCTGGCCGTAGTGCCCGCGCCTCCAGTGGCTCCGAGCACGAGGACCTTTTTGCTGGCAACCTCTACGCCTAACTCCTCGACTAGACACTGAAAACCAAAGTAGTCGGTGTTGTCGCCACGTAGACGGCCGTCAGGCAGGCGTGTGATGGTGTTGACGTTGCCCATGCGCTCGGCCAGCGGACTCAGCTCGTCCAGGTATTCCATGACAACGCGCTTGTAGGGGATGGTCACGTTGGTGCCCTCCCATTCGTCGCCCGTCATAAAAGCCTCAAGATCCTCGGGCTCGCGCTCAAATCGCACGTACTCCAGCCCCGCGAGCTCTTTGTAGATGGTCGGGGTGTAGCTGTGGCTCAGCACGCGGCCCAGCACGCCGTAGGGGCGGGTTGCGGCGACATCGGTCATCTAGAGCACCTCCGTGTAGCTGCCAAAGTAGGTGAAGCTCTCGCACACGTCGTCGATGGAATCGAGCAGGTCGTCGAGGGCCTTGCTACCAAAGGGGCAGTCCAGGTCAAAGTAGAACATAAACTCAAAGTCGTGCCCGGGGATGGGACGGCTTTCGAGCTTAATGAGGTTGATGTTGAGCGCATAGAAGCGCTCGAGTACGCGGTAAAGGGCGCCCGGCTCGTTGGCTGTGGTGATCATGAGCGAGGTACGGTTGGCGCCGGGGTAGACGCGCGGCTCGCGACTGATGACGACAAAACGCGTATAGTTGTTGTCCGAGTCTTGGATGTTGGGTTCCAGCACCTCCAGGCCGTAGAGTGCCGCACAGCTGCGCGAGGCGATGGCGGCGACATCGGTGCGCTCGGAGTTGGCGACCATCTCGGCCGACATGGCCGTGTTGGGGTACTTGGTGGCGTGCAGGCCGTGGGCCTCGATAAAGCCGGCGCACTGGGCGATGGCCTGGCCATGGCTGTAGACCTCGCGCACGTCTGCGAGCTTGGTGCCGGGCTTGACGAGCAGGTTATGATCGATCTTGAGGCGCAGCGAGCGCACAATGTGGAAGTCGAACTGGGCGAGCAGGTCGTAGACGGCGTTGACCGAGCCTGCGGTGGAGTTTTCGATGGGCAGCACGCCAAACTCGCAAAAGCCGTCGCGTACGGCGCGCATAACGCCTTCGAAGGTCTCGAAAAACGCGATGTCGGGCACGTCGAAGAGCTTGCACGCGGCGATCTGGCTGTAGGCGCCTTCGACGCCCTGGCAGGCGACGGTGGCCGTCTGGGGGAAGGGTGTGTCAAAGGCTGCGGCCGTGGCATGGGCCTTTTGCGACACCGTGATGCCTTTGAGCTCGTTGATGCAGCGCTGCTGCTCGGCCTTACTCATGCTCATGAGGAGACGGAACAGGGTGATGGTCTGCGCCTCGTGGCGCTCGGGCGCGCGGCTGGCGAGGCTGTTGAGCTTGGAGCGCTCGCGGGCGGGGTCGAAGACGGCCTTGCCCATCTCGATTTTTGACTTGGCGACCTCGGTGGCAATGTCCATGCGCTCGACAAAGCTGTTGAGGAGCGTGGTGTCGATGCCATCGATGGTCTGGCGAATATCGGCAAGGTCCATGGAGGCCCCTTTCACGTGTCGGGGGATGTTGAGGGGTGGGTAGTTAGCGCTGGGCGGCGTCTTCGAGGAGGGCGTCCCAGATGGCAAGGGCGGCGGCTGCCTCGGCTACGGGGACAGCTCGGGGGACGATGCAGGGATCGTGGCGGCCGTGGACCGAGAGCTCGGCATTTTCCATAGCGTCCATGTCCACCGTCTGCTGCTCGCGGCCAATGGAGGGCGTCGGCTTTACGGCCATGCGCCACATGACGGGCGCGCCGGTCGAAATACCGCCCAGGATGCCGCCGGCGTTGTTGGACTCGACCTCGATCTCGCCGGTCTCGGCATCGATGCGATACGGATCATTGTTCTCGCTGCCGCGCATGGCGGCCACGGCAAAGCCCATGCCAAACTCCACGCCCTTTACGGCGGGAATGCCAAACGCGATCTGCGCGATGCGGTTCTCGATGCCGTCGAACATGGGGTCGCCGATGCCTGCGGGAAGCCCGTAAATGCCGCACTCCACGATGCCGCCGATGCTGTCGAGTTCGTCGCGCGCGGCTAGGATCTCCTCACGCATGCGGCCGGCTGCGGCGGCGTCAATGCAAGGAAGATCGTTCGTTAGGATCGCCTTGCGGTCGGCCTCGCGATAGACCATATCGTCCATCGGCAGGTCGGAGATGCCGCCGATCTGCGCGACGTGCGCCATCACGTTAATGCCGCGGGCCTCGAGTGCCTGCAGCGCAATGCCGCCGGCGATACACAGGGGTGCCGTCAGGCGGCCGGAGAAATGCCCGCCACCAGCGACATCGTGCATGTTGTGATACTTCACGCGCGCCGGAAAATCCGCGTGTCCGGGGCGGGGCTTGCGGCGCAGCTCGGAATAGTCCTTTGAGCGCGTGTTGGTGTTCTCGATAATCGCGGCGATGGGTGCTCCCGTGGTATGTCCATCGACCACACCGGCGATGATGTGGGCGGCGTCGGCCTCGCGGCGTTTGGTCGCGGTCTCGTCGCGACCGGGGGCACGACGGTCAAGGAAGGCCTGCAGCCGCTCCTGGTCAACAGCGATGCCCGCCGGGATGCCATCGAGGGAGCAGCCGATGGCGGGGGAGTGCGACTGGCCGAAGATGCTTAAGTGCAAGACGTTGCCAAAGGTCGAGGACATGCTATTCCTCCTCGAGTGTGACCTTGCCGCCCAGCAGGCGGTAGTGGTCGAAGAAATCGGGATAGGACTTGTTGACGGCCTCGGCGCCGTGGATCACGACCTCGCCGGTGGCACGGCTCGCGGCGATGGTGGCCATCATGGCGATACGGTGGTCGTTGTGCGAATCGACCTCGCCGCCGGTAAAGGCGTCGACTCCCTTGATGATGAGGTCGTCGCCGGCAATGCGTATCTGCGCGCCCAGTGCGGTGAGCTCGCGGGTGGTCGTGGCCAGACGGTCGGATTCCTTGATGCGCAGGCGGGCGCAATCGCGGATGAACGTGCGGCCTTGCGCCAGCGATGCCACGGCAGAGATAACGGGCACGAGGTCGGGGATGTCGTGGGCGCTCATCTCAAAGCTGGCGAGCTTGTCGGACTGCACAGTGGCGGCGTTGGTGGAGCGCACGATGCGGGCGCCGAAGCGCGAGAGCGCGGCAAGCACGTTGCGATCACCCTGGGCCGAGCTAAGCGACACACCCTCGACGGTGATGGGGTCGGAGCCAATGGCGCCGGCGCACAGCCAAAAGGCGGCGTTGGACCAGTCGCCCTCGACAGCCACATTGCCGGGCGTGCGGTACGAGCCGCTGCTCACGCGGAAGTTCGTGACCTCGGGCTGGCCGTCCCTGGCGGGAATACGCTCGACGTTGACCTCGACGCCGAAGGCCTTCATGGCCTGGATCGTCAGGTTGATGTAGGGGCGGCTCTCAATAAGGCCGGTTACCTGCACGCAGGAGGGCTGGGCCAGCAGCGGAGCTGCCAACAGCAGGCCCGAGATGTACTGCGAGCTCACGTTGCCCGGAAGCACAAAGGTGCCCGGGCGCATGCGGCCGCTCGTCTTGAGCGGAAAACCGCCCAGACCCTGTAGGTCGCAGCCGGCGGCGATGATCTCGTCGGAAAGCGGGGAGAGTGGGCGTGCACCCAAGCGTCCCTGACCCACGAAGGTGGCATCCGCACCCAGCGCGCAGGCGACAGGCAGCATAAAGCGCAGCGTGGAGCCACTTTCACCGCAGTCGAGCGTGCCGCCGGCAAGGGCCTTGAGCAGGCCAAACTCAACACTCTTCATGGTGGGGTGGACCTGGAAGCCGTCCTCGACGGTCTCGATGCGGGCGCCCAGGGCCGTAAGGCAACGCACCGTAGCCTCGATGTCGGCGCAGGTGGTGTTGCAGGCGACGTGCGTCTCGCCGTTGGCAAGCGCGGCGCAGATGATGAGGCGGTGCGCCATCGACTTGGACGCGATGGCGGGAACGGTGCCCTTGAGCGGGGACGGGGTGATGCGGGCTAGCATGCGGATGCGTCTCCCTTCTGGCCGAGGCCCTCGGCAATGAGTTCGTGGAAAGTGGAAAGCGGCGTGCGGTCGATGCTGCAGCGGCCAATGCCGTGCGGAATCACAAGGTCGATGGTGTCGCCCGCGCGCTTCTTGTCGTGGAGTGCCTCGGAAAAAACGGCATCGGCATCTAGGTCGCAGCGGGTCTTGAGGCCATGGCGGGCGCAGAGCTCCTCAATACGACCGGGCAGTGCAGCATCGCAGATGCCATGCATCGCCGCGGCGCGCGTGATGATGCCCATGCCGATCGACACGCAGTTGCCATGTCCCAGCTCAAAGTGCTCGCAGGCTTCGACGGCGTGCCCGGCGCTGTGTCCAAAGTTGAGCAGCTTGCGCTGGTTGGTTTCGCGCTCGTCGGCGACGACCACGGCGCGCTTGATGTCGATATTGCGGGCGATGATGAGCGCTACGCGGGCCACATCGCGGTTGAGCAGCTCCAGCGTGAGCGGGGTCTTCTCCAGCTCGGCGAAAAGCTCCGGGTCGGCGATCACGGCGTGCTTGACGACCTCGCCGCAGCCGTCGGCGAACTGCTCGGGCGTGAGGGTGGCAAGGCATCCAACATCGGCGATAACAACACTCGGCTGCCAAAAGGCACCGGCCAGGTTCTTGCCGGCAGCCAGGTCGATGGCCGTCTTGCCGCCGACCGACGAATCCACCATGGCGAGCAGGCTCGTCGGGATCTGCACAAACTTGCAGCCGCGCATGTAAGTGGCCGCCACAAAGCCGGCCACGTCGCCCACAACGCCACCGCCGAGCGCCACGATCACGTCAGAGCGCGAAAGCTCATACTCGGCCACAAACTCCAAAATGGCAACGTAGGTCTCGGCGCGCTTATGGGCCTCGCCGGCCTCGAAGGTGCAGATGCTCACCTCGTAGCCTGACGCCTCCAGGCTCTGCTTAACGGGCATCTGGTAGAGCGGGCCCACGTTGGTGTCCGTCACGATGACGGCGCGGGTGCCGCCGGCGGTGGTGCGGACGAGCGGACCTGCCTGCTCCAGCAAAAACGTGCCCACATGCACCTGGTAGGGGCGTGCGGTGTCGATATCGATGGTAATCGCCATAAGCTTCGGTCCTTTCGACCTGGCGTGATAGGTGGTCTAGTGGGAGGCCTCGTCGTCGAGTGCGCGCTTAATGCGGTCGCCCTCGGCAAGGAGATTCTCCAGATAGCGCTGGTCGCGGTCCTTGAGTGCACGGCTGTAGGCGCCAAGCGACTCGATCAGATGGTCGATCTCGAAGGCGAGCGCGTCGGCGTCGTCGATCATGAGCTCGGACCACATTTGCGGGTTGAGGTGCGCCACGCGGGTGAGATCGCGGTAGCTACCGGCCGAAAAGCCGTGGTGGACCTGGGCAGTGGGGCTCTTGACGTAGGCGTTGGATACCACGTGCGCAAGCTGGCTCGTGAAGGCGATGACGCGGTCGTGCTCGGCTGCGGTGGTCACGCTGAACTTGCCAAAGCCCAAGGGGCGTACCATCTCGCGCACCTGGCCCAAAAGTTCCAGCTTGAGCGCGTCGTCCACCGCGGGCGGCACGAGCACGAGCGGCGCGCCCTGGAACAGGTCGGCGCGGGAGTGCGCATAGCCCGAGTACTGCGTACCCGCCATGGGGTGCGCGCCCACAAAGTAAAAGCCGTGCTCGCGGGCAAGCTCAAAGGCGCGCTCGCACACGATGCCCTTGACGCCCACCGTGTCGATCACCACGGGGCCCATGATGGCCTCGGTGTCGGTGGCGTCGGCGAGCGCCTGGGCGTGCGCCTCGAGCCACTCGATGCAGGCTTCGGGGTAGCAAGCCAGGACGATGATGTCGCATTCGCCGAGTGTCTTGTCGTTGAGCTCGCCGGCAACGGTGCCCATGCTGGCGGCCGTCATGACATCGTCATCGGGGTCCCAGGCCAGCACGCGGACGCCCGCCTGCGCATAGCCGCGGGCAAAGCTGCCGCCGATGAGGCCCAGGCCCACGATGCCGGCGCACTTGGGGCCGCCCTGGTTGACGCGCGCGTTTCTCACCGTACCCATGGGTTACTCCATGGTCTCTTGGCAGACGACCTCGCGGATGGCTCGGATGCGGCGCATGGTGTCGTCGAACTGATCGGGGGTGAGGGCCTGGGCGCCGTCGGACCAGGCGCGGCTCGGCTCGTCGTGGACCTCGATCTCCAGGCCGTTGGCACCGCAGGCGGTCGCGGCGAGCGCCATGGGCTCAACGTAGCGGGTGTAGCCGGTGGCGTGGCTGGGGTCGGCGACAACGGGCAGGTGCGAAAGGTGGTGCAGCACCGGCACGGCGTTGAGGTCGAAGGTGTTGCGGGTGCGGGTCTCGAAGGTGCGGATGCCGCGCTCGCACAGGATGACGTTGTCGTTGCCCTCGCTCATGATGTACTCGGCGGCCATGAGCAGCTCGTCGATCGTGCCGGACATGCCGCGCTTGAGCAGGACCGGGGTCTTGGTCTTGCCGACCTCTTTGAGCAGAGGGAAGTTCTGGGCGTTGCGGGCGCCGATCTGCATGACGTCGATCTTCTTGTCCAGGAAGACCTGCACGTCGCGCGGGTCCATGATCTCGGTGACGATCGGCATGTCGAGCTCGGCGGATGCCTCGCACAGCAGGTCCAGGCCGGCGGGGCCCATGCCCTGGTAGGCGTACGGGGAGGTGCGGGGCTTGTAGGCGCCGCCGCGCAGCATCGTGGCGCCGGCGGCCTTTACGCGGCGGGCGATGCGGATGAGGTTCTCGCCCTCGACGGAGCACGGGCCGGCGATGACCTGGAACTGGTCGCCGCCGATCTTGACGCCGTGGCCGCAGTCGATGACGGAGTCCTCGGGGTGGAACTTGCGGTTGGCGCGCTTAAAAGGCTCGGAGACGCGCTGCACGCGCTCGACGACATCCATAGACTCGAGCAGGAACGGGTCGATCTTGGTCGTGTCGCCCACCAGGCCGATGATGGTCTCGTTCTCGCCGCGTGAGACGTCGGTCTTGAGACCCTTCTTCTCAATCCAGCTGACGATGTGGCTGACGGCCTCGTCGCTGGCGCTCTGCTTTAAAATTGCAATCATGGTGTGCCTCTCACCTCGATGAATAACCTTTGCAAAAACGGCCCGCATCGCGAGCCGTGTATATATGGTGCATGAGAGTTTATACTATCTGATTCGCTTTTGCCTTCTAAAGTGAGCCGTTGCGCTGCGTCTCCCACGGAATTGCAAAGCTTTTTCTTTTATTTTGTTAGCCCGTGGCGCTCTTGGGTATAATGCCAGACGTTGGCCCTATTAGCTCAGGGGATTAGAGCGTCTGCCTCCGGAGCAGAAGGCCGTTGGTTCGAATCCAACATGGGGCACCATCGAACGTAAGACCGTCCGAACCTCGCATGGTCCGGGCGGTTTTTCTTATACCTATGCGACGTGATGGGACGTGGTATGGCAGCAACGGATATCGAGCGCGGACTCTCGACCGCCGAGGTCGAGGAGCGCATCGCCGCCGGTAAGATCAACCGCAACATGGAGCTCAAGACCAAGTCGGTTAAAGAGCTCATCATCGAGAACCTCTGCACGCTGTTCAATTTGATCAACGTGATCTTGGCGTTCCTGGTCATTTTGACCGGTTCGTTTAAGAACCTGACGTTCCTGTTCGTGGTGTTCCTCAATACCGCCATTGGCGTCATTCAGTCCATGCGCTCCAAGAAGATGGTCGACAAGCTCACGCTGCTGACCTCCAAGAAGGCCATCGCGGTGCGCGATGGTGCCGAGGTGGAGCTCGACCTGGACCAGATCGTGCTCGACGACATCATTCGTCTGGGGCGCGGCGACCAGATTCCGGCCGACGCCGTGGTGGTGTCGGGCGAGGCGCTCGTGAATGAGAGCCTGCTGACGGGCGAGAGTGACCTCATCAAAAAGCAGCCCGGCTCCGAGCTCATGAGCGGCAGCTTTATCGACTCGGGCCTGCTGCGCGCCCGCGTGATCCATGTTGGCGCCGACAACTACGTGGCCAAAATTAATAACGAGGCCAAGTACGTCAAAAAGGTCAATTCCGAGATCATGAACGCGCTTAACGCCATCGTGCGCTTTGCGAGCATCATCATGATCCCGCTCGGTTTGGCGTTGTTTGCCTCGAGCGTGAGCGAGCTGTGGGATGCCGCGGGAACCCCAGGCAATAGCGCGCTTTCGTGGTGCTTCTCCGAGCTGTTGGCTGGTCATGTGCCTTCGTCGGCGCTGCTGTCCACGGTGGGCGCCCTGCTGGGCATGATCCCGCAAGGCCTGGTGCTGCTGACCTCGTCGGTGCTCGCTATCGCCACGGTGCGCCTGGCCCGCCGCAAGGTACTCGCGCAGCAGCTCTACTGCATTGAGACGCTCGCGCGCGTCGACGTGCTGTGCTTGGACAAGACGGGCACCATCACGTCGGGTCGCATGGAGGTCGAGGGCACGTATCCGCTGCCGATCGAGGGCTTTGGCATGGGTGCGGGGGAGGGCGACGCCGCCGTTCCCGTCGATACCACGGTGCTCGATTTTGCGCTGGCTAACGTCGCACGTGCGACCTCGGCCGATGCCAACGAGACCTGTCAGGCGCTGCTCAACTATTACGCCGACCGTCCGGTCGAGGTGTCCGAGCCGCTGTCGGTCATTCCGTTCTCGTCTTCCAAAAAGTGGAGCGGCGCGTCGTTTGCACAGGGCTCATATGTGATGGGTGCGGCGCAGTTTGTGCTCTCTGATCGTGCGTTTGCCCAGTTCGAGAACCGTGTCGCCGAGCTTGCTGATACCTGCCGCGTGCTCGTGGTGGCGCTCGTGGACGGCTTTACGCCCGATGGCGATATGGTGGGCGAGGCCGAGCCCGTGGGCTTTGTGACCATCCGCGACGAGATTCGTACCTCGGCGGCCGAGACCATCGGCTACTTTAACGAGCAGGGCGTGACCCTCAACGTGATCAGTGGCGACGACCCGCGTACGGTGTCGTCGATCGCACGCGTGGTGGGCGTGCCGGGGGCGGACGCTTATGTGGACGCCACGACGCTCGATACGCCGGCCAAGCTCGATGCCGCAGTGGACCGCTACCATGTCTTTGGTCGTGTGACCCCGCAGCAGAAGCGCGAGCTCGTGCAGGCGCTCAAGCGCCGCGAGCACACCGTGGCCATGACGGGCGACGGCGTCAACGACGTGCTGGCGCTCAAGGAGGCCGACTGCTCCGTGGCCATGGCGGCCGGCTCCGATGCCGCGCGTAACGTGGCCGAGATCGTGCTCGTCGACAACGACTTTGCCTCGATGCCCGCCGTGGTGGCCGAGGGCCGTCGCTCCATCAACAACCTGCAGCGTTCGGCTTCGCTGTTCTTGACCAAGACGCTGTTCTCGATGGGTCTGGCGGCGCTGTGCATCGCGCTGCCGCCGTACCCTTTCGAGCCGATTCAGATGACGCTCATCAACTTCTTCTGCATCGGCGCGCCGGGCTTTGTGTTGGGCCTGGAGCCCAACAATGCTCGCGTGAAGGGGTCGTTCCTGACGAACGTGCTCAAGCGGGCACTGCCGGCGTCGATTGCGGTCATTTTGGCCGCGGCGCTCGATATCTTTGTGGCGCGCGTGTTTGGCTTTAGCCAGCTCACGCTGTCTACGATGTGCCTGCTTACGTCGTGCGCGGCGAGCGTCAGCCTGATCTGGCGCATCTCGCAGCCTCTCACGCCCTTACGTGTGGTGCTCTTCGTGTTTGTAGTCGCCGGCATCCTGGTGGGCGTTATCGGATTCCCGGAGTTGCTGTCTATTGCCAACCTGTCGATGGGCCAGATGGTAATCTTGGCTGTCATCGTGGTCTTTACCTGCTCGGTGTTCTTTAAGCTCGCCACGATGATGGATTCGCTCAAGCCGCGTCGTCGTCATGCCGCAACTGGTTTTGGCCGCGGTGTTCGCGTCCGTCTGGGTCGCGGTGGCGGCAAGGTGAGCTCGACGGGTTCGACGGCGGAGCGTTTTGCCAAGCGCGTCGCCGCCGACATGGCGCAGCGCCGCGAAGCTCGCACCGTTCGTGAGGCCGAGGCCCGCGCACTCGAGGGCGTGGCCCAGGCCCAGCCCAAGAAAAAGAAGCCCACGGGCGCCAAGCGCTCCCGCGTAACCAAGTCCGCCCAAGGCATCAAAGTCTCGATGCCCAAGAAAAAGAAGTAGTCCGCGGCCTTCAGGGATGATTTTTCTGGGACGGGGATTAAAAAATCATCCCCCAAAAAGACTGTCCGGCGATGTTGAATTGGTGCCTTGCTCCTGTGGGGCCTTGGCGATGTTATGCTCTAACCTCGATTGTTTGAATTGCTTCGAAAAGAGGATGCCGTGATCTGTCCGCATTGCCTTAAGACCATTGAGGACGGCGCCTCGTTCTGCCCCTACTGCAACGCCTATGTGGGTCCGGGCGATGGTCCCGAGCACACCGAATTCGTGTTCTGTGAGGGCTGCGGTGCCCGTCTTTCTCCGCATGATCGTACGTGCCCCAAATGCGGACGCCCCGCTCCGGGTATCCTCTCCGAGGACGCGGCCGCATCCGACCTGGCAGCGGGCCGCACGGCGGGCTTTCCGCGCCTAACGCAAGAGCAGATCGATACCGAGGTGCCGCATGCGCCGGCCTCTGCCGCTGCGGTGCTTTCGGACGCCGCCGACCCCAATGAGACCTGCGTGCTGCCGGCTTTCGATAAGGATTTCGGTATCCCCAAGGTCGATATTCCCATGCCCGTTTCCCTGCATGACGATGCTCAAAAACCCAAGCGCAAGGTGCACCCCGACGAGGACGCCTATCACAAGCACAAGCGTCATATTCCCAAGCCGCTTATCGTCATCGCGGTCCTTGCCGTCGTTTGCGGCGGTGCCTATTGGTTCGTGACGACCGATCCCATGGGTGTTATGCCCGGCTTCTACGACCAGTTTGGCCAAGCTGCACAAACCACCTTCCCCACGCGCCAAAAGGGCGAGGCGACTGAGGACGATACCAAGCAGGGCGATTCTGCCGAGGTGGTCCAGGAAGAAACCGTGCTCACCGATGATCAGCTCTATACCAGGCTCGACGGTCTGTATCAGACCATCGTGTCCTACGCTGACGAAGACCAGATCGGCGAGGTCATCGATTCCTTTAACAACGGCTATCTCCGAACGCCGCTGTCCACCCGTCAGGAGCTGTCGCAGAGTGCCTACGCCCTGCGCGACCAGATCAAAAAGACGCAAGATGAGCTTAACAACCTGAAAGTACAGGACGATACGGTCTATGCGGATGACATCGCCCACTTAAAGCAGCTTGCCGAGTGGATGTATGAGCGCGTCGACGTGATCTGCCAGAGCTGGGATATCTCGCTGGCCATTCCCGATGGCGAGTCGATGAGTTCCCACCAAAGCGAGATTCTGGCGCCCATCGCGCAGGGCGGCAACAGCGCGCTGAACCAGTACGATGCCAATGTGGGTTCCTGGAAGCCGCAGCAGCGTTCCTAAAATTAGTTCGCCATAGTCGGCATAACCTACGTGCGCAATTGATGTAAGCCCGTGCTTATTGCTACAATTCGTACAAATATGCTTTAAACGCACGAGGAAGGAACCACATGTTTGGTTTTAAGAAAGAGCTCTACACGCCCGAGTATCAGCTTGTCGGCGACGAGTGCGCCGTAATCGAGACGTCGAAGGGTACCATCAAGGTCAAGTTTGACGGCGAGGGCGCTCCCATTCATGTCGCGAACTTCTGCGAGCTTTCCACGATGGGCTTCTATGATGGCCTTAAGTTCCATCGCTATGTGCCCGGTTTTGTTATCCAGGGCGGGGACCCCAATACCCGCGACATGTCCGGCGCCGACGTCGCTGCCGGTCTTGAGGGCCCCGACGGCATGCCCGGTACCGGTGGCCCCGGCTACTGCATCAAGGGCGAGTTTGCCACCAATCCGCGCAACAGCCATGTCGATGGCGCCCTTGCCATGGCACGCTCCATGGACCCCGATTCCGCGGGTTCGCAGTTCTACTTCTGCCTGGGTGCCCAGCATAACCTCGATTCCGGTTACACCGTCTTTGGTACCACGGTCGAGGGTCTCGATGTGATTTCGCAGCTGCGTGCCGGCGACGAGATCGTTCATGTCGAGATTGTTCACGAGTAAAGGGGACTTCCTTGAATAGCCAGCTGATCCAACAGGGCCGCGCCGCTTACCGCGCGGGTGATTTTTCCGCTGCAGCCCAGATGCTTGGGGCGGCAAAGACTCCCGATGAGATTATGGGCGAGGCCGACCACCTTCGTGGCAACGCCTTGATGCACCTTGGCATGTATGCCGAGGCCGCCGAGGCCTATGCCGCCGCCCTCAACGACGGTACCTACGGCAAGCGCGGCGCGCTGCTCACCAACCGCGGCAAGGCGCTCGCCGCCGTGGGCGACTACACGACGGCCGCTCAGGCGTTTTCTGCCGCTACGCAGGATGCTTCCTATGCCACGCCGTTCAAGGCCTATCTGGGCCTGGGCAATGCGCTGTTCCAGTCGGGCGACTATGCCAACGCGGGAACCGCCTTCCGTCAGGCTGCCATCGACGGCGCCAATCCGGCTCCTGCCGCCGCGCTCGGCGAGCTCGGTCGTTGCTTCATTAAGCTCGGCCGTCCGGCGGATGCCGTGGAGACTTACCGCACGGCTATCGACTTTGCCGGCCCCCGCGACGACACGCGTGCGCTCAACGCCGGCATGGGTCAGGCGCTTTCTGCCGCCGGCCGTCCCTCCGACGCACTCGACGCCTTTAATGCCGCTACTGCCGATGGCATCTACCAGCTCACCTCCGAGCAGGCCGATGAGCTTGCCCGCGTGCAGGATTCGCTTGCCGCGCTGTCTGCCCAGACGGCTATGGCCACGGCTTCGGCGCCCGCGATGGACGCTCCTGCCGTCGATCCGCTCGATCCTACGGGCGCGACCGGTCAGTTTATGCCTGATCCCTCGGACACCGGCTTCTTTACGCTGTCCGAGTCCGAGATGGTCCAGCAGGACCGTCAGGATCGTAAGCAGGCCAAGGTCCGTCGTCGCCATCGCCATACGGGTCTCAAAGTCTTCATCGTGCTGCTTCTGCTTATTTTGATCGCCGCGGGCGGTCTGGGCTTTGCCTACACGCGCGGCTTTGGCTTCCCGTCTCAGGAGTCTGTCGTTACCGATCTGTTCCAGGCTGCCGGCGACGGTGACACCGCAAAGGCCGAGTCTTGTCTGGCCTCGAGCCTGTCCGAGGACGCTAAGTCGATGATCATCTCCTCGATTCCGCAGGGTGCCACCGTGTCCGTCGAGGGCATGGATCAGTCCATGACCGAGACGACCGCCAAGGTGAAGGCATCGCTGTCCAAGGGCGGCGAGCAGGAGTACACCGTCAAATTCGTGCGCTCCGACAACCATATCGGCTGGGCCGTTTCCTCGCTCGATATGGATTTCTCGGCTGCTGACAACCAGTAGTGACCTTATGGGATTTAGCTTTGCCCGGCGCTTCACCGCAAGTGAGGTGCCGGGCTTGCGCTAGTATGATGAGCTAGTAGTTTTCCAGCAATCATCCAACACATCAGGAGTTGCGTTGTTTTCTTTGATGGATATGTTCTTCGGTAGCTATGCGGGCGATCTTGCCATCGACCTCGGCACCGCAAATACGCTTGTCTCCGTGCGCGGTAAGGGCATCGTCATTCGCGAGCCCTCTGTTGTCGCCATCGACAAGAACGACGAGCGCATCCTGGCGGTCGGTATCGAGGCAAAGCGCATGCTCGGCCGTACGCCCGGCAACATCGTGGCCGTTCGTCCCCTGAAGGACGGCGTCATCGCCGACTTCGATGTTACCGAGGCCATGCTTCGCTACTTTATCGACAAGGCGTCCGAGAAGCGCTATCCGTGGACTCCGCGTCCGCGTGTCGTCGTCTGCGTTCCCTCCGGTGTCACGTCGGTCGAGAAGCGCGCTGTCTTTGAGGCCACGATCCAGGCCGGTGCCCGCCAGGCCTATCTGATCGAAGAGCCTATGGCAGCCGCTATCGGCGCCGACCTGCCCGTCGAGGAACCCACCGGCTCCATGGTCATCGACATCGGCGGCGGTACCACCGAGGTTGCCGTTATCGCTATGGGCGGCATCGTCGTCTCGCAGTCCATCCGTATTGCCGGCGACGAGTTCGATCAGGCCATCCTCACGCACGTTCGTGATGCCTACAACCTGGCCATCGGCGAGCGTACGGCAGAGGACATCAAGATCAAGGTCGGCTCCGCCGTGCCGCTTAAGGACGAGCTCGACGTCGAGGTCAACGGCCGCGACGTGATTACCGGTCTGCCCAAGACCGTGCGCATCGAGAGCGAGGAGATTCGTCGCGCGCTCAACAAGCCGCTCGACGAGATGGCCAAGGCCGTCAAGGACGCACTCGACGCTACGCCTCCCGATCTTGCCTCGGACCTTATGTACTACGGCATTTTGCTGACCGGTGGCGGCGCGCTGCTGCGCGGTCTCGACGTGCGCCTGCGCGATGAGACCGGCGTTTCGGTCAACGTCAGCCCCACGGCGCTCGATAACGTTGTTAACGGCTGTGCCCGCGTGCTCGAGGCCAATGCGTTTGATGGCGGCTTCGTCCAGACCAATGCTTAATTTCCAAAAGGTGGATTCCATTTGGCACGATCTTCGGGTTTCTCCACAAATCTGAATACCAAGCGACAATCAACGGGTATGCGCCCGTTGATTGTTTTCAGCCTGATTTCGGTGTTGCTGCTCACGTTTTATATTCGTGAGGGCGAGACGGGGCCGATTCATGCCGTTCGTTCGGGCGTGACGACGATTACCTCGCCGGTGCGTTTTCTGGGCTCGACTGTGGCGGCTCCCTTCAATGCGATCGGTAACGTGTTCTCTAACCTTACGGCGTCACAGGACACGCTTGACGAGCTTAAGAAGCAAAATGAGGAGCTGACCTCCAAGGTTGCCGAGCTCTCCGAGGCTCAAAAGACCGCCGAGCGACTGGAGGGTCTGGTCGGTCTGCAGTCGACCTACAACCTCAAGTCCACTGCAGCTCGTATCGTCGGCGCTTCGGGCGATGCCTGGACCTCGACCGTTACCATCGATAAAGGTTCTGCCGACGGGCTTACCATCAACATGCCCGTGACGAGTTCTGCCGGTGTCATAGGCCAGATTATCGAGGTCTCGGCCAAGACGTCCACCGTGCGCCTGATTGGCGACGAGAACTCCGGCGTATCCGCCATGGTGCAGGACACGCGCGCCCAGGGTATGCTGCAGGGTCAGGCTGACGGCACGCTGCGTCTTGAGTACGTGAGCGTCGACTCCGATGTTAAGGTTGGCGACATCATCGTGACCTCGGGCATTGGCGGTGTGTTCCCCAAGGGCCTTCCGCTCGGCACCGTCTCGTCGGTTGAGAAATCGGCAAACGACGTGTACTACACCATTGTGGTGCGCGCCCAGACGACGGCCGAGAACAACGAGGAAGTGCTGGTCATCACCTCGCTGACCGACGAACAGTCGGCCTCGGATGAGGACGTGAGCACCGCTAATAGCACGCCGCAGGGAACGTCGCGCGATGCTGCGACCAAGACGAAGGACGAGAGCTCGGATGACGGTTCCGACACGTCCGAGACGACCGATTCCGGCTCGAGCGAATAGGGGGCATGTCCATGGATCTACACGAGCAGGGGATGAGCTCCCGCACGTTTGTAATCGCCGCCATCGTGTGCGTGCTGCTGCAGGCAGGCCTGGCACCGCAGATCTCCATTGCGGGCGGTCGCGTCAACTTCATGATTATCCTGGTGTGCCTAAGCGTGTTCTCGGGCGACCCGACCCGTGCCGTCGTGTGCGGTTTTTGCAGCGGCTTGTTTTATGACCTGTCCGCTGCCGTGCCGGTGGGAGTTATGTCGCTCCTGCTGACCGTGGGTTCTTTTGCCCTGGTGCACAGCGCTGCCGGTCAAACGAGCGGTACCCCGAGTGCGCGCGGCATCACTGTGGGCGCCTTTGCGCTCGTCATTAATGTGATCTACAGCATCATCTTGCTGTTTATGGGTATGGAGACGAGCTTTGTCGTGGCGATCTTCGGCCATGCGCTGCCGTCTTCGATCCTGACGGGTCTGGTTGCCATTCCGTTTTTGATGTCCGGCGTCGTGCCGCAGTCCGGTTATGGATTCTCCGCACGTGGCGGACGCCAGACGGGCATGCGCTTTAAGCCCAAGACCCGTAAGCTCAAATAGGGGAGGCCCGTAGATGTCTTCCCAGATGACGGTTATTATCGCCGGTATCGTGCTGGTTGTGGCCATCGTGGTCGCGCTGGTCATCATGCGTCGCGGCGATTCCCGTTTTACCTACGATACGCAGCATGGAACGGCCCCGCGCGCCACCGAGGGCGAGGGCAATACCGCGGCGACCGCCTTTAAGGGCCGCTTCTCCATCCTCACCACGGGTGTGGGCGCGATGTTCGCGGCGCTTGCCGTCAAGCTGTGGGGCATGCAGATGGTCTCGTCGGACTATTATGAAAAGCAGGCTAATAGCAATCAGACGCGCACCGTTACCACACCCGCTGTGCGCGGCCGCATCCTCGACCGCAATGGCGTGGCACTTGTCCAGAACCGTCCCTCACTTGCTGTCGTGGCCTACCGAGACCTTGCCGAGGATGAGGTTCTGGTTCGCCATCTTGCCAACGTGCTCGGTATGCCCTACGTGGCGGTTCTGCGCAATATTCAGGACAATTCCGAGGGCGCCCAGAGCCTGCATACCATCGCGACGGACGTCCGTCGCTCCACGGTTGCCTATATTCAGGAGCACGCCGGCGAGTTCCCGGGCGTCAAGATTGCCGAGCGTACCGAGCGCCAGTATCCATATGGCGAGACGGCATGCCATATCTTGGGATATACCGGCACCATTACCTCCGAGCAGCTCGAGGCCCAGAATAAGAAAACCTCTGGCGATGATGATGCTTCTGCTGGCAAGATTACGTACCAGTCGGGCGATATCGTGGGCCAGGCGGGTGTTGAGAGCTACTACGAAAACCTGCTGCAGGGTATTCGTGGCGAGCAGACCGTCAAGGTCGATGCTTCGGGCAATGTGACCGGTCAGGCCGGCGCCGTGCCCGCCAAGGCCGGCTCCGACATTAAGCTCACGCTCGACCTTAAGATCCAACAGGCCTGTGAGACGGCGCTGGCGAGCGCCATCGAGCTTGCCAAGACCACTGGCTACAGCAATGCCGGCAACGGCGCTGTGGTGTGTCTCGATCCCAACAATGGCGAGATCCTGGGCATGGCGAGCGAGCCCAAGTTCGATCCGTCCGTCTTTATCGGCGGCGTCTCAAATGACGTGTGGACCGAGCTCAATGATGACAAGGGTTCGCACCCGCTGCTCAACCGCGCCATTAGCGGACAGTACATGTCGGCCTCGACCATCAAGCCGCTCTCGGCACTGGCCGGTCTTGAGTTTGGAACCTACACTTCAACGCAGACAACCAACTGCACGGGCTATTGGACGGGCCTGGGCAAGGCTTGGGGCAAGCGCTGCTGGCTGACGTCTGGACACGGCACCATGACGCTGCAGTCGGGTATCGCCAACTCGTGCGACCCCGTCTTCTACGACATGGGCAAGGCCTTCTTTTATGACGAGCAACATTCCGAGGGCCTGCAGGAGGTCTTTCGTCGCTGGGGCCTAGGCAAGACCTGCGGTATCGATCTGCCGAGTGAGGGCGCGGGCCGTATTCCCGATGCCGAGTGGAAAGAGTCGTACTTTACCGACGCCTCTGCCGAGGACCGCAAGTGGAATGCCGGCGATATGACCAACATTGCCATCGGCCAGGGCGACATCCTGGTGACGCCTCTGCAGATGGCATGCGCCTACATGGGCCTCGCCAACGGCGGTAAGCAGTACGTGCCTCACGTGTTTTTGTCTGCCGTGTCGCGCGATGGCGACGGCGATGCCTATAAGTACAACGGCAAAGGCAAGAAGAAGCGCCTGGAGGCCAAGATCAACAGCGATTCGGATTTGGCTCTTGTTCGCAACGGCATGCACGACGTGATTTACACGGCATCGACGTCCCTGGCGGCTCACTTTGGCACCCTGACGCCGCAGGTATACGGCAAGTCGGGCACGGGCGAGAAAAGCGGCGAGGACGAATACGCGTGGTTTTGCGCCTATGCGCCGGCCGATGATCCCAAGTATGTCATCGCTACTGTTCTGGAGCAGGGCGGCGGTGGCTCAGATACCGCGATGCATGTCGTGCGCGATGTGCTCGGCGTGATTTATGACGAGCCCGATACCTCTTCGGCCTCGGGCGATTCTTCGGTTCGATAGGAGGTTGCGATGGATTTTTCTCCGGCGGATCTGTTCCGTTCAACCAAGACCGGCTCTCGCAGCAGCCTGGACCGCGTCAACAAGCAACTTTCGGCCTCGCGCGGCACGTTTCGCCAAAAGGTGCATATCGGTGTGCTCGTGGCTACAGTGGCGCTCGTCGCCTACGGTGCCATCATTATCTGGTCGGCTTCGCAGTTTAAGGCCGATGCTTCGTTCTCACGTCATCTTCTGGGAATTGGCATCGGGGCGGTGCTGGCGGTGCTGGTCTGGCGTACCGACCTGCGCGGTATTTCCAATTTCTCGACAGCGTTGCTCGTCATCGACCTGATCGTTATCTTCTCACCCAAGATTCCGGGTCTGTCCTATACAGGCGGTCTGGGCATGACGGGCTGGATCAAGATTCCCGGTATCGGCTTGACATTCCAGCCGGTTGAGCTTGCCAAGCTCATCACCATCTTCTTTATCGCCACGCTTGGCTCGCAGTATAACGGCCGCATCGATACCGTTCGCGACTACGTTAAGCTCTGCGGCATGCTGTCCATCCCGTTTTTGGCCGTCGTCGCCATGGGCGACCTGGGCTCGGGCCTGGTCGTGCTGGTCTCGGGCGCCATCGTCATCTGCATGAGCGGTGCGCGCCGCGAATGGGTACTGTCGACCCTGGCCCTGCTCGTGGGCCTGGTGGCCCTCGTCCTGGCGCTCGATTCGGTCTTTGATTCGTTGCTCGGCCACGATGTGCTCATCAAGCAGTATCAGATGAACCGCCTGACGGTCTTTATCGACTCCGATAATGCCGATTCGGACGATGCCTACAACCTGCAGCAGTCGCTTATCGCCGTTGGCTCGGGTGGCTTCTTTGGTAAGGGTTTGGGCCATGCGACGCAGTCGGCCGGCGGCTTTCTGCCTGAGTTCCACACCGACTTCGTCTTCGCCTTCCTGTCCGAGACCTTTGGCTTTTGCGGTTCCTTTTTGCTCCTATGCCTCTACGTGCTGCTGATCTTTTCGACGATTCGCGTCGCCTTTAAGTGTGAGTCGCTGTTCTTGCGCCTATCGTGTGTGGGCATCGTTGGCATGTGGGCGTTCCAGACCTTCGAAAACATCGGCATGTGCATTGGCATGATGCCGATTACCGGTATTCCGCTACCGTTTATTAGCTTCGGTTCGTCTTCGATGATGATTCAGCTGCTGACGGTGGGTATCGTACAATCCATATGGCGGCATCGTTCGGGCGCCGCGTAACCGCTGGAGGGGTTTGCTATGAAAATTCCCGTAGATAAGCTGACCCGCGCTTTTAAGATGGGCGCGTCCGTTAAGAAGGATTCCGATACGCCGGTGCGCGTCTCGGTCTATCTGGATTCGTCCGCCTCGCGCTTTCTGGCCGAGACGGTGCGTGACGCCTTTGTGCCGCAGACGACCTCGGGCATTGTGCGCGTCGAGCGTCTGGGGGAGGAGCGAATTGCTCCAAAGACCGATACCGATGTGGTACTGGTGCTCTCGTGCGGTTCCGACCGCTTGGAGAGTGCCGTGCAGGAGCTCGTGATCGCCGGCGCGCCCGTGTGCGTGCTTGCCGAGTCTGCTGTGGAGGTGCCGTTTATCGAGGAGTCCACGCCCATGCTCGGCGTGGTGGCGGCAACCAATAAGACGTATCTGCTCGAGACGCTTGCCCGCTGGATTCTCGATCGCACCGAAAAGGAAACGGCTTTTGCGGCGAACTTTGCCTTCATGCGCATCGCGGCGGCCAATCGTATCATCACCTCGTGCGCGCTCACCAATATGGCGACCGGTGCGCTGGTGTTTTTGCCGGGCGCCGATTATCCCGTTATGGCGCTGGCGCAGGTGGGCATGCTCTTTGAGCTCGCTGCCGTCTTTGGACGCGGCATTAAGCCTGAGCGCGGCTACGAGGTCGCGGGCGTGCTTGCCGGCGGTCTTGTGATCCGCGCGGTCACCCGCGCGCTCGTCAAGCAGACGCCGCATATTGGGTTTGCCGTTAAGGCGCTCACTGCTGCCGCGGGCACCTATGGCATGGGCCGTGCGCTTGTTTCGCTCTACGAGCGCGATGTCGACTACAGCCGTGCCAACGAGGTGGTCACTGCCACGTTCTCCCGCGTTCGCGATCTGGTGACCACGGTCGCGGGCGCTACCCGTCCTATGGCGTCCTATCAAGACGCATCCGATCTCGCTGCTTAGGGGTTTTCCGTTGCGCGTTCCGTATCAAGACTGCTTTCATTTAATTGAGCCGCTGCTCGCCAAGGTCGAAAAGCCGAGCCGCTATATCGATCACGAGTGGGGCACGCTTTCCAAGCCCGATGCCGACTACCGTTGCTGCCTGATCTACCCGGATGTGTACGAGGTTGGTTTGCCCAACCAGGGCATCGCCATCCTCTACAACATCCTTAACCAGGCCGAGGGCATCTCCTGCGAGCGTGGCTATGTGCCGTGGCCCGATATGGGTGACGCCATGCGCGAGGCGGGCATTCCGCTGCTCTCGCTCGAGGGTGCAGCGCCGGTCGCTTCGTTTGATATCGTCGGTCTGCATGTGCCGCACGAGATGGCGGTGACGAACTTCCTCGAGGCACTCGATCTCGCTGGCATTCCGCTGTTAGCGGCCGACCGAGGCGAAGACGACCCCATCATCATCGCCGGCGGTCCCTCGGTGTACAACCCCGAGCCGTACGCGGCCTTCTTCGATGCCATCCTCATCGGCGAGGGCGAGGAATCGCTGCTCGAGACCTGCCAGCTGCATCGCCGCCTGCGCGACGAAGGAGTCCCGCGCGCGCAGATTGTTGAGCAGCTTGCATCCATTGCCGGCAACTACGTGCCGTCGCTCTATGAGGTTCGTCACGACGAGCCCTGCTCGCCGCATGGCTACACCGTGCCGCGTGAGGGCAAGGATGCGCCGACCGTGGTCTACAAACGCGTCGTCGAGGATTTCGGCGCCACGAATCCGCTGTCGCAGTCGTGCGTACCCTATGCGCAGCTGGTCCACGACCGCCTGTCTATCGAGATCCTGCGCGGCTGCGCCCGCGGCTGTCGTTTTTGCCAGGCCGGCATGACGTATCGCCCGGTGCGCGAGCGCTCGGCCGACCAGATCGTCTCGTCGGTGATTCAGGGTCTGGAAAAGACCGGCTATGACGAGGTGTCGCTGACCTCGCTCTCCACGACCGACCACTCCTGCATTCGTGACGTGCTCGGCAGGCTCAACCGTCGCCTGGAGGATACGGGTATTCGCGTGTCTATTCCGTCGCAGCGCTTGGATTCGTTTGGCGTGGATATGGCCGAGTCGGTCGCCGGCGAAAAGAAGGGCGGCCTGACGTTCGCGCCCGAGGCCGGCAGCCAACGCATGCGCGACATCATTAACAAGAACGTGACCGAGGAGGACCTGGACCGTGCGGCCAAGGCGGCCTTCGAGGCCGGCTGGAACCGCATGAAGCTCTACTTTATGATGGGCCTTCCCGGCGAGCGCGACGAGGACATCGTGGCCATCGCCAATCTGGCCGATCACGTGCTGGAGCTCGGTCGTTCCGTGGTGCCCAAGGCTCGTCGCGGCTCGATCTCGGTGTCCATCTCGGTTTCGGTCTTTATCCCCAAGGCTGCCACGCCGTTCCAGTGGTGCCCGCAGCTCGACTACGACGACGTCAAGCGTCGCCAGAAGCTGCTCATCACGAGCGTTCGCAACCGTGCCGTCCGCGTGCATTACCACGATGCCGAGACCTCGCTCATCGAGGCCGCGCTCTCCCGCGCCGGTCGTGACATGACGCCCGTCATCATCGATGCTTGGCGCTCGGGGTCTCGCTTTGACGCCTGGGTAGAGCATTTCTCGCTCGATAACTGGAAGGAGGCTGCTGCCAAAAACGGCATCGACCTCAATGAGCTCGTGCACCTGCCCTACGAGTTGGACTGGCGTCTGCCGTGGGAGCATGTGAGCCCCGGCTGCACGCGCGGCTTCCTCGAGCGCGAGTACCGTCGCTCGCTCGAGGGTGTCACGACTCCCGACTGCACCCGCACGTCGTGCACCGGCTGCGGAATCTGCCCCACGCTCCACGCCAAGAATGTATTGATGGGTGATCGCGCATGAGTGAGCGCCTGACCGACAACCCCACGCTCTTTAGACTTCGTGTTCGCTATGGCAAGCGCGATCGCCTTAAGTACCTGGGCCATCTCGAAGTAATCCATACCATTGAGCGCATCGTGCGCCGTGCGGGACTTCCCTATGCCGTCACGCAGGGCTTCTCTCCGCACATGCGAGTGGGCTTCTCTTCGGCGCTACCGGTGGGTACGTCGTCGATCTGCGAGTGGTATGACCTGTTTATGACCGAGTTCGTGGCGCTCGACGAGGCGTTTGGGCGCCTGGCTGCGGCGTCTCCGGCCGATCTGGCGCCCATCGAGGCGGCGTACATCGACGTGCGCACGCCGGCGTTGACGGCGCAGCTCACGCGTCTGTCGTATCGCATCGACCTGCACTTGGATCCCGAGGCGCCCGTAAGCGCCGACGAGGTGCGTCGTGCGATCGACACGCTGCGCGCGGACCATGGCATCGACTACGCGCGCGGCAAAAAGAGCAAGCGCTTGGATTTGGATCACACGCTCGTGGGCTATGAGCTCACGGCGGGGGAGCGCCCTGACCATTTGGTGCTCATGCTCGACACCCATGCCGACAACGAGGGCTCCATGCGTCCGGAAATTTTGCTTTCCGCTGCTGATGTTTTGTTGCAGGGCTTGACCCCGGGCGTGGATGCACCTATTGTTTCCACCGGTATGCAAGACCTCGTGACCATCTGCTCCTACGATGTCGAGCGTCAGAATCAAGCATGCGAGGACGACGAGGGCCGACTCGTCAGCCCCATACCTGTGCGAACTTGTGGATTTGCTCCACATACTCGTTGACGCGGGTATTTTCGCCTGCTACTATATTCGGCTGTTGCACTAACTGATGCATGAAGGGCAAGTAAACATGTACGCAATCGTTAACACGGGCGGCAAGCAGTACAAGGTCGCCACCGACGATGTCATCACCGTCGAGAAGATCGAGGGCAATGAGGGCGACAAGGTCACCCTGCCGGTCATCTTCCTCAACGATGGTAAAAAGATCGTCACCGATCCCGACAAGCTGGCCAAGGCCAAGGTTACCGCTCAGATCGTTGAGCAGTTCAAGGGCGAGAAGCAGCTGGTCTTCAAGTTCCACAAGCGTAAGCGCTATCGTCGTCTGAAGGGTCACCGTCAGCAGCTCACCAAGCTGAAGATCGTGAAGGTCCAGGCTACGTCCCGCGCCAAGAAGGCTGTCAAGGCAGAGGCCGAGGCTGTTGCCGAGGCTCCCGTCGCCGAGTAGATTACACTCGTAACGAAAGAGTAGGTATACACAATGGCACACAAAAAAGGACTCGGTTCCTCCCGTAATGGCCGTGACTCCCGCGGTCAGCGCCTTGGCACGAAGCGCTATGCCGGCCAGACGGTAACCACGGGCACGATTCTCGTCCGTCAGCACGGCACGCACATCCACCCGGGTGAGAACGTTGGCCGTGGCAAGGACGACACGCTGTTCGCGCTGGTCGACGGTACCGTTGAGTTCCACAAGGGTATCAAGCACAGGGTCAGCGTACGCCCGCTCGCGAACGCGTAATTCACCCTTCATAGAGCACATATGTGGGAGGCACTTGAGTTTTAGGATTCAAGGGTCTCCCTCTTTTTGTAGGAGGCGATTCTGTTGTCACAGTTCACCGATATCAGCCGCATTAACGTGTGCGGCGGCGACGGCGGAGCCGGATGCATGTCGTTTAGGCGCGAGGCATTTGTCCCCAAGGGCGGCCCCGATGGCGGCGACGGCGGTCGTGGCGGCAATGTCGTCATCCAGGCCGATGCTCAGCTGTCTTCGCTGATCGATTACCGCTTTAAGCATCACTTCCGCGCCGAGCGCGGCACGCACGGGCAGGGTGCCCGTCGTAACGGTAAGAGCGGCGAGGACCTTATTCTCAAGGTTCCCATGGGTACCGTGGTGCGCGAGCTCGACCCCGAGACGCAGACCCCGATGTTCGAGATTGCCGACTTGGTGCATGATGGCGAGCGCGTCGTTGTGGCGCCCGGCGGTGCCGGCGGTCTGGGCAATACGCACTTTGTGACGTCGGTGCGCCGCGCGCCCGCATTCGCCCAGCTGGGCGAGCCGGCCGAGGAGCACTGGATTGAGCTCGAGATGAAGCTCATGGCTGATGCCGCGCTCGTGGGCTTCCCCTCGGTGGGCAAGTCCTCGCTTATCGCGCGCATGAGTGCCGCCCGACCCAAGATCGCCGACTATCCGTTTACCACGCTCGTGCCCAACCTGGGTATGGTGCGTGCCGGCGAGTACTCCTATGTCGTTGCCGACGTCCCCGGCCTCATCGAGGGCGCGAGCGAGGGCAAGGGCTTGGGCCACCAGTTCCTGCGCCACATCGAGCGTACGGCGCTCATCATGCATGTCGTCGACATGACGGGCGGTTTTGAGGATCGCGACCCGGTTGAGGATTACCGCATCATCAACCGTGAGCTCGAGCAGTATGGCGCCGAGCTTTCGGAGCGTCCGCAGATCGTCGTCGCCAACAAGTGCGATGCGCCGGGCACGGCCGACAAGATTGCCGACCTTAAGCGCGCCGCGCTCGACGATGGACATATGTTCTTTGCCGTGTCCGCCGTGACGGGCGCCGGCCTCAACACGCTGATGCTTGCCGTGGGCGAGCAGGTGGCTAAGCTGCGCGCCGAGCTGGCGGTCTCCGATGAGCCGGTCGATCTTCGCGACGAGGAGTGGGAGCGCCGTCGCCTGCAGCGCGAGAAGCGTTTCCGCATTGTTCAGGAAGAGCCCGGTGCCTTCCGCGTGGTCGGTCGCGCCATCGAGCGCATGGTTATCCAGACCGACTGGGAAAACGAGGAAGCCGTCATCTACCTGCAGCACAAGTTTGCGCGCATGGGTGTTGACGACGCGCTCGAGAAGGCCGGCTGCCGTGCGGGCGACGAGGTCCGCATTTGCCAGCGCGCCTTTGACTTTGAGGGCGCCGAGGACTTCTCGGAGTACGAGGAGCTCGAGGACGCTGGCGAGGACGTTGCCGTTGAGGCCCTTGACGTGACCGATGCTCCGGATGAGGGCGTCGAGGTTGTCGATGCGGCGGATGCCGCGGACGATGCCGAGACCTCGGAGGGCGAGTAAGCCATGTCGCTGCGCGGTGGAATCGGTTTGCCCGAGCTGCCCATAAAAGAGGGCAAAGAGTTTCGGCTTGGCATTATGGGCGGCACCTTCGACCCGATTCATTACGGGCACTTGGTGACTGCCGAGCAGGCGCGCGAGTCGCTCGACTTGGACGCTGTGCTCTTTATGCCGGCCGGCTCTCCTGCCTTTAAACTCGACAAACCGGTGACGCCTGCTGAGGACCGTTATGCCATGACGGTTCTCGCCACCGCCGCGAATCCGGCTTTTTTGGCGAGCCGGTTCGAGATTGACCGTCCGGGCGTAACCTATACGGCCGATACGCTTCATGCCCTTCGCGACTTTTATCCGCCGCAGGTAAAGCTCTACTTTATTACGGGCGCCGACGCGATTATTGATATTGTGACCTGGCATGATGCCGAGCGAATTGCTGAGCTTGCTACCTTTATTGCGGCGACGCGACCGGGCTTTGATATCGATACGGCGCGTGCCCGAATCAAAGAGTCGGGGCTGCCGTTCGACGTGCGCTATATTCAGATTCCGGCGCTGGCGATCAGCTCGACGAACATTCGTAAGCGAGTTGCCCGCGGCATGAGCGTGCGCTATCTTACGAGCGAGTCCGTGCTCGGCTACATTCGCAAGCGCAGGCTATATGCCGATTTGGGCCAAGAAGATTTTGAGTGATGGGGGCTACGTTGTCGGTAGAGGATCAGTTTGAGGGCGATGAGCGCGCGCTGCTCAAGCGCATTCAAGAGCTGCTCGATGTTCGCATGAAAGATAAGCGCAAGCGCTATGTGCATTCGCTGGGTGTTGCCGAGACCGCACTTCATCTGGCCGAGGTCTACGGCGTTGACCGCTTTGATGCGGCTGCCGCCGGCTTAATTCACGACTGGGACAAGGTTCTTTCCGATGACGAGCTCGTGGCCCGCGCGCTTCACTATGGCATCAAGGTTGCCGGCTCTCCTTCCGCCGCGACGCCGCTTTTGCATGGCCCTGTTGCCGCCTATGAGCTTCCGCAGCTTTTTCCCGAGCTGTCACCGGCCGTTTTCCAGGCTGTCGACCGTCACACCGTGGGTGCCTGCGACATGACGCCGCTCGATATGGTGGTCTTTGTGGCAGATGCCATCGAGCCCAACCGTCACGGCGACTATGCCCATGCGCTGCGCAAGATGGTGGGGAAGTCCTCGCTCGACGAGTTGTTCTTCTCCTGTTTTGCGCAGGGTCTGGTCTATGTGATCCAGTCCGGGCGCTATCTTTATCCCACGGCTATTACGATTTACAACCATTACGCCCAGCTGCGCTAGCTCGGGTGTGTCTAGAAAGAGGTATTCCATGGCCGACGAGACCATGACTGACGAGCAGATTCTTGAAGGTGTGGAGCATAAGAGTTTCGTTGCCACGTCCGACCGCACCGCCGCCTCGCTGTCCGCGAGCGGTGTCGCCGCCGAGGATGTCGCCCGCGCCGCCGCGCAGGCCGCCTACGACAAGAAGGGCGAGGACGTGCAGGTGCTCAACCTGACCGAGCTTTCCGACGTGTGCGACTACTTTGTGCTTGCCACCGGTACCAACAACCGCCAGGTCGATTCTATCGTCGACGAGATCGAGGAGAAGGTCGCCGCGGCTTGCGGCGAGCATCCGTTCTCCATCGAGGGCCGCGAGCAGAAGACCTGGATGCTCATGGACTACGGCTCGGTCGTCGTTCACGTCTTCACTCCCGAAGCCCGCGACTTCTACCGTCTAGAAAAGCTCTGGGGTGACGCCCCCCAGCTCCCCCTCGACCTCCTCTAGTGGCTCATTTGATACGGGGCTTTTAGTTAGCCTCGCGCATTTTGCCGGGCAGTTGCGGTTTTCCGTACCTGCCCGGCTTTCTTTTTGCCCAAAGGCGGTTAATCGTTGAAGCGGGATTGGCGGCCGAAGGATAGGGCGGTGTCGCCGAACTTGTCTCGGACGGCGTCGATAGCAACCGAGAGGTCGCGTCGGTCGCTGGATTGGGCTCCGCGGTCGTCGACTTCGCAGAACAGGTCGGTCTGGATGCCGCCCTGATGGTCAAAGTCGCTCATCCCGATACCCGCCAGACGCACATGCATGCCTTCCTGCCAGATGTTGTCGAGCAGTTCGAGCGCAACCGCCACAAAGATGTTCTCATCGTCGGTCGGATGAGGCAGCCGGCGCTGTGCCGTACGCCCGCTGCCATACGAATACTTGAGCTTGAGCGTTACCGTGCCGCCCGTCAGTCCCTGACGGCGCAGGCGGCGTCCAACTGACTCGCCCAACAGTGCAATCGCCGCTTCGATGTCTCCGCGCTCAGTTAAATCTTTCGCAAAGGTGCGTTCATTGCTGACCGACTTGATCTTGCGCTCTTCATCGAGACTCGTGACTTCGGAGATTTCAAGTCCCAGCGCACGCTGACGCATACGTTCGCCGTTGACGCCAAAAATAGAGGCCAAGGTGGATTCCGGCGCGCGTGACAGCTCGCCGAGCGTGTAGATGCGCATACGGCGCAGTCGCTCCTCGGCCGAGCGCCCGATGCCGCTCATGGCAGATACCGGCAGCGCGGCCAAAAAGCGCTGCTCGGTTCCGGGGCGCACGATGGTCAGCCCAAACGGCTTATCCCGCTCGCTTGCGATCTTTGCGACCGTCTTGTTGCAGCCCACGCCAATGGAGCACGTCACTCCCAGCGCTGCCACACGGTCGCTTATACGCCGTGCAACCAGCAGTGGGTCCTCGGGCGCAAAGCGACCCGGTGTGATATCGATAAAGGCTTCGTCGATGGATACGCGCTCAACGCGCGGCGTCTCCTCGGCAAGAATCGCCATGACCTGCGCGCTCACCTCGCGGTAGCGATCAAAGTGCCCGTGCGTCCAAATGGCTTGCGGGCACAAGCGCCGCGCCTCAGCCGAGGCCATGGCAGAGCGCACGCCAAAGCGACGTGCCTCATACGAACACGTGGACACGACGCCACGCGAATCGGCGTCTCCGCCCACGATGAGCGGCTTTCCGCGCCATTCGGGATGATCGAGCATCTCCACGCTCGCAAAAAACGCATCGAGGTCCATGAGGCCCACCGCCGAACCCGTCCAGGGAGGCGGTGTGACGCCCATGGCATCCTCATAACCGTATGTATGTTCGCGTCTTTCCATGTCATGAGTATACCGCGCAGCTCATGTGGGGTGCGTGTATGTGCTTGCAAATCCCGAATTCTTGTCTAAGATATGGATTTGCCCTCGACTACACCGAAGAAGTTGGTCTCACGGACTTCACCTGCCCGCGTCGATGGCGTATTATATTCAACTGTTTGTTTGTAGTTGCAGCCTAAAGCTGCTTGGTTGGAGGAGTTTCCTTTGGCAGTCAAGATTCGCCTTGCTCGTCACGGCGCTAAGAAGCGTCCGTACTACCGTGTCGTCGTCGCCGATTCCCGCGCCCCGCGTGACGGTCGTATCATCGAGGAGGTTGGCCGCTACAACCCGATGACCGCCCCCAAGACCATCAACCTCGACCTCGAGAAGATCGCCGACTGGCAGTCCAAGGGCGCTCAGCTCACCGACGCCGTCGCCGCTCTGGTCAAGGCCGCCAACGAGGGCGAGAAGACCGAGACCGTCGTCAAGAAGTCCAAGAAGCAGCTCGCCAAAGAGGCCGAGGCCGCTAAGGCTGCCGCTGAGGCCGCTGAGGGCGCCGAGGAGTAAATCGTGCCTGAGGTTGACGCTGCACAGCTCGAGGGTGAGGCAATGCTCTCAGATCGCATCGCCGATCTCGTCGAATATCTCGTTGTTCAGATCGTCGACGACCCGGATTCCGTGAGCCTTGAGGTCATCGATGGTGACGACGCCTCTACGATTGAGGTTTCGGTCGCCGAGGATGACGTCGCTAAGGTCATCGGCCGTCGTGGCCGTACCATCAAGGCCATTCGCACGCTCGCCCGTGCGCTGGCCGCTCGCCTCGACACTGCTGTCGAGGTAGAGGTTCTGGGCTAGGACCTTGAGGTCCCAGTACAAAAACATCGCCCGTGTGGTCAAGCCGCACGGAAGGAAGGGGGAGGTCCTCGCGCAGCCGCTGCGGGGGCTTCCTTCTGTATTAGAGCCGGGTATGCGCGTCGCCCTGACGCCGCCGGCGCTCAAGCGCGACCGCTTTTGCACGGTTGTGTCCGTCACCGATACGGGCGATGGCGATCTGGTCTCATTTGAGGGCATTGACGACTTGACGGCCGCCGAGGGCATCACGGGATGCTATGTGCTGGCAAATCGTGACGATTTTGAGCTCGATTCACTCGACGCCGCCTATACCGACCTGATGGGTCGCGAGGTGGTTGACGAGCGCTTCGGTTCGCTCGGCACGATTGTCGAGATCATGTCGACGCCCGCTAACGATGTTTGGGATGTCGAGGGCGATCGGTACGGCGAGGTACTGATTCCCGTGATCGAGCAGGTTGTGCTCGATCTTCCCGACACAGGAACAATTTCCGTCCACGTTATGGACGGCCTGATCGATATGGACAAGTAGGGAGGACAACATGCTGATTGAGACCCTTTCGGTCTTTCCCGAGATGTTTGAGCCCGTCATGTCCACATCGATTTTGGGCCGCGCCCGCAAGGCCGGCCTTTTTGATTTTAAGGCGTATAACCTGCGCGACTGGACGCACGACCGCCATCGTACCGTCGATGACGAGCCGTACGGCGGCGGGCAGGGCATGCTCATGAAGGTCGAGCCTATCGCCGAGGCCATCGAGGCCATTAGCGCGGAGGGCCCCAAGCCGACGGTGGTGTTCTTCACCCCGTGCGGCGAGCCTTTTACGCAGCATGTGGCCGAGCGCCTGCTCAAAAGCGAGCGCTTGCTGTTTGTGTGCAGCCGTTACGAGGGTGTCGACGAGCGTGCCTATGCGTATGCCGACGAGCGCCTGTCGATCGGCGATTACGTGCTCACGGGCGGCGAGCTTCCCGCTATGGTCGTTGCCGATGCTGTCGTACGCCTGATTCCCGGCGCCCTTGGTGACGAGATGAGCAACGTCGACGAGTCGTTCTCGACCGCCGAGGACGGAGGCCTGCTCGAGTATGCGCAGTACACTCGCCCTGCTGAATTCAACGGCGAGGGCGTGCCGCCGGTGCTCGTGAGCGGTGACCATGCCAAGGTCGATGCCTGGCGCCGTAAGAATGCCATCGAGCGCACCTGCCGCTGGCGTCCCGACCTGATCGAGACGGCACGGCTTACGCCCCAGGAGCGCGCATACGCGCAGGAGATTCTGGACGCTTCGTATTCGCAGAGCGAGGAGTGAGAATGGTTCCATCGCAGCATTCCGCGTTGAGGGGCGCTTTTGAGTGGGTCGCGGTCATCGCGATCGCGCTTGTGGCCACCTTCCTGATCCGCACCTTTGTGGTCGAGCCCTTTGTGGTACCCACCGGCTCCATGGAGGACACGATCGAGATTGGCGACCAGATCCTGGCACAAAAGGTGAGCCTCGAGCTCGGTCAGCCCGTCAAACAGGGTGATATCGTGGTGTTCCACAACCCCGATGCCACTTCCGAGCATGATGTTCTTGTCAAGCGTGTTATTGCCACGGCCGGCCAGACGGTCGACCTGCAGGACGGCAAGGTCGTCGTCGACGGCCAGGCGCTCGATGAGGACTATACGACCGGCATGAGTTGGCCGCTTTCGGTCCAAGCGCCTGGCGCCCAGGTGAGTTATCCCTACACCGTTCCCGACGGGTGCGTGTGGGTGATGGGCGACAACCGCGAAAACTCTGCCGACTCGCGCTACTTTGGTCCCGTCGATCGCTCTGATTTGATCGCTGTGGCGCTTGTGCGCTACTGGCCGCTCAACCGCATCGGCGCTATCGACTAAAAACCGCTATAGTACAGTACCTAACCGTGTAATCGTTTCGACGAGGGGATATTAGAGGCATGAACGCTTCATCGCTTTCCTTCCAAGACATCATCCTGCGCCTCCAGCAGTACTGGGGCGAGCAGGGCTGCGTCATTATGCAGCCCTATGACTCCGAGGTCGGTGCCGGTACCTTCCATACCGCGACCACGCTGCGCTCGCTCGGTCCCGCCGAATGGCGCACCTGCTATGCGCAGCCCTGCCGCCGTCCCGCCGACGGCCGCTACGGCGAGAACCCTAACCGCATGCAGCACTACTATCAGTTCCAGGTGCTCATTAAGCCCTCTCCGGTTAATGCTCAGGAGCTTTACCTGGGGTCTCTTGCTGCCATTGGCCTGGACCCCAACGACCATGACGTCCGTTTTGTCGAGGACGACTGGGAGAGCCCGACGCTGGGCGCCTGGGGCCTTGGCTGGGAGGTCTGGCTCAACGGCATGGAGGTCACGCAGTTTACGTACTTCCAGCAGGTGGGCGGTATCGAGGTCGACTCCGTGCCCGTCGAGATCACCTATGGCCTGGAGCGTATCGCCATGTATGCTCAGGGCGTCAACTCGGTCTACGATCTGGTGTGGAGCTATCTGCCCGACGGCACGCCCATGACCTACGGCGACGTGTTCCTCGAGAACGAGCGCGAGTTCAGTGCCTATAACTTTGAGGTCGCCAACGTCGAGATGATGCGTCAGAAGTTTGACGACTACGAGGCCGAGTGCCATTCCTGCCTGGAGCGCAAGCTGCCGTTGCCGGCGTACGACTGTGTCATGAAGTGCAGCCACGCCTTCAACCTGCTCGATGCCCGCGGCGCCCTGTCCGCGGTCGAGCGTGCCAACTACATCCTGCGCGTCCGCGCCGTCGCTAAGGCGTGCTGCGAGGCCTACATGGCCGAGGTCGCCGGAGTCAACGAGAATGCCGACCAGGAAGGCGAGGTGGCGTAAGCCATGGCAGACGCTAAGGATTTCCTGTTTGAGATCGGTACGGAGGAAATGCCCTCTGCACCGCTGAACAATGCCGTCAAGCAGCTTGGTACCATGATCGCCAAGGGTCTCGACGAGGCCGGTCTGGCCCACGGCGAGGTCCGCGTGATCTCGAGCCCGCGTCGCCTGGCTGCGCTCGTTGCCGACGTTGCCACCGCGACCGATGAGGTTCACGAGGTCAAGCGTGGCCCCGCGGCAAACATCGCCTTCGACGCTGACGGTAACGCCACCAAGGCCGCCCAGGGCTTCGCCCGCAAGTGCGGTGTGGCTGCCGAGGACCTGGTCCGTCGTGAGGATACCTACGGTCGCGAGTATGTCTTTGCCGAGAAGAACATTCCCTCCGCACCGGCAACCCCGATCCTGACGGCCCTGTGCGAGAAGACCATTGCCGGCCTGCAGTGGCCCAACTACCGCTCCCAGCGCTGGGGCCACGAGCACGCGACGTTCGTGCGTCCGGTCCGCTGGATTTGCTGCCTTCTGGGCGAGGATGTTGTGCCTGTGTCATTTGCCGACGTGACGAGCGGCAACACCACGCGCGGCCATCGCGTGCTCGGCCCCGGTGACCACGTTGTCGCCAGCCCCGCCGCCTACGAGCAGGTACTCGAGGACGCCGGCGTGCTTTCTGCCGAGCGCCGTCGCGAGGCCATCCTTGCCGGTATCTCCGAGGTCGAGGCCGCTCGCCCCGGCTGCCATGTCGATACGCCCAAGAAGGTCTTTGAGGAGGTCATTAACCTCTGCGAGTGGCCGACGGTGCTCGTCGGTACTTTCGACGAGGAGTTCCTCAAGGTCCCGCACGAGATTATCTGCGAGTCCATGCTCACCAACCAGCGCTACTTCCCGATCTATGACGGCGAGGGCAAGCTGACGCGTGAGTTCGTGGTCGTCTCCAACAGCAAGCCCGAGAACGCCGAGCGAGTGATCGACGGTAACGAGCGCGTCGTGCGCGCCCGTCTGGACGACGCTAAGTTCTTCTACGAGGAGGACCTGAAGATCTCCCTCGATGAGTTCCGTGAGCGTCTGTCCAAGGTTGCCTTCCAGGAGAAGCTCGGTAGCGTGCTCGCCAAGTCCGAGCGCATCGAGCAGCTCGCGCTCGCTATCGCCCGCGAGGCTCACCTGGGCGCCCATCTTGCCGCCGACGCTGCTCGCGCCGCACACCTGTGCAAGGCAGACCTGGTGTCCAACGCCGTCGTCGAGTTCACGAGCCAGCAGGGCGTGATGGGCGGTTATTACGCGACCGCGATGGGGGAGAACGACGAGGTCGCCCATGCTATTCGCGATCACTATCGTCCCCGTTTTGCCGGTGACGAGCTGCCCGAGGGCACCGCTGGCTGCATCGTGGCCTGCGCCGACAAGCTCGATACCATCGCCGGTATCTTTGCCATCGGCGAGCCCCCGACCGGCTCCTCCGACCCCTACGCGCTGCGTCGTGCCGCTATCGGCATTATCAACATCCTGCGCGACCGTCTGCCGATCGACCCCACGTCGCTCATCGACTTTGCCCTCGAACTCTACAGTGAGCAGGGCATTGAGTTCGACGCCGCCGAGGTCGCCCAGCAGGTTCGTGACTTCTTCCATGGCCGCCTGGTGAGCATGGCCCGCGACGAAAAGATTCCGGCCGATACCGTCGCCGCCGTCTCCGCGGTGCACATCATCGCCCCGTCCGTCTTCTTCGCCCGCTGCGCCGCCCTCGACGAGGCCCGCAAGAACGACGCTGAGACGTTCGACAACCTGGCGACCGCCTATGCCCGCGCCGCGCATATCTCCAAGCCCGAGCTGGGTGCGGAGTATGACCGCAGCCTGATGGGCGAGGTCGAGCTTGCGCTCGCCGACGCCTCCGAGGCTGCTCAGACCGCCGTCGATGCCGCCCTTGCTGCCGAGGACTACCCGACCGCATTTGCCGCCCTCGCCGCCCTGCGCGCGCCCATCGACCGTTTCTTCGATGAGGTCATGGTCATGGACAAGGACGAGCTGCTTCGCGATAATCGCCTTAAGCTGCTCAACCGCTTCGAGGCCGTTTTCTCCGGCATTGCCAACATCGGTGAGCTTGCCCGCAAAAAGTAAGCCAGCCTGCGCATAAGCGCAAAAGGAGCCCCGCATGGATTGCCCGGTCACCGCTCGTCCCACCGTTATCGTTATCTCCGACTCGCTCGGCGATACCGCTTGTGAGGTGGTGCTTGCGGCGTCCGGGCAATTTGATGAAGGGGCTTTTCGCGTTTTGCGCCTGCCCAAGGTGACCTCCGTGGAGCAGGTCAAGTCATTTGTGGGGCCGCGCGTCGATGCCGACCATCGCGATGTCGCCGTGTTCCATACCATTGTCGATCCGGCGCTTCGCGCCCGCGTGCTCGATTACCTGGGTATGCTGCATATCCGTTCGGTCGACCTGATCGGCCCGACGCTTGCCGTGCTGTCGTCGCTCATCGGTGTGCCGCCCAAGTGCGTTGCGGGCGTGATTCACAAGACCGATGACCGCTATTTCCATCGTATCGAGGCCATGGAGTATTTCGTTGAGCACGATGACGGGCGCGGTTGCGACGATCTGTCGGGTGCCGATATCGTGCTGCTGGGTGTGTCGCGTACATCCAAGACGCCGCTGTCGATGTATTTAGCCTATCAGGGCTACAAGGTCGCCAATGTCCCACTGGCGCATGGCATGGAGCCGCCGAAGTCGATTTACGAGGTTGACCCGATGCGGTTGTTTGGTCTGATCTCGACCGTCGATGTGATTTCCGAAATTCGCGATAGTCGCTTGGGCGATGACTACGCCCGTGCCGTTGCCGGCTCCTATGCCGAGCCCGAGAGTGTGCGCAGCGAGCTTGAGGAAGCCCGTGCCCTCATGAAGCGCCTAGGCTGCTTTGTGGTGCGTACCGATGGCAAGGCCATCGAGGAAAGCGCTGCCGAGATCATTAGCCACTTGGAGGAAATCCAAGATGCCCGTGCCCGCCGCGCCGCCCGCCGAGCCCAGCAAAGCTAGCTTATTGGGGTAGCTAAAAATGCCCGTCTCTAAAAGACTACCTAAAAATAATGCACGATATTGGTAAAGCGATTTAGCAATAAACTAGCATTTGACCTGCAAGCATCTTGCATTGGTATCTTCATAAGGTAACCAACTTTACCTACCGTTTACCGCCATATTTACCACGTTTACCAACCCCCGCGCCCTCTGCGCAAGCCCGCCCAAAACCCGCCGTATAGTACCCTCACGGCTCGCATTCGGCGGGTCGATTCGTTACCACGGTCGTGCGCGTAAGTGCATGGAAGGGGAAGTATCGTGAGCGATTGCAAGAGGGTTTACCGTTTTGGAACCGACGCCCAGGGCACCTGTGTCACTGAGAGCGACAAATCCATGAACTTCGTGCTTGGCGGCAAAGGCGCAAACCTTGCCGAGATGAGCCGCATCGGTCTGCCGGTTCCCGGTGGCTTTACCATTACCTGCCAGACTTGCGTCGAGTACTCCGGTGCCGGCAATGTGTGGCCCGAGGGCGCACTCGATGAGATCGTTGCCGCTGAGGCGGACCTCGAGGCCCGTTGCGGCAAGAAACTCGGCGATGCCTCCGATCCGCTGCTCGTGTCGGTTCGCTCGGGCGCTCCGTTCTCCATGCCCGGCATGATGGACACGGTCCTCAACCTGGGCCTCAACGACGATTCCGTCCGGGGCCTTATCGCCCAGACGCAAAACCCGCGTTTTGCCTGGGACAGCTACCGTCGCTTTATCCAGATGTTCTCCAACGTCGTCATGGGCGTCGACGCCGACCTATTCGAGAACGCCCTGACCCAGGCCCGCCTGGTCGCCGGCGTTCGTGTCGATTCCGAGCTTTCGGCCGAGGACCTGCAGGAGCTCGTCGAGACCTTTAAGGGCATCTTCTCCGAGAACGTCGAGGCGACCCTGTATCCCGAGCTCGAGGTCGCCGACGGTAAGCCCGTCTTCCCGCACGATCCGGAGCTCCAGCTGCGCCTTGCCATCCAGGCCGTCTTTGGCAGCTGGATGAACGAGCGCGCCTGCATCTACCGCAAGCAGCACGGCATTTCCGACGAGCTCGGCACCGCCGTCAACGTCCAGGCCATGGCCTTTGGCAACAAGGGCGAGACCTCTGCGACCGGCGTCGCCTTTACGCGCAACCCGGCCGACGGCACCAAGGAGTTCTATGGCGACTTTTTGGTGAATGCCCAGGGCGAGGACGTCGTCGCCGGCATCCGAAACACCGAGCCCATCGCCGACCTCAAGACCACCTCGGGCCTCGAGTCCGCAGGCGAGGAGCTCGAGCGCGTGTTCCTGACGCTCGAGGATCATTACCGCGATATGTGCGATATCGAGTTTACCATCGAGCAGGGCAAGCTCTGGATGCTCCAGACCCGCGTGGGCAAGCGCACCGCCACTGCCGCCCTGCGCATTGCTATCGAAATGGTCGAGGAGGGCCTCATCACCCGCGAGGAGGCTGTGAGCCGCATCGATCCCGCGCAGCTCGACCAGCTCCTGCACCCGCAGTTCGACGCCTCCAAGAAGTACGAGGCCCTGGCCAGCGGCCTTAACGCCAGCCCTGGTGCCGCCGTGGGCGAGGTCGTGTTCTCGAGTGATGACGCCGTCGCGCGCGCCAACGAGGGCCACAAGGTCATTCTGGTCCGCTGGGAGACCAACCCCGACGACCTGAAGGGCATGGTCGCCGCCGAGGGCATCCTGACCAGCCACGGTGGCAAGACGAGCCATGCCGCCGTTATCGCCCGCGGCATGGGTACGCCCTGCGTTTGCGGCGTTGAGCGCTTCCACATTGACGCGGCAGAGAAGGTCGTGCGCATCGAGGGCAGCGACCGCGTGCTGCGCGAGGGCGATGTCATCTCCATCGACGGCACCCAGGGTATCGTCGTCGACGGCGCGGTTGACCTGGTCTCTGCAGAGCTCACCGGCGACCTGGACACCATCCTGTCTTGGGCCGATGAGATCCGTTTGGACGAGACCGACGGTCACGCCAACCACGTGCGCGTCAACGCCGACAACCCCGAGGATGCCGAGCTCGCGCTCGAGTTTGGCGCCGAGGCCATCGGTCTATGCCGCACCGAGCACATGTTCCTGGGCGATCGCAAGAACATCATCCAGAGCTTTATCCTGTCTGACGATGAGGCCGTGAAGCAGCAGGCCCTGGCCGACTTGCTCAAGGTTCAGACCGAGGACTTCCTGGCGATGTTCAAGACCATGTCCGGTCGCGATGTGGTCGTCCGCCTGCTCGATCCGCCGCTTCATGAGTTCCTTGATAATCCTCGCGAGCTCGAGGTCGCCATCACCAAGAAGGAGGCCGCCGGCGCTCCCGAGGAGGAGCTCACTGCCCTGCGCGCCCGCCTGCGTCGCATCGACGGCATGGTCGAGTCCAACCCCATGCTGGGCTTGCGCGGCGTGCGCCTGTCCGTCGTCTTTGGCGATCTGCCGCTCATGCAGGTTCGCGCCGTCGCCACGGCCGCTGCCCGCCTTATCAAGGAGGGTGTCGACCCGCGCCCCGAGATCATGGTTCCGCTCGTTTCCATCACGGCTGAGCATGTCCAGACCCGCGAGGTCATTGAGCGCGTAATCGCCGAGGTTTCCGCCGAAGAGGGCGTCGGGCTCAATATTCCCGTGGGCACGATGCTCGAGCTGCCGCGTGCCTGCATGGTCGCTGACGAGATCGCCCATCATGCCGACTTCTTCTGCTTTGGCACCAACGACCTCACCCAGACGACCTTTGGCTTCTCGCGCGATGACGCCGAGGCCAAGTTCATCCCGCTGTACATGCATAAAAAGATCCTGAAAGACAACCCCTTCGAGACCATCGACGCGGCGGTGCTGGAGCTCGTGCGCCTGGCCGTCGAGAAGGGCCGCGCCACCAATCCCGACATGCACTTTGGCGTGTGCGGCGAGCACGGCGGCGACCCCAAGTCCATCAAGGGCCTGTTTAACGTGGCCGACGTGGACTACGTGTCCTGCTCGCCCTATCGCGTGCCCCTCGCGCGCCTGGCTGCCGCTCAGGCCAAGCTCGAGGCCAAGCGCAACGCCTAACGTTTTGGGTGTAGACGCCTAGTGTAGCCCCCTTCATGCCGCCCGTCTCATTCGCGAGGCGGGCGGTTATCATGTGCGGGTTTTGTCTTTTTGTCTGCGTAAAAAATTGTTCTTGCAGCAGAAACCCGCGCGTGTATACTCGAATACGTTTGTTCAACTACGTGCCGGCCAAGATGGTACGGCACCTCTAGAAGAGTAAGGAATTGCACATGGATTACATCCGCGCAATCGAGCGTCAGCAGATCCGCGAGGACATTCCTCAGGTTCGCGTCGCCGACAACGTCAAGGTTCACTACCGCATTAAGGAAGGCGACCGCGAGCGCATTCAGGTCTTCCAGGGCGACGTCATCCGCATGGCCGGCGCCGGTGCCCGCGAGACCTTCACCGTCCGCAAGATGTCCTTCGGTGTCGGTGTTGAGCGTACCTTCCCGCTTCACAGCCCCAAGATCGCCAAGCTCGAGGTCGTTCGTCATGGTCGCGTCCGTCGCGCCAAGCTGTACTACCTCCGCGACAAGGTGGGCAAGGCTGCTCGCATCCCCGAGAAGCGCTAAGAAGATCGCAGCATCTGTCCACTCGTTTGGACACAAGGGTCACCTTCGGGTGGCCCTTCTTTTTATCTGATTTGCATGCAAGGAGGGCCTGGTATGGCCAATATGACGAGCTCGGTTTCGGCATCGCAGGTTGCCGGTGAGTTGGCGAGCGCTACGTTTGAGGAGATCCCCGCCCTCGTGGAGCATTATCGCGAGGACCCGCGCCAGCAGGTGATCAAGGCTTGCGAGCGTGCTCTTAAGCGCCATGCCAAGGAACTTGCCGAGCGCGAGCGCGTCAATGACATGTACGAGCTTATGCATGAGCTTGGCGGCGATGGGGTAGTCGTTGGTGTCGACGAGGTAGGTCGCGGATCGGTGGCCGGTCCTTTGACGGTATGCGCCGTCTGCCTTCCTATGGAGCCGCGCGTCTGGGGCATCAACGATTCCAAAAAGCTCACGCCGGCGCGCCGCGAGTTGCTCTCAGTGAAGATTGCCGAGGTGGCGACGGCAATTGGTTTTTGCCATATCGCGCCTAAGGATATCGATGAGATGGGCATGGCCCGCGCCATTCGAGCCGCTGTCGCGGGCGCCGTGGCCGATACGGGGCTCGAGCCCGATTGCGTGCTTATGGACGGTAACCCCTTGGGCGCCGTTCCCAACGAGCGCGACGTGGTGAAGGGCGATGCCAAGATCGCCTGTATCGCCGCGGCGTCCATCATGGCCAAGGTCACGCGTGATGAGATGATGGTCGAGTACGATGCCGAGTATCCCGAGTACCATTTGGCCGAATCGAAAGGCTACGCAAGCCCCGAGCACATCGAGGCCATTCGCAAACATGGACTTTGTCCACTGCACCGCGTGAGCTTTTGCGGAAACTTTCTGCAGACTGAGCGCCTTTTCTAGGTCAATTGTGGAGACAGGGACCTCAGGGGTTTTATAAACCTGCTGGTAGCGGGCCGTATGCAACACCATTGCTGCGTACGGCCCGTTTTTTGACGGCATTTGGTCAGCTTTTGGTTTGCTTCCGGTACTTACCCGCATGAAAGGTGCCCTCATCATCGGGGCAATGCAGCGTGCGGGAAAGGAGACCCCATGAGTGCCGCAAGCAAAAAGAGCAAGACGCAGCAGCTCAAGGAGCGTTGGGAAAACGGCGAGCTCGACTGCGGGGCGATGACGCCCGAGTTTATCAAGGGACTCAGTCCCCGCGAGCTGGGCATGCTGGGCGAGCTGATCACCATCGACTACTTTAACGAGCGCGGCTACACCTTGCTGGAGCAGGGCTATCGTTGCACCGAGGGCGAGGCCGATCTGGTGCTCGATGAGCTCGACGATGTCGTGGTGATGGCCGAGGTCAAGACCAGACGCGTTGCACTGGATTGCAGCACGCGGGTCTTTCCCGAGGAGGCCGTGGACGCTCAAAAGCAACGCCGCTACCGCCGCATCGCAAGTTGCTATCTCATGGAGCATTATCCGCTCAAGGCGATTCGCTTCGATGCCGTGGGTGTCACCATTCGTGGCGGGCATATCGCTGAGATCGAGCATCAGTACAACGCGTTCGATTGGCAGGTGTCGTGATGGCGTTCGAGACGTTTGCCGTTCACGCGGCCTGCATCCGTGGCGTCGAGGCGATTCACGTCACGGTCGAGGTCTCGCTTGCCGGTGGTGTTCCGGGCATCCAAATGCTCGGCATTCCGAGTATGGAGGTGATGGAGTCACGCGGTCGTATTCGCTGCGCGATGCGCTCCGCCGGGTTCGAGATCCCACGCTCGGGCATTACGGTCAACCTAGCGCCCGGCGATATTCGCAAGACCGGTAGCGGCTTTGATCTGCCCATCGCCATCGCGGTTCTGGCGGCCGATGGGCAGATTCCCCGTGACAACCTCGATCGCTGCCTTATCGCCGGCGAGCTCGGCTTGGACGGTACGGTGCTTCCCGTCAAGGGCGAGGTGGCGTTTCAGTTATTGGCGCGTGATATGGGGCTGTCCTTTATCGCCGGCAGGTCCGATCAGCATGTGCCGCTTGCGGGCGTGGATTGCGGATTTATCGATCATTTGTCTCAGCTTGCCCATGGCATGGGCGATGCCGCGCGGCACTACTTGGATTCTGAAGTGCTCGAGGCGACCTTTGAGCCCGAACTCGACTATGCCGACGTACTGGGGCAGGAGGTCGCCAAGCGCGGCATGGCACTGGCGGCAGCGGGTGAGCTCGGTTTGCTTATGATCGGGTCCCCGGGATCGGGCAAGACGATGCTCGCGCGTCGTATGACCGGCATCCTGCCCGAGCTTTCCGTTGAGGATCAACAGGAGGCGCTGTGCATCCATTCGGTTTTGGGTGAGAACATTGATGGTTTGTTGGCGGGGCACCGGCCCTTCCGCAGTCCCCATCACAGTATTTCGACCGCAGGTCTTATCGGCGGTGGGCGCCCGGTGCACCCGGGTGAGATCAGCCTTGCTCATGGCGGCGTGCTCTTTTTGGACGAGCTTGCTGAGTTTCCCACGGGTGTGCTGCAGACGCTGCGTCAGCCCATCGAACGCGGCTATGTGAGGATCGTGCGCGTCGACGGGGCCTTTACCTTCCCGTCGCGCTTTCAGCTGCTGGCTGCGAGCAATCCCTGCCCCTGCGGTTTTTTGGGCGATCGCGAGGTACCGTGTCGCTGCTCAGCGGCGATGGTCGAGCGCTATCGGTCTAAACTGCGCGGTCCTTTGGCCGACCGTATCGACATGATGATCGATGTGATCCGTCCCGACCCCCAAGTGATTATCGAGGGTGCGGAGGGTATGTCGTCTGCCGAGTTACGTGACTACGTTGTGCGCGGTCGCGCTTTTCGCGCCTGGCGCGAATCCCGTATGGACGATGCGGATGCCGAGGCCGAGGATGACGAGACACGGTCCATTGACGGCGTCGTTTCGACCTTTGAGCTCGATGATGCGGCGGAGAAGTGTGTGCTCGGCCTGTCGAAGCGCACACATCTCACGGGTCGCGGCATCGTGCGACTGGTGCGTATCGCGCGTACAATCGCCGACGTCGCCGAGAGCGAGCAAGTGACGCAGGACCACGTGCTCGAGGCAGCGATGTACCAGGGAAGGAGGGACCAATGATGGCCGAGGGGACCTACGAGCTGCATCCAGGTGATGCGTTGTATCCCGAGACCGTTTTGGAGCTTTCTGATGTAACCCAGACGCTCTATGTGCGCGGCAACCCCGAGGTGCTTTCGACGCCCGCGCTCTCCATCATCGGCGCGCGTAAGGCCTCGCCGTATGGTCTTGCCGTGGCAGAGCTTGCGGCAAAGGTGGCGGTCGAGGCGGGAGTGACGGTAGTTTCGGGTGGCGCGGTCGGTTGTGACCAGGCCTCGGGTTGGGCTGCGGTCAACGCCGGCGGCAAACACGTCGTGGTGCTGGGGACGGGCGCCGACGTGGTCTACCCGCGTTCGAGCGCGGGGCTTATTATGCGCACGCTCGATACGGGTGGCGCGGTCGTGTCGATCTCTCCGTGGGGCATGGGTCCGCGCAAGTTTGCCTTTCCGCGCCGCAATCGCGTGATCGCGGCCCTGTCGCAAGCCCTCTTTGTTTCCGAGGCGGGTATGCCTTCCGGGACGTTTTCTACAGCCGAGGCTGCTATGGATTTGGGGCGCGAACTTCTTGCCGTGCCGGGGTCGATCCTATCGCCCGAGTCGCGTGGCACGAATTACCTCATTGCGAACGGTGCCTGCTGCATCATCGACGAGGAATCTATCGAGATGGCTATCTCACGCATCTACGGCACCCTGCGCTACTCGCGCCCCGATGCTCCCGGCATTGCCGACCTGGATCCAACACAGCAGACCGTGATGCATGCGCTCATCGCCTCTCCGCTCAAGGTCGACGACATCGCGGCGCTCGTCTCGCTCGATGCTGTCGGCGTACTCAAACTCTTGGGTTCGCTTGAACTCGAGGGCCTTATCGAGCGCATGATGGATGGAAGGTATGCGCCCTCCAAGTTTGCCCTTCACGCCCAGACGCCCTTCGGTCACAATGGAAAACGTGTCAATTAGAAAGGTGTTTGCAGATGCAGTTCGATCAGGTGACGGTTATCGGTGGCGGTCTGGCGGGTTCGGAATGCGCGATCCAGCTGGCAGACCGCGGTTTTGCCGTTAGGCTGTGCGAGATGCGCCCCCAGGTTAGCTCCCCGGCTCACCATACCGATCACTTGGCAGAGCTCGTCTGCTCCAATTCGTTTAAGTCGACCCGTCCGGATTCCGCGGCTGGTTTGCTGAAGGCCGAGCTTAAGCGCATGGGTTCAGTCCTGCTCGATTGCGCCCATCGCGCGGCTGTTCCCGCCGGCGGTGCCCTGGCGGTCGACCGCGTCAAGTTTTCCGAGCTTGTCGAGGCCGAGGTTGCCGCCCGTCCCAATATCGAGGTCGTGCACGGCGAGGTCACGCAGATTCCCGAGGGCCACGTGGTCATTGCCGCGGGCCCGCTGTGTTCACCGGCGCTGAGCGAAGAGGTCATGAAGCTCGTCGGCGGCGACGCCCTTGCGTTCTTCGATGCCGCGGCGCCGATCGTCGATGCCTCCACGCTCGATATGGACGTGCTGTTCTCGCAGTCGCGCTACGAGGAGCAGGGGAGCGGCGACTATCTCAACGCTCCGCTCAACAAGGAGGATTACGAGGCCTTTATCGAGGCGCTTACCACGGCCGACCGCGTGGTGCTCAAGGACTTTGAGGGCGGCGACCTCTTCCAGGCATGCCAGCCCGCCGAGGAGGTCGCCCGTACCGGCAAGGACGCCATCCGCTTTGGCGCCATGAAGCCCGTCGGCCTCACCGACCCGCGTACCGGACGTCGCCCCTGGGCGGCGATTCAACTGCGTGCCGAGAACAAGGAGAAGACCGCCTATAACCTGGTGGGCTTCCAGACCAACCTGACCTTTGGCGAGCAGAAGCGCGTCTTCCATATGGTGCCGGGTCTGGAGAACGCCGAGTTCTTCCGCTACGGTGTCATGCACCGCAATACCTTTGTCGACGCCCCGCACGTGCTCGATGGCACCTTTGCCGTGCCCGGTACCGGCGTGCGCCTGGCCGGTCAGATCACCGGCACCGAGGGCTATATGGAGGCCGTGGCGACCGGTCTGCTCGCGGCGCTCAACACCTATGCCGAGGCTATCGGTGCCGCGGGCGTCGAGCTGCCGCGCGTGGGCGCCCTGGGCGCGCTCGTGGGCTATGCGACCGATCCGGCAACGGTGGACTATCAGCCCATGCACGTCAACTTTGGCTTGGTGCCGCCGCTCGAGGACGGCAAGCGCCGCAGCAAGCGCGACCGCTACCAGGCCTATGCGGACCGTGCGCTCGAGGCTCTTGATGCCTATCTGGCAACTCGCCCCGATCTGTTTGGAGGCGACCGGTCATAGCCTTTGACCTGTACGACACCGTCGACTCGTTTATCGCCTGTATCGCACGTGTCGAGGGACTTTCTCCCAACACGGTGACGGCCTATGGCTCGAGGCTGGAGCGCTTTGCTGCCTGGTGCGAGCGCGAGGATATCGATGCTTTCGCTGCCGACGTGCGCACCATTCGTCGCTATCTTGCCGAGCTTTCGCGTGAGCAGGTTGCTCCCCGAACGCTTGCGGCGCATCTGTCGGCTATCCGATCGCTCTATCGATGGATGGCTGCCGAGGGGGTCGTGGAGGGCGATGCGGTCTCGGCAATTTCCTCGCCCAAGCTCCCGCGCGATCTGCCCGGTGTGCTGACGAACCAACAGGTGGAGGCGCTCCTCAAAGCCCCCGATACCTCAACTCCCGCGGGACTGCGCGATGCGGCGATGCTCGAGCTGCTCTATGCCTCGGGTGCCCGTATCTCTGAGCTCGCAGCACTCAATGTGGAGTCCATCGCTTGGTCCGAACGCACGCTGCGCCTGTGGGGCAAGGGGAGCAAGGAACGTATCGTCCCTCTGTATCGTCGTGCGCTCGAGGCGACGCGTCTCTATATTGAGGAGGGGAGGCCGGAGTTGCTCGCTCGGGCAAAGCGCCGTGACCCCGCTACCGGGCCGCATCCGCTGCTTATATCGGCGCGCGGCAATCGCATGAGCGCCGCCATGCTCAGGCGGCGGTTCCATACGCTGGCGGCGCTCGCCGGCATTCCGGCCGACATCGCCCCGCATGCGATGCGCCATACCTTTGCGACCGACTTGCTCGAGGGCGGTGCGGACCTGCGCTCGGTTCAAGAGCTGCTGGGTCATGCGAGCTTGTCCACGACGCAGATATATACGCACCTCACGCCCGATCGGCTCAAACGCGCCGTGGCTCAAGCCCATCCCCGCGGCGAATAGTGGCTGGGACGTCCCGCGCCGCACTCAGGTGTGTGGTTTTGATTGCGGGTTGGCAGGAAGATGCATTCCTGCTATCATTCATCGGGTTGCTTCACGGCAACAGGTTTTTATCACGCACGCGCGGCTACTTCATACCGTGGTGCCCGGGCTTTGGTAGCACATGTCCGGGTTGGTTTTGGAGGATGACCCCGCGCGGAGGCAAACCACAGGAGGTTTAACATGGCTACCAAGATTAATATCCGCACCCTGCTCGAGGCCGGCTGCCACTTCGGCCACCAGACCCGTCGCTGGAACCCCAAGATGAAGCCGTTCATCTTCGGTGAGCGCAACGGCATCTACATCCTCGACCTCAAGCAGACCATCCTCGACGCCGACCAGGCCTACACTTTCGTCAAGAACGTCGCCAAGGGTGGCAACGTGCTGTTCGTCGGCACCAAGAAGCAGGCTCAGGAGGCCGTCAAGAACGCTGCTGAGCGCGCCAACATGCCCTACATCAACCAGCGTTGGCTCGGCGGTATGCTGACCAACTTCGTCACCATCCGCTCCCGCATCAACCGCATGGAGGAGCTCGAGGCCATGGTCGAGGACGGCCGCATGGCAGTGCTCCCCAAGAAGGAGCAGGCTGTGCTCGGCAAGGAGCTCACCAAGCTCCAGACCAACCTCGGTGGCGCCCGCGACATGAAGGGTCTGCCCCAGGCTCTCTTCGTCATCGACACCAAGCGCGAGGAGAACGCCATCAAGGAGGCCCAGCGCCTGAACATCCCCGTCGTCGCTCTGATCGACACCAACTCCGATCCCGACGAGGTCGAGTACGGCATCCCCTGCAACGATGACGCTATCTCCGCTGTTACCCTTATGTGCGAGCTCATGGCTGACGCCTGCCTCGCTGGCTCCGGCAAGGAGCAGGTCTCCGAGGCCGAGATGGCCGCTGAGCCCAAGGCCGAGTAAATCAGTCTTAGTTAATTCTTTTTCATCTCTTTGAAAGGAACCACAATGGCCCAGATTACCGCCGCTATGGTCAAGCAGCTCCGCGAGATGACCGACTCCCCGATGATGGAGTGCAAGAAGGCTCTCGTCGAGGCTGACGGCGACATGGACGCCGCTGTCGACGTTCTGCGTAAGAACGGCCTTGCCAAGGCTGCCAAGAAGGCTGGCCGTGAGACCAACGAGGGCGCTGTCGCCGCGTTCGTCTCCGAGGATGGCAAGACCGGCGCTCTGCTCGAGCTCTCCTGCGAGACCGACTTCGTTGGCTCCAACGCCAAGTTCACCGGCTTTGCTTCCAAGGTCGCCGAGGTTGTCGCTACCACCGAGCCTGCTGACGTCGACGCCCTGCTCGAGAAGCCGATGGGCGAGGAGACCGTTTCCTCCGAGCTCACCGAGATGATTCACATCATGGGCGAGAACATGAAGATCTCCCGTTTCGCCGCCCGCAAGGCCGAGAACGGCGCGCTCGCTTCTTACATCCACATGGGTGGTAAGATCGGCGTCCTCGTCGAGTTCGCCTTCGAGAAGGCCGAGACCGCTCAGGCTGAGTCCTTCAAGACCTTCGCTCACGACGTTGCCCTTCAGGTTGCCGCCGTCGCCCCGATCTGCGCCACCCGCGATCAGGTTCCGGCCGAGACCGTCGAGCACGAGAAGCAGATCTACATGGCTCAGGCTGCCGAGTCCGGCAAGCCCGAGGCCATCCAGGAGAAGATGGCTGTCGGCCGTCTGGAGAAGTTCTACAAGCAGTCCGTGCTCACCGAGCAGGAGTTCATCAAGGACAGCTCCCTCACCATCAAGAAGTACGCTGAGCAGGTCTCCAAGGAGCTCGGCGACACCATTACCGTCGTTGCCTTTGACCGTCTGGTCCGTGGCGAGTAAATAAGCTCTTGTAGCTGGTAATGAGCAGGCTGTGGGTTTTACTCACAGCCTGCTTTTTCATGGCTCTTCTTAGAGCCTTTGATAGAATGTTGAGAGTTCAATCTAAAGGAGGATCGCTTTGTCCGACATCCGATATAAACGCGTGCTTCTGAAGCTTTCCGGCGAAGCACTGATGGGCGACGGCCAATATGGCATCGACCCCAAGGTTACCGACCATCTTGCCAAACAGGTCAAGGAGCTGCTCACCGTTGGCCATGAGGTCGGCGTCGTTGTCGGCGGCGGCAATATTTTCCGCGGCATGGCCGGCGCTGCCGGTGGCATGGAGCGTGCTCAGGCCGACTACATGGGCATGCTGGCAACCGTTATGAACGCGCTCGCCCTGCAGGATGCCTTCGAGCATAACGATGTTCCCTGCCGCGTGATGAGCGCTATCCAGATGAACGAGATCTGCGAGCCCTATATTCGCCGTCGCGCCATCAATCACCTTTCCAAGGGCAACGTCGTTATTTTTGCCGCCGGTTCGGGCAATCCGTACTTTACGACCGACACCGCCGCGGCTCTTCGTGCGTGCGAGATCGGCGCCGAGATTCTGATTAAAGCCACCAAGGTTGACGGCATCTACGACAAGGATCCCGTCAAGTGCGCCTATGCCGTCCGCTTTGACAAGATCACCTACCACGAGGTTCTCGTCCGCGATCTGCAGGTTATGGATTCCACGGCTACGGCTCTGTGCCAGGATAACCGTATGCCGATTTTGGTCCTCAACATCGATGGCGAGGACACCGTCAAGCGCGCGCTTTCGGGTGAGCCCGTCGGCACGCTCGTCTATCAGGAGGATTAAGCATGGCAGAGAACATCACCGCCCACATGGATAAGTCGCTCGAGTCCCTCAAGCATAACTTCTCCAAGGTCCGTACCGGCCGCGCCAACGCTAACATTCTGTCCGACATCACCGTCGATTATTACGGTGTTCCCACGCCGGTTACGCAGGTTGCCGCCGTAAAGACCCCCGAGGCCCACATGCTGCTCATCGAGCCGTGGGACAAGGCGCTCATCAACGCTATCGTCAAGGCCATCGGCGCTTCCGATCTGGGTATTACCCCCAACTCCGATGGCACCGTCGTGCGTCTGCCGTTCCCGGCTCCCACCGAGGAGCGCCGTCGCGAGCTCGTCAAGGAGTGCCGCGAGTACGCTGAGCAGGCCAAGGTGTCTATCCGAAACATCCGTCGCGACTTCAACAACAAGCTCGAGCGCGATGAGGAGCTCACCGAGGACGATGTCCGTCGCGAGCAGGCCAAGGTCCAGAAGCACACCGATGAGTATGTCGCCAAGGTCGAGGAGCTTCTGAAGGAAAAAGAAGCCGAGGTCATGGAGATCTAAGGTGCAATACGACGAGCATAAACTGGTCGAGTACTTTGCCGACGCCCCTGTGGGCGTCGGTTTTTCCGACCTTGACCTCAATAACATTCCGCACCATATCTCGTGCATCATGGACGGCAACGGTCGTTGGGCCACGTCGCGCGGTCTTGCACGCACTGAGGGCCACAAGGCGGGTATCGTCTCCCTTCGCGAGATCATTACTGCCTGCGTGCGTTTGGGCGTCGACGTGCTTTCGGCCTATGCATTTTCGACCGAAAACTGGAATCGCCCGCAGCACGAAGTCAACGTTCTGATGCACCTGTTTGCCAAGACGTTTATCGATGAGCTACCGCTGCTTAAGCGCGAGAATGTTCGCGTTGTCTTTTTGGGCGATATTTCCGCGCTGCCCAAGAAGACCCGCGACGTCTTTGAGCGCGGCCTTGCCGAGTGTGCCGACCATACTGGTATGACGCTGGCGCTGGCCGTTAACTACGGTGCCCGTGCTGAGATCACCCGCGCTGTCCGCCAGATCGCGCTTGATGCGGCTGCCGGCAAGATTGATCCCGCCGCGATTGATGACGACATGGTGGCTTCCCACCTCTATACCGCCGGCCTTCCCGATCCTGAGCTTGTGATTCGCACTTCTGGTGAGCTGCGCCTTTCGAACTATCTGCTGTGGCAGGTGGCTTATTCCGAGTTCTACGTCACCGATACCTATTGGCCCGACTTTGATCGCTGGGGCCTTGTCGACGCCATTTTGGCCTATCAGGGCCGTGACCGTAGGTTTGGTGGTCTGAGCAAGACCGAGGAGGCTTAATCGTGTCCGATCGTCCCAAGGCAACTGCTCCCAAGACATCTGAGCGCAAGGCTGTCGCTGCGGGAGCGCCCGCAGCGAAGAGCGGCACCGGTTCGTGGCTTGCGGGCTTTATCACCCGGGCCGCCGCCGGTATCGTCTACGCCGTCGTCTTTATCCTGTGCCTGGTTTTGGGTATCGTGCCCACGGCCATCTTTGTTTCCGTCATGAGCGGTCTGTGCTGCTATGAGTTTTTCCGTATGACAAGGCTCGATGGCAAGATGGCTAACGAGCGCATGGGTATCGCTGCCGCCGTACTCTTTCCGCTGTCGGCGTTGGGCGATTCGATGTTGCTGAATGCCCTGCTTTTTGCCCTGATGCTCGCTGTGGGCATTTGGTATGTCTGGTCGCCGCGTACCCGCATCTCCGATGTGGCCGTGACGCTCATGGGTCCAATCTACACTGGCTTTATGCTGTCGGCTATCGTGCTGCTGCGCGATGCCGTGCCTGGTTTTGCCGGCGCCCTGCTTTCGGTGGGCGTTTGCGCGTCCCTTTGGGTTTCCGATTCGTTTGCCTACATCGTGGGCAGTCGTATCGGCAAGCACAAGATGGTTCCCAAGATCTCACCCAAAAAGAGCTGGGAGGGGTTTGTCGGCGGCATCCTGGGCTCGGTTTTGATTTGGCTCATCCTGTGGGCGACGCACTTCTACAAGCTCAGCCTGCCCTATGCGCTGCTGTGCGGCGTGGTCGTGTCCATTTTGGGCGTTATCGGCGACCTCATCGAGTCGCGCATCAAGCGCGGTGTGGGCGTCAAGGATTCCGGTAACCTTATCCCGGGCCATGGCGGCATGCTCGACCGTAGCGACTCGCTTATCTTTGGCTGCATTACCGCGCAGCTGCTTTTGATGATCGGAGGCGTGCTGTAATGTCATTCCAGACGACGTATGGCCCCGATGGACGCCTCCGTGTTGCCATCCTGGGTTGTACGGGCTCTATCGGCACCCAGGCACTCGATGTGTGCCGTCAGCATGCCGATCGCCTGCAGGTGACGGCGCTGTCCGTTAATTCCAGCACCTCGGAGCTCGTTGCCGCTGCCCGCGAGTTCTCGGTTTCGGCGGTTGCCGTGGCCGATGTCGCTCATGGCGATGACGCCGTGCTGCAGGAGTTGCCCGAGGGAACGAAGCTCGGCGTTGGCGCGCAAGCGGTTTGCGAGCTCGCACGTCGCGATGATGTCGACTGCGTGCTTGTCGCTATTGTGGGCGCCGCCGGTCTCGAGGCGAGCCATGCGGCCTTGACCTCGAATAAGCGTCTTGCCCTTGCCAACAAGGAGTCCCTCGTCGTCGGTGGCGACTTGCTTATGCCGTTGGCGCAACCGGGCCAGCTTATTCCAGTCGACTCTGAGCACTCTGCCATCTTCCAGTGCTATCTGGGGGAGAACCCGCGCGAGGCTCATTGTATTTGGCTCACCTGCTCGGGCGGTCCGTTCTTTGGCCGTACGCGCGGCGAGCTCGACCGCGTGACGCGTGCCGATGCCCTCGCACATCCCACGTGGGCCATGGGTGCCAAGATCACCATCGACTCCGCCACCCTCATGAACAAGGGCCTGGAGCGCATTGAGGCCATGCATCTGTTTAACTGCGACCTCGATTTCATTAACGTGGTCGTGCAGCGTCAGTCCAAGATTCACTCTATGGTCGAGTTCGCCGACGGCTCCGTGATGGCGCATCTCGGTGCATCCGACATGCGTATTCCCATCCAGTTCGCGTTCTCGTATCCCGAGCGTTGGGATACCCCGGCGCCTCGTATCGATTTTCGCGAGCTGGGGCAGCTCACGTTTGATGCTGCCGACATGGATACCTTCCGCTGTCTGGCACTGGCCGAACGCGCCGGCAAGACGGGTGGCACCATGCCGTGCGTGCTCAATGCCGCCAACGAGGTCGCCGTCGATGCCTTCCTGCACGATGGCTGCAGCTTTACCGATATCGATCGCATTGTGGAATCCTGCATGGATGCCCACGATATGCAGGCGATCGATTCGTTTGAGCAGCTTCGCGACATCGATTCGTGGGCGCGTGAAAAAGCTGCGCAGGTGCTCGCCGCAACCCGTTCCTAACCCATAAGGATTGCTTTTTCGTTTTATGGATACTGTTCTGAGCGTTCTCTCATCGGTCTTTTGGGGCCTGTTGATGCTTTCCGTCCTCGTGTTTTTGCACGAGGGCGGCCACTTTTTGGCGGCGCGTGCCTGCGGCGTCCGGGTGACTGAGTTCTTCTTGGGCCTGCCGTGCCGCTTTGATATCCATCACACATCGCGTCGCATTGGAACCAAGTTTGGCGTGACGCCGCTGCTGCTGGGTGGCTATGCTGCCATTTGCGGCATGGATCCGACCGACGTCTCGTGCGCCGATCGCGTGCTCGCGGCTATCTATCGTCATGGTCGCGTGACCGTGGCCGACCTTGCTGTCGAGCTCGAGCTTTCCGAGGAGGATGTGCTCGAGGCATGCGCCCTTTTGCTGGGCTGGGGCTCCATCGCGCCCTGGTATGAGGAAGGGGAGAAGCCCTCGCCGAGCTACTATCCCACCAAATATCAGACGTTGCCGCGAGATGCGGCGGGTTACACCACCTTTGACGGCCGCCGTTTCGATCGCGAACATTCAACTGCCGAGGGCGATGTGTGGGAGCTGCCGTGCGGCGAGGCCGAGTTCCTTGCACAAGAGCGTTCGCACACCTATCTTGGCCAAGGCTTTCTCAAGCGCGCCTTTATGCTGCTCGCGGGGATTATCGTCAATATCCTGACGGGTTTTTTGCTCCTTATGAGCATCTATTCCATCGCAGGTGTCACCGTGCCGGTGGATACCAATGTGATTGGCCAGGTTGACGAAGGCTCGATTGCCGCCTCGGCGGGAATCGAGGGCGGCGACGCGATTCTTTCGGTCGACGGAGTATCGTGCTCTACCTGGATTGACGTTTACGATGCCATCGGCAAGGCTGCCGGTAAGGACGATATCGCCATCGAGTACGAGCGTGACGGCAAGCAGCATTCGACCACGGTTGCGCTCAAAGAGGACGAGCGCCTAGGTGTGTATGCCTCTACGCAGGTGGTCCGTTTAGACCCCATCACGTCGGCTCGCCTGTCGTTCTCCTATGTCGTGCAGACAGCGGAGGGCGTGATGCGCCTGCTCCAGCCGCAGCATACGATGGAGATTCTCGATCAGTCCTCTTCGATCGTGGGTATTAGCGTTATGTCCTCACAGGCTGCTGCTGCCGGCCCTGCCGCGTTCCTTTCGTTTGCCGCCCTCATTTCGTTCTCGCTTGGCTTTATGAACCTGCTGCCCATCCCGCCACTCGATGGCGGCAAGCTAGTCATCGAGATCATTCAGAAGATTGCGGGCCGCGAGCTTCCGCTCAAGGTCCAGACGATTGTGAGCTATGTGGGCATCGCGCTCTTTGCGCTGCTGTTTGTCTATATGCTTCGTTCCGACATCCTTCGATTTATTCTGTAGGGGAGTGTTTGGATTGTCTTTATCCCATCCTTTGCCTCGCGAGCTGACGCGCTCCGTGCATGTGGGCGGCGTGCAGATCGGTGGCGGCGCGCCGGTGGTGGTCCAATCTATGACCTGCACCGATACCGCTGATGCCCAGGCAACGCTTGCGCAAGTGTGCGCGTTGGCGCAGGCTGGCTGCGATATCGTGCGCGTGAGCGTGCCCTCCGAGGCCGCGCTTGAGGGCTTCCGCACCATCTGTGCCGAGTCTCCGGTGCCGATTGTCGCCGATATCCACTTTAACCATAAGCTCGCCATTGGTGCCGTTGAGGCCGGTGCCGCCAAGCTGCGCATCAATCCCGGCAATATCGGCGATTGGGCCAAGGTTGACGCGGTGATCGATGCTGCGGGTGCCGCGGGCTGTGCGATTCGCATTGGCGTGAACGCGGGCTCGCTTGAGCAAGATATTGCCGAGCGCGACGACCTCACGCAGCCCGAAAAGCTCGTGATGTCGAGCGAGCGCTTCGTCAAGCACTTTGAGGATCGCGGCTTTACGAGCATTGTGCTTTCGGCCAAGGCCCATAGCGTGCAAACGACGCTCGATACCTATCGAGCCCTGTCACGTGAGATTCCCCACGTTCCGCTTCACCTGGGCGTGACGGAGGCGGGGACCAAGCTTCAGGGCACCATCAAGAGCTCTGTAGGCTTGGGTATCTTGCTTTCCGAAGGCATCGGCGACACCATGCGTGTGTCGCTCACGGCCGATCCGGTTGAGGAGCCGCCGGTCGCCTGGGGAATTCTACAGTCGCTGGGCCTGCGTCGCCGTGGTCCCGAGATTGTCTCGTGCCCCACGTGCGCCCGCTGCCAGGTTAACCTCATTCCCATCGCCGAGGAGGTCACCGAGCGGCTTAAGAACTATTCCGCGCCGCTTTCGATTGCCGTCATGGGATGTGCCGTTAATGGCCCCGGTGAGGCTTCTGATGCCGACCTGGGCGTTGCTTGCGGACGTGGTCAGGCCTTGCTCTTTTCGCATGGCCAGATCATTGGTAAAGTAGCTGAGGACCAAATTGTCGACGCGCTTATGGCAGAGGTCGACAAGCTTATTGAGGAGAAATAAATGACCCGAGCAATGTATATGTCTAAGCTCTATGCGCCGACGCTTAAAGAGGATCCGGCGGACGCTGAGCTCGCCAGCCACCGCCTGCTGCTCCGTGCCGGCATGATCCGCAAGGAGGCCGCCGGTCTGTATTCCTACCTGCCGCTCGCATGGCGCTCGATTCGCAAGATTGAGAACATCGTGCGCGACGAGATGGACGCCGCCGGCGCCCAGGAGCTTATGATGCCTATCATGGTCGATGCCGAGTTGTGGCGTGAGTCCGGCCGTATCGATGCCTATGGCAAGGAGCTTGTGCGCTTTGACGACCGTCATGGTCGCGAGTTCGTGCTGGGCCCCACGCACGAGGAGACCGTCACGGCCCTGGTGCGCAACGAGCTGCGCTCCTATAAGCAGCTGCCAGTGAACCTCTATCACATCCAGGATAAGTTCCGCGACGAGTTCCGTCCCCGTTTTGGCCTGATGCGCGGTCGCGAGTTCATCATGAAGGATGCCTACAGCTTCTCCGCCACGCAGGAGAGCTTGCAGGAGGAGTATGACAAGATGAAGCAGGCCTACGCTAACATTTGCGAGCGCTGCTACATCAAGGCCTTGCCCGTCGTTGCCGACTCCGGCGAGATCGGTGGCGATACCTCCGTCGAGTACATGGCTTTGGCCGACGCCGGCGAGGCTTCTCTCGTCTATTGCGATGACTGCGGTTTTGCCGCCGATGATGAGGCTGCAAGCACCAAGGTCGTCGTGACTGAGGGTCCCGGTGACGGTACGCTTACCAAGGTCGAGACTCCGGGCATGGGCACCATTGAGGCCGTTGCTAAGTTCTTTGGATTCCCCGAGAACGGTACGCGCAAGTCCCTGGCGCTCATCGATGCCGAGGGCAAGCCCGTCGTGGCCATCGTCCCGGGCGACCATGAGCTCAACGACTGCAAGGCCGAGCATGTCTTTGGCAAGGGTTATCGCATGATGACGGACGAGGAGCTCCAGACCTACGGTCTGCACAAGGGCTTTATCGGACCGGTTAACTTGCCCGAGGGCATCCGTCTGGTGTGCGACGAGAGCCTGCGCGAGTCCAAGCAGTGGGCCTGCGGTGCCAACGAGGTCGATTATCACTTTACCGGTGCCTGCCCCGAGCGCGACTTTACCGTCGATGAGTGGGCAGATCTGGTCACCGTCGTTGCCGGCGATCCCTGCCCGCACTGCGGCAAGCCGCTCTCTGCTGCTCGCGGCATCGAGGTCTCGCAGGTCTTCCAGCTGGGTACCAAGTATTCCGAGGCCATGGGCGCCACCTTTATGGACGAGGACGGCAAGGAGAAGCCGCTTATCATGGGTTGCTACGGCGTGGGCGTGTCCCGCTCGCTTGCTGCCGTCGTGGAGCAGCACAACGACGAGCACGGTATCGTCTGGCCGGTTTCCGTTGCCCCGTACGAGGTCGCGGTGATTCCGCTCGATCCCAAGAAGGAGGAGTGCGCAACCGTCTGCGACCAAATCGTCGAGGGCTTGTGCGCCGAGGGTATCGAGGTCGTCGTCGACGACCGTGACGAGCGTCCCGGCTTTAAGTTTGCCGATAACGACCTTATGGGATTCCCGTATCAGGTGGTGCTTGGCAAGCGTGGCCTTAAGAATGGCACCGTTGAGCTCAAGGACCGTGCCACGGGCGAGCGCGAGGACGTGGCGATTGACGAGATCGTCGCCAAGGTTGCCGAGCTTGTTAAGGCGGCCCGCCGTTAATCGACGTTTCTGCTATTAGATGTAATTGCGGGACTGCTCCGTATCTCTCTTAGGAAGAGATGCGGAGCAGTCTATTTTGTTGCGTGAATAAACTCGATGGGTAAAGGAAAACCCCACAGCCCATATGAGCTGCGGGGTTTTCTTGTGCCTCCGATGCGAAATAAATCGCTCAGATATTACTGATAATCGACGACGTCGATCCAGTTCTTCAGGAACTCATCGTTCACGTTGCGCTTACGAGCGAGCTCGGAAGCGGCGACGATGCTCGTCCACTGGCGCACGACCTGCATGGGCATGTCGGCGCGGTCGCAGTAGAGCTCCAGGTAGGCCTCGGCCTGATCCTTGCTGTTGAGGGCGAAGAGCAGGTAGGTGGTGGCAACGTCGGCAGCAGGGGAGCCCTGGGTGGCGTGTGCCCAGTCGCACACATAGAGCTGGCCGTCGTCGCCGACGATGACGTTGGAGGGGTTGAAGTCGCCGTGGCAGACCTTGAACTCCTTGGTCATGCCGTCCAGACGCTCCTGAAGGTTGTAGCGCGTGGTGGCATTGAGCTGATCAAGGCTGTCGATCATGCGGGCGAACTTGTCGCGCTGACGGTTGAGCAGCGGGGAGGTGTAGCCGTGGATCTCGATTTGGAGGTCGACGAACATCTCGAGATACTCACCAAAGCGCTGGGGCTCGGCAGTCATCTTCTCGGCAAGGGTGGTGCCCGGAACCTTCTCGGTCACGAGCGCCCAGCCGTTGGCGTTCTCGAGCTGGGAAACCTCGAGAGCCTTGGGGCTGCGGATGCCGCACTCATTGATGCGGGCAAGATTCAAAGCCTCGTTGAACACGTCGGAGACAGGCTTGGTCTCGTTAAAGACCTTGACAATCTTGTCGCCCAGGTCGTAAACGACCTTGTTGCCACGGCGGACGAGCTCGGTCTTGGAATCGGGTAGCAGCATGGTTGCATCCTTTCAACGATGCGATAGAAGCGACGGCGGGGGTGTGTGAAACACCCGTGCACCCCCGCCGTTAAAAACCGTGCTAAAACTAGCAGACGGCGTAGTCCTGAGGCTCGCGGCCGTAGTAGGCGTCCAGGTAGAGCTCCTTGATCTCGCTCATGAGCGGGTAGCGCGGGTTAGCGCCGGTGCACTGGTCGTTGAATGCCTGCTCGGTCATCTCGTCGAGGGTGTCGAGGAAGTACTGCTCGTCAACACCGTAGTCGGCGATGGTCTTCTTGACACCGATGAAGTCCTTGAGCTCCTCGAGCTTCGTGATGAAGTTCTCGAAGACCTCCTTGTCGTCCTTGCCCTCGATGCCGCAGTACTTGGCCATCTCGGCGTAGTTGTGCAGCGCGTTGGGGTAAGGATACTGGGAGAACGTGCCCATCTTGACGGGAGCCTCGGCGGCGTTGTAGCGCATAACGCGGGTCAGGATGACGGCGTTGGCGAGGCCGTGGGGCAGGTGATGGAAGGCGCCGAGCTTGTGAGCCATGGAGTGGTTGAGGCCCAGGAAGGCGTTGGCGAAGGCCATGCCGGCCATGCAGGAGGCGTTGTGCATCTCCTCGCGGGCGTGCGGGTCCTTGGCGCCGTTCGTGAAGCTGGAGGGCAGGTTCTCGAAGACGAGCTTAGCAGCGCGCTCGGAGAGGCCCTTGGTGTAGTCGGAAGCCATGATGGAGACGTAGGACTCGATGGCGTGGGTCATGACGTCGATGCCGGAGGCAGCGGTCAGGCCGCGCGGGGCGGTCATGCAGTTGTCGGCGTCGACGATAGCCATGTTGGGGAGCAGCGCGTAGTCGGCGAGCGGCCACTTGATGCCGGTCTCCTTGTCGGTGATGATGGCGAACGGCGTGCACTCGGAGCCGGTACCCGAAGAGGTCGGGACGGCGACGAAGTAGGCCTTCTTGCCCATCTCGGGGAAGGTGAAGATACGCTTGCGGATGTCCATGAAGTCCATGGCCATGTCCTCAAACTTGCACTCGGGGTGCTCGTACATCATCCACATGATCTTGCCGGCGTCCATAGCGGAGCCACCGCCGACGGCGATGATGACGTCCGGCTCAAAGAGAGCCATCTGCTTGGCGCCGCGACGTGCGCACTGCAGCGACGGATCGGGCTCGACGTCGTAGAAGCAGTCGTGGGCGATGCCCATCTCGTCGAGCTTGGCCTCGATGGCGCGGGTGTTGCCATTCTTGAAGAGGAACTGGTCGGTGACGATGAAGGCGCGCTTCTTGCCCATGACGTTGCCCAGCTCGTCGAGGGCGACGGGCGTGGAACCCTTCTTGAAGTAGACCTTCTCGGGAGCGCGGAACCACAGCATGTTCTCACGGCGCTCGGCCACAGTCTTAACGTTGATCAAGTGCTTCACCCCAACGTTCTCGGAGACGGAGTTGCCGCCCCAGGAGCCGCAGCCCAGGGTCAGAGACGGCTTCATGCCAAAGTTGTACAGGTCACCGATGCCGCCGTGCGAGGACGGGGTATTGATGACGATACGGCAGGCCTTCATGACGTGCTCGAACAGGCTGATCTTCTCGGCCTGGGCGGGGTGCACGTACAGAGAGGCGGTGTGGCCCGGGCCACCGGCGAGCACCAGGTGCTCGGCCTTGTCGACGGCCTCCTGGAAGTCCTTGGCGTGGTACATGGCCAGGACCGGGGAGAGCTTCTCGTGGGAGAACTCCTCCTTGGCGGGGTCGGTGGAGGTGACCTCGGCGATCAGGATCTTGGTCTTGGCGGGAACCTCGATGCCTGCGAGCTCGGCGATCTTGGCGGCAGCCATGCCGGGGATGCGGTGGTCGAGAGCGCCGTTCTTGAACATGGCGGCACGCAGGGCCTCCATCTCGGCACCCTGCTTGACGAAGTAGCAGCCGCGCTTCTGGAACTCGGCCTTAACCTGGTCATAGATGGTGTCGATGACGGTCACGGACTGCTCGGAAGCGCAGATCATGCCGTTGTCGAAGGTCTTGGAGTGGATGATGGAGTTGACGGCGAGCAGCACGTCGGCGGTGTCGTCGATGATGACCGGGGTGTTACCGGCGCCAACGCCCAGGGCGGGCTTGCCCGAGGAGTAGGCGGCCTTGACCATGCCCGGGCCACCGGTGGCGAGGATGATGTCGACGTCGCGCATGACCATGTTGGTCAGCTCGATGGAGGGGACATCGACCCAGCCGATGATGCCCTCGGGGGCGCCGGCCTTGACGGCGGCGTCGAGCACGAGCTTGGCGGCGGCGATGGTGCACTTGGCGGCTGCCGGGTGCGGGGAGATGATGATGCCGTTGCGGGTCTTCAGGCTGATCAGCGTCTTGAAGATCGCAGTGGAGGTGGGGTTGGTCGTCGGGATGACGGCGCCCACGATGCCGATGGGCTCGGCGATCTTGGTGATGCCGTAGGCCTCGTCGCGCTCCAGGACACCACAGGTCTTGGTGTTCTTGTAAGCGTTGTAGATGTACTCTGCGGCGTAGTGGTTCTTGATGACCTTGTCCTCAAGAACGCCGCGGCCGGTCTCCTCGATGGCCATCTTCGCCAACGGGATACGAGCCTTGTTGGCGGCCATGGCGGCCTCATAGAAGATCTTGTCGACCTGCTCCTGCGTGTACGTAGCAAAAAGCGCCTGGGCCTCTCGCATCTGAGCGAGCTTAGCCTCAAGCGCCTCTACGTTGTCCACAATTGCGGGAGTAGTGTTTTCCGGTGACTTTTTCACCATTTGTGTCTCCTTGCGATCGGAGATTTACCCTACGTCTTGCATGATAGCAAGAAATTATTCGGCGAACGGTAAGATTCCCGTAAAAGGCATACTAAAACGCTTCAATCAAATGAACCGTTTCAACTTAATCCATCAGCCCAATGCATCGCCCCGCTCATTGGGGACAGACTTATATGAGTATTTCAATGGGAAAACGGGGAGAACGGGGCACCTGTTTGACAATCGCTATTTGCGGGTCGCGGTCGAGTCGGACACGCAGGCGGTCCAGTTGCTCGATTATATCCATCTCAATCCTGTGAAAGGCGCGCTCGACTCGCTCGATGCGTACCGCTGGTCAAGCTTCAAGGCATATCAGCTGGGCTATGATTCCTTTGACATCTGCAAACACTCATGTAAGTCTGTCCCCAATGAGTGCAAAAAGGCGCCCTCCGTGGGGGAGGACGCCTTTGGTAAGTTCTATATGAACGCGAGGTCTTTGACCCGGAGAGTCCAAGGTACTTGTTGGTAAGACCTTATTTAGGAGCGCGCAACCTTGCCGGACTTGAGGCAGGTGGAGCAAACGTTCATCTTGCGACGGTGACCATCGACGACGACGTAAACGCGCTGGATGTTGGGGCGGAACTTACGGTTGGTGACGCGGTGAGAGTGGCTGATGGAGCGACCGGCAACGGGGTGCTTACCGCAAACTTCGCAAACTTTGGACATAACTGACCCTCCTTGGGCGACAAACGAACATGTCGCGTTAACAAACAAGCCTGAACTATAGCACAGAAGCAGCTCCCTGTGCGTAATCTACACAGAGATATTCCTCTTTTGGCGATAGTGCTCACGCCACGGCCCTGGACGTAGATCCGATTTGCGTGCAGCAGAGGGGATTATGCCAGCTCGTGCGTGCGTTTTCAAGCTCGTCCCACAAATATATATAGGTTTATGGAGCATTGGGCTCCGTTTACGGATTGTTCTGTATTTATGCTCGCAATTAAGCTCGAGGTTGGCTACACTATCCCTTGACCATTAAAGGGGTACGAGATACCCACATGGAATTACATAGCTGCCGAAGAGCAGCCCTTCCTGTGGGTGTCTGGTCCGCTTTAAGCGGTCGGGCATCTATTTTTTTTGACTGTGTCAGCAGTCAAGACATGTGAGGAAGGAGATCGATGGGCACGACTTCCCCCAAGGCGGTCATCATGGACGAGACCGCCGTCAATCGAGCGATGACCCGCATCGCGCACGAGATTCTCGAGCGCAACGAGGGCTGTGAAGACCTCGCTCTGGTCGGCATCGTCACGCGCGGCGACCTTCTGGCAAAGAAGCTCGCCGAGGAGATCAAGGAGATCGAGGGCGTCGACGTTCCGCTCGGCAGCCTGGACATCAGCTTCTACCGCGATGACTATGCGACCAATTTCGCTCCCGCGATCCACGCTACCAACATTCCCTTCAGCGTCGACGGCAAGCGCGTCGTGCTGGTGGACGACATCCTGTATACGGGCCGTACTATCCGCGCCGCTCTGGATGCCGTCATGGACCTGGGCCGTCCGAGCCGCATCGAGCTGGCAGTTCTCGTTGACCGCGGTCACCGTGAGCTCCCCATCTCGCCGGACTTTGTCGGCAAGAACGTTCCCTCGTCGCATGAGGAGAACGTGCACCTATATATGAAGGAAGTCGACGGCCACACCGCCGTCGAGATTAACGACGTCGCGCCGGGTTCCCACGTGGGCTCCGCGCCGCTGGGAGGTGAGTAGTACCGTGGCGTTCAACCATAAGCACCTGATCGACATTACCGAGTACTCCGAAGAGGACATCAAGCTCATCCTCGAGACCGCCAAGGCGTTCTCTGAGGTCAACGAGCGTGCGATCAAGAAGGTCCCCACGCTCAAGGGCAAGACCATCGTCAACATGTTCAACGAGCCCTCGACGCGCACCCGCAGCTCCTTCGAGCTCGCCGAGAAGCGCCTTTCGGCCGACAGCCTCAACTTTGGCGGCTCCTCGACCTCCACGGTCAAGGGCGAGAGCCTCGTCGACACCGTCGAGACCCTCAACGCCTACAAGATTGATTGCATCGTCGTTCGCGATAAGCACGCCGGTGCTCCCTACATCGTCACGCAGAACTCGCCCGCGAGCGTCATCTGCGCCGGCGACGGCAAGCACAACCACCCCACGCAGGCCCTGCTCGACCTGTACACCATCTGGGAGCACAAGGGTGACTTCCACGGTCTGAAGGTCGCCGTCGTCGGCGATATCGCGCACTCCCGCGTGTGCGGCTCGCTGATCCCCGCACTTAAGATCATGGGCTGCGAGACCTACGCCGTCGCCCCCGGCACGCTGCTGCCGCCGGCGCCCGAGGTCCTGGGCTGCGACCACGTGACGAGCGACCTCGATTCCGTCCTGCCCGAGCTGGACGTCGTCTACATGTTGCGCGTGCAGCAGGAGCGCCTCGAGGGCGCACCGTTCCCCACGATTCGTGAGTACCACAAGCTCTTCGGTCTGACCAAGGACCGCGAGAAGCTCATGAAGCCCGATGCGATTATCTGCCACCCGGGCCCCATCAACCGCGGCGTTGAGTTCGACTCCTATATGGCCGACCACCCGCAACGCTCCGTCATCCTGGAGCAGGTCTACGCCGGTATCTGCGTGCGTATGGCTATCCTGTATCTGCTGCTTGGAGGTGCCGATAATGGCCTTGCTTCTTAAGAATGCCCACGTCGTCGATCCGTCCGTCGAGCTTGACGGTGTCGTCGACGTCCTGATCGACGGTGACAAGATCGCCGAGGTCGGCGAGAACCTCGCCGCCGAGGGAGCCGAGGTCCGCGACCTTTCCGGCAAGTATCTCGTCCCCGGCCTGGTGGATATGCACGTGCATCTGCGCGAGCCTGGCTACGAGGTCAAAGAGGACATCGAGAGCGGCACCCGCGCTGCTGCCAAGGGCGGCTTCACCGGCGTGTGCGCCATGCCCAACACCGATCCCGTCACCGATAACGGCACCGTCGTGGAGTTCGTCAAGTCCCGCGCTGCCGAGGTCGGCCACTGCCGCGTCTATCCGTCGGGCGCCATGACCCGCGGTCTTAAGGGCGAGGCCATGTCCGAGATGGGCGATATGGTCGCCCACGGCGCCGTCGCCTTCACCGACGATGGTCGCGGCGTGCAGGGCGCGGGCATGCTCCGTCGCTGCATGGACTACGGCAAGATGTTCGGCAAGGTCTTTATGAGCCACTGCCAGGACGAGGATCTGGTCGGCCACGGCCAGATCAACGAGGGCAAGGTCTCGACCCGTCTGGCCCTCGAGGGTTGGCCGGCCGCCGGCGAGGAGCTTCAGATTGCCCGCGACATCGAGATTGCCAAGCTGACCGGTGCCAAGCTGCACATCCAGCACATCTCCACCGCTCATGGCCTGGAGCTCGTGCGTGCCGGTAAGGCTGCCGGTGTCCAGGTGACCTGCGAGGCCACCCCGCACCACATGTTCCTGACCGAGAACGACCTGGACGAGACCTACAACACCTCGCTCAAGGTCAATCCGCCGCTGCGCACCGACGAGGATGCCGAGGCCATCCGTCAGGGTGTCATCGACGGTACCGTCGACGCTATCGTTACCGACCACGCTCCCCACGCCCCGTGGGAGAAGGCCCGCGAGTTCGAGCTCGCGCCCTTTGGAATGATTGGCCTCGAGACTTCGCTGTCGCTCGTGCTCACTGAGCTGGTCAACACGGGCAAGATGAGCGTGAGCCGCATGGTCGAGCTCATGGCCATCAAGCCGCGTGAGATTCTGGGCCTCGATCAGGTTCAGATCAAGGCGGGCTCTGTCGCCGACCTGACCGTGTTCGACCCCTCCGCAACCTGGACGGTTGGCGAGGACGGTTACGAGTCGCGCGCCGAGAACTCCGGTTTTGCCGGCCGCACGCTCACCGGTCGTGCCACCGATGTATTTGTCGGTGGCAAGCAGACGCTCGCCGACGGCTGCATCTGCTAGCATAGCCTTATCGCTTTTGTGCGCGGCGCCCTTGCGGTGCCGCGCTTTCTGTTCGTTTAGACCATGCAACCGCATGGGGGATTGGAGCGTCTATGCCCACACCTTCCACTGCACGCATGCACGACTTCGAGGTCGTCTCGAACCAGGAGATCGCCGACGGCATCTTCTCGCTCGTAATCTCGGCCCCCAAGCTTGCAAGTGCGCTCAAGTCCGGTCAGTTTGTGAACATCGCCGTCCCCGGCGATGCGTCTTCTCTGCTTCGTGTGCCCTTGAGTTTCTACCGCGCCGACGCCGAGGCCGGCACCGTCGAGCTGTGGTACGCCGTCGTGGGCGACGATACCCGCCGTTTGTCCCAGATGGGCCCTGGCTCCACCTCTAACCTGTTGGGCCCCGGTGGCCGTGGCTGGATGGTACCCGAGGGCACCAGGAAGGCACTGCTCGTCGCCGGTGGCATCGGCGTTCCGCCTGTGCTGTGTCTTGCCGGCATGCTTGCCGAGCAGGGTGTTGATGTGGATGTGTGCCTGGGCTTTGGCACCGCTTCCAAAGTCGTGGGTGTCGATGAGTTCCGCGCGCTGGGCGCCACGGTTAACGTGTGCACCGACGACGGTTCGCTCGGCACGCACGGTTTTTGCACCGATCCTGCCGCAGAACTGCTTGGCGAGGGCGGCTACGACTACGTGGCCAGCTGCGGCCCCGCCGTTATGATGAAGAAAGTCGCCGCCGCTGCCGCTGAGGCCGGTGCGTACTGCGAGGTGTCGCTCGAGCGCATGATGAGCTGCGGCTTTGGCGCCTGCAACACCTGCAATGTCGAGACGGTCGACGGTATGAAGGGCGCCTGCATGTGCGGCCCCGTGTTCGATGCTTCCAAGGTGGTGGTCTTCTAGTGGGTACCGTGAACATGGCCGTCGATTTCGGCGGCGTCAAGATGCAGAACCCCATCAACACCGCAGCCGGTACCTTCGGCTACGGTTGGCAGTTCCAGAATTTCTTCGATGTTTCCCAGCTGGGCGCCATTACCACCAAGGGCTGTGCCGCCGAGCCCTGGCCGGGCAACCCTGCGCCTCGCATGGCCGAGATTCCTGGCGGTATGATCAACTCCGTGGGACTGCAGAACCCCGGTGTCGCCGCCTTTGCCCGTGAGTCCGGCCCGTGGCTCGAGCAGCTGTCCAAGGACGGTTGCCAGGTCATTTGCCAGGTTGCCGGGCACTCCGTTGACGAGTTTGTCCGCGCACTCGAGATGTATGTCGAGCTGTGCCCCTGGGCTGCCGGCTACGAGATCAACGTGAGCTGCCCTAATATCGCCGCCGGCGGTGCCGCCATGGGCTCCACGCCCGAGGGCGCCTCTTCCGTTATGGCTGCTTGCCGCAAGGTGACCGATAAGCCGCTGTTCGTGAAGATGGCGCCGGTCAACGTCGCCGAGATCGCCAAGGCCCTCGAGGCTGCCGGCGCCGACGGCCTTTCGGTCATCAACTCCATCCAGGGCATGGCCATCGACGTCCATACCCGCAAGTCCCGCGTGGCCAAGCCCAAGGGCGGCCTTTCGGGCCCGCTGTGCCACCACATCGCCGTGCGCATGGTCTGGGAGGTTGCCCAGGCCGTCGATATCCCCATCAACGGTGTCGGCGGTGTCATGACTGGCGAGGATGCGGCTGAGTTTATCCTGGCCGGCGCCACCTGCGTGTCGGTCGGCATGGCCAACTTCGTCGATCCGTGCGCTTCGCTTAAGATCGCGCATGAGCTCGAGGCCTGGGCCGAGTCCCAGGGCGTAAAGGACATCAACGAGCTGGTGGGTGCTTTCGAATGCTAGAGAATGATGCCCGCGACCGTGTTATCGTCGCCCTCGACTGCGACCGTGAGCGCGCGCTCGAGCTCGCCCACGAGCTTTCGGGCCATGCCGCCTGGCTCAAGGTCGGCATGACGCTCTATTACGCTGAGGGTCCCCAGATCGTCAAGACCTTTAAGGACCTTGGCTTTAAGGTCTTCCTCGACCTTAAGTTCCATGACATTCCGCATCAGGTGCGCGGCGCTGCCCGCTCGGCCTCGCTTGCCGGTGCCGACCTGCTTTCGGTCCACGGCCTGGGCTCGGGTGCTATGCTCGCTGCCTGCCGCGAGGGTGCCGAGGAGGCGCGTGAGGACCGCGCCAAGCTCGTCGCCATCACCGTGCTCACGAGCATGAATCAGGATGCCTTGAGCGAGATCGGCGTCGAGTCTCCCGTTGCCGAGGAAGCCGCCCGTCTGGCAAAGCTTGCCCAGACCAACGGCATCGATGGCATCGTGTGCTCACCGATGGAGGCTCACGACATGCGTGAGCTGCTGGGTCCTGATGCCCTGATCGTGACTCCGGGTGTGCGTCCGGTGGGTGCCGCCCTTGGTGACCAGTCCCGCGTGGCGACGCCTTCCCAGGCTATCGAGCGTGGCGCAAGCCACATTGTGGTGGGCCGTCCCATCACCGGTGCCGACAATCCGGTTGCCGCCTTTGACGCCATCGTCGCCGAGCTGGTCGAAAACGTTGCGTAAAAGATTCCCCTAAGTCACCACTTTTGGGTCTCATTAGCACAAAATAGCCCCTGTGCCTGCGTAAACTTTCCCATCCTTTGTGTGGAATCGCAGGTCAGGGGCTTAACTTTGGGCGCAGTATATTGCACTTTTTGCGGGTATCGTCTAACCTATGGAGCCGCGATTAGGCATTTTGTACGTTCTACGTGCTAAAATGCCAATTATTGAATCAGATATAACCCAACTATTTGGAGGTACGAATGGCACTCCCTCAGCTTACCGACGAGCAGCGCAAGCAGGCTCTTGAGAAGGCTGCTGCCGCACGTCACGCCCGCGCTGAGCTTCGCGAGCAGATCAAGAAGGGCGAGAAGTCCCTCGAGTCCGTGCTCAACTCCGATGACCCCATCGCTTCCCGCATGAAGGTTTCCACCCTCATCGAGTCTCTCCCCGGTTATGGCAAGGCCAAGGCCGCCAAGATCATGGAGGAGCTCGGTATCTCCGCTACTCGTCGCGTCCAGGGCCTCGGTGTCCGTCAGCGCGAGCAGCTCCTCGAGCAGCTGACCAAATAAGTGAGCGCTCAGGATTCCAAGCTCTTTGTGATTTCTGGACCGTCAGGCGCAGGCAAGGGTACGCTCGTCACTCGTGTGCGCGAGCGCCGCTCGAACCTGGGTCTGACGGTTTCGGCTACCACGCGTGCACCACGCAAAGGTGAGGTCGACGGCGTCAACTACTTTTTTCTGACGCGCGAGGAGTTCGACCGCCGCGTGGCAAACGGTGAGTTTGTTGAGTGGGCCGAGGTCCACGGTAACTGCTACGGCACGTTGGTGAGCGAGGTCACATCCAAGCTCGCCTCGGGCTCGTCTCTGATTTTGGAGATCGATGTCCAGGGCGCCCTGCAGGTGAAGGAGCGTTTCCCCGAGGCCGTGCTGATCTTTATCAAGCCGCCTTCGCTTGAGGTGCTCCGCGAGCGTCTAGTCGGTCGCGGTACCGAGACGCCCGAGACGATTGAGCTGCGTATGGCAAACGCTGCCGATGAGCTTGCCCTTGCCGACCGCTACGACGACGTCGTGGTGAATGACGATCTCGACCGCGCGACCGATGAGCTCGTTCGCGTTCTCGATATGCATGAAAGGATCTGAGGTCCGTGTCCGTTGTAAAGCCTTGCATTGACGATCTTCTGGAGAAGACCGATCACAACCGCTTCCTGCTCGCTTCGCTTGCCTCCAAGCGCGCCTGCGACATCAATAGCATGCTGCGTGGCCAGCACAACCGCGTGCTTGCCGTCCAGGATGTTGATGACATCACCATCGGGCTTTCCGGTGCCGATACCATCTCGATGGCTATGGACGAGATTGTCGACGGCGACATCTCTTACGACGAGGCCCGTTACGAGAAGGCGCTCGGCCACAAGGTTGCTGAAGCCTAAATGGCGGCTCGCGTCTGCCTAGTCCACTATCACGAGGTTGGGCTGAAGGGCAAGAACCGCGCACATTTTGAGCATATCCTCATGGATAACATCAAGGCGGCCTTGGCCGCCTTTTCCGTGAACGCCGTGTCTCGAATTTCCGGTTATATCCTCGTGACCTTTAACGAGCATCAGGCCGACGAGGCGGCGCGTGTCATCCGCACCGTCCCCGGCGTTGCCCGTGTGTCTTTGGCGTATCACACCAACCGCGACCCGCAGGAGTACTGCGCCGCCGCTGTGAAGGCGCTGCGCGAGTTTGGTTCCTTCGGTTCGTTTAAGGTGCACGCCAAGCGCTCCAATACTGACTATGAGCTCACCTCGATCGATATCAATCGACAGGTTGGCGAGGTGCTGTGTGAGGCGTTTCCCGATAAAAAGGTCCAGATGCACGACCCCGACGCGATGGTGCACGTTCTGGTGGTTCAGGGTAGTGTCTACGTGTATGCGCGCTCCCAGCGCGGCGTTGGCGGCCTTCCGGTGGGTTCTGCCGGCAAGGTCGTGACGCTGCTGTCGTCGGGTATCGATTCTCCGGTGGCGACCTGGATGCTCGCGCGTCGCGGCGCGGTGTGCGTGCCGGTGCATTTCTCCGGTCGTCCGCAGACGCCCGACACGAGTGAATACCTGGTGCAGGACATCATCCGTGCGCTTGAGCCGGGTGTCCAGATCGGCCGCCTGTACGTGGTGCCGTTTGGCGACTGCCAGCGTGAGATTTCGGTCACCTGTCCCAGCAACCTGCGCGTGATCATGTATCGCCGCATTATGTATTCGGTTGCTGAGCGCATTGCACACATCGAGGGTGCCAGGGCCATCGTTACGGGCGAATCGCTTGGGCAGGTTGCCTCCCAAACGCTTGAGAACATCATGGCCGTCAACGAAGCCGTGAAGATTCCCGTGTTCCGTCCTCTCATCGGTTCGGACAAGCAGGAGATCATCGTGCGCGCCGAGGAGATCGGTACCTTCGATATCTCGACTGAGGCCGCTCCCGACTGCTGCACGCTGTTTATGCCGCGTCGTCCCGAGACGCACGCTAAACTCGATGCCGTGCATGAGGCCTGGGAACTGTTTGATCATGAGGAGATGATTGAGCGCCTGCTCAAGCAGACAGAGTACATCGACTTCGAGAGCAACACATATAAGGCCCCTAAGACCTTAAAACGCAAACATTCGGAGCTTGCTCCGCGTGAGATTTACCAAGATTACGAGTAAATTTGTGCATAGACCGACGATGCGCCTGCATCGTCGGTCTTTTGCCATCTGGGCATTTTGCGGCTAAGTGTTCATTTGCTGACGTGTGCCTGAATAAATGGACAGATTTGTGCAAGGTTTTGGTCAGCTTTTGGTTTGACCTCGAAAACCGGTTTTCGGGCGTGGCTGTTGCGGAGCTCCTTTCCTGACACGATGGTGTTGGGAGGTTTTGCTATGGCGCAGCGCGAACAACACGAACGAGTCAAAAAGATGGACCGTTGGGCGGGCAAACTGCTCGGTCATAAGACAGTGGTGATGGCGATACTGGTCGTCATTGCGATGGCGAGTGGACTGGCAATGGCGAACCTTGGCGGCGGTGCCGGCGGTGTGTCGTTTGAGCGCACTGATGGTTCGGGCACGTTAGTGGAGCCGGGATCCGGCGATGCTTCGAGTGGAAAGACATCTGAAGGCTCTTCGCCTAAGGCGTCTGCCGCGGCAGAGGTCTATGTCGATGTTGATGGCGCCGTGGTGTCACCCGGTGTATATCGCCTCAAAGACGGGGCGCGGGTGGCTCAGGCGATTGATGCCGCCGGCGGGCTGGCGCCCGAAGCAGACGTTACGGGGCTTAATCGTGCATCCAAGGTCACTGATGGACAAAAAATTCACGTTCCAACGGTAGGGGAGCAGCAGGTGTCCATTGCGGAAGCCGGTGTTGATGGTGGGACTTCCGCATCATCAGGCGTCGGTGGCGCAACAGGCCTAGTAAACATTAATACGGCAAGCTCGGCAGAGCTGCAGACGCTCTCGGGAATCGGTCCCTCAATGGCACAGTCGATTATCGATGAGCGGACAAAGAACGGTGCTTTTGCTTCGGTTGACGATCTGATGCGCGTGTCGGGAATCGGCGAGAAGAAGCTTGCCAAAATCAAAGATTGCATCTGCGTATGAGTGCGACCGAGCGAGAGCACGTGATGCCTCCGCGGCCCCTGATTCCGTGGACGATGGCCCTGTGTGCCGGCATGTGCGTGAGCTGCGCCTTGGTGCTCAGCATGGCCGCTGATGCGCTGCTGAGGGAGCGGGCGACGGCGGTCGGGCCGCTATGGGCCATTCCCGTTGCGGCAGCGGTTTTCGTTGTGCTGGCTCACTCTTGTGCGAGGCTTGCCCCTTTGAAGCGGTGGCTGTATGCCGCGTCCGTCGGTCTCATAGCGGGTGCGGTCGTTTCGGCGTGGTGGGCCGTGGGTGCGCTCAACGCCTCGAAGACGCTCGACGGTCGAGCGGCAAGCAGTCTCGAGTTTGTCGTGCAGGGTGACCCATCCATAAATGACGACGTGTATTCCTATACCTGCGAGGCACGCTCGGACGGTAAGAACTTGGCAACGGTTCGCCTATCGTGTGACCGTGAGTTCAAGGTCGGGGCGCACGTGCGTGTTATCGGTCGCGTGTCACGTTTTGAGAACGATGCGTATGGACGATCGCGCGTGCTTCGAGGCGAGGTGCGCAAGGTTAAAGCCGTTCGGATTGTGTCGGTCGATGAGGGTTCTCCGAGGCCGCTGCATCGGCTGCGAAATGGGCTGCTTGCGTCCATCGCGCCTGCGACCGACCCGGCGCGTGCGCTCATAGCCGGTGTCGTCTGCGGTCGTTCGGCCGAGCTGCGCGCCCAGCCGGCGGGCGACTGGTTTTCGGTGACGGGAACGGCGCATCTTATCGCAGTCTCGGGCAGCCATTTGGCTATCGTGGGGTTTGTAATCGAGGGCGTATTGCAAAAGACTCGGTGCTCACGTGGTCTTCAGCGGGCGATATTGGCGATAACGCTTGTGGGCTACGCTGCCTTTACGGGCGCGTCTCCCTCGGCCGTGCGCGCGTGCTGCATGGTGTTCGTGACGCTTGTCGTAAACGGCGCGGGGCGTCGTCGGCACGGCCTTTCGGCACTCTTCGTAACCATGTCCATCTTTGTGCTACTGCGGCCGACGGTGCTGTTCGAGATGGGCTTTCAGCTTTCATGCGCCAGCGTCTTAGCCATTCTGTGCTTTTGTCCCTATGCGACCTACGCGTTGGGTGAGCTAGGTGTGCCATCGGGCGTTGCCAGCGTGCTTTCCGTCACGCTGTGCTCGCAACTGGCGACACTTCCCATTGCCATTCCTGCCTTCGGTACATTCTCGCTCATTGCTCCGTTTGCAAATGCGGTCATCGGTCCGGTGGTGAGCGTTCTGCTCGCTGTGTCGATCGCGCTGGCTCCCTTTTCGCTCGTGGGACCGTTGCGGACTTGGGCGCTCGTTGTGCCCATGATTGCCGCCCGTTGCGCGCTGTTCTTCGAGCAGCTGTTTGCCGCCGTGCCGGGTGCATCCGTGAATGTGCCGCCCGATAGCATGTGGATTTACTTAGTGCCGTGTTTTCTGGTGGTTCTGCTGGTCTGGTGGCCGCGTCCCCGTGCACGTCCTATGGCGGTGGGGCTTGTATGCCTGGTGCTTTTGGCTGCGATTCCGTACGTCTACTGGGATCGATTCGCTCCGCCTTCGGTGACGGTGCTCGATGTGGGCCAGGCCGATGCGATTCTTATCCGCCAGGGCAGCGCAGTTGCACTCGTCGACTGCGGACTCGACGAGCGCGTGGTGGCGGCGTTGGTTCGCAATAACGTGCACCATATCGACGCCGTCTTTGTGACGCATTGGGATGAGGACCACTGGGGTGGTCTGCCTGCCGTGCTCGAACAGTTTTCGGTCGGAACGATTGCCGTGGCGGCGGATGCGCTGGAGGATGCTCCTGCTGAGGTATTGAACCGACCTGGCGTGGAGTATCGGCAGGTGCGCCGTGGGGATACGGTCGACATCGGCTCATTTTGCGCTCGCGTGATGTGGCCATTCGAGTTCGTGGATGGCGAGGGAAATGAGGACTCGCTTGTCCTGCTGCTCTCTTATGTTCAGGAAGGCAAGGGCCTGCGAATACTTCTCACCGGTGATGCCGAGCTCGACCAAGAGCGGGAATTCGTGCAGGAGGTGGGGGATATCGATGTCCTTAAACTTGGGCATCACGGCTCCAAGGTTTCAGTCGATGGCGAGTTGCTGGACGTCCTGAAGCCCGAGCTTTCTCTCGCAAGCGCCGGTGAGGGGAATCGATACGGCCATCCGTCCGATGCCTGCATCGATGCCGTTAAGGAAGCGGGTGGTGTGTTCGCGTGTACCATCGAACACGGCGACATTACCGTCACACCGACTGCGAATGGCTTTGCGATGCGATGCCAGCGACCGTGACGACGTCGTTGGCGTGTGGTGGGTCCCTGGGCTAGAATGGCACGGAACGAATACGAAGGCCTGCGGGAGGGGAGCGCAATGTCCGAAACCGGTTTGCTGCCGGCATATCTGATCGTCGGTACCGACGGAGTTAAGCGCGACCACGCCGTCTCGCGTATGAAAGCGCGTCTGGAAAAATCGGGTATGGTCGAGTTCAACCTCGACGAGCGAGACATGACCAAGGACCCCGATATCGAGTCCATTATCGGATCGCTTAACACCTTTCCGATGGGCAGCGAGTTTCGTCTGGTAATCCTCGATGGCTGCTCAAAGCTCGCCAAGGCGGTCTCGGAGCCGCTAGTTGGGTATCTGGCGAGTCCCAGCCCAACAACGGTCTGCCTCATCATCGCCGACTCACTTGCCAAGAATACGCGCCTGTATAAGTCAATCGCCAAGATCGACAAGAAGGCTATCGTCGATTGCTCGGGTACCAAGCGCTGGGAACTGCCGCGCCGTGTTCAGCAGATGGCGACGCAGCGCGGTAAGTCGATTTCGACGGCGGCCGCCGAGGAGCTCGTCTCGCGTTCGGGCGAAAACACGCGCATGCTCGATAACGACTTGGCTAAGCTTGCCCAGATGGTCGAGTCGCCCCAGATTGAACTTGCCGATGTTGAGCGCTGGATTGTACGTACGGCCGAGGTCCAACCCTGGGACTTCCTCAACGCCGTCTCGGCTCGCGATATGCGGCGTTCGCTCGAGCTCTTTAAGCTCCTGCCCTCCAAGAGCTACGTGTGGACTTACACATTGCTGTGCGGTCGCATTCGCGAGCTTATCGTCGCCAAGGCGCTCGACGCGCGTGGGCAGGGTCGCGAGCTGGCCGCAACGCTCAAGCTCCAGTCCTGGCAGGTCAAGAATCACCTTACCTGGGCGCGTCGTTTTTCGATGACCGAGCTCGTCGCAGCGCTCGAGGGTGCCGTTGATGTGGAGCTCGCGCTCAAGGGTTCGGCAGATTCTGAGACCGCGCTTTTGCTCTGGATTACGAACATCTTGAGAAAATCGTGATGATACCTGCCTATTTGACAAATTCGTTCTATCCCTTTGAGAGGGAGCGTGCTATAGTAGGCGCTTGCATGACCTCACCGTGTCTCAGAGGTGTCATACATTTTTTGCAAGGAACTCGAAAGGAACTCCAGAAGTGGCAAACATCAAGTCTCAGAAGAAGCGTATCCGCACCAATGAGGCAGCTCGCATGCGTAACAAGGCTGTCAAATCCGAGCTCAAGACGCTGACCAAGCACGTCCAGTCCGCCGTCGCCGAGGGCGACGCCGAGAAGGCCCAGGCTGCCCTCAAGACCGTCACCAAGCGTCTCGACATGGCTGCCGCCAAGCATGTTATCCACAAGAACCAGGCTTCCAACCGCAAGTCCGGTCTTGCCAAGCTCGTGAACAGCATCAACGCCTAAGTTGTAAATTTCACACCACACAGATTACGCGCATAAATGGAGCCTGTTTTATGGAACAGGCTCCATTTTTTGTACCGCTCGGGTAAGATAGTCCGCATGAATACTTCAATTGACATTTCCCACATCCGCAACTTCTCGATCGTTGCGCATATCGACCATGGCAAGTCCACGATCAGCGACCGCATCCTCGAGCTCACCCATACCGTCGACGAACGCGACATGGAGTCGCAGCTGCTCGACACCATGGATATCGAGCGCGAGCGCGGCATTACGATCAAGTCCAATGCCGTCCGCGTTTCCTATGACGCCGACGATGGTGAGACGTATCAGTTCAATCTGATCGATACGCCGGGCCACGTGGACTTTACCTATGAGGTCTCGCGCTCGCTGGCAGCCTGTGAGGGCGCGGTACTCGTTGTCGACGCCACGCAGGGCGTCGAGGCGCAGACCGTTTCCAACGCGACGCTCGCCATGAACGCCAATCTGGACATTGTGCCGGCCATCAACAAGATCGACCTGCCCTCGGCCCATCCCGATGAGGTTAAGACCGAGATCGAGGATGACCTGGCGATCCCTGCCGATGATGCCGTGTGCGTCTCGGGCAAGACCGGCGAGGGCATTCACGATCTGCTGGAGTCCATTGTCTTTTTGATTTCGCCGCCTAAGGGCGATGCAAACGCTCCGCTCAAAGCGCTCATTTTGGATTCGTACTTTGACGAGTATCGCGGTGTGGTGGCTACGGTGCGCGTCTTCGATGGTTCCATCAAAAAGGGCGATACCCTGCTTATGATGCAAGCCAAGGGCGACTTTTTGGTCGACGGCGTGGGCGTCAAGCGTCCTGCCGAGACCCCGGTCGACGCGCTGACGGTCGGCGAGGTCGGATATGTGGTCACGGGCTTGAAGGATCCCGAGGCCGTTCGCGTGGGCGATACCCTTACGTGGGCGTCGAACCCCTGCCCCGAGCCGCTTCCCGGTTATCGCGAGGCCAAGCCCATGGTCTACACGGGCCTGTTCCCGATCGACAACAAGGACTACGAGAACCTGCGTGACGCCCTCGATAAGCTGCACGTCAACGACCCGTCGTTGGTGTGGGAGCCCGAGACCTCGGTGGCGCTCGGCTTTGGCTTCCGCGTGGGCTTCCTGGGCCTGCTGCACATGGAAGTCGTCAAGGAACGCCTGGAGCGCGAGTTCAACCTGGACCTCATTGCCACGAGTCCCTCGGTCGACTATCACGTCTACAAGACCGACGGCGAAATGATCGATGTCCGCAGTCCGCAGGACCTTCCCGAGGCCACACGCATCGATCGTATCGAGGAACCCTACCTCAAGGCAAAGATCATCTGCCCGCCTGAGTACACGGGTGCCGTCATGCAGCTCGCCATCGAGCACCGCGGCGTCACAACCGACATGATCCACCTGACGAGCAAATCGGTCGAGATGCGCTTCGATATGCCGCTCGCCGAGCTCATCTTGGACTTCTTCGATCAGCTCAAGAGCCGCACCAAGGGTTACGCCTCGCTCGACTATGAGTTCAACGAATATCGCCCCTCTGAGCTCGTCAAGCTCGACATCCTGCTTTCGGGCGACGAGGTGGACGCGCTGTCGTTTATCGTCCACAAGGACAAGGCCTATGGCCTGGCCCGTGGCCTGTGCGACAAGCTTAAGGAGATCATCCCGCGTCAGCTGTTCGAGGTGCCCATCCAGGGTGCTATCGGCAATAAGATCATTGCCCGCTCCACCGTCAAGGCGCGTCGCAAGGACGTGCTTGCTAAGTGCTACGGCGGCGATATCTCGCGTAAGCGCAAGCTGCTCGAGAAGCAGAAAGAGGGCAAGAAGCGCATGAAGGCCATCGGATCGGTCGAGGTCCCGCAGGAGGCCTTTATGGCGATCCTCAAGGTGGACGAGTAGGTCTATGGCGCTTTCTGAATACAGCAAGCGGCTGCTGGGCGCCTATGCCGAGCAGCCGTTCCTTATGGCTCCCATGGCGGGCGTGACCGACCCTGCCTACCGCATCATGTGCCGCCGTCGCGGTGCCAACCTGGCCTACAGCGAGATGGTGAGCGTGGCGGGCCTTGCCTATGCCAGCAACAAGACCTGGCGCCTGGTGCTACCGGCCGACGAGGAGCAGCAGATTTGCGTGCAACTCTTCGGCTCCAAGCCCGATCAGTTTGCGAGCGCCGTCGCTGCCGTCGAGGAGCGCGTTGGCGATCGCCTGTCGCTCATCGATATCAATATGGCATGCCCCGCCCGCAAGGTTGTTACCAAGGGCGAGGGCTCGGCGCTCATGCGCACGCCCGACCTGGCGGAGAAGATCGTCGAGGCCACGGTGGGCGCGGCGCACGTGCCCGTGACCGTCAAGATTCGCAAAGGCTTTTATGCCGAGGACCGCAATGCCGCGACATTTGCCCAGATGCTTGAGGGCGCAGGGGCTGCCGCAGTCGCCGTGCATGGTCGTTGCGCCACGCAGCTCTACACCGGCCAGGCCGATTGGTCGGTCGTCGATGAGGTCGCAGATGCCGTTGAGATTCCCGTGATCGGTTCGGGTGATGTGTTCACCGCCGAGGATGCCGCGGTGCATCTGCGAAACTCGGGTGCCAGCGCGGTGTTTATCGCGCGCGGCATCTACGGGAACCCGTGGGTGTTTGGCGATGCTCGCGCTCTTGCGCTCGATGGCACACCGGTGCCGGCGCGCAGCTCTGTCGAGCGCCTGGACGCCCTGCGTGAGCACCTAACGCTGACGCATGAGCTCCTGCCGCTCATGTCGCGTGCCCGTACGTACGCAAGCTGGTACTTAAAAGGCATGCCCCATGCCGCCGCTTGGCGTGCCCATGTGGTGCGCTGCTCCACGTATGAGGAGTTTATGGCGCTGGTCGATGAGATCGAGCATGATGTGGTGGCCTGCGAGGCTGCCCTTGCCGCCGGCGAATCGGTGCCCCCTCATCCGCTGGAGGCTTAAGGGTGGCCGTTACCGCGCTGTACGTGCACGTGCCGTTCTGTGCCCAAAAGTGCCGCTACTGCGACTTCGACTCGCGCAGCTTTGCTTCGTGTGATTTGGATGCCGCGCTCGATTCCTATTTTGAGCAGTTGTTCGCGCGTCTCGATGCTTTTGGCAAGGCTGGGGCCCTCGACCAGATCCGCACCGTCTATGTTGGCGGCGGCACGCCGTCGCTGGCGGGGGAGCGCCTGGTGGAGCTGGCGCGGCGTATTCGTGCGTGGTGCGCCCCCGTTGAGTTTACCTGCGAGGCCAATCCCGAGTCGCTGACCGCCGAGCTTGCTACTGCGCTTGCCAAGGTTGGTGTCACACGCGTTTCTCTGGGCGTGCAAACGCTCGATAACACCGAACTTACCGCCATCGGCCGCATTCACGATGCCGATCGGGCGCTCGCCGCCATCGCGACGGTCAAGGACGCTGGGCTTGACGTGTCGTGCGACCTTATGTGCGGACTTCCCGGGCAGACCGCAGCGAGTTGGAAGCGTACGCTCGAGGGCGTGCTGGCGGCGGTTCCGCATCATGTGTCGGTTTACCCGCTCACGCTCGAGGTGGGGACGCCCCTCTATCGCATGGCGTGCCGTGACGAGTCGCTCGAGCCCGACGAGGATTTTCAGGCCGCCTGCATGGACGTGGCGCGCGAGCTCCTGGGTGCCGCCGGCTATCACCCGTATGAGGTGGCGAGCTACGCGCTCGACGGCCATGAATGCGCCCATAACATTGCCTACTGGACCGGACAGGGTTACCTGGGTCTGGGCCGCTCTGCCGCCGGCATGCTCGATGCTGGGGACTTCGCTCGCTTGGCCGGGCTGTTTTGCGGCGCACTTGCTCGAGGCGACGCGTATCGCGTGCGTCTGGTACAGCGCGACGATGCTGCGACGACGTTTGATGCCGAGTGTCTGTCGCAGCGCGAGGCAGCAGCCGAGGATTTGATGCTCGCCTGTCGCATGACGCGCGGCGTTGGGTCTGACCTGTTGGTTCGCTCGGCAAACATTATCCCCGAGGACGAGCTGGCGGCGGCTTGCGACCGCGCGCTCGAGTTGGGCCTTGCCTCCTGGGTGTCCGATGATGCTAAAGGGCATGCGGGGCGCGTTACATCGAAAGATGTTATCGAAGGTCGCACTCGCGCCCGTCTGGCTCCCACCCACTTGGGTTGGCTCGATGGAAATGTGCTGTTCGAGCTGTTTTGGGGTCTAGCTTAGGCCGCTCGGGTAGAATGACCGCATTATATACGCTGCTGTGAGCAGGAGGTTGCCGCGCATGGCGACGATGAACGAAAAAGATTACTACGAGATCCTGGGCGTCTCCAAGGACGCCACCTCGCGTGATATACAAAAGGCTTTCCAGCAAAAGGCCCGCAAGCTCCATCCGGACGTCAATAAAGAGCCGGATGCCGAGGAAAAGTTCAAAGAGGTTTCCGAGGCCTACGCCGTGCTTTCGGACGAGCAGAAGCGTGCTCGCTATGACGCCATGCGCTCGGGCAATCCCTTTGCCGGTGCTCCTACGGCTTCGCCCTATGGTGGCGGCTACGCCGGCAGCACGGGTTATGGCAATCCCTTTGAGGGCGGCTTCCCCTTTGGTGGCGCCTGGGGCCAGCAGCGTCGTGGGCAGGCTGCCTACAATCCCGAGAACGGCGCCAACGTGGTCGTCGACATCAAGCTCGACGCCAAGGAGGCCAAGGGCGGTGCCCGTAAGACCGTCCGCTATACGCGTTTTGATACCTGTGGTCACTGTGGCGGCTCGGGCTCCGTCTCGTCCGAGCATGCGCATACCTGCCCGAGCTGCGGCGGTCGCGGCCACATCGATGTCGACCTGTCCTTCCTGTTTGGCGCCGGCACGTTCCAGTCGGTCTGCCCCGAGTGCGGCGGTTCCGGTAAGGTCGTCGCCGACCCCTGTCCCGATTGCGGTGGCAGCGGTCGAACCCGCGTGACCTCCGAGCAGACGATTGAGTTTCCTGCCGGCACGCACGATGGCGACGAGGTTCGTATTGGCGGCATGGGTCACGCCGGCACCAACGGTGCCGCGGGCGGCGACCTGGTCGGCCGTGCCCATGTCGAGGCCGAGCGCCTGGAAGGCAAGGCCCGTACCGGTTTTTACCTGATGGGCATCGTGGCGCCGTTTTTGGTGCTGTCGGCCATCTCGGGCGTGTTCTCGGCCTTTGCCATGATGTGCTTTATTCCGTTTGCCATGGGCCTGTTCATGGTGCTCTCGGACGGCGTGCTTCATCGCAGCCTGCTGTGGTGGAAACGCGGCGCGATGCAGTTTGCCAACGGTTTTGCCAACGGATTTATGTTTGCACTCGTGTCGGTTTGGTTTGCGAGCTGCTCGCAGCGTGCCATGCTTTCGCCGTACGGAATGTACTAACATCAAACCCTCTGTTTGCGGCCGCCCCAGCTTGGGTATAGGACGCACTGTGACAATAATGAAAGTCGGAAGGATTCGGTCGTGTCGGAAAATAGGGATTACTACGAGGTACTTGGCGTCGAAAAGGATGCCGACGCGCGGACGATTAAGCGCGCGTTTCTAAAGAAGGCCCGTACCGTACACCCGGACGTTTCGGACGACCCCGAGGCCGAGGCCAAGTTCAAAGAGCTCAACGAGGCATATTCCGTTCTTTCCGATGAGCAGAAGCGTGCAAACTACGATCGCTTTGGCTCTCCTGACGGCCCCGGTGGCTCTGGCTATGTCGACATTAACGACATCTTTGGCGGCATGGGCATGGACGACCTTTTCTCGTCGTTCTTTGGCGGCGGCGCCGGCGGTGGTGCCCGCGGCCGTCGCGAGCGTCGTCGCGGTCGTGACATGGCCATCTCGCTTTCGGTGACGCTCGAGGAGGCGGCGCTCGGCTGCAAAAAGACTATCAGCTATGACCGCCTTGCTCCTTGCGAGGACTGCAATGGCACCGGTAGGGCAGAGGGCGCACAGGAAAAGCAGTGCGGCCGCTGCCACGGTACGGGCTACGTCACGACGGTTCAGCGTTCGTTCCTGGGCCAGGTTCAGTCTTCCTCGCCTTGCCCCGACTGTCATGGCGAGGGTACGGTTATCGACCATCCCTGCGAGACCTGCGACGGTCAGGGCCGCACGCCTTCGCATGAAAAGATCGACATCGATATTCCCGCCGGCGTTTCGACCGGTCGACAGCTGCGTGTGAGCGGCTTTGGCGAGGCCGGCCTTCGCGGCGAGCCTTCGGGCGACTTGATTGTCAACGTGCGCGTTGCCGACCATGAGCGCTTTAAGCGCAACGGTGACGACTTGTACCTGGTGAGCGATATCTCGATTGCACAGGCTGCGCTCGGCTGCGAGATCGAGGTCGAGGGCATTATGCCCGACGAGGTCGTTAAGGTGACGGTTCCCGCCGGCGCCCAGTACGGCGACACCGTGAGCGTCAATAATTACGGCATGCCGCGCATTGGCGGTGGCGGTTCGCGTGGCCGCCTGATCGTGCAACTGCGCGTGGTCGTTCCCACCAATCTTTCCAATAAGCAGCGCGAGCTGCTCCGTGCTTTTGCCGATGAGATGGGCGATGACGTCGCTTCCGGTAAGAAGTCGGTGACCGACCGTATCAAGAGTGCCCTCGACGATATCCTCGATTAAGGAGCCCGCGTGCTCGCACCCCATATTTCCGTCGTCAACCTCGGCTGCCGTGTCAACCGGGTTGAGTCTGACCGTATCACTGCCGATCTTATGCGCCTGGGCTTTGCTATTGTGGAGCCCCAGGATGCCGACTTGATCGTCATTAACACCTGTGCCGTTACGGGCGAGGCCGAGGCCAAGACCCGTAAGGCCGTCCGCCATGCGCTGGCCCATCAAAACGAGCCCTATGTGGTCGTGACCGGCTGCGTGGTCAACCTGCATCCCGAGGAGCTGCTGGAGCTATCCGACCGCGTGATCGCCGAGCCGTCCAAGATCGATGTCGCCGAACGTGTCTGCGAGGTGTTGGGCGTTGAGTCCGATAGCGTTCCCGCCTGCAGTGATGGCGAGGTTGTCGATGCGCTCGGTCGCTCTCGCCTGGGCGTGAAGATTCAGGACGGCTGCAACCATCGCTGCACCTATTGCATTGTGTGGAAGGCACGCGGCCCCGAGCGCTCCGTGCCCGTCGAGTCCGTGCTCGAGCAAGTTCGCGAGGCCCAGGAGGCCGGCGTGCCCGAGGTCGTGTTGACCGGCGTGAATCTGGGTGCCTATGACGGCAAGAGCGCGACCGACGAGCATGTCGAAATCGATGAGCTGCTCGAGGCCATTATGGAGCGCACGACTATTGCGCATGTGCGCATTTCCTCGGTCGAGCCCATGGATATCTCTGAGCGCCTGCTTAAGGTTATGGCGCGCTATCCGCAGCGTATCGCCCCGTTTTTGCACCTGCCCGTGCAGTCTGGCTGCACGGCGACGCTGCATCGCATGGGCCGTCCCTATAGTGCCGAGGCCTTTGAGGATACGGTGCGCATGATCCGTGCGAACCTGCCACAGGCCGCACTTTCGTGCGACGTTATCGTCGGTTTTCCTGGCGAGACGGACGAGGAGTTCGAGGAGTCGCTGGCGCTGTGCCGTCGCGTGGGCTTTTCGCGCATGCACGTGTTTCGCTATAGCAAGCGCCCCGGCACCCTCGCCGCCGACATGCCCGACCAGGTACCGCCTGAGGTCATGGCCGAGCGCAGCCGTCGCATGCGCGCGGCGGCTCAGGAGCTCGCGGTTGCCGATGCCCGCCGTCGCGTGGGTACCGTCGAGCGCGCCGTGCTTGAGTACGGTGATAATTTGACGCTTGGCTCGTTCCATCATGCCCGTCTTGATGATACCTGTGAACTCACAGCCCCGTGCCTGCTCGATGTTGCTATCATCGGAGTCGATGATTCCGGCTTGGTCCATGCACGCAGGGAGGTTCATGGAAGCCTCGAAGATTAGACTTACCGTTCCCGAGGGGATTGATCCCTCGCGCGTTTTGGGCGCCGGCGACGGCGTCCTTCGTGCGCTCGAGAGCTTGGTTCGCGCCCATGTGGTCGCCCGTGGCGATAGCATCGCCGTGAGCGGTGACCCGGACGAGGTCGAGCTCGTGGCGCGCTTTTTCGAACATGCTTTTCGCGAGGCGGCGGCCGGCCGTACCCTTTCTTCCGACGATGTCTCGCGTTGCCTGGCCGTCTTGCGCGACGGCGAGCATGAGGCCACATCGCTTCGCGATGATGTGCTGCTATCGTACCGCGGTCGCGTTATCCGCCCCAAGACGCTCGGTCAAAAGCGCTATGTGGATGCCATCCGCTCTTCCACCATCACGTTTGGCCTCGGTCCCGCCGGTACCGGTAAAACCTATCTGGCCATGGCGCTCGCCGTTGCCGCGCTCAAGCGCCATGAGGTGGGCCGCCTGATCCTGACGCGCCCGGTTGTCGAGGCGGGGGAGAACCTGGGCTTTTTGCCCGGTACCCTCGAGGAAAAGATCGACCCGTATATGCGCCCGCTCTATGATGCCCTCTTTGACATGATGGATCGCGAACGCACCGATGAGCTTATGGAGCGTGGCGTGATCGAGATCGCGCCGCTCGCCTACATGCGCGGTCGAACGCTGAGTGATGCCTTTGTGGTGCTCGATGAGGCGCAAAACACGACGCCCGAGCAGATGAAGATGTTCCTGACGCGTCTAGGTTTTAATTCCAAGTTTGTGATTACCGGCGACCTGAGCCAGCGTGACCTGGTGGGTCGTCGCGGCGGTCTTGCCGATGCCGAAAGGATTCTGGGTCGCGTCGACGATGTGGCGTTTTCTCACCTGGAGCGCGCCGATGTGGTGCGCCATGCCCTGGTGGGCCGTATTGTTGAGGCCTATGATGCATACGACGATGCGCGTGAGCAGCGCGCACACGATCGAAAGGAGTCCCGTTGAGTGTATTGATCAGCAACGATGCCGAGCTCGATACGCTGCTCGATGCCCAGGAGGTGGAGCACATCTGCTCAGTTGTGCTTGCCGCCGAGGGTGTTGAGCGTGAGGTCGAGATTTCCCTTTCGTATGTCGATGAGGACGAGATGCACGAGCTCAACCACGAGTGGCGCGGCATCGATCGCACGACCGACGTGCTCTCGTTTGAATGTGACTCGGCCTTTGACGAGGACATTCCCGCCGACGAGACGCTCGAGCTCGGCGATATTATCCTGGCCCCGCAGGTTATTGCCCGCCAGGCCCCCGGCTTTGGCAACAGCCCCGCCGATGAGTGCCGACTGATGCTCGTGCACGGAATGCTGCACCTGCTGGGTTACGACCACATCGAGGACGATGAGGCCGAGGTCATGGAGGCACGCGAGGATGCCATCCTGCGCGACCTGGCGCTTGAGCGCGGCGAGGACCCCAAACTCGTCCACGTCGGCCCCATAACCAATCATGCCCACGACTAGGAGCCGTCTATGATTCCCGGATCGAACAAGGACCATCCGTCCTTTTTAAAGTCGTTCTCATACGCGATGGAGGGCTTCGTCACTGCCGTCAAGACCGAGCGCAATATCAAGGTCATGCTCGTGGCGGGCGTGTGCACCGTCATTGCCGGCTGCATCGTGGGGCTCGATATTGCCGAGTGGGCTACGGTCATCATCTGCTGTGGCCTGGTGATTCACGGCGAGTTGTGCAATACCGCCATGGAGGCGATTGTGGACCTGGCGACCCAGGAGCTGCATCCGCTGGCCAAGCGCGCGAAGGATATCGCCGCTGCCTCTGTATACGTTCTTTCCATTACAGCCGCGATCGTTGGCTTGCTTGTCTTTGCCCACGCGCTCGACTTTATTTAGAAAGGGATTCCCATGTCCGACAATATGCAGCCTACCGATGGAGTTTTGGATGACGAGGTCCTGGACGAGGCTGAAGGTGCCGATTTGTTTGACGAGGTCGAGGAGTTCGATCCGTTTGAGGGTATGAGCGACGAGGAACTCGATGCCCTGTGCGACGAGGATGAGAGCCTCGTGGGCTTTGGCGACGTGGAACCCGGTTTCCGCAGCGGCTTTGTGGCCCTGGTCGGTCGCCCCAACGCCGGCAAGTCCACGCTGCTCAATGCCTGTTACGGCAAGAAGGTCGCCATCACCTCTCCGGTGGCCCAGACGACCCGCCGCCGTATGCGCGCCGTGGTCAACCGCCCCGGTTACCAGCTGGTCTTCGTTGACACTCCGGGTATCCACAAGCCCAAGGACGGCCTGGGATCCGAGCTCAACAAGAGCGCCCTGTTTGAGCTCAATGACGTAGACGTCGTCGCGTTTCTGATCGACGCCACCAAACCCATCGGCAGGGGAGACGCCTGGGTTGCCGAGCGTGTCAAGAGCGCCCGTTCCAAAAAGGTCCTGGTGCTTACGAAGGCCGACGAGGCCGATCCCGCCCAGGTTATGGAACAGCTCAAGGCCGCTCACGAGCTCATGGAATATGACGACGAGATCGTGACGTCGTCGGTCAAGAACTTCAACGTCGATGCGTTTATCGAGACCGTCGCTCACTTTTTGCCCGAGGGCCCGCGCTGGTTCCCTGAGGACATGGGCACCGACGCGTCCGACGAGACCCTCGTGGCCGAGTTTGTACGCGAGAAGGTTCTGCGTCGCACCCGCGACGAGATCCCCCACTCCGTGGGCGTCATCTGTGACGCGCTCGAGCAGACTAAGAAGGTGCTGCGCGTGCACGCCACGATTTACGTCGAGCGCGAGGGGCAGAAGGGCATCATCATCGGCAAGGGCGGCGAGATGATTAAGCATATCGGCATCGATGCCCGTCGCGACCTTGAGCGTATCTTTGGCACGCAGGTCTTTTTGGAGCTCGACGTGAAGGTCAAGGCCGGCTGGCGCGATGACGAGGCACAGATCCGCCGCTTTGGCTACAATGCCGAAGATTAAGCCTCGGCGTTCATGGCAGGCTCTCGCACATATCGCACAAAGGTGCTCGTCCTCGACAAGACGAAGCTCAAGGAAACCGATCTGATCTTGACCATGCTCGACGAACGGGGACGGCAGGTGCGTGCCGTGGCTAAGGGCGCGCGTAAGCCCGGCGGTCGCCTTGCGGCCCGCTGTGAGCTTTTCTGTACCGTCGATATGCTGCTCGCGCGTGGTCGCTCGCTTGACGTGGTTTCTCAGGCGGAGCTTATGGAGGCGCCACTCGGTGCCGCTCCTGACTACGAGACGATCTGTGCCGCCAGCGCGATTGCCGAGGTTGCGCGCGTGTGCTCTTTCGAGGATGCCGAGGATCCATTTACCTTTGCCATCACGCAGCGGGCGCTCACGCTTGTCGGCTGCGGGCTCGACGCGGCACATATGGACCTGCTCGTGGCAGCCTTTGTCTTTAAACTGCTGTCGCACGTTGGTTACCGCCCCGATTTTTCGGCATGCGTCTCGTGCGGCGATCCCATGCTCTCGCATTTCTCGGCCCAGGCCGGCGGGCTTCTGTGCGGGTCGTGCGCCTCGAGCGTGCCTGGCGCCGAGTTGGTATCGGTCGGCGAGGTCGCATGGCTGCGCGCTCTGATGTCCATGACATTCGGTGCCCTTATGGACGAGCTGATCGATCCGCATACGGCTACGTTTTTGCTGGGGCTTTCGCATGTTTGGGCCGCCACGCACACCGATCAGCGGCTCCGTGCGATGGAATTCATGTTGGGTCGGTGATGATGCGCAGGCGCGCGCCGCTTGTGGTAACATACCGACATGTTGGTACCTCGACCTTGGATGTTCGCTCCACCGGCGGCTTCCCAGTCCGAGGCGAATGGAGTCGCCCGATGGCGACGCAAAACGAAAGGTGAAACAATGACTGTTTCCAAAGAGCGCAAGGCGGAGCTGACCGCCCAGTTCGGTAACTCCCCGGTCGATACCGGTAACCCCAAGGTTCAGGTCGCCATCCTGTCCGAGCGCATCAAGGAGCTGACCGAGCACATGAAGTCCCACCAGAAGGACTTCCACACCCGTCGTGGCCTGCTTATGCTCGTTGGCCGTCGTCGTCGTCTTCTCTCCTACATCAAGAAGAACGACATCGTCGAGTACCGTGAGCTCATCAAGGCTCTGGGCATCCGCGACAACATCCAGTAGGATTTGTACATGCAAGGAGCGTCCTGCGCAGCGGGGCGCTCTTTTTGTGTAAGGGCGTGAACAATCACGCTCTGAAGCGTGGCGGGGGCAGGGGGCCCGCGTCACATGAGGAGCCTGCAGGCAAGGGGCCTGCGGGGTAAAGGAGAACAATGACACTCGTATCCAAGACCTTTGAGCTGTACGGCAAGACCTACACCTTTGAGTCGGGCGAGCTTGCCAAGCAGGCCACCGGCGCCTGCCTGGTCAAGCAGGGCGACACCACGATGCTCGACACCGTGGTCGTCTCCAAGGAGCGCAAGAACTACGACTTCTTCCCGCTGACCGTCGACTTCAACGAGAAGATGTACGCCGCCGGCCGCATCCCGGGTGGCTACCTCAAGCGTGAGGGCCGTCCCAGTGAGAAGGCCACGCTCACCGCGCGCATGATCGACCGTCCGATTCGCCCGAGCTTCCCGGACGGCTTCCGCAACGAGGTACACATCGTCGCTACCTCGCTCGTCGCCGACCAGGTCAACCCCTTTGACGTCATCAACGTCATGGGTGCCTCCCTGGCCATGACGCTCGGCGGCGTGCCCTTCGAGGGCCCGCTTGCCTGCGTGCGCATCGGCCGTAACGTGGAGACCGGCGAGTTTATCGTCAACCCCACCTACGAGGAGCGCGAGAACTCCGACCTGGACCTGGAGCTGGGCGGCTCTGCCGACTTCATCTCGATGGTCGAGGCCGGCGCCGAGGAGATCTCCGAGGACGACATGCTCGCCGCCATGAAGTTTGGCCAGGAGGCCCTTGCCGCCTTCTGCCAGGCCCAGGACGAGTTCGTTGCCGAGTGGGAGCAGGTCAATGGCGCCATCGTCAAGAAGGAGTACCCGCTCGACCAGCCCGTCGAGGAGGTCCAGGAGCGCATCTTCGCCCACTACGACGAGATGGCCGCCGCCCTTCGCGATGCCGACAAGCTCTCCCGTATCGGTAAGGTCGAGGCTCTGAAGGAGTCCATCCGTGCCGAGTTCACCGAGGAGGAGCAGGCCGCTTGGGAGCGCGAGATCCCCGTGGCGCTCAAGAAGCTCGAGAAGAAGGCCATGCGCACCATGGTCGTCGAGACCGGCGAGCGCGTCGACGGCCGTGCCGCCGATGAGATTCGCCCCATCATGGTGAAGGATAACTACCTGCCGCTCGTTCACGGCTCCGGTCTGTTCCAGCGTGGCCAGACCCAGGTGCTTTCCGTCCTGTCGCTCGGTATGCTCAACGAGGGTCAGCGTCTGGATACCATCGAGCCCACCGAGGGCAAGCGCTATATGCACCACTACAACTTCCCGCCGTTCTGCACCGGCGAGACTGGCCGCATGGGCAGCCCCAAGCGCCGCGAGATCGGCCACGGCAACCTGGCCGAGCGCGCCCTGCTCCCGGTGCTCCCCGACGAGAACGAGTTCCCCTACGCTATTCGCGTGGTCTCCGAGGTCATGGAGTCCAACGGCTCCTCTTCGATGGCTTCGACCTGCGGCTCCACGCTCGCCCTTATGGACGGCGGCGTGCCTATTAAGCGCCCGGTCTCCGGTATCGCCATGGGCCTGATCCAGGAGGAGGGCAAGACCGTGGTCCTGTCCGATATCCAGGGTCTCGAGGACTTCCTGGGCGACATGGACTTTAAGGTCACCGGCACCACCGAGGGCATCACCGCCCTGCAGATGGACAACAAGGCCACCGGTCTTACCTTCGACATCTTGGCCCGCGCCCTGCAGCAGGCCAAGGAGGGTCGCGCCTTCATCCTGCAGAAGATGCTCGATGTGATCCCCGAGCCGCGCCACACCACGCGCAGCACCGCTCCGCGCATCGTCTCCATCCAGGTTCCGACCGACAAGATCCGCGACGTTATCGGTTCTGGTGGTAAGGTCATCCGCGGCATCCAGGACGAGACCGGTGCCTCGGTCGACATCCAGGAGGACGGCACCGTCTTTGTCGGCGGCACCGGCGAGTCCGTCGATCAGGCTGTCGAGCGTATCAAGCTCATCATCAAGGTTCCCGAGCCGGGCGAGGAGTACACCGGTCGTGTGGTCTCCATCCAGCCCTTCGGCGCCTTCGTCAACCTGCTGCCTGGCAAGGACGGCCTGCTGCACATCTCCCGCGTCGCCAAGGGCCGCGTGGAGAAGGTCGAGGACGTCCTCAACGTCGGCGACGAGGTCAAGGTCGTCGTCATCGAGGTCGACGATCGCGGCAAGATCTCGCTCGATCGTCTTGACAAGCCTGAGGCTCCGGCTCGCGCCGAGGGTTCCTCCGAGGGCGACGGCGAGCACTTCCAGCGCCGTGAGCGTCCGCGTCGCGAGCGCTCCGAGCGCAGCGACCGTCCGCGCCGTCCCGGTGACAACGGAGGCCGCAAGCCCCGCCGTTACCACGACGCCGAGTAACAGCAGCACATAAGCAGCGCCGCAAGGGCGACTCCGGACAGGGGTCGCCCTTTTGCTATTCCCGGCGGGGTCCGCGGGTAAAGTTTCCTGCTCTACAGTCCTGCTCGCACGGAGAGCACATTAAGTGCTCTCCGGCTCGTGCGGAACTCGCGATAAACTTTACCCGCGGACCCCGCCGGGAATAGCAAAAGGGCTGGTTGGTGCGGGTTGCGATTTTGTTAGACAGTCTATTCAGCTATCTGAATTCAGATCTTTAGATAATCGCATGTGCGACATTTCCCCAGATAAAACCGACCAAAATAAACCTGTCCCTTTTTGTCAGGTCTGGTCTCAGCGGGATACATAGGTTCAGATGGGGCTTTGATGCATGGGTGGTCTGTTGGTGGGCAAATGGGTATCATACTGTGGTTATTGCATCGACTCTGCGATGCATGTTTGTACGTTCCCGGCGGTCGGTTTGCCAGAAGCGCCCCGTCGGTTGTTCCAGACCCGTTTCGAAGAAAGGAAACCACACTAACCTATGGCAGCTAAAAAATCATCTCCCTTGAAGATCATCCCGCTTGGCGGCCTTGACGGCATCGGTAAGAATATGACGGTCTTCGAGTGCGGCGACGACATGGTGCTCGTCGACGCCGGCCTCATGTTCCCGGATGACTCCCAGCCTGGTATCGATCTGGTGCTTCCCGACTACACCTATGTTTTGGAGAACGAGGAGAAGCTCCGCGGTATCGTCGTCACTCACGGCCACGAGGACCACACCGGTTCGCTTCCGTATCTGCTGCAGGACCTCAACAATAAGGTGCCCATCTTCTCGAGCAAGCTGACGCTTGGCTTTATCGAGGGCAAGCTTTCTGAGTTCCGCATCCGCGCACCCAAGTTCCGCGAGGTCAAGGGCGGCAGCCATGTCAACCTCGGCGGCATCTCGCTCGACTTCTTCTCGATGACGCACTCCATCCCCGGCGCTCTGGGCGTGTTCATCCGCACCAATCAGGGCACCGTTATGCACACCGGCGACTTTAAGCTCGACCAGACGCCCATCGATGGCGTTACGCCCGACTATGCCGCTATCAGCCGCTTTGCCAAGCAGGGCATCGACCTGCTGCTTTCCGACTCCACCAATGCCACGGTTCCCGGCTTTACCAAGTCCGAGGCCGAGGTTGGTCCCAACCTGCTGCACGCCATCAAGAACGCCCCGGGTCGCGTGTTCGTCGCATCGTTCTCGAGCCACATCCATCGTTTGCAGCAGATCTGCGATGCCGCCCGCAAGTGCGGCCGTAAGGTCGTTGTGACCGGTCGCTCCATGCTCACGAACACCCGCGTGGCGCGCGAGCTCGGTTACCTCAACATCGATGACGCTGATATCATCGATGCCTTCGATATTGATAACCTGCCCGATGACAAGATCGTCGTCATGTGCACTGGTTCGCAGGGCGAGCCGCTGTCGGCCCTGTCCCGCATGGCCAATGGCGAGCACAAGACGCTCTCCATCCACGAGGGCGATACCGTTATCCTCTCGGCAACTCCCGTTCCTGGCAACGAGAAGGCCGTCCAGCAGGTCGTCAACAGCCTGGCCAAGCTCGGCTGCGACGTGTGGGATAAGAACCGCGCTCTCGTCCACGTCTCGGGTCACGGTAGCCAGGAGGAGCTCAAGCTTCTGATGGCCATGGCCAAGCCTACGTACTTTATGCCGGTCCACGGCGAGGCCGTGCATCTGCGCGCCCATGCCCAGCTGGCCCGCAAGATGGGTCTCAAGGACGATCATATCTTTATCCTCGATAACGGTGACACGCTCGAGATGCGCGGCGGTATCGTCAAGCGCGGTACGCCCGTCGAGTCCGGCGTCGTCTACGTCGACGGCCTGCGTATCGGCGATACCGACCCCATCGTCCTGCGCGATCGCCAGAAGCTCGCCAACGACGGTATGGTCACGGCCGTTGCCATCGTCTCCCTCAAACACAAGAAGATCGAGGCCATCGAGTTCTCGGGCCGCGGCGTCTCGTTTGCCATCGACGACCAGTTCTCCGAGGATGCCTCCGCGTCCATTATGAAGACGATCGAGAAGGGTAAGTTCAGCTTTACCAGCAGCGGTTCCGATGCCATTCGCAAGGCCGTGCGCGATTCGCTCTCTAACTTTATCTGGAGCCGTACGCGCACCCGTCCGATGATCATCCCGGTCGTCATGGAGGTTTAGTTTGGCGCGCGGATCTGCACAAAACGCCAAAGGCAATAAGGCCAATAACCAACCGGCATCTGCTAAGGGTGCCGGTTCCCATCTGCGTGCCAATAAGGGCCATGAGTCCGAGTTCGATGAGTTTGAGCCCTTGGTCGAGCCTTCGGCCAATCGCGATATCGCCGGTGTGGTCATCGCCGTTTTGGCGATCGCGTCCTTCATTGCCGTTATCTCTCCGGCAACAGCGCCCGTGACGGCTGCGGTTGCCGGTTTCTACCACCTGGGCTTTGGTCTGGGCGCCTACGTGCTGCCGATCGTCATCTTGCTGTTTGCCGCCACGCTCTTTTTGGGTGAGGACTCGCCGCTCAACGTGCGCTCTGTCGCGGGCGGCGCCTTGGTCTTTATCGCCGTCGTCTCCATTCTTTCGCTGATGGTGCCGGGCACGAGCGATTCGTGCGACCTTATGTTTACGCCGCAGAACCTTTCCGTGTCGGGCGGCTACATTGGCGCCTTTATCGCAAGTGCCTTGCAAAACGCCCTGGGTAAACCTATCGCCATGGTTGTCTTGCTGGGACTTGTCGTCGTTGGTTTGGTCATTATCGGCTTTTCGGTGGGTGGCGTTTTGCGCTCCGCACGCGATCGCGCTGCCGATTTTGCCGAGCGTCGACGTGCCGATGTCAATGCGAGCCCGTGGGGCGATGAAGAGGCCCTGTCTGTTCCCGGCGTCGCTCGTCCGCACCTGAGCATTCTGCGCCAGAAGGGGACTGACGCCGCGGTGACCACGGTCATGGGTGGCGATGTCGACCCGGTTTTGGATGACGACGAGGACGATGACCCATTTGTCGACGTATCCGAGTCGGTTGAAGCCGAGCGCGCCAAGACCACGCTGCTGCCGCGTCGCCATGTCAAGAAGGGCAAGGCTGCGCCTAAGCTCAATACGAGTGAGCCCGACCCATCTTGGTCCGATAGCGAGATTGAGCTTACCGAGGGCGATGACGAGGACGACGAGGCTCCGATTGAGACCGCAAAGACAACTTTGCTGCCGCGTCGCCATGCAAAGCGCGGCCAGGTAACCGGCCAGCTTTCGATGGAGGACGATCCGGACAAGGTTGACGAGTCCGAGCCGCCGTTTGCCGTGAACCCTGTTTCGGCCGCACCTCAGATTCCCGACTTCTTAAAGCGTCCCAAGGTTGCCGATGCGCCTGTCACGAGTGCTGTCGAATCGGCTGCGGCTCGTGATGGGGGAGCGGACGGCGGCGCCGCAGATAACGAGGGCGAAGAAGAGGACGGCCTCAAGCTTCCGCCGCTCGAAATCCTACATGCCAACCCGCAGTCGGCTTCTGCCGCGTCTTCGGATAAGGAGCTGGAGCAGACCGCTGAGTCGCTGCAATCCACCTTGCTTGAGTTTGGCCGCAGTGCCCGCGTGGTCGGCTGGATCGCCGGCCCCACGGTGACGACCTTTAAGCTGCAACCTGGCGAGGGCGAGCGCGTGAGCAAGATTTCGAGCCTCGAGGACGATATTGCGCTTTCGCTCGCCGCCCAGTCGGTTCGTATCTTTGCCCCGATCCCCGGCACCTCGCTCGTGGGCATCGAGATTCCCAACCGCAAGCGCCAGAACGTCAATCTGGGCGACGTGCTGCCCTATGTGAAGGGCGGTCCGCTCGAGCTTGCCATCGGCCGCGACGCCGAGGGCACGCCGGTCGTCGCCGACCTCGCCAAGATGCCTCACCTGTTGATCGCCGGTACGACCGGTTCTGGTAAGTCGGTGATGATCAATTCCATCATCACGACCTTGCTCATGCGCGCCCTTCCCGAGGACGTTCGCCTGATCATGGTCGACCCCAAGCGCGTCGAGCTTGCGGGCTATAACGGTCTGCCGCATCTCTATGTGCCCGTGGTGACCGAGCCCAAGCAGGCCGCGAGCGCCCTGCAGTGGGCCGTGTCCGAAATGGAGCGCCGCCTGAAGGTATTCGAACGCCTCAACGTCCGTAAGATTTCGACCTATAACGAAAAGCAGGCCGCCGGCGAGTTTGAGCATTACGACAACCCGCCGCAAAAGATGCCCTACCTGGTCATTATCATTGACGAGCTCTCTGACCTGATGATGGTCGCCGGTAAGGATGTCGAGGCCTCGATCGTGCGTATTGCACAGCTGGGCCGTGCCGCCGGTATTCACCTTATCGTTGCCACGCAGCGCCCCAGCTCCAACGTGGTGACGGGCCTTATCAAGGCCAACATCACCAACCGCATCGCCTTTAACGTCGCCACGGGCATCGACTCGCGCGTCATCATCGACCAGATGGGTGCCGAGAAGCTCACCGGTTTGGGCGACATGCTGTTCTCCAAGGTCGACTGGGGCAAGCCCCGCCGTATCCAGGGCTGCTTTGTCTCGGACGACGAAATCAACGAGATTGTCGAGTTCGTCAAGTCGCAGAGCGAGCCCGACTACCACGAGGAGATTCTGTCCGCCGTGGCGCCCGCTTCTATGTCCATGGCTGGTGGCGGCGGCATTGTCCGCACCGGAGTCGCCGAGCCGCAAGACGATGATCCGCTCATTTGGGAAGCCGCCCATATTGTGGTGGAATCGCAGCTGGGCTCCACATCTGGCCTGCAACGCCGCCTGAAGGTTGGCTATGCGCGTGCCGGGCGTATTATGGACATGCTGGAAGAAAAGGGTGTCGTCGGCCCGCCCGACGGTTCCAAGCCGCGCGAGGTCCTGTTGGACGAGGAGGGGCTTGCCGCGCTGGAATCTGTCGATGCCGAGATGGCACGTGAAGATCGTGAGTTTGGAGGATTCTGATGGCTGCACGCTTTGGTGACATGCTGCTCGAGCAGCGTCGCCGAATGGGCCTTTCCATTCAGCAGGTCGCCAACACCATCAAAATCAGGCCGCAGATCATCGAGTTTTTCGAGACCGGTAACTTTGCTTCGATGCCGCCGCGCGGCTATGCGCAGGGCATGATTTCGAGCTATGCTCGTTTTTTGGGCCTCAATCCGCGCGAGGTCGTCAATGCCTACTTTGACGAACTGATGGCATACGAACGCGAGACGTCGCAGCAGGGCGGTCGTTTCCAGGACGCCGCCGGCTACGTCAATTCGCGTTCCTCTGTCGATAACGGGCGCTTCCTGATGGTTCAGGGCGGTCGTTCGACTCGCTATGGACAGCGTCCTCAGCAGGCCGGTTATATTACCGAGACGGGTTCGGGCGAGGAGATTCGCTCGCAGCGTGACCGGTTCCGCAGTACGCCGATGCCCGAGGACCGTGCACTTCCCGCTGCCCGCGGCGTGGCGCGTGACCCTCGTGCCGGCTACGGCGACGGCGGCTATTCCGATCGCGGTCACCGTGGTATCTCCACCGGACGCTCTCGCAGTGGCTATGCGGACGCCGATACCACGCAGGTGACGCCGCGTCTTCGCTCTCAACCACAGCCGTATGGCCAGCGCTCTTCGGCTCCGCGTGCGGGCCAGCGTGGCTATCAAGGCCGCGGTGAACTTGCGCCCCGCTCGGGTCAGCGCAGCCTTCAGGGCCAGGGTGGCTATTGCGGCCGTTCCGATAGCAATCGTGGCCGTATGCCTCAGGGAGGCGGCCGCAGCAGTTCCAGTCGTGGACGCGGCGGTTCCCGTGCTCCTCAAAACAACGGGCTCGATCCGCGTATCGTCTACGCCGGTATCGGTGCCGTGGCGTTGCTGCTGATCGTGCTCATCGTGGTACTTCTGCGCGGCTGCGCATCTTCGACGCCCGAGACCACGCCCGAGACGCCCGCTGTTACCAAGACGACGACCAAGAAGTCTTCTAAGAAGACCGAAACGGTCGACGAGGACGAAGACACCGATGAGCCGACTGACGAGTCGACTGATTCGGACGCCGCCAAGACGACGGCCAAGAAGGAAGAGAACGAGGTCACAAAGGTTAAGGTCTCCGTTGCCAAGGGAAAGACCGCGTGGATTGAGGTCAAGGTCGACGGAAAGTCGGTCTATGGCGCCCAGGCGACTGGCCCCTTTGAGCAGGAGTACACGCCCGAGTCCTCGATCGAGATCACCACGTCTAAGCCTTCCGATGTCACCGTTACCAAGAACGGCGAAAAGGTCCGTTACGATACCAAGACCTCGGGCGTGGCGCGCGTGACGATCACCGTTCCCAAGAAGGAGACGACTGATTCCGAGAATGGTGAAAGTTCTGATGGTGCCGACACCACCGATGGTACCGACACCACCGACGGCACCGATGCCCAGTCCACGGATGGCGCCGATACCGCAACTGACGGCCAGGCGCCCGCCGATTCTACCGACTATTCGTACGATAGCTACTAAGCCGCTCGTACGCGAAAGGAAACATCATGGCTAAAGATTCCAGCTTCGACGTCGTGTCCGAGGTCAACATGCAAGAGGTCGACAACGCCTTCCAGCAGACCACGCGCGAGATTTCCCAGCGCTATGACCTGAAGGATTCCGGCGCCACGATCGAGCTTTCGAAGGGCGACAAGCTCTTTACGATCAACGCCCCGGCCGACTTTGTCTCCAAGCAGATCATCGATGTCCTGAGCTCCAAGCTCATCAAGCGCGGCATCGATCTTAAGGCCGTGTCCTGGGATGCGCCTCAGGCGGCATCGGGCGGCACCGTGCGCGTGCTCGGCCATATCGTCGAGGGTATCGACCAGGCGACCGCCAAGAAGATCAATAAGGACATCAAGGACCAAAAGCTCAAGGTCAAGGTGACCATCGAGGCCGAGAAGCTGCGTGTTTCCTCTGCTTCGAAGGACGCGTTGCAGACCGTTATCCAGTTCCTGCGCGACCAGGACTACGGCCAGCCGCTGCAGTTCACCAACTACCGCTAATATCATTCGAAAGGACTGCTCTCCAACATGGATACACCGTTGGGCTCCGTGCTCTACATCACCCTCGGGTGCGCTAAGAACGAGGTTGACACCGACCGCATGCGTTCTCTTTTGACCGCCGCGGGCTACGAGGAGGCATTCGACCCACAGGATGCCGATATCGCCATCGTCAACACATGCTCGTTCCTCGCCTCCGCAACGTCCGAGAGCATCGAGACCACGCTCGAGCTCGCCAACGAGGTTCAGGACGGCGTTCGTTCTTGTCCCATCGTCATGTGCGGCTGTGTGCCGTCGCGCTATGGCGACGACCTGCCTGACGAGCTGCCCGAGGTCGCTGCCTTTGTGAAGGCCGACGAGGAGGACGGCATCGTGGCGGTCATCGATGGCGTGCTGGGTGTCGAGCGTGAGATCGCTGCCTATATTCCGCAAGTAAAGCGCACTGTCGAGGGCGCCGTTGCTTACGTCAAGATTTCCGATGGCTGCAACCGCTTCTGCAGCTTCTGCATGATCCCCTATATTCGCGGTCGCTATCATTCGCGCAATGCCGAGAGCATTATCTCCGAGGTACGCGACCTGGTTGCCGGCGGTGTGCGCGAGATCGTGCTGATTGGCCAGGACACGGGTATTTGGGGCACCGACTTTGCCGACGAAGACGTCACCGATGGCTCGCCGCGCAATCTGGCGCAGCTGCTGCATGCCGTCGCCGAGGCCGTGCGCCCGCACAACGTCTGGGTCCGCGTGCTCTATCTGCAGCCCGAGGGCATGACCGACGAGCTTATCGATACGATTCGCGATACGCCCGAGGTGCTGCCTTATATCGATATCCCCGTGCAGCACTGCGACGCGCGCATCCTCAAGGCTATGCGCCGTTCTGGTTCGCGCCAGGAGCTCGAGGACCTGTTCCGCGATCTGCGTGAGCGTATCCCCGGCATCGTGATCCGTTCCACGGCCATGGTCGGCTTCCCGACCGAGACCGACGACGAGTTCCGCGATCTTATCGACTTTATGGACACCGTCGGCTTTGACTACACGAGTGTCTTTGCCTACTCGCAGGAGGAGGGCAGCCTGGCCGCTAAGATGGAGGGTCAGGTCGATGAGGAGGTCAAGCTCGAGCGCGCCCAGGAGGCCATGGACCTGGCCGAGTCGCTCGGTTTTGCCGCCACCGCCGCACATGTGGGCGAGCGCGCCCAGGTGATTGTCGACGGCATCGAGGAGACCGAGGACGGCGCCGAGCTGATCGGCCATGCTTGGTTCCAGGCGCCCGATTCCGATGGCGCGGTGCACTTGGACGCCAGCGAGGCGTCCGTGGGCGATATTCTGACGGTCGAGTTTACCGATAGCTTCTGCTATGAGCTTATCGGCCATGTTGTGGAGTAGGAGAGCATCGTGGCAAACGAGAGCAATAAGGAACTGACGAGTGTTTGGACGCCCGCCAACATCGTGACGTGCGTTCGCATCGTCTTTATCCCGGTGTTCATGATCGTGTCGGCGCTTTCTCACACGAGTGTTGCCGGTACAGATTGGAGCACCTTCGACGGCCCGCTCGCCGCCGCTGCCTTCATTCTGTATGTGATCCTGTCGTGCACCGATAAGGTCGACGGCTACCTGGCGCGCTCGCGCAACGAGATTACCGATTTCGGTAAGTTCTTGGACCCCATCGCCGACAAGCTGCTCGTGTTCTCGGCCTTGCTGCTGTTCTTGGACTTTGGCACCGTGACGGTTTGGTCCGTGTTCATCATCTTGTTCCGCGAGCTGTTGGTAAGCGCCCTGCGCATGGTTGCGAGTGCCGCCGGCGTGGTCGTTGCCGCCGATAAGCTTGGCAAGTACAAGACGGCGACCACGATGGTCTCCATCTGCGGTTACCTGTGCGTCTTTGCGATGGCCGGCTTGCACCTTGGCCCGCTGGCGCTGACGCTCGGCATCTACTCGGTGTCGCGCTTCCTGTACGCCGTTGCCGTTGTCCTGACCGTTATCTCGGGCGCCCAATACTTCTGGAACTGCCGCAAGATCGTCTTTTCGGTCTAGGTCCTGGTGGGTATGACGGACTCTTTTGATCAGATTTCCGCACATAACGAGGAGCTGGCGCGTCATATTGTCGAGCGCGCGAGCGCTCGGGGCGTGACGGTTTCGACGGCTGAGTCGCTGACAGCAGGTATGATCGCCTCGACGATTGCCGATATCCCGGGCGCCTCGGTGGTGCTGCGTGGCGGTGCGGTGACCTACTGCGATGAGATCAAGCATCGCGTTTTGGGTGTTGATCAGGAGACGCTCGACCGCTATACCGCGGTGTCGCATCAGACCGCGCGCGAGATGGCGGCGGGTTCGCTGGAGCTGTACCAGAGCGATATTGCAGTGAGCGCAACGGGTTATGCCGGCCCCGGCGGCGGCACTGAGGACGATCCGGCTGGCACTTTCTATATTGGCTGGGCGTATCGCGCGGCTGATGGGGAAGTGCCGGTCGTGGACTCTGTGCGCTGCCACTATGAGGGCGACCGTTCGTGTGTTCGTGCCCATGCGGTCGCGGAGGCATTGGGACGCATTGCCCTTGTGCTCAACTCTATGGAATAGACGTGTTTTCAGGGGCCTTAGGGCCCCTTAATTGTGGAGATAGGGACCCCTGACGAATTTAGCGTTTGCGCTGGTTATAGGTGTATTCTTGCCTTCCTTGTTCTTATTCGGCCCTTTGTGGTCAAGCATTTGGTCAGTGTTTGGTCGGCGTTTGGTTGGGTTTTGGAAAGACTGCCTGCATATGATTGGCCTGAACGGTTGACCACGAACAGCCGTTCGTTTATTATCGATGCAGGTTGTTAAGAGGAGGGCTATTCATGGCCAAGAATTCAGGTCCCGTACGTACCGTTCATGCTCGCACGACGGGTAAAGAGCGCGATGAGATGATCGCTACCACCAAGGCCGAGATCGAGAAGAAGTTCGGTCAAGGCTCCATCATGAGGTATGGTGACGGCGGCCCCGAGCTTGAGGTTGAGGCCATCCCCACGGGCGCTCTTGCACTCGATGCCGCTCTGGGTATCGGCGGTGTGCCGCGCGGCCGTATCGTCGAGATTTACGGTCCTGAGTCCTCCGGTAAGACGACGCTTTCGCTCGAGATCCTGGCCGAAGCCCAGGCAATGGGTGGCGTGGTGGCATTTATCGATGCCGAGCACGCGCTCGATCCCACGTATGCCGCGCGCATTGGCGTGGATATCGACGAGGTACTGATTTCCCAGCCTGATACGGGTGAGCAGGCGCTCGAGATTGTTGACATGCTCGTGCGTTCCGGCGCCATCGATGCCATCGTCGTCGACTCCGTCGCCGCGCTGACCCCGCGTGCCGAGATCGAGGGAGAGATCGGCGATACCACGGTCGGATTGCAAGCTCGTCTGATGAGTCAGGCGCTCCGCAAGCTCGCCGGCTCGCTGTCCAAGTCCAACACGACATGCATCTTCATTAACCAGCTGCGAGAGAAGATCGGCGTCATGTTCGGCAACCCCGAGACCACGACGGGCGGCCGCGCCCTTAAGTTCTTCTCTTCGGTGCGTATCGACATTCGCCGCATCGACAGCATTAAGCTTAAGGATGAGGTTATCGGTAACCGCGTGCGCGCCAAGGTCGTTAAGAACAAGGTGGCAGCTCCGTTCCGTTCTGCTGAGTTCGACATCATGTACGGTACGGGCATCTCTAAGGAGGGCTCGATTCTGGACATGGCTGTCGAATGCGGCATTTGCAAGAAGATGGGCTCCTGGTTTGCCTATGGTGAGGACAAGCTCGGCAACGGTCGCGAGGCCGCCAAGGCGTTCCTGCGCGAACACCCCGATTGCGCCGACGAGATTGAGCATAAGGTCCGCCTTGCCTGCGGGCTTGAGTTTGATGACGATGCTCCGTCCGAGGTCGAGCTGACCGATCAGCCTGCGCCTGAGGAGTTTGACGAGCTTTACGCCATCGATGGTTCCGCCATGCTCGATGATGACGACGAGTAGCGGTTACGCTCATGTCGTATACGGTGACCGAGGCCACGGTCGTCTTTCCCGATAAGAAGGCGGCCTCCTCGTTCTCGAGCGGGTATGCGTCCAAAAAGCCTTGCGCACATATCGATTGTGAGCTTGAGGGCGGTTTTGAGCGGTCCATTTGGATTCCCGTGCGGGTCGCGCGCCTGTATGTCAAAAATCGCCCCGATCTTCCCTGTGATTGGGATAACTTTCGTGAAGCGGTGCAGCTCATCGAGCGTAAATGTGCACTTACCATGGTGACTGAGATGCTATCGCGACGCGACCATGCGACGGGTGAGGTCCGTGACAAGTTGGCACGCTACGGCTTTCGCCAGCCCGCGATCGATTTCGCCGTCGAGCGCGCCACCGAGTATCGCTTTTTAGACGAGAACCGCTTTTGCTCGTACTTTATCGAGGAACGCAAGCGGCGCGGTTGGGGACAGCGTAAAATCGAGACCGAGCTCAAGCGCCGTCATGTCGTGCTCGATGACATTCCCGGTTATCCCGAGGATTATTTTGCCGTCGAAGACGATTTGGCGCGTGCGTCAGCCCTGCTCGCCAAGCAGCGTGTTCCAGAGACGCGCGGATTCGAAAAACTGGTTCGGTTTTTGATGGGCAAGGGCTTCTCGTATCACATCGCCGCCGATGCCGTTAAGGCACGTCTCGATGCCGAACGTGAGGAATGTGCGGTTTAGGCGTATGCGTTTTGTGGCCCTGCCGTTCACCGCGTTTTAGCCGCCGTGCTGGGGCCATTTATTTGACAGTTGTTGTGGTTCAACGTACGATAAACACTGTCATTTGCTTTGTGATATGTGCTCATCTGTGATGAGTTTGTTTATATGTTTATCTGTATCCGACCCGCATAAGCTGCGCCCATATTACTCAAATGTCGCGAGCCGTTCGTAAGGACGGTTCGCTTTGTTGTGTAACGAATCCATAAAAAGGAGTGAGCATGCCTATCATCGCAGCGCTCGTTGGCATCGTTTTGGGTGCCATCGCCGCCATTGCCTACATGCGCACCGCCAAGCAGGGTAGTCTTCACGAGGCCGACGAAAAAATCCAGTCGGCACGCGCACAGGCTGAGTCCCTGATCGGTGATGCCAAGCGTCAGGCCGAGACCCTCAAAAAAGAGGCTCTGCTCGAGGCTAAAGAGGAGATCATCAAGAACAAGCAGGCCGCCGAGGCCGAGGACAAGCAGCGTAAGAACGAGATTCGTACGCTCGAGAACCGCGTGATGCAGCGCGAGGAATCCCTCGATCGCCGCAACGACGCTCTCGACAAGCGCGAGCATCAGCTGTCCAGCCAGGCCGGTCAGGTCGAGAAGCGCTCCCGTGAGCTCGAGGAGCTCTGCGCAAAGCAGACCTCCGAGCTCGAGCGTATCGCCGACCTTACCCGCGAGGACGCCCACAAGGAGCTCCTCGATAAGGTTCGCGGCGAGGTCACCCACGAGGCCGCCACGATCATTCGCGAATCCGAGCAGCAGGTTCGCGCCGAGTGCCACAAGACCGCCCAGGAGATTCTGTCTCTGGCGATTCAGCGCTGCGCTGCCGACCACACTGCCGAGGTCACCGTTACCTCCGTGCACATTCCCTCTGATGACCTCAAGGGCCGTATCATCGGTCGCGAGGGTCGCAACATCCGGACCTTCGAGCAGGTTTCCGGCGTCAACCTCGTGATCGACGACACGCCCGAGACCGTCGTTCTTTCGAGCTTCGACCCGGTCCGTCGTGAGACCGCCCGTGTCGCCCTCGAGAACCTCATCGCCGACGGCCGCATTCACCCTGCCCGTATCGAGGAGATGTATCACAAGGCCGCCGACCTGGTTCAGCAGCGCGTGCGCGAGGCTGGCGAGCAGGCTGCCTTCGATACCGGCATCCACGATCTGCACCCCGAGATCGTCAAGACCCTTGGTGCCCTGCGTTACCGTACCTCGTTTGGTCAGAACGTGCTTCAGCATTCCCTCGAGGTCTCTGATCTGTGCGGCGTGATGGCTTCCGAGCTTGGCCTGGACGTTGTGACCGCCAAGCGCGCCGGCCTGCTTCATGACCTGGGCAAGGCAATCGACCACGACGTCGAGGGCCCGCATGCCGTCATCGGCGCCGAGCTTGCCCGCCGTTATGGCGAGAAGCCCGTTATCGTCCACGCTATTGAGGCTCACCATGCCGATGTCGACCCCAACACGGTGCTCGATGTCCTGGTGCAGGCTGCCGATGCTGTCTCTGCCTCTCGCCCCGGTGCCCGTCGCGAGTCTGCCGAGAACTACATCAAGCGTCTTGAGAAGCTCGAGGAGATCGCCAACTCCCATGACGGCGTCGAACGTACCTATGCCATGCAGGCCGGTCGCGAGGTCCACGTCATGGTCCAGCCGGACAAGATCTCCGATGCCCAGTCCACGGTTCTGGCTCACGATATCGCCCATCAGATCGAGGAAGAGATGGAGTATCCCGGTCAGGTGCGCGTCGTCGTGATTCGCGAGAGCCGCGCTGTCGATATCGCTAAATAACATGAGCGACGCGAACGAGCTCATCTCATTTATCGCGTCGATGTCGGGGGAGGGCAACCTTCGCGTCGAGGAGAACCTTGGCGAGGGGTATGTCCGCCTCCGCGTTTCGGAGGCCGAGCGGCGCCAGGCTAAGCACGACATTCAGCATGTCGAGGACATCGTCATCGAAATGCTCCGTAATGCTCGCGATGCCGGCGCCGACAAGGTCTATCTCGCCACGACCAAGGAAGATGGCGTCCGCACGCTTGTCTTTCTGGATAACGGTTCTGGCGTTCCGCAGGATATGCAAGAGCGAATCTTTGATGCCCGCGTTACCTCCAAGCTCGAGAGCATGAAGATGGACCGTTGGGGCGTTCACGGTCGTGGCATGGCATTGTTTTCGATTAAGCAGAACGCCGACGAGGCCCGTGTGGTCACGTCCGGCGTCGATCTTGGTTCAGCCTTCAAGGTGAGCGTTGCGGCCGACCGCCTCAGTGAGCGTGCCGATCAGTCCAGCTGGCCCCAGGCCGTCAAGGATGAGGACGGACGTTATGTCTGCGCTCGCGGTCCACATAATATTATTCGCGCTGCTTGTGAGTTTGCGCTCGAGGAGTTGCGTGGTTGCGATGTCTATCTCGGTTCTCCGTCTGAGATTGCCGCGACCCTTTATGCTCAAGCGTCAAGTCGGCTCGATACGTCTCGTCTCCTGTTCATTGATGACGAGAGCGAGCTTCCGGTTGTCGATCGTTTAGGCCTTGCTTCTGATGCCGAGGACTTTATCCGTATTTGTTCGGGTTTGGGTCTTGAGATGTCCGAGCGCACGGCCCATCGCATTTTGGCAGGGCAGATTAAGCCCGTTCGCGGTGTGACCGCGCGTCTGCTGCGCGAGCGTGATTCGTCCTCGCATGCGCCGGCTCCTGTCGATCTCGCGAAGGATCGTCGCGGGCTACGTATTGCCAAGGATGACATGGCACAGTTTTCGCGTGCTGTGGAGCGCGACTTTAATGACCTTGCCGCCCGGTACTATCTCAACCTTTGCGGTGACCCAAAGATCCGTGTTTCGCGTGATCGAATCACCGTGACCTTTGATCTTGCCAAAGAGGAATAGTGCCTTTACCGAGTCCACTCGGTACGATACAGTTATTGCAGTTAAAACGTACTTTTAAATGCAGGAGTTTCTTCATGGATTGCCTGAAGGTATCAAGCAAATCATCGCCCGCGTCCGTTGCCGGCGCCATCGCCGGCATGGTCAAGGATGGTGTACCCGTCAACATCCAGTGTGTCGGCGCCGGTGCCGTCAACCAGGCCATTAAGGCCGTGGCTATCGCGCGCGGTTTTTTGATTCCAACCGGTTTTGATATTTCCTGCGCGCCCGTGTTCTCCGACATCCTCATTAACGGGGAGTCGCGCACGGCCATCCGCCTTTCTATCTATGTTCACCAGATCAATCGAGCTACTATGGATAACGTCGTCATGGATGATGTTAAGCCTGTGGCATAGCTTCTGCTTGCCTCGTTTCGCTCCCCGTCGTTAGGACTTATGCACATGGACCAGCGTTCCGTACGCGATATTCTTGCCGGTAAAACCTACTTTATCCGCACCTTTGGCTGCCAGATGAATCAGCACGACTCCGAGCGTGTGAGCGGTCTGCTTGATTCATATGGCTGCCTCATGGCGCTCGATCCTGCGCATGCCGATATCGTTGTCTTCATGACGTGCTGCGTGCGCGAGGCCGCCGATACTCGCCTGTACGGTCAGTGCAATTCCTGTAAAAGCCTGCCGCCTTCGCCTTCGGGCAAGCGCGTGGTTGCCGTTGGCGGTTGCATCGCGCAGCGCGATGGCGAGGGCCTGCTCACCAACGTCGATAACGTCAACGTCATCTTCGGTACACATTCCATCGCGCATGTGGCCGAGCTCATTGCCGAGGCGTTCCTTGATGGTAAGCGTCATATCCGCACCAATGAGCATGAGGATACGGATGCCATGAGCATGCCGTGGCATCGCGAGACTCAGTATCACGCCTGGGTGCCCATCATGACAGGCTGCAATAATTTCTGCACCTATTGCATCGTGCCGTACGTGCGTGGTCGCGAAAAGAGCCGCCCCTTCGAGGAGATTGTCGACGAGGTGACCGGTTTGGTACGCCAGGGCGTGCGTGAGATTACGCTGTTGGGCCAAAACGTTAACTCATATGGTCGCGATCTGTTTGGCAAGCCGCGTTTTGCCGATCTGCTGCGTGCCGTGGGCGATACGGGCGTGGAGCGCATCTTCTTTACGTCTTCGCATCCCAAGGACCTGCTGCCCGAGACCATCGACGCCATGGCCGAGACGCCTGCTGTTATGCCGCAGCTGCACTTGGCCGTCCAGTCCGGTTCGACGCGGATCCTCAAAGAGATGAATCGCCGTTATACACGCGAGGACTATCTGGGCCTTGTCGATCGCATTCGCAACCGCATGCCCGATATCGCGCTCTCGACCGACATTATCGTTGGCTTCCCGGGCGAGACTGAAGAAGACTTTGAGCAGACGCTCTCACTTGCCGAGACGGTCCGCTATGCTCAGGCCTATACCTTCATCTATTCCAAGCGCGCCGGTACCCCGGCCGCCGAGATTGACGATCCTACGCCGCATGAGGTTATTCTCGAGCGTTTCAACCGTCTGGTTAAGGTTATCGAGACCACGGCACACGAGTATAACCAGGGTGAGCTTCATACTGTGGTTCCGGCGCTCATTGAGGGAACGAGTAAAAAGAACGACGCGGTCCTGCTGGGCAAGAGTCCCAAGAATCAGACCGTGCATGCGCCTATCCCCGAGGGTTACAGCATCGATCAGCTTGTTGGCAAGATCGTTGATGTTGACGTTGACGTTGCCAAGACCTGGTATTTGTCCGGCTCCGTTGTGGGCGAGCCGCGCTAATGGTTTCTCCCGGGTCAGGTCTTTCCGCCGTTGCGATCGTCGGTCCGACGGCGGTTGGTAAGAGTGATGTTGCCGACCGTTTGGCAGCTCGTCTTTCGTCCGAAGTGCTGTCGTGCGATGCGATGCAAATCTATCGCGGCATGGACATCGGTACCGCAAAGATGGCGCCCGATGAGTGCACGGCGCCGCTGCGTCTCGTCGACATTGTAGAGCCGGGTGTGGCATATTCTGCTGCGCTTTATCAGGCCGACGCTCGCGCGCATGTTGAACGTCTCCTTGGTTCGGGTTGCCTGCCGGTTTTTTGCGGAGGTACGGGGCTGTATCTCAAGGCCGCCCTCGATGAGATGGACTTTCCCTCGGGTGAACTTGAGGACGATCGTCGTGCGGGCTATCAGGAGCTTGCCGAGCGTATTGGCGAGGAAGAACTGCATGCCTTGCTTGCCGAGCGCGATCCAGAATCGGCTGCTGTTATTCATCCCCATAACGTGCGCCGTGTGATTCGTGCGCTCGAGATGAATGATGATGGTATCTCCTATGCACAGAAAAAAAGTCAGTTTAGTGTTCCGCGCGAGCATTATCATGCCCTATGGTTTGGTTTGACGCGTAATCGCGAGGTGCTCTACGAGCGCATTAATCTGCGCGTCGATCTGATGTTTGAGCAGGGTCTTGTCGATGAGGTCCGTGGTCTTATGGACCAGGGGCTGGGAGATGCCCTGACGTCGATGCAGGCGATTGGCTATAAAGAGATTATCGATGCCTTTGACGGCGTGATTTCTATGGATAAGGCTCGTGAACTCATCAAGATGCGTTCGCGTCGCTATGCCAAGCGTCAGCTTTCGTGGTTTAAACGCGATGACCGCATCGTGTGGTTCGATATGGACGAGTTTACGATCGATGAGGTCGTTGAGGATATCCTTCATCGTATCGAGGCGGCCTAATGGCTCGGTTTCCCCTCGTTCCCACGGCGCCTGAGCCCGAACGTGCCGTTCTTGTCGGAGTTGAGTGGCGCGATAACGCCTGGCCGCTCGATCGTTCGCTTGACGAGCTTGAGCGCCTGGCCCATACGGCTGGCGCCCAGTGCGTGGCGCGTTTGTCACAGCGTCTGGTTAAGCCGTATCCAAAATCTTTTATCGGCTCCGGTAAGGTTGAGGAACTATGCGGGCTCGTGCATCGCATGGATGCTGATGTTGTTATCTTCGACGACGATTTAACGCCCTCGCAGCAGTCCTATCTGGAGAAAGCCGTGGGCGAACCGATTAAGATTATCGACCGTACGGCGTTGATTCTCGATATCTTTGGCCTGCATGCTCAGACGCGTGAGGGACGCCTGCAGGTACAGCTGGCACAGCTTCAATATTTGTTGCCTCGCCTGCGTGGCATGTGGAGCCATCTCGCCAAGGAGCAGACGCGCGGCGGCATCGGCTCACGTTTTGGTCAGGGCGAAAGTCAGCTCGAGGTCGACCGTCGCCTCATTCGTAATAAGATCGCTGCGCTTCGTCGTGAGCTCAAGCAGGTTGAACAGCGCCGCGATGTTCAATCCAAGAGCCGCATTGAGTCACCGGCGTTTCGCGTCGCGTTAGCCGGTTATACCAATGCCGGTAAATCGACGTTGCTCAATCGTCTGACCGGCTCTACGGTACTTTCGCAGGACAAGCTGTTTGCTACGCTCGATCCGACGACGCGCTCGTATCGCCTGCCCGGCGGTCGCGGCATGACGATTACCGATACCGTCGGCTTTATTCAAAAACTGCCGCATGGTCTGGTCGATGCCTTTAAATCGACGCTTTCCGAGGTGTTGGGTGCCGATCTAATTCTCAAAGTCGTAGATGCGTCTGACGAGGATTATGAGCGGCAGCTGGAGGCTGTCGACCGCGTGCTTGATGAGATCGGCGCCGGAGAGCGTTTAACGCTTACGGTGTTCAATAAAATCGATCTTCTCGATAGCGTCGATCGATTGAGTTTCCGTCGTCGCTATCCGGAGGCCGTTCTATTCTCGGCCCAAACGGGCGAGGGGCTCGACGATCTCGTCGACCGGATTGCTCGCGAGGCAGCTGCCACCGATGTGTTGCTCTCCGCTGATATCCCGTATCGTGAGGGCGCTCTCATCACGCTGGTGCATGAGCAGGGAACCCTTCTGCATGAGGAATATCTCGAGGACGGCGTTCGCATTGTGGCGAAGTTGCCGGCTCGTATTGCACCGCGGCTCGAGCGTTATCGCACCGAGTAGACGAGCTCTAAAATGCCCAGAATGATGGGCTGATGCAGCAGATAAAAGGGGAGAGCGTGACGTCCAAGGCTGGCGAGCGCCGGCAGGGGGTTGGCGTAGGCCCAGCTAGGGACGGTCTTATCGATTCCCTGCGCTATGTGTGCGGCGAAGTATCCTGCAAGATACATAAAGATAAACGGGATGATGGGGTAGTAATCACCTGAGATAAACCCAGGGCTCGGAAATCCCAGCCACGCCAGGTAGGGGACAGGGTAGATCGTTTTGGGGATGCTCAAGGTGATTGCGAACAACATAAGGCATAGGGGCATGCCCCATCTCGCCGTTATCTTCTTAAGGACGGGATCGGTCAACGCTACGATGCCGGTGCATGCGGCCATGCAGTAGATGATGCCAAAATTAACCGAATCGTCGACTGAGACAAGTGTTGTTGCCAACCAGACAACGAGTGCTGCTAAGGCGTATTTGGCGGCACGTTTGATATTGTTGCGCGAAAGGGTGCACATCCAACCGGCGATAAACAAAAATACCCAGCTGATGCTGGCGCGCCAGATGTCTTGAAAGACTGACTGGGTAAACCAGGGCATATCCCAGCCGTACAGGTAGGCGAGATCATAGCAAGCGTGAAAACCTGCCATAGAAATCATCGTAAACCCGCGGACGGTATCAAATATGGTTATGCGTTTTTGCATTACGAGAACCGGCGCATCAAGCCGACGACTTTGCCCAGGATAACGGGATTCGGTGCATAGATAGGTTCCATGGTGTCGTTCTCGGGCTGCAAGCGCACACGCCCCTGCTCCTTGTAGAACGTCTTGACGGTCGCCGAACCATCAATCATGGCCACGACAATTTCGCCGTTCATGGCACTCTTTTGTTCACGGACGATGATGTAATCGCCATTGAAGATGCCGACATTGATCATTGAGCTCCCATGCACCTCAAGGATAAAGGAACCCTGATCAGTGGCGATTTCGGTCGGGATAGTAAACGTGTCTTCGATATTCTGCTCGGCCAGAATGGGAATCCCAGCCGCGACGCGACCAACGAGCGGTAGCGAGACCGTTCCGCGAGGTGCGGTGGGCTCGTCAGATTTAGAAATTGAGACAGAGGAACCATCCTCGTTAAAGAGTTCCAGGGCGCGCGGTTTGGTGGCATCGCGCTTGAGTAGCCCGCGCGCCTCCAGGGCAGAGAGATGGGCGTGCACGGTGCTGGGGGAGGAAAGGCCCACGGCAGAAGCCATCTCGCGCACGCTGGGCGGATAACCCTTCTCCTGCTGATATTCCTTGATGAAGTCGTAAATTTGCTGCTGACGCTTGGTAATTTTGCGAGCCATCAGGGCATCCTCTCTACCCATGTCAAACAAATGTTCGAATTTTGCTTGACAGGAACAACTGTTCGAAGATAATAATAACCGAACATTCGTTCTCGCGCTAGACATTTTTGTCCGCGCGGCTTGATAAAACTGTTCTCAGCAAAACACGCGAGAGGAGAACATGATGAACGTAACGAATATGGTCCAGGGAAACCTCGCCCTTAAGCTCGAGACGCCTGCAGAACCCACTTTTACGGTTGTTCAGGGTGGCCGCTCCGGCTTTCAGCCTTTGACCGTAAAGCCTGCGCGCAATCAGCAGGCTGTAGTCGCGCCGGCCCGCGTTGCCCCGAAGGTTCCGACGATTGTCGCCGTCGCCGTTGCGCTTACGCTCTTCTTTGTCCTCGCTATGTCGGTCTTTAGCGCTCGTCACGCCGCGTATGCCGAGTCCGTTTCCAACATTACCTACGAGACCATTCGCGTTCAGCCTGGCGATTCTCTTTGGTCGCTTGCCGAAGAATATCCAATCGAAGGCCTTTCCACGCAAGAGACTTCCGACATGATCCGTAGCGTCAATCATCTGGAGCATGGTTCGCTCGCCGCCGGTGCGCATCTTAAGGTTCCTGATCGTTCGTAATCATTATCGCGCACCGCATGGTACCCTTATTATCGTTTAAGAGGAGGTACCATGCGCTGTCCCAAATGCGGCAAGGCACATACC